>JBDWAQ010000001.1:0-2057 GCA_039978835.1 Parasphingorhabdus sp.
GGGTGAGTGGTTGGGCCAATATATCTTTGAAACCATCGAGGAGGCGCAAGACCAGGCAACGGAATGGCTCTGGACTTACAACAACGAGCGACCCAACATGGGCATTGGCGGCATCACACCCGCCATGAAACTGAAAACAGCCGCTCGAATTCTACGGCTGAACCCCGTTAAAATTGGGGGGATTACCGGAGAAGTAGGCGAATTTGCCAACTTGTTAAAGAAGGTGAGTCTATCTCTAAAAACGGAAGGGTATGTTGGTCCCAGCTTGACCGAGGCGTCACAGGAGCTTCGCGAAGAACTTGCAGATGCCGCAATCTACATCATTCTTTTGTCGGCGATTCTTGGTGGAAATCTCGAAGACGACATTCTAGCAAAGATGGATGTCAACGATGCACGATATCGCGATCTTGAGTGACAAGCTTGTCTTCTTTTTGGGGGTTTACACTGGCTTTATCACTGACGGTCTACCTGATGCGCGTTTTGTGGATTTTTATCGGCAAAGAAGTTCGTCCCATCTCCATTGTGCAATAGTTGGCAATGTTGCCGTTCCGGGCGGCTATGGCAGCAACGAGTCGACGCCAGTTCGTTCCGGCGATCCATGCTGGAAGAATGTAGCGAGCGCGATCGGAAACTCAGGGTCTTTGCCTGAGTTGAGGCAGCTTGTGTAGGCTTTGACTCTGATGCCAGCTGCTCAAATAATCCTAGCTGTACGGAACTTGATTTCGCCGACACGGCTATACTCGCCCGCTACCAGGAACGGCACAATCGTGTTTGCATTGAGCACAGGCCCCAATCAAATATTTCCAGCGCATTTGGGTAGAACGAAGATCGAACATCAGACCACCTCACCGGCATTAGGGTCTGTCCGGTTTGCAACTGCCCAGGCATTGAGAGCGCGTCCGTGATAGACAACTTTGCGCCCAAGCTTGTAGTAAGCGGGGCCCATGCTCTTATGTCGCCATTGGGCGAGCTTTTCCCTATTTCCAATAAAATTGAGTTCTGGATCACCCAGCACTTACGTCCGGTCGTCCTCGAAGAGTTTGGTCATTGGTCATTGGTCATTGGTCATTGTCCTTACGTTACGCTCAGTTGCAACGAAGGAATGCAGCTTAATCGATACCAAACGGCAGTCCCCGACCTGCAAATCGGGGACCCCAAAGCTTTGATTTATATAGGAAAGAAAATTGGATATTTTGGTTCACATCGGGTTTCGATGTCCCTCTCGGGCAATTTTCGCATAAACTGCACCGAAAAAGTGCGGCCAGATGTAGTATGTCAATGTTTTGCGAAGGGTTATCCTCACAATAACTGATAGCCATACCGAGATGAACAACACCACGATAGCTATTCCAAATCTTGCGTAAGGTGTCTTTGTCCCTGGCACCGGCAACATCGAAGTTTCTGGCATCATCGCTGACTTGCTGCAGTATTCCTCCCCATGAGTGGAGCCCCTCAAACTTTCTATCTTGGATCGAAAGCCAGATCTTCGTGCCAATATGTTCTGCAACATTTAGCTTCCGCTCGTTTTTGGCTTCATAACGCTGCCCAATTTGGAAAAGCTAAAAAGCTGCTTCATGTCGCTCCTGTGCAGTTGCTGCAACCCACTGAACGAAAGCCGCATTAATCTGATCTCGCATCCATTCGACACCAAATTTGCTATTCTGCATTTCTAAGCGACTTGCTTCAATGTCTAGTGTGATGCTTTTGATTGCTTTTTTCCGTTCATCGTCACTGGGCTCACTCAATGCAACGCGAAAAAAATCGATTGAACGAAGCTCTGGCTGGTTGATAGCTATCTCTATCATTTAGCCTCCGTGAAGGCATCACAACCAGTGACAAAATTTGCCCAGCGTAGCATTAATTCGCGCCGCTTATCCAGCAAGTCAGAGCGCGCATAGGCTCTCTCAACTTCAGATCCAACCCGGTGTGCCAAGCTCATTTCCGCCACTTCACGCGGCGCGTTTGCCTCTTCGGACGCCCAATCGCGGAATGTCGAGCGGAACCCATGCACCGTCACACCTTCGACATTCATCCGGCGCAGTAGCATCAACATCGCC
>JBDWAQ010000002.1:0-18151 GCA_039978835.1 Parasphingorhabdus sp.
GCATATAGCGTTTGTTGCTTGTGCCGCTGCCTTCATACCATAGGATCGGATCATCGATTCCGTCGCCATGTACATATTTACGCAATACGGTGGAGCCATTGCTGGCATATTCCGCGATCAGGTCAGCGCCGTCATAGCCCATGCGGGTGGTCGCTGTGCCAGTTGTCTTGGCTAGACGCCCATAGGGATCATAGGTCAGGGTAACCCCGCCCGTGCCGGTGATTAGGCGGTTTTCATTATCATAAGTGTAGCTGTTGGTGCCATCTGAGGTCAGATTGCCGTTTGTGTCATAGCTGAGCGACAATGCCCCTGCTGTGGTAAGCTGGTTAAGCCCGTTTACTGTATAGTTGCGATCCACATTATAGTGACCCGTCCAGGCGTAACTGTCATTACTGCGCGTTAGCTGCGATAATTGAGACGCGGGATTATAGCCGAAGGTTGTGGTCAGATCATTGGCAGTGCCAGAGAGATTGCTGGTTAGAGATGCGAGACGCGATGCCGCATCATAGGCATAGTTAGTAACCGCACCATTACCATAGGTTAGCGAGGTTCTGCGGCCATTGGCATCATAGGCATAGGTTGCCAATATGCCTGAACCATTTTCACGCAATCGGTAGAGCCAGCCGTCCGTTTTATATTCATAAGCAACATAATATCCATCGCTATAGGTCATGCGGGTACGGCGCGAGGCCGTATCATATAGATAGCTGGTGGTGCGCGATCCGCCACCAGTTGTATCGGTGACCGAAGTTAAACGCCCCAAGGCGTCATAGGCGTTAGTCAGGCCAAGACCGCCGGACGAGACAAGTCTTGCCGTTAGTTGACGTCCCTGAAGATCATAGCTGTAGTGCACATCATTGGCTGTGCCGGGCAAATTCTTAAGCGTCGCACGGCCAAGATTGTCATAGCTATGATAAATCGTCTGACCATTTCTGCGCCGCTGGCTAGAGACATTACCTTGGGTGTTATAAGCCAGTTGCTCATAATCTGTTGCAGAGCTGGTTCCTGCTACAGTCTTACTGGGGTATTTGGTCCGCAATAAGCGGTCATGGCCATCATAGGTATAACTAGTTAAATTGCCTTTGCCGTCTTTCACGGTTGCCGTTGTGCCATTATTGTTGAACGTCGTTCTGATCTCATCCACCTGATCCGATGTGCCCAATGCGTTTTGCACCTTGGTCACCTGACCGGCAGCATCATAGATATTTTTAACAATCCGATCCGAACCAAATAACCCGGCCGTTCCCAAGGCACATGCATTGGTTGGAAGCGACGCCATATTCATCCGCTGCGCACGGCACTGCAAACGGCTCATATTGTCATAGCTATATTGCGCCACCGCCTGTGTGGTTGCACCGGTCGTCAATGCGTCACGCGTTTTTCGGGCATTTCCATCATAGGTACTGGTAACGGTTTCCAACACCGAAAAGGCGTTCCAGGCGGCGTCGGTTTGGTTAGTCACAGTTCCGATTTCAAACTTTGTCATCTGACCGTCAGCGTTATACGCAAATCGTTGCGCTCGAGGCTGCATCAACCCAACTCCATCAGGATCCGCGCCGGTTACACCAACAACCCGACGTACATCATCATAGCGTGTCCGTGATGTATCAGCAGTCCCAGTCAAAGGTCCATCAACAGTTAACTGATTGCCCCAGTTATCAAACGTGAAGCTGGAAGTGGCTGCGAGCGTGCCATTGCCTGCGCTGGCCGTCGCACTGACAGGCAGAAGGTTGTTGGCGACGCCAGCGGTTTGCGAACCGTAGTTAATCACGGTCTTCGTTTCATCGGTACCGCCGGAGCAGCTTGATGCGGTTCTACAAGAAGCTATCTGTGTTGGCATCTGCGTCGACTGACCGGAGGCAACGATAGAACCGGTAGAGTTTTTAAAATAGGCTTGTTTTGCTGAATAGCTGACACGTGTTTGAGGCCGAGCAGCTCCCGAGCTTGGCGCGGGCTGCGTCACCGTTAGCACGCCGCCGTGACTGGAGTTATAGGTATAGTCGGTTTGTTTGCCGGTAGCATCCCGGGTCCACGTAGGCTTGTTACAGGTTTTCTTGTTGCTACAACTTGCCGGATAGCTTGCGGTTGTTACAATATTCGCTGTGCCTGAACCAGATTTCGCACCTCTGGTCGTGTTGGTCACATTGCCGCGCGCATCATATGTATATTCCGCATAGTTGCCTTCGGGCAAGGTAACCCGCTTAACCCGTCCATTGCTGTCATAGGTATAGGATGTCTGACGGTTCAGCTCATCCTTGAACAAAGTAATCCGGAATGTCGTCAAGTCCGATGTATAAACGCGCTGCTTGCTCGCCGGATCGGTTCTTGTTGTGGTACGCGTGTTGCCGCTATCCGAATAAGCATAGGTGTAGGAAAGCCCGTCGCGCAATAGTGAAGTCACCCGGTTATTGACATCGTGCGTTGCTGTAACATTGTCGGTCGTTGAACCGGGGCGTTTGATCTTAAACACGCCTGTATGAGGCGAACCCGTATACCGGGTTTGCTGCCCCTCAGCATCGGTTATCGTTGTTGCACCGCCGCTGTTTGTAATGGTCGATGTCGGCCAATTTTGCGATGTCGAACAATAGTCTAGGGTGGGATTGCAGTATTCTACCGCATTGTTAAGAGCTTTGATCGAGGTCAACCTTGACCAATCATAATATTCACTTTCGACCAGCGATGTTTTGCTGAGCGCGTAATTGAATTTAAGTTGATAGCCATTGCTGTTGTTTACGGATTGTAGACGCAAAGCATATTGCAGCACCGATTGGCATACACCTAGCTCATAACCACCAGCACAATATTGTACGATCTTGTGATTATAGGTACGTTTTGTCCCATCGGGAAAAACCGTGTCCAAAGCGCGTGCAGTTGCCGCTTCAAAGAAGTTATAACTGCTATTGCTAACGAACCGGGTGACGGTGCCATCGCTGCTTGTGTAAGTATAGAGCGGGCTGGAATAGATATATGATGACCCATTTCCCTCAGTCGACACACCGTTCACAAATGTGTCCGACACACCGTCAACGGTAAAGGTCGCCGTATTTCCGCTAATATGAAGCGTGGTGACGTGAGAGGTCGCACTGGTCGAACCGCTTTGGCGGGTTGCGTAAGAAAGCCCCTGCTTACCGTCCGCACCAATGCTGAGATGATCATGACCATAGTTGAACGTTCCGCGCACAACATCAACCCCGTTTTCATCGATGGCCGATCGAACTGGGACTGGGGGAGCGCCACCATTGGTCTGTGCAGTTGCGGAACTCGCAATACCGAACGCCATTAGAACAATCAGAACGGCAAAAAACTGAGTCATTTCAAATATCGATTTCATTCCAAGTTCCTGTTCGGGGAGAGCAGTGTTGTCTGTACAGTCGATCATTTTGCCTTCACCGCCTGACAAAGTTCGGTCGGTGAAGCGCCGTGGATCTTTCTGAAATTTTGCTGCACTGGCGGCGGTGCTTTTTGTGCAAAACTACATATCTGCTGTTTGTAATTTGCAAGCTGTCCGCGCTTGCCCTTACACGGCGTTACAGAAAAACCTCTTGCTTCCAAACGGGAACGCTCGCTGGATTTAACAATAATCGTGAATGGTGCTCCTCCGCCAGCGCCGCCGGTCGTCATTCGCATCATGCAAATATTCGAATGCGCTTGCGCGGATGCTGATTCCATTGGAGATGGTACGACAGCAACAAGAGATGCTGCAATGAGGGTGGCAAAATTCTTCATGGCGCAACTCCCGTTCCATAATAGCTGGCTTGCACTTTGAGGGTTTTGGGACTGGTCATGGAATATCCTGGATCAAAAGTACCAACCCCGTTTGTTGCCGAGTAAACACCAACAAATCCGCTATTGAGCCAACAGCTGTCATACTGCGTTCCAAATATGTTGTAGCTGGCACAGGAATAAGTCCCTGTATGCGCAGATAGGACCACAAGAGCACTATTCGTCAATGTCGTTGTCGATGGCGGCGGAGGAGGAGGAGGAGGAGGAGGAGGAGGAGGTGGTGGTGGTGGTGGTGGAGGTGGAGGAGGCGTGTTACTGTTTCCGCTGGTCACCTTTACACGGTCCCGGTTATCAGCATCGTCATAATCATAATCAGTGTAGATGCCGCCATTAACCGTGCCAGTGCGCTCTACTTTGATTAAGCGGCCTTGCGCATCATATTTAAATGCGTGAGTCTCTGCTGCAAATGCGGGCCCAACGACGATGAAGGATAGCAAAGTTACGAAACTGAAACTGGATGAATAAGTTCCATAGCCACGAACGAGCTCAATGGAATTGAGCCAAGCGACAATCTGGTGAAAACCAGAAAAATTCAAAAATTTCAAAACATCTATCCTCGTTTATTCGAGTGACAAGATGCGACCTTTGTTCTGTTATTTATTGAAACTGTACTGTAATCTCCAACATGGCAAGTGGGATTCGTACAATAGAACCAAATTGGATTTGATAATTTCGGACAAAATACTAATTTGGACAATATCAGCTAATGTATTTACTCGTCTCGAGTGTCTCCTTTTGCACCAAAGCGGGCACTAGCGTTGTACAGTGTTGTTCCGAGCGCAGACGACTTATTTTGGCAGTTACAGCGCGGATTCAGTTACAATTGGCGGCATACCGCCAATCCAAAACAGAGTGACTTTGACTAACCAATCCGCTGGTTCTGATGATTACATTCAAGGGTGCATTTCCATCTGAAGTGATCTCTATTTTCATAGCCGCACCCGTACCTGCCTTTCCGGCAGCCTCTAAAGTCGGTTGCCCTAGTGCGCGGGCTAGGGGTGCATCCATCTGGTTAGTTTGCGGCGACGCTAGGCCAGAATAAACTGTAAAATAGCGAGATACACAAAACCCGTCACGATCGATGATACCCGATTTTTCCATGGCACTTTCAACATCACCGTTCGATTGAAACAGCCTTCCATTCGCACGTTCCACTTTGATTTGCGATATAAAACTCTGCCTTTGCAGCGCAGAAATCCCAAACCCTCTTAGTGCGCGATCAATCAATGACGGATCCGCTTGATTGACATCTATTTTACCACTCTCGCTCGTGACGCGGACAGTTACTTGAGTGCCATCAATAATGTAACTCGTCTTTGCTGGCAGTAGAACAAACTCTCCACGCGGACCGTTGAACAGCATATCGGCAACAACCGTTTCAACCGCACTTTCTTGAACATATTGGATTTGCAGTTGTTCGCGTTCAAAAGAAATTTCTTCACCACGTCCCAGGTTTTTCAACATCAATAGTGCAACAATGGAGGCCCCCAACAACAACAACCACATGGCTGTTACTAATATATAGCCGCGCTCGCCTTGTTTAGGAACAAATGGCCGGTTGTCCCAGCTACGGATTACCATCGGGACTTACCGGAAGGTCAGGTGGCTGGTTATTGTTTTGATTCAATCGCGAACCAACTAGCCCTTTCTTTGCCTCATCAATCAACGGCCGCGTTAAATCGAGGCCATCAATCAGGGCATCCACAGTATTTTTTATCTCTTCTGGCGACCGAATGACTGTCGGTGTTATCAATATAATCAATTCTGTTCGACTACCTGTCTCCACATCACGCCCAAACAGACCGCCAATAATTGGAATCTGGCTGAGGAGCGGAATACCCGATTTTTGTTTGGTCTGGCGATTTCTAATAAGCCCGCCTAACGCTATCATCTGGCCTGAGCGTGTCGCCACAGTGCTTGCAAGGCGGCGCTGTTGGATTGTTGGCGAGTTTATACCCGAAGTTGTTGTGCTTGCGACATCGCTTACTTCCTGCGAAATATCCAAGATAATTGTGCCGCTATCGTTGACACGCGGTGTGACTTGCAAAATGACGCCCGTGTCACGCAATTCAATATTGTTTACAATAGGCGCGCCCGGTGAAACCGTTCCTTGCGATTGTTGAGTTACGATTGGAACCTGGTCTCCGACCTGCAATGTTGCTGGCTCATTATTCAACGTCAAAATCTTGGGCGCGGATAACACTTGTACATTGGTTTTAGATTGGAGTGTGTTGAGGACAGCTGATGCTGTCGATCCAAGCACAGATACTGAAAAGCCTGGAAAAGAGGGAGCAGGAGTACCGCTTGTTGTTCCGCTATTGGTAATGGTGTTTGTGCCGTTCGATCCTGACCGGAAAACAGAAAAGTCTACACCAAATCGCAGATCATCACTCAATGTTACTTCAGCCAGCGTGGCTTCAATTAGAACCTGTGCAACGGGCTGATCCAGTTTTTCGAGTGCCTCGCGAATAAAACCATATTCTTCGCCATTTGCATAAATCAGCAAGCTGTTATTTTGGTTGTTTGGAACAATGCGCAAATTGCCTGCTATCGGAGATGTAGATTCTGACGCCGATTGCACCGTTTGCGGCGCGGGTTCATCTTCCGATGTCGAAATTGCACCGCCGCCAAATCCGCTAACATCTATTCGCTGTGTTTCAATAGGTGGGGGACTATTGGTACTGCCATTGCCAAGTACCAGCTGCAATGATCTTGCTATATCCGCAGCCCTGCTATTTTGAACAGCATAGCTGTAGAGCTTACGCTTGCCGGAACCGCCCATATCCAATCTATCTATCCAAGGTTCGATGCGTACCAGATCAGCTCTACTGGCCGCTATCCCCAATACAGAACGCAGGCGCGGCAATGGCACCAATCTTATGCGTGAGCCCAAAATATCATAAGGCGGTTCAAAAATCTTATCGAGCTCGGACACGATTGTATCAGCATCGACATTTTCAAGCCGGTAGATTTCAAATACCATTTGTGACAGCGTATCAATATCAAAGCGAGCTACTAGCTGTTTGGCAGCGTCGCGCTCATCTGCACTGCCACTGATGAGCAATTCATTGCGTCCGTCTCGGGAGGCTTCAGCGATTTTGTCACCCAGAAATTCCGAGATAAGTTTTGAAATTTGCTTCGCGCTGCCAAAGTTTAAATCAATGACTTCGGTTGCAAAGCCCGGAGCAGATCGCGGAAATTTTCTTGGTGTTCCGACTTCTACGCCAGATGGCTGAGAAATAGCGGAAGGAGATGATGCAATACTAGCAACGCTGCGCGCTTTGTTTCGGCCAACAATCCGAAAGCTGCTACCGCGCTTGATAATCACAGCTTCAACGCTTCCCAATGCTTCCTCTAGGAGCGGAACGAGGGACTGCTGTGCAACTGGTTTAACTGTGCGAAGTGTAATATTTCCAGTAACTTCAGGGTCGATGGAATAGTTGGCACCAAGCATTGACCCCATGACCGCATCAACAACACGTTTCACATCAGCATCGACAAAAGCCAAAGAATATCCATTTACTTCATCATATTGGATGTTGGAAGATTTGGGTGTTTGGGCAGAGACCTGAGCATGCATTAGTGCCGCTAATGCTATAGCTGTAAGCAAGCCTAAAAAGCCTGTTCGATCATCCACACCACTATACACCTTAAAACTACTCAATTGGATTCTCCACTGGATCAGGCTCGGTTTGGGACAGCGCAACTGGTCCGCCTATTGCTTTGTTTGCAAAATCAAGATTGACATCAACGGGGCCGCTACTCGAAGCAAATCTAGCGCCGGATTTACCAACGCTTACGAGGCGCCAGCCATCAATATTCTGTCCGGGTGACAATGTCTGCGCAGTGCCATCTTGTCCTTTAACAATAGCCACCGCTTTCCCGCGCCGTTTAGAAACCACTCCAACCAAGGTAGGCGCCGGAGCTTGCTGAGGGAGCGCTTCTTCTACGTCTTCAAGGTTTTCCGCTCTAGCCATAGTGTCAGTGAACGGTTTACGTTCAGCATTAAAAATCGGCTTCTGAAGCGATATATCTGCGCTGACAATCTCTTGCGATTGGACCTTAGAGACAATAAGCGGTTGTTTTTCTGGAGGAGCCTCGGGTTCGCGAGACAGCAAGAGCCAAGGTACGCCTATCATGAAGACGGCTGCAACGCCCAAAATGATCCAGTGGCGTTCGATCCTGTAGCTCATGATCTGATCCAAGCACCGATAAGCTGGCCAGAAAATTGGACATTTCCGTTTGATTCATCTGTATTACCATTTTGAGGATCAACAGTACCCGCAATCGCCGCGCTATCAATCTGCCAATTACGCAGCCTCATCATCGGACTTGCACGTTCCAAGCTATTAATGAATTTTACAATATTCACTTCCGGCGCCATTACCGAGACGTCAAAAGCTATTAGTTGTGACCCTTTCGTTAGAGGACGCGGCGCAAGCGCCATATCCATGGTGTTTTGCGAAGCGACCGCGTTGATTTGCGCTGCGAAAGCAGCTTGAGCCTCTTCAGCTGATCCCGCTGCCAAAACTAGATTGGTTGGAAAATTTCCTGTTGGCTCAACGGCGGGCCGGTTTTGTATCTGTTCCAATCGCATGCGTTGAAAGCGCGTATCGTTGAGCTCAGTGAGACTTGCCGACATTTGCGACACAACCGGTGAGGCAATCACCGTCCAAAAAAAGAACAATCCCAAGAATAGTATCCCAAGCGCTAAGAACTTGCGGGTGAACGGTGAAAATCCTTGCAGCAAAGATTGCACCTCATATGTATTCTCCTGGTTCATGAACCGATCCTATATCGCACGCGCGTTCGCGCACTTTCTGTCGGAATCTCTTCTCTTTCAGCCAGTCCTTTTAGGGTGGTATTTTGACGAAGCGCATCCTCGGTAACTTCTCTGTTGGCCATATCGGCTACAAACTCAAAACCGCCATCGGCACCCTGACTGGAAACAACAGCCCAGTCCGTTTCTGGCAATTGAATAGCCAGTGCTTCGAGCCGATTGCTCGCACTTGACATGTTGAAAAGCGGTGCGGCGGCGCGGCGGATTTTCTCTTCACGCTGCGCTTCTCTTTCTTGGGCAAGTTTTGGTGCAAGGTCTTTCTCAAGACGTGCAATCCGGTCTTCATCCAATGATGTAAGCACGTTTGCGCCGGCAATAGTTGTGATAGGAATCAGGCAAAGCATACCAATGGTAGCACCTGCAGTTAGCATATTCTTACTGCTAACGGGCGTCGCAGACAGTTCCAATGGCTTACGCAATGTGACAATTTGCTCGCCAAGCTGCACGCAGATTTGCGGCGGCATCAAGCCACGCAGCGCAAATATCGATTCCAATTCATCAAGCCGGGTTGAACGAGCGATGATAAGACTCAAGTTTAAATCGTGATCGGTCCGGCCAAGTTCCAAAAAGTTCCAATCTATTTTATCCGGAACAATTGGAGACAATGTTGGCAGTTGCAGATTTATTGCCGATCGCAATTGACCAGAGCTTGCTTTTGGAAGCGTTACTGGGATTTCAAGAAAATCACCTGACGTAAGAAACAACCGCACTCTATGGGATTCGGCAAATTCGGCAATTTGCGACCACCCTTCATCATCAAGATCTTCCAACGCATGAGCCTCATGCATACGTCGAGCGTCGCCATCTCGCACAATTTCCAAAATCGTTTCTTCAGCTTCTAGAAACATATCAAAGCGATCACGCGGAGTTGCACCGCCTCTCCAAGCTTCAGGAGTCATGGAGAGCATTTCATCGCTCCACCAGGACCACAATCCTTGCGCATGAACAATAAAGTTATGGCTCACAGAATTCATGTCCGGCACTTTTGCGATATCACATCAAATATACAGGCACCGACGCCATCTATTTTTGGCCCCACTTTTATAATTTTTGGATCGATTTGATCTTCAGTACTGACGACGATTTTGACCTCACTCAGAAATCTGCCAGAATAGGTTGGGTTTTCACTTTCGGAAATATCAAAAGAGATGGACTTAGCACCATCCACAATCCTGGTCGTGGGTACATCTGCATCCAGAACGGTAAATGTAAGTGATTGACCATTTTTATCAGAAACAACATCTAGCTTTGCTTCAGCATAGCCGGTTCCACCCAGGGCCAGAGGGGTTGGCGTTTTGAAGGTTAGAGATGTATCTGACCTTGGGAAGGGCTGCCCGTCTTGATCAGAAAATCTCGCAGATGATAGAATACGGTTTAAGAAAGTTGAGGCCCGTGCGATTTCCCGGGTCTGATCGGCAGTTTCGACGGCTTTTAGATCGCGCGTAAAGCCAGATACCACCCAGCTAATTGATCCCAACAACATTGCGCCAACAACCAACGCAACCAGCGTCTCAACAAGAGTGAAACCGTCTTCATTCATGAGATTAGCAACTTTTTAAGATAGCGCTTTTCCATATCCAAAAGTTCCACATTATCTGCCGATACAACAGTCATCACTGCTTTGACCAAAACCAGATTGCCACGTCGATCTCTTGCAATCTCTTCTTCTTGAAGCGACCAGGTCAATCCGTTTGACCTACCGGATGTGCTTGCGGGTTCGCCTCTCTCATTTTTCAATTCATCGATATGCGCATCTGCTAACAGCAGAGCTTCATCTTGAAGCTGCAGCGTCTTACTTCTGGACTTTGCCGATACGGCACCGTCCAACAGAACCGCCATCAAAAATGCACACGCTACCAAAGCCACCAAGACTTCCATCAACGTAAAACCATTTCTTGTCGGGACAGAACTCACTTTGTAACCGCCCCATCCAACCAACGAACCGTCATGATTGTCCGTTTTTGGCTTTTATAAACGCCCCCATTACTTGAACCATCAGCATAAAAAATCAGGTTTTCGCTCGCCCCAATGACGGGGGTAAATTTGATGTCTGCACCTTCTAACTCAACGGCTTGGGCGATGGATCTATCTACAGCTCGCTGGCGCGTCTGAACAATTTTCTGTTTCAGGTTCTGGGTGACTGTCCGGGTTTCTATTCCATTGCCACCGCTCGTCGAACCAATAAACAGAACTGCCGCCAAAGAGAGTATCGAAAGTACGACAAGCATTTCGATCAAGGTAAAGCCGTTAGGCTTTTGGCTAGGGAATGGCTTTGATGTCGGCATCTTCGCCCATCCCCCCTTCCTTGCCGTCTGCGCCAAGTGATACAAGCTCAAAAGGCGCGCCCTCCACCGGAGATCTATAAAGAAAATCACGATTCCAAGGATCTTTTAACTGACGTTCTTGTCTTAAATACGGCCCGCTCCAACCAGGTTCAGGGTCTGGCATCGACCATAGAACCTCAAGCCCCTGCTCGCTTGAAGGATAGGCGCCCACATCCATTTCATAATATCGCAAACCAGCTGACAAAGTCTCCATCTGCACCTTTGTTGCCTTGGATTTCGCACTGCCCATTAGTTTTGTTATTTGTGGAATAGCGACGGCTGCGATCAATCCGATCACGACCAAAACAACGAGCATTTCCATCAAGGTAAAACCTGCCTCTGAGGCATTGTTCTTATTCTGAATTTTTTTAGGAACCTTCATCCTGCAAAATCTCCCAAAGCAAAAATCCCAAGCATCACTCCAGCCACCAGCAATGCCACCAAACCGCCCATCAGAATGATGGCAATGGGATTAACGAGACTGACAACACGTTCAATCCGGGCAGCAGCCGTATCACCCATAATTTTCGATGCATGGCCGCATGTCTCAGCCAGTTTTCCTGTTCGCTCACCAACCTCAATCAAGCGGCTAGCTGTTTGAGGAAACACAGACGTTGCCTCCAAGGCAAATGAAAGGCGGCTGCCTTCCCGTATCTTGTTCTCAACCAGCTCCAGTTCACTTCGCCAGCGTCTGCTCGAAAGCGTTTGCCGTGCTAGTGGCAATGCTCGCACAACTGTAAGACCGCCATTTAACAACGTGGATAAAAGTCCAGTAAACTGAGCAGCTAGATATTGGTTGCGCAGCGTCATACCAGGAATATAGGGCGCGGATTGACTCAAAACTCGCCGCCCTGTTTCTGATCTCAGAAAAAGCCAAACTGATAAGGCAATCAACAAAATGCCACCAAGAGCTATACCCGCATATTCTTGGGTGAATGCTGACAAATTGAGTACAAAAACTGTGAGCCCGGGCAGCTTATCCTCTTGACCCTCAAATATCGGTTCAAACTGCGGCACAACGCTCGTCAGCACGATTGCAAGGGCTGCCACGGTCGCGATTAGAACGGCCACCGGGTAGGTTAGAGCAGTGATTAACTTTGAACGGGTCTCCGTCGCCTTGATCATTCGCTCAGACAGGGACGTCAGAGCTTCTCCTAGACTGCCACCTTTCTCTGCAGACCGGATAACGCCGGTTACAAATGCGGGAAAAATATTTTGCGATTCCAATGCGCTGGCGAGACCATTGCCTTCTTTTACTTGCGATAGGATAGCACCGAGAAGCTTCTGTTGCCGCGCCTTGCCTGCTTGATCACGCAATAGATCAAGCGAGCGATCAACTGGTAGGCCAGAACGCACCAGCAACGCTAATTGGCTCAAGATCAATGCCTGTTCAGCAAGCCCGGAACTCGGTGATATTGCAATTGGTTGATTGAGGCGTTCGCTCAATGTCGGCGAGCCGCTAGTCACTTGTAGCGGTGTTAGACCGCTGGCCATTACGATCTGGACGCATGCCTGTTCATTGGAAGCATCAACGCGTTGCCAGCTTTTCTTGCCAGACCCATCGACAGCGAGGCAGCGAAACTCTGTCATGTAAAGTTCGCCACATGCTGGACTTCTTCAAGACTGGTAATACCATGACTAGCAAGAGCAAGGCCATGACCAAACAGCGTTTCTGCTGGCTTTATCTTGTAGTTTTCAGCATCATCTACCCGGATTCTTTCTCGCAATTCTTCAGTCACCGTCACAACCTCAATCAGCGGCTTCCTGCCTTGATAGCCGCTATTGTGACATGCATTACAGCCACCAGCAGCATAGAGATGATCTGGTACCGAAAGATCGCAACGGACGAACAAATCCGCCTCACCATCAGTAAGCATCCTTTGTTCTTTACAGTCATTACATAGACTTCTGACCAGTCTTTGAGCGATTGTCGCAATTACCGTAGATGCAACAAGAAACGGCTCAACACCAATATCATTCAGTCGCGTATAGGCACCCAATGCGCTATTGGTGTGAAGGGTCGACAGCACCAGATGCCCAGTCAGTGCAGCACGGTGTGCAATTTCTGCCGTTTCGCCATCGCGGATTTCGCCGATCATGAGAATATCCGGATCTTGCCGCAAAAAGGCCCGCAAGCTGCTTGCATAGTCGAGCCCTATTTCGGGATGCACTTGAACTTGATTAATCCCTTCGAGCATAATCTCTACGGGATCTTCAACGGTCAGGATTTTCACTTCAGGTCGGCGCAGTTCGTTGATCGCTGAATAGAGTGTGGTAGTTTTGCCGCTGCCAGTTGGTCCAGTGAGAAGGATAATACCATGTGGTTGAGCAAGAGCAGTTTTGAGTTTCTGGTAAGCAATATCTGATAAGCCTAGCTTATCTAACTCCAATGGCAGACTAGTGCGGCCGAGCAATCGCATGACTATGCTTTCGCCATGGGCAATGGGGGATGTCGAAACACGTACATCCACTTCTTCGCCGCGCACGGTCAGCTTGATGCGCCCATCTTGCGGCAAGCGGCTTTCAGAAATATCCAACCCCGCCATCACTTTGATACGTGAAGCCACCGCTTCGGAGATACTTGCAGGATGGCGTTCAACTTCGGACAGGCGCCCATCAATCCGGTAACGTACACATAAATGCCGTGCCATCGGCTCAATATGCACATCCGAAGCCTGCCTTTTGACCGCGCTTGTCAAAACTTCATGCACCAGCCGGATGATTGGCGCTTCACTATTCCCATCGCGTAGACGCTCCAATTCGTCGCCTAGATCGGCACCAGCCATATCCAAATGATTTTCATCGGACTCCAGTCCAAAGTGTTGGTTAAGCCGATCATCAATATCGTCGATGCGAGCAAGCTTTGGTGTAACAGTTTTCGCCGCAGCGAATGAAAGGGCTTCGATCACCTGTACTTGTTCAGCATCGCTAACAATTATGGCTACCCCATCACCATCATCAACCGGTAAAATTTTATGCTTCTTGAGGTAGAGCGGATTAAGTCCTTCTACCGCAGCAGGCACACGCTCCAAAAGCGCTTCAGATGCTTTCGGTAGCTCGCTAATCTCACACATGGATTCCAATAGTGTTTCATCGCTGACCAGACCCATTTGTGAAAGCACCCAAGGCAGACGCATATTGTTTTCTGCAGCAATTTGCTCAGAACGCTCCAGCTCTGCTGGGGGTAGTATTTCTTCTTCCAAAATATATTCCGAAAGACTCGGCAAGATCATCCCCTAAATAAGACTCATAGAGTAGTGAGTTCTGTATTTTATGGCAAATCTAATAGTTCACTTTTTGCTGGAATATTTATGGAAATTAGACTGACCTTGGTCTATTGTACCAATTCTCTTATGAAGATACGAAATGGCCTTTGAAACGGTTGAAACCTGGCAGGTGAAAAGGCGATTGGGCTTGCCTTTTCTAAGTCTCAATTGGTCGCCACAAATTTCCGCCGACATTCCTTTCCGAGAACAACTTGAAAAAGCGCCTAGTGCGGTTTTGGCTATAGGACTGAATAGCGCATTTCTGTATTTTCTGGTGACTTCTGCTTTTGACCTTGAATGGGAAAAGCCAGTCGATCCATCGACCACGCTTGAAGCGACGATGACCATGGTGGATATGGGAAGCTCCAATAAAGAGACTGAACTGCAGCCCCAGCAGGGTGGAACCGGGTCACCCACAATAGCGCCCTCCCCCACATCCGATTTGGATGCGACGATTGAAACCGAATTACTGCCAGAATGGTCAGTCGGACGCATCCTTGTCGCGCAGTTAGAGAGCCCCGCACCAGATGTCAGTGCCGGTGCGGGAACAACGCAAGGGTCAGGCGTTGGCACGGGTTCCAGCAAAGGCGTTTACGATCCCTATGCCGGGGCATCACCCAATCGCGATCCGGAAAAAGGAAAAGACCGAGGCGCGCGACGCAATGAATATGGCGCCAGCAATTTTGTTGAAGGCATTGATCAAGATGCATTTGATAACTGGGTAAAGCAGCTCCGAAAACGATTACCTCGGGCACGTGGTTCTATTGAATTATCTATTTCTGTTGGTAACAAGGGTGTGATAAAGTCGGCCAAGCTAATTGGCGGAAGCGCCTCTCCACAAGTAAAACTCTTTGTGCGCAATGCTGTTGTTGGTCGTAAACTGACGGAAAAGAAAACCGGTGAATTAGTATTGCCGCGCATTCAACTTGGGTAAAACAGAGAAATCTGTCAATAGCGTTGCCTTATCACCAATCGGGACAATCATCTCTGCAAGCGGACCATACGGGGCTAAACATATTAAAGCGCTTAGGCAGTGAAGCCAGAGTACCGCCCGCCGGGAATCACAGCTGGCACTGCTAACCATATAGAGGTTATATCAGAAACAGGCCTGCCACTTCTTGCAATGAGCGGGATCAGCGGCTTGATTGGGGAAAGTCATTCAGTATCGGATTGGACGGTATGACGATGATTGCCCTTAAAACAGACTGTGGTCATAAAGAAATGTAGACACTCATATTATGCCGCTGTTTTTTTGCTAAAACCTATAAGTCAATCTAGTCTTAACTTAGTCTCGATTTCGCTTGTTCGATTAGTCCCATGAAAAAAGAGAGATCCATTTCGCCTAAGTTTTTTCCGTTTTCGTTCAGGAAGCGGATCGAATGGTTTCCATCATTCAGTTGCCTGATTTCTGCAACACAATTTTGATCCGTGTTTAACTCCGCTACTAGATCTTCTTCATCAATGGTACTCGCCAGAATCAAATTGAACTCGCTTTCTTTCTCCATCGACATCTCCTCCGCCGAGAAATTTAACTATTTCCTCTCTTCAATCAGTTTTTCAGCTGCAACCGTTTGCAACAATTTTGTTGAATAGATTATCTTTCCAAAACTTCTAAACCTTATTGTGTTCAAGCAAGCAATTCCATATCATATCCAAGCTGTTTTTTAAGTCAGCATCATCGTCGTTAAGTTCTAAAAAAATTTGGTAATCTCTGTCGTCAACAACGAATGCATCAAAATTAACTCGACCATTATCGAATACGTATGTTCTTGCCATTATGTGATTGGAGCTGAGATCTAAAATTAGTGCAACTTCGTCGTCACCCGTGCCGCTCTCATACTCGAAACCATTTTTTGAGATGGCACCTGCATTGTTTTCAATCCAGTTACTCAAGATAAAATCGAGTGACATCTTACGGATAAGTTCAAATATAGATAGTTCTTGCAGGCACGGTGGCTCTAACTCTCTGGCGCTCGAACCGCTGGGCTTCCCTGTCCACCACACCCCCAGGATGAAGAATAGTAGAGTATTCTCGCACTTGAACTTTCTTTCGCTCCTTCCAGTCTAAAAATATCTACTTTTGAACCAAACGATTTAGATGGTCGAATAACAGTCCTAAATCCATTGCTCCCTTTTTCGTAAGCCTACGTACCAATCCAAACGGCGAACCAGTTTGATTGTTGGATATTTAGCAAGTTTTCACGGCAAATCCAGTTTGTCATAAATCTTTATTGCATTTGCAAGCATCAGCTTGCCGGATTCTCCTTCGCATCGTCGATACGTCAGTTTTGGGGCACCATTTTGTGTTTCACTATAGAAGCGTTTGATATTGTCAGCTGTATCTACAGAAAATTTAAAAAATTCACCGTTTGTACTAACAAATCCTCCAATTTCTCTTTTGCCAGGTTTAGAAGACCTTTCAAAATTGATTGTCACCAGTCCTTCAAGACAAATTTGACCGTTATGTTCACACCTTTCGAATCTCTTGGATCCACTATATTCATCATTGTCAAACCTCGCAGAGATCCAGTCCTTCCTTATAAAGATCTTTGTATAATTTTCTTGATCTACAAAGCAGACTTCAACCTTATTGGTGTCAACAGGTTGACAAGAAGCAGCATATGCCAACACCGCAAAAGAAAATAAAGATGACTTAACACCCTGGGAAAATACTGTGTGCAATGCATCCTCCTGCATCCAAACCAAATTTCTTCAGATTTCGACGTGCTTTAGCATCCTGTTCAAGATGGTCACCAAAGGTAGCCCCCCAAATTTGATGTTCTGACTCGTGTAAAAGAACA
This sequence comes from Parasphingorhabdus sp., assembly GCA_039978835.1. Classification (GTDB taxonomy): domain Bacteria; phylum Pseudomonadota; class Alphaproteobacteria; order Sphingomonadales; family Sphingomonadaceae; genus Parasphingorhabdus. The sequence goes on from JBDWAQ010000002.1 coordinate 17,015, forward strand.
CGCGCAAGATTTGAAGGGCTTTTGTTGAGTAAGCCTCGTTTGGAGGTTGTGTTTACAGCAATAACTCCATTGAACCATGTCCCACCAATATATGCAGTAGGCGAGGTCAACCTGTCGTCCATATGGATACGAGCAATTCTTGACCACGCAGATTGTAATGACGAGCTACCCCATCTATTGATAACAGCTCCAACAAATTGTGAGGTTACCGAATAGAATGCCGATCTGGATAAATCCGAGTGATCACCGGATATTGGCTTGCCCGCATTTGAAATATCGGTGCCGTTATGGGCTTGAATGGCTGTGCGGAAGTCTTTGCTAAACTGATCAATTTGATCTGATGTTAGATCATCATTTCCATCATTATTGAAGTCTGCATCAACGGTGACACTTGCCTTACCCGGAATATGACTTCCGGTTTTATTCCAGGTTGCAGAAATTTCCAACATTCCAGTAGGATCAATACTGTTCATAGGGTCATTCCTGACATAAGCATATAGATTGACCTGATCTTCATACCCGATAGGGTCAGTCTGCAGGAAACGGCCTAATGTTGGGGAATAGATGCGGGCCTTGTAATAATACATATTTAGTTCCGGGATATGTGCCTGCCCGGTATACTGGAAACGACCCAGATTGGTTTGGGCCGGAATGCCCCAATCATCATAAACATTTACTTGGATGGCACTGCCACCATTATCGGCTACCGCTACCAAACTTCCTTGCCAATTGGCCCGCAGACGGCGGATGGCAGCAGTTGCCACACCGCTACCCTCATACCAGATGATCGGGTCATCCACAGAAGTTCCGTGGACGTAACGCCTTAACAAACTATTGGATCCGCTATATTCGGCAACAAGTTCGTCTCCATCTTGGTGAAATCTCGTGGTGCCAGCACTACCGCCCGATGTTTCAAACAGGCGCCCCAACGGATCATATCTTAGGTTCGCAGTCGTCGAACCAGTTGCGCTAACCAAACGGTTTTCGACGTCATAGAGATAGGTGCTGCTGCCATCGCTGGTCAGATTGCCATTGGCATCATAGGTAAAATTGGCGGGGCCAGCACCTGTATATTGGTTGAGACCGTTGACCGAATAGTTGCGATTTACATTGACATCACCGGTCCACAGATAGGCA
>JBDWAQ010000003.1:0-33677 GCA_039978835.1 Parasphingorhabdus sp.
TCCGAGCTCAAGCCTTTTTGGGAAGCGCCGGCCTCGCTCTTTTGGGGTCCTTACTGGTATTGATGTCCATTGTATTGAGCAATTCCCGCGATTGACCTCACCTACAAGTTCTAATATCCGCTTTTGCGCCCAAAGCGGACACTAGGCACCATTTGAAAAACCAATTATTAGCGTTCTGCAGGCTTTGACCTTCTCGATGAGGAGATCAAAATGCAAAATCAATCTTATGACATTCGAAAGTTATATCCGTGGAACAAAGGAAAGTTGATCGGACAAAAGGCACCGCTAAAACAACAAGAGGTGTGGGCCATCAGGGTTAGGTTGGAACTAGCAGATCGAAAACGCGATCTGGCGCTGTTTAATTTAGCGATTGATAGCAAGCTTCGAGGATGTGATCTTGTCGGTTTGAAAGTTAGCGATGTTCGTACTGGCGATGAATTTCAAAGCCGAGCCAAGATCATTCAACGCAAGACTGGAAACGCTGTTCAGTTTGAAATTACCAAACAAACACGAAACGCTCTTAAAACTTGGTGTACACACGCCAACTTGTCCCCATATGATTGGCTGTTTCCCCTCTCGTATGGATAAATCACATCATCTATCAACACGGCAATATTCCAGAATTGCCGCGAACTGGTTTGGATCGATAAATCTTCCGCGATCGGCATACGCCACTCATTCATTGAGGCGGACCAAAGCCACCCTCATTTATCGCAAGACTGGGAACCTTAGAGCAGTTCAACTACTTCTCGGCCATTCAAAGATCGATAGCACCGGTAAATATCTCGGTGTTGAAGTTGAGGATGCGTTAGCACTTGCGGAAAGTGTCGAACTCTAATGTCCGCTTTGGGCGCAAAAGCGGACATTAGATGAAGCTATATTTGATCCCGCTTCGCCCCAATTTATCAACTCAAATCATGCGTCAATCGTTGTTTTTCTCGATCGTTCTCAATTCAAACCACAAAAGCGCCAATCCGACGTAGAAGAACAAAGCTTGTGGAATATGCAGAGCATAAGCTCCACTGGGCTTTATTGCCTCACCCCAAACTGCTTCCATGCCCCCCACCGACCAACCAAATGCCCTGGCGATCCAGAATGGTAGAACTACGGCGGACCCCAACAAGGCTATCTTTTTTAAGTTTGAGATATTGAGCGGTCTAATGGCTAGTGAGATCGTCCACACGACAAGTGTGACGCCAAACATTACTTCGCGAATGAAATGGTTTTTAACATAGTCTGGCAAAGCGTAACTCGATAACGCGGTCGGTAGAAAATTGCTGTAAGCAAAGGGTAGCGTCAAAAGACCAACTATTACAAACGTACGGCCAATCTTGGCTCTGTAACTACATTTCAATTTAGCACTCCCTTGATCGGATCTTTGTCGATATTTGGCCTAGCTCCAACGGACCAATCCAATGATTGCTGATATTGCATAAAAACCCTGAAGCAAAAGGAACGTCCACCGTCTATCCAAGACAGCCCATGCAGCAAATAGGCAAGCCGACACTAGCAGAAGAGAAAACCCGATCACTTCTGCCCCAATGTTCAGCGCGATTGATATCGCATAAATCATCGCCAATACAGACCCTATCGTTTCAAACATCGTAGTAAGCTTGCGATTGCGTTTGACCGCTTCTGTTTGTTTATTGTCCGTCATGACCCCGTCCTCAAACTGGATATTTTGATTTTGACATCAATAGGCTTGAAGTTCTATATGACACAAATGAATTATCGTCATATATCAATCATATTTAGTCATAAAAGATTTAGCTATGTCCGAAAAACTTGAGATCGACTCCCTGCGTGCATTGCAGGCAATTGAAACTCGTGGAGGGGTAACAAATGCAGCAAAACACTTGGGTCTGTCACAATCTGCCGTCAGTCATAAGATAAGGCGCTTGGAGCAGGCATTGGATTGCAATCTTCTGGCGCGGAAAGCAGGCGGACCTTTGTTCACAAATGCCGGCAGACGGCTTAATGATTATGCAATTCGAATGCTTGACTTACATGATGAAGCCTTGGCCGCTTTGCGCAAGAAGTCGCTGAATGGAACCATCCGATTGGGTATGACAGAGGATACAACAACAAACGACATTGCCAGAATTCTCGGTCGGTTTACGCGGCTTTATCCAGCGGTAAAAGTACGGACCCGCACCAGTCAAAGCTTGAACGTACAGGAGTGGCTTGAGGCTGGTGAGATTGACCTAGCGGTGATGCAAGTCTTTGAAGACGATGTAGCCAAAGACGACCAAGTCTTATTCAGTGAAAGTTTGCATTGGGTCAAAGCGCCAGACTTTGATCTAGACACAACGCTCTCCATTCCATTTCTGTCTTTTGATGACAATTGTTTCTATAGGAGATGGGGGTTATCTGGTGGCCAGCTGCAAGAGCAAAGTTTCGAGACTGTCTTGGAATGCCCGAGTGCTGCCGGAATCCAATCTGCTGTCCGTTCCGGCCTTGGTGTTGCCTTACTCAATAGGATGCATCTGACACCTGATATCGAGGTGATAGAAGACGTATTTCCATCGCCGCCGGATATCACTTTTGTTGCCCGAATAAATCGCAAAAGCAAAGCGCCTCCTGTCAAGGCATTGATCAAGGAGATCGCACAAGAGTACCGGTTACCAGGTTCTTCAAATGTGGCCAAATAGGCCACCATTTCTTGTGTCCGCTTTCGGGATGTAGCGGACATTCTGGCACAGTAAGCTGACCTTCTGCTAACGACCCATTTGCTGATATAGGTTAGTTATCACATGTTCGGAGAATTTACTTCCGCAATGGTTTCTGTTTTGTCGAAAACATCCTCAACTGACAGGCCGAAAACATGAGCGATCCGGAATGCCAGCGGCAAAGAAGGATCAAACTTTCCATTTTCTATTGAGTTGATCGAGTTCCGCGAAACTCCAACCAACTCCGCAATCTCAGCTTGGCTAAAACGTTTTTCAGCGCGTAGTACACGTATCCAATTATTCATCGGAACCTCAACGCTTGGACCGGCGCCAGATCGCCGCGGCTACAAACTTGGTTGAAAGTTCGATGACCATGGCTGTGATCAAGCCCAGAATAAACAGTCTTACAGATGCAGATATTGCTGCACCTTCCGCCATCTCGAAAGTCGAGGCAGCGAACTCGATGATGTTCTGCAATGGTGCCAAGAACGTCGCAAGCAATGATACAAAGATAACGACTGATATTCCCCAACGTGCTCCGAAACTTAACCCAGCAAGTTGCACTTCGTCTAACTGTTGCTCTTTGCTCGTCTCCCTCCAGATGCCAATTGAGGTGACCATGAGGGCTAGAGCAATCAGCAACACCGACGTCAGCGGATTTGCAGATGAGTTTCCAGTGACCAACACTACAATGAAGGCCGTCAAGCTTGCTACTAAGCCGATATCTAAGAGGCTGCCGATCTTGCGGTTTGAAGTTGCCATTACATATTCTCCTGTATTGATAGCGACGGCATAGCAATGACAAGTATACTTGTCAATTCGAAAAGTTTAGTTGTCATTGCTATGCCGCCCTCCGGGGCTTTCGCACCAATGGAATTCTATTACCGAGAATTGAATTTGATCGAAATGCGCGCTTTTCACCCCCAGAAACTGCCGTTGGAAATAACCACTTCTAGTGTCCGCTTTCGGGATGTAGCCGCCACAAGCCTAACGTCCGCTATGGGCGCAAAAGCGGGCATTAAGTTTGATGGCTTAAGCTTTATTATTGATTGAACTACTTCGGTCTTATCAACTTCAGTAGATTGAACGATTAGCATTCCAGGTACGTGTCACCGAAATTCTTCATCGCACGTATCACGGGACGCACCGCCTCTCCTTTGTCAGTGGGCAAATAGTGATACCGGACAGGTTTCTCCTGATATGGGACCTTTTCCAAAAACTGGAACTCAACTAAGCGCTTGAGCCGTTCTGCTAGGATGTTTGTTGGTATTTTCTCCCCACTTTGCTCAAATTCAGCGAAGGATTTTCGATCAAAAATTAATGCATCACGCAGTACTAGTAGCGTCCATTTATCACCTATGATGTCCAGCGTTCGTGCAATGGGACATGGTGAACGATGCTTTCGTGTCATATTTGACCTCGCCAGGCACCCAGCTTCAAAGATGCCGCTATGATGATACCAAAAGCCGCCATCGCGGCGGCGGCCCCTATAAATACACCTTGTAGACCAAAGTCGAACCAAAATGCCAATAGCCAACCACTGCCAACAGCCAGAACCACACGAACAACAATCGCAACAACAGGCCAACGCATAGCACCTGCGCCTTGGCTAGCGAAATAGAGCGACAATCCTAATCCTTGAAATGCAAAGAATGGTCCAACGATCCGAATATATTCCCGAGCAGCCTCAAACGTAGCTAGATCCTTTGTGAATGCGTAGATCCATGTTTCAGGAAACAGTGCTAAGATTAGTCCTACCACGCCTGTCAAACCAGCTGCGAACGAACTCCCAATCCAACCGATGTTTTCGGCACGATCAACACTTCCCGCCCCAATACTTACGCCTACGAGGGTCGTCATTGCCGCCCCTATACCAAACACGAGCGGGATGAGAAGAAACTCAATCCGCGATCCAATTCCATATCCAGCCAACGCAGCTTCACCAAAAGTTGCCACCATTGCTGTTAGACTCAAAATGATGAAAATCGTGAAGATTGGAGACATGGAAGCAGGTAGAGCTACCTTAAAGATGTCTCGAAATAATACCTTGGAAAACGAGAAATGTTGCGGGTCGAGTTGAATCACGTGTCTGGTTCTTGCGAGTAAGACAAGCATGACTGAGCTGATCAAAAACCCACTGATCACTGCAGAAAATGCCGCTCCCGCTACACCCAGTTGCGGCGCGCCATAAAGGCCAAGTACTAGGGCAGCTGTTAGAGGGACTTGGATGAACGCACCAACTGTCATTAACATGGCCGGTAGCTTCATATTGCCCATTCCGCGGAAAACTGCGCCAACGACGCTCACCAACCAGATGAACAGCCCGCCGACAAAGATCACCATGCAATAATCTACTGCCTGTTCCAATATGGCGTCACTGCCGCCAAGAAAGGCTATCAAAGCCCGACCAGCAATCAGAAAAGAAATCAGAAATACTCCAGCTCCTATCGCTGCAATAGCCAATGCATGCCAGATGAGTTTTTGGGCCCGCTCACGATCACCTCCGCCTAATGCGCGGGCAATTGCAGATGTTACGGCCCCTCCGACGGCTCCCCCCGACATAGTCTGTATCAGCATGAGTAACGGGAAAGCCAAAGCAATACTCGCAAGTGCGCTTGTCCCCAGCTGCCCAATGATCCAAACTTCCGCTATACTAACCGAAGACTGAATCGCGAACGCGAGCGCATTTGGCGTTGCCATTCTCAGCAATAAAGGAGCAGCCGCAGACGTCACCAAATGGCGGGTTCGCTCATCCATGCGCAGGATTCTTCCATTTTGGTGTTGCTAGGTATTGGATAAGAAAATAGTTACTTGCAGTTTTAAAGTGATGTTTTAGAATGAGGATGAAAAATTGTCAAACACAGAGATGCTGGGATTATCTAACCGTAGGATGCAAGATAATTCGGTGAAGGTCTAAGAGGAGAAAATCCGTTAACATAGAGGATATATTATTCATTGCAGCGGGCGGGTTGACAACGATGATGGCGGCATTTCATGAGTTAAAGGGGTCGCCACTTGTCCTGCAGCCTCTTATGATGTCTGGTTTGCCCAAGAATGTCACAGGGCTGCTTCAGTTTGGTTGGCATGTGGGAACGGTTCAGGCGCTTGGTATTGGAGCGCTGTTTGCGCTAGCGGTTTGGCACCCCGCTGGAAATGTGTTCGCAATGGTAGCGACGATTATGAGCGGAGCAATGGGTGTAATAGCAATTGGACTTGCCTTGTTCACAAACAAAGCGCTTTGGAGCACCCCGGCTCCCTATCCATGGAATTTGATTGCATTGATGGGGCTTTTAGGACTGTTAGTTGGGTAGTCTGTAGCTTGGTTTTCAAGCGTATAATGCGCCCAGTAAGGTTATAGATAATGTCCGCTTTCGGGATATTGCGGACATTCTGGCAAAGTAAGCTGAGCTTCTGCTATCGACCCAATAGTCGTCGTCATGCGCTGATATCGAAGTCCGCAAAAGCTGACATCAATTGATTGATTCTGGTACAGAGGCTAGTTAAACATTAGATCACATACTGGAATCATATGACGTTATTACCGCTCGGCCCCCAAACGCCGCCTTCAACATGTGAAATCCCGAGGACGCATGGCCTTTTCGGACAAAATGTGATTTTGGAAGCACTAAGCACGTCACATGCCGTTGATCTATGGGAATGTGCCCAAGGTGCCGATGAAAGTTGGACGTATCTCGGCTATGGTCCTTTCTCTTCATTTTCCGAGTTTAGCCAGCATATAGAACGTTTGGCAGATCAACTGCTTCAACCATTCTTCGCGGTTATTCCCATCAATGGCAAAGCTAGTGGATGGATGTCATTTTGCGATATTGAGCCTCAGAATTCTGCACTTGAAATTGGGAGTATTTGGTTTTCAAATGAGCTACAAAGAACACGCGCGTCAACTGAGGCAATTTATCTTTTGCTCAATTATGCCTTCAGCGAGGGCTTCAATCGCATTGCGTGGCGCTGCAATGCTTTGAATACGCCATCGCGGCGAACCGCCGAGCGACTAGGCTTTGTCTATGAAGGTACTTGGCGAAAGGCACAAATTATCAAAGGGCGTTGGCGAGACACGAGCTGGTACTCTCAACTTTTCGAAGACTGGCCCGAAAATAAGGCTGTCATTTTGCGATGGTTGTCAGATGACAATTTTGATGAAGAAGGCCAGCAACTAACACGGCTTCGCGAATAAACGTCTGCTTTTTCAAATCTCAATCAAACAGCGAACCGTCAGCAATCACCCCCATCTCCGGTCGCTCTTGAAAGCGCACGCTAATGTCCGCTTTCGGGATATTGCAGCCATAACGCGAGTATCCGCTATGGGCGCAAAAGCGGACACTAGAAAAACTATTGTTTGCGAGGCAAGCGATCAATGACATCGGCGCCTTCGTTGATCAGAAAGAACCGGCTTAATTCTGCTTCTGGCATAAAGCTGTATTCACCAATATTTGAAATGTCGATGTACTCTACGTCGGTTTCACCGGTGATTTTGCCGTTGAACGAGATACTGACAATGTAGTAATCGAGTTCATGATTTAATGCGTCATTCAAAATTTGGTCAAATGCAGAGTCGGCGCTGTCGTTCATCAACCGAACATCAAACCGCTTTTTGTCACTCTTACATTCTAATGAAACTAACTGAATCGAACCATAACCGACTCTAGACACTAGGAAGCTTCCTTCTCCTGAAAGTGTGTCGCGTACCTCAAAGTCATCGATACATTCTCCGTATGAAATCGAATGTTGCGTCGGGCTTTGACATCCCGCCACTAACGAAAATGTCGCCAATATCAGAGGTATTGATTTGTGCATATCGTCGATCCAAGCCATTACGAATTAACAGTGTACATATTTGAAACAGATTTTAGACGCGTTTCAAGTTGAGTTAAATGGCTAGTGTCCGCTTTCGGGATATTGCGGTCATTAACCGCTAGCGTCCGCTATGGGCGCAAAAGCGGACGTTAACGAAAAGAAAGCTGCCATTCTGCAACCGACCCATTTACGGTCGTTCAACTTAAAAAGCACGCACTTCAGAAACCTCAAAGGTTGCATCTGTCCGAAACTATCAAATCCAAATTGGTTCTATTGTACTAACAACTCTTGTATTGTTGGAAATTACAGTACAGTTGAAGTCAACAACAAAACAAGGGTCGCATCTTGTTCACCGAATAAATTTGGGAAAAGATGTTTTGAAATTACGTTATATGCTTGCCGGAGGCATGCTGATGCTCGCAACATCGGCTCTGGCATCTGAGACGGTTATCTACACCTATGATGAACTGGGACGCTTGGTTCGCACATCACAAACTGGAACGGTCAACAATGGCGTGGTCACTGATATTGACTATGACCCGGCACCATATTGCTTTCGTGAGTGGAAACATCTTCTAAGACCTTGAAAGGTATAGAGGTTTTGGGCGTTCGAAAGCCCTGATTGCGGGTATAGGTAAGGTTGTCCAAAAAGGTCAGTTTTAGCACTGTTCTCCTCTCTGAAAATGATCCCTTATCCCATATTTTCTGCGGGTTTGAGAGAAACAGTAATGCGCGTTCGAACATCTCCTCGAAGCTGCGCAGTGGCTGGCCTTGCTGATCACATTTTTCAGACAATTCCAGCTTTTGGCTCTCGAGCTTGCTGAGACGGTTTTCATAGGCTGAAATGAGATTTGAGCTATCACCATTTACAATGCGATCTACGAGCCTCTCAATCTGCTTGTCGACCTTAGTAAGTTCTGATTTCATAGCTTTGAGAAGCTCACCGCCCTGCTTTTTCTGATGTTCCCACAAATCTTTAAACATTTTTGAGGTTACGTTGAACAACTGAGTTGTCGGTTGCAGCGTAGCGAGTATCTCACTGAACTCCTCCTCCATATCATCACGGCGGATGGATTTACCCCGACTTTCACAATGCTTGTATTGGCACAGATAATAAGCGTGACGGTTTCCTGAACCACCCTTAGACCAGCAAGCAGTGAGCGGTCTTTCGCAATCTCCGCACATTACAAAGCCGCGCAGCGGAAAGTCCTCTTTCACATCAGACCGCGTAGTCAAGATGGCTTTGCCAGCCAAGCGTTCCTGTATCTTGAGATAGTTCTCATAGGAGATCAGGCCTTCATGCTTGGCCTTTCGAACATTGATACCCCAATCTTCCTTTTCGATGCATCCGGCATAAATGGGACGGGTCAATATATCGGTGACACGCTGGTAACGTACTTCTCCATAAATATCCCGAGGATAGATCGGGAACCCTTCCAAGAAGCGTTTAACCTCGGCCTGGGTCTGCAAGCGGCCAGAGGCATAACCTTCCAGTGCCTCTTGAACGATTGAAGCAAGTGGCTCGTTGCGGACGAGCAGTTTGCCATGTTCAGCCGTTTGCTCAAATTTGTATCCGACAGGGGCATGAAACACCCAATAACCTTGTTCCAAACGCGCTTTCATTTTTTGGACGGTCTGACGTCTGTTTTGCAATCTCTCTAACTGCCCTTGAGCCGCAAAGACAGTTTCAACGAACTCGCCTTCCGGTGTATCTTCAAACCGAAAGTTCAAACATTCCGGCGCTGCATTGTAGAGCGCCAATGTCTGTTTCAGCTTGAAATGGAAAATTGTATCTCTGGCAAAACGTTTCAAATCATCGAAGATCACAACGATATTGTCATTTGAACCGGCAGCGAGAAAATCCAGCAGATTGACCATGCCGGGACGGTTCATAAAATCTCCTCCACCCGAAACATCATCCGGAAACACTCTCAGCACGTCGTAGCCTTTGGTATCGGCATATTGACGGCAACGATGTTCTTGGGAATCCAAGCCGCTTCCTTCGCTTGTTTGTTTTTTGGAAGATACCCGGCAGTAGATGACCGCTTGTTTCGGTTTATTCATTGGTATCCTCCTCATTGTCAGATTTGATTTCATCTCGCGATTCTATCAGATCTACATTGTTCTCATGAGCTTCTTGAAAGGCAGCGACCAGCTTATCCACAGGTTCCATGCCATAACCCATCATGACAAAGCTTTTCATGATATTGAAGAGTGTTTCCAGAAGCTCCAGCCTTTGTTCTTCTGTCAGGCTATCATCGTCTTCCAGATAGGGGAGATAGTCCGAGGGCAAAGGTTCTCTTGTCCTTGAAATATCGAATCCATCTCGGTCCATGACTTCTCTCCTCATGTTTTGCTTTCCAGATCACAGCGCTCAGTCGTCACTGACCGAGCGCAGGCTTCTCATTCTGGTACAAAACACAGCAGGTCATTTTCGAGGAAATGGATATGAAACAGACGGTCAGCGGCATCTGCCCTTCAGAACATGAAGTTCACCAGTGCCAGCTTCACTGTTTCAACAATGTATGATGCGGATGGCTTTGCCCGTCCGCTGCTTCCCCACTACAACTTATTCTTACAAAGCTGTGTATCACTTCAGTACATCACTAAAAGGTTAACGAAATCTTAATTTATCAGACTTTCTGATTGAACTGACGTGAATCGTAGTCTGAAAGTGGGCCGATTGCAGACAGTCGGTAGTCGTGTTGAGAAGCGAGCAAAGTAGACATTCTGCTCACGACCCAGTTCCGGTCATCCCTTAGATGTCCATCTTTAATGAGCAACTTCTAAATTTACCTCCGGATCGCATCAACTTGCCTTCTCCAGTTCTTGGCGTGGTCCGAAGAATTCAAAATGCACCTGCGATGCAGGGATGCCCCAAACCAGCAAGTCCTGATAAATGCTGACCATGAAAGGCTTTGGACCGCAAAAATAATAGTCTGCATGGCGACTGGGTATTTGCGACTCAATCAGATCAGCATCGACCAGTCCAATCGAACAATTCTCGTCTGGCAAGACGCTATCATCCACAATATCGCTATAGCGATAGTGAGCGTTGAGGTTTGGATGCTCGATGGCCAGCTCATCGATAGTGGATTTGAAGGGCTGAACCTCAGTACTAAGACATCCGTGGATGAGGTAAATTTCACGTTCCGGCATTGCATCCAGCGTAGCCTTTAGAATGCTCATGATAGGCGTAATGCCAATTCCAGCGGCAAGTAGGACAAGCGGGCGCTCATGCCGATCTTTGACGTTCAAGAAGAATTCGCCGCAAGGCGGACCAATTTCAAGCGCGTCCCCCTCTACTATATCGTCGTGCAGCATGCTAGAAACATAGCCATTTGGCACCCCTGCTGTAGGGGCGACCTCTCTTTTTACGCTGATACGAAAGTAATCGCGGCCTGGTTTGTTTGACAGGCTGTAGTTGCGCATCGTGCTTGAACCATCAGGAGTTGAAACGCGAATGGTGATATATTGTCCGGGCAGAAATTCCGGCAAAGCCCCGCCATCATCGGGTATGAGATAAAACGAGTCGATATTAGCGCTTTCACGCTCCTTCTTATCAATCTTGAATTTCCTGAAGCCGTCCCACCCGCCATTTTTGGTTGCGCTGTCACGGTATATTTGTTGCTCTCGGCCGACCAGAATATCGGTCAGAAAACCATAGGCTTCAGCCCAAGCTTCAATAACTTCGGCGGTCGCGCCTTCACCCAAAACGTCTTTTATCGAAGCAAGCAGGTTTTCGCCAACTACGGGATAATGTTCTGGCTTAATCATCAAAGAAGCATGCTTGTTTGCAATGAGTTCGACGGCTCCTCCCAATACCTCTAGATTGTCAATGTTAGCTGCATAGGCGCATATCGCCCCCGCCAACGCACGTTGCTGAGTGCCTTCTGATTGATTCTCAGAGTTAAAAAACGGGCGTACTTCTGGGTTGTGTGTGAACATCCGTTGGTAAAAATGCTTGGTCAGCGTTTCTCCGTGTTCTTGCAGAATTGGCGCAGTTGATTTGACAATCTCAATGGTGTTTTGGCTCAGCAATTTCTCATACCTTATTAGATGCATTTGAGATGCATCATTTGTCTGGCTTGGCGGTTAAATGCAATAGATGATATGCATCTTTTATGAGATTATCTGTCCAAACCGATTATGCGCTTCGAACATTGATGTTTTTGGCCGCAAGCGAAGACCGTCATTCGATTGCTGAAATTTCTCAGAAATATCGAATTTCAAAGAACCATATGATGAAAGTCGCGCAGAAATTAGCCCCTGAAGGCTTCATCAACAGTACCCGCGAGCGTAGTGGAGGTCTTAAGCTAGCGAAACCAGCCGAACAGCTGAATGTAAGGCATATCGTTGATAGCATGGAAAACACCAGTGGTTTTGTGGAGTGCTTTGACCCGAAAACCAATCAATGCGCTGTCACAGACGTCTGCGGTCTGCGACATGCTCTGGCAGGCGCTGTGGAGGCGTTTAATGCGCATCTGGAGCAATTCACCATCGCGGATTTGGTCACAGATCGTGCGAGCTTCAATCTGTTGTTTGACGCTACCGATAATTGACGCGCCGCAATCATCACTCAGTTTCGATACCCTCGACTATCCAGAGTGAAGCACACGTCAGATATCATGTTGCGGTATCACTGCCGCCCAATCGTGCACTTGTATCTTCTTTACGGTTTCCGGCGGCGAACTTTGCAAAAGCATCACGCCAACCGACTGCAAGTTCCGGCATTTGCGCGAGCATAGCGGCATCTTCGCGGGCTATTTTACGGCGCAAGCGTCCGGCAGTCACGTGTTCAATCGTCCAACCTTCGCATGGTCGATCAATGATTTCCATTAGATCATCAGGGCTGGCTGCGCCCGATTCCAGAACGCGATAATACCAACCAGTTCTGCCCGTTTTCTGGAATAGAAAAGCCATGCGGTCATTGCCGGTGTGGCTGTTCAATTTCCAACAAGGTTGGCGGCCTTGGCTGATTTGCAATGTTGCACTTCCCAGCCTGATGATGTCGCCAATGCACATCATATCTTCTGTCCAACCATGAGTAGACAGGTTCTCACCAAAGCACGCGGGCTCTTTACCGGCTTCCATTTGACCTTCTGATTGCCAGCTTGCGTAATGGTCACCAGGATAATGATGGATTGCTTTATCGATACCGCCATGAACCGAAAGATCCGCCTGTGAGTCGCCCGCGAACCCCAGCTCGGTGATCGTCTGTAGACCTGTCGCTTTGACTTTGTTGATCGCTGAGGGCGGCTTGCCATCCCAGCGTTTCTCGACATCACCAAAGAAGATGCCGCCCAAGGTCACGCATTGCTCCACTTTACTCATACTCAAACACCTAACATCGTATTTTTCGATCACAGTGACATTTTTAATCTGTTTTACAGATTAGCATCGAGTCGATACTAATTATCCATCTTAATATGAGGAATGGGTAATATGTCAAAATCTACAAAACTCACCACTGCGAGCGGCTGCCCTGTCCATGACAATCAGAATGTCATGACCGCTGGCCCCCGCGGGCCACAATTGCTGCAAGATGTTTGGTTCTTGGAGAAGCTTGCGCATTTCGACCGCGAGGTAATCCCCGAGAGACGCATGCATGCGAAAGGGTCGGGCGCCTATGGGACCTTCACGGTTACCAACGACATCACAAAATACACCCGAGCCAAGATCTTCTCAGATATTGGTAAGCAGACAGAATTCTTTGCCCGGTTCACAACGGTTGCCGGTGAGCGTGGTGCGGCTGATGCAGAGCGAGATATTCGCGGTTTCGCGCTTAAATTCTACACTGAAGAAGGCAATTGGGACCTTGTTGGAAACAACACACCCGTTTTCTTTCTGAGAGACCCGCTCAAATTCCCCGATCTCAATCACGCCGTTAAACGTGATCCGCGCACAAATATGCGCAGTGCACAGAATAACTGGGATTTCTGGACATCATTGCCAGAGGCATTGCATCAGGTGACGATTGTCATGTCCGATCGCGGTATTCCTGCAAGCTATCGCAACATGCATGGGTTCGGCAGCCATACTTTCAGCATGATCAGCGCTGACAATGAGCGTGTTTGGGTGAAGTTTCACATGCTTACTCAACAAGGCATCAAAAACCTGACCGATGAAGAAGCAGGCGCAATGATCGCAGGCGACCGAGAAAGCCATCAACGCGATTTGTATGAGGCTTTGGAGTCAGGCGACCGCCCGAAATGGACTCTGAGCATACAGGTTATGACCGAAGAGCAGGCGGCAAACAGCGCGTTCAACCCTTTTGATCTGACCAAAATCTGGCCAAAGGCAGAATATCCGCTGATCGAAGTCGGAGAGCTAGAACTCAATCGCAACCCAGAAAACTTCCATGCTGAGGTAGAGCAATCTGCTTTCAATCCGGCTCAAGTTGTTCCGGGTATCAGTTTCTCTCCCGACAAGATGTTGCAGGGCCGGTTGTTCTCCTACGGCGATGCCCAGCGCTACCGGCTTGGTGTAAACCATCATCAAATCCCGGTAAACGCACCGCGATGCCCGGTGCATAGCTATCACAGAGATGGTGCGATGCGTGTCGACGGAAACTACGGCAGCCGCATCGGCTATGAACCGAACAGCGTGGGTGAATGGCAGGAGCAACCAGATTTCTCTGAGCCGCCTTTGGAGCTGTCCGGCGCCGCGCAGCGGTGGGATCACCGTGAAGATGGTGATTATTTCTCACAGCCCGGAAATCTCTTCCGCCTGATGAGTGCTGAGCAAAAGCAGGCTTTGTTTGAAAACACTGCAAGCAGCATTTCAGGAGCGAGTGCTGATATTCAAGAGCGGCATATCGCAAACTGTACCAAGGCCGATCCTGCTTATGGTGAAGGTGTAAGGGAGGCTATTAAAGCTCTCTCGTAAACCCTGCACCAACCGACACGAAATTCCGCGCTGTCCTCATTAAGCGCGGCATCCCCCAGTTGCCCCTCTCTTCATTGCGACTGGGGGATTTTCGTGACTATATTTAGCCGCTCATATGGACGGACGTTCAGTATATGCGATTTGCGCATATACGGCGCCAGCCTTCAGTGACGATTTTTACGCGGGGTTTCCTGTTCGATACAGTTGTCATCACTGTCTTCGCGACTCAGAGGCACCTGCAGCAACTGACAGAAATGCGGCCACTCCTCTTCGCCTCCCCCTTCGCGTTTGAAATGCGTACAATTTTTGCAGATGCCGAATGGCTTGCCTGACCGTTCCTCAAGCAATGCGTGGAGCAATGTTTGCAGGCCGTCTTCAACCGACTGACGTTCAGATCGCGGCTGACGCTCGAGCGTTCGCTCTACAGTCAAAAGCGGGTCGCGTTCTAGCAGTTTGCGTCCTTCTGCGGTCAATTCCAGTTGCACGCCGCGCCGATCATTCTTTGACGCATGTTTCTCTATCAGTTGCTTGCGCTCCAATGCATGGAGCGTTTGTGAAACTGTGCCTTTTGTTGTTCCCAGGTAGCTCGTCAGCGCTCCCGGATTTCGTGAAAAATGGTTGGCCCGTGCAATATACCTCAGGGCTTCCCACTGTGTCGGCTTCAGCCCCTCGGCATAGGCCGCATTGTGCATGATGCGGCTCAAACGCTCCACCAATGGAATTGCTGATGAACGCGGGGAAGAGCTGACTGATTTCGCCATTTGCATTTAGTATCGTCACCATACTGCTCACGCAAGGCAAAGGGTGCAGAGGAATTAAATTTAGTTTGAAGTCGAAACTTTCTTGCATTAGTTTTGACTCGATACTAAATGAGTCGCATCACACTCTTCAGGAGATAAGCTATGCTAAAGAAGACCTCTCTCGTCGCCGTTGCAGCTGCGCTTTGCGCTGGCACCGCCATTGCTCACCCGGCGGCCAACCATACTTCCGCCGCGCAAGATGCAATTGAATCGCCCGCTAACGAGAAAGTCGTGGCGTCGTTCGACATTTTGGCGGCTCACGCACATCGTAAAGGGAATGTGGTTACGTTCCACATGACCACAAACGGAGTGGCAGGTGCGAATCCAGCGCAGCCTGTCGGCTCGCTAGGAGGCGCCCCGGCACATGCGTATGTTTGGCCCACGACCTTAGACCCCTCTTCGGTTGGTTTCGAAGGTGGAACGGGAATACTTGCGCTTGCCGCAGCGACTCACCCTGACTTTGACGATACGCCGCTATTCGATGAAAACCGCGACGGTAATACAGAGAATGATGGCGGTGTATGGCACAGTCATTGGGTGGTCTTGACTCCGACAGAGGCATGCGGCCCTGGCGCATTGGCCGTGCGTGATATTCCAGAGGGCACGACGCCCAAGCTTCCGGCCACTTGGCCGGGCCTTCCCATCTTTCTCGACAGCCCTGGCTTTACGCCAGTTTTCGACGGCCCTGAAGTGAAAGTGAATGCTGCCTTTGCGCAGGATGTGAATCTGACAGGCATCAAATATGACGGCGTAACCGCTGCTCTGCGCGTCAACGCGAATATCCACGCCCCGCTCTTTTGCGTAACCGATGTGTTTGACGTTGCCTCGGGTGATTTGAGCCTGCCAGGTACCGTAAAGTGATGCACATACTGCCACGCCTTTATTGAGGCGTGGCAGTCACCCATTCAAAACGGAGAGCGCCCATGAGTAATACTTGGCTACCAACTTTGATAACTCCAACGCCGGAGGCGGGTTACGATCTTGCCATCAAGCTTTCGCGCATGGCGGTCAAATTCACGCAACCTGACGCAGCAGTTCGCGAAGAACTCAGGGCTATCTACGATCACGATGCGCAAGCGCTTATCGCCGTGTCCGCTGCTGTCGCCACTAACTTTCAAACGGTTGCAGCCGCCAATAATTGGTGGCGGAACAATGAAGAGCAAGGACATTGAATATGACCCTTCAACCAGCACCAAAGCTGCAAGTCAGCGAATGGCTCAACACCAAAGAACCGATCACACTTGAGGGGCTTCGCGGTAAAGTCGTCTTGATCGAGGCTTTCCAAATGCTGTGTCCGGGATGCGTATCACTTTCATTACCTCAGGCCATGAAGGTTCAGAAGCTTTTCGATAGTTCACGTGTGGCTGTGATTGGCCTCCACTCGGTTTTCGAGCATCACGAGGCTCAGGGATCACGGGCGGCACTGGCTGCTTTTCTGCATGAGTACCGGATCAATTTTCCCGTTGCGATAGATGCGCAAGATCCCTCGGGCAGATTGCCGCAAACTATGTCCGCTTATCAAATGCGCGGAACACCTACGACCATTTTGATTGATCAAGCAGGGCACTTGCGAGCACAGCATTTCGGCGCTGTTGACGATATGCAGCTTGGGGCAGAGATAACCACACTGCTTAACGAGGGCGCGATAGCAGAATCCTCAGACGGACAAGAAGATACTCAAGCCGGATGCACCGATGAAGGGTGCGCTGTTCCAACCAGCTGATGGACTGAGATAGCCCTAATCAACGCTTGAATAAGGAATAGGAAATGCGCGAAAAGGACATATTGTTTCTTCTGGAACCGGGATTTGAAGATCCCGCTCTCCCGGGACGAAAATTCTATTGCCCCTATTGCGCGCAAGTGGAAGGTGTTCTGGCATCATATGCAGAGCACACCGGAAACATCGAAGTGGTGCGGCTTCCATTCCCACGTCCACGCCGCGCGACCATAGAATTGGTTGGGGAAGAGCATCAAAGCCTTCCCTTAATGGTGCTGGCATCCGATGCGCCGCGCTATGATTTCACGCTTCATCACGGTGAAGTTAGATTTGTATCCAAAACGGCAGATATTTTACGCTTGCTCCATCTGCGCCACGGAATTGATGAAATACATCCATGAATCACAAGCTAAACTCAGCAGCACGATGGCCGTTAGGTAAATTGCAAATACGGTCAAAATTGTTAAATTAGCTCATGCCTTTGCACGAAGATATTATTGGAACGGGAGATTACCTCCTACCGATTGACTATCTGCATTTACTCGTCACTTTTTCAGCTCTTCGAGGAGTGACTGCCAACGAGCTTCTTGAAGGTTCAGGCATCTTGGTCGAACAGCTAATCCAGAACCCGGCCCATGTGCGGATAGATTCCTTCAATCAAGCGATCGACAATTTGATTGATCTGGATAGCGATCCTCTGCTGCCCTTTGAGTTTGGTTTACTGCTCAGCAAGCAATCCCATGGTCCTTTGGGATTGGCGGGGCAAAGCTCTGGTAATTTGCGCGAGTATTTTGAAGTTCTTCAGAGCTATATCGCGTCACGCACAGGGTATACCCTGGAAATACCGACTCGTTCACAGGGGGCCTTTTTTCGGATCAGCGTCGTCGTAACTCCGCCCAATGCTTCTGCTGCAGTGATCAAATTTCATGTGATCTCCAATCTGGTTAGCATTGCGTGGATCGTCAGAATGCTGACTCAAGGCCAGAGTGATAAGTTTGAAGAAGTCATCCAATTGGTGTGGCCTGCGCCGGATATTCGCGTGCCGGATCACCTGGTACCAGCGGGTGCATCCCTGCTGTTTCACCAAGAAGATAATCTGCTCCAATACAAATTGGCGCATATGCGAACGGCGCTAAAGTCCCGAAACACAACCACTCAAAAGGTGGCTTTAGAGCAATGCGATGCTCTTATGGCATTCCCCCCAGCAGGTGCTGGAATAACCGAACAAATAGTCTGGGTTTTTCAGCGGACCTATCCAGAATTGCCGACAATTCGGCAGGTTTCACATCATCTCAACATATCGCCTGCCACATTGAAGCGCAGGCTCAATGCAGTCGGAACAACATTTCAGGAATTGAAGAACCATGAGCGGTTTAGCCGTGTAACTCGGATGCTGAAATGCTCAAACTTACCGCTTAGCAAAATTGCGCATGATTCAGGCTACAGCGACGCGAGCAACCTTGTAAAAGCGTTCCGGGCTTATGTTGGCCAAACCCCTGCACAATACCGGAATGCGCATAAAGGCGGTTGAGCCTATTTCACCATCAATTTGATCTCTTCCACCCTTGTTCAATTTGACGCCCTAACTCAGTCTGGCGTTGTTCAGGCAGAGGTCATGGATCGGTTGTAATATGAATAAAGTGGCTCGGCACTCAGTTGCGATGAGGCAGTTCAAAGAGCTGTTTGGCCTATCTGCGCCGATTGTTCAGGGGCCAATGGGCGGGATATCTGGCGCAAAACTGGTTGCTACAGTCTCCAATGCAGGCGCGTTGGGCATTCTTCCGATTTGGTTCATGAATTTCAGCGATGCAAAGCTGGCAATTGTTGAGACACAACGACAAACTCGCAAGAGGTTTGGTGTAAACATTCGATCAGATTTGGTTCAACTGGATCATATCTCAGCCGCGATTGATTGCGGTGTATCCATCATTCATTGCTTCTGGGGCGATCCAGCCGCATCTTTGCCAGCAATAGCTGATAGGAATGCCGACCTTATCTGCACCGTTACTGATGACGATACCGCCAAGGCTGCACTCGACGCTGGTGCGGTGACATTGATCGCGCAGGGTGTTGAAGCAGGCGGGCATGTTCAAGGAACGATGCCAGTCGAAGAGCTCTTGGCTCGCACGGTGGATTTGGCTGAGGGCGTGCCAGTCGTGGCCGCCGGTGGTTTCAGCAGTGCTGAAGATCTGCGGCAAGTGGTTGCGATGGGGGCCTCAGGCGGCCTGTTTGGCACACGCTTTGTACTGTCAAAGGAATCCCTGGCTCATCCAGCATATCAAGACCTGCTGATTAAGTCCGGACCTGAAGCAACCATACGCACGACATGCTTTGATATCGCATGGCCGGATGCACCGCACCGCGTCTTGAAAAACTCGACCTTCAGAAAATGGGAAAAAACGGGCCAAAAAGCTGCCGGAGACAGGCCTGGCGAAGGCGATACTGTCTTGGTTTTGGACAACGGGACTTTCATCCCGCGCTACCATGTGGTTGCGCCTGACAAAACGATGATCGGTAACGTTGAGGCGGCGGCTCTATACGCCGGCAAAGGTGTGGAACACCTGACTGAAGTACTTCCTGCTGCCTTTATCATTCAAGAGCTTTCACATGCCTTAAATGGCAGCACGCAGCATGCCCCAGAGCATGAGAGAAGAAACTGAATATGGACGGCATCTATGATTTGGGCGGCATGCATGGATTTGGCGCAATTGACCCAGAAATCAATGAACCGGTTTTTCATGAAGAGTGGCAAGCAACCACATTTGCTTTGATGGTGGTTTCTCAGGCTTTCATCAGAAATCACAATGCGGATGAATACCGCCATTCCATCGAGCGGATGGAGCCAGCGCATTATCTTCAAGCCCACTATTACGAGCGTATGCTGACCGGGACGACATCTCTCCTCGTCGAAAAGGGCGTGCTTGATAAGGCTGATCTTGAAGCGCGCGCTGGCGGTGCCTTCCCAATGTCCCGCCCAGTGGCCGATGACCCTGTGATTGAACTGCCTTCACAATGTGAGGGGCGTTTCTCTGTCGGCGATCGTGTTCGCGTATTGGAAATGCATCCGAAAGGACACATACGTGCACCAAGGTTTTGCCGAGGCAAGGCAGGAACAGTCTTGCATGTCGCGCCGAAATTCAATTTCCCCGACACCTCTGCGCATGGCGGTGAATTGCGCTTAGAGCACACGTATCACGTTGAGTTTGCCTCGCGCGATCTTTGGCCGGCGGAAGGGAACGAAACTGACACGGTTGTTGTTGATCTTTGGGACAGTTATTTGGAGGCGATCGTATCATGAACAACATTAACCGAGCACCAATTGCAGATCGGACAGAAGCGGTAGAATCCGCTTTGATAGACAAAGGACTGTTGCAGGAAGAAGCTCTGGAAGGTTTCATTCATGCCGCTCATGAATGGAAACCTGAAAACGGTGCGAAAGTGGTGGCAAAAGCTTGGACTGACCCAGAATACCGCGAAAGGCTGCTTAAGGATGGCACAGCGGCATGTGCTGAATTGGGTTATGCAGGGCCGCAGGGTGAATACATCGTGGCACTAGAGGATACGCCTGAGCGTCATAATGTCATCGTTTGCACTCAATGCTCCTGCACCGCTTGGCCGGTGCTTGGGCTACCGCCAGATTGGTATAAACGCCCTGAATACCGCGCGCGTGTCGTGCGCGAACCAAGGCGCGTATTAAGTGAAATGGGCCTTGATTTGAGCCCTGACATCGCAGTGCGCGTTTGGGAAACCAGCGCTGAAACACGTTATATGGTCATCCCGCTACGCCCCAACGGAACAGATGGTTGGTCCGAGGATAGGTTGGCGAGTTTGGTCACACGAGAAGCGCTGATTGGCGTTGCTCTGGCTAATGAGCCTCAGGATTAAGCACTTAGATAGAAGGTACCAATATGGAGCCGACAGAACTTATCTCAATGGCAACGCCCAATTCCTATTGGCTGCTTGCGACCGCTGCGATCGCGTTGATAATATCGCTAATAGAAGCGTGGATCGTATCGCTAATCTACTATTTGCGCGTGCAATTTCTGAAGAAAATTTTCCCGTCACCGCATCAACTCATCCGATCCCATGTTGATTATTGCATCATGGCCGGATTGTTGGGTTTGTTTTTTGTGTCGGTAGAAGCCGTCGATATTGTTCTCCCTAACATTATTCTGATTTTGATATGCGTAGGTGCTCTCTACAATCCTGCGCCATTTATTCTGGTGGCAATGAAGCCGGAAGGCGCTGAATCACGCAAGGACATCGACTTGCTTGGTGGCATAGTGATTTGCATTGGCTTTCTGCCTGTCACGATTGGATATGGGTATACGTCTTTCGCAATTCTAGCGAAGCTATTCGGCTAGCATATCATTGCAAACAAAAAGGATTGATCGACATGCAGTACCAGTTTGATGAAACGGTCGAAACGGAAGAGCAGCTTCGTTCATTAGTCGGTACGCCTATCGATTCTGTAGTCGAAAAATCGCTCGATCATATTGATGATTTATTCGAACGGTTTATCGCGGCAAGCCCGTTTGTAGTGATAAGCAGCCGTGGCCGTTCGGGGACTATGGATCTGTCCCCTAAAGGTGATCCGGCGGGGTTTATCAAAGTTCTGGATCGCAACACATTGGTGTTTCCTGAGCGACCGGGAAACCGGCGCGCAGATACGCTGCACAACATCCTGCATAATCCAAGCATCGGCCTAATTTTTCTGATCCCCAATATGCCCGACACATTACGCGTAGCAGGCACCGCCAAGATTGTTCAGGACAGAAAGCTTCAGCAAGAATTGGCCGTCGATGGGAAAGAGCCAATACTGCTAATCGCAATAGATGTGCATATGGCTTTCATGCACTGCGCCAAATGTATGATCCGATCAAAATTATGGAAACCAGAGCAGTGGCAATCTGTCGATGGTGTTCCCCGCCTCTCTGATGCAGTGATCAAGCAATTGAAGCTAGCAAAACAGGAAGAACAGATGGTTCACGATTACCTTCGCAAAGATCAAACAGACCGCCTGTATTAGTGTCATCAGCTAAAATGGCAGTGACGGTTTCTAAGCGTCAATCCAGAACCACGGGTCCTCGCCAACACCCGTCTAGTTTTTTCAGATTTCAATCTCAGTCAGATTGGTAGTCATGATGTATGACCGCTTTCACCTCCAGAAAACGACGTTTCGCGATGGCTCGAAGTGGGCCGTTTGCAGACTGTCCGTTGTTGGTTAACGGCCTACCGTAAGCAGCCGTTCCGCCAACGACCCAATTGCAGCCTTTAAATCGTGTGGTCTCCAACGGCATGAGTAGGTGCAAAAGCGTACTTTGGCTTTCTTCACGTTGACTCCGTATATTCCGATTGATCCCGAGAAAATGAAAATAGTGGGAACTTTTTGGATCGCGGCTCCGTCAAACGGGCAAACGAGGATAGCAAATGAACAATTTGGCGCAAGATTATGAGAAGATGAGCGACCTAGCAGTTGCCAGATGCGCAGCTAGATTGAATCATCGCGCAATCGCTCTGATTACCACGCGGAATAATCAGCGGCTTTTCAGAACTGCGTGGAGTGTTCTGCGCAATCATGCAGATGCGGAAGATGTCGTTCAGGAAGCATATCTAAAAGCCTTCCGATCAATAGAAAATTATTCCGGAACAGCGGCGTTATCGACCTGGCTTACCCGGATAGTGCTGAATGCGGCCATTGACAGGAAGCGTTCAATTGAGAGCCGGCGGGTTGCACTCGAAAATCAGGATGTAGCCTATCTGGAGCACTACCGCATGACCTATAGCTCGTTCGACAACAGTGCAAACTCACCCAATTCGGAATTGGCCCGTTCTGAACTTTCCAAATATTTGAAGGCTGCGGTCAGCCGCCTGCCGGACCAGTACCGGACGGTTTTTATTCTCCGGGACATAGAAGGCATGTCAATCTCGGAAACCGCCGATGCAATGGAAATTCCTCCCGCTACCGTAAAATCCCGGCTGTTCCGCGCAAGACGCTTGTTGCGAAAGGATATTGAATCGGAATTTGGCAATGTTTTTGATGGCACAATTACGTTTGCCGGAGCCGACTGCAAGGCCATGACGACCCGAATTGTCAGCGAGTTATGCCCCACCAAAAATGGAGAAGAAAAATGACTGGAAGTGAACTTACGATGCCTTCGCGCCGTGCGTTAATTGGCGGGGCGGGTAAAACGCTATCAGCCGCCGGACTAGCCATGATCGTCAGTGGTTGCTCGAATGCGGCAGCCCCAGAGAGTGCAGGAGATCCAAGCCAGGATGTCGGAATATTGAATGCCGCAATCGCATTAGAGCATGAGGGAATAGCCGCCTATCAAATCGCTGCTACAAGTGGATTGCTGCAACCTGCAGTCGTTGAAATCGGCGTTACGTTCCAGGGGCATCATAAGGGCCACCGTGACGCACTTGTCAAAGCGGTAGAACAGCTTGGCGGAAATGCGGCGGAGGAAAAATCACAAGATCACTATGTGGAAGCTCTCGGTATTGCTTCTTTAAAAAATCAGGAAGACGTCTTGCGACTCGCGCTCAAACTCGAGCGAGGCGCGGCCAATGCATATCTTGGCCTGATACCTTCTCTCGGAAATGACTTTCACCAAGTGGCCGCGCAAATGGCCGGAGATGAAGCTTTTCATGCGGCCATACTGGCGAATGCATTGGGAGAACCGATCCCTAAAGCTCCCCTCATGTTCGGCTAGTTTCCTTAACTTCGGTCTCAACTGGATTAACGATTATGCGTACCAAGACAGGAATCTGGGTCAGTATAGGTCTGGCAACAGCAGTTGTTGGCGGAATACTGTTGGCAAATGCCCTTCCGGCTAACCAGCACACCCGCCATGTGGCTGGCAATGCAGCAGAGATAGCTCCCTCCATCCCTTCTCCTGCATTGCCGGTCACGATGGCCGCTGTTTCCAATCAGGCCATTGCTGGAAAGAAACTGTATCAGTCCAAGTGCGGAGCGTGTCATTCACTGGACGCTAACCGGGTAGGCCCACAACACAGGAACGTATTTGGCAGAGAAGCGGCAACCGTTTCGGGATTTCGATACAGCAAAGCGCTCAAAAAACTGAATATCCGATGGACAACCAAAAACCTGGATATCTGGCTGACAAACCCGTCAAAGTTAGCGCCGGGTACATCAATGGGTTTTCGCTTGGCCAAAGCAAGTGATCGCAAGGCCATTATTGCTTATCTGAAATCTGCGTCCCCAAAGTCAAAATAGCCGCCGCCCGTCAAACCCAAAATCCAATTTATATTCACGGAGATAAAACGTGGCATCTACTGCATTGAAAGCGCCGGCGCAAATTAGCGCTGGCTGCAGCCAAAACGACATGAACCAGGTTACGCGCGCAGAGGCGGAATACAGTGTCAGGCAGCTTATTCGCTGGATTGGCGATGACCCCGACCGTGAAGGCCTTATCGAGACACCGGCGCGTGTAGTGAAAGCATTTGAAGAATGGTTTTCCGGCTATCATCAGGAGCCAAATGAAATTCTTTCAAAGACGTTTGAAGAGGTCGAAGGATATGACGATCTGGTTCTTTTGCGCGGGATTCGTCTGGAAAGTTACTGCGAACATCATATGGCACCGATCATCGGAAAAGCGCATGTCGCCTATCAGCCTGGATCAAGAGTGGTTGGCATCTCGAAGTTAGCGAGACTGGTGGAAACCTACTCAAAGCAATTGCAAATTCAGGAAAAATTGACCGCCCAAATTGCAAATACCCTTGATGCGATACTTCAACCCAAGGGCGTTGCGGTTATGATATCTGCTGAGCATCAATGCATGTCTACACGCGGTGTTCATAAGCATGATGTTGATACCATCACGAGCCGATTTACCGGCTGTTTCGAATCAGATGCTAATTTACAAAATCGCTTTCTCCATCTTGTTGGGTGAAAAGCCAATCAACGAGCTTGAGTGTTTCGATTTCATCTTCGTTCCTTCGTCACTACGATGAAACCGAAACACTCCTTAAATTACAACTGCCTTTTGGTGACATAGGCGCTGACGGGAACATCTGAGGCGTGCGACATTAGCAAGAACAAAGCCATCGTAGAAGTTGTTGATGCCGTATGAACGGTATTTTCCGGGATCTCGGGTTGGAAATGACAAGCCTATCGCACTAATCTTTTATGTCGTGAGATTGAGGGTCAATTCAAAAAAGGCCCTCTGGTGCAGCTAAGAAATCGGGATTCAATGGCCCAAGATTCATCACAATATTTTCGTTGCTAAGTTTTCCATCCTGCTCAAAGCGATACATTGCAATAAATGGTAATTCTACAGCTTTTCCTGTTGGCTCGAACCCTAGGAAATTCCCTTGGTGGGTACCGCACATTCGACCTTCGACAACGATGTCGGTTTCGGTAAACTGACGTTATTCGCAACGTTTTGAGCTGGTGAGAATGCTCCCTGCATCCGAGAAAACCCAAGGTAAGCGTGTGCGGCACTAATCGCCTCTGGGTTCGGAAATTCAGTATGATTGTACGTCATAACTGCATCAGGTGCGAATGTTTCCATAACTCCTTCTATGTCACCTCTGTTCTCAGCTTCGAGATGAATTTTTAACAACGTCCGTCGTCTGTCTTTTTCCGCTTCGTCGATCATTTAAGTCCTCCTCTGATAAATCTAGATGAAATTGAAATCAGTTTTTGTCGCGGCGTGCGCTAAGCATCTACGATCTTTCTTGCGATATATTCGGCATCACGACCTACAAAACCGATGAAGCCCGAACCTTTGGAATACAGCCATGGTTGCCCGACGAAATACAGACCCGGGACGCTTGCAACTCCGCGTTTCTGAATCGGCCCGGCTGAGGTAGCTACTCCATCTATTTCAATCCATGAATCATCGAACTCAAATCCTGTCGCCCAAATGATTGTTTGGGGCTCTAGCTTGGCACCATCAGCAAAGATAAGTGAATGTTCATCGGCATCAACGACCCTTTTGGCTGACTTGATGAGGCCTCGGCGCAATAGTGTTCTTAATCGCCCACCGATCAACGGCACGGGAGCACCGCCGAGGCTGCGATCTTTCTCCTCGACAACGGCATCCAAGACACCCTGCCGGATTAGCCACCAAAACACGTCTTTACCGAGAAGCCGCTGCGGCAATCGCTTCGGAAGCTTGTCTATTGAGAGATACAGTTCACATAGTTCCGCTAATTCTTCCGCTATCTGAGCACCTGAGTTTCCTGCTCCAACGATGCATACAGACCCTGCGTCAATCTGAGAGGGATTTTTGTACTCGCTGCTGTGTAGCTGCGCCACTGTTGAACCGAGTTTTTTGGCGCAGGAAGGAACTTTAGTTTTGGCCATTCCTGTCGAGATGATCACTCGCCGCGCGGTCATCCGCCCTCGATTTGTCGTCAAAACAAACTGAGAATCCTCATGAGTCAGTTTTTCTACCCGAGTGTCCAACCTAATATCAAACTTGAACTTCTTTGCGTATTTTTGAAGGTACTCGGCGACCTCATCCTTGGATGGATAGTGATTATCAGGCATCGCAATAGTGAGCCCGGGCAGTGATGCATATTGGGTTGGAGTGAAAAGCTTCAGCGAATCGTACCGACTTCGCCATGTAGCACCAATCGCACTGACTCCATCAACTATAATAAACGGCACGTCACGCAGCATTAGATGGTATCCCATCGCGAGTCCGGCCTGACCCGCGCCAATTACGACCGTATCAATGCTACCTAAGTCGATTTCCGATCTCATGCGGCCTTCTTCCAACGTTTCGAGATAATATTGTTTGGGTTATCCGAGGCGGCCACCAGCTCTATCATTGAGCCCGGGTCCAAATCTGGCTGCGGCAAAACGGACCAACACACCCCCGCACTTTCAATTTTCCGTTACCGATGGCCTCAAGTGTGGCGCGATAGGTTTTGCCATTTTGAGGATTGTAGATTTTTCCTGAGGTCCACCGATTACGATCTCGCTGAAATCCCCAAAGTAGTCTTATGCCGACTAGCGGTCGTTTCCTCAGAGATGAATTGGGGTTGTGAATGTCCAATTTGCTGACACCGGGTTTCAAAGAGACTCGAGTCATTTTTCCGCAAGGAGTCCTATTTTCGCAGTCGCTAATTTTGATCCAACCAGTTTTGGCTTCATTCTGCCACGTTCCATAAATAGATTGGAGTGAGGGTGACTGCGCAGCATTGATCGGGATAGCCAGAGCGACTGCGGCTATTGCTGCGATCGACAGTTTAGCGCGCTTGATCATCTTTTTCTCCTTCACTTAGCACAGCCAATTCTTGATCCAGGCCGAGATTTAACTGGTCAAGAAAACGCAAGCAGCTTTCGGCATCATTTGTATTTATTAATTCTGCAAAGGATCTGGCCGAATCGATTTCGTCAGTGCGCCATGTCTGCAGCATCTTTTCACCAGCCGAGCTCAGCTCTACGATTTTCGAGCGACCATCTTTCGGATTGTCCCGATACTCGACGAAACCTTTTCCATGCAGGTCCGACATCAGCTTCTGGACATACTGCTTCGCAACCGGCCTCGCTTTTGCGAGTGTTCCGATGGTTTGATCTTGCTGTTGGTCAAGGTCTTCCATGAGGCTTCGCTGGCCTGGAGAAATGCCATGCGGCTTGAGCAGAGAAGCAGATAAGGCAGCAATCTTCAGATTGATCCGTGGGATCAAATGCAAAACCATCATCAAGCTAATGGTGTTGTCTGATTTCATTGCAGGACTCCAGATTGGTGATTGACATATAGACAATATAGGATGTCTATACAAGACAATGTTGATTGTCCATCTCGATTCGTAGGAAACGCACTTGAATATTCTAAAGCCACCAGCACCGCTCAATCCCGGCGACAAGTCTATCTTAGCGCTTGTCGGAATCGCGATACTGATCGGTCAGTATGATTTCAGTATATTGACGCTTGCGCTGCCCGACGTTCAGCGATCATTTGATGTTTCCGAAGAGACTGTCGGGTCGATCATTGGAATTGCAAGATTGGGAGCGATCCCTGCCGTTGCATTGGCGTTGTTATCAGACCGAATCGGTCGCCGCCAGTTGCTCCTTTGGACGCTGCTTGGGTTTTCTCTATTCACGTTTGCAACAGGATTTGCGCCTAGGGTAGAATATTTCGTTGCTTTTCAGTTTCTTGCGCGGGTTTTTACATCTGCGGAAGAGGCGCTTGCTGTTGTGTTTATTCTTGAAACTGCTCGTGACGAAAATCGAGGATGGAGCGTCGGCTTTCTTGCAGCAATGGGAGCGCTTGGTGCGGGCTTTGCTTCCCTGGCCTACGGATTTGTGGAATATCTGCCTGGGGGATGGAGAGGACTGTATGTCGCCGGTTCGGTGCCTGTTTTGTATGTCGCCTGGCTTAGGCGCAGGCTTCCAGAGACCAAGATGTTTGAAGAGGTGCTCGACTCATCCCATTTCAGCGAACTGTGGAAGCCCGTTCACGAGATTCTGAAACATCATAAAATGCAAGTGTTTATCCTAGCACTGGCAACGGCATTGTTCTGGTTCCAAATGTCCCCAGCTTTCAATTTTATGTCGAAATATTTGCAGGATAGTCATGGCTATGGACCAGGAGCAGTTGCAACGTTGTTTATCGTAGCCGGTGGGTTTGCATTGGTTGGTAATCTCCTTGCTGGCTCATTGAGTGACCATATCGGTAGGCGTTTCACCATCATAATTGCTATAGCAATCAATGCCTCGGCGTTGCTGTGGTTCTACAACACTTCGGGCCATTGGCTTCCTGTTGCCTGGATATTGGCACTCATTGGTTTCTTCGCTGTTGATGTTGTTTTGAAAGCTGTCAGCGCTGAGGTTTTCCCTACGCATTGTCGATCTACAGCGTCCACAGGTCTTACAATTTTCTCGGTCATCGCCGTTGCAGCCGGCTTTGTCGCCGAAGGTCATCTCTACTCATTGATGGGCAGTCATTCCAAGGCAATCAGCCTGATGATTCCGATTTCCGTTCTGGTTATCCCGCTCGTGTGGCTGGGAGTAAGAGAAACTGCTCGACAAAAACTTGAATAAAAGGAGAATTCAATAGTGAAAACATCTCTTCCTCTACCGATGGCGCCAACAGGATTCACTGGTCGTCTATTTGGGCAGGTCATGGAAACCACAAACACTCCTGCCTACCGGCATACAATTGAATTGATTGCACCAGCTGCCGGTTACAATATACTTGAGATTGGCTTCGGAACCGGAAAAATGTTGGAGATGATGGCAGACCTTGAACCATCACTCGTACTTGCCGGCATTGAGCCTACGCAAACCATGCTGGATGTAGCGCTGGGACGATCTGGTTTAAGGCATTGGGGAGGGCAACTTGATTTGCAATTGGGCGATGCCAGCAATTTGCCATGGAAAAGTCAAAAGTTCGATGCTGTGGCTGCTTTGCATTGTTTTCAATTTTGGGATCAGCCGGTTAGAGCTGTTTCGGAAATTTTGCGTGTACTGAAACCGTCTGGAAAACTTGTGATAGTCCTTCGCGATCACTCGAGGAATGCGCCTGACTATCTGACGAACTCAATCAGTAAATCGGGTGATGAAGTTAACGTCACCATCGCATTGTTGCTGGAGCAAGGGTTCACCACCGCAGAAGTTGAAGGTGAGACTGGGACAAGTTCAGTGATCTTAGCTAAGAAATAGTAGGCGCTGCCTTGTCAGACTAAATGTACCAGACCGATGGATCACGCGGCGTGAGGAAGGCAGGTTCATGTCGGGAGCCCTTAGAGTTGCCAGTCCAATCAGACTCTTCAACCTATCGCCTGAGGTCATTCAGCACGAGGTGATGATCTATGTTCGCTGCCGCTGTCGTCATGCAACGTGTGAGATAGGCTGTTCGAGCGTGGTATTGGTGCGTTCCTTAATGTTATGTGATTTTGGCGGAACCGGTTTGGTCCGATAGTTGCTGTAGGTATTAGCCTAATTGACAACCCGTAAATATCGGTTTTTGCGCATTCCTATGACATCTCGGTCAAGTTGACGTTGAAGTGATAACGGGGAGTCTGTTTTTCAGGCATTAACTCCTTTGACAGGACAATCCGCATTCGGCCCAGTTGCCGTCGTTAAAAATGACCTAAGCTGGTGTTCGCTTTCGGGATGAAGCAATCACAATACTAGCGTCTGCCCTTAGGGCGCATTGCGGACTAATAACCCACCTATTTGTATTGTCCGATTTGTCCCCACAGCGGACACGAACAATGTGCCTAGATCAGTCAGCTGTCCAACATACATAGAACCTGAAGGTATGACATTATCCGATGTATTTGCGTTGATCGGGCAGATCTCCGACGCCGTGACAGGATCGTAGTGCTTCCTGTTTGGACGCGACAATCCCGCAAGATTGCTCAGTATTTCGCAATCACACTCTCTACCTTGCGTACTATATGCTTACAGTAGAAACGCAAAAAAAGCCCCGCTGGTAACAGTGAGGCTCGTAAAACTTTATTTTTCTTAGACAAATTGGTTGCGGGAGTAGGATTTGAACCTACGACCTTCAGGTTATGAGCCTGACGAGCTACCGGACTGCTCCATCCCGCGCCACCAAATCGATCCCGCATTTCAGCAGTATCGAAAATCAAAAAAGCGGCCGGACCGTTGCCGGATCGGCCGCTTTTGAAAAAGTGAATGGGTTAATTCCTCGTGACTACTTCTATATGCGCCTGCTGCAATGCCTGGCGACGACCTACTCTTCCATGCCTTGAGACAAAGTACCATCGGCGCAATCTGGTTTCACGGCCGAGTTCGAGATGGGATCGGGTGGGGCACAGACGCTATGGCCACCAAGCAATGAAGCAAGCGCATAAGCTGTAATCACGGGTCTTTTAATCGATGTTGGTTAAGACATGCACTTCTTTCAATCCCGAGGGATCTTATCCGTGCATGCTGACCATGGGCCGAGCTTAATTGTCCGTTTATCGACAACGATGCTTTCCAACATTGTTGTTGATGGCGGGATTCTACAAGCGCGAATTGAGTAATTAGGATTGGTTAGCTTCACAGATTACTCTGCTTCCACACCCAACCTATCAACGTGGTGGTCTTCCACGACTCTATGATAACTTATCTTAAGGGAGGCTTCCCGCTTAGATGCTTTCAGCGGTTATCCCGTCCATACATAGCTACCCAGCGGCACGCCTGGCGGCATGACTGGTACACCAGAGGTATGTTCAACCCGGTCCTCTCGTACTAGGGTCAACTCCTTTCAATTATCGACGCCCACGGCAGATAGGGACCAAACTGTCTCGCGACGTTCTGAACCCAGCTCACGTACCACTTTAATTGGCGAACAGCCAAACCCTTGGGACCTGCTCCAGCCCCAGGATGTGATGAGCCGACATCGAGGTGCCAAACGATTCCGTCGATATGAGCTCTTGGGAATCATCAGCCTGTTATCCCCGGCGTACCTTTTATCCGTTGAGCGATGGCCCTTCCACGAGGGACCACCGGATCACTATGACCGACTTTCGTCTCTGCTCGACTTGTCAGTCTCGCAGTCAGGCTGGCTTATGCCATTGCACTCTAACAGACGGTTTCCAACCGTCCTGAGCCAACCATCGCGCGCCTCCGTTACTCTTTAGGAGGCGACCGCCCCAGTCAAACTACCCGCCACAGAGGGTCCCTGATCCGGATAACGGATCTAGGTTAGACACCAGAAAACAATAGGGTGGTATTTCACATTATGGCTCCACTCGGACTGGCGCCCAAGTTTCAAAGCCTCCCACCTATTCTACACAATTCTTTCCTAATGCCACTCTGAAGCTGCAGTAAAGGTGCACGGGGTCTTTCCGTCTAACCGCGGGTACTCCGCATCTTCACGGAGAATTCAATTTCGCTGAGCATATCCTGGAGACAGTGGGGAAGTCGTTACGCCATTCGTGCAGGTCGGAACTTACCCGACAAGGAATTTCGCTACCTTAGGACCGTTATAGTTACGGCCGCCGTTTACTCGGGCTTCAATTCGGAGCTTGCACTCCTCCTCTTAACCTTCGAGCACCGGGCAGGCGTCAGACCCTATACGTCGTCTTGAAGCCGACTTAGCAGAGCCCTGTGTTTTTGCTAAACAGTCGCTACCCCCCAGCTTGTGCCCCCTACCAAAAGTTGCCTTCTGATAGGGCCTCCTTCTCCCGAAGTTACGGAGGTAATTTGCCGAGTTCCTTCAGGATACTTCTCTCAAGCGCCTTGGTATACTCTACCTGCCCACCTGTGTCGGTTTCGGGTACGGTCTATATGGTGGAGCTATTTCCTGGAACCTCTTCGAAGCCTGATCAATCCAATAAGACCAGACAACACACGAGATCCGTCACATTCCACCAGGTACAGGAATATTAACCTGTTTCCCATCGACTACCCCCTTCGGGCTCGTCTTAGGGGCCGACTCACCCTGCTCAGATTAGCTTTAAGCAGGAACCCTTGGGCTTTCGGCGACAGTGCATCTCACACTGTTTGTCGCTACTCATGTCAGCATTCGCACTTCCGATACGTCCACCGTCGGTTACCCTTCGGCTTCATCCGCTTACGGAACGCTCCGCTACCGCTCGTAATAAATTACGAACCCTAAGCTTCGGTGCATTACTTTAGCCCCGTTACATCTTCGCCGCAGGAACCCTTATTTAGACCAGTGAGCTGTTACGCTTTCTTTAAAGGATGGCTGCTTCTAAGCCAACCTCCTGGTTGTTTTGGGATTCCCACATGCTTTCCCACTTAGTAATGACTTGGGGACCTTAGCTGTAGGTTAGGGCTGTTTCCCTTTTGACGACGGACCTTAGCACCCGCCGTCTGTCTCCCGGACTTGTCTCTATGGTATTCGGAGTTTGGTTAGGTTTGGTAGAACTCGCGTTCCCCTAGCCCATCCAGTGCTCTACCCCCATAGGAAAACATCCGAGGCACTACCTCAATAGTTTTCGCGGAGAACCAGCTATTTCCCGGCTTGATTGGCCTTTCACCCCTAAACACAACTCATCCAATAATTTTTCAACATTAAATGGTTCGGTCCTCCAGTGCGTGTTACCGCACCTTCAACCTGGTCATGCCTAGATCGCCGGGTTTCGGGTCTAATCCATCTAACTCATTCGCCCTATTCAGACTCGCTTTCGCTGCGCCTACACCTAACGGCTTAAGCTTGCTAGATAGATTAAGTCACTGACCCATTATGCAAGAGGTACGCGGTCACCCCATATGGGGCTCCCACTGCTTGTAAGCATTCGGTTTCAGGTACTGTTTCACTCCCCTAATCGGGGTGCTTTTCACCTTTCCCTCACGGTACTTGTTCGCTATCGGTCACATACGAGTATTTAGGCTTGGAGGGTGGTCCCCCCATGTTCAGACAGAATTTCACGTGTTCCGCCCTACTCGAGTCCTGATTGATCACTTTCGCATACGGGACTGTCACCCACTATGGTCAAACTTTCCAGAATGTTCTGCTAATTTACAATCAGGCACTGGCCTGATCCGCGTTCGCTCGCCACTACTAACGGAATCTCGGTTGATGTCTTTTCCTCCGGTTACTGAGATGTTTCAGTTCGCCGGGTTCGCTTCACCAAGTCTATTTTATTCAACTCGGTAATATCCTTCCCCATTTACTCTCATTTTGTCAGACCGAAGTCCTTCAAAATAAAAATAAATGGTGAGGATGGGTTCCCCCATTCGGAAATCGCTGGATCAAAGATTGCTCACATCTCCCCAACGCTTATCGCAGCGTGCCACGTCCTTCATCGCCTGTATGTGCCAAGGCATCCACCAAATGCTCTTACCTCACGCTTGAGAATCCACACCACCAACAACAAGATTGGAACAAA
>JBDWAQ010000004.1:0-12678 GCA_039978835.1 Parasphingorhabdus sp.
TTACAAAATCCCGGTGGCGAAGCCAGCCCGTCACCGTGAAGAAAGCCGGAAAACTCCAGCCACCGGCGCTCCAAAGTTCGGTCTCAGAGCAAAAGCCGGAAAACTCCAGCCACCGGCGCTCCAAAGTTCGGTCTCAGAGCACCGGCATGCGCGCCGACATAAAGACCGGTCCAATCGAAGGTGGCAGCCTCCACGACCGGTTCCCGAAACCGGTCCGGATCGATCGGATCGGCCGCCAACGCAGCTGAACTTGACGCGCAAAGAAACGCCGTGGCGGGGATCAGACTTCTAATGTGCATATCATGTGCCTTTCAGTGTGCCGGCAAGACGGTGCCGTTCTCATCTTCGACTGGATGCTGGGTCTGAAGCGCTGAAACCGGCCGCGTGGCGTATCTATTTGCAGGCGAACTTCAGGTTCTTTGCGTGATAGCGTCCAAGGGTCCAATCTCCGACCAGGGCTTGCGAACTCGCGCTTTTGATATGGAAACGAGCCTGGTCAATTCGGACGGTATTTCCTGACAGACTGACCGAACTCGCACGATAGGCGTTGGTCCGGTAACCAACCGGCTTTCCATTCCTGAAAGTCAGCCAGCCTGGCCCGTGGCCCGGAAAGTCCGCCTGGCAGGTTGCGTTTTGCGGGCCGGCCGCAAGAACCCTCTTCGCTGGCGCCGTGTCTCCGCCGCCGTCAGCGGTGGCTGTGCAGCCTGCTGCGACTGCCGCCAGGCCGATTGCAAAAATGGCTGTGGGTAGCCGCATGCTCTGCTCCTTCCGTCTAGTTTCGAATTGGTGGATGAGAGGTCGCCGGACGACCGCTCCGCAGTCGCCAGAACGAGCGCATAGTGACGAATGCAAACATAACCCTCCCTATATTCCAATAGGAATATTACTGTTTGGAATATATAATAACTGGAATTTAGTCAATCCGTTGTCGCGGTATGACGGACAACGGATGCGCACCGGCCTTTATTCGCCGCTCAACACGCGGCTCAGTGAGATCATGAAACGCGCCCGGCTGGAGGCCGGCATAACGCAAGC
This sequence comes from Parasphingorhabdus sp., assembly GCA_039978835.1. GTDB lineage: Bacteria > Pseudomonadota > Alphaproteobacteria > Sphingomonadales > Sphingomonadaceae > Parasphingorhabdus. The sequence goes on from JBDWAQ010000004.1 coordinate 1,036, forward strand.
GGACCTCGCGCGTGCGACCGGTCGCACGCAGGCATACATCTCGAAGTTCGAGAACGGTCAGCTGCGGCTCGACGTTGCCGACTTCATCGTGTTCGCCAAATGCTTGGGCGCTGACGCGCACCGCCTGCTTGACGAACTCGACACCGAACCCGCGGACTAAGGTGGGTCACGAGACAACACTCGCATGCCCGAAATAGCTCTTGTCGTCATCGTGGCCACCCCACCTCAATTGCGTTGGGAATGAGCATAGTCGAGGTGTCGCAATTGCGTGTCTCAAACCGAGTCGCAAAAAATGAGACAGGGAACGCGACCGATTTGCCTATGATCACCACATGCCGATACCGATCCGAAAATCTCTGGCGCTGTCTCTCATCAAAGACCGGTACGAATCCGTGGACGGGCTCGTGGTCGAGTGGGAACATCGCGACCAGCGCAATTCTTCAGGCAAGAGCAACGGCCGCCCGGACAGCCGCCACAAGGCCACTATCTATCGCTGGCTTGATCACGGTATCCCCTCGCGCGCCGATACCGTCTTCGGGTTTGCGTCACTCCTTGATGTTGATCCGGTCGCGCTCATGGACGTGGATGAAGAGTACGTCTATTCGCAGTTCGGCCGCGAACGACGCCTCTATCACCTACGAAGACCGACGAGCACGCATTTGGCGCCGCTCTGGAGCATCTACGAGGTCGACAGCGGCTGGCCGAACCAGGCACTTGCCAACGCCCATTACGGCCGCAACTGGTACACGCATGATTTCCACCACGACCCGACGGCAATCTCTGACGTTTACGCCGCCGTGCTGCTCACTACCGGAGATGCTGCAGCGCCGCGCGCATACCACTTTGCCTATCGTCGGTCCGGCGTTCCCGACCGCACCTGGCGTCCTTACGGCACTGTGGTCGCGCTCGAAGACGACATCATCCTGGTCTCCGAGAGCGGGCACTTCCAGCAAAAGCCGCGTAGCGGTGATCGCTTCTCGGTGGAGACATATTTTGGTCTAGGAGCGGCCGACTTCCGAATCGTCTCGCTCCATCCCTTCGACCTGGAACTTGAAGTGCCGTCCCACCAGACCGAGTGTGTTCGGTTCGTCGCGTAGTTCGCCGAAAGGAGGTTGAAGAAGATCAGGCTGGCCGGTACGCTTCCATCAATTCATTGCCTTTTTCTCCTTTGGTTCAATGAATGCAGAGCGCCGCGCATCATGTGGTAACTGTGCGCGGCGTTTTCTTTGACCGGATGAGATGCTCTCAACGGGGACCCAGCTTGGACCGCGAACAGAACTGCAGCGCAAGGTTCGGTATGCCCCAGTGCTGCGTGAACGCGCCGGAGCGGATCAGCGCATCGTAGGTCGCTTCCTTAAGGGCCCGGCTCGATGCCTTGGCCGTTGATCGCGAAATTGGGCTTGTCCGCTCGCATTCCAACGCGAAGAACCGATAGCGTTTCTCGCCTCCAGCTCGGTGCTCTACGCCGTAAAGAGCGTCCGGGATAAGGTGCGTTTCCATGCGGGTGCGGACAACCGGATGGTTGCGCTCCGGCAAAACAGTCACCGGGATCGATAGCGGATTCGGGGCACGCCGCGTCGAGGCCGGAGCACGAGCCAGGATTTCATCGACCGGGACGAATCGCTGGTTGGGTGTCTGCCTCGTCGCGAGTTCAACGGCCAAAAGGGTGTCGATGATCATCATCGTGTGCAGTATTTGCGGATTGTATGCGCGGGGCGACCGGCGCGAAAAGGTGACGGTACGCGGCGGCAATGCATCATGGCTATCAAGATAGGCCACGCCACTCTGACTGATTTCGTAGAGCATCGGCGTTGATCGGGCATCGAAATGCGGCGCCAACAGCGCAGGCCTATTGAGGTAGCCGGTTTCGTGGAACAGGTCGCCGAGCCGCTCCACAAAGCGCTTTTCTGACCTCGGCCGGATCAGCGCCAGCAAGTGGTCCTGGCGCAAATAGCGGTAGCGATAGAGCCAGCGCAGGATCACCGCATCGCGCGGCCCAAGCACCAGCCGCTTACCAAGAGGCGTGCGGGTAAAGCGGCAGCGGCGTCCAAGCGTGTCGCGTTTTGCGGCCGTGTCCATCTGTCCTTCGCCTCGACTGTCGCTCGTCTTCTTGTACGAGCCCCGAGACAAGCTTGGCGAAAGCGGAGCCGCGCGTCACCGTTTGCTATGGTTCGCAATGGCGCGGGACAATCAGCGGCGAAGCGCTATGGTCGAGGCAAAAAAATCACTGGCACTTAATGAAACCGAGGACGCAGCCGATGATGGCGCGGTCGTTGCGCCAGGTGATGCCACGGGCCGCAAAGCGAACTTTTTCAACCACCAGCTTTTCCGGCACTTCGCGCTCGTTCTCGCCGGTCGCGATATCAAGGAGCAGTTGGCCAAACGATCGCCCGTCACGCGGTGTTGAAACCCGGAGTTCGACATCAAGCAGCTTATTGGAGTTGCCGTTGAAGACCTGCAGCGATGGTGTCGTGAGCCAGGGAATGAGCCCGTTGCCAATCGTAAACTGATAGTCGGGATGGTTGCCGACGCCGGCACATATGACGCGGCGCAGCGGCCACGTTTCGTAGCGCGACCCGGATGCCTCGACGGCCATGTCGAGCATGCCCCGGGTGGCCCCCGATTGGTCAATCGCGCGGCGACACCGAGCAGTCTTGATTCGCGCTCTGAGTGATTCGCGGAGCTGCTTGCAGGTCTGAATCAGAACTTCAGGCGGACTGCCCTTGAGGTTGCACATTGCCAGGGCCGCGTCGGCCGATTCGGTCAAGGGCTCCGCTGATTTATAGGCTTTCCTGATCGTTTCGACCGCATCGTTGACGGCGCTGTCGCGATGGGTGCGGAGGGCATTATCAAATTCGATCTCCAAGCGCGTTTGTTGCAGCGGCGTGAAACGGTCCCGACTTGACGGCTTCAGCTTGAACCAGTTGTGCTGTCGTAGGCCCTGGAGCGTGGCCGGCGCTTTCAGCAACGGATCAGCCAGACGCGCGGCTTCCTGCTTGACGATGCGCCGCCCGTAACGCTCGGCCTTTCTGTCACATCGGTCGTGCATGGCTTCAACCGCGTCAGCGGGCGCTTGCCGCGCGACCGCGATAACGCGCGACAGGAAGAAGTCGCGGCAGGCTTGGGCGGCGTCAACGGGTGCCAGAGTGGCCAGTGTCTTGTCCTTGAAGAACCAGTCGATGTCGGCATCGTCGGTCAGTTCGGCGATGAGATTGGCCTTGGCTTCGGCTTCGCGTCTCTTTTGTTCGGCAGCTTGCGACCTTCTCTCTGCGTCATGGTCGGCTTGCGCCCGTTCGCGCTCCGCTTGATGACGCAGTGAACCGTCTTCGTCAGGCTCGCCCTTCTGAGCGGTCTTGTCCTTTTTCGGAGTGTCGCTGACGCCGGTTTCTGGAACCTCAGCGATATCATTTCCGCCCGGCAGCGACGGCGCAGGCAAAAGAGGCGCGGCAGCACGGTTGTCGTCGATGAAACAGAAGATGATCGTGCCGTTGCGAATGGACAGGCACGGCTGCCCTTCGTAGGCAACTTGCTTTGCCGCCGCGCCGATAAAGGTCAGCGGCTTGCCTTCTCCCCAGCGGGCTTCCATCAAGTCACGCGGTGGCCAACGATAGGCTATTTTGCAGTCCCGCGTTCCGTTGCAGGTTTTCTCGGCGGTGCATTTGTTGCGAAACAGCACCTCGCCGCCCCGAAGCGCCAGACAGACGCCCTGGCGCAATCGCGTGGCGTCTCCGGCCGCGCGGTTTCCGAGCAAGACACGCGTTTCCAACTCTTGCTGCAAATCCTTGCCGACCTGATCAATGGTGCGACCAAGTCTCTCGATGAAGGTTTCGGCTTGGGCAGGCCAGGCGATGGCCATGCTGAGCAGTAGGGATGCAATTAATCTCTTCACGATCGCCAGCCTAGCGAGAGCTTATGCACAGAAAACGGATGAATCCACCGTAGCAAGCGACGCGATCATCTTCAAAAGCAACTTGACCCATACATCGAACCCGGTCTCAATTCTCCTGTTCGGGACGAGGAAGCCGTACATGAAGATTTTGATGCGTCACGAGCAGACTCCGGGACTGTTTCGGTCCGTTCGCTTCAAGCTTTGGGGCAAGGTCGAACTTGAAGGTGATGAACAGGCGATCATCGATCGCTATGACTTCGACCAGGCGAAGTTGATCACCGAAGAAATCGAAGGGCTGATGAAATGGTCGGTCATCATCGGTGTGGTAACCGTCGTTCCTGCCTTCTTCGTCTGGGCGGGATTTTTCGGTCGCGCGATCGGCACGCCGACCGCCCTGGCGACGGGCGCGTTCGCCGGATGGCTGTTCTACGATCGGTTTCGCGAAACTGTCTACGTCAAGGATTTGCTCTACGGCCGACATTTCCGCTGCAAGTCGATCGTCGATATTTCGATACGCGAGGAACGCCTAAGGCAAATGGTCGCCTATCTTCGCGCCGTCATGGAAAGCGCCAAGCATTGGGGCGGCACGCAGACGACCGACGTGCCGCCGCTTGATCCGGAAACCTCGCGCCGGATCATGCTTAGAGGCTTCGCAAGAGGATGGTAGCGACCAAGCACCTCGGCGCTCGGCTCCACCGCTTCGTCTATGGGTTTTTCCGCCAGAGCGATCATACCGAAGTGGTGCATCTTCACGGCCGCATCGACCACCTGCTCCAGGCCAACGGGGTCAAGACGGAAGGTCAGTTGAACGACCTTTGCGCGCGTGTTGCCGGCGATGTTGGCAACGTCTTGCACCTTCCCGACGAGCGGCGAGACGAACTGCGCCACTTCACGGCGCAGCTCATCGCATATGAGGGGATGTTCCGGCTACCGGATGTAGATTTCGCCGAGACCAGGACGACCGCGCAATATTGGGAGTTGAAAGACGAACTCAATGCCCAGAAGGCGTTGCTGGAGCGGTTCCCGTCCGTCACGGACGCCATCACGCTATTGGTGCAGGGATGCTTCGGCGCGCTCTACGACAATCTCGGCAAGGTAGGCGCTGATGACGTCGGTAACGGGATCAACGTAGTGACGCCGCGGATCGATCGCATCGCCTCATTGGGCGAAGTCGTGGAGCGGATCGCGGTCGCCGCTCACGTTGAAGAAATTGAGCATCTCGGCCTGTTTCCCCGACTTCGCAAGCGCCTTGAGGCGAATTTCGTTGCCGCATCGGGCGGTGACCCGCGCGATATAGACGGCTTTTCCAGACCTCTCCGTATGCCCTCCAAGTTTGATGCCAAGACACCGGAGGATTTGGTCGTCACCTACCTGTCCGGAACGCCGCTGCTTGAATTGTTCGCCGGCGAGGAGATGTTCACCATCCCGCAATCGATCCGGTTCGAGCATCACCACATCATTGCCGGGTCGGGTCACGGCAAGACGCAAACATTGCAATACCTGATCGCCAAGGATCTTGATGCGGTCGCCTCCGGAGAGCGTTCGGTCATCGTCATCGACAGTCAGGGGGATTTGATCTCCAACATTGCTGGTCTGAAGGCGTTTGCTCCGGGTGAACCGCTGCATGATCGGGTCTGCATCGTCGACCCGACGGACATTGAGTGGCCGGTCTCGCTCAACCTGTTCGACGTCGGCCAAGCGCGGCTTCAATCCTATCCGCTCTTGGAGCGCGAGCGCCTGACCAATTCGATCCTGGAACTCTACGATTTCGTGCTGGGCACGCTTTTGTCCGCGGAGATGACGCAAAAGCAGAGCGTGATCTTTCGCTACGTCACGCGGCTGATGCTGCACATTCCCGACGCGACCATTCACACCCTGCGCGAACTGATGGAGAAAGGCAGCGAAATCCGCTTCGCCGAACACATTGCGCGCCTGGAAGGCACCGCCCGGCATTTCTTCGAAACCGAGTTTCCGTCAAAAGAATTCGCGCAGACGCGTCAGCAAGTGTTACGCAGATTGTGGGGCATTCTCGAAAACCAGACCTTCGAACGGATGTTCTCTCATCCGCGGTCGAAGCTCGATCTCTTCGCCGAAATGAACGCGGGCAAGGTCATCCTGATCAACACTGCGAAGGACCTGTTGAAGGAGAGCGGTACCGAAATTTTCGGGCGCTTCTTCATTGCCATGATCGCCCAAGCCGCCCAGGAACGTGCGACACTGCCGGAAAGCCAGCGCATGCCCACCATGGTCTATATCGACGAGGCCGCCGATTATTTCGATCGCAATGTCGGGATCATTCTGAGCCAGGCGCGTAAATTCAAGATCGGCATGGTGTTGGCGCACCAATATCTCGGTCAGCTGGACTCAAAGCTCCAGGATGCGTTCTCGGCCAACACCGCGATAAAGTTCGCCGGCGGCTTCACTGGCAAGGACGCGCGGGCCGCCGCCCAGATGCTCAATTGTGATCCGGCGCTGATCGAAGCCCAGCCGAAGGGCGCCTTTGCCGCTCATGTACGAGGCATGACGCGCGCCGCGATCCCGTTGCGATTTCCGCTCGGTGCCCTGGAGGAAATGCTCCGCATGACCTCTGATCAGCAGAACGCGCTTCGCGACCAGATGCGTGCGAACTATGCCGTCCATTACTCGGAATTGAGCCAGTACCAGAGCAAATCCGAGGACCGCGAGGACGCCAAAGCGCAAGGGCGAGACGACCGCAAAGACAAAGACGAAGAAGGTGAAGGGACTCTGTGGGAACAGTCTGAGGCAGCGACAAGTGCAAACCCAAAGACCAAGTCCAACAGGCCGCACCCTCCTGGTGATATCGAGAAACCGGACGACGAATCCGACTGGTAGCGTCGAGCTGTTGCGGCCACCAGTTCCCGCCGCAGAATTCTTTGCCTCTTTGTGATTCCTGCCGAAATTCGGAGTTCCGCATGCGCTACAATGAGCCGGTTTGAGCAGATATGTCCAGCTGGCAAGCCACACGCTGCGAGTGGATACCGTATCCCCCTGCATATCCCCATCGCAGACTGGTAAAAAAGAAAGAGAACCGGCGTTGCCACCGGTTCTCTTCGCTCTCACAAAAGGAGAGTCAGTGCTGTTGACCACGAGCGTCGATGCGTTCCTGAAGCCACTCTAGCACTTCTGCCTCGACCCATCCGACCCGGTTGTTGCCCAGCCGTACCCGCTTGGGGAATTGGCCCGCCACTTCCAGGCGCGCTATGTGTTGGGGAGAGTACAGGACCAGCTCCTTCACCTGCCGCTTGCTCAACAATCTCATCACGATACTCCTCATGTTGAGGAGCATCGCGATGCCCCGGGGTTGATACCCTAGGGTTCAAGAATTGTATTGAATTCTTGATGGATAACAACTCCGCGAGCGGAAGCATTTCATTCCGGTGGATCAAGGACAGCTTTGCGCTCCCAAGCACGAACCCGCTTCGCGGGAGGGCGCCTTTGCCTGAGATGGCGTAATAATCATAGCCTTTGAGCGGTTAGCTGCGGGCGAGCCGCCCATGGAGTTCCCTTCAACGAGAGGAACTCGCCATGGCTACCCCGTCGACCGATGCACCTATCTCGTCGCTTCGCCAGCGCATGCAGCACGACATGCTCATGCGGGGCCTCGGCTCCCACACGCGGCAGGACTACGTTCGTCATGTCCGGTACTTTGCCGCGTTCCTCGGGCGCTCGCCTGATACCGCGACGCCGGACGATATCCGCCGCTTCCAGCTTGATCAGCATGAGAAGGGTGTTGGACCTGCGACCATCAACGGCGCTGTCTCGGCGCTTCGGTTCCTGTTTCTGGTGACACTGCAGCGCCGGGATCTGTCGCGCGCCCTGGTGATTACCCGCTATCACCGCAAGCTGCCGGATGTGCTCAGCGTGGAGGAAGCGGGGCGACTGCTAGAAGCCGCACCGGGCCTCAAGTACAAGGCCGCCCTCGGTGTTGCTTACGGCGCAGGGCTGCGCGTGTCCGAGGTCGCGCACCTCAAGGTCGATGATGTCGACTCGACGCGCATGCTCCTCCGTGTCGAGCAGGGCAAGGGCCGCAAGGATCGCAACGCGGTGCTCTCGCCACAGCTCTTGGAACTGCTTCGGCTAGCCGAAGCCACCTCAATCGCCGTCGAGATCGTCAAGCGCAAGCCCGACCAGATCGGCTTCACGGTCCAGCAGAGGCGGTGGGTAGTCGAGCGCTTCTTCGCCTGGTTCAGCCGCAACCGCAGGCTATGGAAGGATGCAGAGGCCACTATCGAATCCGCCACCGCATTCCTCTACGCTGCAGCCGTCATGATCCTCGTCAGGCGCTTCGCACGAAACTCATGAGCGGTTTCGGCACGGACTCTAAGCGTAATCGGCGACTTGAAATAGCAAAGATGTGTCTGATTCCTCGGCTAGCTCAAGCTCATATGGTCCTGCAGAACCCTGCTCCATCCTGCCGACCCAGAATCCCTCGAGCCCTAGAATGACATAAACCATCGGAGCGCGGCGCTTGTTGGCTTGGCTTTGCCAGGTTTGGATATCGACCAGAGATGGTTTTGGAGAGACCTCAGGATGTGAGTGCCATTCGCCGATCCAGTCCACTTTGAATCCAGAAACGAGCCATTTTCGAACTGCGGCGATTTGATGGATACGATCGAATCTGAGGAACCAGATTCGCGAACTGCGATCACGCAGGCCGGGAAGTGTCGCCGCGGTCACGTGAAGATACTTTCCTCGACGCAAACCCAATAGTATCCCGCCTACTTCATGCTTTGCCCCCTCGTTCCTTGCACATGAAATAATCGCCGCCCACGCGCTCTTGTCAACGAGCACCTGTCCCAGCTCCGCAAGCGGGACACTGTTCGTGTGGCTTTGGTGATTTTTCATTCAGTTTTCTGGCTTCTTCTAGATCAAGTGCAATGGTTCGTAGTCGAGCGCCTGGTTTGCCATCAAAGAAATCCAATATCGCCTGCAGGCCAAGCCCCGCCGCCATCGCTGGTGCGGCAACGGAGAACGGTAGGTATGGGCCATCCCCACATGACGTAGCAGCTATACGTCCCACATCTTTCACGTCCTTGCGGGGATCGTTCAGCCACGGCTTGCCAAGATCGGGACGAAGGCATCGGTAACAAGCGAACCCGTCACCCACGTTGAGAAAAGATTGGGCCGCAATTCCGTTCCCAAACAACCAAGTGTGCAAGAGAAACGCAGACTGTCCAAGTGACCGAGCTTCCAGCGCCCTTTGGTTCAAATAGTCGCTTACCGCTTCGACACCTGTAGCATCTACGACTAGATCGCATCCGCGCAATCGGTTCCACACGTCCTTTACGTCAATTGCCAGTGCTTTGATCCGCACGTCCGGATGAAAACGGGATAGTTCAGTAGCAAGCGCCTCTGCCTTCGACTCACCGATATCGGCGAAGTTAAGCAAGTGTCGACCGAGATTGCCGGCTGCAAGTAACTCGCGGTCCACCAGAAACAGGCGAGCGTCGTTTCCGGCCCCTGATTGGACAAGATACCGAGCTAGATGGCTTCCTATTGTTCCACAGCCAACAACCGCGATAGATTTGCCTTTTAGCGACGTGGCCATGCCATTCAGGTTGCGGGAAGTGATATCGTCCAAGCTTGCCTCGCTACCGTGATACCTGATCAGCCCAATATTGGTTTCACGCTTCCTGATTTCGCCGCGCAGAAATTCCCGCCTTGCGCCACGCTTTGCCAACAGCTTGAGGTCAGTAGGGAGTTCGATTTGGCAACCAACCCAACCGTTGCGCGCCGCGATAAACAGCACCTGTCCGTCAGACAACGCGTTGCCGATTTCTCCGAAGCTCGGAACACTAAATCCGGACTGTTCCTCATACCATTCTCGAAGCTGACCAAGCGTTTTTGGTACCAGAATATTAGTTCCAGCGCCTATATCCGTCGACGCGTGTACGGTGATAGCTGAACGTCCTGTTTGAAATCCGGCCGGGATATGCTGCTTGTCGTTGACCAAAAGCAGTTGTGTCGACGAATTCAAGCTATTTGGAACCGCTAGTCTGGCAGTTCTAGCGGTTGTGCTACGGCCAAACATGACCAGGACGTTGCTTCCGCCCCAATATGACGGGTACTCGGTTGCGACTTCCAAAAGCGCGCCGCCGGCGAGCGATTTTGCAATCGTTGCTTCGGCCTCTCTCAACACACGCAATATTGAAGCGCCGGGTCGGAACCGGTCCAATCGCAGTAGGGAGCGGTCAGCGTAGCAGAGGCCTGTGCCTTCCTCCAGGTGTGCAATAATCGGAAGGCTGACTGACGAGCGGTCAACGAATCGGATTTTGGGCAGTTCTACAAATTCCAGGTCAGGAATGTCGATCTCAACCTCGGCGGTCGTATGCCCAATTCGCAACGAACCACGGTATCGGTCGGGATTTGGCCCGACATGCCGGAAACCGCGTTTTCTTAGGGTAGCGTCGACTTCCCACCGCGCCGTCTGCTCCGCTATCAAGCTGATACCGAAGATCCTACGCGAGGCATCGGCACGGTTTCAGCTTTAGTCTCCAATACCGCTGCGGTCTGCGCTGCGGCGGCAATCACCACCGCTTCAGGCGCATTTGGGATACGATCACTCAACGCCCGCCTGAGTTTCTGGATGACTACGTCCGAATGGAACGTGTCATAAAGAGCCGCTTTAACATCGTCACGAAACGACTCAGCCGCTTTGGCAAGTTCTTCGCGCCACTCTGGTGACCATTCATCGTCACATGCACGCTCGCCTTCACGCCAAGAAATACTCCCCCTCCTTATCCGCTCGGGAAGGTGCTCGGCAACAGCCAGAAGCAACAAATCATCCCGATCCTCGGACGGGCGCTCGCCAAGCGCGGCTAGTGCTTCCACACAAAGCACCATCAGTGCCAGTGAAGAGAAGGCAGCATCATCCCATTTATCGTCACGCCAAGCCTTGGCGTAGCGGCTCAGCCGACGCAGGACCTTTCCATATCTCGTTACATTGGCGATGAACCAATCGTGGATGGCCTTCGGGTCTGACGGGCGCCAGTCTTCCTCACGATCAGCGAGGAGAATCTGCCCTGAACCGAGCCGCACGGATTTCGCGATGGTGTCCAGAGTATCGTTAAGATTGGCCGATTTGCCAAACGTTGTTTCGGTCTGTCGCTCAAACATTTCGGCTAGACGGCGGAAGCTTGTGTCATCGACCGCAAACAGTGGTAGGTCAATGTGCGCGCCTTTTCCGACCAGTGTAATGCGAATGCAGGTGTTTTTTCGCTTGAACTTCCAGCCCTCGCGGGTCACTAGCGGTTCAAGTGCCCTTTGCATAATTTCAAACAGGCCTTCCGATGAGAACACCGGCCGGCCATCTACAAATGGCATGGGAACATAGATGCCGTCGTCCAAGTCGATTTCTTGAGCCCAACGCCGAGCGGGCCTAATGAGTGTTCCATAAGCAAACGAGCCCTGCGTCAAAAACCGGACGTCAAGCTCGCGAAGTGATTCAGCCTTGTTGATGAATTGGTAATCCCGTTTCTCAAAAAGCTTGCCGCGAACATCCGCGTCGGAGACGTAATTGCGCAATGCGCCGAACGCACCCCGCAGTTGCGCCCGAATTTTAGTTCTAGCTTCTCGCAAAAGCTTGTCTTCGGTGCTCTGAGACCGAACTTTGGAGCGCCGGTGGCTGGAGTTTTCCGGCTTTCTTCACGGTGACGGGCTGGCTTCGCCACCGGGATTTTGTAATGCGATCGGGACGTTGTATCCGATCGCCGAGTGAGGCCGAACCTCATTGT
>JBDWAQ010000005.1:0-1982427 GCA_039978835.1 Parasphingorhabdus sp.
CGACGGAATCGATGATCCGATCCTATGGTATGAAGGCAGCGGCACAAGCAACAAACGCTATATGCACAAGGATGAGCGCGGATCGGTCGTTGCGCTGACCAATGCATCTGGCGGGCTGGTTGGTATCAATGCCTATGATGATCACGGTATCCCTGCTGCCACCAATATAGGTCGGTTCCAATATACCGGTCAGACATGGCTCTCCGACCTTGGCCTCTATCATTATAAGGCGCGTATCTACTCACCGACGTTGGGCCGGTTCCTGCAGACCGATCCCATTGGCTATGGCGATGGGATGAACCTCTATGCCTATGTTGGCGGGGATCCGATTAATGCGACGGACCCGACTGGGCTGGCAGGTGGCAAGGAGGAAAAGACCACGCCTATCGATCCGATTGTTGTAACTGGCATTGACTATAGTAGATGCCATTCGTGCGAAAGCGCATTGTCATTTCCAGAGTTACAGCGGATCAAAGATGTATTGGACAATCTTGGTGTTGTTGATGGCGTTGATATTCTTTCCGGCGAGATTGTTGTTTTGGGAGAGAAGGAGGGAGATGAACCCAAAAGCCGCACAGTTTCTCACTTTGATTTGATCCAATCTTTCTGTGGATTGGGCGAAAGTGTTGAAGCGTTGGGTAATTTAGGGATTGATGCCGGACTAGTTGGTGCTTTGGGTGGGGCGTTAATTTCTCGCCATCCCGCTGGAGCTGGCCCCGGACTTGCCGTTGCTGGGGCATCTGCAAACCTCTCCGCTGGTGGGCAAGTAGTCGCTGATCTGACACAGGCCACCAGCATACGGGATGTTGGAGAAAGCGGACTTCGTGCGGCAGTAAACGTCTCTGGTGGACGGTTAGTTACAAGAGCTTTACGAGGATTCAGGATTGGTCCATATTTAGATAAGGCGGGACAAAGCGGGCTTAATGGAGTAATAGGACAAGCCGCCGGAAAGGCAGCTTCTTTTCTTAACTGGCTAGACCCAAACTACGGATGTTGATGTGAGATTATACTCTGTTTTTATGAAAAACTCATTTCGATTGGGAGCGCTAATCTTTTTATATTCCTTATTGCTCTTACTTTTTGATCTACTTGCTAGTGGTTTTGTGGGATTAATTTGCAGCGCTGTTCTTTTATGGATACTCTATCTACTTCGAAGGAATAAACCTTTAGATAGCCTGGAACCGATGATTTTGCCGGCTAGCTTGATATGTAGCTCAATATCTATATTTGCACTGCTTCGTTTTTCTGCACAAATAGATAGCAACCTTGCTGAAGCGGCTGCTTTAGTGGCATTGGCCACAGCATTTCTTTTTGCGATTTACCGATCCTTTTTTCCAAGTAGAGAATGAATTGCTGGTATCCGCTGCACGAGGGCTAGATAAAGCGTACAAGTTTTGAGATTCTGGCTCAAAACATGTCGAATGTGTTTACATTACACATTCTACTACACTTACTGTCCATGTTGATGTTCCGCTATATTGCTTTGACTACAACACCAAAGAGTTTTTAACCAAGCTATGATGCAATGGAGCGGTTACCAACTATGCCTATGATGCGGTGTCGCGTCTGTCATCCTTGACCAGCAATCTCTCTGGCACTGCCAATGATCTGACGATGATCTTTGGTTATAATCCAGCGTCTCAGATATCGCAGCTGACCCGCAGCAATGACAATTATGTATGGGCCGGACGCTATAATGTGGATCGCAACTATACAGTAAACGGGCTTAACCAGCTCACCACAGCAGGGGCATTGTCTCTCAGCTATGACACGAACGGCAATCTTACCTCTGATGGCACGAATAGCTACACTTATGATAATGAAAACCGCCTGATCACCGGCACGGGCGGGGTTACCCTGACCTATGATCCCTATGGGCGTCTAGCCAAGACAACTGGCACAGCGACCACCCGCATGGGCTATGATGGCGCAGACCTGATCGCCGAATATGCCAGCAATGGCTCCACCATCCTGCGCAAATATGTGCACGGTCCCGGTACAGATGACCCAATCCTATGGTATGAGGGCAGCGGCACCAGTGACAAACGCTATATGCACATTGGTGTTCCGCTGACAAGCGTCTTGCCGCGCTCGCTCAGATCCCAGCAAAAATCCGGTTCATTTCCATCGAGCCTTTGCTCGGACCGGTCGAACTAGGCTCTCAGGCCAAGATAGTCGACTGGGTCATAACCGGCGGAGAGGGCGGATCAAAAGCTCGACCGTCAAGTCTGTCATGGTTCCCTTCGCTTTTGAACGAATGTATGGTCGTATCCGACTTTACCAGAGACAATGGCGCAACTAGAGTGGTTCCCGGCAGTCACCGGTGGGAAGATTTTAGTTTGGAAGCTGACGGGTTGCAGGTGACACAAACGGTTATGCCGGCTGGTTCAGCACTTCTTTACACGGGTAAGACGATTCACGGTGCTGGTGCAAATATCTCTGAAGACACATGGCGATTTGGCATTCATTTAGGCTTTGTGTTGGGACAGCTGACACCAGAGGAAGCGAACGCCATAACCGTTCCGTGGGAAATCGCTCAAAAATTCCCTGAACGTGTTCAGCATATGCTTGGTTTTTTCTCTCACAAAACTTTTCTGCCGGACTGGCCAACTCTTTGGACGGCCGACTACCGAGACGTGCGAGATAGCCTCAGTCCTCCACCGAAAGGAGATTATGTATGTCCCGGGGCGAAACAACTTCAGGTAGGCCACGAGATCACATAATCTTTCCGGCTTAACACCGGGCCAGTGCCGTTTTCGGTGTAGAGCGATCATAAATTGATATAAAGAACGGAGCCAACTAAGTAAGTCTTTTAGACTAAGTTAGGTATCAGAGGAGTTCTTGATGGCAATTTCAGGCGAGTGTTTTTGCGGCGCCGTCAACTACGAAATTTCCGGCAAACTGCGAGACGCCAGATCATGTCATTGTTCCCGTTGCCGCAAAGCATTTAGCGCTCAGGCATCGGCATATGCACTGGTAGAGCAGGATGAATTTCGATGGTCAGCAGGAGAAAACTTGCTGTCATCTTATATTGGCGAACACGGTCTTGGCTTGCAGTTTTGTAGTAAATGCGGCTCCACATTGTGCGGAATTTTCAACGGTGTCATCCATGGTGTGACATTGGGCTGTGTTAACGGAGATCCAGAGGTAGAGATCGGACAACATATATTTGTAGGGTCCAAAGCATCTTGGGAGATTATTCCGGAAGGTGTTGTGAGTTTTGAGGGAATGCCGGAAGATTCCTGATACCTAACGTCACCCGGCGATGGGCAGTGCAGTCACCTTGTCCTCAAAGAAGGGAAGTCATTAAAATAGTTCGTAAATAAAGCTCAGAATCGAGGATGACATACTGTCACCTCTGTCACCTACGAGCGGATTAATTCAATCTAAGCAATCTCCCTGTTGCACTGCCACAACTACGCTATTATGCATCGTCTTTAACGCCTTGAAACAGGATGTTCGCATGACTCAACTCTCCCAGTCTATTCAGCGCATAAAACCCTCCGCGACCATGGCCATGTCTGGCCGTGTCACCGAATTGAAGGCAGAGGGTATCGATGTCATTGGCCTCTCGGCCGGTGAACCGGATTTTGATACACCGGACTTCGTTAAGGAAGCTGCGATCAAGGCGATCCGGGATGGGGAAACCAATTATACGCCGGTCGATGGCACCATGGTTTTGAAAGAAGCTATTGTTACCAAGTTCGAACGGGACAATGATCTGACCTATACGCCGAAGCAGATTTCTGTGAATAGCGGCGGCAAGCAGAGCCTGTTCAACGCACTGGTTGCTACGATCGATCCCGGTGATGAGGTGATTATTCCGGCGCCCTATTGGGTGAGCTATCCCGATATTGTCAATTTTGCGGGCGGCACGCCGGTCCCGATTGAGGCGCGCGCCGATCAAAATTACAAGATTACACCGGAGCAGTTAGAAGCGGTTATCACACCAAAGACGCGTTGGTTAATCTTGAACTCGCCATCCAACCCGACGGGCGCGGCCTATTCGGGAGAGGAATTGAAGGCACTGGCGGAAGTCATACTGCCACATGAAAATATGATGGTGATGACCGACGATATGTACGAACATATTTGGTATGCAGATTTTCCGTTCACGACCATCGCCCAGGTATGTTCCGAGCTTTATGATCGCACGCTCACTGTAAACGGATGCTCAAAGGCCTATGCAATGACCGGCTGGCGGATTGGTTTTGCCGGTGGACCGGAATGGCTGATCGGTGCGATGCGCAAATTGCAGTCGCAATCCACATCCAATCCCTGCTCGATCTCTCAGGCGGCGGCAGTGGCTGCGTTGAACGGTCCGCAGGATTTTCTGGGTGAGCGCAATACCGCATTCCAGAAACGTCGTGATTTGGTGGTGTCGATGATTAACGATACGCCGGGCCTAAGCTGCCCAACGCCAGAGGGCGCGTTTTACGTTTATCCTGATGCCAGCGAGTTGATGGGTAAAACCACGCCTAAAGGTGCTGTCATCAATACCGATGAAGAGCTGATCGGATATTTCCTCGATGAGGCGCAGGTCGCTGCGGTCCATGGAGCAGCCTTTGGATTGTCTCCGGCTTTCCGGATTAGTTACGCGACATCAGAAGCGATATTGATCGAGGCTTGCACGCGGATACAGAAGGCGTGCTCGGCGTTGAGCTGAATCTTTTTAGACCTCAAGCGCCGGGCGCGGGCATCCGCTGGCTTGGCTTTCGCGCCATGCGGCACGGCGGCCGGTCGGCCTTGCCTCGCTTTGCTCGGTTCTCTTGCGATCTCGAAAGCATGTTGAAGCGTGAGAGCACCTGCGCGAAGCAGTAGCAAGCGCGCCCGGTGTTTGAGGTGAGGCAACATAGCTTTCCTACTGCCGCTGAAACGAATACCTCCCTGTGACCATGTTCACACCGGCGTCAGGTTTATTATATTACAGGCTGTAACCAACAGGCAAAATGTAACGAACAATGTTCATACCCCCCAAGGAACAGACCATGACGAAAATATTGAAATCGGATTTGACCCATAGCCTCGGCTTCGGATTTATCGCCGGAGCAATGGCTCTATTCTTTATGCAGCCGGCGGATCAGCGGGCGGATATTGGACAGAACCTCTCCGCGACCGTCAGTTCAGCAACGCAGTTGTTCGGTTAATGGGACCCTTCGCCTCCAAAGCAATTGTTTTTGGTGCAGCTATCGCATGTTTTGGTGCGGTATGGGCTGGCGTGCAAACTACGCAACCCAACGGACAACACCAATCCCCCTTTATTGGTGAAGCCCACGCGGCCGAAAAAGCAAAAATCATCCCCAAGCCACGACTCGATGCCAAAGAAAAAGGCACAAGAGCCGTGGCGATTTTTGCGGGCGGTTGCTTTTGGGGCGTGGAGGGTGTGTTTGAACATACCAACGGCGTGATCAGCGCTGCATCCGGCTATCATGGCGGCACCAAGCGCAGCGCCTCTTATAAGTTAGTAAGCGCTGGCCTGACCAATCATGCGGAGGCCGTGCGGGTGGTTTATAACCCGCAACAAATTTCCTATGGCCAATTGATGCATGTGTTTTTCTCGGTCGTCGCGGATCCAACAACGCTTAATTATCAAGGGCCAGATCGCGGCAAGCATTATCGCACCGCATTGGTGCCGCTGAACAACGCGCAGCAGAAAGCGGCGCACGCTTACATTAGCCAGTTAAACAAGGGCAAATATTGGAAGCGGCCCATTGTGACAAAGATCGAGCCCCACAAATCCTTTTACTATGCTGAAAAATATCACCAGAATTTTATGCAGAAAAATCCGCGACAAGGATACATCGTGCGCTGGGACAAGCCCAAAGTTGCGAACCTGAAACGCCATTTCCCCAAAAAATATCGCACAAAACCCGTTACATAAAGGCTGATTTAAAAAGTTGTGCGAATAGTTGCGCTGCTTAACATGATGTTAGCACACGTCATGTATCAAGAGGCATGGTCAACCAAGAATTCGAAATTGTGATATCATTGGCGGCGATAGTCGTTGGCATCGCATTTCTTTGGGTTGCCCGCAGTCAACCGGACTGAAACCCCGCTTATTTTGGACTAAGCACCATCAACATTTGCCGACCTTCCAGTTTTGGATAGGCTTCCACTTTCGCGGTTTCCTTCATGTCTTCCTGCACCCGTTGTAGCAATTGCATGCCCAGTTGCTGGTGAGACATTTCGCGGCCACGGAAACGCAGGGTGACTTTTACTTTATCGCCATTGTCGATAAATTTGTTCACATTGCGCATCTTCACATCGTAATCATGATTGTCGATATTGGGACGCATCTTGATTTCTTTGACGTCCTGCACCTTTTGCGTTTTGCGCGCGGCGTTGGCTTTTTTCTGAGCTTCGTACTTAAACTTTCCGACATCCAGAAATTTCGCAACGGGCGGGTTCGCGTTAGGAGAGACTTCCACCAGATCGAGACCAACATCTTTGGCTCGTCCAATGGCTTCATCGGTGTTTAACACGCCGAGATTTTCACCTCTGTCGTCAATGACGCGAACTTGATCGGCCATGATTGTATTATTGAAACGCGGGCCACCTTTGACGGGTGGCGTGGGACGGCGTGGTGGTGCAGCTATGTTAAATACTCCTGAATCGTTGTTTCAGCGGCTCAATAGCGGCAAAAAACCGCCGCCGCAAACTGTATTGAATATTTAGTGTCCCATGGCCTTATGATCAACCTCTGACGGTTTTGCAGGTTTGACACCTCGTTTTTCCAGCCAGGCATTCATTTGGGCGATTTCTTTGTTTTGGCTCTCGATAATGGTTGCGGCCAACGCCAAGGCTTCCGGATCTTTGCCATATTTCAGGACGATCTCCGCCATATCCACCGCACCCTGGTGATGCGGAACCATGCCCTGCATGAAGGCAATGTCTGGATCAGGGTCGATGATACCCATGCCTGCATGCATTTTCGAGTTTGCTTCTTCATAGGCCAGTTCTGCTGGGCTTTTCTCTAACTCTCCGTCACGAACAGTTTCCATATCTGGTGCATCGGCCGTGTTTTCAGCGCCGCAACCGGTTAGAATAATAGCAGAGGTGAAAAAGGGTAAAAGCCACTTGGTTTTCATGATGCCTCACTCAGGTCTGGTGCCAAAGAATCTGATTTTAGTAACGCCACGGCTTCATCGAGCGTCAGGAACTTTTGTTCCTTCGTTCCCAGCTGACGCAACGCAACCTTTCCTTCTTCGGCTTCGCGCATGCCGACGACCAGGATATTGGGTATCTTGCCAACACTATGCTCGCGAACCTTGTAGTTGATTTTCTCGTTGCGCAGATCGGCCTCAACGCGAATACCTTCTGACCGCAGTCGTTCGGAAACTTTTTCCGCATAGTCATTGGCATCTGTCACAATCGTCGCAACCACGGCTTGCGTCGGTGCGAGCCATAGCGGCAGTTTTCCGGCATAATGCTCGATCAGGATCCCGATAAACCGCTCGTAACTGCCAAAGATTGCACGGTGCAACATAATCGGGCGGTGACGATCGCCGTCTTCGCCGATATAACTGGCATCTAGTCGTTCGGGCAGCACGCGATCAGATTGGATTGTACCAACCTGCCAAGTCCGGCCAATTGCATCGGTCAGGTGCCACTCGAGTTTGGGCGCATAGAATGCGCCTTCACCGGGAAGTTCTTCCCAACCATATTCCTCGGTCGCCATGCCGGCATCGATAACCGCCTGCCGCAGTTCTTCCTCGGCTTTGTCCCAATCTTCGTCGGAGCCGTATCGCTCTTCGGGACGCAGCGCGAGTTTCACGGAATACTGAAACCCGAAGTCCTTGTAGATGCTGTCGGCCAGTTCACAGAATTTGCGAACTTCCTCCACAATCTGATCCTCGCGGCAGAAGATATGGGCATCGTCCTGCGTAAATTGTCGCACCCGCATCAACCCATGGAGTGCGCCATGCGGTTCGTTGCGGTGGCAACAACCATTCTCGTAAATGCGCAACGGAAGATCACGATAGGACTTGATGCCTTGTTTAAAGATCAAAACATGCGCCGGGCAGTTCATTGGCTTGATCGCCATCATGGCGGCGTCGCCCGAAACCAGCGGCGCGTCTTCATCGACGTTGGGAACTTCATCGGGCACGACAAACATATTCTCGCGATACTTGCCCCAGTGCCCCGATTGCTCCCACTGTTTCGCATCCATGATCTGCGGCGTTTTGACTTCCTGATAGCCTGCACCATCAATCGCGCGGCGCATATAAGCCTCCAGCTCGCGCCAGATCACGAAACCCTGCGGATGCCAGAAGACACTACCATGCGCTTCATATTGCAGGTGGAAGAGGTCCATTTCCTGACCCAATTTCCGGTGGTCGCGTTTGGCCGCTTCTTCAAGGCGATGAAGATGGGCGTTAAGCTGCTTTTTGTTGAGCCAGCCGGTTCCATAGATCCGCGTCAGCTGTTCATTGCGCTGGTCACCGCGCCAATAGGCACCGGCAACACGCATCAATTTGAATGCCTTCGGATCGAGCTTACCGGTAGAAGCCAGATGCGGCCCGCGGCACATATCCATCCAATCATCACCAGACCAATAGACGGTCAACTCTTCTCCCTCTGGAAGTTCGGCGGCCCATTCGGCTTTAAATTTCTCGCCTTCGGATTCCCATCTCTTGATCAAATCCGCACGGCTCCAAGCTTCGCGGCGCAATGGCTTGTCTGCCTTGATGATTTCGCGCATCTTCTCTTCGATAGCGGGCAGGTCATCCATTGAGAACGGCTCGCGACCCTCTGGAGCCATCACATCATAGTAAAAACCATCGTCGGTTGACGGCCCAAAAGTAATCTGTGTGCCTGGCCACAAAGCCTGCACGGCTTCGGCGAGGACGTGAGCATAGTCATGGCGAACCAGCTCCAGCGCTTCTTCCTCATCACGGGAGGTGATCAGCGCCAGCTCCGTATCCTGTTCCAGAGGACGCATGATATCGCGAACCTCTCCCTCAATCCTGGCTGCAAGCGCGGCTTTGGCCAGTCCCGGCCCAATATCGGCAGCGATTTGCGCCGGTGTCGTACCGACAGTGACTTCGCGTGCGCTGCCGTCGGGGAGGGTGATTGTAATCTGATCGGTCATAACTCTATCTCAACTGTATTTATCAGCGGCCATGGCACAGAAAATGGCACTCCGAAAGATGGTGTCTGATGTTTTGCTACAATTTCGAGAAGAGACACCATGCCACCCGAAGCTGGGTGGCGGTGGATGCGATCAAAGCGCGACCAACCGTCCCCCGAAATGGGAGGTGGTAGTGAGCGTCGTTGTAATCAGCATTTTTGCCATGCATAGGGATATAGTAGAGCTAAGTTTCAAATTCAATAACGTTCAATCCAAGCGTTGCTATATCAGGTAACATGATCGCTATCTCTTTGTGGAAAGCGTAACGCCGGGGCATCAATAAGATATATTAACTTCATATTTCAATATGGGTTTAAGGCTGCTGGATGCTAACAATGCCCAATGACTTCTCCATTCACAGCCTGGCACACTGATAAGGACAACGCATTGAAGCGGCGTGTGCGAATAGAGACAATTGGCAAGACATTCGTTCTCTATGAACAACAATGGCGAAGCGAGGCCTATTTCTTTGGCGATCTGGTTCACAAAGGGAGTGAGGGAGAAAGCAAAGTCTTTGGGCTGGAAGACGGGATCAAAGCTCGCCCAAACTGGCGCCTTGGTTTGAAGGGTGATCTGCCTCCAGAAATTTCTATATTGTTGCCAAAAGTAAAAAAACCGGTGCTGAGCAACATTGGTATGTTGATTATCGCTTTTCTCTGTTTGGGAATTGTCTATTTCGCGGCGACATAATAGAGCGTCCTAATGGAAGATGAAATTCGATATCTGGATCGCCCGCGCGGCTCTGCGCTCGCCTATTGTTATACCCCGCCAAAGGAAGGCATTAATGGCACAACCCTGGTTTTTCTGCCGGGTTATATGTCGGATATGGATGGCGGAAAGGCGCTTGCCGTAGATGCTTGGGCAAAGCAGCAGGGTAGGGGTATGTTGCGTCTTGACTATGCCGGTTGCGGGGCCAGTGAAGGTGAGTTTGAAGAGCAAAGCCTGATCGACTGGCGAGAGGATGTATTGACCTTGATCGACAAAGTCACTTCCGGTTCGATCAGCTTGATCGGCTCTTCAATGGGCGGCTGGTTGATGCTGTTGGTCGCATTGGCCCGCCCAATGAGGGTAAAACAACTGGTCGGTATTGCTGCGGCACCCGACTTTACCGATTGGGGCTTTTCTCAGGAACAGAAAATGACGATCCTGCGTGACGGGAAACTGGAAGAGCATAGTGAATATTCCGATGATCCCTATGTAACAACGAAAACCTTTTGGCAGTCTGGTGATGCAAATCGTTTGCTGCACAAAGAGATAGCTTTTGATGGGCCTGTGAGGCTGCTTCACGGACAGAAAGACGAAGATGTACCCTGGGCTTATGCATTGGAGATTAGCAAAAAAATCCGTTCAGATGATGTGCAGGTGCATTTGGTAAAGGATGGAGATCACCGCCTGTCCCGTGACCAAGACATCGCCCTCTTGATAGATGTGATCGCGCGGCTGGATTAGTCGTATCAGGAGCAGATTTGTTTACTCCCCTTCTTTTAATCGCTGTACAGTCCGTAACGCCTTTTGGGTCGCCTGCGCCTGAGATATTGCAGCCAAGGAAACGCCAAGACCCGGTCGAACAACGGTTTAACAAATGTATTGATCTTGCTGTGGATGATCCACAAGCTGGTTTGACCGAGGCCAATACATGGTTGATTGAAGGCGGTGGTTTCCTAGCCCGACATTGTTTGGGGTTTGCTAATGCGGAACAATTTAACTGGGCAGCGGCCACCAAAGCATTTGTCGCGTCCGCTCAGGCAGCAGAAGTCGCCAGAGACAAACGTATAGATAAATTTTGGGCGCAGGCTGGCAATGCGGCTTTGGCCGGCGGCGATGCTGTAAAGGCATTGGAATATTTGAATGCTGCCTTGGTACAAGGCAGTTTGAAAGGCCTTGCAAAAGGCCTAGTGCATCTGGATCGTGCAAGAGCACATGTGGCACTTGAAGATTATCCGGCTGCTAAAGCCGAATTTGCGATGGTGCATCAGTTAGCACCCGAAGATCCCTTGGGCTGGCTGTTATCTGCAACACTGGCGCGGCGAATGGGTGATCTGGAACTGGCCAGAAACGATATTCTAGTCGCTGACCAGCGTGCGCCGGGTGATCCCGCCATTGCGTTGGAAGCGGGTAATATTGCCTTTGAGTCCGGCGATAAAATAAACGCCAAAGCCAATTGGGGAAAGGCTGTGCAGATTGATGCCGAGAGTCAGTCTGCTAAAATCGCGCAAAAATATCTCAGTCAACTCGTCACCAAAGTAGAAGAGTAAATAGTTGTTGATGCTTTCAATCATCGTTTCGACGGCTTAGACGGGTCGCTACTATAAAATAGAAAGCAAAAACCTTGAGCAGTTATTTGAAGACCGTTTTCTTACTCGCTGGCACCGCCATTTTGTCTGCTTGTGGCAGCAATGCAGTAACGCCTGAACCTGGTGAATATCAACAGACTGTAAAAATCACGACTTTGGATTTTCCGGGTATTGAGGGCGATGGAAAGGCGCAAATGATAGAACAGATGGAAGGCCTAAGTAGTGGCCCGGCCAGTAAATTCTGTATGGACGTGGAGCAGGGCGCCAACCAGTGGAAAGAAGCAGCCTCTCAAATGGCCGGAGCTTTGGGTGGTAACTGCGATACAATCCGCGACGAGGGGTCCGCTAACACGCTGGATCTGGAAATGCTCTGCAAAGGGACAGCGCGCGGAGACGTGACCGTGAAAATGACAGGCACTGCGCGATCCGATGGTTATGACAGCAATATGTCCTTTGACATGGCGGACCCCAAGACCAAAACGAAAGCCAAGTTGGCGATGGATATCGGTGCCAATCGAGTGGGGGATTGTGCAGATTAATCGGCCTTTCGATTAAACTATTTCACGACGGACATTCGGTAGAATTCGAGTTTTTTGACTCCGGACTGAAAATGAGGAACGCTCGCCTTGTATTCATCGCTGGCTTGCACTTTTGAAAATCCATCGAGCGTATTCCATTCGACAAAAGTCAGTTGCGATGGAGCTGTTGCAGAAGCTGAGTTAAACTCGCTCGATGGGTTGTGCATTTTGTAGATAAATTTTCCGCCAAAACGTTCTACCGCCGGTTCTATGCCTTTCAGATATTTGTCATATCCATCAGGGTCCTCATCTCTTTTCCACGCGATGACTAACGTGTAACTCTTGGCAGGATCAAAGGTGATATTAATATCATCGGCCAGTTCGGTACTGAAAATATTCAGGTTTTTCCAGATGTTAGGACGACTAGCTTTTATCGCGGGCCATTTGGAATGCGCTGCTAATCCGGCCTCCGATTGCTTGTCCGGATAGGAAAAGAAGATTACGCCGGATGGTTTGTAATCGCTTATGATGGCAGTATCGATCTTCAGTGCAGCTTCGCGCTTTAGTCCAAATTTCGATCCGAGCGGAAAGGCCGTTTTATAATATTCTTGCCGCGCCTTGGTCGCCTCTTCAGAGGTCTTGGCCTCGGGTAGTGTAATCGAAAGATACTGCCCCTTTTTCAATTTCAATTGTGTGGCCTGTACAGCAATTTGCTGTTTGGCATCGGTATTTTGCTGAGCAGTTACGCAGCTTGCAGCGAATAGACTCAAGCTTGCAAGCGCAACGGTTTTTAAGGGAATAGTGCTGTTTTTCATTTTTCATACCTTTCCAAAATTTATATCATGAAGCGTTATCGCACCGATGTAGACCAGTTATTCTGAAGATTATGGATGATTTTAGATCAATAGTGGTGCAATACTGCACCAATGGACAACTGGGATGATTATAGATTCATTTTGGCCTTGGATCGTGAAGCTACGGTCCGCGGCGCGGCGCAGCTTCTCGGTGTAACCCATTCAACCGTTTCCAGGCGTTTTGCAGTGATAAACGCACGTTTTGAAAAGCCGGTTATGGAACGCGTGGCGGGCGGTTATCGCAAGACAGATTTTGGTCAAAAGCTGGTTGCGGCCGCCGAACAAATGGAAGCGATTAACTTTGCAGCGGACCGGCAAAGAAGAGCCGCAGAAACCGAACTTGCAGGGCCGATTACTCTATCCATTCCCGATGTGTTGGGACAATATCTTCTGTTGGATGATCTGGCCACGTTCTGCAGCAAATATCCAGGCATCAAGCTGTCGATCCAAAGCAACAACCAGTTTGCTGACCTGGACCGGTCGGAGGCAGATATTGTGGTACGGGGTACCAAGAAACCACCGGAGCATTTTGTCGGCAGGCGCCTGTTTCCCTACGCTCTCAGCTATTATTGTCACGTCGACTATCTTGAGCAAACCAAGCCGGACGATCGGCGATGGATAGTGGGATTGTCGGGAATGCAGCGCCCTTCATGGATTGAAGACACCCCTTTCCCCGATGCTGCAACTGGATTGATGAATGACAGTATTAGCTTCCATTATCAGGCAGCCGTCGCCGGCCGCGGGATGATCCGCAACGCTTGCTACATCTGTGATCCGGACCCGCGATTGATCAGATTGCCAGCTGCCCCGCCACCATTGCCGGTGGCCGACTTTTGGGTGCTTACTCATCCGGACTTAAAAGATACGCCGCGGATCAAATTGCTGATGCGTTTCCTGGTAGATGTCTTGAAAGCCAATCGGAATCTGATCGAAGGCAATCTCAATCCAGATAAAAATTCACTGTCGTGACCACACGCACCTTCTTATAGGGCGTATCGGTCACCCCGTAACCGCCGCCATCGCCATCGCGGCTGTTGATGCTGAAATAGCCCTGGGTTGCAGATTTAATCCCACCAACATCGGTGCCACTATCCTTGGCAAACTGCTCGGCTGATTTGCGTGCGTCTTTAGTAGCTTCTGCAACCATTTCCGGTTTGATTTCATCGAGCTTGGTGAACGTATAGCTCATGCCCGAGCCATCTTCGAGTACGACGCCGCGTCGGACGAGATCGAATTGGCGTGCTACGGCGGCTTGTGCTTTGTCGATATCTTTGGTGCGCAGCGATAGGCGTTGGCGAATGGTATATTGGGGAATGCCGCTCGAGCTGTATTGGCTTACGTTGGCTCCAGTAGGCTTCAATGCTTCTGCTTTAAAGCCCAGTTCTTTGAAAAAGCCGGTGATTGCCTTTGTGTCTCGATCAATGTCCGCTTGTGCACTGCCCAAGTCACTTGATTGGGCGCTGTAAGCAATGGTCCAGGTGGCAAGATCAGCGGTGACTTCTTTTTCAGCCAACCCGCGAACTGTTACACTGCGGTCCGCCATCTTGGCCCGGAGCAGCCCGTCGCCAAGCAAATAGCCACCGGCAATCAGGCCGACGGTGAGCAATCCTGCACTGGCCAACCAGACTTTGTTCTTATTCTCTACAAATTTCTCGGTCATCACTCTTTCCCTCACATAAAAAGCCCACTAGGCTGTCCAAACGACCCAGTTCCGATTTGCGATGACTGCGGTGAACCGTTTCTGAACAGAGATGAATGGAGTTTGTAAGGTGAGTATAAAATATCTTCACACGATGCTGCGGATCACCGATCCAGATGCGTCGGTGGCTTTTTTCAATCTGTTAGGATTGGAAGAAGTGCGCCGTTACGAGATTGAGGCAGGACGCTTTACGCTGATTTTTCTGGCCGCACCGGGACAGAAAGATGTGGCCGAGGTGGAACTAACCTACAACTGGCCGCCGGAAGATGGCAGCGGGGCAGAGCAATATGAGGGTGGTCGAAATTTTGGACATCTGGCTTATGCTGTTGATGACATCTACGCGCTTTGTCAGACGCTGATGGACGCGGGCGTGACCATTAACCGTCCACCGCGCGATGGTCACATGGCGTTTGTGCGTTCGCCAGATAATATCTCGGTGGAATTGCTGCAAAAGGGTGAAAACCTTGCTCCGCAAGAGCCTTGGGCAAGCATGGAGAATATTGGAGAATGGTAAGATGACTTTGGAAATTGTTCGCATTCCCGTACTGTCCGACAATTATATATGGTTGGTCCATGAACCTGATTCGGGAGAAACAATGGTGGTGGATCCGGCAGTGGCCGATGCGCCATTGGCGGAAGCGGAAAAGCGCGGCTGGAAAATTACCCAGATTTGGAACACGCATTGGCACCCCGATCATACCGGCGGGAATGCAGATATTCAGGCAGCGACTGGATGCCGTATCACTGGGCCGGAAGCGGAACAGGAACGTATTCCAACGTTGGATCATATGGTGAAGGAAGGCGATAGCGCTGCTCTAGGTGAAGTAACAGCCGATGTGATTGATGTACCTGCACACACGGCCGGACATATAGCATTTCACATAGCATCAGAAAATGTTGTGTTTGTTGGTGATACGCTTTTTGCCATGGGTTGCGGCCGTCTGTTTGAAGGGACACCGGAACAGATGTTTGATAACATGCGTAAGCTGGAACAGTTACCGGAGAAGACTAAAGTCTATTGCGCACATGAATATACACAGGCCAATGGAGAATATGCCTTGGTTGCAGAGCCAGACAATTTGGCACTGAAGGAGCGCATGGCAGAGGTAATGACGTTGCGTGGGCGAGGAGAGGCAACTGTGCCGACCACGATTGGATTGGAAAAATCGACCAACCCCTTCATGCGTGCCAATTCTGCGGCGCAATTGGCAGAACGCCGAACAGCAAAGGATAATTTCTAACATCCCAACTCACCTTCATTTCCAGTTCAGCGAGATATGTGGTATAACAGCGCTTGATGGGGCGGTAACTTGGAGAATGGGCATGAAGAAACTTCTATTGGCATTGCCAGCAGCGATGCTTTTGGCTGCTCCCGCAACCAGCGGTGAGCAGATTCAACTGACCGAAAAAGAACAAGCAAAATTTGATAAGCGCACAGAAGGACGAACGGCAGGCAAGCCGTTGAGTTGTATACCCCGTCATGCGCAGCGTAATATGACGGTGATCAGCGATGATATCTTAATTTTCAGCAGCCGTCGGAATGCGAAAACCATCTATGTCAACAAGCCCTATGGTGGTTGCCGTGATGTGGATCGCAATATTCTAGTGTATAGCAAACCGACGTCATCCCTCTGTAGCGGAGAAATCGCGCAAGTGGTAGACCAAGGCATCGGCGGTACAATAGACAGCTGCGCATTTGGCAAGTTCGTTCCTTATACGAAAACCGCCGGTTAGCCTATCGGCCACCAGAGCTCTATTTTTTATAGAGCGCTGCTAACCGTTCCTGGTAACGTTCTTTGATTACATGGCGCCGAATTTTCATGCTCGGCGTCAATTCTTCGTTCTCGATGGCAAATGGTTCGTCTGCAAATTCGAACCGACGGACCTTTTCAATTACGGACAGCCCTTTGTTTACCCGGTCGACGGCTTCTCGGACGGCTGCTTTGAACTGCGGATCAGCCTGTAGTTTGATGAAATCATAAGCCACGCCTTGGTTGCGAGACCATTCCAGCGCCCATTCGGGATCTGGAACGACAACGCCAACCATATAGGGGCGTTTGTCACCGGTTATCATCGCTTGCAGTATCTCAGGTTGCAAGGTCAGCATGCCTTCAACTTTTTGCGGTGCAATATTGTCGCCCTTATCGTTGACGATCAGGTCTTTCTTGCGATCTGTAATCGCAACGCGGCCTGCTTCATCTATGTGCCCAATATCGCCTGTGTGCAGCCAACCGTCTTTTAGTACTTTGTCAGTTTCCGGTTTATTGCGCCAATAGCCGTGCATGACCAGTTCGCCGCGCACCAGTATCTCGCCGTCTTCTGCAATCTTCACCTCGGTGTCGATCATCGGCGGACCGACGGTATCCATTTTCAGGCCGGTGCGAGGCCGGTTGCAGGCGATGATCGGGCCAGATTCAGTCTGGCCATAGCCTTGCAACATTGTGAGGCCGAGCGACTGGAAAAATACACCAATATCGGGATTAAGCGGTGCTCCACCCGAGACCATCGCCTTCATTCGCCCACCAAAGCGCTGTTGTACCTTTGGGCGCAAAGTCTTGTTGAGAAAAACATCCATGACTTTGTCACGCTTACGCTTCTTGCCGTCCGCTTCACGTTCGCCAATCGCGAGTGCCTTGCCGAGCAAATAGTTTGGCATCTTGCCCTGTTTCTCTACCGTCTTGATTAGTCGCTGGCGCAGGACTTCAAACAAACGCGGAACCACAACCATGATGGTCGGTTTGACTTCTTCAATGTTGGAAGCGAGCTTTTCTAGCCCCTCCGAATAGTAGATTTCCGCACCCAAACCGATTGGGAAGAACTGTCCGGCGCTATGCTCATAGGCATGGCTGAGCGGCAGGAAGGAAAGGAACACTTCATTGTCCCAGCCAAAGTCATTTTCAATCACTTCTGCTGGACCTTTGACGTTGTGCAGGATCGCGCCGTGATGCTGCATCACACCGCGCGGTTTGCCGCCGGTGCCGCTGGTGTAAATGATACAGGCTGTCTCATCGCGGGTAATTGATGAAACTTGTTCTTTAATCTCAGCGACATCGGCATCGGTGCCTTGCACGAGATCAGACCATTGATGAATATCAAAGTCGCCTGTCTGGCCAATGCGAAGATCAGAAATCCCAATCACAATATCGGCATCAGCGGATTTGATCACCGACGGGATTAGATTGGTCGCAAGCTTGCTATCGGAGACGATGACAGCCCTTGCTCCGCTATTGTCCAGAATGTGCTGATGATCATTGGGCGTATTGGTTGTATAGGTGGGAACGGTGATACAACCTGCCGCCATAATGCCCAAATCGGCAATACACCATTCTGGTCGGTTTTCGGAGACCATCATTACTCGGTCGCCCTTTTTCAGGCCCAGTTTTTTGAGAGATTTGGACAATGCTGCAACTTGTCGTGCTGCTTCATTCCAACTTGTCGCCCGCCATTCTCCATCAATTTTAGCGCTAAGAAAAGGGCCGTCGCCGCCTTGTTCCGCTCGATCGAAAAACATCGAGACAAGGTTGGAGAATCCATTAAATTCGAGATAACGGTCTTTGGCTTTCTTCTTCGCCATCCTCTTATCCTCTCAGATTATATTATTTATCCTAGATAGGCATATTTAGCGTGGCAATTCAAGGAAGCTCGCTCACTGCCTGACCGATACTGCGCGGATCAGCTGCGCCTACCCAACCCTTATCGGTTTTTTGTGCACCGGCCAATTTGGACGGTAGGCCGGATGTCACGACAATATGACCAAGCTTGGATAGCTCGGTTTGTAGCTTCACCAGATCGGATTTTCCTTCAATCAATAGGCCTGAGCCTCCAAAGTAAATATTAGGCATGGCCATGGCTTCTTCCAAAGTCTTTCCATAGTCCAGCACACCAATCAGCGTTTTTGTGACATGCATAATGATGCGTTTTCCGCCAGCTGATCCAAGCGCCAAGATTGGTTGGCCGGATTTGTCATAAACTATGGTTGGTGACATGGACGACAAGGGGCGTTTACCCGGTTGCACACGATTGGGAACAGGCGCGCCATCAATTTCTGGTGTAAAGGTGAAGTCGGTCAGTTCGTTGTTGAGTACCATTCCGCGGGCGATTAACTGGCTTCCAAACGGGCCCTCTACCGTGGAGGTCATATTGGCGATATTGCCCTCGCCGTCGACCGCCGTGAAGTGGGTGGTCGAAGGCACTTCTGAAGATGCTGCTTTGGTTCGGGACTGCGCACCGGGTGGATTTCCCGCTGGGTATGTTTCCATTCCCGGGAAATCTGGGCGTGCACGTTGTAGTGCAATTAGCTGAGATCGTTTGGCGATATAGCTTTTGTCAATCAGGCCATCGACTGGAACCGCCACAAAATCACGATCCCCGAGATATTTCTGCCGATCCGCATAAGCAAGCCGCATGGCTTCACCAATAACGTGCCAGGCTTGTACAGGGCTTTCTTTGTAAAGCTTACCCATGTTGAAACGTTCAATCATACCAAGAATTTGAAGCACCGTGGTTGCACCCGATGATGGTGGTCCCATGCCGCAAATCTTATATTCCCGATAGGAAGAGCAAACCGGCGCCCTCAATATCGCGCGATAATTGTTGAGATCATCTTGTGTGATTTCCGTTTGATTTTGTGGTGCATTGGCGACAGCGTCGGAGATCGCCTTTGCCGTCTCGCCGGTATAGAATGCATCTGCCCCATTGGCTTGCAAGTCTTTCAGCAGCGCCGCGAGCTCTGGATTTTTGATAATCGTCCCAACGGGAGCGGGAGCACGGTCGCGCCAATAGAGTTTCCGTATTTCAGGATAGTCTTTCCACAGCCCACCGAGACGTTTCATCCAGAAATATTGTGGACCTGTAACGGCATAGCCATCCTCGGCCAGTCTGATTGCCGGTTCAAAAACCTTCTCCCAGGGCAATTTGCCCCATTTCCCATGCGCCATTTCCATAAGCCGCAAATTGCCCGGTACGCCAACGGAAAATCCGCCGGGAACTGATGCTCGAAAGCCCATCGGTTTACCGTCTTCATTCAAAAAACGTTTTGCTTCTGCCGCCGCTGGAGCCTTTTCGCGGCCGTCAATCGTTTGCATCCAATTGCGTTTCGCATCGTGGTGCAGGAAAAATCCGCCGCCGCCAATGCCACTTGACTGTGGTTCGACTACCGTCAGCGCTAGCATCATAGCCATAGCCGCATCGGTTGCCGACCCACCAGCCTGCAACATTTCAAAGCCGGCTTTGGTCGCTTCGGGATGAGCCGAGGCGGCGGTGCCGATATTCTTTTCTTCGTGATGCTTGGCCTGTGCAGGAGAAAAAGCCAACAAGGCGATTGCGACGAATGAGATCAGTTGTTTCATAGTCGCAGTTTCTATGGCTGCGATATCGCTTTGGCAAACTATTTGTCGTCTATTCCAACAGCTTCGGAAACAGATTTAAATCCGTCGCGTTTCAACAGCTTGGCAAGTTCGGAGGCCATACAGCGCGCGATCGTTGGTCCTTCATAGATCATACTGGTATAAAGCTGGACCAAGGAAGCGCCGGCACGGATGCGGTCATAGGCATCTTGTGCCTTTGCGATGCCACCCACCCCGATCAGTGGAATCTTGCCTCCACTGGCGGACCGAAAGTCTTTCAACCGCTGCTGAGCCATTTCTTTCAGTGGTTCACCCGATAATCCGCCAGTCTCTTTTTGATTTCTCGATCTCAGGCCATTGCGGGTAATCGTGGTGTTGGAAACAATCAGCGCATCGAGCTTTTGTGTGCTGACCACATCGACAATATCATCCACATCTGCTGGTTCCAGATCGGGGGCGACTTTCAGGAACACAGGAACGGTGTTCTTGCCGCGCGCTTCCATCACTGCGGATAACAATTCTTCCAATGCGCCTTTGTCTTGAAGGGCGCGAAGACCCGGTGTGTTGGGTGAGCTGATGTTTACGGTCAGATAATCGGCCAAAGGTGCCATATTGTGCACGCCAGTCACATAATCAGCAATCCGATCATCGCTGTCTTTGTTGGCGCCGATGTTGATTCCCAATACGCCATTGCCCATGCGAGCACGCATGCGTTTAAGGCGCGGTATGGCTTTGCCTTGGCCTTCATTGTTAAAGCCCAGTCTGTTGACCACTGCTTTGTCTTCAATCAGTCGAAAAACGCGAGGTTTGGGATTACCCGCCTGCGGTTTTGGCGTCAGCGTGCCGACTTCGGCATAGCCAAAACCCAATCGGATCAATGCATCGGGCACTTCACCGTTCTTATCAAAGCCGGGGGCCATGCCGATGGGATTGGGAAACTCCAACCCAGCAAGATTGGTTTTTAAAACCGGATCAGATTTGGGCGCTGGTCCCATGGGTACAGTTTTCAGGCCAGCTATGGTCATTCCGTGCGCGCGTTCGGCGTCCAGTTGAAAAAGTAAAGGTTTGGCAAGTGAATAAAGCATCGCTCGCGCCTATGACAGTGGAGGAATTTTCGCGCAATGATTGATGCAGTGGAAAACCATAAATCTTCTGCTAAACGGACCGAAAGATACGCAAAAGGACATATGATGATTGCCACCCCAGAATTCGATTTCCAGCTTGGCGAAATGGCGGATCAAATCCGCGATACGACCCGCCGGTTTTCCGATGAAAAAATATCTCCTTTGGCGGAGAAGATGGATCGAGAGGATTGGTTCCCGCGTGAACTTTGGGAACAGATGGGTGAGATTGGCCTGCACGGTATTACCGTTGATGAGGAAGATGGCGGGCTTGGTCTGGGCTATCTCGAGCACGCGATCGCGGTTGAGGAAATTAGCCGGGGCAGCGCTGCGCTCGGCCTTTCCTATGGTGCGCATAGCAATCTCTGCGTCAATCAAATCCGCCGTTGGGCCAATGATGAGCAAAAGGCCAAATATCTACCTAAACTAATCTCCGGCGAACATGTTGGATCGCTTGCGATGTCAGAAGCTGGTGCAGGCAGTGATGTGGTCTCAATGAAGTTAAAAGCAGAAGCGGTGCAGGGCGGCTACATCCTCAACGGAACGAAATTCTGGATCACCAATTCGACCGATGCCGATACTTTGGTGGTCTATGCCAAAACCCGCCCCGATGCCGGGTCCGGCGGGATCACGGCTTTCCTGATCGAAAAAGATATGAAGGGCTTCTCGATCGGTCAGAAAATCGAGAAAGTCGGTATGAAGGGCAGCCCAACAGCCGAACTCGTGTTCGACGACTGCGAAGTACCCGAAGAAAATGTAATGGGGCCGATCAATGGCGGCGTTGGTGTTTTGATGAGCGGGTTGGACTACGAGCGCGCCGTATTGGCCGCAATCCCGCTCGGTCTGATGCAAGCCTGTCTCGATACGGTTATTCCCTACGTTCGTGAGCGCAAACAATTTGGCAAACCCATTGGCACGTTCCAGCTAATGCAGGGGAAAATAGCCGATATGTATGTCCGTCTGAACAGTGCACGTAGCTATGTCTATAATGTCAACAAAGCCTGCGATGCCGGGCAGACAACACGTTTCGATGCGGCGGGTGCAGTCATGTATGCGTCCGAAAGCAGTGTCCGTGTCGCGGAAGAGTCCATCCAAGCACTGGGTGGCGCCGGATATACAACCGACTGGCCGGTTGAACGCTATTGGCGCGACAGCAAGTTGCTCGACATCGGTGCAGGGACCAATGAAATCCGCCGGATGTTAATCGGGCGCGAATTGATTGGCGGGGAATGAGCAAGCCTCCATTCTCGCTGACCAGACTGGATCACATAGTTTTGTGCGTTGCGGACGTCAGCGCAACCAAGGAATATTACCAGCGCGTATTGGGTATGGAACCACGCGAAGAACGGCCTGGCAAATGGTCATTACATTTTGGTCCTCATAAAATCAGTCTGCAAGATGCTTCTACTGCGCCTGAGATTGCGAAAGACACAGTTCCTGGGAGCGGCAACTTCTGCATATTGACCGATGATTCCATCGAGGATGTAGTGAATCATCTGAAACGGGAGGGGGTGCAAATCCTTGTCGGTCCAGCTGAACGCGAAGGTGCGGTTGGCGCAATCACGTCGGTCTATTTCAACGACCTCGACGGTAATCTGGCTGAGATCAGCAAGTTGATTTAGGTTCTCAAAGTTTCCCACGGCCCGTTGATCGCGAAAGTCATTCCCGGGTTCTGCACATTGACGAACATCGTCTTACCATCGGGAGAAAAACAAGCCCCGCAAAACTCGGAATCGTCCTTGTGAGCGTTCTTGGCGAAGTCATAGATGTTACCGGCGGGTGTCAAGCCGCGGAGATATTGGCTTCCGCGACCATCTTCGCACAATATGATATCACCCCATGGCGATAGGGAAAGATTATCACATAGATCAAGCGTATCGGCACTCGGTGATTCGTATAGCATTGTCAGTTTCCCGGCGTTTCCCGGTGTGTAGCGCCAGACCTGGCCGGTCTGATGCGCACCGCCCTCCGTGCAGGTGAAGAAAAATTCGCCGACGTTGCTGCCGGGCCTTAGACCATAGTCCAAACCTTCCCCACGACAGAAATAGGCTGCCCCAGCGGCATGTCCGCGCTCTGCCAGATCGGCATTGGGCGATTCCACATCATCCATATCGATCCACTCCACTGCAAACTCCTGTCCTGGTTTCACACGATTAGCTCCGCCGCCGCCCCAGTCTTCTGGCCAATTATTGGTCACTGCTGATTTCCAGCCCTTGATCGCAAGTGCTTGGAGTTGCCCGCCTTTGACCAGATCGCTTCTCACCTTTGGAATGAACCGATAGAACAAGCCTTTGCGGCTATCTTCAGTCATATAAACAATGCCAGTTTCCGGATCCACCGCTGCCGCTTCATGCGCGAAACGGCCCATTGCTTTCAGCGGCACCGCATCGATCAATCCACTAGCGCTAGAAGGCGTTTCAAAAACAAAGCCGTGATCTTTTTGCGCTTCATCGGGAGCTTTCAACATCTGCTCTTCACAGGTTAGCCAGCTTCCCCATGGTGTTAATCCACCGGCGCAATTGGCGGCTGTGCCAGTCAACACCAGATAGTCGCTTTCCATGCGTTTATTTTTCAGGTTATAGACAATCTTGGTCACGCCGCCGAAAAAGGGTGAACCATCTTTCTTTCGGTCATAAAGCTGCTTTTCGGATACTTTGTTCAGCAGCTCATTGCCTTTACCAAAGGGGCTTCCGGTCGGGACATTTTCCCAATTTTCGTGGTTACGCATCAATATGCATTTGTCAGCGGATTCGGGATGCGCGAAACAGGCCATGCCATCATGCCGGCCGGGACGGAAAAATCCATCGGACATTATACCGCCGGTTTCACCAAACATGGTGTAAGTAAATCCTTTTGGCAGATCGAGCAGGCTGTTGGGATCTTTGATCAAAGCCATGCCTTTGTTGGCGCTTTTTGCTTCGGCGCATCCGGCAATGCCAAATCCGGCATAAAATAGGCCAACCGCCTGAGCGTTCCGAACAAATTGTCTGCGAGTCAGTGTCATCAATCATCCCCTTTGAGAATGCCTATAATGAAATCACATGACAGGTAGATGAACTTTTCGACCAATAACATAGAAACATTGCATGGCGACTTGCCAAAAACGGTTCCGCCCATGCAAGAGGTGCTGATCATCAGCACGGAAGGGACTGCACCATGACCTATACATTAATCACGGCGAACAGGAATTACTCCAGCTGGAGCCTCAGGCCTTGGATATTGATGAAGGCGCTGGGCATTTCATTTGAAGATGAAGTGGTGTTGTTTG
Source organism: Parasphingorhabdus sp. (assembly GCA_039978835.1). GTDB lineage: Bacteria > Pseudomonadota > Alphaproteobacteria > Sphingomonadales > Sphingomonadaceae > Parasphingorhabdus. Next base: position 24,230 of record JBDWAQ010000005.1, read on the forward strand.
AGGCTGAAAATTATAACAATTTTCGAAAATTCGCTCCTAATGGGCAGGTGCCGTGTTTGAAAGACGGTGATCGCACTATCTGGGATAGCATTGCGATTATGGAATATTTGGCCGAGCGACATGAGGGAGTCTGGCCGTCCAACGAACCGGCACGCGCATGGGCGCGCTGTGCAGCGGCGGAAATGCATGGTGGTTTTGGTGCACTTAGAAACATCTGCCCCATGAATATTGGTGTGCGGGCTAAATTGCATAAGATCGAACAATCCTTGCAGCGCAATATTGATCGGATCGGTGAATTATTTACTGAGGGCCTGGAAAGTTTTGGTGGCCCGTGGTTGGCTGGAGATAGCTTTACGGCCATTGATGCCTTTTATGCACCGGTCGCTTATCGCGTGCGAACATTTGATCTGGATATTGGCACAGAATCCCGTGCTTGGGTGGATCGCATTATCGCCCATCCGGCAATGGTGGATTGGGAACAGCAGGGGCTGGCAGAAACCCATCGCGAGATCGGACATGAAGAAGAAATTGCGGCCGTCGCGAAAGTCACTGCCGACTATCGCAGTTAATCGCCCAGCAATTGGTTGACTAAATAAGGCCTATCCTCCAATGGCTTGAGTTTCTGATGTTGCGCTGCAACATTTTTTGGCAAATTGGGGCAGGCATTTGGCCATACATAGCGATTTTCGCCGCGACTGGCTCGCGAATCCGAAATCCGAATTTTTAGCGGGACTGGTCGTTGCGCTGGCGTTGATTCCCGAAGCCATTGGCTTTGCGATTATCGCCGGTGTCGATCCGCGTGTAGGTCTCTATGCCAGTTTCTCGATTGCTGTGATCATTTCGATGATTGGTGGCAGGCCGGGCATGATCAGTGCCGCGACGGCGGCGGTTGCGGTTTTGGTTGTTCCCTTGGTGCGTGATTATGGACCGGAATATTTGTTCGCTGCGACCATATTAATGGGCATATTTCAGGCGATTGCGGCTTTGCTCAGGCTCGATCTATTGATGCGATTTATCTCGCGTTCTGTGATTACCGGCTTCGTCAATGCGCTTGCGATCCTGATCTTCATGGCGCAAATTCCACAGATTACCGGTGAAGCTATGACATGGCAGACCTATGTCATGGTCTCAGCGGGTCTGGTCATTATCTATGGTCTCCCCAAAATCACAACTTTGATACCATCGCCACTGGCCGCCATTATCGTGCTAGCTGGCGTCAGCATGTACTTTAAAGCCGACGTCTTTACCGTCGGTGATATGGGAGAGCTGCCAGACAGTTTGCCATGGTTCCACATTCCGCAAATTCCGATAACTTGGGAAACATTGATGATCATTGCGCCCTATTCGTTAGCGATGGCTGCGGTTGGTTTGCTTGAATCCCTTCTCACTGCTTCGATTGTCGATGACATGACCGAGACACGTAGCGATAAGAAGCGCGAGACCTATGGGCAGGGTATTGCCAATTTCGTGACCGGCTGGATTGGCGGTATGGGCGGTTGTGCCATGATTGGTCAGTCGGTGATCAACATCAAATCTGGCGGTAGCAGAAGGCTATCTACATTTGTTGCCGGGGTCATGCTGATTGTCTTGATTGTTGGTCTGGGCCAATGGGTTGCGCAAATCCCGATGCCAGCGTTGGTTGCGGTGATGATCTTTGTTTCGATCAGCACCTTCCGCTGGGCGAGCTTTACGGAGATCACCCATCATCCGTGGCCATCCAATTTTGTGATGATTGCGACAGTGGTAATGGTTGTTGCGACGCATGATCTGTCGATTGGTGTTTTGACCGGCGTTCTCCTCTCGGGCATCTTTTTTGCCTGGAAAGTGCGGCAACTGGTTACGTTCCAGGACTTTGTCGAAGTCACAACCCACCGCTATGTGTTTGGTGGACAAATATTTTTCGGTTCAGTTGATCTAATGTACGAAACCATTGAGTTTAACGAAGAGGGTATTGAGAAGGTCATTATCGATGTGCACGACGCGCACTTCTGGGACATTAGCGCGACCGGGATGCTGGATAAAATTGTTGACCGTCTGAAAGGCGAGGGCAAACAGGTCGAGTTAATCGGCCTCAACGAAGCCAGCGCAACCATTGTCGAGAAATACAGCGAAAACGACCGTCCGTTTGAGAGTTTGGGTGTGGTAGGACACTAGTCTGAGTGCGGTTTGATCAAACCGAATTATCACTATCAATAAATATGACCATCCTTTAAGGTAGCAAAATGCAACTTAATGTGGAGGGCGCTGTATGAAGCGGCTTGGTGGTTTTGGTATATTTCTGGTCGTCGTTGCGACTGCTTTTTGGTGGTTGATGCTGGAAGGCAAGGCACCGGACAGCGCGGCTAATCTGTTTGACGTACAAAGTTATCGAAATATGGTTGCGGATGACGTCGGGCAACGACCCACGGCATTGCATATTGAGATGGCCGGTGAGGATGTTGCGCCGGGGTTTGCAGCGGAAACTGGGAATTTTGGATCGAACTACGCCGTGACCTATTCGGCTTTGCAAATTGTCTGGTCGGACAAAACCATAGTCATTGGCGGTGCCGCTGATCAATCTACAACCGAAGGAATGCGACAATCGGAGGAAAAGGGGCGCTTCCATCCTGATGCCTATGATCGGATTGTGCAATCCATGGTCTCAGCTGAACAGGTGCTTATTACGCACGAGCATCTGGACCATGTTATGGCGATTGCTCGGCATCCTTTGCCGGATAAACTAGCGCCCCGCCTCCAACTAAACACCCATCAGCTGGCGGTGCTTCCAAACTTTACGGTCAGCGGAAAATTGCCAGAGGCTATTGCCAATGTAACGCCAACCGATTTTAACGAGGCGCAGAGCATTGCTCCGGGTGTTGTGGTGATACCATCGGCAGGGCACACGCCGGGCAACCAGAGTTTTTACGTGCAACTGGAAGATGGTACGGAATATCTCCTAATTGGCGATATTGTTTGGACAATGTCAAATATTGATAGTTTGAAAACCCGGCCAAGATTGCTGCAATATCTGATGTTCGACCCCGATGAGCAGCGTGACCGCATTTTGGAGCAGATACGCGCGCTTCACGATCTTAAAATAGCAGAACCAAATCTAGTGCTGGTCAACAGCCATGACCAGCATTATCTCGAGTCATTGATAGATAACAATAAACTGGTTTCCGGCTTTGTTGAATTGGCTGCACCGAACGGAGAAAAACAATGATCAAATTGCACCATCTCGGCTATTCGCGTTCTTCCCGCATCATCTGGCTTTGTGAAGAGGGCGGGATCGAATATGAGATGGAGATGTATCACCGTGATCCAACCACGCGGCGTTCTCCGCCCGAATTGGGTGAGGTGCATCGCCTTGCCAAGGCACCGGTGGTTGAGGTTGATGGCCACAAAATGGTCGAATCCAGCGCCATCATCGAATATCTGGTCGAAAAACATAGCGACGGCGCGCTCGGGGTCGCAGCGGATCATCCGGAGCGGGCAAAATATCTCGAATGGCTCCATTTTGCCGAAGGGACGATGGGGATGAGCTTCATCATCACCGGCATCGCACCAATGCTCGGCGGATTGCCCGAACCGCTCAACGGCTTCATGCAGGCCGAAGTGACAAAATTGCTCGATCATCTGGAAGCAGAGCTTGAGGGCAAGGATTTCCTCGTCGCGGATAAGTTTACCGGTGCCGATATCAATCTGCACTATATGCTGGAAGGGCGCTCAGCGCTGGGCCAGCTAGAAAGCTATCCCAATTGCAAACGTTATTTCGATGCACTGGTAGCAAGGCCGGGATATCAAAAGACGGTGGAACTGGGCGGTCCGGTGCTAATGCCTCGATCTAGCTAGGACGTCATTGCGAGGAGCTGAAAGCGACGCGGCAAACCAGAGTGGCAAGTGACGCCCTGGATTGCTTCGCTGCGCTCGCAAAGACGATTAGGAAACCGCATCCCGCACAACGGCAACACCGCTATCCCGCTGCACCTTCAATTCTGCCTTTAACTTCGCCGGATCACGCGCAAACACAAAGCCAAAACTCACGCCGCCTTCCTTGCCGATGGTCGCGTGGTGCAGCTTGTGTGCCTGTACCAGCCGCTTGGCATAACCGCTTTTGGGAACGTATTTAAAGTAACGCTGATGCACCAAGCCGTCGTGGATTAGTGTGTAGATAATGCCGTAAAACAGGATGCCAAGGCCAATCCATGTTCCCGGCTCCCACGCTGTCGCACCCATGATCATCGGTGATCCAACGATAAACATGCTGATGCTCATTGCCGCACCAACAAAGCCATAAAGATCGTTCTTTTCCAGCCTATTATCATGCGGCTCGTGATGATCGCGATGCCATGCCCAACCAAAGCCATGCATGATGTACTTATGTGCGCTCCATGCGATAAACTCCATCATGATGACTGATGAGAGGATGGTAGCAAGGATCGCAAAAATGCTCATGGTTGATCATGTCGGGAAATTTTAGGCTCACCGTTACTACCGTCTATTACCCAGATATACTCATTGTCGATAGTTATAACGCCAATGGGAATCCTGGCTGAGATAGCTGAAAACACATGAATTTCTGTTGGAAAGGGGTCAAGCGAGTGAGTCACGAAAAAGATTTCAGGAGTTATGTTATCTTTCTGTTGCTCCAAATTCATGTCGAAACATGAGTTCATGAACTTTCGTTGATTCTTAACTTTTCCGTTTTGAACTTCAAAACGATAGTGCCCTCCCAATGGATATTTTTTGTTCTCCGTCTGCGGAGTGAGCAAGTATACCGTAATGGGTCCATTTTGCTCATCTGGAGGAAGTGTGACGAGGTTAAATGGAGAACTTTTGCAGCGTTCAATCTTGTTCAAGTCTATCAACTTGAATGCCTCAATCATTTGTTTTTGTTCGCGACTGAGTTCATTGTTGGCGTCGGTCAATACTCTGCGGTCAACAGTTTTTGTCCCAGTCCAGATAGCAGAATATACCCCTCGATACCCCTCTTTGTCAGGTCGCCAATAGGTTGTTTTCAAACCATTTTCGGCCTTGGTCGTAACCCAGCCGACGATTCCAGAATTGTTCAGATCAGTAATGTCTTCTTTCAAGGCGTCGGTGCTGTGCCAAGCGGCCTGGTCGTAACGGTAAATGTCCACCCCCCTGTCGTGCGCAAACTGCATGGCCGCTTTGTCAGCATTTGATAGATCGGACTGTTCAGCAAACAGGGGAAAGCTGCAGAAGAGTATTGCGCAGGCAATAAAGGAACGGAATCTGCTCATGGTGCGAAGATAGTCGCTCTTTATCGGCTTTTGAAGGCAAATCTATCTTGCGCGCGAGATTGATCTGGCTAAACGAAACCCCATATTAAAGATTGGGATGCCGATGACCGAACCAAAAACACTATATGAAAAAATCTGGGACGCCCATGTCGTCGATCAACGCGATGATGGTACGGCGCTAATCTATATTGACCGGCACCTAGTACACGAAGTGACCAGCCCGCAGGCTTTTGAAGGGCTTCGCAAGGCGGGCCGCAAAGTTCGCCGGCCTGATCTCACACTAGCGGTTCCCGACCATAACCTGCCCACGACCGCGCGGTTGGATGCGAATGGGGACAAAATCCCCATTGTCGACCCGCAAAGTGCAGCACAGCTGGAAGCATTGGAAGCCAATGCACCGGCGTTCGGCATCGAATATATTGGTGCTAGCGATATCAAGCAGGGTATTGTCCACGTGATCGGCCCTGAACAAGGGTTTACCTTGCCTGGTACGACATTGGTTTGTGGTGACAGCCATACCGCTGCCCATGGCGCACTTGGCGCGTTGGCATTTGGCATTGGGACCAGCGAAGTCGAACATGTGCTTGCGACTCAGACCTTGCAACTCACACGCTCCAAATCGATGGAGATACGCGTTGAAGGTGATCTTGGTCCCGGCATCAGTCCCAAAGACTTGATCCTGCATATTATTGGCGTGATCGGCACGGGTGGCGGAACGGGTTCGGTGATCGAATATCGCGGCAAGGTGTTTGAAGAAATGTCGATTGAGGGACGGTTGACCGTTTCCAATATGTCGATTGAAGCTGGTGCGCGTGCTGGATTGATCGCACCAGATGAGAAGACATTCGCATATCTGAAGGGACGTCCGATGGCTCCCAAGGGTGCGGATTGGGATGCGGCGGTTGCCTATTGGAAATCATTGCCGACCGATGAAGGTGCTCGTTTCGACAAGAGCGTAACCATCAACGCAGCGGATGTTGCGCCGACGGTAACCTGGGGAACTAGCCCGGAAGATGTGGTGCCAGTCAGTGGACAGGTGCCCGCGCCAGAGAGTTTCGCTGATGCATCCAAGCAAGATGCGGCGCGTAAGTCACTCGACTATATGGGACTGGAACCTGGTCAGGCACTGGGCGATGTCGAGGTCGAAAATATTTTTATCGGCAGTTGCACCAACAGCCGGATCGAAGACATGCGCGCGGCAGCAGCAGTGCTGGAAGGCCGGAAAAAGGCCGACAACGTCAAATGGGCGATTGTTGTTCCTGGATCCGGTCTAGTCAAAGCGCAGGCCGAAAAAGAAGGGCTTGATCGCATATTTACGGACGCAGGATTTGAATGGCGTGAACCAGGATGTTCAGCTTGCTTGGGAATGAATCCCGATAAAGTGCCAGCGGGCGAACGCTGTGCATCCACTTCCAATCGCAATTTTGTGGGACGGCAGGGCCCCGGTGCTAGAACGCACCTTATGTCACCTGCCATGGCGGCGGCAGCCGCGGTAACAGGAAAGCTGACCGATGTGCGCGAGCTGGTTAAATAGGAAAATATGATGAGCGATGACGACAAAAAGCCTGATGCCAAAGAAGATGGCGAGGACAAAAAATCCGGGAAATGGTCTACCGGCGCAAAAGTAGGAGCGGCCGTTGGTTCTGCCGCTGTCGCCGCCGCACTCATGTATGCAGGGCGCCACAAGATGCGCAAAATAGACGAGCAAAAAACTGGCAGCTCGAAAACGCGCTATGAAAATGAACCCGTGGATGATGATGAAGCCGGAGACGATGCAGAATGAAGCCGGTCAAGCAAGTAGAAGGCCGCGCTTATCCCTTTGGCCAAAAGAATGTTGATACGGATGTGATCATTTCTGCGGAATGGCTGAAAACAATTTCTCGTGATGGTTTGGGTGAAGGCGCGTTTGAATCCGTCCGCGCGCAAGAAGGTAATGTTTTTGATGATCCTGAATATTCAGGCGCGAATATCCTGATCGCCGGGGACAATTTCGGTTGTGGTTCTAGCCGTGAACATGCGGCCTGGGCTCTGGACGATATGGGCATAAAGGCGGTTATTGCACCTAGCTTTTCCGATATATTTTCTGGAAATGCGTTCAAAAACGGTCTGTTAGCCATTGCGCTACCGCAAGAGGCTATCGACCGACTAATGGAAGTCGCAAAAACCGATCCCATTACCGTCGATATGGAAAGCATGAGCGTCACCACGCCATTTCAGGACCGCTTTACCTTTGAAATGGATCCATTCCGGCATCAATGCCTGTCAGAAGGAACCGATGAAATAGACCTGACATTGGCGAAATCCGATGCCATAGAAACTTACGAACACCGTATCGATTCTTTGCAGCCCTGGAATAACCCCCAAGCTGCCTAAAAATACTATAATTCCGGGGAAGGAAACAAAAATGAAAGCTTTAATGTCCACAAAAGTAGGCGGTCCAGAGACACTTGAAATGTTGGATGTTGACGATCCAAAGGCTGGTAAAGGCCAGGTCGTCATTGATGTGAAAGCTTGCTCGATTAATTATCCCGATGTTTTGATCATTCAGGATCTGTATCAATTTAAGCCAGAACGACCATTCGCTCCCGGTGGTGAAGTGTCCGGTGTCATTTCCGAGGTTGGCGACGGCGTATCTGATCTGAAAGTAGGCGATCGTGTGGCTTCTACATGCGGCAATGGCGGTCTGGTAGAAAGAATCGTGGTTGACCAAAACAGCGTGTTCAAAATTCCCGATAATGTAAGTCATGATGATGCCTCCGCGCTCATCCTGACTTATGGAACATCCATTCACGCGTTGGTGGATCGCGGTCATATCAAGGAAGGCGATGATCTTCTGGTTCTCGGCGCATCTGGCGGTGTCGGCATTGCTGCCGTCGAACTGGGCAAAGCCTTTGGTGCTCGCGTAGTGGCTGCTGTGTCATCCGAAGAAAAGGCTGCCTTTTGTAAGGAAGCCGGCGCTGATGAAACCATCGTTTATGACCGTGCGCCGTTCGACAAGGATCAGTCAAAAGCGTTGGCCAATCAATTCAAAGCAGCGGCACCTTCGGGTTATGATGTTATCTATGATGCCGTTGGCGGCGACTATAGCGAACCTGCTGTGCGGTCGATCGGTTGGGAAGGGCGTTTCTTGGTTGTTGGATTTCCAGCAGGTATTGCTAAGCTTCCGCTAAACCTGACGTTGCTCAAATCCTGTGACGTCGCTGGCGTCTTCTGGGGTGCTTTTGCAGCGCGCGATCCGAAGGCGAACCGAGCGCACATTACCCGCCTGTTCAAACTTTGGGATCAAGGCATGATCCAACCCCGCGTTTCGGAGACTTTTGCTTTTGAAGATGCAGGAAAGGCGATCCAAAAAATGGCTGATCGCGGTGCTATTGGCAAATTGGTAGTTAAAGTCGCCGATTAATAGCGGGCTCCTCTTGTGGGAACAGTGTCACCTTCCTATTTTTAGTGAAACGATATTTTAAGGGAATTACATGGCTGATTTTAACGACCGGCAAAAAGCATTTGAGAACAAATTTGCGCGTGATGCTGAGCTGCAATTCAAAGTTACGGCTCGCCGTAACCGCCTCGTCGGCGAATGGGCTGCCGCCAAAATGGGCAAAAGCGACGACGATATTGCTGCTTATGCCAAAGAGGTTGTGGAAGCAGACTTTGAAGAAGCCGGTGATGAAGATGTCATCCGCAAGCTTTTAGCGGATTTTCAGGCCTCCGATACGGACGTCGATGACGCGGCTATACGCGAGGCACTCGAAGAAAATATGAATGAAGCGCGCCGCCAATTTATAGAAGAAGACGAGTAATCTGACATGCCAATGGCTAGCGAAGACATATCGGCTATGATTGTGGAAGCCTTTCCTGATGCGCAGGTGGAAATCACCGATTTGGCTGGCGATGGCGATCATTATGCCGCCAAGGTTACCTCTTCGGCATTTGCCGGTATGAACCGGGTTAAGCAGCATCAGGCTGTCTATGCGGCTTTAAAAGGCAAAATGGGTGGAGAGTTGCACGCGCTGCAACTGACCACTGCTGTTCCTGAATAGGAGAATTGAGATGAGCGAAGTAAACACAAAAATCGATGGTGTCGTAAACGGTAATGATGTGGTGCTGTTTATGAAAGGCACCCCCTTATTCCCGCAATGCGGGTTTTCGAGCAAAGCCGTGGCAATTCTTGAGCATTTAGGTGTGGGGTTTGAGTCGGTTGATGTGCTTCAGGACATGGAAGTTCGACAAGGTATCAAGGAATATTCGGACTGGCCCACTATCCCTCAGCTCTATGTCAAAGGCGAGTTTGTCGGCGGCAGTGATATCATGATGGAAATGTATGAAGCGGGCGAACTTGGTGAGCTAATGGCCGACAAAAAAGTCGCTCCTGCCGAAGGCTAAGCCTTCAATCCAAATCATCGCTAGAATCAAGAGCGGCCCGGTATAGGAGTACCGAGCCGCTTTTCTATTTGGGTAGTGTATGTAATCTCTTAAAAATGGGAGGGGACAGCAGAGACCAAAATGCCGTCCCCCTCATTTTTTGGTCCGGGTGGGTACCCGGTGTGAAACAATAGGAACACCAACAACGATGCACCGCGCGTGCCAGTTTTTGCGCTTTTATATTTTTCAAAGACTTAGCTGGTTAACAACTTTTCAACCCCTGTAAAATTGTAAAAAAATTCGACAAACGACGCCTTTGAATGGATCAACGACATCCCGTCATTCTCCTTTCTGTTTACATCTGTAGTCAATGGAACTACAGATGTAGTCATTGGTAGAGTCGCGGGGAGAATAATCATGGTTGAGCGCATTAGTGATGCTGAACATGAGATCATGGAAGTACTCTGGAAACAGTCGCCGCTGACCGCGACAGAAGTGGCTGATCAGGTGGTCACTGAAAAAGACTGGTCTCTGCAGACTGTTAAAACACTCCTGTCTCGCCTTGCTACCAAAGCCGTTGTTGGCACAGAACGCGACGGTCGCCGTTTTCTTTATTCACCGCTGGTTGAGAGGGACATTTATCTCGCCGGTGTATCACGCAAATTTGTTGATCGTCTTTTCGGGGGGAAAGTCACACCATTGGTTGCTCATTTGGCGGAAGCTGATGAACTGAGCGTCGATGACATTCGTGAAATTGAGGAGCTTTTAAGGGAGTTGAAGGGATGAGCGCCGAAATGAACCAATGGATACTGGATACGATGATATCGATGACGCTGTTGATGGCGTTTGTCCTGTTGATCCGTAAACCCGTAAGTCACTATTTTGGAGCCAAAGTCGCCTATGCGCTTTGGGCTTTGCCTGTAGCGCGTCTGTTTATGCCAATTTTAACATTGGAGGGGCCCGCTATTGTGGAAACGGTTGAACCATCTGGCGTAGCAGCGGCAACAATATCTGAGCTGGCAATGGTTGCACCAACGGAACAGATAAACGTCAGTGCCCTAGCATCAGTTGATTGGTTTCTGATTGCACTAGTCGTGTGGGTAGGTGGCGCTGGAATGCTGTTCATCAGCAAACTAGCTTCCTATACCCAATTCCGCGAAGATATTGTGTCAGACGGTCAGCTAGTTGGTCGCCATGGCAATATTCGCATTTTGGAAACTGCGGCCGTCGGTGGGCCATTGGCATTTGGTTTGTTTCAAAAATATATTGCGGTTCCAACCAATTTTTTCCGCATTTATTCGCCTCGTGAACGCGAATTGGTATTGGAGCATGAGATTGCGCATCATGAAGCCGGTGATCTATTTGCCAATTTCGCGGGACTGCTGCTACTTTCGCTGCATTGGTTTAATCCGGTGGCTTGGTTTGCATGGGTCGCGTTTAGAGAGGATCAAGAAACGGCTTGCGATGCGCGTATCTTGCAGAAAAGTGGCAGAGAGGTGCGTGCGGTATATGGCCGCACGATCGCTAAATCAGCCTCTGGTCATCAATTGGGTTTTGTCAGCCCGCTTAATCAGAAGGACAAGATTAAAGGCCGTTTGAAGATGCTTGGTAAAGGCGAGCAATCTGGTTTTCGCAAAAAACTGGGTATGTTGATGGTTGGTGCGAGCACTATTGTTGCACTGCCAGCAACTGCAACAGTGGTTTATACCGAGGCAATTATTGTAGAGGAAGCTGAACCGGTATCAGGCGGACTTGATGTTACCTCCGATGCATTCTTCGTTTTCTCGGACGATAAATTATCGATCGTTGGCGAGGAATATCAAGGTAAATTTCGATATCGGATACGCAGTGGCGGCCAAAATTTTGAATTCCTGACGGCAGAAAAGTTAACGGACGAAGAATTGGATCGCCGGGCTACAAAGCTGACTGGAACAACGATCGGTAGCTTAGTGCCGCCGAAGCCGCCGTCTCTACCGCGGTCATCTGTGTCTCCGAAAGTTCCCTCCAAACCGGTTTCTCCTGAATGGCCTGAACCTGTATCACGGGATAGCAATGATGATGTAGTCAACGTCACTATGCTAAATGGCTCTAAGGATTTCAAAAATGACGAGCAATTTGTACACCGGATCAAACATGATGGTCGGACTATTGTTCTGCGCACAAACCAAAGATTGAGCGCTCAAGAAATCCGCGAACAAGTCAGGGAGGCGGAAGAATCTCGCCGTGAAGCGGATGCCGAATTGCGCGAACAAGAACGTGAAATCCGCGAACAAAAATGGGAAATGAAAGAACAAAAGCGTGAGATGCATCTGGAAATGCGCGAAATGGAACGCGAATTGGAAGAGGCGCGCCGCGAAGTTTCGCGTGAAATGCGCGAAACCCAGCGTGAAGTGGAGCGTTCTATCCGCGAAGCTGAGCGTGCCGCGAAGAGAGCGAAACGGCATACGACGCGCGTTTGGAGTATTGCTAATCAGGTGTCAGAGATTTCCTTTGCGCCAAAATCGCCACGCGCTCCTCAACCAGTTAAACCTAACCGTGCAGTCACAGACCCGCAGCTCGACTGCGCCTCTATGAACAAGCAGTTTGCCTTTGGCGGTCGGAAAAACCAACTGACCAACCATGCCCTTGCAGCCATCGCAGGATGCGGAACGTTCAAGGTTACTATCGACGAGAAAAAACTGATGAAAATCACATTGCGTGATCTTGAGCGTGGCCGTGCTGAAGCCGCCAAGTGTAGTGATAATGAGAAACTAAAGAGTAAAAAACTTCGCGCCTTTGATCGCGATATAAAGAAACTAAAGGCTCGCCTGTCGATGACATGACGGCGCGCCAACGGGCAATGCTCCTTTAAGGTCCGCAGATCTGGGCGGTTCCCGAAACGGGACCGCCCTTTTTTGATGTGATATTGCTGTTTGTTTTACAGCTCGAATATGCCAAATCAACTTTATGGATTTTGACCAAAGCAAATTTCCGACCGGAGTGTCGGAGCAAATGGAACCTCTTGTCGCGCGAGTGCTGGCCGGCAATCCCAGTCCCTATACTTATACAGGCACACAGACCTACGTGGTCGGCAACGGCGCAGACCGTGCTGTTATAGACCCTGGTCCAGCGATAGATGATCACATAGGCGCGATTTTGGCTTCAGTGGGCGATGCTCAGATTTCCGCCATTATGTGCACTCATACACACCGTGATCATAGCCCCGCTGCTGCTCCCCTAAAAGAGCGCACCGGCGCGCCCATTATAGGGTGCGCGCCATTGGTGTTGGAGGATGATGGCCCGCGCGCGGATGAGAGTTTTGACAAGCTCTATCAACCAGATCAGGTGTTGGTAGATGGTGAAACCGTGTCGGGTGATGGCTGGACGATTGAGGCAGTGGCAACGCCGGGTCACACGTCCAACCATTTATGTCTTTCAGTACAAGAGAGCGGTGCACTGTTTACCGGCGATCATGTTATGGCTTGGTCGACTAGCGTGATTGTACCACCTGATGGTAATATGTCGGACTATATGGCGAGCCTTCAGAAAATCTATGAGCGCGAAGATAAAGTGTATTACCCTGCGCACGGCAAGAAAGTAACAAAGCCACGGCAATTGGTGCGTGGTATGATGGGACACCGCAAACAGCGTGAGCGTCAGATTTTGAAGCTCCTGGAAGAAGCTCCACATGCAATAATCGATATGGTGCCAAAAATGTATAAAGGTCTTGATCCACGCCTGACCGGTGCTGCAGGACAATCGGTGCGGGCGCATTTGATCGATTTGCAGGTTCGCGATATTGTGTCTTTGGATGATGAGACCTGGAGCATGCTCGCGTGAGCAAACGGGTTTGGCTACCGATTGCTTTGGCTGGGAGCATCGGATTGATTCTAATCTTGCTTGCTTGGCTGTTATTTTCCCGGGTAGAACAGACCTTCAATCCCGACCCAGTTTCCATTGCCACGGCCAGTCTGGATGGCTTGCGCGAACAGAACAGGTTGACCATTTTTTCTGCTAGCTACAATGCGACTGTGACGACTAGTCTGACCCGTCTTGGATTGTCGGCACGAAAAACCCTGATCATGCCGGGGCAGGTGCGTTATGAGATTGATATGGCGAAACTGGAGCAGGATGATGTGCGCTGGGATGCGGAAACAAAAACTCTGTCGGTGCGTCTCCCGGCTATTGAGATTGCTCGACCCGAAGTTCAAATTGATCAAATTCAGACCTATGATGATGGTGGTATTTTGATTGCGCTTACTGATGCGGAGCAGGTGCTCGACCAAGCAAATCGAAAAAAGGGCATCGCTGAACTGGTCAAACAGGCCAAAAATCCTCTGCAGATACGATTGGCAAGAGATGCTGCAAGAAGAGCCGTTGCCAATAGTTTCGCGCTGCCTCTACACGCGGCCGGATTAGATACGAAAGTAGATGCGTTTTTCCCGTATGAACGCAGCGCCAACAAAGATCAGTGGGATTTGTCAAAACCGATCAAGGATGTGTTGGCAGAAAACAAGCGATTGGAAGAAGTTGAATGAGAATAGTGCACTGGATTGTACCGCTTTTACTGCTGACTGCATGCGAACAGGCGTCAGAGGTGGAACCTGTTACGAAGGTAGCCGACTTTCAGTTACCCGAGCCAATGGCAAATAATGCGGTTGCTGCTGCCGAAGGGCCGGATGGTCCAACTCTTTACAGCTTCAATGGCCTGAAATCTGGCAAATCTTGGAAAGACACTAGCAATGCGGCTTATGCGTGTGTCATTGCAGAACAGGCTTGTAAAATAATTGCATCCGTGCCGGTGAAGGAAGGACGTTTGGGCAGTGCCGCTGTCACTGTTGCCGGACAGATCTATGTCTTCGGCGGTTACACCGTCGCAGATAATGGTGATGAGGTTTCTACTCCGGAAGTCTTCGCTTTTGATCCGCAAACCGGTCGCTACACCGCCAAGGCGAACATGCCGACTCCGGTCGATGACATGGTCGCGGTGCCATACAAGAACCGCTATGTCTATCTCGTTTCCGGCTGGCATGATGAGGGTAATATTAGCCTCGTCCAGCTCTATGATACGCAATTTGATACCTGGAGTGCCGCCACCGAATTTCCGGGTGAACCGGTTTTCGGGCATGCTGGCGGTTTGGCAAATAGCAGCATCATTATTTCGGACGGCGTTGCTGTTGCGCCCGAGCTGGTTGATGGACGGCGGAAATTCGTTGCGGCAAAATTTACATGGCGCGGTGATATTGATCAAGGTGATCCACGGATCATCAACTGGCAGCGCGTGGATGATCATGCGGGGGGCGCCCGATATCGTATGGCTGCAATTGGAGACAACGTCCGCGGGCAGGTCATTTTCGCAGGCGGCGGTGACAATCCCTATAACTATAACGGCATCGGCTATGATGGTGTTCCGGCAAAGCCCTCCGGCGGCTATTTTGCCTATGACCTGAAAACTGACAAATGGCAGGAACTTGGCCGATTGGCTGAACCCAGCATGGATCACCGGGCGCTGGCTAAATCGGGTCAGGACTATTACCTCGTGGGCGGAATGGATGGAAACCAGAAGGTACTTTCGAGGATAGTGAAGTTTCGCATCGCAGAATAGTGGTTGGTTCAGATCAGGCCATGCGATCTTCAAACTCACCACGTTCAAACGCCTTGCCTAGCTCAAACTTCTGGATTTTCCCCGAGCCGGTCATCGGCCATTCGGTTACCCAAACCCAGTAGGCGGGTGTTTTTTGCGGGGACAGTCGTTCGCGAATGAAGCCGCGCAATTCGTCTACCGATGGTTTCTCGCCCTCTGCGGCGCGCATGAAACAGGCCACCAGTTCACCCCATTTCTCATCCGCCACCCCCGCAACGGCGACTTCGGCAATCATCGGATGTTCGAGCATCGCGGCTTCGATTTCTGCAGGAAACAGGTTCTCGCCACCCCGAATGATCATTTCCTTCACCCGACCGGTAATCTTCACATAGCCGCGCCTATCCATTGTGCCGAGGTCACCAGTGTGCAGCCAGCCGTCCGGATCAACCGCCTCTGCCGTAGCTTCGGGGTTGTTGTTATATCCCTTCATCACATGATAGCCGCGAACACAGATTTCACCCTGCGCATCAATCGGGCAGACCGAGTTATCATTGGTATCGCGGATCGACACCTCCATATGCGCAAGCGGTTGGCCGATAGTCTGAGTCAAATCCTCTTCGCTGTCAGTTGGCCATGTATGCGTGATTCCGGGAGACGACTCCGTCTGACCATAAACGATCAGGATCGGCGCACCGAAAACCTCTCTTCCGGCGCGGACCAGTTCGGGGGCCACCAAAGCGCCGCCACTCACATTTCGGCGGATTGAAGTGCAATCGGCGCCCATGGTGCGCGCTGCTTCGATAATCGCAACATACATGGTGGCCACGCCGCCTAGAATCTGTGGTCTCTCCCGCGCAATGCATTTGACGACCGCTGCAGGATCAAAATTGGAAACGAGGATCAACGTCACGCCAACCATCAAACTGCCCAACACACTAACCGCACCACCTGCGGTATGAAATAATGGGAAGGGGCAGACGAAGCTTTCGCCTTCTTCAACACCAATGCGTTTAAACACGTCAAAATTGCTTTGTAACAAACCTTGTTGATGCAGCAGGACGCCCTTGGGAAACCCTGTGGTTCCGGACGTATATTGAATTTGGACGATGTCAAAAGGCTCTGTTTCCCGCAATTCGCCGCTGTCTTGCCCGGACAACATGGTGTCAGGATCGTTGATAGCAATCCGATGTTTGATTGCGGGAATCTCATCACAAGCAGCATCCACAATCGGCTTCAATTCGGAGCCTCGAACAAATGGCAGATAATAAATTGCTTCTGCCCCCGACTGTTCGAGTACGAATTTTACTTCACGCGGAGTGAAGGATGGGTTGATCGTGACCAACGTCAATCCAGCCAATGCAGCGCCATATTCGATCAGAACCCATTCGGGGCAATTGCTCGCAAAAATACCGATCCTTGCGCCCGCTTCGTGCCGGGAGGCAAGGGCGCGGCCAACTTTCTCGGCATCTGCTAGCAATTCGGAAAAAGTCCATTCCCGGCCTATTTCTCCATTTTCCAGAAGTTCCCGAAGGGCTTTTTGATCGCCCAGTTTCTCGGCTTGTTCCCGGAGAACCTGTCCAATTGTCATCTCGCGATAGGGCGTATCCGCCCGTGCCGGGAAATAAGATTCCTCGAGCTGGACCTTGTACATCAATATTCTCCCCTGCGGTTCTAAACGACCCTAGACAGGGTTTTACGCAAATCGGCGCGTTACACACAAGACAAATGCACAATCGCTTCCTATATAAAGCATGCATGTACCCAAAAGGAGCAAAATAATGGACGCACGCGGTGGAATTGGTGGAAGCCTGCAGGGCGTAGATGTGATTGAAGAAATCAATCGGCTGCGCAAGGAACGCAATGCGATCATCCTAGCCCATTATTATCAGAAGCCGGAAATTCAAGATATTGCTGATTTTGTTGGCGATTCCCTTGAGTTATCGCGGAAAGCTGCGGAAACAGATGCAGATGTGATCGCCTTTTGTGGTGTGAAATTCATGGCAGAGACCGCGAAAATCCTGTCGCCAGAAAAAATCGTTGTCTTACCAGATCTTGATGCCGGTTGTTCACTGGAAGACTCCTGTCCACCGGATAAATTCAAAGCATTTCGCGATGAACATCCTGACCATATCGCCCTGACCTATATCAACTGCTCTGCCGAGGTGAAGGCGCTGAGCGACATCATCGTCACCAGTTCGTCGGCTGAACATATTCTCAGTCAGATTCCGAAAGACCAGAAAATCATTTTTGGTCCGGACAAGCATCTTGGCGGTTACATTGCGCGCCAGACTGGCCGCGAAATGCTGCTGTGGCCCGGCGTGTGTATCGTCCACGAGGCATTTAGCGAGACCGAATTGCTTAAGTTGAAAGCGCAGCATCCCGATGCGCCGGTCGCTGCCCACCCCGAATGCCCGGCGTACATCGTTGATCATGCGGATATGGTCGGTTCGACCAGTGCGATCCTGAAATATGCCAAGGAGTTTGAAGGCGACACAATCATCATCGCTACCGAACCGCATATTATCCATCAGATGGAAAAAGCGGTGCCGGAGAAAAACTTCATCGGCGCGCCCGGTGCGGACGGAAACTGCAACTGCAATATTTGCCCATATATGGCGCTCAATACGATGGAAAAACTCTACGTGGCGCTGCGCGATCTGGAACCACGGATCGAGATGGATGAAGAACTGCGCCTACAGGCCCGCAAGTCGATTGACCGCATGATGGAAATGGCGAGTGCGACGGTTGGGCAGGGCGATTTGGGACCTACTGATTTGGCGCATGAGGATTAAGGGGAGTGATTCCAGATTATCAGGCGTTGATGAGACCGGTTTTAGAGTATTCAGCCGATGGAGAAGTTAGCATCTCTGAGGCGGTAAATGTCTTGGCATCACGGTTTGAATTGTCTGAAGAGGATCTCAAGGAGTTGTTGCCTAGTCAAAAACAATCTCGTTTTGTAAATCGGGTAAATTGGGCGAAGAGTTATTTAAAGCAGGCCGGTCTTGTTCAAATAACTGGTCGTGGCCTTTTCAAAATAACGGATCGAGGGCGTGAAGTTTTAGAGAACCACCGGGGCTCAATCGACAATCGTTTTCTGAAACAATTTGATGATTTTGTTGAGTTTCAGAATCGCGGTAATGACAAAATAGAAGCTGTTACGTCCGATGATGAATCAAACACCCCCGATGAGTCCTTGCGCGAAGCATTCAAAAAGATCAATTCTAACTTCGCACTCGATTTAATTGATCGAGTCAGAAGTGGCACTCCTGAATTTTTTGAACATCTAATCGTCCAACTATTGATCGCGATGGGATACGGTGGAACGTCAGACGGTGCAGGTCGTGCGATTGGAAAGTCCGGAGACGATGGTGTTGATGGGGTAATTGATCAAGACCCTCTCGGTGTGGATCAAATATATATTCAAGCAAAAAAATACAAAGAGGGCAGCAATATCGGATCCGGTGATATCCGAGATTTTTACGGCGCTCTAAGCCTTAAAAAGGCTAACAAAGGGATATTTGTTACAGCATCAAAATTTAGTTCTAAAGCCATCGAAACTTCCAGGAATTTTGATAAAAACATAGTTCTGATTGATGGCAGGAAATTGGCCGATCTGATGATACTTTACAACATTGGCTGCCAAGATGAGGACGTCTTGAGGATTAAAAAGTTTGATGAGGACTTTTTTGAATGACCTTCACCCTAGACCGCTTCGACCTCGATGCTTTCGTTGCATCAACACTGGCCGAAGATCTCGGCCCAACTGGCCGTGATGTCACGTCCGAGGCTGTAATTCCCGCCAGTGCTATCTTCTCCGGCGTTATGGATAGCCGCCATGCAGCGGTGATCGCTGGGCTACCGATTGCTGAGGCTTTTTTCCGTTCACTCGACCCCGATGTAGAGATTGATATTCTTGCGCAGGAAGGCGAGGAGGTTGAAGCTGGCACCGATATTATGCGCTTGAATGGCAAAGGGCGCGCGATGCTGACCGCGGAACGCAGTGCGCTGAACACGGTGCAGCATCTTACGGGTATCGCATCAATGACTGCTGAATATGTGCAGCGGATTGCGGGTACGGGGTGTACTTTGCTCGACACACGCAAGACTATTCCCGGGCTGCGCGTGATTGAGAAATACGCCACTCGCATGGGGGGAGCCCAGAACCATCGCATGGGCCTTTGGGACGCGGCGATGATCAAGGATAATCATGTCGCTGTCGCTGGCGATATTGCCAAGGCGGTGAAGCTGGCTGTTGATGCAAAGATCGAGACTATCATCGTTGAAGTAGACCGGGTCGATCAGATCGAACCGGCGCTGGCGGCTGGCGCAACCCATTTGCTGCTCGACAATATGGAGCCCGCCACCTTACGCGGTGCGGTGACGTTGATTGGTGACCGTGCAGCGACTGAAGCGAGTGGCGGGATTAATCTGGAGACCATCCGCGATAAAGCGGAAACCGGAGTGGATTATGTGTCGGTTGGACGTTTGACACAATCGGCCCCGGCCGCAGACATTGGGTTGGATTTTGAACAGGTCTAGTTCAATCCGTCATCCTGAACTCGTTGTAGGATATCCTAAGATATGTAAGCTAGACCGGTGATGTTGAATCAAGTTCAGCATGGCGAAACCAAGGGTAAGGAATGACAAAAAAACGCCCCAACTCGATTATCTGGTTCGAACGCTTGTTCTTCACGTCACTGGTTGTTTCCTACATTGACTTATTTGTTCATCGGGACACATATTTCAGCGATGAGGAAATGAGTGATGATATGGGTTTGGTATTTGGCCTGACAATTTCTGTCGCATTGATCATTGGTTTTGGCATTCAAATCCTTCTGTGGTTTTTTACCGCGCATCGCGCCAGCAATTGGGCACGATGGATATATGTGGTGCTTTGTGTTTTGACGCTGGGTGGGGTGGTCGGTTTCATAGTTGAATATACCGCCAGTGAGCTGGCGTTTCTCGCCATAACTCAGGTTTTGGCAATAGGCTCGGTTATCTGCCTGTTTACGCCCGAGGCGCGCTTTTGGTTTCAGTCAAACGGATTGATAGCCCACGGCAATGGTCATGATCTGACGGATATTTTTAAATGAGGGTTGCTGTCGCAGCCTTAATATTGGCATTGCCCTCCATCGCCCATGCGCAAGCGTATCAATGTCGTGCGCCCTCCGTATTGAGTTCTGCTCCCGCCGAACGCAAACCCGCCAGTGAACCGCGCCGCGTTAAACCGATTTCGGGTTACACTCTGGCCCTTAGCTGGTCGCCAGAATTCTGTCGTAAGCGCAAGCGGGGTTGGCGCTTTAAAGATCAATGCAGCGACGATGATGGTAGCTTTGCTTTCATCCTCCATGGTCTTTGGCCAGATGCGCGCGGTGGCTATCCACAGTGGTGCCGCGCTACCAAAGCGCTGTCGCCTGCCATCACAAAACGTAACTTTTGTGCGATGCCTTCAACCCGGCTGATGGCGCGTGAATGGGCGAAGCATGGTACTTGTATGGCCAAGCGCCCTGAAACTTATTTCAAAGTATCACGGATCATGTTCGATGCTGTGCAATATCCCAATATGGACCGACTATCACGCAAGCCGCTGACCGCTGGACAATTGCGCAATGCTTTTGCTGCGGTGAACGATGGGTTGGAGCCAAATCATATCCGGCTGAAGATCAATCGGCGTGGATGGCTACAGGAAGTGCGGTTATGCTTAGGGAAAAACTTCAGGCCAAAACGCTGTCCAGCACATATGCAGATGGCCCGACCAGAAAGTCAGATCAAGATTTGGCGTGGGGCGTAATCTCTTTTCCGGCCCATTCTGTCAGACCCATCATTATTTTTGCCAACTCTAGGCCTTTAGTGGTCAATTGATAACCATTCGACTGATGATCAACGACATTGAGGCTTTTTAGATCATTCAAACGTTTGTTGAGAGTTGTAGGTGAGAGCATGTCGCAGACTTCCTGTAATGCGCGGAAAGTGAATGGTCCGTTTCTCAATTCCCACATGATCCGCAACGTCCATCTTTTGCCTAAAATATCCAACAGGATCATTATTGGCCGGGGACTCTTTTCTCCACTCATATTGGTTTTCTCCTTGACGCTACATAAAGTGTAGCATAAATCCACTACAATAAACGTAGCAAGGAGTCGCTTTGTGAGCAATGTTCTCGAGCCGTTAATGCCGCCATATTCTTCGGAACTCGCCGCTGTAATGGATCAATATCCAAAACAAGACGGCTATTTGCTGAAACTGTTCCGGGTTTTTGCAAACAGCACCCGGTTCGCGAAAAAGGGCGTTCCCAATCTGTTGGACAAAGAGAGCCCATTATCTTTGCGGGAACGGGAAGTTATTATATTGCGGACGACGGCAAATAATGATTGTGAATATGAATGGGGTGTCCATGTCGCGGTGTTTGCATCGGCCGCCGGTTTTACCCAAGAGCAGATTATGGCGACGAAAAATTCAAACTCTGATGCCTCGATCTGGGATGAAAAAGAGCAGGTATTATTGGCGGTTATAGACAACCTCAGTCATTCAGGAACGATCTGCGATAACAATCTTGCCGGCTTTCAGCGCCATTGGACAAGGGAAGAGCAATTGGAGATATTTGCGCTCTGCGGAACATATCATACGGTTAGTTTTGTTGCGAATGGCGCAAGAGTAAAATTGGAGGATTTTGCGGTCCGTTTCCCTGCAGCTTAACCTTCCAGTGTTCGCGTGCCAGGATGATGTTTGTCCAAATGCTTGCGTACGATCTTCAAGTTCCGGCTGTTCGAGCGCCAGAGAAAGTCAAAGACATCGCCGGCCAGAGGGATCGCGCCGAGCGCGGTATCAATACCAACATTGGCCGCCATACGGGACAGTTGCCATTTCGACATGCCTAGATTGCGGGCTTCCCAGACAATATAGGCACCCATGATCGCAGTGACTATATCGCCGACTACTGGAATCAGTCCGACTAGAGAATCCAAACCGATCGGTCGATTAATACCCGGAATAACAAAAGCGCGTTCCAGCACTTTTTCCATCGCTTCTATGCGATTGCGCACTGATTGTGGATCTCGGCTGACATCCGGCAACTGCTCTGCCAAACGTTTTAGTTGTTCTTCGGAAACGGCCAAATCATGGTCCTCCCTGTCTTACGCACCTCATACAGTTAAGATATAGGTATGCCGACCAATGGATTCAATGGGTGCCAACCGCGCGGATTTACTGAAAAGCCACGCTGACCGGGCCTAGCCAGCGACCACCGTACCGGGACACCCAGAGGAATATAGTTATAATGGTCAACCAGTTGTTGTTCGACTTCGGCATAGAGCCGAGCCTTAATGTCCAGATTGGTGGCGGCGTCTGCATCCTCCAGTTTTGTATCGGCATCATTGAGGCAAATTGGTGTTTGTGCGCAGGTCAAACGAGAGAGAAACCAACGCGCACTGTCATATGGAGCAACCTCATCAATCAATTTTGCATCTGCCTCTTCATTCATGCCAACACGTCGCGCGTCCAATCCCACGCGTTGCAGATCCGACTGTACGCGGAGAAACAATATATCAGCGCCAGGAGCGTCGGGCAGGCCGATTGTTAAAGGCCTAATGTCACCTTCCGTCGCCTTCCAACTTTGAACATGCGTGCGTGCGAATTCTCGACGACCTTCTATTGTCATGCTCGACCAATCTGGCCGTGCATTAATCCCTTCCACGTCGAGGGCTTCTGGTACAATTTTCTGCCGAACTTTCCATGCTGTTACACTGGGAAAAGATGTCAGTAGAGCGGGCCTGTCTATCGCCATAGAGAGGATTTCTCGGTTTTCGGGAACCGTCCAAAAACCTTCCGCAGAAACGAAACGTAGTCCAAAAAGACCCGCAATTGGATCCAACTGCAAATTGTTGGAATCGATACTCGATTGATCAATAAGTGGCAGATGATAGAACCGGCCGTTCAAAATAATGTCAACAAATCCTGCGTCAAATCGAGCAATTGCTTGTGCAGCCGATTCTCGATTTAACAAAACCCAACGATTATCTTCTTCCGCTTCATCATCTCCGCTGGAAGGTTCCTCAAACACACCCAGCCTCATTCCGCTTTCTTCATCTATCAATCGCATGGGGCCAGCACCATGGCCGGCACGGAAAAGACCAAATTCCGGTTGCGCCAACAGCTGAAGAAAATTGGGGCTAGGAGCGTTCAGTCTTATCTCGATCACTCGACCGGTCATTGAAATCACTTCATCGATGACTTGCAGATCATTTTGCAACCGGCTGTTTTTCAACTCTGCAAAACGCTCGGTCAACAGTCTGGCTATACGTTCCGATGTAACTTGTCTTCCATCGTCCCACCTGGCTTCCCCCAAACGAAAAATATAGCTTAACCCATCATCGGTAATGATCCAGCGGGCCGCAAGAGCCGGGACAACCCGACCAGATTCATCAAATCCGACTAAACCTCGCGCTATAGCCATACGCATTGTTGAAGACGTATGGTTCAATCTTGTTCCAACCGGATTTATGCGGACTTCGTCATCATCAATAACAACGGTACGAACATGGTTTTCATCGCCGGTAAAGCTACATGCCGTCAGCCCCGCTGTAACGCAAAGCGTGAGAGCGAGTTTTTGAACTAGTAAGGGCAGGCGCAATTTCATTTCGTCTTTATACGCAGAGTTCTGCTCGGGTGCACATTGGAAATATTATTTTCCCATCCATCAATCCGTTCGGCGACCAAAGAACGAGTCACATAAAAATAGAGTGGTAGGATTGGCATATCGTTGATGAGTATTTTCTCTGCGTTACTCATAAGTTGTTTGCGTTTTTGAGAATTCGGTTCCGCTATCGCGTGGGCCAAAATGGCATTATACTCCAGATTACCATATCCCGAGTAGTTTCCCGCTCCATTTGCTTGTTGGTGAACCAATAGAAAGTTTTCCGGTGTCGGCAAATCGGCAATCCATCCAGATCGGGCCAGAACGAAATCATGCTGACGAAGGGCGGCGAAATGAAGTGCTGCTTCGCTGTTAAAAAGACTTGCTTCGACCCCCAACGCTTTCCACATGGCGGCCATAGCAACTGAAACTCTTCGATGTTCCGCAGAGCTGTTAAAGCGGATTTCAAAACGCAATGGATTGGCTGCATTATACCCTGCCTCTGCCAAAAGCGAGCGAGCGGCTTTTAATCGTCGGTCACGTGGCCATTTTGACCATTCCGGCAGGTAGCCGATATCAGAAACTAGACCGGGCGGAAGCAATCCCCATGCAGGGACGTTGCCAACCCCGATCACTTTGTCTGCGATCCATTCTCTTTCAACTGCCATGGACAAAGCGCGCCGAACCCGAGGATCATCGAAAGGAGGCTTGCGTGTGTTAAAAGCAAAATAGTAGCTGCCTAAATAGGGCACGTTTTGCACCTTTTTGGCGTGATTTTTCTTCAACCATTGATGCCGGCTAGGAGGATAGTCGGCTGTTACATCGGCACCACCAGCAAGGAAAAGGCGCATACCAGAAAGGCTATCGTCCATCGGCTTCCAGATAATATTCTTGGTCAGCCTGGCGTCATCATGCCAGTTGGGATTATGTGTCAGCTTTGCATGGTCATTCAAAAGCCAGCGCTCCAACTGATAGGCACCGCTTGTTACCATTGGTCGATCGTTCACCCAAGCATCGCCAGTTTGAATGATGCGGTGCAGCGGAATCGCAGCCAATGCTGGATGTGCCAACAAGTCCGGCAATTGTGGGGTCGGACTATTGAGTGAGACGACGACTTGCTCGTTACGCGCCTTTATCGATCCAATATTCTCAAACAGGGCCTTTGTCGGAG
This sequence comes from Parasphingorhabdus sp., assembly GCA_039978835.1. Classification (GTDB taxonomy): domain Bacteria; phylum Pseudomonadota; class Alphaproteobacteria; order Sphingomonadales; family Sphingomonadaceae; genus Parasphingorhabdus. The sequence goes on from JBDWAQ010000005.1 coordinate 49,201, forward strand.
ATGCCGTTTCCGGATTTTGCAAGCGATCGAAAAGGTCGGAGAAAAGCTGCGCGGAAATCGGCGCGCCATCAGAGAATTGCAGGTTTTGTCGAAGGACAAATGTCCATTTTAATCCATCGGAGGAAACCGTCCAGTTTTTGGCTAACCCGGGTTCGATCTCTCCCGCGGCATTGTGACGTGTTAGCCCTTCGAATTGGTCAGCTGCGACCCGCAGAGAAGATAGGTCGGAAATTTTCTGTGGATCCAATCCTTTAATTTCTGAATCCGACAAACGCACAATCTGATTTGGTTCGGGTGTTGAGTCGGTGCGCATTCCATCCGCACAACTTGTCAGAACAACCAATAGCGCGAGGAGAGCTGTGAATCGCATTATCGGATCAATAGATGTTTTTGCTGGAACGACCAAGAGGAAGTCTTATGCTGCAGAAAAAGGAGAAATATATGTCGAGATTACGATACGATATTGCAGGCATAGGCGGTGATACAGGAGAAAAAATCTTAGCCCTTTTGCCAGAAATCGCACAAAGGGTAATTGAGATTGAAGACACTCGACATCTGCCAGCCGATATTGCCCGTAAACTAGCACAGGCTGGTGCATTTAATCTGTCTAAGCCATCGGCGCTTGGCGGTTTGGAGTTGGAGCCAATCGAATTTCTGAAGATAATTTCGACATTGTCGGAGGCAGATGCCAGCGCGGGATGGTGCGCGATGATTGCAGTTACCTCGTCTTTGGCCGCAGCATATCTGGATGAGGATTGTGCGCAGGAAATATTTGGTGCTGAAGATGTGATTACCGGCGGTGTTTTTGCACCCATGGGTAAGGCGGAGGACAGGGGAGACCATTATCTTCTGTCCGGCCGCTGGCAATGGGGCTCCGGATCTCCCAACTGTAGTTGGCTTGGCGGCGGCGCGATGATTTTCAAAGACGGTGAAATACAGAAATTTGAAAATGGTGCACCCTATCATCGAATGTTCTATTTTCCGGTCGAAGAAGTTGAATTCATTGATACCTGGCATGTAGCGGGTATGCAGGGAACTGGTTCGGGCGATTTTCAAGTCAAGAACATCAAGGTCCCAAAGCAGCGCAGTGTCTCTTTCATTGCAGACAATCCACGAGAGCAGGGCGCGCTCTACAAATTTCCTCTCTTTGGCCTGCTAGCGTTAGGAGTCTGCTCAGTAGCGCTAGGTAATGCGCAGGCTGCGCTCGAAGAAATTAGGCAGATTGCAGTTACCAAGAAAACCCCTGGTGGTGGACGCTCGATGGCACAACGCGCAACGGTACAAGTTGAAGTGGCGAAGGCAACAGCATTGCTCAATGGCGCCTTTCATTATCTGGAAAATGCTATTGCGGACAGTTGGTCTGAAGCAAAAGGAGATGGTGGGTTAACAGCATCATCGCGCGGCAATCTAAGATTGGCCTGTGCACATGCGACCGAAATAGCGGCCGAAATTTGTAAGATGGCTTATACGCTTGGTGGCGGAGCAGCTGTTTACAAAAATAACAGTCTACAACGCCGTTTTCGTGATGCCCATGTGGCTACACAGCACATCGCGACATCGCCTGCTGTTTTTGAATTGTCCGGAAGAATATTGCTGGAGCAACCCGTTGACATGGCGATGCTTTGAGAATGGAGCTTTTTGAAGAGGACGGCGTTCGCTTATATTACTGGAGGTTTTCAGGTTGCTTGCCCTCCAGAGAAGCATTTCTTCTAAAAACTGGTGCGGACGGCGGGACTCGAACCCGCACACCCATTTCGGATAGCAGATTTTAAGTCTGCTGCGTCTACCATTTCGCCACGTCCGCACCGGTAGATCCAACTATTGTTGGAGCCCTGCGACAAGCATCATTGAGAGGCTGCGGTCAAGTGCAGACATCAACAAAAGTCAGATTTTTTTGAAATTAGCCTTCGTTCAGGCGTTCGCGGATTTCTTTGCCGGGTTTGAAATAGGGAACACGTTTAGCCGGAACTTCAACCGATTCCCCGGTACGTGGATTACGACCCGTTCGTGGTTTACGTTGGCGCGTAGAAAAAGCTCCAAAACCACGCAGTTCTACACGGCCACCTTCAGCAAGCTTTTGCATGACCTGATTAAAAAACAGATCAACAATTTTTTCGATCTCTTCAGGCTTGAGGTCTGGATTTTCAAGCGCAAGCTTTTCTAGCAGTTCAGAACGTATCATTCGGGGTGCCTTTCAAAAATGGGGCCACCAAATAAAGGGAACAGGAAGCGAATCGGCCTATCCCCGTACAAGCTAACATTGTTGATAATAATGACAGAATATCTTTTTGTTTTCAATGGTGTTTGCGGAATTGTAAATCCACTTGGTCGATAAAGTGCCAGAATCAAAAAAAGCCCGCCACCTTTCAGTAGCGGGCTTTCGTTAGATTCTTCTCGCGACTGAAGTGGCTCAGTCGTCTTTTTTCTTGAGCGCTTCACCCAGAATGTCGCCGAGGCTTGCTCCAGAATCGGTTGAACCAAACTGTTCGACGGCCTGTTTCTCTTCAGCCAATTGATGGGCCTTGATCGAGAAATTCGGTTTCTTGCTGCGATCGAAACCGGTGACCATTGCATCGAATTTCTGACCGACTTGGAAGCGATCTGGACGCTGCTCGTCGCGATCACGACCAAGATCGCTGCGTTTGATAAAGCCGGTCGCACCGTCGTCGCCAACTTGCACTTCAAGGCCGCCATCGCGTACTTCCAGAACGGTAACGGTAGCAACCGAACCTTTCTTCATGCCGCCGGTATCTGCGCCGCCCATAGCAGGAGCACCTTTTTCAAGTTGCTTCATACCAAGCGAGATGCGCTCTTTCTCCACATCAATGTCGAGAACAACCGCTTTCACTTCTTCACCTTTATGGTGCAGGTTAAGAGCGTCTTCGCCGGAAATACCCCATGCGATATCGGACATGTGAACCATGCCGTCGACGTCACCTTCAAGGCCAATGAACAGACCGAACTCGGTAGCATTTTTAACTTCGCCAGAAACGGTCGCACCAACTGGATGCGTGTCAGCAAAGTCAGTCCATGGGTTAGATTGAGCCTGTTTCAGGCCAAGCGAAATACGACGTTTTTCGGTATCAACTTCCAGAACGATCACATCGACTTCCTGAGAAGTGGATACGATTTTACCTGGGTGAACGTTCTTCTTGGTCCAGCTCATTTCAGAAACATGGACAAGACCTTCGATGCCAGCTTCAAGTTCAACAAAAGCACCATATTCGGTGATGTTGGTAACCGCGCCAGACAATTTCGTGCCAACGGCATATTTCTCAGAAGCTGCATCCCATGGATCGCTTTCCAGTTGTTTCATGCCAAGTGAGATACGCTGCGTGTCCTTGTTGATCTTAATGATCTGAACTTTGAGCGTTTCGCCGATTTCGATCATCTCATTCGGATGATTGACGCGTTTGTAGGAAAGATCGGTAACGTGGAGCAGGCCATCGATACCGCCAAGGTCCACGAAGGCACCGTAATCGGTGATGTTTTTGACAACACCTTCGGTAACCTGACCTTCGGCAAGCGATTCAATCAGACCGCTACGCTGTTCAGCGCGTGTTTCTTCAAGGATCGCGCGGCGGGAAACAACAATGTTGCCGCGCTTACGGTCCATTTTGAGAATTTGAAACGGCTGTGAGATGTCCATCAGCGGAGTAACGTCGCGCACAGGGCGGACGTCGACTTGGCTGCCGGGCAAGAAGGCTACGGCGCCGTCAAGATCAACTGTGAAGCCGCCTTTGACGCGTCCGAAGATAACACCGTCAACGCGGTTGCCTTCGTCATGTTCTTTTTCAAGCTTGTCCCAGCTGGCTTCGCGGCGTGCGCGGTCGCGGGATAGCATGGCTTCGCCGTTTACATTCTCGATGCGGTCGACATAAACTTCGACTTCGTCACCTACGTTGATTTCGGCTTTTTGACCGGGCGATGCGAACTCGCGCAATGCCACACGGCCTTCGGATTTTAGTCCTACATCGATGACAGCCATGTCATTTTCGATGCCGGTTACGGTGCCTTTTACGACGCGGCCTTCAAAGCCTTGATCTTCGCCACCTAATGATTCGTTTAACATTGCCGCGAAATCGTCGCGGCTTGGAAATGCCTCTGAGGCCATATGTGTTTATCCTTGATAGTCTATTTTTCGGGCCAAGCGGTTGGTTCCGCTGGTCTTGGACCAAAATTACGATGGCCACCGCATGTGACCGCCGTATCCCTCAGATAACTGCTATAAATGGAGAATACGACGCCAAGCACAAAAAGCAAAAGCTACGCCATAGCCGGGGCGGTTACTCACCGCTCCGTCTAGCGTTTCTTTTGTTTGCTATGCCGGATCTTTGTCGCGCCGGCGGCTTAACTTCGCATCCACCAGAGCAATCGCCTGCTGAACGGCAGCGTCTATAGTCAGTTCCGTTGTATCAAGCAAGTCCGCATCTTCGGCGGGTTTGAGGGGGGCAGTGACCCGGTTTTGATCGCGCTCGTCGCGCTTTATAATATCAGCAAGCATATCGTCGAAATTCACATTCTCGCCGCGTGATATCATTTCTTCAAATCGGCGTATGGCTCGCGCTTCTGGAGAAGCGGTTACAAACAGCTTTGCGTCTGCATTGGGAGCAATCACTGTACCGATATCGCGGCCATCCAAGACTGCGCCACCCGGTTGATTGGCAAAGTTCTTTTGCCGTAAATCTAATGCAGCACGGACGGCAGGATGCACGGAAACTTTGCTAGCGTAGCTACCAATGCCTTCGCTGCGGAGCTCAGGGTTGCTGAGAAGTTCATCAGAAAACTGACATGCTTTCAAACCATCTGATTCATTATCAGGATCACCATCAAATTGTTTCACCGACCAGCCAACAGCTCTATACAATAGTCCGGTATCTAGGCATGGCAGCCGGAAATACAGTGCCAGTTTCTTGGATATTGTACCTTTTCCTGAAGCGGTCGGGCCATCAACGGCGATAATCATGATAGTTTCTTTGTCTTGTTTTGATGAGCTTTCCAGAGGCCGCCAAGTGCAATTGCAATCCAAACGATTTCTAGCAAGAATGACGCGAGATTGAAATGTATCAGCAACGAAATGGTCAACAACACCGCGCCGATTAAATTCGTCCCATTGTAGACAAATGGATCCACTGATTTTGCATAAACATTATAGGCGTAGGCCGAAACGATAAGGACGCTCCCCAATATGCCAATAACGTCTGCCCAAAACCCGTTGATCATGAACTGGTAAGTTTCTTGATAAGGTCGCTAAAACCCGGGAAACTGGTTTCTACAGGTTGGATGTCGTCAATCGTTGCACCAGATTGACTGGTCAAACCCGCTACCGCAAAGCTCATGGCAATGCGGTGATCCAGCGCCGTTTCTATAGCTTGGTTATTGCCACCCTTGAGAAGCTTACCAGCCCCGCCTTCGATAACTAGGCCATCTTCTTTTTCTGTAACATTTGCGCCAATCAACTTTAGACCGTCCGCCATCTGGGTAAGTCTGTCCGATTCTTTAACGCGCAGCTCATGCAACCCATTGGTCGTTGTTGTCCCGCTGGCCATCGCTGCTGCGACAAATAGGACCGGGAATTCATCAATCATACTAGGAGCAATATCTGCCGGGATATGGATGCCAGTTAACTCACTATGCTTCACATGCAGATCAGCAACGGGTTCTCCTCCGACAGATCTTTCGTTTTGGAATACAATATCACCACCCATTTGGCGCAGCACGTCAAAAAGTCCTGCGCGGGTGGGGTTGATGCCAACATTTTCTATAATGATGTTGGAACCTGGTACCAGCAATGCGGCTACGACCATGAAGGCTGCTGAGGAAGGATCTCCCGGCACTTTGATGGTTTGCGGCTGCAAGTCTGTCTCGCCTGTCAATGAGATAGTACGAACACCATCCTTATCCGTTTCCACGGATATGTTGGCACCAAAGCCCTTCAACATAGTCTCGCTGTGGTCCCGGGTCGGAACCGGTTCGATAACACGGGTCACGCCCGGAGTGTTGAGGCCCGCTAGCAATATTGCCGACTTGACCTGAGCGGATGCGACCGGAAGTTCATATTCCATTGGCACGGCTGGACAGAGGCCCCTGACAGTCAAGGGCAGACATGATTTTCCATCATGAGTTTTACGTGCGTAAAAATTTGCTCCCATTTGGGCCAGCGGCTCTATCACTCGGCCCATGGGGCGCTTGGACAGGCTTGCGTCACCGGTAATCGTTACATCAATATCATGAGAGGCAATCAAACCCATTAACAGTCTTGCGGACGTACCACTATTTCCTAAATCGATGGCGGTTTCGGGTTGCATCAAGCCGCCGACCCCGACGCCATGTACCGTCCAAATATCACCGGATTTTGCAATCGTTGCGCCCATTGCCCGCAAAGCCTCTGCGGTCGCAAGCACATCCTCGCCTTCGAGCAAGCCGGTAATTTCGCTTTTACCGATAGCCAAAGCGGATAATATCAGGGCGCGGTGTGAAATCGACTTATCGCCAGGAACGACAATTGTTCCTGTCAGCGGTCCGCTGGGAGCAAATTGCGCCGATTTTGGTTCTGTACTGGTCATTTTTGCGGCATTGTCCGTTAATCAAGGCACTTGATTCGTGCGGGATATCGAATGGGCTTTTGACAGCGCCGCCAAGCTATGGCAAGGCGCGCCGGATTTCGCGGCAGAATCGAGGTTGACTCGAGACATCGCGCTACTGACATACCTAATCAACGATTTGATTTAGACAGGATTTTGATACCAGCCATGATTAAACCGGAATGGGGCTCAAAGCACACATGCCCAAAATGTGGAACGCGCTTTTACGATCTGGGCAAAGATGACCCAGCCACCTGCATAGAATGCGGTGAAACCTGGACGCCAGAAGCTGTTTTGAAATCTAAACAGCCGATGCCTTTCGAAGCGCCGAAGAAAGACGCCAAGAAAGAAGAAGACACGGTCGATGATGATGATCTGGACGTGAACATTGATGATGCTGAACCATCCGCTGATCAGGAAGTTGATCTTGGTGGTGACGATGATCTGGGCGTCAGCAAAGGCAAAGGCGACGACGAGCCTGACGAAACTTAACGCCAGACGTAATTTTTGATTTGCATTTTGGAGCGCGGCTAGATTAAACGCGCTCCATCGATGGGGCCTTAGCTCAGCTGGGAGAGCGCTTCGCTGGCAGCGAAGAGGTCAGGAGTTCGATCCTCCTAGGCTCCACCATCCTTCGCTCCCTACGGGAGCTTCGGCTGGTAGGCCAGCCGCTAGCGAAAGTTGGGTGTATGCGGAGCGTCTTGCGCGTCAGTTTCCAGACAGCATCTCTATTCATTTGATTCAACACGCCACTAGCGTAGAACAGCGTCATGAACCTTGATCAAGATCCAAAACTCATCCCTTTTCGTGAGAAAATTCAAACCTTCTTCCGAAAAGACTACCCACAGGACATTCTAGAAAAAGTAGCAACCGGTGCTAGCCTGACCACGGCCGAAGTGCGCCGCGCAGAAATGGCGTTGGGTGACAAGGGTTGGTTGGCGAGTGCGTGGCCGAAAGAATATGGTGGTCCCGGCTGGTCGATCGAAGAACAATATGTCTTCGATGAAGAGCTGGAACGGGCAGGGGCGCCAACCGTTACGCCAATGGGTGTCGTTTATGTTGGGCCAGTGATCTATACATTCGGGTCCGACGAGCAAAAAGCCGAGTGGCTGCCGGGCGTCCGCGATGGCTCTGTTGGTTGGGCGCAGGGATATAGCGAACCCGAAGCTGGCTCTGACCTTGCTTCACTGCAGTTCTCTGCCGTTCGTGATGGGGATGAGTATGTTCTCAATGGCACCAAAATCTGGACATCTGCGGCGCAGCATGCCGATTGGATATTCCTGCTTACGCGAACGTCGAAGGAAGAACGGAAGCAGCAAGGTATCACTTTCATCTGCTGCAAGCTGGATCAACCCGGCGTTACGGTGAAACCGATCATCACAATCGATGGAAAATACGCACTCAGCCAGTGTGAGTTTGTTGATGTTCGGGTTCCACTATCCAATCGCATCGGTGAAGAAGGCAAGGGGTGGTCCTATTCGCAATATTTATTGGGTAACGAGCGTACATCCTATGCAAGAATTGGTGGGAAACGAAAACAACTTGCGGATATTCGCACCATAGCTTCGCGCATTCCTACGGGCGGTAATCAAAGCCTGCTGGAAGACAGTTTCTTCGCGCAAAGGCTCAGCGAGGTAGAAATCCGTTTGGATGCGCTCGAAATAACCGTGCTGCGTGTGTTGAGCACGGTTCGTGATGGCGGTTCTCCGGGCAATGAAGCTTCTACATTAAAGATCATGGCTACCGATATTGCGCAAGAGATTACAACATTGTTTCTGGAAGCGGCGGCCGACCATGGTGCGCGCAAATTTGATGACAGCGTCAGTCCCGAATGGACAGGAGATGCACATTTCGCAGCGCCGGGTGTCGCCACTTATTATGGGACGCGTGCACAAAGCATCTATGGCGGAACCAACGAGATTCAGCGCAATATCATCGCTAAGAGGGTGTTGGGATTGTGAGGATCAGAGCCAATAGACGGTTGCAGCTCATCTCCACAAAATCAAACTAGTATATGACCGACGTAACAAATCATTTTGATGCCATCGTTTTAGGGGCAGGCGGAGCGGGATTGATGTGTGCCGCCGTCGCGGGACAACGCGGCAAGAAGATTTTGTTGATTGATCACGCCAACGAACCCGGGAAGAAAATACTCATTTCCGGCGGCGGACGATGCAATTTTACCAATATTCACACTGCACCGGATCGCTATCTTTCGGAAAATAAGCATTTCGCAAAATCTGCGCTCAGCCGATATAAAGCGCAGGATTTTATCGATTTGGTCAATCGCTATAATATTGATTGGCATGAGAAAACGCTGGGGCAGTTATTCTGTGATCGTTCGGCAAAGCAGATTGTTGAAATGCTATTGAACGAATGTCCAACGGAGACAGTATCGATCTCATTGGGCATCCCGATAAGCGATGTCTCACATGTGGACGGGCAATATCGTGTTAAACTGGGTGATGATGTGGCCACGGCACCCGCACTGGTTATTGCGACGGGTGGTCCGTCCATTCCCAAAATGGGGGCCACCGGATTTGCCTATGACTTGGCGCGGCAATTTGGTTTGAAGATTGTTGAGCCACGACCGGCGTTGGTTCCACTGACACTCGGAGGACAGGAAACGCTTTTTCGAGAACTTTCTGGCGTTTCGGCTCCTGTTATTGCCAAATGCGGGAAGACTGCGTTTCGTGAGGCTGCTCTTTTTACCCACAAAGGATTATCCGGTCCTGCAATATTGCAGATATCGTCTTACTGGAAACATGGCGAACCGGTATCGATTGATTTTCTGCCGGAACTTACCGATGACTGGCTTCATGAGGCAAAACGCAACATGCCTCGACTAGGGTTGAAGCGGGCGATTGGAGCACATTTGCCGGATCGCCTGACTGACACGTTGATGGATAAAATTGCCTTGTCTGGTGATCTAGGCAATCTGACCGATAAAAAACTCGAAGAAGCAGCGCGAAGGCTTTCAAACTGGCGTTTCATGCCCAATGGCACTGAGGGTTTTGCAAAGGCAGAAGTGACGGCCGGTGGGATTAGCACAGCCGATCTGTCCTCAAAGACAATGGAAGCTAGGCAAATGCCCGGACTCTATGCTATTGGCGAGGCTGTAGACGTCACCGGCTGGCTCGGTGGCTATAATTTTCAATGGGCCTGGGCGAGCGGACATGCTGCTGGTCATGCCCTCTAAACAATAGATATAGTATCAAAACCGCAGGCGATTGGCATTTCCGCGCGCGTTTCAATTTTTGCCACGGAATTTTAAGTCATGCCTTTTTCGAAACTATCTCCGCTGATCGCTGAGGCTCTTGCCGAACGTGAATATGAAAAGCCGACTGCTGTTCAGGCGGCCGTACTGGAACCGGAAACAGAAGACCGTGATCTGATTGTGTCCGCACAAACGGGATCGGGTAAGACGGTGGCCTTCGGTATCGCGATGGCGCCGCAACTTTTGGAAGAAAGTGGCCGGTTCCCGTTTTTGGTTGAACCGTTAGCACTGATAATCGCCCCAACGCGTGAACTTGCTTTGCAGGTAAGCCGGGAGCTTGCTTGGCTCTATCAACCCGCAGGTGCGGAAATTGCCACCTGTGTTGGCGGTATGGATGCTTCTAAAGAAAGGCGCAGGTTGCGGCGCGGAGCGCATATCATCGTCGGAACGCCCGGCCGCTTGAGAGATCATCTCGAACGTGGAGCATTGGATTTGTCAAAGCTTCGTGCAGCGGTGCTCGACGAAGCAGATGAAATGCTGGACATGGGTTTCCGGGACGATCTCGAAGAAATTTTGGATGCGACGCCGGAAGAACGCAGAACTTTGCTGTTTTCCGCGACCATTCCGAAACCGATTGTGGCGCTGGCCAAACGGTATCAGAAAGATGCGTTGCGTATTTCTACGGTTGGAGAAGATCGCGGCCATGGTGATATTGCTTATCAGGCGATTACAGTTTCACCAGCGGATACCGAAAATGCGGTGGTCAACCTGCTTCGTTTTCATGAAGCGGAATCAGCTATGCTTTTTTGTGCCACGCGAGAAAGTGTAAGGCGGTTGCATGCTAGTCTGTCCGATCGCGGATTTAGTGCGGTCGCCCTGTCAGGTGAACATACACAGGCAGAGCGTAATCAAGCGATGCAAGCTTTGCGGAGCAAGCGCGCGCGGGTTTGTGTAGCGACGGATGTAGCTGCACGGGGATTGGACCTACCGACCCTTAGTCTGGTTATTCATACAGAAATCCCGCGTGATGCGGAAACATTGCAGCATCGGTCTGGCCGGACCGGGCGTGCTGGTAAAAAGGGTACAGCGGTTATTATCGTGCCATACCAACGGCGCAAACGCGTGGAATCGATGTTGCGCGGTGCCAAGATTACCGCGGAATGGAAAGATGCGCCGACCCGGGCTGATATTCGCAAGAACGATTCCGAACGGTTGATGGAAGCCTTGTTAAAACCGGTCGAGATAGACGAGGACGATCTGGAATTGGCAAAGCGTCTAATGGCTGAAAAAGCGCCTGAAGAAATTGCCGCGATGCTGGTGCATTCCCATCGTGCAAAACTGCCAGCTCCGGAACAGATGTCGGATCGCGGTGCGCAGTCCAAACCAAATGACAAAGGGCATCGTCCTGGTTTCGAAGACACCGTCTGGTTTAAGATGGACGTTGGCCACAATCAACGCGCCGATGCGCGCTGGATATTGCCCGTGCTCTGTCGGCGCGGCCATGTTACCAAGAATGAAATCGGTGCTATCCGGATTAACGGCGATGACACGCTGTTTGAAATCCCGCGGAAAAACGTTGAAAAGTTCACCGCCGCTATCGCGCAGAAACGTGAAAATGGCGATGACACTGACGACATTACGATCACGCAATTTGAAGGAAAACCGCCGGTTGCCAAACAACGTGGACGCAAAGGACGCGGCGACAATGCTGCGGGTAAACGCGACTATAGCAATGCCAGCAAGAAATTTGGCGGCAAGAAATTCGGTAAGAATAAATTTGGTGGCAAAAAGAAGTTCGGCGATAGAAAAAGCGACGGCGGTGGCGGCACATATGTGAAGCGGAAACCATCGAACGAAGGCGGGGAAGGTTTCAAAAAGAAATCTGACAATAGAGGGGACCGGAAAACTGGGGGCAAACCCGATTTTGGCGGCAAGAAGAAAAAACCGCATCGCGGCAAGCGGCCATTTGCTGGAAAACCGAAATCTGACTAGCCGCTCCAGATGACCGCACCTATTCAAATATATGTCGATGCTGATGCCTGTCCGGTAAAGGATGAAATCTACCGGGTTGCTTATCGCCATGAAGTGCCGGTGGTCATTGTTAGCAATAGCCATTTCCGCATCCCGGAGCACCTGCTGATCAGCCGTGTGGTTGTGAGCGATGCCTTTGATGCCGCTGATGATTATATTGCTGAGCGGGCAGATAGCGTGAGCATTATTATCACTTCAGATATCCTACTTGCGGATCGTTGCGTAAAGGCTGGAGCATCGGTTCTTGCGTCAAATGGGAAACCCTTCACCGCGGATTCCATTGGCGCGGCGGTCGCCACCAGAGCGATTATGGCGGATTTGCGGGCAGGGATGGGAACGGAGAATATCGGCGGGCCGCCGCCATTTAGTAAAGCGGATCGATCCAGGTTCCTATCTTCACTGGACGAAGTTTTGAATCGGTTGAAACGAGGACTCTAGTCAACTGTTACGCGGTAAGTGAGAGCCATCGCACTGCTTGCCGACAAGGACGCATTTGTAATCGTCATGGTGGCTCCAGTGATACTCGCTCCGATAGGGTCGGACTCATCTGCGCCACTAGCGTTATCATCCTCTGGTGTGGATGCAGAACCACAATTATTACCACTGTTCATACTGCCTGACACATAACTCACATTGCCGGGAATTGTATCTGTCGCGGAAATTGACGTCGCGACTGCGTTGCCGGCGTTGGATATGAGAACGCAATATTCTATAGTGGCTCCGGGAATTGCTTTGGGATTGGCCGCTCCGTTGACGGGGTCATTCAATATGGAACTGATCTTTGTGACGCTCAGATCCGCCTCAGCGACGTCGAATGTAATCTCATCGATATTCCAGTAATTGGCTTCGATTTCGGTGGTGGGCAATCCATTGCGATGTGCAAGACCATTTTGCGCACCAATAGTACTGGTGCTAGCATCCTTGGCAAAAACGCGCACGATCCAGCCGGTGCCGTTGGTAGCACTAAGCGGAATTGTATAAGTCGGTTGAGCCGGTACACTGTTGTCATTGGTCCAGATCGCATCTCCAGCCACTGTATCGCCATGCGTGCCATCGTTGTACAATATGATGCCCGAAGCCACCAATGTTCCGCCGTCATCATAGACATTCGCTGTCACCGGGTTTGTTGCAGCGGTTGGATTGGCATCCACTTGCGCAGTGATGGTCAGTGCTTGGCCAGGACCGGTGACACTCGTATCTACCGGAGAGGAAAGAGCGATGCCAAAGGCCTCGGCCGTTCCAAGTGTTCCATTGACCACACTCCATTCAACGTCGTCGATATGATACCAGTTTTTATAGGTTGTCGCATGTCTGGATCGAATGCGCAGGGTAACATTTTGCCCTGCAAAGGCGGCGAGTGAAACCGTTCGCGTAAACCAAGGCTCGCTTTGTGGTGCAATCGTCATTCCGGACTGGTGAACGCCCGCAGTATTGGTATCCCAGCCATTATACTGACCGTAACCAGATGTGGTTCCACTTGCCTGTCCGGTGCCTAGATTGGAACTAAACGGGAAAGTAGTATAATTTCCGGCAGCAGGACCGACAATCTGCGGCGTTGTTGCTCCGAGCAACGCTATGTCAAGCCAATCCCATTGGGTTGTTGAACCATTGGCACTACTATCCCAACCTTCGACGCGGTACCGGATCGTTATGTTCCCTGGGTTAGTCGCAGGAACGGCAATGGTTCGAATTAGCGTTCCACCAAACCCACCAGCGGGTTCGTTGTTGGTTCGTGCACCCAGTAAGTAAGAGAAAGAACCGGTATTGGGACTACCATCAGTGTTTCGTGTCTCATTGGCGCCGCCATTATTTGTAACAGAAACAGTTTCATTGGGTCGAACAGCGGCATCAAAATTGACGTTAGTTCGCGCGCCGGTCCACTGGGTAGGAGAAATACTCCCGGTAGCACCGCGTTCAAAATTACCGTTGATTGGGGTTTGCAGGTTTCCAGATTTGACTCCGTTTTGGGTAATATCAAAATAGATGTAATAGGTTTGCGCACCGCCATCTTCGACAATCCACTTGACCTCACCGCGCGCGTTGTTTGCGGCATCGGTTGCATCGCTAAAAATGCGGTCCGTAAATTCCTGCACGTTGGCCAATGCGCCATTTGGTCTAACGACCCGCACACTATTCGGATCAAAAGTTCCACCGATGCCCAATTGCGTCATCAACGTCGCGAAATTCACATTCACTTTTGCAGTGCTATTGACGGATGAACTCGCCGGGAGTGTGACTGGAACGCGGTAGTGCCAATCCTCTCCGGTTGCGACGCCATCGGGGTCATACCAGCCGGGAGGGTTGGGCGTTCTCAAATCGGCAAGCACAACCATCGCTGGCAACACAAGAATTGCCAACGCTAACCCCCAGTAAAGAGTTTGACGTACCCACATATTGTGAAAACTAGCAGGAAATGGTGAAAAACCGTTAAATTGCCACTCTGTTTAAGCTATTGATATTAAGGCATATCACGAATTTTTACACGTACAAATTAAATGAAAACATGCGAATTTTGGTAAACAAACACTTAATCCACTGTGACCTGAAACGTTAGAGCATAGACATCCGCCGGGCCTAATGAAGCGGCCGTTGCGACTAAGTTCGCACCGCTAACTGATGCACCAAAGGGATCGCTTTCATCGGCACCAGTTGCATCGTCATCCTCTGCCGTAGTTGCCGACCCGCAATTGCTGCCGCTTTGCATCGAAGCGGTATTGTAGGTTACATTACCCGGAATAGTGTCAGTCGCTGTTATCGCCTCGGCGGATGCCGACCCCGCATTGCTGATCAAAATGCAATATTGTAAAATAGCACCAGGGATCGCTTTTGGGTCGGTGGCACCATTAATCGGATCGCTAATCACTTGACTGATTTTGGTCACGCTCAACGTCGTATCTGGCGTACAAAAAACCATGTCATAAATATTCATGAACTGATTTCCAGGAGGATTGGGAGCGGTGGTGTGATTACCATATTCTATCGTCACTGAATCGACTGGCGAAGTGAATGTTACCACCACGTTGCCGTTTGTTTGATCACCGCTAGACGGCCCATCACCTATTGCGATATTACCCACAACATAGTTGGCAATTCCGTTCGTCAGTGTGGGAATAACAGTCGCACCGTTGTACAAACCGGTCACAGTGATTTTGTCGGCAAATTGCCCAGCGAGAAAATCGATGTCGAAAATCCGAAACTGTAATCCAGGCACTGCTGTTGGAAGGGTAAGCACAGTGGTCGCTTCATCCGCCAATGAGCCGTTGTTCAAATTGATGAACAAGGATTGTGCACCTGCACCAAATCCGCCTGTGTTTGTTGAATTTATTGTCGGTGACCCTGTAACGAAGGCCGTGTCCGTCGATAGAGTATAGTTGATCGATCCAATACCGGTGACGGAGTAGTTGTTGTTAGTGGAACCGGTGGTCCAAGTCTGAGCATTCCAATCAAATGTAATCTGATTGGCCGGAGAGCAGATTGTCCCAAGGTTGGGTGGTGTGCCAGCAACACGCGTACCAGATACAGTAAAGCTAGCGGTATCGTCATCATCTTCACCTGTCGATCCATTGTTCACAACGGAGTCCAAATCGGATTGAGACGATGCTGTTATTTCGGCACTGTTGACTACGGTTGCACCAGACGAGGCAGCGACGATTGCTGTAATTGTCAATGTCCGCGTCTGTCCTGGCGCAATGGAGGAGAACGACCAGTCACCGGTTCCGCTATTATAGGTTCCATCTCCCGAGGCGCTTACGAAACTGGTTCCGGTTGGCAAGAGATCGTTGACAACAACGCCAGTTGCCGTTTGCGGAGAAGAGACAGCATTGGCAACTTGCAAGGTGTAAGTGATGGTAGCCCCAAAAACTGGGCTACCCGTGCTGACACTCTTGCTGAGCGAAAGATCAGCAAAATTCGTTGGCAGTTCCATCAGCCAAAGATCAGCCCGCAAAAAATTACCATCATCGGCGGTGGGAAACATATCACATATTTCCATACGCCATGTTCCCAATGAATTTTCACCATCAAATGCCGATAGCGCATTATTGGGAGCGAATTGTCGCTGATAAGGTGTGGGTGTGGGCGTTAGGCTATCATTGCCATGCGAACCGCTATTTACTGTAGGGCTGGATTCGTCACTGAGGCGTACATTGAGATTCGTATTACCACCAGCGGTCGACCCGACGATAGCAGTAACACGCGTACCGGCAGGGGATTGCAGAATTACGTTTATGTCCGTTCGAAAACTATGTGACGCCAAAAATCCAAGATCGACATCACTGACTGTAAAACTGGAACCGACGCTAAAGTTCCTCACCAGCGGTGATCCACCGATACCGCAAGTTCTCGCCGCAACGATGTCGTTTGAACCGCCGGGTTCGCTGATTGTATATTGATTGACGGTTTGTGCGCTCACGGGTTGTGATAAGGTGATCAATACCAAAGAAGCCGATAGCGCGAGCAAAAAGCGCGCAGCCCATAAGAAATGAGCGGCGCTATTGGCGCCCTGATGAATTGTCCCCACATTCATGCAAGCCGATTAGGTTGGCGAGCTGAATATTTGGTAAATTTTCAGTTAGGGAAACACGATTTTCAGAATACTATACACGATGAAGCATATTGCGACCAAATCTGTCTCGAAAAGATGGTTGTTCGAGAGCAGAGCGCCTCAGTGGGAATTGTAACGGACCTTGTTCCGCAAGTAGAATGTGAATGAACTGAGGTTGATTGAAGCCATTATTGGATCTGACCACGCAAGAACAGGCTGAAGGAACTAGTTGGACTACCCGCCGCGAATATCCCTTTAGGATTTATGCAGATGAAGGTTACATTGGGGTCATAGCCAACTGTAGGTGTATATGTGCAATCCGAGAATGTGTTGGGGGCTGTGGCTTGATTGGAAAAAGCAACATCGGTTGAATAATTAAACGTCAGACCGCTGCCACTATCCTGGAAAACGATAGGATCTGTTGATACAAAATTGTTTGAGCCTCCCGCATCAATGTCGCCATTGAAAAAGTCCATTTCATCCGGAAAGGAATCAACGATAAATACGGTGTCGTTATCGACAGTGCCTGCACCGGAATTTTCTACTAAAATCGTGTAGATCACATCTTCGCCTGGCAGCATGAAACCGCTGCTACCCGCTGTAGGTGTGAATATATTGGATGACTTTAGAACCGAAATGGAGGGAGAAGGTGTGACCGTTATTTGCACAGTAGCGGTCCGGCATTCCGTTGGATCAGAAATCAAACAAATTTCATAGTTGAATGAATAGGTCGCGGGAGTAGCGCCGGCATTTAAGCTTACTTCACCGGTGGCTGTGTTGAAGTCTAGTTGGGATGGTACAGTTGACCCGGATGCAACAAAGATTGTGACATTGCTAGTTGTAACAGGATTGCCATCCCAATCATCATTCGTAAGTACATTGAGAATGACCGTCCCTATAGTACCGCTGCCTACTGTGGCTGTGTCATCATTTGCAAAGATTGGTACACTGATATTCTCACAAGATGGCTCTCCATTCCCATCGAGCACTCCTGTCACTTTGTCTGCCGCTAGTTTGAAAATATTGGCAATGAATTTATCTTGATCCGTAGTGATAGCACTACCTGTCGAAACACTGGCGTTAAAATTGGTGAACATATCGATATCGCCGGTCAACACATAGCTTGGCGAAGTGGTGCTATCGGTTATCGCTAAGGCTTGATTTGGTGATGGACTGTAGCGCGCCAGAACAACGCCAGTGGAGAAGTAGCTCGATGCTCCTCCGGCCGTCGTCAGACTTAACGAAGGGTTTTGCGTGTTACCGTCACAGGTTAGAGGATTAATTGGGGTCAAGGTTGTGTACCCGCCGCCGAGATTGGAGAAATTCGTAACATTGATCCCAAGGCCGGTACAAACAGCATCATAGGAAACAGTGTCGCACCCTCCAATAACAAAACCTCCGCTGGCCGCAAATGTTGCAAGAGCAGAATATGGAGCCTCGAAATCATAACCTGAAAACCAGACATTACATCCGTTTGCGCTTAGATTGGAGGTTGTAGGCGTGCCGATCACCACGAAACTAAATGTGCTTTCGGAGTAAGTGCCTCCCGACCCAAAATTTGCCGTATTGGATAGTTTCTGACGCATATTTAGGGTATTGCTACTGCTTAACCCACCCCAATTCGTGTTTCCGCATACCACTAGATTATCACCTGGATTAGCGGTTTGTGCAGATGCCGCACTCGGGTTCAGGAGGCTATCAAAAGCCAAATAGGCAAGTAGAAGCGAGCACCAAATATGCAATCCAACGCGATTGATTGGTTTCAGTGACAATATTGATCCGCATTTCATCAGCATAGATATATTAAGATCGATACATTATGGTGAAGTTTCAGCGATGCTAGATGACTATATTTGATAACACAAATTTGAGCAAAATCTAACTCCAATCACCGCGACCCGCCATCCACAAGCTAATTGCTGCAATAGCAGCAGTGTCCGCGCGCAAAATTCGGGGGCCGAGTGAGACAGGCACTGCTTGTTTCAAGGATCGGATAGCTTCGTTTTCTGCATCTGAGAACCCGCCTTCGGGTCCGATCAATATTGCGGCCGGACCGTCGTGCGCAACCAGCGCTTTGCGGAACGATCCTTCACCGCTTTCGTGAATGCGTTCATCAGCAAAGAATAGATGGCGATCTTCAGGCCAATCCGAGAGTAAATCATGCAGCGTTGTCATGGCATCAAGCGAAGGTAGGGATGTCCGCTCGCATTGTTCTGCGGCTTCCACCATATGAACGCGAATTTTGTCAGCTTTTATGGACCGAACCTGAGTTCTTTCTGTTTCGACTGGAATCATCTTTACGACACCCAACTCGGTGGCTTTTTCTGCGATCCAATTGTACCGATCCTTTTTAATGGGCGCTGCGCAGAGCCATAAATCGGGAACTGTCTCGCGTTCTCGCGTTTTTCCATTGATATGCAAGATCAAGTCGCGTTTTCCGAGCGATGTTACATGCGCCAGATATTCGCCGGTGCGGTCGTCAAATAGCTTAATGGGATCACCTTGTTTGATCCGCATCACTTTGATCAGATAATGGGCATGACTGCCATCGAGCCGGATTTCTGCACCATCAGATAGTTCCACATCAACATAAATGCGAGGCGCGCTTAGCGGAGGATAAGCTGGTGTAGCAGGCATGTTCGCTTTCTAAACCCAAAGGGCGCACTCGTCATGCTGAATTTTGGCACCTCCATCAGTTCAGGAAACGGGCACAGAGACCTTGAAATAAGTTCAGGATGACGAACGTATGAAAAGTCACTAGATGCAGCGCAATGTCCTCAAATACGGAAATCGTCCCTGACACAGAGCATAAAGGTTTGATCGGCCTGCTTCCTGCTACAGTGCGGCCATTCGCGATGCTCGCACGTTTTGATCGACCGATTGGCTGGTGGCTTCTGTTTTGGCCTTGCGCATGGGGCCTGGCTTTGTCGGGCGGTGTAATGGCGCGATGGGATCTCGTCCTCTGGATATTGCTTGGTTCCATTGCAATGCGCGGAGCGGGTTGTGTGTATAACGACATTGTTGATCGTGATCTCGACCGGAAGGTTGAGCGTACCCAGTCACGGCCGCTTGCTAGTGATCTAGTTTCAGTAAAAGCTGCGTGGCTTTGGCTACTCATTCTATGCCTTGCTGGACTGATTGTGCTTTTGCAGCTCAATCTGGTTGCGCAGCTCGTCGCATTGGGCAGTCTCGCGCTGGTGGCAGCTTATCCGTTTATGAAACGCATAACATGGTGGCCACAAACTTGGCTGGGTCTAGTGTTTAGCTGGGGAGCTTTGGTGGGATGGCTGGCCATAGAACCTCAATTTGATTGGGCGATGATGGCGTTATATGCGGGTTCAGTCTTTTGGGTGATTGGATTTGACACGATCTATGCGCTTCAAGATGTAGAAGATGACGCAATGGTTGGTATTCGATCCAGCGCCTTGCGATTGGGGGAAAATGTTAGATTTGGCGTATTGGTGTTCTACGCTTTGGCTTTGATTGGCTGGGCCACAGCAATCTGGATTGTTCGACCGGACATTATTGCCTTAGTCGCCCTGGGCCCGATAGCGGTGCATCTTTTTTGGCAAGTCAGTACATTGGACAACTCAGATGGTGAGGATGCGCTGAATAAATTCCGATCCAATCGGTTTGCTGGAGTGTTGATGTTTTTAGCCTGTTTTGTGGTTGGCCAGGCTGGTTAAGATAAAAATTAGATTGCTGCTTGCAACTTACACGGTTTCTGGCATGTTTAATGGATCAGTTAAACCACCCTCCCGGAGTCCTTTATGAAACAACGCCGCCTTGGCCAAAGCGCAATCTATGTATCTGACATTTGCATGGGAACAATGACCTTTGGCAGCGGTGCTGATGAAGAAATGTCTCGCAAGATCATGGATGAATCGGTTGAGGCCGGCATAAATTTTTTTGATACGGCCGAGAATTATCCGGTGCCGCCAAAACCCGAGTGGGCGGGTGAAACCGAGAAAATCGTTGGTCGCTGGATGAAAGAGAAAGATCGCGATAGCCTGATCATCGCGACAAAAGTTTCCGGTCCCAGTCACGGTTGGATACGATCCGCGCAGCGCGCCGGTATGACGGCAATGGACCGGCACAATATTGTGAAAGCTTTGGATGCGAGCCTAAAGCGACTGCAAACCGACTATATCGATCTGTATCAAACCCATTGGCCAGACCATGGGACAGCTTATGATGAGACGATGGAAGTGCTTGATGAGGAAGTCCGCAAAGGCAAGATCCGGGCCATTGGTTGCTCCAATGAAACCAGTTGGGGCCTAATGAAATCGCTGGAAGCTTCGGAGCGTTTGGGAGTGACACGCTATTGCACCATCCAGAATAATTTCAGCATGAACAACCGCCGATTTGAAGATGAGTTGGCGCAGGTATGCGAAAAGGAAGGGGTTAGCCTAATCCCATATTCACCGCTTGCCGGCGGCGCCTTGTCCGGCAAATATAATGATGGTGCGACACCAGAAGGTGCGCGTTTTTCTGCCTATTTGAAACTCGGCGGGCGACAAAAAAAAATGGCGGAGCGGTTTGTTAATCCCAAAAGCGAGGAATCAACCAAACGTTATATGGTGATTGCCGATGAGCTGGGTGTATCTCCTGTTACACTGGCAACGGCATGGTCCAAACAGCATGATTTTGTTGCGTCTACTATCGTGGGAGCAACTCATACTGATCAGTTGCCAGATATCTTTGCTGCATCAGATTTGGAACTGGACAAGGATATGATGAAGCGGATCTATAAGATCAGCCGCGAAATCATGTACCCGATGGGTTGAGGGAAGGCATTCCAGATGAATAGGTTTTTGGAACATACCGGTGCTAAATACCCGATCGTGCAGGCGCCGATGGGTTGGATTGCCAGATCACAACTGGCATCGGCGGTATGTGAAGCAGGCGGGCTTGGCATTATTGAAACAAGTTCGGGCGAAACTGAAAATTGCATGGCCGAAATCGAGAAGATGAAGGGCTTAACCGAAGCACCATTTGGTGTGAACTTGCCGATCATGTTTCTCAAAGATCCAGAAATCCTAACACGGGTTTTAGAATCTGGTGTGAAGTTTGTGACAACTTCAGCCGGGAGCCCTCGCAAGTTTGTTGGCCCGCTGCAAGAAGCAGGCATTATCGTCTATCATGCCGTTCCAACCGTCAGTGCCGCCATGGGCTGTGTTGATGCAGGCGTGGATGGGTTGGTTGTTGAAGGTGCAGAGGGCGGCGGTTTTAAAAACCCGGAGGAAGTATCCACACTGGTTTTGTTGCAGGCGATCCGCAGGCAATCAGATATCCCGATGGTTGCTGCTGGCGGAATAGCCGACGGAAAAGGGATGGCTGCTGCTTTTGCCCTGGGCGCAGAAGCCATTCAGATGGGTACGCGGTTTGTGTCCAGCGCTGAAAGCCCTGTGCACATAAATTATAAGCAGGCCATTTTGGATGCCAAAGAAACCGGTACCTATGTTCTCAACAAAAAAGCGTCCCCTTGTATTCGTGCGCTAAAAACCGAGCGCACTGCAAAGATTTACGAAGACGGTTTAATGCCTGCCGATACATTTAAAGGCATTCAAGATGTCTATTTCGGCGGAGATATGGAGGCTTCTGTTGGTTTGGCCGGACAATCATCCGGTTTGATTGACGAGGTAAAAACCGCCAAACAGATTATTGACGAGACGGTGGAAGAATTTTTCGCCATCACCGAACGAATGGGCGCTTTGAACGCTGCCAAATCATTTTAATTCACACGAACACAAAAAGAGGAAATCCTAATGAGTATTGATAACGCAAAACAACTTTTCACAACGGTGACCGAGGACGGTCGATCTATATTGTCCGTTGAACCCTGTGATGTGCGGGAACCGGCGGAACACGAAGTGGTTGTCCAGATGGAAGCGGTACCGATCAATCCATCCGATTTGGGATTGCTTACTGCACCATCCAATATGGACACGGTGCGTAGCGAAACGGTTGATGGAAGTCCTGCGCTGGTCGCCGATGTTGACGCTGCGATGCAGCCATTTTTTGCTGGCCGTGCCGGTAAGAAACTGGCGGCCGGTAATGAAGGCGCTGGAACAGTGGTTGCGGCTGGTTCATCTGATGCCGCACAGGCTCTGATGGGTAAGACTGTCACTATTGTTGGCGGTGAAATGTATCGTACTCACCGGATCATGCCCGCAGCAATGTGTGTGCCGATGCCGGAGGGTGCTCCTGCCAAAGAAGGCGCGTCCTTGTTTGTCAACCCCATGACCGTTCAAGGGTTCGTCAACACGATGCGTGCCGAAGGCCATGAAGGCATTGTGCATACAGCAGCAGCATCGAATCTTGGTCAGATGTTGGCCAAGCTGTGCCTGAAAGAGAATATTCCATTGGTGGGTATCGTTCGTTCTGATGAACAGAAGAAAATCCTTACCGACATCGGGCTGACCCATGTGATCGATAGTTCGAAAGATGATTTCATGCCGAGCCTGATTGACGCTTTGGCGGAAACCGGTGCGACTTTGGGCTTTGATGCAATCGGCGGCGGTAAGATGGCCAACTACATCCTGACCGCAATGGAAAAGGCAGCTGCTAAGCGTGGCGCAGAATTCAGCGTCTATGGTTCCACCGTAAACAAGCAGGTTTATATCTACGGCCGTCTGAGCACCGATGAAACAATCCTCGGCGCGGGCTATGGCCTCTATTGGGGTGTAGGTGGCTGGTTGCTGACCCCGCATCTTGAAGAGGTTGGTATGGAGCGCATGATGGAAATGCGGATGTATTGTGTCGAAGAGCGCAATGGCATTTTCAACAGCGAATATACCAGCGAGATCAGCCTGATGGATATGATCGATCCAGAAATCGCCAAAGGCTATGAGAAAAAAGCTACCGGTGAAAAGGTATTGGTGAACCCTAGTCTGTAACGGGGAAACAGGGTTGAAATCCTGATCACCTTATATTGTGTCACAATGTGAACCACCTGTTGAATGTCACTCTGGTCTAGTTGATCGGGATGATAGACAAGGTGGTTCATTTTTTTTGGTTGACCATTGGTTTAGCACCTCCTGAGCTTTTCAAGAGAAAAGCATTGCGATGCGTGATGAAAGCAACCGCCAAAACAGTCGCACGCCAAATGTTCGATAGCGCGGCGCTTCATCTAAAAATGGTGCGCCGCTCTGTCTAAATTGTACTTGCGTTCGCATCTCAATTGGCGGGATATCTCCATCAAATCGTACTGCATATGCTGAGGTCCAATGGCCGTGCTCATATTTCAGGAACATCGCACTATTGCAGCAACCGGCTACCATTCTGCGCGTTGGTGCGTCCGGTGACGTACGGATTGGCTGGAGCAATTCCCCGCCTTTCACACAGGAAAAACGGTCGTCGCGATAGGTTAGATAATGGGTTCCGCCATCGCTGGTCCGGACCGGCGGCGCACCTTCCAGCGCCTCTGCGGCGGCCGAGCCCGCTTGACAGTCATCACAATAGCAAACGCCGCTGATGATGGGATGTCCAACCGCTTCACATCGGACTTTCCCGCATTGGCAAGAAGAGGTGAGGGTGGCCAGGTTCATCTCTATACAGCCAGCTGTTTACGGAAGTAGGTGACAATATTATCGAAGGCCTCTTTCGTTGGATGTCCATCTTCATCGACAAAATCCAGTGTAAGTACCGAATGGCCTTTGCCCGGAAGCGTGTTGAGTTCGATGCGCTCTCTGTCGTTATTAAATGCGCGATCCAACGACGCAAATTTTTCAGCCTTGCACATGTGATCACCTGCGATGCGATAAGCTTTCATCGGCCCCACTTGATCGAGCTTGTCCCGGATCGCAGCAACATCACCATCTGACATATGCAGCGCATTTTGATCATTAACCGGCATCGAAGGCTGTGACGCGACACCAGCCAGTACTGCATCATCCGCCATTAAAGAAATCGCAAAATTTCCGGTCAGGCACATACCGATAGTGGCAACGCCGGGCACGTTGTGATCTTCTTTTAATTCTCGGCAAAGAGCACGTAGCCAGTCGACTACCGGACTAGTTTTACCTTTTGCCAGCAGTCGAAACTCGCGCCGCATACACATGACGCGGAGCAAGTTTCCGCCCACAGCGATTTTTCCTAATGGTCCAAACAGATGTGGCAGTACGACGGTAAATCCTTCAGCTTCGAATTTGTCTGCCAGATGCAGCGTTTCCGGTCCGATACCAGGCAGTTCCTGGATGATGACGACCACTGGTCCGGTGCCTTTTGAATAAATATCATGTTCGATCAAATGTCCCTTGGTCGTTTTGGCGGCAAAACTACTCTTTTGATAATCATCCATGGATCGCTCTCCCCGTTTGGACCAGCTTAGCGCCAGAGCCAGCAGGGGAAAGCAAAATCTTAGGCGTAGCTGACCACTTCAAACTCGATTCCATTCCAGTCGAAAAAGTAGAAGCGGCGACCGGGATCGTAATCCTCATGACCAAATGGTTCCAGACCGGCCGCTTTGACCTTGTCCTCAACCATATCCAAATTATCGACGACTACGCCAACATGGTTCAGCGGGACGCCCTTGCGAAATTTTGGATCAGCCACTTCGACATCTTCGTTGGTATAGACGGCTAGATATTGATCATCGCTGCCGACATGAATTGTCCGTCCGCCAAGCATAGATGGGCCTTCCCAGCGGATGCGCCATCCAAACAAATCGTTGAACAATTCGGCGCTGCGCCGTGGATCGGCGACCGTAACGTTGACATGTTCCAATAATCCTGTGGTCATAGATATTCTCCTTTTTCTCTTTCATTTGATGCAATGCGCCAGGCTGGAAAACGTCTGTTTTCACCAGCGTGGAACAGGCACAGCGGATTGCCCGCAGGGTCACGCAACCTTGCCTCTCTCCAGCCCCAGCTTTCGTCTCTTGGACCGCTTTCAAATTGGATGCCCTTCGCTTCCAACGCAGCGACAGTTTCATCCAACTCGTCTAGCTCAAAATAGACTACCGTTGACGGTTCACCGATCGCATCAACCTGATGGATAGAAAACGTCTCGCCGGTCGGTGTTTCAAAGCGGGCATAGCGAAGCGGCGCATCGACAATTTGAGTCAGGCCGAGTGATTTGTAGAACGTAACTGACTCTTCATAATCAAGACTTCCCACCGTGATCTGGTTCAGTTTCATCTCTTCCAACCGCCCAGGAACGGATAGCCGGTTTCATTGTGACGTTTCATATTACTCTTCATTTTCAATACCTTTCGTTAGTTTATGGGAAGAGTGGGAAGCCTCATTGCCTGTTTTCAATACACTTTTTGAAACCGTCAAACTGGCCTTCCAAAATTCCGATGTTGCGATTCGTACAACCTCAAGTTAAGTTGAGGTCAAGGAAATAATTGGAAGTTATAGATATGCCGACATCCAGGGCTTTGACCATCGGCGCATTAGCTGCGCGCACGGGATTATCTGTTTCAGCGATCCGCTTTTATGAGGAGAAAGGGCTGGTTGAACCATTCCGGTCGTCAGGGGGGCAGCGACGTTTTTTAAGAAGCGATATTCGCCGACTTTCTTTTGTTCTGATCGCCCAACAACTGGGATTGAGTATTGGGGAAATCGAGAGCCTGTTGATCAAACTGCCACACGGTCGCACACCAACGGCAGCCGATTGGCGCAAGATTAGCAAGGCAATGCGGAAAGTGATTGATGCGCGAATAGCAGAACTCGAACGAACGCGAGATCGGTTGGATGGCTGTATCGGGTGTGGTTGTTTAAGCTTGAAAAAATGTGCTTTGTATAACCCGGAAGATCGGATTGGATTGAAGGGGCCGGGACCGAGGTTAGTTTTGGAAGATTGATGATTGATCTTATGCGGTTAAAGCGCTCTAATCTGATAAGAAAAACATATGGGTTTGGTTTAGAGTATGGAGCAAACCGCTATCTTATCTGAAGGATCATTTTTTATGCCAAACAGCCTATTCTCGATGCAAGATAAAACCTGCGTTATAACCGGAGGTTCTAGAGGTTTGGGTAAGGCCATGGGGCGAGCCTTTCTGACTGCGGGAGCCAAAAAGGTATATGTTACGGCCCGTAAACCAGAGGAGTGCGCGCAGACTGCGGAGGAGCTCTCCGGAATAACCGAGAATGGAGAATGTATTGCGCTTGCTGGCGATATGAGCAGCGGCGAGGAAATTGTTCGGTTTGCCAATGCACTTGCCGAGCGAGAAGATCATATCGACGTGCTCGTGAACAATGCGGGCACGGGCTGGTTGGCCTCTGTGGAGGAGTTTCCCGAAATTGGATGGGACAAGGTTATGGACCTTAATGTGAAGACGCCGTTCTTTCTCACCCAGCAACTTCTGCCGCTGTTGAAAGCAAATTCAACGCCAGATAATAGCGCATCTGTGATCAATATTGGTTCGGTCGCCGGAATAATGGGAAGTGCGGGAAGTGGGGTTAGCTATGGCACGTCGAAAGCGGCTATTCATCAACTGACCCGTAATCTTGCAAGCTTGCTCGCCGAGGATAACATTCGGGTGAACGCCATCGCACCGGGGCGTTTTCATTCAAAAATGACCAGCTATGTTGAGCAAGATAAGGCGCAATATGACCGTGAAACCAAAATGATACCGCTCCATCGATGGGGGCATGACGAAGATATAATGGGGCCAGCTTTGTTGCTGGCTAGCCGTGCAGGAGCCTATATGACGGGCGAAATTATCACGGTCGACGGTGGTAGTTTACTTGCTAGCCTAGTCTAATCCAGTAAGTGGTACGCGCGACTTTTTGGCCGCACAGGAGTAACGTCAGATAGGAAGCGATCAACTGCACCGCCTAAAATCCTGATAGCTTGCGCTGAACCACTTTGTCGCTATGCCACCATCCGGACAACGATAATTTGCGAGAAACGGCGCTTCCAGCCAACACCAAAAGACCGGCCAAGATACCAAGGTTTTTAACGAAGTTCTGGGTTTCATGAGCGATGCCATCACCCTCCATGGCCCAAAAGTTATGGAGCATGACGTTCACCATCAAAACGTAAATGACAAACCCGTAAGCTACAAATTTGACATGGCGTCCGAAGATAAGAAACAGGCCGCCAATGACATTCACTATAGAAGTGAACCACATCAGTGGAGGGGCAAATGGAATATCATGCGCTTGCATATAGGCAATCGTATCCGTTGGTGCCGCTATCTTCATCAAGCCGGGCAACAGGAAATAGAGCCCCAAAAGGATTCGCCCTGCTGTTACCGCGATCGATGGCTTCATTGTCGTTTCCTAACGCGCTTTACAGTGCATTTTCATGCATTCAATCGAATGCAAAGCTACTGCCAAGTTGCGATCAATTTGTCATATTCAATTGTCACCGGCTTAGGTTTCTCATTTGCGATTTTTGCTTTGGGTGATCCGAGTTGGTTCAACCAATAGGCATTGTCTCGTTTTTCATTCAATTTCGGACCGAGATCGCCTTGCAGTTTTGATCTCTCGAGACGTTCAAGCACACGTTCCTGCTGTTCGCAAAGGGCATCAAGCGCTGCTTGCGGTGTCTTGGTGCCTGAAGAGGCATCGCCAATATTCTGCCACCAAAGCTGCGCCAATCGTGGATAGTCGGGAACATTGGTTCCGGTTGGCGACCATTGGGTGCGGGCAGGCGAGCGGTAAAATTCCACCAGTCCGCCTAGTTTGGGTGCGCGTTCGGTGAAGGATTTGTGATTTATCGATGACTCACGAATGAAGGTCAGACCGACATGGGCCTTTTTTACATCGACGGTCTTTGAGGTTACAAACTGCGCATAGAGCCAGGCGGCTTTCGCGCGCTCGGTAGGCGTTGACTTCATCAGCGTCCATGCACCGGCATCCTGATAGCCCACTTTCATGCCTTCTTCCCAATAGGCACCATGCGGGCTTGGTGCCATGCGCCATTTTGGTGTCCCATCCTCATTCAGGACAGCCGCAGCCTCTTCGCCGACCATGTTGGCGGTGAAGGTTGTGTACCAGAACATTTGTTGTGCAATGGCGCCCTGCGCTGGAACTGGTCCTGCTTCAGAAAAGGTCATCCCGGCAGCAGATGGCGGCGCGTAATCGGACAGCCATTTGGAGTATTTGGCCAGTGCGTAAACTGCGGCTGGTGAATTGGTAGCACCGCCGCGCGCCATGCAGGAGCCAACGGGTTGTGATTTCTCATTCACTCTTATGCCCCATTCGTCGACCGGCAGTCCGTTGGGTTCACCCTTCGACCCCATGCCGGCCATCGACATCCAAGCGTCAGTAAAGCGCCAACCGAGCGACGGATCTTTCTTGCCATAGTCCATGTTGCCATAGACTTTTTGGCCGTCAATTTCCTTGCCGGTGAAAAACTCCGCAATATCTTCATAGGCCGACCAGTTGACAGGAACGCCGAGCTCATACCCATATTTGTCCTGGAACTCCGCTTTGATTTTTGGATCGGTGAACCAGTCATATCGGAACCAATAAAGGTTTGCGAATTGCTGATCAGGAAGCTGGTAGAGTTTTTTGTCGGGCCCTGTGGTGAAGTCAGTGCCGATGAAATCTGGCAGGTCGAGATTGGGATTAGTGACATCACTCCCTTCTCCGGCCATCCAGTCAGTGAGATTGCGGACTTGCTGATAGCGCCAATGGGTGCCGATCAGGTCAGAGTCATTGACATAAGCGTCATAAATATTTTCATCCGACTGCATTTGGGTTTGTAGTTTTTCAACCACATCGCCTTCGCCGATTAAGTCATGGGTTACCTTGATTCCAGTGATCGCGGAAAAGACCGGGGCCAGAACCTTAGATTCATATTCATGCGTGGCAATAGTTTCCGACACGACAGAAATCTCCATGCCTTTAAATGGTTTTGCCGCTTCCATGAACCAAGCCAGTTCGGCTTCCTGTTCTTCACGGGTGAGGCTCGAAAGATCGCCAATTTCTTCATCGAGAAACTTGGTCGCGGTGCCGTCCGGATCGGACATATCCACTTCAATCTGCGGATCACTTTCGGTTTCCGCACCGCCTGAGCAAGACACCGCTGCTAGGCTCAAGCCGAGGATGGCCGCTGTTTGAATAAGTCTCATGTCATTGGTCCGATCTTTATCGATTCATGCCCAGCGAAATACGCAAAAAGCAAATAGTCCGCAAATGATTAGCGCCCCATATTGCGGAGCATCCACCAACCCTATCCATGCTAAGTTGATAAATCCAGAGCCGAGCAGCGAAATGAAGAGGCGATCGCCCCGCATCGTTTCTATCCCCAACACGCCTGTTCTGGGGGTGCTGGGGTATTTTCGATGCAGTAATCCCATGCCCAGCAAAGTGGCCGCAATAGCCACGAAGAAAAGCGCGGTTGGTAATGTCCAGGCCATCCATTCCATTGCTAATCCCCCTCTAAACCCGACCAAGGGCAAAGCCCTTGGCAATGTGATTGCGGACAAAATAGATGACTATTGCTCCCGGGATAATTGTCAGAACGCCCGCCGCGGCGAGCACCCCCCAATCCAATCCGGAAGCGGAAACTGTACGGGTCATGATCGCGGTGATCGGCTTTGCATCGACACTGGTCAGTGTGCGGCTCAACAACAGCTCAACCCAACTGAACATGAAGCAGAAGAACGCGGTCACCCCAATGCCGGGCGCGATCATGGGAATGAAGATTTTGGTGAAGAACCGCGTGAAACCATAACCATCAATAAAGGCGGTCTCATCAATCTCTCTGGGTACTCCGCGCATAAACCCTTCCAATATCCACACGGCAAGCGGTACGTTGAACAGACAATGCGCGAGTGCAACGGCGATATGCGTATCGAACAAAGAGACACTCGAATAGAGCTGAAAGAAGGGTAGGGCGAAAACGGCTGGCGGTGCCATGCGGTTTGTCAGCAGCCAGAAGAACAGATGATTGTCACCGAAAAACCGATAGCGGCTGAATGCATAGGCGGCTGGCAACGCGACCGTCAGTGCGATGGCGGTATTCAGTGACACGTAAATGAAGCTGTTCACATAGCCCATATACCAAGATGCATCAGTGAGAATGGTCTCGTAGTTTTTAAAGGTGAAATTCTCGGGAAAGAGCGTGAACGTACCTAAAATTTCCGCGTTTGATTTGAAGCTCATAATGACCAACCAGTAAATCGGGATCATCAAAAAGAGCAGATATGCAATTATCACAACAGTCGACAGGCGGAACTTGGGTCGATCTTTTTTCTTCATCATGAGATCACTCATTGCTGTGCCTCGCTTTTGTCGATGGATATCATGACGGTATAAAACACATAAGAAATGAGCAGGATCACTAGGAAATACATCAGCGAGAAAGCCGCGGCCGGCCCCAGATCGAATTGGCCAAGTGCCATCTTCACCAAATCAATCGACAAGAATGTCGTGGCATTCCCCGGACCGCCCCCAGTCAGAACAAAGGGCTCCGTGTAAATCATGAAGCTGTCCATGAAGCGCAATAGGATCGCAATCATCAAAACGCCCCGCATCTTCGGCAATTCAATATAGCGAAAGACACTCCACCGGCTGGCCTGATCAATCATCGCCGCTTGATAATAAGCGTTCGGGATGGATCGCAATCCGGCATAGGAGAGCAGTGCGACCAGTGAAGTCCAATGCCAGACATCCATCGCGATTACCGTCACCCATGCGTCAAAAGCGTTTTGCGAGTAGTTGTAAGAGATACCCAGATCCGACAAAACCCGGCCTAGCAGACCGATATCTGCGCGCCCGAACACTTGCCAGATGGTCCCAACAACATTGTATGGGATAAGCAAAGGTAGTGACATCAGGACCAGACAAATCGATGCGGCTATGCCCTTTTTCGGCATGCTCAGCGCTACCAATATGCCTAACGGGATTTCAATTGCTAGGATGATAGAGGAGAATAGAAGTTGCCGACCAAATGCATCCCAGAGGCGTTCGGAGTTGAGCAATTCCCGATACCATTCCAGACCGACCCAGAAAAAGTCATTCCCGCCGAACGTGTCCTGAAATGAATAATTGACCACGGTCATCATCGGGATGATCGAAGAAAAGGCGACGAGGATGAGAACTGGAATGACCAGGAGCCAGGCGCGCTGATTAACGGTTTTTTCCATTAGCACAGTCCCCCTTCCGTATCATTCGTTGCCATACCATCTATCCGCCAATCATCGGAGAATATGCTGATTTTTGATGGATCAAGCACGATATTGGTCATATCTGTTGCCAAGGCCGTGTCTTCGTCAACCGCAATGTTGATTTCAGTGCCATCTAATGTTGCGTTAACAAATTTATGCCGGCCAGCATCCTGAACGCGGTTTATGCGAACCGGCAAGCCATCACCTTTGGTCAACCGAATATATTCCGGACGAACCCCCAGTTTGAGATCACCTTTGGGATCGCCATAATCACGATCCAACGTAACTGTTTCACCATTTACGACGGCTTTATTTCCAGCAACAGAAACAGGTATAAAATTCATGCCCGGAGAACCGATGAAATAGCCCACAAAGCTGTGCGCCGGTGTTTCAAAAAGCTCTTTAGGCGTTCCGATTTGCACGACGCGACCATCGTGCATCACCACCACCTTCTCCGCAAAAGTCAGGGCTTCGGTTTGGTCATGGGTCACATAAATCATTGTGTGACCAAATTCCTGATGCAGTGATTTGAGCTGTGTCCGCAATTCCCATTTCAAGTGAGGATCAATGACTGTCAGCGGTTCATCAAACAAGATCGCGTTGACATCATCGCGAACCATACCGCGGCCCAATGATATTTTCTGTTTGAGATCTGACGTTAACCCGCGCGCCTTTTTGTGCAGGTCGGCATCCAGGCCGATCATTTGCGCGATGCGGTCTACACGCTCTGTAATATAGTCTGTTTCCATACCCCGATTGCGCAGTGGGAAAGCCAAGTTCTGTCGAACTGTCATGGTATCATAGACCACCGGAAACTGAAAAACCTGAGCGATGTTTCGTTCGGCGGTCGATGCTGCGGTCACGTCTTTATCGTCAAACAAAATACGTCCGCGTGTTGGCGTGAGAAGACCCGAAATGATATTGAGCAAAGTGGTTTTGCCGCATCCGCTGGGACCCAGCAGCGCGTAGGCCCGGCCATCTTCCCAGGTGTAATCCATAGCCTTGAGGGCGAAATCATGGTCCGCATCCGAATTCGGTTGATAGCTATGTGCTAAATTTTCGAGTGTTATCGATGCCAAGTCTAGTCCCCCGACTTTCCAGCGTCATGATTTGGTGCGGCGACCAATTTTCCATCCTTGTCAAAATAGAATGCATTTGCGGGGTTCAGACCAGCCTTTAGATCTTGTCCAACCTCGAAATCCTGCAACCCCTGAACCAAACCGATCCACCGTTCGCTTGTCGTGTCGAGATGCACAAAGGTGTCAGAACCGGTAAGCTCAGTGACAATCAGTTTGGTCTCAAATTCAATAGCGCTGTCGATATTATCGCCGATTTCGAGATGATGAGCACGGAAACCTATCCGATAGCCGGCATCTGGCAAATTGATTAGATCATCGCGTAACTTTGTTGATTGTCCATCCGGAAAGCGAATGACCGTGCCTTCCTTTTCTACGGATATAAAGTTCATCGGTGGATCCGAATAGACCCGGGCTGTGGTCTCATCCACCGGACCGCGATAAACATCCATGGCGTTACCAAATTGGGTTATTCTGCCTTCCCAAAGCGTGGCTGTATTGCCACCCAACAACAGCGCCTCTTCGGGTTCTGTCGTCGCATAAACAAAAATACTGCCTGACGCTTCAAACAGGCGGGGGATTTCGACCCGTAATTCCTCGCGCAGTTTATAGTCCAAATTGGCGAGCGGTTCATCCATCAATACCAGTCCGACATCTTTTGCCAGAGCGCGGGCCATCGCGCATCTTTGCTGCTGTCCGCCAGATATTTCGGCTGGTTTGCGATCAAGAATGGATGTCAGTTCCAGCAGGTTGGCCATTTCCTGAACTTTTGCATCTATCTCTGCGGCAGATTTTTTCTGCAACTTTAGCGGTGAGGCGATGTTGTCGTGGACAGTCATGGAAGGATAGTTGACGAATTGCTGGTACACCATCGCGATGTCACGATCCTGCACACGGTGTTTGGTGACATCCTGATCTTGCCAATAGATTGTACCGGTATCGGGTTTGTCCAATCCCGCCATCAGGCGCATCAATGACGTCTTGCCCGCCGATGTCGGTCCGAGGAGCACGTTCATCGAACCTTTCTGCAAATTGATATCGGTGGGATAAATATGCGTTTCGCCGTTTGACATTTTGGAAACGCCTTCAAGCCGCAAGCTCACGGAAGAACCTTAAGATATGCGCCTTCCGGCCGACCCGATTTGGCAATTGCACGAAGGTCCATAATAGTGAGCATCTTTTCTCCCAGAAACAAAAAGCGCGTCAGTTTACCTGATCGGTGTGCAAGCTATGGCAGCAAATGATGTCTAAGGCATTCAGAAAATGCATTGCAATTAGGTCAATGTTTCTTAAGCCCAAAACATGAAACTTTCTCGCGGTTATTTGATATTGATTTTGGTGATGGGCCTGGTCGCTGTCGCAATATTTCAATTCACACGGAATTCCCAAGCCACTCCTGCCCAAAAGAGTTCGGTTCAAGAAGCTGGCAAATTACAACTGGATGTCATCGCCCAAGTCGGTCCTTGGCCCGTCGCTTCCAGGCTTATCGGTTATCGCGGTAAGCTATGGTTCGCCAATTCTGTCAAAGGTCGCAATCACAATTCCGCCGACATCTGGAGCTTCAATCCCAACACCAGCGAAGTTAGATATGAGCGCCATCTATACAGCCAAGATGCAGGACATCCATTGGTCTACAACGGTCTGCTCTATTGGCCATTCGAAGATGCCTTGCAATCTGCCGGCAACGGCATTGTTGAGGTTACTGATGGGAAGACCTGGAAGCCTCTAACCATCTCCAATCCGCCAATCTATCATACCAGCCAGTTGTTGGAATGGAACGATGGACTGCTAGCGATCACCGGAACCAGAAAAGCCGGAATGCAACTGTCAAAAGATGCCGGGCTTAGTTGGCAGGAATTCTATATCCATCCAACACCGACCACCCATGTCAGCCGACTTAAGGAGATGATTGTTTTCGCCGGCGAGACCTACGCCTCGCTAAGCGATGTAAAAGTCAAACGTCTCGTCAGGTGGACCGGTTCCGGATTTCGGACCGTCAATGGCTGGCCGCTCAACCGATATTTCAATGGACTGACCGTTCACCAGGATGGGCTTTTTGGAATAGTGGGACGCGGCCGGGAAAGAGAGGTTTGGCGATTTGACGGTAGAAGATCTATTCGTGTCGGATTCAAAGGACCATTCGTAGACCTAACCAGTGATGGCGATCAGATCTGGCTTGTCGCGAATGATGGCCGACTATGGTCAAGCCCAAATGGCAGTGAATGGTCGCGCCATGGCGACCTTGAAAATGGTCGACCTGTGTCGATCCAGGCAGTGTCAGGGGGAATTTATGTCGCTGGTGCCGGGGATGATGGTCGCGGAATTGTCTGGGGTTCTCGAGATCATGACATCCCGCTTGGAGGACGTCCGCCCGGATTGGTTTCCAATTCGCCATCTAAGACAGGGGAGGCGAATTGGCAGGATATCGGCCAACAAATCGATGCTCTGCTGGCGGCGCCATCCACATATATTGGCGCACAAACTGGTGAGTTGCGCGAACTAATAAATCGGGCCTCTTCCAATGGAGCGCCTCCCGGTTTTTTCCTTGACCGATTGAAGGTAAAAGTACCCGACGTCAAAATTAGTGCTTTTGGCGGGAATATCGAATTGCAGGCAGAAGATGTTGCTCGCTCGACCATTTTGGCCGCTATGGAACGATCCGGCCAGGCAGAGATCCCCGTTGAATTCCTATTGGATCCCTGGACGTCGGCACCCAATAGTTTTGAGAAATATTTTGAGATCGAGCTCAGTGCATTAAGAGCTGTTGCCGCATCGCGCCAAAACGATCGTGAAACAATAGCCGCACTTGTCGCGAGGTTAGATTTTGCCAACGATCCCCCTTGGCTCAAATCACAGGTCATCGGCACGCTGACCGCGGTCAGTGGCAAGCATTTCGCATATGATGTCGCAGCATGGAAGGGATGGGCAAAGCAAAACCCTTGAGAGAATTACCATTTGCACGCAATTTTAAATCTCTTTCGAATGCCGCTAAGGCCTAGCTTCAGTGCGCAATATGACCATCTTGCCAATCGAGAACGGTTAGGTAGTTTGCGATCCGGTTTTGCTCGAGTTTTGCGATTAATGGGTTCGCATGGAGAGGCACCAAATATTCTCCCAACGCCTCGGCCCAATCGGCTTTGGTGTCGAATATAATGCCTAGTCCAAAGACGGCTGGAATTTCTGCATAGGCTAACTCGCGTCCCTCTGTTTCCATTTTGTCCAGAAAATCGATAACTGCACATTTCACGCCATTGCGCTCGCCGCCTTCGTGCAGAGCGATGGCAAACTGTCCTAGTCCTCGAAACCCCTGTTCCGATAGCAGGCCAGGGTGACCCGGCTTAGTACCGCTGTCCATGCAATAATCATGACGATATTCTTCCGGTATGACGTCAGGATTATAGTACATGTCCCGATATCCTGATGGCCAGCAAACGTCATGCATGATTGCGAAAAATGGTTTGTCATCTCTTTTAGAGATTTTGTCGAGCGCCAGAAGCTCATTATAAACGGTATACCAGTTATGGTCGCCATCGATCACACATAAATCGATGTTCTTCAATTTTGCAAAAGCATCAAGGCTAAGCTTCGGAATATGGGTCACATGTTTATGGTCGGAAACCCACTCGAGAAATTCCTGCTTGGGATTGGGATCGACGCTGTAAAGGTGCCCATCTTGAATCGCTGCATGATCAGCCAAAACTTTTGACGTTCCGCCAAATTCGGCACCAATTTCTGCTATCCGAGAGACATTTGCAATATCCATCGCATCGACGATGATGTTGGAAAATTCGGACATGGAATGGATCAGTAATTCGGTCATGGTTTAGGCAACCTCTCTGAGTTTGACGGCATTGGCGCGTTTAATTGTTGGGCGGAAAACAAAGTTCAGCATCATGCCCTCGTTTGAGGGTTTCGCTGGTGGCGGGATTAATATGAACGCGCTTTCGCGAGAACAGCGATGCAACCCCGGCGCATTTTCTGTCATCGTATCGTAGATTGGACTGGCGGGTATGGAATCGTCATCGATCTTCTTGGCCATAAATTGGTCAATCTCATGAAAGCTGATTTCTTCCACCTGGAACCAGTCGCAAATCTGTCCGATCATGATGGCAAGGGTTAGTTGCCCAGTACCGGCAGGAATAAGCGCTTGATAGAAGCCTTCGCTGGTTGGGTAGGCGGTAACCTCAATTTGTATATTCTCTTGATCGTTGGCTAGCATCACCGGAATTTCGATGCCGCCTGCCTGAAAGTCGTCTTGTCGCAGATCAAGGCCAAAGCGGGTGCTGGTAAATAGCGGTAGCAGCGTTTGCATACCGGCTTGTTTAAGCTCACCGGGCAAGTACATACGGGTGATGTTCTTGCTGTAGAAAAGGCCGCGACGGCGTAAACCTTCCGCCGCACCCTTGGGATCGATCAGCTGGATCATATCCTTGGTGCCCATGTTCACATCATGCCGGAAATTTTCAAAAATACCGACTTCGCGTTCAACAGGCAGGAAGAGCAGTCGGGTGAGGGCAGCGGCCGTCATTCTTCGCGCGCAATCATTATCCCACGATGTGGGGGCGTTAGTCCATCCGGCACCGGTGTTCGAAACAAAGTCGAGGCAAGCGGCCTGTGCTGCATCGCGGGATTCGCTCTGTTGCCCTTTAATGTCGGCCGTATCGCGCCTGGGTTCTCCTCGTTCGTCATAACCCAATACTGAGCCATTGGACTGTGTGCTTAACTGTTCGAGGACAGCAATGGATTCACATAAGGAGTGCAGCGCGTTGATGTCATAGTGACGTTTGTCGATGAGCCCCTTTTTATTCTGCCCGCTAATCATCAACTCGCGTAGCAACAAATAGCAGCCGCGGATATCGAGATCCATTTCACGGGAGAGCACGGGTGCAATCGCGTTTTGGACCGAGCCGTTATAACCCAGATCCACAAACATCACGACATCGCCTTGTTCGACGCCATGTTTTTGCAAATGCGCGAGCAAACCGCTGCGAAACTTGGTCGAGCGGTTGATTATCTTTTTGACATTTTGTGGTTTCAGGATTTGCGCAATGAAGTCCTTGGCAGTTTTCTGTTTGGCAATTTTTTGTGTTTCGTTGTTGAAAAATAGCAACTGCCGGCAGAAGGCGGCTTGTCGTTGCTGCGAATAGGTATCATTTTGACTGCCTGCTACTTCTGCAACCAGATAATCTTTGATCGCTTTCTCATCGGTAAAACTGCTAGCATTGGCGGTAAACCGGCTCAGCTCAATCATCGCCACTTGGTCGGTATATTCGGGATGCTGCTCCAGGAAGGCCTGCGCGGGAAGGTAACCATCTCGCAATAGGAAAAGCAGTTTGGGTTTCCGCCCTGTTTCCGTCTCTATGGCTTGCGCTT
This sequence comes from Parasphingorhabdus sp., assembly GCA_039978835.1. Taxonomy (GTDB): domain Bacteria; phylum Pseudomonadota; class Alphaproteobacteria; order Sphingomonadales; family Sphingomonadaceae; genus Parasphingorhabdus. Next base: position 87,095 of record JBDWAQ010000005.1, read on the forward strand.
CTTCAGCAATCCAACTTGAAAAGCCCTGATAAATGGGTCCCAAAACATCATGGCCGAATTGGAATATGGAATCGTCATTTTTGCGCAGTGATATTTGTGGTCGGTGCGGTTGCAATGCGGGGGATGCTTTGCGGGTATCTGTTTCAAGCAATGTTGCGGCGGCGGCTTCAAGGCGCAATCGTTCGGCGGCTTCATCATCAAACTGCTCAAAGTGGACACCGTGAATGCCCAATTCGATCGGGGACTCAAAGTCAGCGACTTTGTTATCACCGAGGTGAACGATTGTTCCCGGATCGACTTTTAGTTCTTCCAGAACATGCTCAAACAGACCACTGGCTTTGTTTACGCCATAGTCGCATGAGCAAAAAACCTGATCGATATTATTGATGACATCCTGTCCAGCTGCATCGGTAATGAGCTGACGAAGAAACTGTTCGGGTAAATAGGTGTCGGAGACAATGATCACTTGCATGCCGCGTGCTTTGGCCGCCGCGATCAAATTGACTACCGGCGTAAACGCGAAACAATGCAAGGCCTCAGCCGCCAGTTCTCTATCTACGTAGGAGGCGATTTGCTGTTCATCAGCGGCGCGAAAAAGATTGGCGTAAATATCAGCGATCGTGACTTCCTGCTTTTGCTGTTCGAAAGCCAGGGCTTTGCGCGCACGCTTTTCCGCAAGGACGCGCATTTCCATGCTGCAATCTGTTATGTTCAGATCATAGAACACATCTGTTGGCATATTCACATTACGCCAAACCAATGTGTCGAAGCAGTCTAGCGATAGAATTTTGGTCCCATCGTCAACTTTATCCAAGAGTGATTCAATTTCCTGCGCTTGCAAGGTTTCTATCATCTGTCTTCCATTTCTTTTCGGCACATTGCGCTGTTGTTTTTGTTCGAACGTGAGGATGAAGAAGCAAAGCCTGTGCCAAATGCTGGAAACCTATGGCTTACCGGTGTTCTTCACAGATTGTGGGGTTGAGAAAATGTCTGTTATGTTGTGCGCGGCAAAACATTGCCGCAAACCGGCAGAAAATTGCCACTTCGAGACTTTCTATCCCCGTTCGGTTTAGCATATTTGGAGAAGGCTCAAAGATCCTAGCCTTGCTCAAGCTATGATCTCACCAGGGTTTGATTACAGTCTTTATGACAGGCTGTTATTTGTCATAATACCGATTATATCCAGTTGGTATGGGGCAAGCCGTTCAACCTGATACAACAATATCCATTCGCACCTGCTCTATTTGGCGTGCGTTGGAAATATTGGGCGACACGCCTATCTTGCTGATATTGGAGTCTATCTGGATGGGTTCTTCGCGATTTAAGGAACTGAAGGACGCAACGGGTCTTCAAAAAGCTTTGCTTTCAAATCGCTTGGTGCGCTTGATCGATAATCAAATCTTGCGCAAGGCATCGCCTGCTGACGGCAAAAAGCATCTCGAATATCGCCTCACCGAAAAAGGTGTGGATCTGTTTCAGACCGTAATGTCACTCTATGTCTGGGAACGCCAATGGGGCAGTTCGGAGAGTAGGCGCAATCTTGAACTGAAGCATGAGATATGCGGAGCATCACTAATTCCTCTGCCAGTCTGTTCATCGTGTAAGGAAACAGTCTCACTCAGAGATATCTCTTTTGTAGAGGGGCCGGGTCTGGGTTGGATGCCGGCTTCCTATAGCAGACGCCGGAATCAAGTTTCCTTTTCGTCCGACAAGCCGTCCTTGCTGCGCGGGTCGGTAGAAATTCTGGGTGATCGTTGGTCCGCTCTCATCATGCGTGCCATTTTTACTGAGTTAAGAAGGTTTGATCAGATTGAAGCCGATACCGGGGCCTCTCCCGCCATTGTCACCGATCGGTTAAAGTCTCTCGTCGATACCGGTGTACTCAGAGCAGCTCCCTATCAGCAGAACCCGCTGAGGCATGAGTATTTTTTGACGAAAAAGGGCTTCGATTACTATTTCGTCATCATGATGCTGATGCTCTGGGGTGATAAATATTATGGCGCGGAAGAGGGGCCTCCTGTCATATTAACGCACGTAAGTTGTGGGAATCAACTCACACCGCAGATGACTTGCAATGGATGTCACAAAGCTTTGCTCCCGCAAACTGTGTCCATTCAGCCGCTGAAAAACTGACCGGCCTAGATTGATTCCGGAATTGCTTGACCCTGGGCTGAAAATACTTGAAGGAGCAATGACTTCAATAAACATACCAAATTGAAAGCTCCCCCAAATGCCTGTTCCGGTCAATACCGTCAAAGCGACTTTATCCGAAAACGATCATCCCTACTTGAATGGCGCCTGGACGCCGAATTTTGAGGAGTATGACACCAGCGATCTAGAAATCATTGGTGAGATTCCGGTCGATATTGATGGTATTTACGTGCGCAACACCGAAAACCCAGTGCATGATGCGATTGGCCGTTATCATCCCTTTGATGGAGACGGCATGTTGCACATGATGCGCTTCACCGAGGGTAAAGCAGAGTATAAAAACCGCTTCATCCGCACACGTGGTTTTGAAGCGGAGCAGGAAGCAGGCCGATCCCTTTGGATTGGCTGTATGGGTAATCCCAAAAAATCAGAACGCAATGGTTGGGGTGCACATAGCCATATCAAGGATGGGTCTTCCACTGATGTGGTTGTCCATGCAGGTAATATCCTCTCCACCTTCTGGCAGTGCGGCGAAGGCTATCGCCTCGACCCCCAGACTTTGGATACGCTGGGTATTGAGGGATGGACGCCAATTGATGGTATTTCTGCTCACCCGAAAGTCGATCCGAAAACCGGTGAGTTGATGTTTTTCAACTATTCGACCCATGCGCCTTATATGCATTATGGTGTTGTTGGTGCAGACAATAAGTTGAAGCATTATATCCCGGTTGACCTACCGGCACCACGTCTTCCCCACGACATGTGCTTTTCTGAAAATTTTGCCATATTAAACGATTTTCCAATGTTCTGGCCGCAAGCTGCGCTCGATGCAGGTTTTTATGTGCCAGTATTTGACAAGAATATCCCGTCGCGTTTTGCACTAATCCCGCGTCATGGAAATCCGGAGGACATCAAGTGGTTCGAGGCAGAATCGACCTATGTTCTCCACTTTATGAATGCCTATGAAGAGGGTGATGAGGTGATCATGGATGGGTATTTTCAGGAGGACCCGCGACCCGATCCCTTACAATCCATGCCCGAGGGCTATGAAGCAATGGGCTCCAATCTGGATCTACACTCCCTTAAAACGCATTTGCATCGTTGGCGGTTTGATCTTGCTACCGGAGAGACTGTGGAAGAGCGCCTGTATGACGAAGAGATCGTTGAATTCGGTACGATCAATCCGGCCTACCAAGGATCGAAGCATCGGTATGTTTATAGTGTCACGGGTGAAGATGGTTATTTCCTTTTCACTGGCATGATAAAACATGATTTGGAAACCGGAGAGGCACGGCATTACGAATTTGGCGAAGGCCGTTATGGCAGCGAAGCACCGTTTATAGCGCGCAAAAATGCAACCTCGGAAGATGATGGATATCTAGTCAGCTTCATCACCGACATGAATCTAAACCGCTCAGAATGCGTCGTCCTGGACGCAAAGAATATCGAGGCAGGACCGGTCTGTCAGATCATATTGCCACATAGGATATGCAGCGGAACGCATGCCGTTTGGGCCGATGCCAGTGAGCTTTCGAAAGTCGCCTAAGCGAATGGTTGCTTAACCGCCTGTTCCAACGACGAAGGAGCAGTTGGTTGTTCCTGAGCCGCCGACATTGAAAGTGCCGACATTGCGTGCGTCTTCAACTTGATAATCGCCGGCTGTTCCTGTGACCTGTTTGGAGGCATCCAATAGCATCCGTACACCTGTGGCTCCTACCGGATGGCCCATACCGATAAGGCCGCCTGAAGGATTGACAGGAATGCTTCCGGCAAAACCAATCCGGCCATCTTCTATGGCTTTCCAGGCTTCTCCGGGTGCTGTGATACCAAAATGCTCGATCGCCATATATTCGGTAATCGAGAAACAGTCGTGGGTTTCGATCGCATCCAGATCACTAGGACCGCTAATACCCGCCCGTCGATAGGCATCGGTAATCGCTTTACGGGTCCACGGCATGGCATATTCTTGATCCGCGCTTTCATCCAACTTGGTCTGCATTAACATCGGCGCCGTGGTGTGACCCCAACCTTTGATGCGAGGGATGCTCTCCATCGAAAGGCCGTGCTGATCCGCGTAGGATTTTGCCCTTGCTTCGGTGGCTAGAAAGACAACTGCTGCGCCGTCAGAAACCTGTCCGCAATCCTGACGCCGCATCCATCCTTCGATTACAGGGTTCTGTTCATCATCATCGGTGAAACTTCGGTTGCCGAATTCCCAATTGCGTGCCTGCGCATTCGGGTTGCGGCGGGCGTTTTCAAAATTGATCCGGGAAATTTCGCTGAGATGATCATATTCCAGACCATAGCGCCGATCATATTCCTCAGCGAGGTCAGAGAACATGGCTGGCCAAATATAGGTGGCATCCTGAGCCTCTTCACCAACATAAATCGCCGCGCCCAAATTATCAGCCGCCTGTTGACCAGAGACATTACGCATCAGCTCAACGCCAGCGACGCAAGCCAGATCATAGCGACCACTTTCCAGATCGGCCATTGCCGCCAATATTGCCAGAGAACCGGATGCACATGCACCTTCATGTCTTGCCGCCGGCATGCCCGAAAAGTCCGAATGAACATGACCAAAAAAACCACCGAGCATGCCTTGGCCCGCAAAGAGCTCAGCTACAAAATTGCCAACATGGCCAACTTCTATATCTTTGGCTTCAAGCTTTGATTTCTCCAGTGCGCGTAAGATGGAATCGGAGAATAAATCGAAAAGGGATTTGCCATTTTTTGCCCAATTTACCGAGAAGTCGGTCTGATGGCCGCCGAGGATATAGATAGATTGTGTCATGCGCTTCTCTCTAGCTTTGGTTACCCATCATCTAGAGGCCAGAATTGGTGATGACGCAAGCATTTCAATGGCGATTATTACTCGTTGACTGCTGCTCTGTTCCTGAAACCATTCACCATTTGCCCAAATAATATGCCTAGCAATATAGCGAAAACATCGGCAGCAAAATCCATCCAATCTGCCTGGCGTCCTAAGCCCATGGAAAACTGCAATAGTTCAATGGCTCCGCCGAAAACTGTAAGCATGCTAGCCAAGATTAGCACATTGATGCGGGGCCAAAGGATCCGTGCCATGAGAGAGAGCACAAAAAACGCCAAAATATGGTTGAGTTTGTCATCGGCAAAGACCGTGGGGGCATTTGCAGCAGGCATGATCGAAATAGCGAGAATGCCGCCGAGCATTAGCCAGAAAATGAAGCGAAGCATGTTTAGATTCCTTGTCAGGTCCGCTTAAATGGCCACACATTGCCCGTGCGTTAATGGATCGATTTGGATTTCGGTTATTTGAGTGTGGATCGCTCTGTTACTGTGCCGATGGAGTAACGTAAACTATGTATTTAAACTTCGTTCAAAATCAAATAATATCAATATTTTACCGATGTACTTTGATCTATTTTCAGAGATACCGTTTCTAGTTGTACGTCAACTGTTAATGTTCGACCTTAGAAGCCGTTCATGTAACGATGGTAGAAGCGAGTTTACTCTTTCGAATAACAATGGCTGTGATCTTGATTGTTTTTGCAATTTTGTTCGCGGCGTTATTTTTTTTCGATAGGAAAGAGAAAACTTCCTATTGGATTGCGATGGCCTTTACCTTTGGCCTGAGCGCTTTTTTGTTTGATTTGGGCAGATCCTTTCTTAATCCGACTGGGCTTGATGTCCTCGCCAAGCTCTTTTTCTGGGGTTTTAGCTTCGCCTGGACGATGGGTATTAAGGAGTATTTTCGGGAAGAATTACCTTTCAAATCAGCTAGCATGTTAGCCACAATCGGAGGGTTTTTCTTACTTTGGTTCAGCTTGATTGATAATGACATCATCATACGGTCCATTGTTTCGACTATCACCGCCGGGTCGATCTTGAGCCTTGGTTTGCCGCCGCTCTGGCGCCGAAAGAGTAACCCAATTGAAACAGCTCTTTTTGTGACCTCAGCGGGGCTTTGTGCCTCATATTTTATCCGACCCATAGCGGTCTATGGAATATTGGGTCACACCTATAACAATGCATCTTACGGCTCGTCCTCTTACGCCTCACTGCTCCATGTCAGTAGTGCGTTTTTTGCACTAGCATGCGGCGCGACAATATTGCTGGCGATAGGGCATAAGATAATTGACAAGCATCTAAGAGAGTCCATCAGGGATCCTCTGACTAAACTGAGAAACAGGCGCGGTTTGGATCAATATGTCACTCGCGAGTTAGAGGGCGCACGCAGCGTTGGTAGAGCTATTCTGATCATTGATCTCGATCACTTCAAACAAGTGAACGATCGTTTCGGACATGAGGTTGGTGATCAAGTGCTCGTTCGCTCGGCGACAGAGTTAAACAAACTGGTGGAAGGATTGGGTGTTGTAGCGCGTATCGGTGGTGAAGAATTTGTCGTAATTTTGGATAAACTAAAAAGTGAAGACATTCACACAATTGCTCAACATATCAGGCTATCCATGGGAATGATAACGCATCCGGAAATCGGTGAGAGATCCTCAGTAACCGCAAGCGTCGGACTGGCAATAATATCGGGGCAGGAAAGCTTCTCCATGGCATTGCGCCGGGCGGATCAGGCTCTGTATCAAGCCAAGACCGGTGGAAGAAATCAATTGTTTCTCGCAGTGGAAGATAAACATGAACAATATGTTCGATTGGCTTGATTTTCTTTAGACGGCAATTGGGCCGACGGCGATTACCGGAAAATCAGCTAAACCAGGAGGATTGATATTAGTTGTGTCAGTCCATATTGCGATAGAGCTCTTTTCTTGTTGGTACGGCGACGACTTGACCATCTTTGATAACCAGATCGATATCCTTGATATTTTGAATATCAGTTAATGGGTTTTTCGTCAGAAGCACCAAATCGGCTTGCATTTTTGGTGCCACGCTACCCTGACTGTCCTGAAGGTTGAAAAACGCAGCGGGGGCGATTGTTGCGGCTCGAATTGCTTCCAGTGGCGTCAATCCGGCCTCGACCAGCATGATGAGTTCTTCGTGCAGGCTGGCACCCGGTGTCAAAAATCCGATGGGCGCATCGGTTCCGGCCAGAATGGAGATACCAGCCTGATTTAAATCAGACACCATTGTCATCAACCAATCATCATAGGCTTTGTCGCTGGTCGTTGGTTTGCGACTGGCCAATCTGCTCGCGATTTGCGTCCATTTTTGGGCAACGGTTGGAGGCATCATTTGGAATGTATCTTGCCAGTTCTTGTCGGCATAGAGTTTGCGAGAGAGAAAACGACTAATTGTCAAAGTGGGCGTTTGCGACACTCCCTTGCTCTTCATCAAGGCAATAAGGGTTTTGCAGCTCTCTGCATTCCTTGCTTGAACTGCTTTGTGGCGCTGCAAGCGATGAATTTCGGATCGCAACTTTCCACCATATTCAGCTTCGTTGGCCGCCATGACGGTTTCCCGCTGTTGTAGGAGCATCTCTGGATCAGCGACACAGTCCATTTCTAGATTGCGAAGATGTTGCATATCAGAAATACCCGCTTCTATTGCTTGTCCAGCGGTCATCGAAAGAGGCGAATGGGCCGTAACCGGAAGATCATGCTTTTTCGCTTGCAGCACGACCGCACGAAAAACATCCGGAGCCAACATCTCATAAGCCTTGATAAAATTGACATCCTGCGCTGCCAGGCGGTCAACTTCGGCAATGGCCTGTTCACGAGTGGCGACACCGATTGATAGGTTCGGAGTGGTCGCAGATTGACCTGCATAGACGCGCTTTTCTCCATCGACGAGCGGACCGGAAACATAAAGATCGGGTGTAACTTTATCGCTGGACGCGAGGGCTCGTGCTTCCGTCAGTTTGTCAAGATGGCCGCCGGTATCTCGAAGATAGGTGACACCGTGAGCGAGCGCCAATGGAAAGAATGACTCGTGGCCAATTTCCGAATCATAGGCCAGGTGCACATGGGCGTCCCATAAGCCGGGGATAAGAAACTTGTCGGTTCCATCTATAATATTTGTACCAGTCGCCGTCGCTTTCCCGCCAGAAGGTTTAACACTGACAATTCTATCACTGGCGATTGCCACATCCATATTGGGCCGTTCTCCGCTAACTGCATCAATCGTCGTGACATTTTGAATGATCAGATCTGCATCCGATTGGACTCTTTCCGGCAGTGTAGAGTTGGGAGAGCAAGCCGCGAGTAACGGGATAGACAGCCAAAAGAGGAGAAGTTTATTCAACACAAAATGGATTCCTTTCGCGGGAATATTATCAAGCTGCTTGTACCTCGGCATTTCTCTCAGTGCATGTGTTTTTTGGTGATAACTGGGAAAGTCGGTTGGGCTGAGCAAAAATAGTTGCAACTTTTGAAACTAAACAGTCCATTTGTTGACAGGTTGACTGAACTCTCTGATACACCGTTACCGCCGTTTACCGATTGTGAGGAGAGAATGGATTGTCCGAAGCCATAGCTGCAACAGCGACAAAGCCAATAGTTCCGTTCTGGACAAAACTCGCATATGGCTTTGGATCGGTTGCCTATGGCGTCAAGGATGGCGGTCTCAAATATTTTCTGCTTCTCTTTTATGCGCAGGTTGTGGGGATGGATGCTCGTCTGGTCAGCCTGGCGATCTTCATCGCATTGATTTCAGATGCAGTCAGTGACCCAGTCGTAGGCTATTGGTCGGATAATTTTCGATCAAAATGGGGACGACGACATCCCTTCATGTATGCTGCCGCAGTTCCGGTGGCCGTCAGCTATTATTTTATCTGGAATCCGCCAGAAGGTTGGAGTGATCAACAACTATTTTGGTATATTGTCGTTCTGGCCGTTACTATCCGCACGTTCATTACAGTCTACGAAACACCAAGCGCCGCCCTGGCGCCAGAGCTGACCGATGATTATGACGAACGCAGCAGTATTTTAAGCTTTCGTTATTTCTTTGGCTGGACTGGTGGCAACGCCATGACGGTCATTCTGTTTACATTTATCTTTCCTGCCTTTGTAACGGCAACGATTGTCAATGGACAGTTCAATCCCGATGCTTACGCGTTTTTTGGACTGGTTGGGTCATCGGTAATGTTCGCTGCCATTATGATCTCGGCGCTCGGAACGCACAGTCATATTCCGCACTTGCGTAAGGCCCCTCCCAAAAGACAGCTGACTCTGGGAAAGATATTTCGGGAGATTTTTGACACCGTTGCCAGCCGGTCTTTCTTCGCTTTGTTCTCCGCATCTCTGTTGGGTTATACGGCTAGCGGATTGGCCGCCGGCCTCACTTTCTATTTCAGCACTTACTATTGGGGTTTTTCACCAGAGCAGATCGGGGCTGTAACTTTGGGTGTGTTTCTTTCTGCCTTCATTGGCGGATCTCTGGCGCCTATTGTGACCAAAAAGATCGGCAAAAAACGCGGCGCGATTATCGTCGGCTTGATTGCTTTCATCGGTTCGCCAATGCCCATTTTCTTGCGATTGATTGATGTACTACCAGAAAATGGAACGCCCGAAATTTTCTGGATTGTCCTGATCACCAACACCATCGATGTCGGATTGATTATTTGTTATCAAATACTGGCCGCATCAATGATGGCTGATCTGGTTGAACAAGGCGAAGTAAAAACTGGCAATCGCTCGGAAGGACTTTTCTTTGCAGCAGCGACTTTCATGCGCAAATTTGGTGAAGGCTTCGGTATTGTGGTTGCCGGATTTGTCCTGTCCGCAGTAGGACTGGCAGCCGGATCGCAACAGGGAGAGGTTTCGGACGAGACCCTATGGCGATTGGGCGCGGTCTACGTTCCGGTAATTCTGGGAATCTGGCTAACAATGATAACAATCATCGGATTGTATCGAATAGATCGAGCCAAGCATGAAGAAACACTGAAGGAGCTCGCAGGTCGGGAGAAGCGCAGTTGAAGCGGAAAAGTGAGGGTGCATATAAAGGCCTCCTCACGCCAAAGTGTGAAAGCCTTGTTGGCGGGGCTTTTCCAGCAATGGGATTGCACCAATGGTTCCAATTTTCTGGTTGACGTAATCCACTTCGGCATCAATCAAATCCAGCATGTTTGAATATCTGCAATTTCAAGGCAATTGGCGCGATTATCAGGCGCGTGTATTGGAAGAGCTGCGGAACCACCTCACCGATGAAAAGCTACATGTGGTTGCTGCGCCTGGGTCAGGAAAAACGGTGCTCGGCCTTGAGGTGATGCGAGAACTCGCCAAACCTGCGCTGATCCTTTCACCGACGCTGACAATCCGTAACCAATGGTCTGAAAGACTGTTTGAGATGTTTGTTCCAACACCCGATGATGCACCGGATATCTCTTACGATCTGAGATCGCCTGCAAATATTACCAGTGTAACCTATCAGGCGCTTCACGCTATTTGGAAGATAGAGACAGATATAGATGGAGATGACCGGAGACCTGAATTCGAACGGTTGATTGAGCAACTTAAAGGAGATCGGGGTGTCACGATATTGGTTGATGAAGCGCATCACCTTCGCCGGGAATGGTGGCGTGCGCTAAACGCGTTGACGGATGCTTTGCCAGAGGCAAGCTTAGTCGCCCTAACTGCAACACCTCCCTATGATGCCAGTTACACGGAGTGGATGCGATATGATGATCTGTGCGGGGCCATCGACGCCGAAATTTCGGTGCCTGAACTTGTCCGCAATGGTGATCTCTGTCCGCATCAAGATCACATCCATTTCTCGCTACCGCAAAAAAGTGAACTGGATTTGCTGGAGAACCGGCGAAGAGGGATTTTTTCCTTGGTTTCCACCATTACCAATAACGCTGAGTTTATCGGAACACTCCTCAATCATCCTTGGATCAACGCTCCGGATATCCATGAAGAAGCCATATTGAGCGATCCGGAATTTCTATCTTCTATGCTTATCATCTTGGTGGCAGGAAATGCCGAACTGCCATCGGAGCCCCTTGATCTGCTCGGCGTCGAAAACAGGACTCTACCGACCCTATCACCGGCATGGTTGGAGGTATTTCTAAATGGTTTTCTATTCGCTTATTCAAATGATTTCTCCGATCAGGAGGCGTTGCGAAAACAAATAGAACAGCAGGCCCGAAAAGCAGGGTTGATCGAGAATAACCGGGTCAAGCTGATCGAAAGCCGAAAGCTGTTTAAAGCTATGGCCGGTAGTTTGGCCAAGCTCGATTCTATAGAAGCCATTGCACGATCAGAACATACCAGTCTCAAAGATGATCTGAGAATGGTGGTGTTAACGGACTATGTTCGTGCGTCTGATCTTCCTACGAAGCCAGAACAAGCGTTTAATCCCACAAAGCTTGGCGTTGTACCTATATTCGATCATTTGAGGCGTGCGCAACTGGATGAAGTTCGGTTGGCAGTGTTGACCGGAACAATGGTCATCATACCCGATTGTGCAATTGCCAGATTGCCCGAAGCATCAACAACAGCAAATATGCCCATGGATCATATCAAGATCACTGCGTTGCGCGGCTGTCCGGGTTTTTCACAGTTAAGGGTGGAGAGCCGGAGTGGTCAGAAGATGGTCAGGCTGGTGACGCATCTGTTTAATCTTGGCGCAATCCAATTGCTGGTTGGTACCCAGGCGTTGTTGGGTGAGGGTTGGGATGCGCCAACGATCAATACTCTCGTTCTCGCCAGTAATGTTGGTTCTTACATGTTGTCCAATCAAATGCGTGGCCGGGCTATTCGCATTGATAGCGATGTTCCAGATAAGGTGGCAAATATTTGGCATTTGGCAACGATCGAGCCTTCGCCCAATAGGCTTGTACAAGATTCGGTCGTCGGTTTTTTATCGGAGCAAAGCGATCGCTCACCGCAAATGGAAACCGACAAGCTGGGCAGTGATATGCGACTGTTGAGCAAGCGTTTTGAGATGTTCGAAGGGGTGAACAATGATAGTTCAGACTTTATCAGCAATGGTATCACCAGGCTCGATATTGTTGCGGGTGATCCCGTCGAGGCCCGCAATGCCGCGATGTTCGACATCGCCAGAAATCGTGCGGCCATCGCTGACAAATGGCGTCGTTCGTTAGGGGACCCCGAGCAACGTAGTCATGTGCAAAAGATTGTGCAATCTAACTACGCGCCGCGCAGACAGTCTTACATCCAGACATTGCAATATCTCTCCATCAGCGCAGTTTTGGGCGGAGTGACATCAGCCGCCGGAGCGATGCGGCAGTTTCAGTCTGTCCAGGTCTTTGCAACTCTGGTGATGATTTTTGGCGGAATGACATTGCTCTATTCGCTGCCAAAGTTTCTGCAAGCGGGACGTCTATTTTTCCGCAATGGCACCTTGGAGAGAAGCCTGCAGCAAGTGGGCAGGGTAACCTTGGAAAGCCTTTCGCACGTTGGATTACTTGCCCACCCTGCAGAACATTACACCGTCGAAGTGGAGCCAACCATTCGCGGACAACGGAACATCATTTTGCACAACGCATCACGCGCAGAAGAACGATTATTTCTGGATGCTTTGACCGACATTTTGGCTCCGATCGAAAACCCTCGCTACCTAATCATCAGGAAGAGTTGGCTTGGATCGTTGGTTCGCAAGGACTATCATGCTGTACCAACGGTTTTGGGAAAGAATAAGGATGACGCGACGTTTTTCACCCGCCGTTGGCGCAAGCATGTCGGAGAGGTAGAATTAGTCTTTACGCGTCAAAAGGAAGGACGCCGGAAATTGCTACATGCTCGTGCGAATGCTATGTCTGCAGGTTTCCATCGCCTTATCGACCGTCGCTCCCAGTGGCGATAACAGTCATTCTAAACAATTACTGCGCGCGCCCTGCCATGATTTTCTTGTTCCGTCCTTCTACTGCTAGTAGCGCTTTGAACACGCCCAGATTAGGATTGATTTTCCCGGTTTGGCCAATCTGATCAAGTTGTTCGTAAAACCAAAAAATTGCGGCGAAACTGTCCATCGCTTTGACCATTTGGAACCGTTTCAGGAAGCCCAACCAATTGGGGATTAGTTGCAGATTGTCTTCATAGCGGGGCAGGGCGTTCAGCCCTTCAAGCAGCTGATTGGGCGCATCAGTCATGATACACATCGGGCGACCCAAACCAATCAAGTCTGCGGCGCCGCTTTCCAAAGCTTGTTCCATAGCGGTTCGGCTGCGGAACCCGCCGGTGACCATGAGCGGAATGTTTACTGCATCTTGCATCGCCTTGGCAAAGTCGACGAAATAGGCTTCACGTGCTTTGGTTGATGGCGCCATGTTCTTCGATGTGCCGCTATCTTCGGTTTCCGCGCCCATCAAAGCGGGCTGTTCATATGTGCCGCCCGATATTTCTACTAGATCGACGCCCGCTTCTTCCAACCATTGGAGAACCTCGAGGCTATCTTCGAACGCAAATCCACCTTTCTGAAAATCAGCGCTGTTGAGCTTTACCGATATTGGAAATTCAGGGCCAACCTCAATACGCATGGCGGCCACAGTTTCTAGCAGAAACCTTGCTCGATTTTGCAGGCTACCCCCATATTCATCCTCACGGATATTCGCGATAGGGCTAAGAAAAGAGCTCAGCAGATACCCATGTGCAGAATGGATTTGTGCGCCCGTAAACCCCGCTGCTTTGCATGTTCTTGCGGCGAGAGCGAACCGATCAACCAGTTCTTTGATCTCGTCTGTGGTTAGCGCTACCGGTTCCCCGAACTGACCACCCGGGAGACTGGTTTTAACGGCCGAAGGTGCCTTTGGGTGCTTGTTCACATTTGTTTGTGTTTGCCGCCCTGCATGGCTGATCTGGGCCCAGAAGTGGTTGCCATTTCTCGTCGCTGCTTCTGCCCAGCTTGTCAAAGCCGCCATCATTGCGTCATTGGCTGGACCATCAATCACCACGTTGCCCGGGCGCTCGAGATGATTGCGATCAATTTGGATATTCCCGCTCAGCAACATGCCCGCGCCGCCATCTGACCAGATACCGTAAAGGCGCTCCAGCTCCTTCGTTGGGACACCATTTGGAGTTGCAAGTCCTTCCGTCATCGCACCCTTACCAATACGATTGGGTAGCGTTGCCCCACATGGCAGATTCAGTGGATCGGCGAGTGTTGCGGTCATCGAAGCGGTCCTGTTTTCCATTGCGAATAAAAACTGATTCTGTCCGATATCAGAATTTTTGGCAAGTAGAACCGCCCGTTAACGACATAAAATGCTGTTTTTACGCCGATTTGGTATTTTGAGCAAAAGGTGTATAGTGTTGGTAAGTCAGTTAGAGAGACATCTAACGGCTTATGTGAGAGAAGACTGCAGGGGAAAAAATATGGTTGCGGCGGCTTCGCGCGAATCTGGAGTAAAAGCATCTTCCAATAATGCTGTTACGGCATTTGGCGGTATCCAATGGGATAAGAAGATGAGCAACAATTGCGCGTTCGCATTGTTGACCTACACATTGCTACAAATATTTGTTGTAATGGGGGCGATAGAAACCAAAGGCATGTCGGTTGCACCTTATTTTGGATTGCTGTTGCTGGTTGCCATCATCATTCCTTTTTGCCGTAAATATGAACAACGTTGGCAAAATATGGCCGAGCGAGGCCTGACTGACCAAAGTCTGGCGGCAAAATTTCGCAAGGATCAGATTATTTTATGGGTGTTAGCTTTGGGCTTGCCATTTTTATTTGTTGCGATCTTTAAGTCTATAGCCGCGATGTTCTGATACGCTTTAGGCGTTTCACTTTTCCAATCATTGACCTCGACTGACGCCGCACCTATGTCCGGCGCATGCTAAAACCTTCTGAAGCGCAGGACCGCGCTGATTCACTTATTTCCCAAGCCAAAACCGCCGGCGCCGATGCAGCCGATGCAATCTATGTTTGCGATGCGGCAACACAGGTGTCGATGCGGCTGGGTAATCTTGAGGATGTTGAACGTTCGGAAGGCGAAGAAATCGGTTTGCGCGTATTTGTCGGTAAACGATCGGCAACTGTTTCCTCTTCAGATATGGACCCTCAGATTTTGTCTGCTCTGGTTGGGCGGGCGCTTGATATGGCAAAGGAAGCACCGGAAGATCAATATGCCGGACTTGCCCCGGAAGAGTTGATTCTAAAGGACGATCCTCATCCTATTGACGGTGACGATGGTCAGGATCCACAACCGGAAAAGCTGCGTGAGTTGGCGCTGGAAGCCGAAGATGCTGCCCGCGCTGTTGCAGGTGTTACAAATAGTGAAGGCGGCGGTGCTAGTGCCGGACGTTCGATCGTTGCGCTGGCGACCAGTCATGGTTTCTCCGGCGCTTATTCTACCAGTGGATACAGCATATCTGCCAGTGTTATCGCCGGTGAGGGCGATGGGATGGAACGTGACTATGCATATGACAGTGTCCGGCATTTTGAAGATATGGAAAGCGCTCAGGCGGTTGGTAGGGAGGCCGGGGAAAGAGCAGTATCGCGCTTAAATCCGATAGACTTTGAAGCAGGCGCCATGCCGGTTGTCTATGATCCCCGGGTCGGTAACTCCCTGTTGGGTCATTTCACTGGTGCGATCGCAGGGAGCAGTATCGCCCGAAAGACAAGTTTTCTCCTGGAAGCAATGGATACCGGCGTTTTTAGCAGCGACGTCACAATTATAGATTGTCCTCACCGCAAACGTGGCTTGCGGTCAAAGGCCTTTGATGGAGAAGGTTTACCAACTTCGAAAACCAAATTAATTGATAACGGCCGATTGACTCAATGGATCATGGAAAGCGCTTCGGCGCGGCAATTGGGATTGCAGCCAACTGGCCATGCCTCGCGCGGCGTTGGTGGTTCACCTGGTGTTAGCACAACCAATCTGCACATGTGCAACGGTGCGGTCAACAAAGCGGACTTGATCGGCGACATTAAACATGGCGTATATATTACCGAGCTGATCGGCATGGGTGTCAATCCGGTGACCGGCGATTATAGTCGCGGTGCTGGTGGTTTCTTGATTACCAATGGTGAAATTGGCGAGCCCATTTCGGAAATCACCATTGCTGGCAACTTGAAAGACATGTTTAAAAGTCTGATTGCTGCAGATGATCTGGAATATCGATTTGCGACGAACGTACCAACCCTTCGCACCGACAGCATGACGGTCGCCGGTGGCTGAGATCGATTTTGAACGTGTAGTCGCCATCGCTAAAGAAGGCGGGGCGTTGGCCATGCAGCAATGGCAGTTGGGTAAAAAAGCCGATAAGACTTGGGAAAAATCGCCTGGTCAGATTGTTAGTGATGCCGATATTGCGGTTGATCAGTTTTTACGCACCGAACTGGAAAAGCTCGTGCCGGAGGCAGGATGGCTGTCTGAAGAAACGCATATCGATCATAGTGGGGCAGGGGACGAACTGACCTGGGTCGTGGACCCGATTGATGGGACCAAGGATTTTGTCAAAGGCAAAACCGGATGGTGCGTTTCTGTTGCTTTGGTACAAAATGAAATGCCGATATTTGGCGTTTTAGACGCGCCAGCGATGGAGGAGACGTGGGTCGCCAAAGCGGGAGATCATACCGAGGTGAATGGCAAAAAATTAATTGCCAGTCAGTGCAATCAATATGATGGAGCTCGGTTGCCGGCGGAAGAATTGCCGCCGGATTTAAACCTAGTCGCAGTTACAAAGCCAAATAGCATTGCCCTGCGCATGGCGATGGTTGCCGATGATCGTGCCGATCTGGTGGCTTCCACCCGATGGGGGCATGAATGGGACATAGCCGCCGCCCATGTGGTTGCAACGGAGGCGGGAGCGCGCGTTTCAGATGCATTAGGCGAGCCGCTTTCTTACAACGGAACCCATGGTAAGGCGCTTGGTGTGATCTGTACTTCAGAAGGCCTGTTTGATGCAGCCGTAAAACGGATCAGCGGCTATATCGATGAAAACGGTCCCAGCGAATAGCTAAGTAATATTGGGGTTCGGTCGGACCCATAGATTTTGCCGTTCGACAAAGCGCGGTTTGAAAAGCGCTTGTACAAAAGCTTTCGCAATCCATCTCGCTTTTGACAATTTGCTCGTAAATACCCGATCGTCCAGTGAACCACCATCACTGGCTTTTACTTTGCGCGCAATGTCGCCGTAAATTCCAGCAGCAGCCAACACCGCCCAACGGGATCGGAAAGCTAGGCTAGCGGCACCATAACGTGCTGATTTCTCGTATTTAGCCGCCAGATCACAGAGCCGGTTTATCAGAATGACAAGCGCATCACGGCGGTTTGGATCCATGATATTTTCCGGGCTGATACGCATTTCGATCAACCAATCCTCCGGCAAGTAACACCGATCAGCTTCGGCATCTTCGGCAATGTCGCGAGCAATATTGGAAAGTTGGAAGGCCAATCCTAGATCGCATGCGCGGTCCAGTACGTCTTCATCGCTCACCGATACGCCCATAACAATTGCCATCATGCATCCCACGGCTCCGGCAACGTGATAGCAATATTGAAACAGATCGCTTTCTGTCTCGGGATGCCAGCCCTTGGCATCGAGCGCAAAGCCATCGATCATATCATCAGCAAATTTCCGGGGAATACGGCATTCCGCGGCGACGGTTCCAAAGGCATCAAACGGCGGTTTACCCGTCGGTTCTCCGCCATGAGCACGGGCGGACATCATCCGCATCGCTGCTATCGTTTTTTCTGCGTCGGGGACGCTCGACATGCCGTGACCATGATCTTGTCCGTCGGCTAGATCATCACAGGCGCGGCACCAGAAATAGAGAAGCCACGCCCGTTCACGGGTTTGTTTCGAAAAAAGTTTTGACGCGCGCGCAAAACTTTTTGATCCACGTTCGATGCTTGTTTTGGCATGAATGATAAGGTTTGCGCGGTTCATATTTGACTAAGCCAGATCTTCCAGCATCAACTCCGCTGTTGCCTTGGCACTGCCAACGACACCCGGAATTCCCGCGCCTGGATGGGTGCCTGCTCCGACGAAATAGAGATTGTCGACAACATCATCACGGTTGTGCACGCGGAAAAACGCACTTTGCTGGAACAGTGGTTCCAGGCTGAACGCACTGCCCAAATGTGCATTGAGGTCCGTTCCAAAATCTTGCGGTGTATAATGGAATTTGGTGGTGATCCGATCGTGGATATCAGGAATCAGGCGTTGTCCGATTTCATCCAATATGCGTTTCTCATATTTCGGACCCATATCTTTCCAATCGATCGGCAGTTTGCCTTGATGGGGAACCGGAGCCAGAACATAAAATGTGCTGTGCCCTTCTGGTGCCATTGACGGGTCGGTGATGGTGGGGTGATGCAAATAGAGCGAGAAATCACCCGGTAAAGTGCCGTTCTTGTAAATGTCGTCGAGCAGTCCTTTGTAACGCGGGCCGAACAGGATCATATGATGCGGGATACCGGGCCAGGTGCCTTTCATCCCGAAATGCACCACGAAGAGAGACGGCGAGAAGCGCTTCTTTTTAAGCGAGCTGGTCGCAGTTCCGCTGCGATGCTTGTGACCCAAGAGATCGCGATAGCTATGCATCACATCGGCATTGGTGGCGACGGCATCAAATGTTTCGGTCCAGCCCGACTTGCAGGTTACACCGGTCACTTTATCACCCTCGGTATCGATCCTCGTTACCGCATCGTCAAACCGGATCGTCCCGCCGATCCGTTCAAAATGCTTCACCATGGCCGCGACCAGCATATTGGTGCCGCCTTTGGCAAACCAAACTCCACCTGTCCGTTCGAGTTTGTGGATCAGGCCGTAAATTGCACTAGTCGACATCGGATTGCCACCTACCAGAAGGGTTTGGTAGGATAACATCTGCCGCATTTTATCGCTTTTTACAAAGCTGGAAACTTTGGCGTATAATGATCGATAGGCCTGGTATTTCATCAGAGCAGGCGCCGCGCTGATCATTGATTTGAAATCCAGAAACGCTTTGGTACCCAGTTTGATATAGCCTTCCTCATAAAGATGACCGCTATATTCCAGGAACTTCCTATAGCCCTCGACATCATCGGGTTCGATTTTGGCAATTTCTGCTTCCAGCTCGTCCGGATCATTCACATAATCAAAATTGGTGCCATCCGGCCAGTTGAGCCGATAAAATGGCGACACCGGCATTAGCTCAATATCATTTGCCATATCGTGACCGGTCAGATCCCATAGCTGCGTCAGGCAGTCAGGGTCGGTGATCACCGTAGGCCCACCATCGAAAATATGGCCATCTTTCTCCCAGAAGTACGCCCGCCCTCCGGGCTTGTCACGGCTCTCTAGTATAGTTGTGTGGATGCCTGCCGATTGTAGACGGATCGCCAATGCGAGACCGCCAAAGCCGGAGCCAATAACGGCGGCTTTGCGGAATAATTCTGTTTGGGATTTGGTTACGTCATTCATAGAAAAAGTTACTCAACGATATTTTAGCATGACAGGGATGGCTTTGGAAATCGGTACAGGCGGCTTGCCAGACAAGAGGGAGGCTTGATCCAGTTTGGTGGATTTACCGGCATAAAACCGTTCAATCAAAGCTTCGTCTTTGGCATAGGTATGTTCAAGCGTCAGATAGCGTTTCTCCGGCTTCGCCGCCTTAAACATCATCGCGCAGAGCATGCGATAGAATTTGCCGTCAGTCCAATGTTGGAAAGCCAATTCTTTTAGGAGCTTGTCGAGCTTCTTCTGATTGATCTTTGGCATGGCGGCTATCATCATCGCGGTTTTCACCGCCATCGGCAGGGAGTAGCTGGTAATCGGTTGCACAAGAGCCGCTCGAACACCAGCGCGCGCATCAGGCCCTTTGTTGCTGGACCAAAATTCTTTGAAATCACCGCCATATAGAACCGGTAATTGCCCGCTTTCGCTGTGCAGTATCTTGTCGATAACCCAATCCTGGTGATCCGCATATTCAGCAATTCGGCTGGTCAACATCTCGTGATCAATCTCATTTGTATCCGAATAATATGTGTCTTCGACAAATACTTCATTTTTCCCAAAGGGCAGGCAATAGACGAACCGATACCCATCAATTTGATCGACGGTCGCATCCATGATCACCGGACGATCCAGTCCATGCGGCTTTTTCAAGCGCAGCATTTGCCCACAAAACTTTTGCCAACCAAATTCCAATGCCGAAATATCACCGCCGCCGCGAACATCCAGCACGGCTTTGGCGGTAATTTCAGCACCATCGGTCAGCCCCACCAACCCGGGTTTTATCTTCTTTACTTTATGTCCGGTTTTGAGGGATTGTTCGGACAGTCGCGTGTTGAGTTCCCGGTCAAGATTGGCAGATTCAATTGAGTTATATCCGCTGTTAAGGCTTCGGCTATATTTGGGAAAATGCACGTCATAGCTGCCCCAAGATCGTGAAATTAACGGTTCCAGCAACCAGCGATGGTCCTCTTCGATGTCGCTATCAAAAAATGACCAGATATGATTGCCGCCGAATTGTTTCTCCGCTTCGATCAAGGTGATATTCAATTCCGGACGCAATTTGTTTAGCGCCAGAGCGATAAGCCCACCCGCCAAGCCACCACCGGCGATCGCCAGATCATATTGGTTTTTGGCAGGTGCTTTTTTCGGCATGGGGCCGCCTTAGCCGATGGTATGGACAGGGGGAAGCCTGTCTGAAAGTCGGTAGGAGAAATTGTCATTTTGCCTTGTTTTGGCGATCATGATAGGCGCGAAGAGCGGAGATTGAACGGCTATGAAACCATTTCGACTAAGGCAGCTGGTAATTGCCTGTGAATCGCAAGACAGCTATCCTGTTTTGCAGGACATTCTGAGCTTGGGTCAGCCCTTTCATGACCAGGGTGTGTCCGAATTTGGCTTGCATAATGCGGTATTCGCGCTTGGCGATCAGTTTTTGGAGATAGTCGTTCCTGTCAGTGACAAGGCGCCAGCAAAGCGGTTTATCGAACGGTCGGGAGAAGGTGGCTATATGGCGATCTTTCAGACTAATGATATCGCTGCAGCTCGCCAGCAAGCAGAAAAAGCGGGTATTCGCAGTGTTTGGAATATCGATCTGGATGACATATCCGCTACGCACCTGCATCCAGCAGACATTGGTGGGGCGATAGTTTCTATCGATCAAGCCAACCCAGCAGAAAGTTGGCGTTGGGGCGGAAAGAACTGGGAAAACCAATCAACCCCCGGACGTTTAACAGGTGCGGTATGCAGTAGCCCAGATCCTGAAGTGCTTTCGACCAAATGGGCCGCAGCATTGGGGTTGGAAACCAATCGACATGCGTCAGGTTACCAACTGGACTTGGATGCAGGGCAATTGCTCTTTGTTGAAGGTGAGGAGGAAAAGATGCAGCAATTTCATCTCGCGACACCAGATCCAGCAGAAAATATTGCGCGCGCGGAAAAACTGGGTTTGTCCGCCGTTGGAAATGTTATTTCGTTTGCCGGAGTGTCATTGAAACTCGAAATGCTGGCCCATTAGTTTCAATGGCTGAGACTGTTGCCATGGTGATTTCAGCGGTCGCGATGACCCTCATCATCGGTGGGCGCTATTTGCTGAGTAGCGGTTTTTTTGCTTGGTTGACCGAACGAATAAAGCCCGGCCACTACGCCAAACTCAAACCGCAAATGTCGCGTGAAATTCGCTGGTCGCTGCTTTCTGCTGCGATATATGGAATCCCGGCTGGCATCATTGCCTGGGGATGGCGCAATCAAGGTTGGACGCAGATTTACGAAGACCTCAATATGTACCCATTGTGGTACTTGCCTTTGTCACTTTTCCTGTATCTGTTCATTCATGACACTTGGTTTTACTGGACGCATCGTCTGTTCCATGAACCGTCATGGTTTAAACTGGCGCACGCGGTGCACCATGACAGTCGGCCGCCAACAGCCTGGGCTGCGATGAGTTTTCATCCGATCGAGGCGATTAGCGGTGCAATAGTTATCCCGGCTCTGGTCATCGCAGTTCCGATTCATGTCGGCGTATTAGGTTTTGTGCTGCTGATTATGACGATTATGGGTGTCACCAACCATATGGGGTGGGAGATGTTTCCACGCTGGCTGGTTCAGGGACGGTTAGGGAAGTGGCTGATAACTGCGACGCATCACGAGAAGCACCACGAGTTGTATAGGGGTAATTATGGGTTGTATTTCAGGTTTTGGGACAAAGTCTGCGGGACGGATATCGGGCTTGCCAATGATTGGAGCAGTTTTGACGGCGCTGACAATGGGAGCAAGCGCGTCAGCAGCTGATACGCCGGGAGCAACTGCACCGGCAGTGGCCGCATCGATCAATCTCTCCATATCAAATATACGTTCAACTAAAGGCGATGTTTTGGTTTGCTTGAGCGCCAATCCCAAATATTTTCCGGACTGCCGGAAGGATAGCAAGGCGCGCAAGATCAAGGTCTCGGCTGCCAGCGCCAATTCGGTAACGATCGACGGCGTGAAGCCCGGAACCTATGCGATCGCCCTGATTCATGACGAGAATGCGAATGGTAAAATGGATTTGCGGCTGTTTCTGCCAAGAGAAGGCTTTGGCTTTTCGCGCAATCCCAAAATTGGCATGGGACCACCCAAGTTTAAATCCGCCCAGTTCACCATGGGAGCAGATGATGCGAAATATGCGGTGAAGATGAAATATATTCTGTGAGGACATAGAAAATGTCGTGGACTAGATCCATTGCGTTGGCGTTAGCCTTGGCTATGCGGTCTAGCTATTAGTCAATCCTGTGGAGACGTTGATCCAGGGCGTGGTTCTTCATTGCATCTATGAGCAGACGGGTCGCTGGCAATGATCTACGTGATCTTTCAAACAGCAAATGGATCGGCAGGGGCGTTGGATCTCCTGGCTTCAATATTTCGATCAATCGGCCAGCCCTGATGGACTTCTCAACCTGATAGCTGAGCAGATTGGCTACTCCAAGTCCGGCCTCTGCCGCCGCAACGATCGAATCTACCGTGTTGAGTAAAAGCCTCGGCTTGATGCGAACAGGTCTCTCCTTTTTTTGTCCCAGATTCCAATCACTGACCGCTCGAGGGCCCGAGCTGCCGATGATTTGGTGATCGGACAAGTTGGACGGTTGGTGCGGATGACCATGCCGTGCGAGATAGGCTGGGCTTGCCACAATTTTCTGTCGCACTTGACCAATGGGAACAGCGATCAAAGCGCTGTCGGCAAGCGGCCCGATGCGCACTGCCATGTCGATCCCTTCTTCTGGCATCCGGACGTTGCGATCAATCAGCATCATTCGGATATCAAGATCACTGTGCTGTTCGAGTAACCCAACTACCACCGGCAACATATCACACCGCGTTTTACCGAAACCGAAATTGCAGAAGCGGTTGCCCCGTTAACGATTGAACTCGAACAGTTGCGGGCAGAAGTGGCGCAATTGCGCGCGACAAAGACCAATATCAGCATCAATGATGAAGAATAAGAAATGACCAAATCCCTGACGACCGGTGTTCACCATGTCGGCCTATCCCTTTCCGATATCGAAGCGGCAAAAGAGTTTTTTACCGTTGGTCTGGGATATGAGCATGTCGGCAGCGTGCCGGATTATCCAGCACATTTTGTGTCGGACGGTTCAACTTTGATCACATTGTGGCAGGTTGGTGATCCCTCCACCGCTCATTCCTTTGACCGGAAGAACAATGTTGGTTTGCACCATTTGGCGATAGGTGTGGCTGACGAGGGTGCACTTTCCGAAGTATATAACCGGGTTAGCAAATGGCCTAGCGCCGAAATTGAGTTTGATCCCTGTCCCATTCGTGAAGGGTCGGCGACGCGTCACTTTATGTGTTCAATTCCAGGCGGAGCGCGGGTAGAATTTGTGACGCCTTTTGGTTGATCCGATGCCAGTGAAAATGGACCTTCAAATTACATTATTGTAATACAACAATATATTCCGATTTTATTGAGTATAGATTGAATGCATATTTGATGCGTTTTAGATCACCACTTAAATGGTGTCATTTTTGTTAAAGTATGTGCCGTGGACAAATGTAAATTTTAACGCAATCTAAACCCCTCAAATGTAAAAAGGCGGTCAAAGAGGGACCAACCTTATGTCCGGTGTTAAGCCACTGACGAGAAAGATATCTAGCGAGCACGGCTTGTCTGCGGGCATAATATTGACCTTTGCGCTCTCAATATTTGTGGGCTTGAGTGGTTGGCTTTTACCTACAGCATGGTCGAACATGCTTGGTGATAATCTACCCATTGACCGCCATGTTAGTGCTGCACTGTTGTTAAACATTGCTTTGATCTTGTTGATCTGGCGTCGATCAGATCAGCTGTCACATCAAAAAACCGTGGCGGTGAAAGCTGATCAGCGGGCTGATTTTTTTGCATTGAAAGACCATGCCACTGGCCTGTCTAATCGCCCCGCAATTGTTGCGGAGTTAAATCAATATCTTGCTGACCGAACTCCTCTGGCAATGATTGCTTTGGATCTCGACCATTTTAAGAAGGTCAATGATCTGTATGGCCATGAGGCTGGTGACGATTTGCTGGTTCAAATCGGGCAGAGACTAAATGATACCTGTCCGGACGATGCTGTTTGTGCGCGACTGGGCGGCGATGAATTCGCGATTTTGCTTACCAATGCAGACGCGTCCAAAGAAAACGCAATGGTTGTTGCTGAAAACATTCTTTCTGCTTTCGAAAAGGAGTTTATGCTTCCGGAAGGAAGGGCAAAAATCGGTGCTTCTATAGGAGTATATGCGTCGATCACTCCAATGTGTCATTCTACCGATATCTTCAGACGCAGCGACATTGCAATGTATCAAGCCAAGCGAAGCCTGAGTAGCCAAATCGCATTGTTTGAACCGATCATGGAAGCGGAAGTTCATCAACGCTATCAAATGGAAGCCGATATTCGCGCTGGCGTACCTAAAGGTGAGTTTGTTCCCTATTACCAGCCTCAATATTGTATTCGCGGCGATAACTTACTGGGCTTTGAAGTGTTGGCTCGTTGGAACCATCCAGCAGGAACATTGATTGAACCGTTGGATTTTATTCCTATTGCTGAAGATACGGGATTGATTTCTTCTCTTTCCATGTCGGTTATGCGTCAAGCGCTGGAAGACGCTGTGCATTGGGATCATAACCTTATCCTTGCGGTGAATATTTCACCGATCCAGTTGAATGATCCAATTCTGGATCAACAGATTATGAAAATGCTAATCGAAACTGGATTCCCCCCACAGCGTCTGGAACTGGAAATTACCGAAAGCGCATTGATGGAAGACACTGACCAAGTGCTTAACATCATCACCAGTCTAAAATCACTCGGCATCAAAATTTCTCTGGATGATTTCGGGACCGGTTACTCTTCTATGACGCAGCTTAAAAATTTCCCGTTCGACCGAATTAAAATTGATCGCAGCTTCGTGCTCTCGATGCTGGAAAATGAAGAAAGCGCAGCCATTGTTAACAGCATTGCATCACTGGCTTCATCGCTAGATGTACCCATTACTGCAGAGGGAATTGAATCCGACGAAATTCGTGCCTGTCTTGATGATATCGGTTGTTCTGATGGTCAAGGATGGCTCTATGGTCGGCCCACATCGCGGGAAGAGTTGCTCAAAACCATGCCTGAGATTGCATTGAACAATGGAAAAACCGATGCGGATGCAATTCAAGGTTTGCCGAAGCTACCCATCGCCAAGGCACGTTCTGAAAGCCAAAAATTGAAGCGCTCGGCAGGTTGAGAAGATCTTGACTTCAACTGGTTTGAAAGCCCCGATTGGTTTGCAAAGGGCATCAACCGTTTAATCAATTGATTAAGATCAATGTGTCTAATGCTTGTTTCTCTCACAAGCCAAGCTCGGTAACTTGACCGAGTGAAATTGGGATGAGGAGAGAGTGTGTGGCCACGCAGGCAGATAGTAGAGAAAATCATGTGGATGTCCTAATCGTAGGAGCCGGAATTTCCGGTATTGGTGCGGCTTGGCACATGCAGGATCAATGTCCTGGAAAATCCTATCTTATTCTCGAAAAGAAAGAGACATTTGGTGGAACCTGGGAAACGCATAAGTATCCCGGAATACGATCAGATAGTGACCTTTACACTTTTGGCTATCGTTTTAAGCCGTGGGTCGGTGCGCCGATTGCCTCTGCTGAAGAGATTCTGACCTATATGGGTGAGGTTATTGAGGATGGTGGCATCGATAATCATATCAACTATGGTCACACTATCACATCCTGTCGCTGGTCCAGCAATGACAATTTATGGACAATTGAAGCGCTGGATCGTGATGGCGATAAGCACAGCTTCACCGCAAATTTCCTATGGATGTGTCAGGGTTATTACAGTCATGAAAAGCCTTACACGCCCGATTGGCAGGGTATGGATGACTATGCAGGTCAGATTGTTCATCCGCAGTTATGGCCGGACAATATGGATTTAAAAGACAAGCGAGTGATCGTTGTTGGTTCTGGTGCGACCGCTGCGACGGTCATTCCAGCCATCGCAGATGAATGCGCGCATGTGACGCTTTTGCAACGTTCTCCGACCTACTTTTTCCCAAGAAGCAACGAGAATGAGTTGGCGGATCGATTGCGCGAAATCGGCATTGATGAACCAACCGTCCATCAGATCGTGCGGCAGCAGGTCAACTATGATCAAGAAGTTACTGTTCAGCGATGCATTGATGAACCTGAAGTTGTGAAGGCAGAATTATTTGAAGCGGCCAAGGAATATCTGGGTGAAGATTTCGAGATGTCTCCGCATTTCACACCCAGCTATCGTCCCTGGCAGCAGCGTGTGGCCTTCCTACCCGATGGTGACTTATTTGTGAAAATCCGGGAAGGGAAAGTCTCTGCTGTCACAGATACGATTGATCGGTTTACCGAAAACGGCATTCGCACATCGTCGGGAGAGGAACTCGAAGCCGACGTCATCATCACAGCAACTGGATTTAGTCTGTCTGTGCTGGGTGATATTCCTTTTAGTGTGGATGACAAAGAAATCGATTGGAGCGATACCGTCACCTATCGCGGGATGATGTTTACTGGTGTTCCCAATATGGCATGGGTATTTGGTTATTTCCGGGCCAGCTGGACGTTGCGGGTCGATCTGATGGGTGATTTTGTTTGTGGCCTGCTCAATCAGATGGATGGTATCGGTGCACGCCGTGTAGAGGTTGCATTGCGTCCGGAAGATGCCGACATGCCGATCCTCCCCTGGATGGAACAAGAGAATTTCAATCCGGGATATCTGATGCGCGATATGGACAAGATGCCGAAGCGCGGCGACAAGCCCGAATGGATGCATAATCAGGATTATTGGCGGGAGAAGGAAGAAATCCCGGCCATTGATTATAATGCCGGTGAGTTTGTTTATGATCATGTTGAAGCTAAACTGCGGGAGGTAGAGGCCGCAGAATAGGAGCCGCTTTTCGTCTAACTGGTCATTCCATTCTACCAACGGCTTGGCATTATTTTGCCGACCTTCTATCCTGCTGCGGGACGTATCGTCTGGTAGGGGAGGCTTAGCATGCAAATTACGGTGAATGGAAAGACCGTCGAATATGACGGTGATGCGGATATGCCATTACTTTGGTATTTGCGCGAAGATGCCAAACTGAAGGGCACCAAATTTGGCTGCGGCGCTGGTCTGTGCGGTGCTTGCACCGTGCATATTGATGGTAAAGCCACGCGTTCCTGTGTCACCCCCATGTCTGTTGCCGAGGGCGCCGAGATCAAAACCATTGAGGCGCTTGCCGAAGGTGATAAATTGCATCCGGTCCAGCAAGCTTGGATTGAGGAAGATGTAGCGCAATGTGGATATTGCCAAGCCGGGCAAATCATGGCCGTGGTTGATCTGCTAGAGCGCATTCCCAATCCGACGGATGAAGAAATCGACGCTAACCTAACTAATATCTGTCGTTGTGGCACCTATTACCGACTACGAAAAGCTGTACACCGCGCCGCCGAGCTCAGCGATACTGGGTGGTTCTCATGAACGCGCCAGATATGAAACTTAGCCGCCGCAGCCTGCTCAGCTATTCTGCCATTGCCGGCGCACTGGTAATCACGACACCGCTGGTATCTTGCGGACGGCCCCAAGAAGAGGCTGTGATTTCAAAGCCCAAAGGTGAACCGGTTTCCGCGGGACCTTTTGTCGCTATTCGCCCGGATGAGTCTGTTGTTATTGGTTTCCCCAATCCGGAAATGGGGCAGGGAGTTGATACCGCCCTGGCGATGCTGGTAGCTGAAGAATTGGGCGTCGATTTTGAGCGGGTAGAGGTCCAACAAATGCCGCTTGGCCTAATGATCGGCGATGACGGCAATGTAACATGGAAAAACCTGTCTCAGGGTTCAGGCGGCAGTACTTCCATTACCGGCCACTGGGAGCCGCTCAGAAAGGCTGGTGCTTTGGCGCGGATGTTGCTGGTCGAAGCAGCAGCCCAACAATGGGAATTGTCTGCAGATGAGCTGACCGCAGAAGATGGGGTGGTGACCCACGCGGCTACTCAACGATCGGCTAGTTTTGGCGAACTGGCTAAACTGGCTGGTGATGTTGAGCTTGGCGATGTTGAACCGGAATTGATTTCAAAAGAAAACTTCCGGATCATCGGAACGTCGCAGAAGATGAAGAATGCCAGAGCCATAGTCACAGGAACGCCGCTCTATGGAATTGATGCGGAGATACCGGGCATGCTGCATGCGGTTATTGCACGCTGTCCCTATTTCGATGGCACCGCTAAATCGGTTGATGAAAGTGCGGCCCGGGCGATTGCTGGTGTACAGGACGTGATAAAGATTGATCGACCAGACATAGGTGCTCCCTATGACGTTCAGGCCGAGGGATATGCGGTTGTTGCCGATAGCCTATGGGCTGCGCTCAAGGGCCGCGATGCTTTGAAAATTCAATGGGATACCGGCGCCTTTTCGGACGAAAGCTCAACCAGTTTCAAAGCGCATTGCGAAGATCTGTTGACCGGTAAAGGTCAGATCGTTCGCAATGACGGCGACTTTGACGCAGCGATGGATGCAGCGGATAAAACCTATGAAGCCAGTTACTGGCAACCCTATATCAGTCATGCCCCCCTGGAACCACAAAATGCGATAGCAGATGTGAAGGCAGACTTAGTGCACATCATTGCACCGACCCAAACGCCTTCCAGTGCCAACCGGATGGTTGCCGCGGCGCTTGATATCGAAGATCGTCTGTCAATCTCGGTTGAACCAACCCGACTGGGAGGTGGCTTCGGTCGGCGTTTATCCAATGATTATGTCGTCGAAGCTGCGTTAATATCCCGAGCGGTTGGTGCTCCAGTCAAGGTTCAGTGGACCAGGGATGATGACTTGCGCCATGATTTCTTCCGGCCCTCGGGCATGCATCAATTGCGTGCGGGCTTTGATACAGAAGGCAACCTAACTGGTTGGACTCACCGTCTTGCCAGCGCTTCAAAATATTATCGCCGCCCCAATTTGCCAGAAACAGATTATTGGCAGGCGGAGCTATATCCGGATAACTTCCCGGGTAATCTGGTCGATAATTACCGGGTTGAATATTTTTCGGCGAAATCGGGAGCGCCGCGCGGTTCTTGGCGGGCGCCGGCACATACCGCCAATGCTTTTGTCGTCGAGAGTTTCCTCGATGAGATTGCGGAACAACGCGGCGAAGATCCACTAGCACTTCGGTTGCGGATTCTCGGTGAAGATCGGGAGCTACCGTATGAACAACATGGTGGGCCAACATTTAATCCGGGCCGCTTGGCCGGAGTGTTGAAACTGGCCGCAGAAAAAGGCGGATATGGTGACAAAATGCCGGACGGGCAGGCGCGCGGTATTGCTTGTCACTTCACCTTTGGCGGCTATGTCGCGCAGGTGGTTGATGTGGCGGTTGATGCGCAGGGCGGAGTTAAAGTCCTCAAAGTTGTTGGTGCGGTTGATATCGGACAGGTTGTCAATCCCAATGGTGTTGAGGCGCAGCATGAAGGTGGTATCAACGACGGCCTTTCAACAGCGCTTCGACTGGCCATTGATATCGAAGGTGGTCGAGTAACCAACGGTAATTTTGATAGCTATGATCTGATGAAAATCGCCGATGCACCTCCGATCATT
The DNA here is from genome assembly GCA_039978835.1 of Parasphingorhabdus sp. Taxonomy (GTDB): domain Bacteria; phylum Pseudomonadota; class Alphaproteobacteria; order Sphingomonadales; family Sphingomonadaceae; genus Parasphingorhabdus. The sequence continues at coordinate 117,158 of JBDWAQ010000005.1, forward strand.
GAAACTCACATTGTTCAGAATGACTATCCGCCCGCTGGTATGGGTGAAATGGGCTTACCGCCGCTAGCGCCGGCTTTGGCTAATGCGATATTCCAGGCGACAGGAAAACGTGTTCGAGATTTACCCATCGGTGATCAACTGGCTTAATGTTCTAGCTTAATTGGTGACATTCGGTTCGATCTTCCTAAACTCGCTTTCCCCGTCGCCAAGTGACGCGCCGGGACAGAGAGGCAGTTTCATGCTATAAGTTGGCTGTTCCCTTTCTGGCTTGAAGGAGAGAAGCGATGGGCAATGCCGCAAATATCACCGGTTGGATTACATTTTTTATCGGCCTCTACAGCCTTGCCGCCGGTATAGGTGAGTTTCGGCAGCCGGGGTTTTGGGCTGGTATGGTCCGCGAAGTGCGGGCCAGCAGCGCCATTCAGTTTCTGACTGGCATGGTCACTATAACCATTGGCGCTGCGATATATCTGGTCAATCCTTATGACCCGGCAGACATTCTCTCAATTCTGATTACGGTAATGGGTGCTTTTATTTTTCTGGAAGGTGCAGCGATCATGGCCTTTGGAGACTGGTTCTTGGGAATAGCCGGCAAACTCATGAATTCCGGTAATAAAATTTGGGCAGGGTTGTCCATCGCCATCGGCATTGCGGCTATGGCAGTCGCTTTTGTCAGGCTTCAGGTGACCTGAGCCACCAGATCTTATTGCGCCGGTTCGAGCGCTTTGAAACATTGCTTCAACGCATTAGCGATCTCTTCTCGCGCACCATTGGCAGTCGGTATTGCCCCTACGGCGGCAAACGACGTGTGGATCTGGCCGGGGTAGGTAATGTTGCGCGCTGACGTTCCCGCTGCGGCCAGCGCCTCGGCATAGGCTTTCCCCTGATCGCGCAACGGGTCGAACTCGCCGGTAACAATCAAGGTGGGGGGCAGGTTTGAGAGGTTTTTGGCGAGCAATGGTGAGGCTTTCGGATCCGTGTGATTTTCGGGGCTGGTATAATGGGCCCAGAACCAGTCCATCAAAGCCTTGGTCAAAACAAAACCTTCCGCATTTTCGGTCATCGATGTGCTGTCGTCTGTGGCATCGACAACGGGCGTGATTAGAACCTGTCCTCTAATATCGGGGCCGTCTGCGTCGCGCGCTAATTGACTAACAACCGCGGCGATATTACCGCCTGCACTCCATCCGGCAACCGCCAATTCCCCAGATATGCCGCCCAGCGTTTCGGCATTGTCTGCAACCCAGTTCAGGGCAGCAAAACCATCATCTGCTGCTGCTGGAAAAACATGCTCTGGTGCATGGCGATAATTGGCCGATATGATGATGCTATTGGAATTGAGACATAGATCACGACATAACGCATCGTCAGATGTGTGATCACCCAATACCCAGCCGCCACCATGGAAATAGAGCGTGATCGGATGTGGTCCCGGCGTGTCGGGCCGATACAGGCGATAGTCCAAAGAAATATCTGCACCGGGATATTGCCCATCGAGAACTTCACCCACTTCTGGGCCCGGAGGATTGCCAGCGTTGATGGCGACGGAAGTCTCACGTGCTTGCTCCGGCGACAAGGTTTCAAATGGTGGCAGGTTCAGCTCGTCTATCATTTCGAGCAGGCCGACCACATCGGGTTGCTGGCGCCTGATCAGCCCATCATTTATGCGTGAACCATCAGGTCCATCAAAAGCAAAGCCGAGATAATCTTGCTTAGCGACATCATTGCAGACCCTTCGGTAAGCCGCCACACCGCCAACATAAGGTAAACATACTCGTGGTTTACCGGGAACGTTTGCGCCCATGTACCAGCTCTTCGCGAGCGGAAACAGCGTCATGTCGCTGGTTGCTGTGCCATACTCTACCCAGCCGATTTCAGCTTTTGCTGTTGCGTCGATAATATTGAGATTTTCGTTCTTCATATAAGCGAGGCAATCCGCAATCCATTCGACATGCTGTTCAATGGACAGGATCATATTGGATAGCACCGAAGGGCTGCCTGGACCGGTAATCATGAAGAAATTAGGAAAACCCTCGACGGTCAATCCCAGATAGTTGAGCGGACCATCGGCCCATTTTTCTTTCAGGCTTTGTCCGCCGCGACCGACAATATCTATCGCCAGTAACGCGCCGGTCATCGCATCAAAGCCGGTGGCAAAAACAATCGCATCGAAATCAAAGTCCTGATCTTGGGTAGCGATGCCCGTTGCGGTGATCGACCGGATCGGATTTTTCTTGATATCAATTACATCTACATTGGGGCGATTGAACGTTTCATAATAGTTGGTGTCGAGGCATGCGCGCTTGGTACAGATCGGAAACTCGGTGGGCGTCAATATATCTGCGAGTTTGGGATCTTTAATGGCGCTGCGGATCTTGTCCCGCGCGAAATCCGCCAGCGTTCTGTTGGCTTCTTCATCCAACAGAATGTCTGCAAATTCCGATCCAATATGCGGGATCGCTCCGGTCGCCCATAATTCCTCATAGCGCTGCTGGCGTTCTTCCTCAGAGACCGTCAGCGCAAAATCCATCGCTTCCTTGCCGGGAACACCGACTTTGGTCCAGCGGGCTTCTTCGCGATACTCCTGATAGCGTTGTTTGACAGCTAATTTTTCCGGCGCAATCGGTCCGTTGCCAGCCGGAATAGAATAGTTAGCGGTACGTTGGAATACGGTTGTGCTGTCTGCTTGTTCGGCGATCAACGGGATTGACTGTATGCCGGACGAACCGGTTCCAATCACACCGACTTTCTTGCCGGTGAAATCAACGCCATCATGCGGCCAGCTATGGGTTCGATACACCTCGCCTGCGAATGTTTCGATGCCGTCAATGTCGATATCTTTGGGTTGCGAGAGACACCCTGTGGCCATGATGAAAAATTTGCTGGTGAAGCTATCACCGGTTTCAGTGGTAACATTCCACTGTGCCGCATCCTCATTCCAAACCGCATTGCTCACGCGTGTTTCAAAGGAAATGTCCCGGCGCAGGTCAAACCGTTCGGCGACATGTTGGGCATAACGCAAAATCTCTGGCTGAGTCGCGTATTTCTCCGACCATTCCCATTCTTGTTCTAGTTCGGGATCAAAGCTGAATGAATAGTCGATGCTCTCAATATCACAGCGGGCACCGGGATAGCGGTTCCAGTACCAGGTACCGCCCACGTCGTTACCTGTTTCAAATGCACGGACGTTCAGTCCCAGTGATCGCATTTTGTGGATCAGGTAGAGCCCGGCAAAGCCAGCGCCCACCACAATTACATCGAAATCCTTGCCATTTGATCCAGCCATTTCCCACTCCCAAAAAATTTCGACCCACTATCTGAATCACTTATGACATAAAGTTGACCAAAACTCACGAAGCATTTAACTGTCTGATTAAACATATATTGAGAGGATCCCAGAAGCCATGAACGCGATCACCATAGATAAGGAAGCGCTCAAGCAGAAATATGCCGAGGAGCGTGACAAGCGTCTGCGCGGTGATGGCTCTGCTCAATATGTGCGACTGGAGAGTGAATTTTCCGATCTGGCGACCGATCCCTATACGCCGCTTAAAGAACGCGATCCGGTCACGGATCATGTAACCTTTGCTTTTATCGGCGGTGGCTTTGCGGGGCTTGTGGTTGGCGCAAGATTGAAAGAAGCGGGCATCGATGACGTTCGGATCATCGAAAAGGGCGGCGATTTTGGCGGGACCTGGTATTGGAACCGCTATCCCGGCGCGCAGTGCGATACGGCCTCTATGATTTATATGCCCTTGCTTGAAGAAACCGGTCACGTGCCGAGTGAAAAATATGCACATGCGCCGGAAATCAGGGATCATTGCTCGCGGATTGGCAACCATTTCGGGCTCTATGAGCACGCTCTTTTCCATACCGAAGTCGAGGATCTGGAATGGGATGCAGCAAAGAAAGTCTGGATTATAAGTACCAATCGCGGCGATGCCTTCACGGCGAAATATGTGGGGATGGGTACTGGCCCGCTGCACGTTGCCAAGCTTCCAGGTCTTCCAGGCATAGAGAACTTCAAGGGCAAGGCTTTCCACACCAGTCGATGGGATTACGAATATACCGGCGGCAGTCCAGAAGGGGCTTTGATGGAAAAGCTGGCCGACAAGCGTGTTGCCATTATCGGCACCGGCGCAACCGCGGTGCAGTGTATTCCCCATCTCGCCACAGCGGCGAAGGAATTGTTGGTGTTTCAGCGCACACCCTCGAGTGTGGACCGGCGTGACAATGCACCGATTGAGCAAGACTGGTTTTCCGGTATCGAGGAAGAAGGTTGGCAGAAGAAGTGGCAAGAGAATTTCGCTGCGAACCTGGGCGTTGGTTTTCCCGAAGAAGATCTGGTCAACGATGGGTGGACCGATCTGGGTAAACGTGTTCGTGCAAACCTAAAGGAAGTTCCTCCAAGTGAATGGACGCCGGCCAAGATGCTCGCATCCTTTGAAGATTCCGATTTTGAAAAAATGGAAGAGATTCGACAACGCGCGGCCGAATTGGTGGATGACCCGGACACGGGTGAAAGCTTGAAAGCCTGGTACCGGCAGCTTTGCAAGCGCCCCTGTTTCCACGATGAATATTTGCAAGCTTTCAATCAACCATCCACCCGCCTGATCGATACCGATGGCAAGGGTGCCGAGCGGATCACGGAGAACGGCGTTTATGCCGGCGGTCAGGAATATGAGGTCGATTGTATTGTCTATGCCTCCGGTTTCGAAGTTTCTGTCGATTATGTTTCGCGGGCCGGATTCGATGTGACGGGCAAGGGCGGGGTAAAACTGTCGGAGCATTGGGAGGAAGGCATGCGCACGATGCATGGTTTGCACATGGCGGGCTTCCCCAACGCCTTCATGGTCCAACCGACACAGGCTGCCAATTTTATCGCCAATGTACCACATAATATTGTTGATCACGCAGACACGATCGCAGCGATTGTCTCCCATGCCGAAGAGCGGGGGCATAAGGTCGTCGATGTGACAGCCGAGGCGGAACAGGCGTGGATTGAGTTTCTTCAAACCGGCCTAGGGGTCAATATCGGCAACACCGAATGCACGCCGGGCTATTACAACAATGAAGGAGCGGGCTGGGGTGAACGCGATCGCTTCATGCTGGGTCACCCACATGGTGCGGTAGCGTTCTTTAATTATATCGACGGCTGGCGTAAATCGGGCGAGTTTGAGGGCCTGGAATTTCGCTAAAAGGATATTAGATTGCCTGCATGAACATGTCGGGAGATAGCACGCTGACTGCCAGTGTGGTCGCAATGACCAACAGGAACCCAGCCAATAATCTCTGTTTCGTTGCCAATCCCGTGACCAGCATTGTCAAGAACCCTCCGCCATTGGACACAATGCCCATGAGCGCGATCCCTAAAGGGAATTCATCGCCGACAAATCCGGAAAACGCACTTGCATAGCCAACTAGCAAAGCAATTATCGCCAGACCATAGAGTCGGATATATGGTATCGCCACCTCTTCAATACCAAGACGTTTTAACAACAAGGCGCGGGGCAGGAGGAGCATGGGTAATCCGACAAGCAATCCTGTCACTGCAATTTTGACTATCAACACAATATCGAGCAAGGTCATATCTAAGTTCCATTATTGAATTTAGACTCGAAGTAAACAAGGTAAGTTCAAATGTCAAACTCAGATGAGAGAATTTCCGTCGCACCGATTGATTTGGACGATTGCGGCATGGCAAAAGCCGCGGAAATGTTGGGTGATAAGTGGCGTCTGCTAATTTTACGTGAGGCGTTTTACGGGGTGAAAAGATTCGATGATCTGAAGAATGATGCCAATATTCCGCGCGCGACTCTGGCCAATCGACTTAAAGCGATGGTCAAAGACGGGCTGCTCGAGGGGATTGAATATCGCGAAGGCAATGCGCGTGCGCGAACGGAATATTGTTTGACTAACAGGGGCAGGGCTACCGCCAAAATATTGTTGGCGATGATGTACTGGGCGGATGAGTATCTGGGCGAAGGAAAAACACCGCTTGATATGGTCTGTGGAGAAACCGGCGCAGTGCTTGATTTGGCTTTTGTTGGGCCAGATGGATTGATTGTTGCTGCCGATGGAATCCTGCCCCGTATTAATTCCAATAATCGGCATGACAAATGACAACGAAACCACTAGTCTTCTTTACATCCCCGGGGAGTCGTTTGACTGAGAGGTGCGCGTAACGTCGCACGACCCGCAGAACCTGATCCCGTTTAAACGGGCGGAGGGAGGGAGCGGTTTATAAAAAAACCCGCCCTCGTTCCGGATAACAAGAGGAACGAATAAACATGGCCGACCTTCCTGCAAAAACCGAAATTGGTGTAACCACTGGCCCGATAGCGGGTTCGAAAAAGGTCCATGTCGCTGCGCATAGTGGCAGCGGCATAAGGGTGGCGATGCGGGAAATTCAGTTGGAAGGCGGTGAGGATCCGGTGCGGGTTTATGATACGTCCGGACCCTATACCGATCCCGAAGCATTGATTGATATCTCAACCGGTCTCAACGAATTGCGCAGCCAATGGATCCGCGGCCGCGATGATGTGGAAGAAGTTGATCAGCGCGAAGTAAAGCCCGAAGATAACGGCCAGCTTGGCCCCGACCGCAGCGGCGGTGTCGACCCATTCCCCAATGTGCGCCGCAAAGTATTGCGGGCCAAACCGGGCATGAACGTGTCGCAAATGCATTATGCGCGTAAAGGCATCATTACCCCCGAAATGGAATATGTCGCCGAGCGTGAAAATCTCGGACGTGAGCGGCTCAAGGAATATAAGCGCGACGGCGAAAGCTTTGGCGCGTCCATCCCCGACTATGTCACACCCGAATTTGTGCGGGATGAAGTGGCCCGGGGCCGCGCAATTATTCCGAACAATATCAACCACCCCGAAACCGAACCGATGGCGATTGGTCGCAACTTCCTCGTGAAGATCAATGCGAACATAGGAAACTCTGCCGTGGCGTCGGATGTCGCGACCGAGGTTGACAAGATGGTCTGGTCGATCCGTTGGGGCGGCGATACTGTGATGGATCTCTCAACCGGCCGTAACATTCACGACACACGAGAGTGGATCATCCGCAATTCGCCTGTGCCGATCGGAACCGTGCCGATTTATCAGGCGCTGGAGAAAGTTGGCGGTGTCGCCGAAGACCTGACTTGGGAAATTTTCCGCGATACTTTGATCGAGCAAGCCGAGCAGGGCGTCGATTATTTCACCATCCATGCCGGCGTGCGTCTGCCTTATGTGCCGATGGCCGCGAAGCGCGTCACCGGCATCGTCTCGCGCGGCGGGTCGATCATGGCGAAATGGTGCCTCGCGCATCACAAGGAAAGCTTCCTCTACGAACATTTCGATGACATTACCGAGATTATGAAGGCCTATGACATTGCCTATTCGCTCGGTGATGGCCTGCGCCCCGGTTCGATTGCCGATGCGAATGACGAAGCGCAATTCAGCGAACTTTACACGCTTGGCGAGCTCACCCACCGCGCATGGAAATCCGATGTGCAGGTGATGATCGAAGGCCCTGGCCATGTCCCGATGCACAAGATTAAGGAGAATATGGAGAAGCAGCTCGAAGTCTGCGGCGAGGCGCCTTTCTATACGCTCGGGCCTCTTACGACGGACATCGCGCCCGGCTATGACCATATCACCAGTGGCATCGGCGCGGCGCAGATCGGCTGGTATGGCACCGCGATGCTTTGTTATGTCACGCCCAAAGAACATCTGGGCCTGCCCGACCGCGACGATGTGAAAGTCGGCGTGGTGACGTACAAATTGGCGGCCCACGCGGCGGATTTGGCGAAAGGCCATCCGGCAGCACAGGTCCGCGATGATGCGCTGTCAAAAGCGCGTTTCGAGTTCCGCTGGCGCGACCAGTTCAACCTGTCGCTCGATCCGGACACCGCGATGCAATATCATGATCAGACGCTCCCTGCAGAAGGCGCAAAGACCGCGCATTTCTGCTCCATGTGCGGGCCGAAATTCTGCAGCATGAAGATTTCACAGGAAGTCCGCGACTTCGCCAGCACCCAAAACCAGAGCGCCGAAGGCTTTATCGCCTCGGAAAAACTGGGCGCAGACACGGCGGCGGCGAGCAAGGCGGCGGCGGAAGAAGGCATGCGCGAAATGGCGGAGAAATATAAGGAGAAGGGCGACCGGTTATACTTGCCGGCGGATGAGGTTGAGGAGAAGGTTGAGCCAGCGGAGTGAAGCCACCGCGCATATTTGGTTGAAAGCGATCAGCCATTGACATTGTGAGCGGTGGAACGTTGAAATATTCCGAATGTGAGTTTGATCATAGAGGTATGTTCGATCTTGCTACTGATCACCTGGCGCTTTCCAGCCAATCCGGTTAGGACAGTCAGGCTTTGGAACAACCTTTGGGGCAGTTTTAAACTATGTCAAACCGCGTGGATGAACGTAGTTTTGATATCCACTGCTCAGTCCGGTCGCGCGCAATTGTTCGTCTGATCATCAAGCCGATGGTGGCGATTGGTTTTGTTATTCTGGGGGTCAATTTGTTGCCAGAAAATCTGAACTGGCAAATGGCTCCAGCCGATTTTCGGGACTGGGATTTCTGGTCTATCATCGGCATCTTTTCATTGATCTCTGGCGGATATATGCTGATCCAAGAGGCGATCTTCGCGCTTCGGTCATTCAACCAATCCGGTGAGTGGCATTTCCGCCTGAGCGACGATGAGCTTCTTTGGGATGTACCTGTCCATTCTCATGGAGAAGAGCAGGGTTTCCGAGTAAAATTATCCGAGATCAAGGAAATTGAATATCGAACCATCATAAAATATGATGAGATGGATGCACGTGAATATTGGGTGCATTTCGTCAATCGGGATTCGGTGGAATTAAAATCCTATTCCGGGCTTTCAATCGATGCACTGGTTGAGAAGATTGAGAAAGCTGGCGTTCGGTACAAGGAAAAAACCGTTGGGGGTTGAAGGTAGGGAAGATAGCCTTTTCGAGTGTTGTAAGCACAAACAAAACTGGATTATCAATTGGGTGTGAACGCCCGTTGATGATACTCATCTCAAATGGATCTACTTCAGCGACGAAAACGGTCGCTTTGATTATCCCATTGATGATGCCGGTGCGAGGCTATCAGTAAACGACGAGCGGAAAAAAGAGGGACCAGCGGAATGACAGCGTTAAAACCGGAAAAGCAAACATACCGCGTGCCGTTTGTGGAACGCACCCAGATGCAATATCTCGCGAAGGAGCGCGGCTATGCCAAGCTGCTGATGCCGCTGGAGCCCAATGCCAATCATGTCGATGTGATGTATATGGGTGCCTTTACCGTGCTGGCAGAGGCGGCCGCGGCGAACCCCGGGATTTCCGTTCTCGATACCGCAAAATATTTTCCCGTCGTGAAAGATATCTCGGTCGATTTCCACCGCATGGCGGCCAGCGATGTTACCGCCGAATACCGCCTGAGCGAAGAGGACATAACGGGATTGCTCGCCGATCTGGAACGCAAAGGCAGCGCCGGATATTGCGCGGAAATACCGATGCTGGATGCGGATGGAACGTTGGTGGCAACCGGGAAAGTGACGATCAAGCTGCTCTCGCATAAGTGGGAGGGGTGAGTGGCTACTTCCTTCCTTCCTTCCTGTTGCGAACAAGATGGCAGCCAAGCTGTGACTCTGAACCGGACCCGGTTTTGACAGTTTAAGCCAAACCGTCATCCTGAACTTGTTTCAGGATAATCGCCCGATATGCTTCCGGCATGGCAAAACAGCCCTGCGTCTATATTCTGGCTAGCGGCCGACGGGGCTATATGTACATCGGCGTTACATCGAACCTGCCGCAGCGTATCTATCAACACAAGAATGGAACCGTTGAAGACTTTGCAACGCACCGAGATTGCACACGGCTAGTCCGGTACGAGATTTTCGATGAAATACACGGTGCCATGTCACGGGAGAAACAGCTCAAAAAATGGCCTCGCGATTGGCAATTCAATCTGATCGAAAGCGAAAACGCGGATTGGATCGACCTTGCACCTGGCTTGGGATTGCGTGCGTGACGGGGTAATGTTGTCCCGGATCAAGTCCAGGATGACGGTTGAGGTTGAGTGTGTTGTAACTGTCACCGTAACCAGAAAATGCTATTGCAAACTTGACCAAATTGCCACCCGGAAACCAGCAGAAATGCGTGTGTTGGATGGAATATTCCCAGTGTTGGAAATTATGTTGCTCCCCCTTTCGTCATTCCGAACTCGTTTCGGAATCGCCTATGGTAGCACGCCATCGATGGAGATCCTGAACCAAGTTCAGGATGACGGTTTTGGTGATCTAGTGTATTTGGTAAACTGTCACCGTAATTCACCGTAATTCAAAAAATTCGACATAGCTTTGTTCGCTGCAAAGATAGGGCAATGCTTCCGCAAGCATGACCGCGAAGCCAGAGATTATCAGGATGGCCGCGAGTGTCATGAAGATCTGGCGTAAAATAGCTGCAAGATGTTTCATGTTATCCTGTATCCTGACCTGAAATCACGAAAACGGTCCGGGCCGACTAATAGAGTCGACCCGAAGCAAATGATCAAAAAGTGTAGCCCAAGCCCATGATTGCGCTGGCTTCCCATTTCTGGTCGACGGCCGCGCTGTTTCGAATGGATTTATCTAGATAGGCCCCGCTTAGAACACCAAAGAGTGTCAAACGATCGTTCAACTGAGCTGTCAGCGTGACATCGCCACCAAGGTTCAGCGCATCATCATTAATCTGCGACAATGGCAAAATGACATCGCGGCCTTTGTTGATCATTTTTGCTTGCTGCTTGGTTGTCACACCGTACATATGGTTGGCGGTTTTCCTATCCATCCAATTCACCTGTACAGCTGGGGTCAGCGTAAATTTCCCCATAGAAATCGGGATGCTGTAACGCGCAATTGTCTCTCCGCCGTTGAACGTGTCAGTAATATCGCGGCGGTATTCAGCGCTGAGTGTTCCATAGTCAGTTTTTAGCGAAAGACGTGCGCCGGCATCGGCTGTGATTTTTCCACGATCCTGTCCACTGAGAAACCGGCCAGCGACATAGACATCGATGCCGGGAGTAACGCCTCCCTCATCGGTATCGAAATGAACGCCGGTTTCAGTGCCTTCGAAATAGTAAGCACCTTGCTGGATGGAAATATAGGGGAGAGGATAGTCTCGTGTTTCAGAATCGATGAACGGGTCTTTCTCCATAAGCACGCCCACACCGATGGTAATGTGGTTTTCATCTTGTTTGTTCTCGTTTGCTTTGACTGGTGTAGCCATGCTTGAAATACCGGCTACCACTAGTGCAGCTACTGCTATGCGATTGACGTAAAACATTGATATACATTCCTAATACTATTTTCTGCGCGTTATTGCCGACCAACTGAAACGTTCAACCAGCGACTGAAATTGCTAATTGCCAGCCAGTGCCGCCCACGCAATTGGAGTTACGTTGATTGTTGATATGCCTTCGTAAAATGGGCCAAATACAATTTCACGAAGCGTGAATTCGTCAAAATGACGATGCCCAAACCAATATTTTCGATGCAATTTCGAAGACAAATCGCTATTGTTCTGATGGGTTGACCATTTGTAGGGATCATCACGGCCAGATGACGACGTCCGACTTTCTTGATTACTGGGCTGATCTCGATTGGCGTGAATTTCGTATCCATGCCGGGCTATATGTAATTCTGGCCTTGTTGTTCGTCATCGTTGGCCCATTCGAAACTGGCGATCAGCCTTTTCTATATCGGCTGATTTACTGGTTTAGCGCCTTGAGTGTTTTTGGTGGTCTGGTGATGCCGATTGTTGCCCGATTGGTGCGCGGTGCTGGCTGGTTTAAACTGAGTCCACTTGTCCCTGGCGCAATGGGCGTCATAAGCCTTGCTGCAATACCTATGACCGCGATTGTTTTAGGGTCTGATCCACTCATTATGGGCCTATTGAGAGTCGCTGAATCGTTCTCACTCATATCGCTCGCGAAATGGGAAGGTGAAATGGATTCGGAACCGTATGGCTTGGCCGAAGTGCTACTCTACTATGTTCAGGTGTTGGTTATCGTCGTTATCAGTATTGGTCTTGTTTCAGCGGTTGTGATGCAAAGGAAGCACGACCCAAAGACGGAGCAAGGCTTATCGATCCGTCCAGGAGTTACATTCTTTTCCCGCCTACCCGACCATTTGGGAACCGACCTGCTCTATATGCAAATGGAAGATCACTATCTGCGTGTGGTCACGAAAGCGGGTGAGGCATTGATCCTTGTACGTTTTCGTGATGCGATAAATGAACTGGAAGCAATTAGCGGTTTGCAAGTGCATCGGTCATGGTGGGTAGTGAGCGCCGAGATCGAAAAACTTTCCCGAGTGGGCCGCAAGTCGGAACTATTAATGTCCGATGGCGCGCGCGTGCCCGTATCGTCCAGTTTTAAGGAATCAGTCGATCAGCTTTTGACGAGTAAATAGTGCGATCCGCAAAATAATTTCCATTGTTTAAATCCTGACACCTGCTTTTACGCCCACAGCGGACTTTGCGGGATTTGCAAATATCTGGACTGCGCTGATCGTTTTCAAAATTCAACCTACCTCGTCATGCTGAACTTGTTTCAGCATCTCCGGAGATCCTGAACCGGTTCAGGATGACGTGTTGTTGGCAACCCCTTGCCGGATGCGGCGCTTGATATTTGTGCTTTGCGGAGCGGGCAATATGTCCGCCTGATCAGCGACCGGACGCGGATTGCCAATGGCCTGCGGGTGCTGGATGAACAGTCCTTTGTTGCGACGCCTAGGGTGTTGGAGGAGGTGGGGTTGGTGTATTTAGTAAACTGTCACCGTAACCTTAATTTTTGATCCTCGGTCGTTGCTGCTCAGTTCATTTATTTTGTTTGGTAACAAGAAACGGGAAGCCAGAACAAAGTCACAAACTCTATTCATGAGCTAAGCAACCAAAGAAAGACATGATCATGGAACTACAGAGCAAAACTATAATCGTTACAGGTGCTAGCAGTGGAATCGGAGCAGCGGCAGCATCCCTGTTTGCGGCCGAAGGGGCCAATGTGGTCCTTGGTGCCCGTCGTAGTTACGAACTTGAACAACTTGTTGCGCAGATTACCCAAAGTAACGGCAATGCAGCTTTCCTAGCAGGGGATGTCACGGACGAAGCATATGCAGCAGCGTTGGTTGATTTGGCAGAAAAGAGATTTGGAGGCCTCGACGGCGCTTTCAATAATGCGGGAATAACAGGTGATATGACACCAATCTCGGATATGGATATCGCAAACTGGCACACTGTCATTGAGACCAACTTAACAAGCGCATTTTTTGCGGCTAAGGCCCAGATACCTGCCATAAAAAAACAAGGTAGCGGTGCAATCGTCTATAACAGTTCCTTTGTCGGATATAGTAATGGCGGAATGCCAGGAATGGGCGCTTATGCCGCGTCCAAGGCTGGATTGATTGGTTTAATGCAATCCCTAGCATCGGACCATGCGGCAGAGGGAATTCGTATCAATGCAGTATTGCCCGGCGGGACGAAAACGGCAATGGCTGGCGACGATCCTGAAACCAACGACCTTATCGCGGGATTGCATCCGTTGAACCGTATGGCAGTTCCAAAAGAAATTGCACAGGCGGCTATGTTTTTGATCTCAGATAGATCCAGTTTTGTAATCGGTGCGCCGATGGCGGTAGATGGCGGCATGGCCGTCCGATTGTTGTGACCTGCTGCCAATGGCCAGTGATTCGCCCATGGCAGTTTTTCGGGTTACTCGACGTGAATGTTCGTACCTAAATCAATCCGTGTTGGCGATGTTTATGTCCGCTTTTGCGCCCAAAGCGGGCTCTATGGGGTTTTTAAATATCTGGACTGCGATGATGATTTCCAAAGTTTAACCAACCTCGTCATTCCGAACTTGTTTCGGAATCTCCTAAGGTAGCGCACCATCGACGGAGATCCCGGATCAAGCCCGGGATGACGGCGGGGTCAGGATGACGGGTCTGGAGTCAGGATGAGGGGTTGTTGGCAAGCCATTGCCGGATGCAGCGTTTGATATTTGCGCTTTGCGACGCGGGCAATATGTCCGCCTGATCAGCGACCGGACGCGGACTGCCAATGGCCTGTGGGCGCTGGATGACCAATCCTTTGTTGCGACGTCCAGGGTGTTGGAAGGGGTGGGGTGAGGATGGGATTGTTTAGTAAACCGTCACCGTAACTCCTGACTAGACTGATTTGGGTAAATAAACTAGCAAGAAAAAATGCAGAAGCCCGACGAAATTATGAAAAGTATCAAGCAGTGGACGCTCGAACACAATCAACTGTTCAAAGTTAGCCGTACTTATGTTTTTGGCAGCCTGATTTATAAGAACGGACTTCAATATAGTGAGTTTAGTGACATAGACTTGGTGACATTTATTCCATCATCTTTAGAGAAACCGGTTGAGCGTCAACGATGGCTTTTTGAGTTGAGCAACGCTAAGATTCAGCTAGAGCACCAGCTTTTGCAATTACTTGAGGTTGCTCAGCTTGACGAACCAATTGTTAGCATAATTCCTGTTACCGAGATCGAGTGCAGAAACGACATTCACAAAAGCAATATTCCGGAGTTTTTCTCTAAGAACAATTTTATAAGCATCGAAGACGAATCGAGCTCGTTGGGTATACCAAGTATAGAGAAATCATCAGCCGACCGGCTATTTGTCGGCTGTTTGTCTGTAGTCCAAAACTATCGTCACGCCTTTTGTCACGTTTTGACCAATGGTCGTCGTAATAAACTATTAGAATACGATGACAGTGATCCGATTCCAAAATCTCTTATGCGTGCAGCTGCTATGGCTCGCTGCTGTCATCTTCAAAATCATCAGTCCGGAGAAGAATACGACCTTCAGGAAGGGCTCGACTATTTTTACCGAAACTTAGACATCTTGAGAGACACGGACGATAGCTATGGAGACCTATATACTATCATATCAGAGCGAAGAGGTTCACGCGGGAAAGGAGGTGCGCTTTCCGCTGAGCAACAATTGCTTATCGCCGAAATAATTTACGAAAGCTGCATCAGTAAAGTGTCTCCCGCGACCGATCATGATATCAAGGCAAAAACCCTAAAACGAGGTAAGGAACGGTCAGTCGGTACCATTCCGGATGACGCAATTAAAGAATTAACATTTGTTCCTCAGTCGGATGACCAACCTGTTACGGCTTCTGACAAGAGCGTTAAAAAAGAAACCACGGAATTTGATTTTGCAGACCTACAAGATGCGACCGAAGAGTCGCAGGAATCACCAAAATTCGGAAACGAGAGCTCGCTAGCCTTTTTTGAGGATCGTTTCAAAATAGCTTTTCCAGGAATTCGAAGTTTGGAATTCTACTATGGGCAAGATGCATCTGATCGACTTCTGAGGCTTCTAGCAAAGCCAATTAGGTTTTCGGACAAAACGCCAATTTGGTGGTGGAGGGGCGGAAACTTTAACATCGAGCGTTTTGAACAGATTGAAGGGCAAAACTTCTTGATGAACCATGATGAACTCAAAATACGACACGTAGCCGCTCTGCACTCAGATTCTTATAAAAGACTTTTTGTGTATGTTCGTTGTGATCCAATGAAACCGACGGGACTACATCCCGTTGACAAAGAAGGATCTTCTTTTCTTGAAAACCATGGGTATGATTACGAGGAGTATGGTTTATTTGATAAGTCCATCAAAATAAACCGAGCTGAATACGATGACGGAGGTACGTATTTAGAAGGAAAATACGTACCAACATCCGGTAATACAGAGTTAAGAATTAGATACATTACCCCTTATAATTTTGTTATTTCAGCTGTCGATTCCCCCATAAATAATATCCATTTTGACTCCAAACTGACAAAGTTTTTGAACCTAGCATTGACCGAAAAAGAGAACGAAGAAGAAATTTTGCTCGAACTCAAAAAGGAAGTCGTACGACTCCCGCTTCGAGAATCAGAATACACCTAAATTTAGTCCATTGATTTCATTCAGAGTTACGGTGACAGTTTACCAGATGCACTAAACCAACCTCGTCATCCTGAACTTGTTTCAGCATAACCCTAACCGTAAGCGCTTGGCTCATGTGATCCTGAAACAAGTTCAGGATGACGGGTTTGGGGTCAAGAAACAAAAGCGAACGGCCTAATCCCCACAAACCCCTTCAACCCGTTCCAACAACAACTCCACCCGCTCCTTCAACCACGCCAGTTCCTCCACCGTAATCGCATAATGTTTGGAATAGCGCGCCTCGACATAGGCTTTCTTCAACAGTTCAAAATGGCGTTTATGGGGTTTTTCATTGGGCCAGATATCGCGCAGGCTTTCCTCCCTTTCTTCGCATTGGGAGCGGAGGAAGAGGAGATTGTGGGTGGCTGGGCTGTAGAGGGTCTTGGTGAGAAGGTAGCAGGTATATGCGCGCTCGGTGGCTTGGTGCAGGTTGAAAGCGGCTTCATTACTCATGCCCTTTTGCATTGAAAACTCGGCTACCTCCAAGGCATCCCGCGCCTTGCCGCTCCAAAGCTCAAAATAGTCCTTCGCCATGGCGCTGGCGCGCAGTGGATCGGGATTGCGCGCCTCGGCCAGCTGATATCTCTTGCCGCCGCCCTTGGTCTCCGCGAGTGCATAGAGCTCGATGCCTTCCGCCACGATATCGCGGAAGAAATAGCGGCCATCGGACAGCTGGCTGTTCACATCCTGAAAGCTATGCACAATCACCTGCGGCATGGCGGCAAAGCCGGGGACGCCTTCGCGCATCGCCTCCATCGCCATCCGGTCGATCGCGGCGCTCCAGTAATCGGTGATGTCGGTAAAGGCTTCATCATTGACGATCACCAGCAGATCATAGTCGGAGAAATATCCCGACACCTTGTCCTCCACCTATTTGCCGGTGGCGTGGGAGCCATAGAGGATGACTTTCAAAATGCGCCCGCGTTTCTTCCGCTCGGAGGTGGCGGTGCTCAGCTTGTCGTCAAATTCCTCCCGCAAAATCTGCACAAAACGGGCGAGGCGTTTTTGTTTTACTCCCGGAAGATGATCGAGGCTGGTTTTCATGCGAATGGTTTATGGTGGGGGCGGGTGAAAGTGGCAAGGCTTTCCTACACTCCCTCGTGTGGCCTGCCGTCAGAAGGGGGTTTGAAAGTTCCAACCCCCTTATGTGAATGTTAGAAATTGCAGTCTATGGCAGGACTTGATTATGGTACAGTGGCCGGTTTTGGATCGAGGCACAGCAAGGTTCTAGAAGAGTGTTTGAGATCATTTTTGTTAAAGCACACTCCAGGGTCACCAATATTGGCGAGGAGATTTCCAAAACTACCATCTCGCTGAGCACAATATGATGCTGAGCCATCCCTATTTGGTTTCAGGGCCGCTCTTGCGTTCGCTTCCACTACGTAAAAGCTATCGAACCTGTGTTTCGGCGCACCTTTGCTTTTGTCGATTTCGAAAATGAAACCGAACGATCTTTGAAGTTCATTCTTTGGTGCAAAATTTTCGCGAACTTTGACAGTTTCCTGGCCGACTTTTCGTGCAGGAAACCTACCGCCCTTGTTGTCGATTCTGTTTGAAATTGAATAAGTGACAACCTTTTCGCCGCGGACTTCCTCGTCAAGGTACGGCACTTCCCATAAAGTGAAAGTGACTTCATCGGAATAAAAGCCAAAAGAACCAATGTTTTTCAAATTGTAACGGCCAGATATACGGCAATATTCGGTTCCGTCGGATTGTTTGAAAATGGCACCGTTGTCACCTAAGATATCAAGAGTAGTATCACCGACCAGCTTTGCCAGTATGGTTTGTTCGGTATCGAATTTGGTAAGATGTTTTGTTCCAAACCATATTGCGCCAATTAGGCCCACTATCGCCGCTGTAACTTTCAGCCAAAATTCGATGTTCTTTCGGGACTCTTCGGTTGGATTATAAAATGGCATCTAACTTCCTTTGGATATGAGCTGACATTAGAGCTATCTCAAAGCTTGTTTACACGTGATAGGGATCACGGAGCTTCTTGGCTAAAACAAAGTGCATTTTCAAATTGATAACGCAAGCAACCTTTTTCCTACACGGCCCGGCTTCCCCCATCGTGCGCGCGGTTCTGGATCGATTTGAGATTCGTGATCATCGTCACGCTTGGTTGCAGGAACAAGTGTGCATTGTCTGCCTGTCAACAAAGGAGATAATTATGAGCGTGACTGAAATGACTAGGACTAAAGACAACGGCCTCACAATGTGGATCGGCGTCAAAAAGGTATCTAGCGCGAAACAGACGGTACAGTTTAATCACGGGCTCGACCGGGCACCATTGATTGTTCAAGTACAGTTTTCAAAGGATGATCAATTTGATGACATCAGTATCATCCAATGGCCATGGGTAAAAACTCATAGCGGAGGCCCGGTTTCGATTTCTGCTGACACCAAATCGGTAAAACTTCACTTTACCAGCCAACATGTTTTCGGTTCTTGGGATCCACAAGCCGACTGGAACAGATATAATGAAGGCTATTTCAGGGTGATTGCACTGTAACAACAATATGGGGATTGGTGTTTAGGACCTTGCCAGTCAAGTTCCTAACCCAACTCCTTTCCTACACGCCCTCGCATCCCCTACCGTCCATCCCATGGCAGATATGCCGAGTACCCCCAAATCTATCAAAACCGGATCCTCCCGTGCCGATCGCTGGACATCGTACAGGATGGCTGACTTCCTTCGCCATCTTGCCGCGACCAACAATGTTTCCATTGCCGCCAAGGCGGCGGGGATGGCGATTTTCGTTTTGCAAACTGTCACCCTGTCCGGATGGATGAGAATGTCAGCATGAATGGGGGTTCGGGCTACGCCAGGGCAGGGCGACACAATGTCAACTTTGTCACCCTTATCTGCACGTTATACTTGTTTCCGCTTCCTGTGCGATTTAGCGTGTATAGGTACGAATTCCTGAAATCCGTTCAGGACGGCAATAGATATTTTATGCAGGGCCAGTAGAGATAATGATCACAATATTGCTTTGGTTTTCTGCGCTTTCGGTCGGTATAATGGCGGGTGTTTATTTCACCTTTTCGGTCTTTGTAATGCGGTCGCTCGATGCGCTGGAAATGCCAATGGGCATGATCGCTATGCAGTCGATTAATCGGATCATACAAAAATCACTATTCCTGCCCCTGTTCTTTGTCAGCAGCCTAGCCTGTTTGATTTTGATGGTGCTGGGTGTGATGCGTTGGGATGAACCCGGTGCTTGGCAGATGGCAACCGGCGGTGCGCTGTATGTTGTCGGAATGCTGGTGGTGACGATTGCTGGCAATGTTCCGCTGAACAATGCTCTGGAAGCGGTCAATGCCAATGGCGCTGACGGAGAGGCGATGTGGCGGCGCTATATGCAACGCTGGCTCCCGTGGAATCACGTCCGCACCGTTAGTTGTACGATATCTATGGGATTGCTGATTGGTGCCATTGCAATGCACCAGGTTTAGCGAATGAATGGGGTTGGAAAAGTGCTGATAACCATCGGACGGTTCGTGCCTTAGGTAGCTTAGGAGAATTTTATGACATCACGCCCACAGCCTCTCGATACCGCTCCTCCGGAACTGCAACCGATTATGGAAATGGCAAAGGCCAGTATGGGGTTCTTGCCCAACAGTTTTATGACCATGGCGCGCAAGCCGGAGCTGCTTCAGGCGTTAATGCCGATGATGGGATATCTGGTCGGGCCGCAATTATCGATTGGCGCAGAGTTACGGCAAATGGTCGCCTATATGGCCAGTTACGGTGCGGGATGTCGATATTGTCAGGCGCATACTTCGCATGGGGCAGAGAAAAATGGTGCTAGCGCGGAGAAGATTGCAGAGCTGTGGCGTTTTCAGGATAGTGACTTGTTTGATGAAGCGGAGAGGGCCGCCTTAGCCTTTGCATTGGCATCGGGACAGGTGCCCAATGCCGTGGAAGAAGGCCACTATGCCGCATTGCGCGAACATTATTCGGAGGATCAGATAATCGATCTGGCCGCAGTGGTTTCGATTTTTGGGTTCTTGAATCGTTGGAATGATACGATGGGAACACCGCTCGAAGAGACGCCGATTGAGTTTGCCAATAGCAGGCTTGCCGAAAGTGGTTGGCAAATCGATAAGCACGGGTGAGGGTGGTTCTATGAGTTATGACAATGATACACCGCTGATTATAGAGGTTTCGCTTAATGGGTCGGTCAAACCCGAGCAAAATCCCAACGTCCCTTATGAGGATGATGACATCGTTGCGCAGGCGGCGGAATGTATGGAGGCCGGGGCCGCACTGGTCCACAACCACACCCGTGATCCGGTGTTCGGGCACACTGGTACCATGGATGCAGAGGGTTATGCACGACCTTGGCGTAAGCTACTGGCGATCCGCCCTGACGCGATATTGACGCCGACGATGCCGGCTGACCCTGGCGGTGTTCCGGTGGAGCATCGCTTTGCCCATATTGAGGCGATGGCGGAAGAGGGATTGATTGCGCAGGGGCTATGCGACCCGGGCAGCTTTAGCGTTTCGGTGCCATTGGGGGATGGCGTATTTGCTCCGTCGCAGCTTATCTATCGCAATGATGCCTATGATAGTCATTATTATGTTGAGGCATGCCGGCGGCTGAAACTGGGGATGAGTATTTCGATTTTTGAACCGGGCTTTGTGAAGTTTATCATGGCCCTTTATCGCGCGGGAAAAATGCCGCCAGGCGGGATTATGAAATTCTATTTCGGGTCGGAGGCGATGTCATTTGGATTGCCGCCAACGGCAAAGGCACTGGAAGCCTATCTGGAGATGATAGAGGGCAGTGATCTGCCTTGGTCGGTATCGGCCTTTGGGGATGATTGTGTAGGTTGCGGCCTGGCCGACGAAGCGATCAAGCGTGGTGGTCATGTGCAGGTCGGAATCGAACCCTATGGCGGACCGCGGGTGCCGACAAATATCGAACTGGTTGAGGAGGTCGTTGCGCTGGCACAGAAACTGGGGCGTCCTGTAGCTACGCCGGAGCAGGCGGCGCAAATCATGCGGTTGCCGCAATGGCCGGTGTCATTTGCGCCTCAGGTTCGGGAGACTGCATAATGTGGCAAATTCCTGTTTTCCTAGCGTCGGTTGCCATATTCGTGGCGGCGCCAGTCAAAGCAGAACCACATCAGGTGAACGGGGTTCGCGATGGCGACGCGTCGTCTTGGACGGGAGCCGCTGCAAAACTATCCAAGTTTATGGCAAGGAGTTATGCATCGGACCCAGATGAAAAAGGATATCAAGTCGTAGATTTTTGCAAACCCATAGCGAAAATCGGAGAAGGCGAGTGGATCTGTTATCAGCGCAATCAAGGCACGGACGTTGCCGGTCAGCAAAAAGCGTATCGCCAGCGTGTATTGCAACTAATCGATCTCCCAGATGGCAGTGTCGCGCAACGGACCTGGAGTCTGATAGAACCAGAGAAATTCGCAGGTGCTCGAGCCAACCCTGATATTCTAAAATTGCTTGCTCTAGTCTCTTTAACTCCAACTATGGAACAAGGATGCGATCAAATTTGGCATCAGAACGGGGCAGCCAAAATGAAATCCAACCCTGATGATCAGAATTGGTCGAGATCAGTAAACCCGAAGAGCTGCACAATAATTCCAAACGCCGTGACAAGCGGATCGCTATCGGTTCTCAAACCCGTTTAACCGGTGAACATCTGATGGAGGCGGAACGCGGTTTTGATTTGGATGGCAATCAGTTGTGGGGCACACCTACAGATCAATTTACGACACTGGTGCGGGTCAATTAATTTCTCATTGGCACTTCATCATTGCGCCGGATTTCTGCAATTTTCTCAACCAGTGCATAAGCCTGTCGATGCCACGCTGCACTGGCACCCTTTGGCCAGCCATCACCAGAAAGATGGGCCATGGTTTGAATAACCAAAGTAAACCACTCACTATAATCTTCGGCGGTGAAATCGTCGTAATTATGATGGAGGTCCACAAAGTTGATAACGGTTGAATCCACCCACCACTCGTCTTTTGCTGCGCCCACCAACGCTTCGATGGTTTCGTTCGTCATGCGTTGCCGCGCGGCTTCTGGGTTCATAAATGCGTGCGCAAATTGTGGGTGATCATCAATATAGCGTTCAAAGACTTTGATAGCTAAAACCGAATGTTGGCCATCCAATGTGGCGAGGCTTTCGTCGATCAGTTCAGTATCGTTTTCCACATTTTTAGATAGACGCCCGATTAGCAATTCAGTCAATCAGATATTACGTCTTATGTAGAGTCAAAAGGAACCAGGAACTTCACGTTGGGCCGTGGTCGGTTGATCAGGCATCAGCATTTCGGGATCATTCTCAAGCGGAATCAGAATGCTTGTGCTTTGGGTATTAGGTTGTCCAGCAATCTGCGCTGATTGTATTGCGGCAATTGGTGTGCAAGCAGAGCCAGAGAGAAAGCCTAACGCTCTTGCGATTGAGCCCTCTGCCGGATCGCCAAGCGCCATTGTCAGATCATCAGGCGCCTCGCAGCTATTCGCAACTGAACTCGCGAGACCGTCAAAATAATCAGCATTCCCATCGGCATTTTCGGTTCCAAATGCAACAATCCTAATTCGATCATCGCAGGCGGTTTGATCCAGCCCGATCTGTCCAACGGGTTTGCCAAATGTGTCACTTCCGATCAATGCCAAACCATTCCCGACATAGGGTATCATCGCATTGATAACCAATTCACTGGCTGAGGCAGAATTTCCTGTCGTAACGAATGCAATTTTGGTGGGGGTTATAGATTGGGATTGTTGTCTAAAGTTTCGAGTTTGATTGTTGGATGATTTGCTCGGCCGGAATCGCGTAAAACCCTGGACATCGCTCGCAACCTGTCCTCCACCAAGAAGATCGGCAAAAAGCTCTGCCGTGCGAACTAGGCCGCCACCGTTGTAACGCAAATCGATGACGAGTTCGGAAACTCCTTCGGATTGGAATTGTGTAAATGCATCACGCAGCTGTGGTTCAGCGCTATCGATAAAGGTTCGCAAATTAACATAACCAACTTTTGTTCCACCGTTGTCGATAATGCGGACGCCATATCGCGGTGAAATCGGCTGAATATCGAAATCAGCTTTGGTGACCGTTACGTCAGTTTCTGTGCCGCTCAAATCACGCAGCCGCAAAACACGTGATGTCCCTGCTATTGATGGGCCAAGTGCACTGCTGACCGCAGAACTTCCTCCCGATGCGAACAGAGAGGCCACCGTTTGTAAATTTGTAGCGGTATTCCCTATTGCCAGTATCTCTGTGCCGCGGTCGATTCCCGCTGCCAGTGCTGGAGCGCCTTCAAAAGCTTCCATGACAAACACGCGTGCCGCTGTTTCGTCATAACTTAGGCGGATACCGAAACCGGCGGTTGCTCCACTCGCTAGAAAGGCATTTTCTTGCGCGATGGAAGTTATGAACGTGAAAAAGCGATCTCTACCTTGACCGCGAGCTGTTGCTGTAAGGCCGTCAATATAGGCTTGAACAGAGCTAAAAGATCCGGGACTGAGATTGTTTGGAAGGGTTTCTGGAAAGAGATACCATTCATCAATTTGCGCCTTTGCCCAGTTTTGGCGAGATACTAAGGAGCAGGTTGATGGTGCTGGCGAAGGAGCTGGTGTTACGCCACCACCGCTTGGTGGTAGCACGGCTATGTTGCCACCCCCTCCCGCATTGCTTCCTCCACCACAAGAGGTCAGCAGTGAGCCGATTGCAAACGCTGATGTCAATCTAGCGAATTTCATTTTACCCCCGGATCAATTGACTAGAACAGTTCATTGGATATTCAAGCATAACCTAGAACGATTGAACTGGGTAGTATTCTATTGTTCTTGCAGTTGTTTTAAATTGCATGGGTTGAAGGAAAGGTTGGAACTAACACGTCCAGTATTCTTTGCCGATATGCTGTGTTCTGACAAAAAAATATCCGCCGGTAATGTTACCGACGGATAGTCTTTTCCTCCCCAGGAAAACGCTTTGGAATCAGGTGCCCCTCAAAGGGGGGCAGCGGGGCACCCGAACTAATATACTTCTAACCGAACTGGTTCATCGTGTTGTGAGCGCCGCCGGCTTTTAGCGCGGCATCACCAGCAAAATATTCTTTGTGATCATCACCAATGTCACTGCCTGACATATTTTGATGTTTCACACAGGCAATGCCCTCGCGGATTTCCTTGCGTTGCACACCAAGGACATAGCCCAGCATGCCAGCTTCACCGAAATATTCCTTGGCTAGGTTATCGGTCGATAGTGCCGCGGTGTGATAGGTTGGCAGGGTAATCAGGTGATGGAAAATACCAGCACGCTTGGAACCGTCAGCTTGGAAAGTGCGAATTTTCTTGTCCGCTGCATGACCCAGCTCGGTATCGTCATATTTTTCATCCATCAGGCCATCACGATCATATTCGGAAACGTCCAAACCTTGCTCAGACATTGCATCGAATACCTGTTGGCGGAAGTTGAGGGTCCAGTTGAACGAAGGTGAGTTATTGTAAACCAGCTTCGCATTTGGGACAACTTCGCGCACACGGTCCATCATGCCCGCAATTTGCTCAACATGTGGTTTCTCGGTTTCGATCCACAGCAGATCTGCGCCATTTTGCAGCGAAGTAATACTGTCGAGCACACAACGATCTTCACCAGTTCCCGGTTTAAACTGGAAAAGGTTGGAAGGTAGGCGCTTTGGACGCATCAACTTGCCATCACGATTGAGAACAACGTCACCATTTTGTGCTGTAGAAGCATCAATTTCTTCACAATCTAGGAAGCTGTTATATTGATCACCGAGATCGCCAGGTTCGTTAGAAACCGCAATTTGTTTGGTGAGACCGGCTCCTAGAGAGTCAGTGCGCGTAACGATGATACCGTCTTCAACACCCAGTTCGAGAAACGCGTAGCGGCATGCGCGAATTTTGGCGAGGAAGTCCTCGTGCGGCACGGTAACCTTGCCGTCCTGGTGCCCACATTGTTTTTCGTCGGAAACCTGATTTTCGATTTGCAGCGCGCAAGCACCCGCTTCAATCATTTTCTTTGCGAGCAAATAAGTAGCTTCTGCATTGCCAAAACCAGCGTCGATATCAGCGATGATAGGAACGACATGGGTCTTGAAACCATCAACCTGTCCAAGTAGCTCTTGTTCTTTAGCACCGTCACCAGCATCGCGTGCTGCATCAATGCCTCGGAACAATAAGTTAAGCTCCCTAGAATCTGCTTGACGCAAGAAGGTGTATAGTTCTTCGATTAATGCGGGTACGCTCGTTTTCTCGTGCATGGATTGGTCAGGAAGTGGCCCAAATTCACTGCGCAGTGCCGCAACCATCCAACCGGAGAGATACAAATAGCGACGCTTTGTATCGCCAAAATGCTTTTTGATTGAAATCATCTTCTGCTGAGCAATAAACCCATGCCAGCATCCGAGGGATTGGGTGTAGTTCGCTGAGTCAGCGTCATAAGCCGCCATATCTTCTCGCATTATTGCTGCGGTATATTTAGCTATATCGAGACCGGTTTTAAAACGGTTTTGCAATTGCATGCGAGCAACGGACTCAGCATCGATGCTTTCCCAACTATTGCCATTGTTAGCAACCATCTGCTGGTTACTTTTTATAAGTTCTTGATATGTCATACTCAAATATCCTTCTGGGGAGAATAACGGTGCTGATCTGTCAAAGACTTTTCAGCGTCTCGAAAGATCATTTGCCCGACTTACGCGCGCTAAGCGACAAATTAGTGTAAACTTTCGAGTCGGGAAGTCGGACTTTCGTCGCGAGTTGCTGTCATACTGTAAATATATTTACAACTGTAGGTGGCCGAAATTTCTCAACGTACCTTCTATACAACATTGGAAATGCGGTCCCCTCACGGGGTTGAGTTAGAAAACTCTGGAAGGCACGTGTACCTGTTAGACTTAAGTTAACCAACTATATGCCGTTGACAGCTAGGGATAACAAATTCAGTTGGAATTGTCTGAATGCGCTAGTCTCTAATCGGTGATGAATTCAAGTTCTCTTCACATTCAGAACTCTACGGAAATGACAGAATGAAAAAGTCAGAAGATTTATCAGATGTTGTAGAAACGCTTCAACAAGCATTGAAGCATTTGGATGAACTCGAGTTGCGAGTTGCTGCGTTAAAGGTTGCTGAAGCTATTGAAATATTGTCACCGGCTGAAAGTCAGGCCGATTAACAAGGACAGCTTATTCAGAATAGCGATGATAGAGAATCTTGAAATTAGCTTACGATAAATAAACTTACGATGAGGCAGGCGTTGAGGCACCTTTGCACCGATCAAGGTGACCTTAAAGAGCGGTATGCGAAACTGAGGCGCAGATGAGCAAGTCTTGAAAAAGTCGTCGACTTGATTTGTAAACGTCTCCAACCTTGAGCCGGTTTTAGTGTAGAACGAGCCTTACAGGTCACGGGTGAGTTGCAATCTGCTATTCTAACGCAGTCTCCATTACTTGATAACGTCGCTAAGGTACCTGAAAGGTATTCGAACGCCGGTCTTCTCTGACAAGGTCATTGATCAGGTTTCTCAATCGCTGGTTTTCAGCTAGCAGACTACTCATAGGATCGCTTTTTGCCATAAGCATGAACGGATCATTGGCATCGGGAATAATCAAATTCGGCGCCCTGGCTGACGGTTGAGAGTCCACATCTTTTACTGACGCTTTCTTGCGGGGAGGGCGGAGCCATTGGCGAACAGAACGGATCATCTTATTTTGATCCCATTTTCCGGTCATGCCGCTGCGTAAGCGATGAAACAGTACTGAAGGACTGATTGGACTGTATCTTACGATTTGTTTCGTTTTTGCATCTTCCATATATACCCCCTGTGCTGACAACTGCACACCATATGTTGTGTATTGTGTCCAACTATTACAGGCGAGATTTATTTAAACCAAAATGGTTTGAATTTGAGTGGATCCAATTTCGAGTTAACGGGATTACATAACTTCATATGAATTGATTAAGCGACCAATTTTTTCGCCGTTACCACAACTATGAAACATCTTAACCAGGCCCAAGAACGTTCTGATCTCGCGCAACGGGAAGCAAGAATTACCAGCCATGTCGAAGTTGAAATTGAGCAGGAATATGGCCCGAGTAGTCTGGCTATCGTCAATGATATTTCCCAATTCGGCATGGGTGTTACAACGAGTGCCATGCTGCAAGCCTTCGATGTGATAACGATCGTAAAATTGGGTTATGGGCGAATTCGCGCTGAAGTGCGCTGGGTTGATGGAGACAAAATTGGAGTTCTGTTTTCAGAACCAGTAGGTATGGATTTTTATCATTCGATCAGCAGTTAAACTGTTCATGTTTGCATATGTTTCGGTGAGGCTTTTTTTAACTACGCAATGGAACATATTAGGCCGTCAACTGCGGTTCGCCTTTGTTTGTTTGAATATCCCACAGAACACCAGATGGATTCAATCGATCGGCTTGATCGCGCAGAAAATTTAGTTAACCCTGCCGCAAGCCAACCGTTAACCATCAAATGAGGAAATCCGTCAGCTTATATTGTCGACGCCTGTTCAAAAGCATGGCCAATAAGTTGAACTTAAAGCGATCACTATTCGTGGGGGAAGCTTTTGGTGATGAGCAAAACTTGTCAGACATTCTATCCCGGTTTTTGCCAACTGGGGTTTTTTTTACCGATGTTAGAGGGCAATGTACCTATGTTAATGAAACTTGGCTTGGGATGAGTGGGTTGACGGTTGGGCAGGCTCTCGGATTTGGATGGTCTGCCGCAATTCATCCCGAAGACCAGGATCGTGTTATGCGCGAATGGAACTCTGCTATAGAGCGGAAGCAGTCCTTTGATCTAGAGTTTCGTTTTCAAAAACCAAGTAAGTCTGTAAACTGGATTCATGCTCAAAGTTGCCCGTATTTTGATAAGCGTGGGCAGGTTGTTGGATATATTGGTTCTTGTTTTGATATTTCCAAGCGGAAAGAGCTTGAGCAGCAACTTGACCAAACAAACCGGCAGTTTTGCCAGGCTGAGGCAATTGCAAACATAGGGTCTTGGCGCCTAGATATTAATCGTTTGAAGTTGGAATGGTCCGATCAAATTTTCAACATTCATGGTATCGAACCAGCTAACACGCCAACGCTGAGAGAAGCTCTCAATAGCTATCCTGGAGATGCCGGCCGACAGTTGTTTGATGCTATTTCCGATGCAGTTGATACCTCCTCTGCATTTGATATCGAAACGGACTTTATGAACTCTAAAGAGGAAATGCGTCGTGTTAGGAATATGGGGCAAGCGGAGTTTTTAGATGGTAAGCCTGTGGCTGTGTTTGGCATTTGCCAGGATGTCACGGATCGGTACCAATTGGAACAACAATTACGATCCGCTGCAAACACCGATGAATTGACAAATATCCCAAATCGGGCGCTATATAACAAAGTCTTGGAGAATTTGACCTGTGCGACAAACGAACAACCGGAAAAATTCACACTATTCTTGATCGACCTTGATGAGTTCAAATGCATCAATGATACAATGGGGCACCCGATAGGAGACGAACTATTGGTGGCAGTTGCTAACCGACTTTCGAACATCCCGTCGACTTCTCTGATCGCAAGACTAGGGGGTGATGAGTTTGCTGTTATATGCAAGGAAGCAAGCAAAGATTCCATGACGAACAGCCATTCTTTGGAGTTGATCAACTGCTTTTCGTCATCATTTGAAATCGGGTCTACAAATGTCAAGATTGGTGCAAGCATTGGTGCGGCAAAATGGCCGATGCACGGTCGCTCAGTTGAAACTCTCACTAAAAATGCGGATTTTGCATTGTATCAAGCCAAAGAAAAAAAGAACGGAAAGATATGTTATTTCGATGAAAATTTGGGAGCAATTATTGAGCAAAAACGCAAGTTAAACAAAGACCTTCGCTCCGCCCTCGTCAACAACGAGTTTACGCTTCATTTTCAACCGCTATTTTGTTTGAAAGAAAAAAGGGTGGATCGTTTCGAAGCATTGCTTCGTTGGAACAATCCGCTCAGCGGACTGATCCCGCCAAACGAGTTTATCCCGGCTTTGGAGGAATCGGGTTTGATCACTCAAGTAGGCGAATGGGTACTAAGGGAGGCGTGTAGTGTTGCCGCAAATTGGCCAGATGATATCGGTCTTTCTGTGAATGTATCACCAATTCAATTACAAGAATCGAATTTGCAACACATTATCGTCCAATCACTGGCTCGTCATAATATCGCTGCCAATCGATTGGAATTGGAAGTGACAGAAAATGTTTTGATGGACAATGTCGAAACTGCCCAGAAGAAGTTAGCTGGACTGCGGTCATTGGGTGTGCGATTATCTTTGGACGATTTTGGGTCGGGCTTCTCTTCTTTAAGCTATTTGCATTCATTCTCCTTCGACAGCGTTAAAATAGATAGAAGTTTCGTTGCAGATTTGTGTGAGAATAAGGACTCTCAAGCCATAATCCACTCTATATCCAGATTAGCGCGGGCGTTGAATTTTGAAACGGTAGCGGAAGGCGTGGAAAGCCCGGAGCAACTTGAGTTTCTTAGCCAACAAGGCTGCAACAAGGTTCAGGGATATCTGTTTAGCAAACCAGTATCGGCAAACGAGGTTCCTCGGCTGCTTCAAAACCTCTCCGCAAACAACTATCTAGGCAAGGTAGCCTAGCTGAAAAGATTCAGATATGTTCCAACTAAGGTACTATATTGACCTACAACTCGGTTTTGCTGACTTAAGCGCGTCAACTGCTTCTGCAACTTTAATCGCAGGAACCGCCATTTTTATCTGATCAAGGGCAACCAGCACTCTTTCCAGATCAGTTATTATTTCGGCCTGTCTTTGTTTTTCGTCGACCAAGATCGTGTTAGTTCTCTCCATCATAAGCCGTCCCGATACGCTGTTAAGAGGAATACTGAACCTCAGAAGCAACGATCTATTGCTTCAGACACCAATTAATAGATGGTTAGTCATTAACCTAGAATGTCTGCAATCGTCATCATCCTTTGAAAAAACATTGATACATGGTATCATAAAATCTTCTGAACGAACTTTCTGATGGGTCGTTGGATTGATTTGCGCTGACGTTTGAAACGCGAACAACAGATGGTTTTGGTTTTTTTGGTGAAGATTTTTTGCCAGTTGATCGTTGAACGAAGGGAATGGGTTGATTGTCGAATCCCAGTTTGGATGTTTGATAAGTTGCTTAATGACTATTCAGACATTATATTAAACGTGTTTAAGTAGGGGGCAGACTGTTGAATCAGTTGGAGTTAGAAGCCAAGAGCGTTGCAAAATTGACCGCTAAGCAGCGTGAATGTCTGCATCTTGTCGTTCAACGAAAATCCTCCAAAGAAATTGCTCGTATTCTAAAGATTTCCAAGCCAGCCGTTGACCAACGGCTGGATAGCGCTCGGCGGAAGCTGGACGTAATGACCCGTGACGAAGCTGCGATCATCTATGCACGGGCTGTAGGAGACTATGATCGGATCATATATGATCCAACCTATCTTCCCACCGACGTCGAATTTGATGCACAACCTGATCAGGGCGAACGACCTGAATCGTTTTTGTTGGAAGACGCTGCCGTTCCATACGGTTTCGAAGCTTCTCATGAATCCGATCTTTGGTTGCAAGCCCTGAAGGAGCCCAGCGGCGAATTGGGAACCCTTCAAAGAATAGCTATTATGGTCGGTATGACCGTTGGAATTTTAGCCATTGCTTTGATAGGTTTGTCAGTGTCGCAATCTCTTTCGGGCATGCTGGCCGGTTAAACAGGCCAGTTAACCCAATCTAGAAAATTTTAAACAAATTCGCATTTTGCGGAAAGGGATAGCTATGTCTATGAAAATGAAATTGGCTTCTGATCAAATCAAACGTGACCTACCTCAAACAGAAGCATCCGTTGACGAAGCACTGATTTCTGTATCTGAACTTATGTCTACGCTTGTTCAAGCTCGTCTAAGCGCTGGCGTTCCAGCTTCCACCGGGCAAGTAGCTATTCGACGGTTAGCAAAAGCACAAATGGCCCTTGTAGATGCAAGCACCGACGTCTTGCGTGTGCATGGAGAATTAAAGAAGATTGGCAAAGAATATGCTGGATGGGATACTCATGAGTGTCCAGAACTTGCGGTCGCAAAAGGGGACGCTAAACTTTCAATTGTTGCTTAGCTGATGAAAGAGTTGACTATGCTGCCTCAGCATGTTCCGATTAGGAAATGCGAATTGCAATATTCTATACCCTCCTCTTTACTTCAATTGTATATGCACTTTTTCGGGGAGGAGCTCCTGAAAGATGGGCAGCAGGAGTCTATTTGTTTGTCGGTGCAACGGATCAACTGGTGCATTTTTTCACACCTGCAGAGTTTATGGAAATGGATCCAGGACACCTCATTGTCGATGCTGTCATATGGATTGCTTTTCTGGCGATTGCGCTACGAGCAAATAGGTTTTGGCCGTTATGCATAGTTTCTCTGCAAACAATAGCGCTGGTGGCGCATATAGCGAAGCTGATGGATGTGTCGATACACCCGCAGGCATATTACATCATGCAAGTCGCTTCTTCCTACCCTTTGCTAATCACACTAGCGATAGGAACGTATTGCCACCAGCGCCGATTGAAGGAGCACGGGATCGATCCGTCCTGGCGCAGCTCATAGAGCCAGTAGAACCTGAAAACTCTGTCAAATTGGCCGAAGCACTTTTGGACGAATTTGGTTCAATTGGTCGGATTCTATCGGAATCGAGCGAAGCTCTCCAAAGGGTCGTTGGGGAGCAAGCTGTTGTTCAGCTCTTATTGGCCGCAAAGAAGCTGCTTATGGCGGAACTTGAGAATGATTTGCCAAAGCAACTGGTCTCGGCAACTGATCAACGGCTGATTAGGTACCTGCAGGCGGGCATGGGGTCGCTCGCTGTCGAGACTTTACGCGTGCTTTTTCTCGACAATTCCAATTACCTTATCGGTGATCAAGAGTTTGGAACGGCTTCGCCTAGAAAAATTTTGGTTCAGCCAAGGAGCATTTTGAAACGTGCTTTGGAATTGAATGCTAGTGCCATCATATTGGTTCACAATCACCCCAGTGGCGAAATTCGGCCCAGTAAGTCAGATATTAAATTCACGCTATCTATCAAAGTCCTCTGTAGGGAACTGGAAATTGCTCTTCATGACCATATCATAATTGTTGGCAACAACTGGTCCAGTTTCCAGAAAATGAAAATTCTATGACGCGCCCTGATTTTAAAGACTATGTTGAGAGAGCAGAAAGTTCCCTTAGGATTCAAAGGAAGAGAAGTCTGTTTTTTTCGGACAGCCTAATTTTTGATAATCCACCCTGGGAATTGCTTCTCGAAATTTTCATCGCAACAGAACAGCGTAGTTGTATCTCCAAACATGAACTAATTGACAGTTTGGACGCTCCCAGTTCGATCGTATCCCGATGGATCGAGATATTTGCTGATCGACAATATTTGGTCAGTTGCGAAACCGCCAATTTGGATTGTGTAAAACTAACGGACAAAGCACGCAGTAAATGCAGCGCTTATCTAGATGCTATTTTGGAAGATCAATTGTAAGAGAAGCATAGGATTACAGCTCAGTATCTTTAGCTGTTTCCGTCAGTTGTTTCAAAGCCAGGATACCTTCTTCGACCTTAATCGCAGGTAGTGAATATCCGCCTTTATCCAATTGTAGCAACACATTTTCAAGTTTTTGGATCAAATCAAAAATTTCTTGTTTGCTATGGTCCATTTTTTTGTCGCATGGTCTTTCTTAAGATATCTTAACACGGACGTTTTGAATGGCAGGTATTGTCAGCGCGCTAAAAAGGCAATTAGAATCCTTTAGAGGGGGGCACTAATTGCAACTGATGTCATTTTCAACAAAAATTGCTGAAATCTGAATTAGTTGATGCAAATCTTTCAAACTGTTCCAATTTGAAACATCAAATTGAAACTACGAATCGAATTTTCCCACGCGAATTTAAGATTTTCCCCAATTACCGTTAACCAAAAGGTGAAAGGGAAAAACATGACTGATTTTGACTATGATTTTGTGATAATCGGCGGAGGTCCAGCGGGTCGCAGAGCAGCTATACAGGCGTCAAAGCTGGGTAAGTCTGTTGCGATTATTGATGATCAAAAGAAAATTGGCGGTGTGTCAGTACATACTGGCACTTTACCTTCCAAGACGATTAGAGAGAGTGTTTTGTCCGTTACCGGCTGGAGAGACCAGCACTTCAAAACAGCCCGGCAGCGTGAGGCGTCTGAAGTTACGCGTAACTCCATTAATTCACGTCTCTCGATGACATTAAGTGATGAGGTTGATGTTATTGACAATCAGTTATGTCGAAACAACATCGCCACGCTTAATGGTAGAGCAAAATTTTCGGGGCCAAACAAACTGGCGGTTACTCAATCTGTTCAAGGAAAGAAAACAAGCTACACTGTGACCGGAGAAAAGTTTCTGATTGCTGTAGGAACAAAACCATACAGACCAAAGCACATTCCCTTTAATGGCAAAAACATTGTCGATAGCGATTGTATCGCTGCAAATTTACCGATGCCAAAATCCATCATTGTAGTCGGTGGCGGGGTTATTGGGCTTGAATATGCTACAATATTTTCGACCCTCGAGATACCGGTAACCGTCGTGGAAGCACGTGATAAGATATTAGAATTCATTGATCGAGACATTATTTCAAACTTTACGCACCAACTAACTGAACGTGGCATCGGCTTGCGTCTTGGGCGAACAATTGAGAAAATCGAATTGGGTAAGGATGACTACGCATTTGTTGAGCTTGATGATGGCCGACAATTGCGCGCCGAAATGTTGTTGTTTACGGCCGGCCGAGTTGGTGCTGTTGATCAATTAGGATTGGCTAAGGTCGGCATTGAACCTGATAACCGTGGTCGATTGACCGTGGATTCCAAAACACTGCAAACATCTCAACCTCACATTTATGCCGCTGGTGATATAATCGGTTTTCCGGCTCTGGCTTCAACTTCCATGGAGCAGGGTAGACAGGCAGCATGCCATGCATTTGGACATCCTATAACAAGTTCAAAACATAGTTTTCCGCTCGGCATTTATTCTATTCCCGAGATTGCCAGTATTGGTCTCACGGAAGACGAAGCGCGAGCGAAAGGTCTGCAAGTCGAAATTGGAATTGCGCGTTTTCAAGAAACTTCCCGTGGGCATATTTTGGGTAACTGTGAAGGGATGCTCAAATGTATCTTCGATTTGAATGACCGTCAGTTGCTGGGTGTGCATATTGTTGGCGAAGGAGCAACTGAGTTGATCCATATTGGTCAGGCAGTTCTTAATCTACGTGGCGGGATCGATTATCTTTCCGATACTGTGTTCAATTTCCCAACCCTGGCAGAGGCTTACAAAGTCGCAGCACTAGATGCATATAATCGTATGCCACAACCAAGACTAAGGGCTTAACATGAAGCTTGAAATAAAGAACATTCTGGACAACTACTTCGGTGAAAATCGGAGCAATGAAGATTGTCCTGTTTGTATCGAAAGTGACGGACAACGATCACCCCTGTTTGCTATTGCGTGTTTCATCGACGAAAACAATTTGACGTTGTCGTCACGTAATTTGGAGTTTGCGTGGGAATATATTTGTGGCGGAAACATCGCTCTAAAAAATGAAGTTCTAGGTTTTTCGGCAGATGCCCGACTAAATGACAGTGTCGCTAGTGATTTATATGACAAATATCTTAATGCAGATGTTGGTTCAGAGATCGATAGAATAGTTTTAGAAGCTATCCACCAAATTCACCGCACAACCAAAATCATCGATGACGGTGACAAAGATACAAAAAGGTGTGAGGACAATTTGCTCGAACATGCCGACAATATTGATGTAGATTCAAATGATGTTGATGGGGCGATACAAAAGCTCCTCAGCTTGTCGCGTCTAATGGTGGAATCTACAAGAAAGAACCGCGAGCAGATTCAAGAAACTAACCGGAAATTAGCTGATCTTAAGGGCGAGCTTGAACAAGCTCGCAATGAAGCCGATTTTGATCAACTGACAAAGCTGCCGAACCGAAGGAAATTCGAGCGTGTTTTGGACGACGCTTTCCAGAGTTTGTCAGATGAAGGGCAGAGCTTGATAGTAGTAATCGCTGATATCGATAAATTTAAGAAGATAAACGACACGTTTGGACATGAATGCGGAGATCGCATTTTGCGTTTGGTAGCGGATGAACTTAGTTCTTTGTCTAGCAATGATTGTCACATCTCGCGGTACGGCGGGGAAGAATTTGCCTTAGTTTTTGAAGGCTATGACATGGATGCCGTCTATAAGAAGGTCGATGATTGCAGAGATGCCTTGGCACAGCGATCATTGGTCGATCTGGAGTCCGGCAATGCCATTGGACAAGTTACATTTTCTGCCGGTGTAGCTGAATGTCTTGAAGCTGATACGAAGCGATCGATTCTTAGAAAGTCAGATCTCGCTCTGTACCAGGCTAAGTCTGAAGGCCGTAACGTCGTGCTCAAATATTCTAATGCTGGATAGTTACTTTTTATCAGACGCAACTAGAGACCCATTTAGGTCAAAAAAATACGATACAATCTGAGCAAAATATATTCACGCTGATAGCGTGGTTTTGACCAGTCATAGTGGAGTCCAGGAAACCATTCCGTTTTCTGGGCTCCGCTGCTTTTACTGTTGGTCTCTCACTTCACCTTCTTCGCTCTTGCCCGTGGATTAGTGATTTTGTTGCGTTCCGAAACACCAAAAGAGGGACCACGACACTCAAAGGGTTGTCGTCAATTCTCTTGTAATGGAGATTGATCGGGTAGGGAAACTTGACCCTACCCGATCAGTTCGTACGCAGACCAGATGAGCTGCGTCAACCATGACAAAACCTGCGGGGGCTACATGTCATGATAGAAGGATTTACACCTTCAAGTTTTTCTATCCGAATCGTTGGGCTTTAAATCAATTGGAATTGAGACCAAATTGGGAGCAAGTTCGTACTTTTACATTCAAAATGGGAATAGTCACAGTCAGCCTAGAAGAATGAACTTCTATCTTGCTTTCATTGTGATTGATACGCGACGGTTTTTGTCGTCTAGTCGATCTTGGGGATTATATGGCTCGCTGTCTGCTACGCCTTCAATACGGCTGATACGGCCTGGCAAGACCTTTTGACGTACCAACTCTCTTCTTGTCGCTTCTGCTCTTGCAGAAGACAACAGCCAGTTGTTCATGCTCTTTCCACTCGCATAAGGTAAGCTGTCAGTATGTCCTCTGATAACAAGGTCATTTCCAACTGTGTTAATAATTTTGGCAACTTTGCCAATAAGTTCAGCGGCTCTCGGCTTTAACCTATCCGTAGCTAGCGCAAACATGCTAAAGTCAGCCTCATCGACAATATCAATGCGCAGACCTTCTTCCGTATCGGTGAACCGTACGTTTTTCAACAGATTGACAGTTTCTGGATCTTTTTTGAGTTGTTCGCGGATTTGCTTCGCAATTTTTTTGGTGTCCAAGGGCTTTGCTTCTGCCTGACGACTGCGATCACTTTTTCCCGCCTCATCTTTAGTACCGGTAGCATCTCGCGGGATGGTTATAGACCGTGTACCCGTTTGTGAGGCCTTGGTCGGGTAGTTTTCCTTGGACATGATAGAATCACCACCAAACATTCCATTGGATCCGGCACTATTCTGTTTCATTTGGACAAGAGTTGGAGTGAAATAGTCAGCAAGCGCCTTGCGTTGCTTTTCGTTAGTTGCACCCAAAAGCCACATTAACAGGAAAAAGGCCATCATGGCCGTCACAAAGTCGGCATAGGCTACTTTCCATGCGCCACCGTGATGACCACCATGCCCCTCTACAAGGATCTTTTTGACGATTATTGGTGCTTTGGCTTCCTCTGCCGCTTTCTTCGCCATCGATCAGCGCGCTCTTACAGCGTCAAATACGTCGGAGAAGCTTGGCTGATTTACATGCTGCAAGCTGGTTCGTGCCGCTTCAATTATAAGCGGTTGTGGATGGCCATGGAGACTGGCGATTATCAACTGTTTAGCAACCTGATAAATAGCCGCATCACTTTCGATCACCGACCGCGCTCTGTTGGCCATTGGACCAACCAGTCCGTAGGCCAATAGAACGCCGAGGAAAGTTCCTACAAGGGCCGAACCGATCATTCCGCCTAGAATTGTTGGAGGTTTATCGATCGAGCCCATAACTTTAATAATACCCAAAACGGCAGCGACAATGCCCAATGCAGGTAAGGCGTCAGCCAGGCCCTGAAGATTGTCCGCCGGCGCAATAGCTTCGTGATGATGGGTTTTGATGGCTTGATCCATCACGTCCTCAACCGCATGAGGGTCAAGTGTTCCAGATGAAACGACCACTAGGCGCAAGCTATCAGCAATTAAGTGGATGAGAGTGTCATCCTTCAATAGCTTTGGATACTCACTGAAAATAGGCGACGCTTTGGGATCTTCAATATGCGGTTCAAGCGCGACCGGGCCTTCGCTTTTCAAAATCTTCGTCAACTTGGATACCAATAATATGCAATCCATGAAGTCTTGTTTTACATAAGTTGGTCCTTTGAAAACTTTTGCAAAGCCGCCCATTAGATCCTTTAGCTGTGGTCCGGAGTTACCGATAATCAATGCACCAACAGCAGATCCACCAATAATGCCCATTTCAACTGGCAGGGCGGCTAGAACGACACCTAGTTCTCCACCTGATACCATGAACACGCCAAAAACCATGACGAGCAGAACGACGATACCAATTGCAGCAAACATATACTATATTCCCATCCACGGATCCATTGGTACCGCTCTTGCGCCGGATTTTGGACGCAGGAACGGAACTCTTGGATAGATGAACGGATGAAATAGCTTTTGGTTAAGGGCGCAGTAGCGATGTTTTCTGCTGAAAATTCATTCTTAGCCAATCAACTGTATCAATGAGTTACTAGAAGACTGAGCATAGATCCGCTGGGCCGCTTCCAAATTGACCAGTAGCGATTGGAAACGTGATATCGCTTCAGCGACGTCTGTTCTTTCAAGAGTTACTCGCCTTTCTGTAAATGCCAGCTGAGATTGCTCTAGTCTTTGTTCCTGCTGATCCAAGCGATTTACCAGCAAACCCTGACGGGCCAATTGGTTAGAGAAATGATCAGTGAGAGCGCTTGCGCGATCGAGTTGTGTAGATCTGTCAGCCGCCGTTCCTGAGCGTACGGCATCAATCATGCCAACCATGATTTGATCCAGAGTTTCGGTTGATCCTGCCCCAATATCAATCGATCCTGCGATGGTTTGCAGATTTGGCGAAGGCGTTACCAAGACATCGGTATCAATACGCATTTGGATAGGGTCGCCAGCATGAAAGAGATTCCCGCCATAGCTATCTTTGGCTTGTGTGAGTTGTGCGAATTGCTCGTGCAAACTTTCCAGTTCGAGTGCAATAATCTCCCGATCTTGCGAAGAAATGGTCTCATTGTTGGCTTGGATTAAAAGTTCACGGGTGCGTGCAACGCCATTTGATATCGTATCCAATGACGACTCTGCTTGCTGTGCTAATATCCTTGCCCGACCAATGTTGTTAAGCCATGATTCTTCTATCGTCGACTGACGGCTTAGGCTCGAAATTTCAAGCCAGCTGGATGGTGCTTCCGAAGGTTTGTTGAAACTACGTCCGGTCGCCACAGAGTCCTGAGTCTTAGCCATGAGTTCTGTAAGTAGTTTTTGATGTTGGATGGCGCTTGCTGGCCTATTGCGATTAATAGATTCCATCGTTCATTCCTTCCAGGAGTATCAACTAAAATATTGCCAAAACGGATTGAATGGTTTCACGCGCAACCTGAATAATGCGGGCAGAGGCTTCGTAAGACTGTTGCAATCGGATCAAATCAGCGGCTTCGCGATCGAGGTCTACCGATGATACATTGTCTCGCGCTTCTCTGGTCGCATTGTCAAACGCTGTTGCCGCTTCGCTTTCACTACGAGCGGACAGAAGGTTTTGTGCCTGTCCAAGAACAATAGCTTCATAGCTTTGCTCAGTTCCTGCCGGTGTCCGCAAATCTACAAAAGAAAGGATGTTCCCGTTGGCAACGCCCGTTGGCGATGCCAACGCCAAATCATCGGCTGTTAAACCGGTCGCTGTTAAGCTGGCTGCGGTTCCACCATGGGACGCTAATGCTGTTCCAGCCGTTCCCGCATCAGTTCGTCCGTTTGCTTGCCAACCATTAATTTCATCTGCAAACTGAACGGCAAGTGCATCCAGACTATTGGACACACCGACAATATCAGATTGCGCGCTGTGCAGCCCACCGAGCGTTCCGTTCGTTGGAGGAGCTTGAATAGCTCCGCCGATATCGAGATCAAAGCTTCCGCCCGCGTTAACGACAAATGAGATCGGACTAGCGCTATTGAAGGTCACAAGATTCGTCCCGCCACGAGAAATATCCGTAACGCCATTGTCACCGAAGCTTATCTCTACATCTAGTTTTTCTGTAATTACCGTAAGCGCAGCATCCCGTTGATCCAAAAGAGCGGTATGCTGAGCTGTTCCCGGGCGAGTAGGCCGAAGCTTGTCATTGATGTTTGCAAGCTCACCCAAAGCGGTATTCAACTCTGAGACTTCCTGGGATGCTGCTCCATCAATCAATGTTACAGCGGCTGAAAGATTCGAAGTCGTTTGATTGAAGCGCGCGATTGTATCGTTCACATCGCCAAGAAATTGATTTCTAAGGGCTGGTTCAAAAGGAATAGCGGAAAGTTCTTCAGCCGTACCAAACAACTGTGTTAATTGGCTCCCAACATCTGATTCATTGTTGGCAAGGGCGATTTCGCCTTGATTCAGCCATTGAACCTTTGCGTCTGTCCGGACGCGATCAGCGCCGGTTTGTCGGGTTGCCGCTTCCAAGAATTGATCACTTGATCTCGTCAATCCGCCAACGGCGACACTTCCTGTGCCGATGAAATTACCATAAAGCGGGTTTGTAACGCCATAGATGGTTGTATCTCCGATATTGAGGGAGCGGCGCACATAATCAGGATTTTCCGCGTTTGCGACATTTGTGCCCACTACCTCCAACGCCCGAGCATTGGTTTGCAGCGCAGCGCGACCAATAGAAAGTAGATCAGACATCAGTTTTCTCCGCGTTGTTCACGACATGGCTTGTGAGCAGATTGGCTATTCCAAATATGCCCTTGTCGGCCATATTTTCGGCAAGCATAGTATCTTGCATATCTCGGAATTGTTCCATTCCTTGGCCATCAAAAAGTCCTTCACCAAGAGACGATGTCCGCATGGCAGAAAGCATTTGACGCGCAAATATTGCTTCAAAGTCCGCTGCCATTTTCTCGGCCGCATTTTTAGTTTCAACCCTTGGTTGTTCGGTCGACTTTGGTGGAACTGATCCAACCAGATTTGTTTGGGGGGAAATAGAGGTCATATAATAATTAGCTCCGCTTTCAATGCTCCTGCCTGCTTCAAGCCTTCCAATATTGCAGTTAGATCAGACGGCGAAACCCCAATGGAGTTAATAGTTTCAACAATTTCGGATAGGGATGCGCGGCGACCAACTTCAAAGGCTTTGCTGCCACTATCTTCCAGAGCGATATCACTGTTTTGTTCGGTTGCGGTGCGGCCTCTGCTAAATGGAGCTGGCTGCACAACTGTTGGATTTTCTTCCACTCGCACCGTCAGTTTGCCGTGGGTGACAGCCGCCGGTCCTAGACGGACCGCGCCGTTGATAACTA
This sequence comes from Parasphingorhabdus sp., assembly GCA_039978835.1. Lineage (GTDB taxonomy): Bacteria > Pseudomonadota > Alphaproteobacteria > Sphingomonadales > Sphingomonadaceae > Parasphingorhabdus. Next base: position 157,891 of record JBDWAQ010000005.1, read on the forward strand.
CTGTTCCGGTTCGGGCATTTACGATGATTCTCGCTGGTGCTTCGGCAGGTTTTACAGTCAGGTTTTCAATCTGCCCCATGAGGATGACACGTTCTTGTGCGCCGAGGGGAGCAGTAATACGGACCGTGACGGCGTCTGCAGCTATGGCTGTATTTGGACCAACAACTTTGTTGATTGCCTCAGCTACGCGCAATGAGGTGGTGAGATCAGCATCCGTCAGATTGAAACTCAAAAAGGGCTGGCTTTCAAACCCCGTTGCCACCGTTCGTTCAATAGAAGCGCCACCGGAGATGCGTCCTACCGATGGAATGTTGACGGTGACGTTTGAGCCATCTGCTGCAGAAACGCCTAAACCACCAACGGCTAAGTTGCCCTGTGCCATAGCGTAAATTTGTTGATCCGCGCCATATAGAGGCATTAGGATTAACGTCCCACCGCGCAGTGATTTTGCTTTTCCTAAAGCTGAAACCGTAACGTCCATTCGTTGTCCAGGTTTCGCGAAAGCCGGCATTTCGGCCGTAACCATAACAGCAGCAGCATTTTTAGTGGCGGGATTTACACCAGGGGGCAAAGCCATGCCAAATCTGCTGGTCATACCCCTAACGCCCAAAGTCGCATATTCCAGGCTATCATCGCCTGTGCCTGCAAGGCCGACAACAACACCGTAACCAACCAGTTGGTTGGTTCTCAAGCCCGCAAAATTACCTAGGTCCTTTATCCGTTCTGCTTGCAAGGACTGAGGTGTCATTAAAAGAACCATGACAAAAAACATCAGGGCTTGAGACACGCGATAAATAGTAGATGATAAGGTCATAAAGATCTGTTCAATCCAATTTTAGAATGGAGAGATGAATGAGAAAAATTTCTGCAGCCAACCCTGTTTGCTCGCGGAAGCGATTTCGCCTGTTCCACCGTAGTTGATTTGAGCATCAGCCACTTTTGTTGATGGAATCGTGTTGTCGGAAGAGATATCTATCGCGCGTATGAGACCGCTAAACTGCATGTGCTCATCACCGCGATTGAGTGATGTCAATTTTTGTCCACGGACTAACATGGTGCCATTTGAATAGCTTTCTGCGACCGTTACACTAATTTGTCCTTGCAGTGAGTTGGATTGTTGTGCGCTGCCGCTACCACTGAAGTTTTGCGAACCACTCGCTGATGTATCGCTTGACGAAAATAGAGAAAAGAGTCCGGTTGCAGGCGGCGTCAATGAAAAACCACCATTACGATCTTTTGATGCGCTGTTTGATTTTGCTGCTTGAGTTCTTTCTACCAAAAGAATGGTAATGATATCACCCTTCATGCTCGCGCGCGTTCCGCTTGTCAGTGCGGCATATCCAGACGTCGACTGGAAGATCGCGCCGTTTTTAGCGTTCGTGTTACCGGGCTCATTTTGAACGATGGGTGCCGCGACCACTGGAGCGAAGCCTTGCTGCGGAGCATTGCCGCCGACCCCCATGCAGCTGATCAGCAAAAAAGGACTGGTTGTCAGCAAAAGAGCGGTTTTTGGGATTGATAAATTTGGCATAGTGTCAACGTCTCTCGATAATATCTGAGTTAGATTTGCTGGTTCACAAATTGAAGCATGTCGTCGGTGGCAGAGATCATTTTTGAATTGACCTCATACGCGCGCTGGGTCTCGATCATGTTGACCAGTTCTTCGACAATGTTGACATTGGATTGCTCCAATGCGCCTTGACGGATAGTCCCCAGTCCATCTGCACCTGCCTGCCCAACTTGTGGGGCACCACTTGCAGCGGTTTCGGTCAGAATGTTGTTGCCAATTGACAGGAGTCCGGCCGAATTGGTGAAGTTTGCCAATTCAATTTGACCCAGTTCACTGACCTCGCTTTGTCCAGTGAGTGTGGCAGAAACCGTTCCGTTGTTACCGATCGTCAAGGATGTCGCGCCTTGCGGTACTTGAATTGCGGGGATCAAGGGCAGGCCATCGGACGTTACAAGATTGCCTTCCGCAGTGAGTTTGAAATTGCCAGCCCGGGTATATCCCGTGGTTCCGTCTGGCATTTCAACTTGAAACATACCGGATCCTTCAATCGCCATATCTAAGGCGTTGTCGCTATTTTGTAGCGTGCCTTGGGTGGTGATTTTTCCAATTCCAGATAATTTCACACCTGTTCCAAGTTGGAGACCGCTGGCAAATCGGTTCTGTGCATCTGAAGGCGCGCCCGGCGTGACCACGTTTTGATATGCCAAAGTTGCAAAATCTGCGCGATCTCGTTTGAAACCGGTGGTGTTTACGTTTGCCAAATTGTTGGCAATCACGCGCATCTTGGTATTTTGCGCATCTAATCCAGTGCGTGCGACTTGTAGGGCAGAATTGCTCATTTCATAGTCTCCTTCATGCGATTACCGCATCATTATCCTTGGGGAACGCTCATAATATTGGCCGAACTGTCATCGAGCTCTTCCGTCATGCGTAGCAAGCGCGCCTGGGTTTCCCAGGCACGGCTGGTCTCGATCATGTCCACCAATGCCGCAGTCATGTTGACATTTGATTCTTCCAGAGCACCGGGAATGACGCGGGCATTTTCATCGACAGGTAAAGCGCCATCACCAGCTACTCGAAACAATGCGTCCGGGCCTTTGGAAATTTCGCTTCCGGCCATGCTAACCAGTTTTATTTTGCCGAGTTCCTGCGGTTGAGTCGGATCACCACCTTGAGGCACGAAGAATATTGTTCCATCTTTGCCAATGTCTACTCGGTCAGAGGGAGGTAAGGTAACTGGGCCGCTATCACCTATAACAGGATAACCATCGCCGGTTATCATTGCACCGGATGCCTGGATGCTAAAATCACCGCGCCGTGAATAAACCTCTTTGCCGTCGGCCCCTTGTACCGCGAACATTGCATCTCCTTCGAGCGCAACGTCCAGCGGTCTGCCGGTTTGTTTCACAGTCCCAGCGTTCATGTCGGCTTGCATATCCCGCTCAACAGCCATCGCGCGGCTGTCATGACCGGGGCCATTTAAATATTGCGCCTTCGCCGAAACCATATCGGCTTTGAAGCCAACGGTGTTTGCGTTCGCCATGTTGTTGGCGATTACCGTTTGGCGGTTCATTAGCGATTTCATCGCATTGACGCTGGTATATGCAAGCTTATCCATGAGTTATTCCAAGGCTAATCAACCTTCAGGTTCTAAACCTGGAGGTTGATGATAGTTGAGGAGAGGGTGCTTGCAGTCTCGATTGCCTGCGCGTTGGCCTGAAAATTCCGTTGAGCCGCAATCAGGGACACGAGTTCCTCTGTGATATCTACGTTAGCGAGTTCCAATGAACCCGTACGCACCTGCCCCAATGGACCGTTCGCAGCTTGATTGATCTGAGCTGGACCGGAATCTCCTGTTGCTTGCCAGTGTGCGTCACCGGTTGGCCGTAGCCCTTCAATCGCAGGGAAGCTTGCCATCGCGAGTGCGCCAACGTTCAATTGGTTGCCATTTGAGAATGTTGCCGAAACCACACCTTCACCGTTGATCGAAATATTGTTGAGCAATGCGGTTGGATCTCCGGGATCAGTTTGAGGCAGAATGAAGTCAAACATGTCGGTAGCGTTCGTTGATGTAACCACGCCCGTTGCATCCACAGGTAAAAGCTGAACTTTACTGCCGATTGTATCAACCACTTCGCTTTGGTTATTGACCGAAAAAGACCCGTTGCGGGTGTAGGTAGTGTCGGCCCGAGGGGGTTGACCGCGCACTGCGAAAAAACCGTCTCCAGCAATTGCCAAATCGAGAGTCTTGTCGGTTGCTTGTAATGTACCCTGGGTAAATTGCTGGCTGACGCCGCTCAAACGTACACCTTGCCCGGCCACCGTTTTGGTCGTCTGAGTCGGTGCTGCTGCAAACAGATCACCGAACATCGCACGGCTCTTTTTAAAACCGGTCGAATTGGTGTTGGCAACGTTGTTTGAAATAACGTTCAAGTCAGTCTGAGCCGCTTTCAGGCCGCTAAGTGAAGTGAAAAAAGACATTGTTTCTTCTCCTGTGGTTATCGGGGGGTAATGATGATGCCAATCATCCGATTTTTTGAGCTTCCGAAGGTAAGACATTCCCAATAGGTGTGACCAAAATTGGTGGACCATTGTTCTCGGATGTCTTGACCGACGCTACGGGAACCCAGGTTGCTAGGTCTGAAATGGAACCGCCATTCACGCGCACTTTTAGTCGTCCGCGATCCAATGGTTCTCCCTGTTCCGTTTTGCTATCAAAGTTAAATTGAATTGGACCGGTTTCCTGCGCGCCTAACTCGGCGAACATTACAATCTCGCCAGCTTCGTTGAGTAGATCGATAGAGAGATTATCTGTCGGCTGATTAAGCTCAAACTCTCCAGAATACTCGCCCTCTTGATTGGCTACCGCAAAATTACCGGGAACCAATATTGAATGACCAATCCACTCTTTCGCGTCCGACAAACGGTTGTCACCCAGCATGGATGCAATCTCAGTCAGAGATTGATTCATGTCGGAAATACCAGCAACACTTGAAAACTGCGCTAGCTGTGCAACCATTGCCTGATTGTCAATCGGATCAAATGGATCTTGAAACTTTAACTGCGTTGTCATCAAACGGAGAAAGGAATCTTGGCCCAACGTACTGTCGCCCGTAGCGTTTTCGGGTTGGGCTTGCCTTAGATTAGCAATGTATGGATTAGAGTTTTCGACAACCTGTGGTGCAATATTCATTATTTGTTCCTTACCGTTTCTAATATTAGTGATTTTGCGGTCTGCATAACTTGAACGTTGTTTTGGTAGTTTCTGGCGGTCTCGAGCATATCGATTAGTTCAGCGGTCTCATCGACGGCGGCTTCCCAGACATATCCTTCATCGTCTGCCAGCGGGTTGGTCGGGTCGTGACGTTTTTGTGGTTCGGCATCGGTCTGAACCACTTTTTCAACATCGATGGTCGCCATGTTCTCGTCCATCACGGATCGAAATACAGGGCGCATCGCGCGAAACGCTTCATCTTTGCTCGAATAGTCGGTGCGTGCATTGGCTAGATTGGACGCTGTCGTGTTAAGGCGTACCATTTGAGCCGACATTGCTCGCCCGGCGACATCAAAGATATTCATGCTACCGCTCATTTTATTCTCCTTTCAAGGCGCGTCGGATTGACGAGACCTGTCCCTGGAGAAAGGATAGAGTGGTGCGATATTGAATAGCATTTTCGGCAAACAATGTCTGTTCCACCGAAAGTTCAACAGTGTTGCCGTCTAGTGATGGTTGAAGTGGGACGCGGAAACCCGTGTGATCAGACATTGCCTGATCTATCGAGCTACCGCTTTTTGCCTGTTGCATCGCACGATCGAAATCGAGATCTTTCGCCTTGTATCCGGGTGTGGACGCATTTGCGATGTTCGACGCAAGCATATTAAGGCGCTGAGAGCGCAATTTCAGCGCGTCACCGTTTAATGCTAATACTTGATCCAAACTTGGCATTTTAAACTAAGTCCCATCTTAACTATCCGGTCGGATGACCGTTCCAGTTGTTGGAAGAAAACCGTGATTGGTAATCTCGAACAGGACTTTGCAAAGGGTGTGCCAGTTTTTCAGTGATAATCTAAGAATCGCTGATTTTCTAGGTTTACGACACCCTGAAATGCGATATCTTTTTGACGGACACAGGCACCGGCAAATTTTTTCCGCTAACCGGCAAAAATTTGCCGCCTGTATTGGAGACTGAGTTAATGGACATATTGTTCGCCAATATCGGGCGTTTTTTTGACCCGCTCTTGTTCGGTATAGTGCTGGGCGGGGTGTTGATTATGGCCTGGATTCAAAATGGTCGTGCGTCATTTTTTCTATCATTTGTTGCATTAGCAAATTGTAGTCGTGATCCGTTTGCGGATAGCGGAGAGAATGCAACCTTCATGTGTCGAAGGATTGATTTTGTTCTACGTGAAGATGGTGTCGCAGGGCTGGAGCGTGTGAGTAGCCAAGACGCATTTGTAACACGTGTTGTTGCTCGCTTGCTCAATGCAAAGGATGCAAAATCTTTCGAGGAGTGGGTGCGGCTGCAAGAGCATGCGGTGGAGAAAAGACAAAATGTTCCTGCTACTTTTTGGAGCTCAGCATCCGAAATAGCGCCGGCCATTGGATTGATTGGAACCATCATTGGACTGATTCAGCTTTTCGCGACCGGAATAGATCCGTTAAAAATGGGGCCAGCAATGAGCTTCACTTTGTTGACGAGCCTCTATGGATTGTTCGTTTCGCACATTGTAGCTCATCCCATCTATGTGCGTTTGCAAGCTCGTGCGGCTGTCTTGAATGACTATAGATCTGCTGTTGTCCAACATGCTATTGTTATTGCGAGGCGCGAATTTCCGGCATCGGGACCAGTGCATTTTGTACCTGCTGATGTTTCCAAAGAAGCAGCCTGACCCGTGAATGGCAGTCGAACAACATTGTCATTTCTTGACCTAGCGTTGATGTTGCTCAGCGCCTTTGCCTATACTCATTTTGTCAATATCTCTGATGCGGAAACAAAAAAGAAACTAGCCGGTGAACAGGCATTAGCCGCATCGACTGTGGGAAAATATGAATATGGGATCGAAGATTTCTTTGGTGGAAGCAATGCAATGTTGACTGACTTTGCAAGGAAAGAAATTAAGGAAATTCTGACCGTTCAACAGAAACAAAAGCTTATTATATACGTACCGCCGGTGTCGGGCAACTCCAGCGGGCAAAGACTAAGGCAATGGGAAAAGATTGCTGCTCGTTCGGCGGCCATCGCTGATGCTTTTGAAAAGGCTGGACAGGACGGATACATGATTGCCCTGAAAATGCCGGACAGGTTGGTTTCCAAAGCCGATGAGAACAAAGATATTCGTTTGACCTTTATGATCGCCGAAGCAGTTGATTCAAAAGAATGAGACGAAGATGAAAACTGGCATGATACCTGCTTGTTTCAGGTGACTTAAAGTGCACAGGAACAATATTATGTCTAAAGTTCGTTTTGCTATCCCGATATTGTCATTGCTTTGTATGGGTGCGGCATCCTCTTTTGAGGATACTGCTCATCTCGACCGTCAAGTCGGTGCGTATCTAAACGCAAACATCGGCGAAGGGGGAGGCGCTCGGGCCCCGATTGACGAAAAACTAAAATTGAAACGATGCCTTACGTCGGTTCAATTTTCTCCCACAAATCGAAATTCTGTTATGGTTAGTTGCCCCAGTTCAGGATGGCGGATATTCGTTCCATTAAATGCAAATCAGTCCTCCAGGAACAGATTCTCCTCTAATACGGAAGAATTTGTGGTGAGGAGAAATCAACCCCTGACGCTGGTCGTTAAACGGCCTAGCTTTAGTATAAGTTATTCGGTTATCGCGCAGAAAAATGGCCGTATCGGCGACTATATACCAGTGCGCTCTAGTCGCAAATCCAAGACTTTAATGGCCAGAGTCTCTGGGAATGGTCAAGTTGAGTTGGCTCAATAATTTTTTTTGGACAATATATTAATTTTTTCACAACACACCGTAAATGGATATGTAAGAAGTGAAATGTGCCTCATCATAAAGGGTAAAACCTTTAGAATTAGATTTGAGCACAGTGAGGAACAAGAGACATGAAACCTGTTGAAAACTACTCAGCCATTAACACAAGGCTTGATCGACCAGTACCCAATGAAGCGGCTGCGAAGAAAGCAGAAGCTCCGGTCGTTTCAAATCCGGCAAAAGAAATCAAGGCGACATCGACTACAGTATCGCTGTTGGCGGCGGAGAAGCCATCATTTGATGAGCAGAAAGTTTCTGAAATAAAACAGAAGATTGCTAGCGGAGATTATGCGGTCGACACAGATGCATTGGCAAACAAAATGCTGGAAGTCGGAGTTTTGGGCGTGGAAACGAAAAAATGAAACAGACAATAGAATCTTTTCGTAATTCGCAATCGGCTTTGTTGTCCGCTCTTGATGGACATGACAGCGATGCAATATTTCAAGCTAGTCGGGATCTAAAAAAGGCTGCGACAAAGTTGAGTAGTTTGAACAAAGAGACAATTGATCACAGTCTGTTACCGGTAATGTCTGAAGTGGACGAGATGATGCAAGCATCCATTTATCGTCTTCGCTTTCTCAGAGATCATAGTTCAACACGATTGCAGTTGCTTTCGGGCTGGCGCGAGGGGCATGCCAGCACTTATTCGAATGCCGCCCGCCCGAACTAGGCTTACGAAAAGAACCGCCGGAAATATTTGGGAAGCTACGGACGAAGAGTTCGTAGCTTTTTCGTTGTATTTCAGCGGATAACCCTGGTTTGATAATAAACCCAAAAAACCAGATACCACTTTCTGGCATGATGATTGCTTATCTCTTTGATAGGAGATTTTCTAAACTAGCATGCCCAATTTTTCGATCCATAACAATGTTGACAGGCGCGATCTTCCGAGCGTTATCAAACAGTCTGCTCAGCGGACTGGTGTTGATTTCAATTATCTCGTCGCCCAAGCGCAACTGGAAAGCGGTATGCGTCCGGATGCAGAAGCTAAAACCTCCTCAGCAACTGGCCTGTATCAGTTTATTGAACAGACATGGCTTGGCTTGGTAAAAGACAAAGGCCAGGATTATGGAATTGGTTGGGCGCAAAATGCAATATCCTCAAATAATAACGGGCATTTGACTGTTGCCAGTAAATCCCTGAAATCCAGTATTCTAGCGCTAAGGAAAGATCCTGAGTTAGCTGCTAACTTGGCTGGAGAATTTGCTAGCGATAACAGTGACTATCTAGAAAAAAAGATCGGACGAAAACCAGAATCCGTTGATCTGTATCTTGCACATTTTTTAGGGCCGGCCGGTGCAGCGAAGTTTTTAGTGCGTATGGACGAGAACCCGTCAGCGTCCGCTGCCCCCAGTTTCCAAAAAGCCGCACGTGCCAATCGGAATATTTTCTATGATCGTGCCGGGCAACCGCGCAGCTTTCAGAGCATTCGAGATCGCTTCGACAGCAAATTATCGAATGCGGTGGATATTGTTGGTGTCGGCAAAAGCCTGCCTCAGTCCGGAAACGAATTGCCGCCCATCAGCTCTGATCATCAAACCGTTCAACCCGCTGATTATCTCCGCATCGCTAGCATGCAGCTGGAAGGTCAAAAAAACTTGAGTTCGTCGAAGCCGTTTAACGAACCAGCGCGAGCCGCTTATCTAATGCTCGCTTCACTAGGAATGTAATAACCAATGAACCAACAATTTTTCGCCATGGACAAAATTGGAAGTCGCCTGAAGTCCGGTTTGTTGCCGCTTGCGACCTTACTTCTTGTTATCTTCTTGGTATTACCGGTTCCCACTATTCTATTGGATATTGGCTTCATTACAAATATCATGATCTCTCTGGCGGTCTTGATGGTTGCATTGAATGCGAACAAGCCACTAGATTTTTCTAGCTTCCCAACGGTTTTGCTATTTGCCACTCTTTTGCGGTTGGGGCTCAACGTCGCCTCTACGCGGGTGGTGCTGGTGCAGGGGCATGAAGGAGGGGATTCCGCCGGCCAGGTGATTGAAGCATTTGGCGGGTTGTTACTCGGTGGCAATTATATTGTCGGTATTTTCGTTTTCTCCATTCTTATGATCATTAACTTGATCGTCATTACAAAAGGTGCTGGCCGGGTATCAGAAGTTTCGGCACGATTTACCCTAGATGCGTTGCCGGGCAAGCAAATGGCGATTGATGCGGATTTAAATGCAGGATTGATAACACCGGAGGAAGCAAAAGAGCGCCGTGGTGAAGTTGCAACTGAAGCCGATTTCTACGGCTCCATGGATGGTGCCTCAAAATTTGTGAAGGGTGATGCAGTTGCTGGTATATTGATCCTTGCGGTCAACATTATTGGCGGGATAGTGCTAGGCACGGTTGTCCACGGTCTGCCTTTTGCAGAAGCAGCGAGTAATTATTCTAAACTCGCAATTGGTGATGCTCTGGTGGCACAAGTACCAGCGCTTATCCTTTCGATTGCTGCCGCGGCCATTGTAACCCGCGTTTCATCGAGCAAAAACCTACCGGATCAGATTACCACACAATTTGGATCGGGAGCTGCATGGGTTCCTGTTGCGGCCATATTGACGGTTTTGGGCGTATTGCCCGGTATGCCGCACATGGTTGTGCTGTCTGCCGCCGCTATAGCGGGTGGTTTGGCCTTCTATCTGATACGCAAACCAAAGACGGAAGAAACGATTTCTGAACCTATGCCGGAGAAGCAACCTGAGCAAATCGACTGGGAAGATGTTTCGGAAAAAGCCCGACTTGGTATTGAAATTGGATACGGCCTCGTATCGATGGTGGAGGATCGCAAAGGCGCGCCATTGATGAAGCGCATTACTGGGATCAGACGTCAGATATCTAAAGAACTAGGTTTCGTGGTGCCTTTGGTGCGCATCAAGGATGATTTGGAACTGGAACCCAATAGCTACCGGATCATGATGGGTGGTATGGTTCTAGGAGAAGACACTGTTTGGTCGAACGATTTTCTCGCATTGGATGATGGTCATGTGGACTCCGTAATTGATGGCCGTCCATGCAAAGATCCTACCTTTGGAATGGATGCTATTTGGATCAGTGCGGACAAAAAATCACAGGCAATTGCTGAAGGATACACGGTCGTCGATGCGCCAACCGTTATCGCTACACACTTGAATGAGTTGGTGCGGCGCAATGCGGCACAACTCTTTAGCATGGATGAGGCGCAAAAACTGCTCGACCTATTGAAAGAGACGTCTCCGCAACTCGTTGATAGTTTGACGCCGCAACCGCTTTCTCTTTTTGCCATTACAGCAATTTGCCGCGAGCTGTTAACTGAAAAAGTACCAGTCAAAGACTTTCAGAAAATTTGTCTGGCTATGCTGGAAGCATCCAATACGCATAGTGAAACCGAACATATGGTTGATGCTATTCGGCAAAATATTGGCAGTTTGATTGTTCAAACTATGGTTCCCGTTAATCTCCCACTTCCGGTCGTTACGTTGGATGCAGAACTGGAGAGCCTATTGGTTAAAGCACTGAAGGTCGGCGAAGACGCAAATTACCCCATCGAACCACAATTGGCGCAAAAAATTATGGAAGCCATGGACAATGCCTCTCGCACTCTCCCTATGGAAACGCGCAACATTGCGTTAATCACCTCACCAATTGTACGGCGGCCATTGGGCGCATTATTGAAGCATCGCTTCCCCGATTTGGCGGTTCTCTCATACCAGGAATTGCCTGACGACAAATCTATTGAAGTTTTAACAAAAATTGGGGTCCCACAATCGCGACCAGATACACCCCGGGTCGAAAATAATCAGTTATCATGATCGAGCGGAACAACGATATGCTACAAGCAAAACAAAAAGCATCCATGGCTTACGAAGCGATGCAAGTCGATGAGACTAAGCTGGTTAAGGAAAACCAGACTCTGGTCACAAAGATAGCCTGGCAGATTAAATCATTCTCGCCTGATCAGATCGAGATTGAAGACCTAATACAAATTGGTTTGGTTGCAATGGTGGAGGCTGCAGCCAAATATGTAGATCAAGGTCATAGCTTTAGCACCTATCTATATGTTCGTGTAAGAGGTGCGATGATTGACTATTTGCGGTCAACGTGCAGCCTTAGAAGAAGTTCTCTCGATTGGCACAAGCGGGTTAAGAAAGTTAGCCAGCAATTGGCTCAGGAAAACGGCCGCGAACCAAATGAAGTTGAAATCGCTCAAGCGTTGGGAATGGATCAGGCAGAATACAGAAAAAATGCCGATCGTGCGATTGACGTTCATGTTGATTCACTGGATGAAGTTTATTGCGATTCCAGCAGCTGGTTCACCAATGATGATGAGGATCAACATCAAACGCTCGAAAAATCTCAGATGGCCGCTTTGTTATCGGAAAACTTGAAGAAATTGAACGAGCGTGAACAATTGGTCCTAAACTGTTATTTTATAGAGGAAATGCAGCTTGATGAAATCGGATCCGTACTGGATGTTTCATCTGTCCGTGTGTGTCAGATAAAGAAACGGGCGCTCGAGAAACTGCAAACAGCAATGAGTTTCAACTAACTCTCTCCAATCTCTTTTTTTGGTTGATTGGTACATGCAAAGAAAAAGCCTCCTCCCTTTTGGGGAAGAGGCTTTCTCTTTTCGATGAACTAATTGTTACCGGATCAAACTCAGTACCGACTGTTGGGACTGATTAGCCTGAGCCAACATTGCTGTTGAAGCCTGACTTAGGATCTGGTTTTTCGCCAGTTCAGTGGTCTCTGCAGAGAAGTCTACATCTTCAATTCGTGAACGTGATTCCGTGATATTGGCAACACGATCAGACAAGTTGGAGACAGTGGTCTGCAGTCGATTTTGCGAAGCACCCAAAGAAGCCTGCGCCGTTGTGATGGTATCAAGAGCCGTATCAAGTGCACCCAACGCGGTAGTTGCGCCACCTGATGTACTGATGTCCAATGCGTTAACAGCTAGAGCGGTAGCGTCAACATCGGTCAATGCGATGGAGACGGTCTCACTTGCGTTTGAACCAGTTTGAATGCTGACAGAAGCATTTGTGCCGTCAAGAAGAGCAACACCGTTAAACTCTGTTCGTGATGCAACATCACCAATCTGTGCGATCAATGCAGTAACCTCGGTCTGTAGGTTGGTGCGATCGCCGTCTGAGAGCGTACCGTTTGCAGATTGTACGGATAACTCACGCATACGTTGTAGCATATTCGTGATTTCGTTCATGCCGCCTTCGGCAGTCTGAGCTAGAGAAACACCATCATTGGCATTCCGAATGGCCATATTAAGGCCGCGAACTTCAGAAGTCATGCGGGTAGCGATTGCGTTACCAGCGGCATCGTCAGCTGCAGAGTTGATACGACGACCCGTAGAAAGGCGTTCGATAGATTTAGCCAAGCCCATCTCAGCTTGGTTGGCCGCATAGCTAGTGCGCAGGGCCGATACGTTAGTTCCTATTACAGTCATGGTGACATCCTTTTCACAATTAACATACTGTGGGTCACCTCGTCTGATGAAGCGGCCTCGAAAGAGTTAACGGTGGCCCCCAAAATAATTAAACAAAAAAAATGTCGGTTCCCCGACACTCCATCAAATTCAGTGTCCACTTTCCGACGCTATCGTCGAAAATCCGACAGTCCAAAATTCAAAAAACGTTGCTTTTCTGGGGGATCTTGAAACTGGCACGGTCATTGCAACACCCTGATTGAGCACAACACTAGGATCCCGTGCTCATAGTAAACGTGAGGGAATGAAATGATCAACGACCCAAGAAATTCTAGCCTGGTCTCTAGGTTTCCTGAACTTGTCGACATGCTCAAGGGTGTTGAAAACACCCAACCTAACCGTTCATTTTCATCTACAGCGACGCAACTACCCCACATTAACAGCGAAGCACCCAAAGGTGAAAATTCTCGAGCAAAAGATCCTGTCGTGATTTATCGCGACGGTCCATTCCGTCTCGTTCCGGCTACCCTCAGCCAACCCCTGCACATCGAATTTGGTGAAGCGGACAGAGAATTTGGTCTGTCATGCATAGTTGAATCGATGCGCAGGGGCAAAGGGCCAGCCTTTGCGGATCCCAAATCAATTTCTCTATATAAATATGCCGCCCGTGTGGCGAAGAGTGATGCCAATGTCATGATTACCGGCGAAACGGGAACTGGCAAAGAGGGTATGGCTAGATATATTCATGAACATAGCGCACGTGCAGATAAACAACTGGTCACTGTGAATTGCGCTGCCATTACCGAAACGATGATTGAATCCATATTGTTCGGTCACAAGAAGGGCGCATTCACCGGCGCTTATGCCGCTGCCATTGGTTTGTTTAAAGAAGCGGATGGCGGTACGATTTTTCTCGACGAGATTACCGAGATGCCTCTTGAGAGCCAATCCAAGCTTCTGCGGGTGCTACAAGAAGGCGAAATATTGCCTGTCGGTGCGACACGTCATGAAAAAGTAGACGTCCGCATTATTTGTGCTGCTAACCGTAACTTCGCCGAGGAGGTTCAAGCCGGCCATTTCCGAGAAGATCTTTACTGGCGATTGAATGTGATGCCGGTTGAACTGGCTCCACTGTCTCAGCGTCCTGCCGATATCGTAGCCATTTCTGCTTTCATGATGATGGATTTCCAAAAAGGCAGCGACAAATTTATTTCACTTTCGCAATGTTGCATCGAGCGACTGAAAAGTCATAGTTGGCCTGGCAACGTTCGGGAACTTGCTAATATACTGCAGCGCGCACTGGTTATGTGCGATGGTGATCGTATTGAAGCCTCAGATCTTATGTTCTCAACCACCAGTTTTGCGCCCGGTCCGAAGCAGGATGAAGTGGTTGCCGATAGTTCTTCCAGGTTCATGCGGGGCCGGGATCTTCACTCTGTTTCAAAGAGTGCGGAATATGAAACGATTACCGATACTTTAGAAAAAACAAATGGCAATCGCCGTGAAGCTGCCAAGCAACTTGGTATTTCCGAACGGACGTTACGCTATCGGATGGCCGATATGCGCGCGCTAGAAGCCGCATAGTTGAGGTATAGACAATGTCTTCAGTGGATATGAATAGCTTAATGGCAGCGCGCAATGCGATATTGAATCGCAACAATGCGCTGCAGGATATTGCCAGTAAATCCGCAGGATTGGTTGGTCCGGGTCAGACGCAGCAACCCAAAGAATCAACTGGTCCGGCTGGTTTCGCGGCGCAACTCACCGATGCCATCCAAGATGTGAACAAGCTTCAGGCAACAGCCAAAGAAGCAACGACAGCTTACCAAATGGGAGAAACCAACGACGTCGCGGCTGTGATGCTTTCAAAGCACAAAGCTTCCCTTGGATTTGAATCGACTTTGCAAGTCCGCAACAAACTTTTGTCCGCCTACAAGGACATCATGAACATGAGTGTGTAATTAGATGGCCGAAGAATCATCTACTAGTCAGGCGCTAGAGCCTGTCGGATCGACCGCAGCGCAGCCTTTTCCTGTCAATGGGAGTTGGCCGAGTAATGGCGGTATTCTGGGCTCCATTCAAAACTTCATGAGGCAGCCTGCCATAGCAAAAGCGATGCCACTTATCATATTGACTGGGGTTGTAATTGCAGCAATTTCGGTTTGGCTTGTTTTGAGGGAGCCGGCTCAAAGGGATTTGTTCCGCGGTTTGCCAGATAACGACAAATCAGCAGTAATGCAGGCATTGCAAAGTGCCAATATTGTTTATCAAGTCGATGAGATTAGCGGTGCACTTACTGTAAGTAATGAAGATTATCACTCAGCGAAAATTGAACTGGCGGGGCAGGGGCTTCCGCGCACTGCACCCAGCGGCGACAGTGTTATGTCCAGTATGCCTATGGGCGCCAGCAAAGCGGTGGAATCAGAAAAACTAAGAACTGCGCGAGAGATGGATTTAGCGCGATCAATTGAAGCGCTAGACAATGTGCTATCGGCGCGGGTTCATCTTGCGGTTGAACAACCCAGTATATTTCTGCGGGATCGAAACGATCCGGCAGCATCGGTGATTTTGCAGCTTGCCGGGGGCAATAAACTGGACAAACGCCAGACACAGGCAATCCTAAATTTGGTGGCAAGTTCTGTACCCGGTCTTTCCCCGGAAAATATTTCAGTCATTGATCAAAATGGTCGATTGCTCTCACGTAACGATGAGACCGGCAATGGAGAGAATGATAAACATTTGAAAATCAAAGCCGCGATTGAAGATCGATATCGACAGTCTTTGGCCAGTCTTTTGACTCCCATCGTGGGACCTGGAAACTTTGTCGCAGAAGTAACCGCAGACGTTAATTTCGATGAGAAGCAAGCTACCAGTGAAACCTATCCTATTGATGGCTCAGTATTGCGATCTGAAAGAGGAATGAAATCAGAGGAACCAATCGGTTCCGAGGTTGGGGGTATTCCTGGTGCTCTAGCTAACCGGCCGCCTGAAGCTGCACAATTCGAAGATCAACCCGATGGTGAGGAAGAGCAAGGTGAACAGAAGACAGAAGCGCTCAAAACAAGCGAAGAATATCAAAGAAATTTTGAGCTCGCCCGAGAAATCGCTGTAACCAACCAAGCAACCGGTCAGGTGTCTCGCCTTTCCGTAGCCGTTGCGATCGATGACAGCAGTTTGAAAGGGACTACTTCCGCCAAAGAAATCGAAGAAATTGAAAAGCTTGTAAAAGGTACGGTTGGGTTCAGCGCGGCCAGAGGTGATCAAATAGCAGTGACAACCCGTGAATTCAAAACCCCAGCTGCAGACCCTGCTGAAGAGGCTTGGTATGAAACATCATGGTTTGGGATTGTAAGCCGAAACCTATCAGCTCTAGTCGTAGCTTTGCTTATCATATTCGGGATTGGTCGTCCGGTTTTGAAGAGATGGTTGAAGTCTCAAAAAGAGATGATGGCAAATGCCGCAAACGGACAGCTGATTGCTCCTAATAGTTTAGCACCGCAAAATGGTGCCTTTTCGCATGGCGATCAAACAGGAAATGTAGGAGGAACTGTACCTTCTCTTCCCGAATCTTCGCCGGTGACAATCGATATGATTCAATCTGCACCGAGTTATCAAGAACGAGCTCTATTGACGCAAAATTTCGTCAAACAAAACCCTGATCACGCCGCCCTGGTGGTGAAAGAGCTTTTGAAAGAGGCTGAAAATCTAGAGGAAGCCGATGGTTGATACAGAAACAAAAGAGGACGAAAGTTCGGAAGAAAATGAAGAACGTCTGGAGTTAATTACCGGCCGTCAAACAGCGGCAATCTTAATGTTGCTATTTGATGATGATGAGGCCGCCAAAATATTGGAGCGTCTAGAACCTGAGGAGGTTGAAGCGCTTGGTGAGGCCATGTTCAGTGTTGCTGATGTTGATGCAGGTCAGATTGATGGATCGCTGGATCGATTCCTATATTTGACCAAAAACCAGTCGATGCTTGCCTATAAATCGGATGAAAAAGTCGGTCGAGTTTTTCGTCAAGCTTTGGGAACATCGCGTGCCGAAACGATGATGAATCGCTTTGCTCCGAAGAGACCCAGCGATATCGCTGAACTGCTAAAATGGATGCCGCCAAAGGACCTTGCAGAGCTGGTTTCTAACGAAGCACCGCAGATTTCAGCAGTGCTTGTTACCTTCATGACGCCCGAGGGCGCCGCCGAACTTCTACAGCTTTTGCCACCGGGGTTGCAGGAAGACCTGGTCTATCGGGTCGCGACTATGGGCCCTGTTAGCGCCAATGCGATTGGGCAGGTGCATGCGTTGTTGGAAAATAACACGCCTTCTGAAGAGGAAGAAGTTGCTCCTCCTGTGGAACTGGGCGGAGTCATGGATAGTGCATCCATGATCAACAATTTGCCAAAGCAGATGAGTACTGCGATTTTAAAAGGTGTAACTAAGCGCGACCGCAAAATTGCAAAGCAAATTGAGGATGAAATGTTCGTCTTCGCCGACTTGATGAACTTGTCCAAGAAAGACATCGGGACTGTGGTTCGTAAGGTTGATACCAGCATATTGGTACCAGCTTTGCGCGGTGCTTCACCGGAACTGAAAGATATGATTTTTGCCGCGATGTCGAAACGTGCTGCTGAAACCATTCAAGACGAAATCGATGATGCACCACCACAGCCAATGGAAGAAGTTATTGGCGCTCAAAAGGGTGTGATCGCGATTGCGAAAGTCATGTTGGACAACGGTGAGATCACCATGTCGACTGGCGGAGCAGATTATGTCTGATCTTCATTCAGAAGCAAATTTACACGAACAAATGAAAAATGATGACGTGGCTCCGTTGTGGCGTTTGCCAATGGAACAGAAAGAGTTTTCTTCTTGGTCAGGGAATCTTTCTGGAGATGCTATCGATGGTCATTCTGGTCAATTCAATGGTTTATCGCCCAACATCCCACCGACCACTGGGGCCGAACTGCAGCAGCAAGATGCCGATATATTTGATGTCGCATATAAAAAGGGTT
The DNA here is from genome assembly GCA_039978835.1 of Parasphingorhabdus sp. Lineage (GTDB taxonomy): Bacteria > Pseudomonadota > Alphaproteobacteria > Sphingomonadales > Sphingomonadaceae > Parasphingorhabdus. Next base: position 175,831 of record JBDWAQ010000005.1, read on the forward strand.
GGGAAGATGGTCAGGCAGCAATAGCGGATGACGAGGCCGACAATAGCAATGCGGTGGGAGAGCTATCAGCTGCTATTGGCAGATTAAATGATCTTTATTCACGAGGCAGTTTTGAGTTTATCTTGAAGGCCATAGAGTCCCTGTTTCGGCGATGCGCGGAATTGGCGGTGCCAGATGAAAAGCTTTTGCAAGCATGGGCAACACAGCTGGCGGAAACTGTTGATGAGGATCAAAAAGGAGCAACCCTGGTTTTGCATCCAGCTGACCTGATATTGATTGATCCAGAAGAATGTAAAGTACCACTATCTGCAGATGAAACCATGCTGCGTGGGAATTTGAAACTAAGTCATTCCGGCGGTTGGGTCGAAAAGGGATCTGAAGTTGTTCTTGATGAACTTCGTGCGCTGATTGATGAATTTTCGACAGATTATTCGGCCGCAAACCATGGATGAGGTAACTTCTCATATCGGCGATGGATCTGAACCGGGTTTGGGCATAGCTGGATTGTTGGCACGGGTCGAGAATATCGGCAATGAGCCACGTCACGTCGGCAAGCTATCCGCCCATGACAATGGAATGTTGGAGGTTACGGGTTTTGAATATCCATTGGGATATTCCGGCCGCGTGAAAGCGACAGACGGGCGTGAAATCAGTGCCGAAGTTGTCGGCTTTAAAGGTTCACGTACATTGATGATACCGATGGTTCAGGATGCACCGTTGCGCAGCGGCAGCAGAGTGTTACCTTTTGTCAAATCCAATCAGGCTGCTGTAGGAGATGCGCTTTTTGGCCGTATCATTGGTCCGATGGGTGAACCAATTGATGGAAAGGGGCCAATCCACACGGCTGAAACGGTTCCATTGGCTGGAATAGAAAATAATGTTCTTCGGCGAGCCAGTGTTAAACGGCCGATTGATATCGGTATTCGGGCCCTTAATGGATTGATGACCATCGGCCAGGGCCAGCGCGTCGCCGTTATCGCCGGATCCGGTGTGGGAAAGTCGATGTTGATCAACCAGATATTAGATGGCGTGGTGGCAGATGTCGTCGTGGTTGGTTTGATAGGCGAACGTGGGCGAGAGGTGAACGATTTTGTCACCCGCCGTAGCGAAAATCAAGGCGCCGCTCCGACGATCACAGTCGCCGTTCCTGCGGATCATTCGCCATCTTCTCGGCTAAAAGCTGCGCATCGTGCAACCGCTATAGCCGAGCATTTTCGTTCAAAAGGCAAATCGGTAGTTCTGGTTATTGATAGTTTAACGCGGGTTGCTCACGCGCAACGTGAAATCGGGTTGGCAGCAGGAGAGCCGCCAACTATGAAAGGGTACCCGCCATCAGCGCTATCGTTGATCCCGCGACTTATAGAACGCGCCGGCAATGACAGCGATACTGGCGGTTCAATTACTGCTATATATACTGTGCTCGCGGATGGTGATGATCTTGATGATCCCATTGTTGATAGCGCCCGAGCCATTGCGGACGGGCATATTATCCTGTCTCGTTCATTGGCGGAACAGGGGATTTTTCCGGCTATTGATATTGGAAAGTCGATTAGCCGGGTTGCAGTTGATATCATCGACCCTGCGCATCACGAGGTGCAAATCCATTTCAAAAAACTTTGGTCAATATATGAAGAGGCACGTGATCTCGTCCTGATGGGAGCCTATCAGGCGGGCAGCGATCCCAATATCGATGAGGCGCTGGCGCAATGGCCAGCGCTTGTTGAATATATAAAGCAGAAGCCTCGTGAATTGATAGATTTTCGATCCAGTGTCGATGACCTTTCAAACCTGTTCGCACCATGAAGCGGCGTATGAGGGGGTTAAACCGTATTTTAAAAGTACGAGATACGCAAAAAAAGCTGAAGGAAACGGCGCTTCAAAAAGCTAGCAATCACTGCTCCGCGCTACAGCATAGTGCTACGCGGATAAAGAATTTGCAACTCGAAACCCTGTCTCAGGCAGATGCTAACAATGTCGATATGCTCTCCGCTAGGATGGAGTTGGCTGGTCGCTTGGCAGATGCGGAGCGTAGAATGGAAATATCCATAGAAACAGCACGGCAAGAATTTGCCCAGGCAGAGCGGCAAACTCTTGCCGCCCGAGCATCCTATGAAGGTACGGAAAAGCTTCTGGATTCAAAGCGACGAAGGGTAAGGAAGCTTGAGGTCTTTAAAGCGGATAACGAGCATAACATATTGTATAATATAGATAATAATAGAAAGTCTAAACGCCATAAAGATTGGTAAGATCTTACTTTATGTTTCTCATTCGATAACTGGCACGCTTTCTGCATCGTAGGTTAGCATGGAAACACAGTTTACAAATCTCAATTTGAACTCTTCACTGTCATCTTCCGATGACAAATATCTCTCCGTGCTTGGGAGAAACAACAGCAAGCCATCTGACCAGAGTAACGGCCGACATTTCTCGGATCAATTTGCCAAAGCTGACGCGACATTTCAGATTGAATCAGGACTGTCCGACAAAGCAGAGGTTTTGCCAACCGAAGTACAGAGTGACGTTGTATTGGGTGCGGAAAAAGAGGAGCGATCTCCTCCCACTGAATTTTTTTCAGGACCAATAGTATCGCTTGCGGAAGTATCCGGTTTGGAGAACGCCTCATTTTTCACGACATCGGAAAGTTTGCCACTGTCAGCAAACTCACATCCTGAATCCAGTGAAGCTGAGTTTGATGAAGGGACCTCATCCATTCGCAAGTCAGCAAGTCTCAACTTCGATGAATGGGAAACGGATTTCGCAGCAACAACTGAATTGGGTGATAACTTTGCCGCAGTTGAATCCGCAATAGCAAAATATGCCGCCCGTACGCATGGGGTTGATCAAGCACAAAGCGCAATCTTGCCCGCGGCCATGCAGACTAATTCCAAATATTCACCGATCACACCTACGATGGGCGATGTAAAACCCTCTCCTTCCTGGGCTGGGACATCTGAAAAGGCTGGCCAACCAGAATTTGTGCCGGCTAAAGATCCATCATTTTCCGGCCAGGACCGATCAATGCCTGAAACAGCATTCGGTTCGAGGGCATCGACCAGGTCGTTTGAAGTCAGTCAATCGGATCGGTCTTTGAACAAGTTTAATGGCGATGAAGAGTTGCCTCGACCGACTTCGGCAAAACCGGATCCAATAGAATATCGACCGGCAAACCTTGTCCCTGAGTTAAAACCAGGTCGAGAATTAAAGGCTGGTGTAGGATCTAATATTCATGATGTTGACGCGGGTTTTGCAAGAGTTTCGCAGGGTAGCGATTCGAAGTCTATTGTTAGTACCTCCGCATCCGACGTGAAAATCTCGATGCAAGATACAAAGCTGCTAGATTCATCAAACCGTCGTCTTGCAGATAAGACAGAAACTAATCGAACTGCCAACAAAAACGCGAAAGAAGATGACTTTCTTGATTTTGAGGCGATCGATGAAAAGCCGGTTATGACACGAACGGAAATGTTGGCCAGTGCTGGCGAAAAAGTTGCTCAGAATTCAATTCCTCTAAGTTTACTAAACCCGGTGACTGTACCGACCAATCAAAAACCCATAAGTTTTGATTGGAACAGTCCAAATTTTGCTGAACGTTTCGGTAAAGAAATTAGCGATCTTGCGGTCAATGGAGATCTTAAAAAATTCGAAATCAATCCCAGGAACCTTGGCCGATTAGAAGTGTCACTTATCGCTCGCGGTACATCTGAGGTTATTCAAATTGAGGCAGAAAGCCAAGCTGCACGGGATGTAATCGTACAGCATAGCCAGGCTATCCAGGAAATGCTGAAAGCGCAAGGACGCTCGGACCTGTCTGTTCGTGTTGATCTTAAGGACGCAGGTTTCGGATCTGCATCTGAAGGCAATGGTCAGAACCTTGCACAACAGGATGGAACCGGCACGCGAGAGGATCGTCCAGGCTCTCAATCCGGAAGTGGCTCAACCATATCAGCCGATATCAGATCGGAGCCGGAAGTCGCGCGTGAGGAAGGCCGATACGCCTAAGTATTTCAAATAGATAGATAATTATTATTATTATTATTAAGCACCAGAGGTCAAAATGTCAGACAATAACCCAGAAGAAGAAAAACCAAAAAAGAAAAAGGGCAAGCTTAAAGGCATACTTATTGGTCTTGTGGCGGTAACCCTTTTGGGCGGCGGTGGCGCTGCTGGTGGGTTTTATGCGGCGGGATTGGTTGGCGTCGAAAACCATGAACCGGAAGACCCGAACAAACCAAAGATCGTATTGAACGATGGTACAGAGGTCAGTGAAAAAGAAGCTAAGAGTGCTGTACCGGAAGATTCTTCGAGCAAGTTCAAGGTAACATATCACCAGATTGAGCAACCGTTCACTTCCAATCTTTCTAATTCCGAGAGCTTTGCGCAAATGTCGCTGGCTATCTCCACCTATTACGATGAACGTGTGTTCGAGAACGTAACTGCGCATGAAATCGCGATCCGCTCTGCTGTCTTGATGGAATTGGGTCAGCAGAACCCGCTTGAACTCGAAACGTCGGACGGAAAGCTAAAACTCAAAGCTAAACTGCGCAACGTTATCAACACTACGTTGAAAGATAAAAGCGGCTTTGGCGGAATTGAGGACGTCTATTTCACCAACCTGGTTGTTCAATAACATTGATTGAAGGCGATAGGCACATGTCCAACACTTCTAACAATCCGCAGCAAACAAATACCGATGACACTGGGATCAACACAGCTCCTGTCGAGCACAGTTTGTTGAAAAAAAGCGGCCCTGATGACGAGCTTCTTAGAATTTATCGCAAGGTCGAGAAAAAGATAGAAGGAGCCCTGAAAACCGAATTGGCCAAAGTGATTGACGTTCCGGTAAAAATGGAATTGGTCGCCGGCGAAAAAACCGGTTTCACGGAATGGCTTGATAACCAGGAAACGGACTCCATTTATCTGCAATTTCATGTTGGTGTCTCCGACACGCCGCTTTGGGCGCGGGTGGAACGCTTGTTTTTGAACGCATGTGTAGACTGTTTTTTTGGCGGTCAGTTTGATAGTCAGTCTACAATCTCCGGAAAACTAAAACGTTCTGAAATCGCAATGATTGAGCGATTGGCCAGAGTCATTGGCGGTAGTTTAACACGAAGTTGGTCGGTAATATGTGAAACACCTGTCCGTTACGCCGGATATGTGCACGGCAAAGATGAAGTTGAGATGGACTTGGACGAGCCAGATGTCCTCGTTGCCAAAGTCAATGCCGGTTTCTCGGAAGATCAGATAGACGCAATTGACCTCGTTCAATCCATCGATGGATTGGTGGAAATCGAGCCGCAACTCAATCGTTCCACCAGCAAAGAAGTAACTGAGATCGATCCAGTTTGGCAGCATTCTTTGAAAGAATCTGTCGAGGAGGTGTTTTTGCCAGTGCGTTCCGTTCTTGGACGCCCAACAATGCAGTTATCTCAGTTATCCCGGCTAACTGTGGGGGATATTCTCCCAGTTGCACCAACCGATAACGTGCCATTGATTGTTGGTGATCGTGTGTTTGCGCAGGGCAGCATTGGTGAACAAAATGGCGGTGTCGCCTTTCAAATCAAACATTTCTTATAGGACCAGAAAATGACCGATATGACTCATGATAACGAAGCTTTGGATACAGCAACTCCAATCGAAATGTCTCCTGGAATGGATGTTAGCCAGTCACAGGATCACTACGCCTTCCTGGCAGATATTAAGGTCCGGCTTTCGGTTGAAGTTGGAAATGTTTCAATGAAAGTCTCGGAGATAATGGACCTGCGAGAAGGTTCCGTAGTCGAGCTCGACCGGCAAGTAGATCAACTGATTGATATTAACGTCAATGGTACGCTGGTTGCTCGCGGAGAGGTCGTACCCGTTAAGAACAAATTTGGTGTTCGTATCGCTGAAATCGTCTCAAATGGTATGGCGCGGGCGCGCGTGGAAAGACGCAGCTAATGACGTTTTACATCCTAAAACTGGTCATTATGTTGCCGTTGATCGGGCTGCTCATTTATGGATCGCTTTGGTTATACCGCAAATATCAACCGCAGACGATGATGCGTCCGAAGTCCAATATTCTCAACGTCGTCGAGGTCCTTCCGATTGGCGTTAACAACAAGCTCGCAGTCGTAGATTTTGAGGGGAAGAAAATCCTTCTGTCCGTCACGCGCAACGGCGTTGAAAAGATTGATGCAAAAAATGCGGATTAACCTAAAAATCATTTCTGCGATCAGCTTGTTTTGTTTGTCGGCTATTGTTGCTGAGCCTGCATTGGCACAAGCAGCACCAGCCGGCGCATCTGGCGCACTAGAAAGAGCCCTGGAAGACGTTTCCGGAGATGGTCAACCTCTCAGTACAACGCTACAAATTCTCATATTGATGAGCCTATTGACGGTATTGCCATCGATTGTTCTCATGATGACCAGTTTTACGCGTATCATAATTGTACTGTCGATACTGCGCCACGCTTTGGGGTTGCAGCAAACACCTCCCAATCAGGTTTTGTTGGGATTATCTCTTTTCTTATCCCTGTTTGTAATGGCGCCCAGTATGGAGAAGATTAACGAACAGGCCGTCACTCCTTATGCAGAGGACCAGATAACGCTCACCGAAGCTATCGAGATATCTGGTGATGTTATGCACAGTTTCATGTCTAAACAGACACGTCAGAGTGATCTGCAGATGTACATGAATTTAGCAAATGAAGACGGCTTTGCTACGACAAAGGATATCCCTTTTTCCATCATGCTACCCGCCTTTGTTACCAGCGAACTCAAAACCGCATTTCAAATTGGGTTCATGATATTTCTACCGTTTCTTATTATTGATTTGGTCGTAGCTGCCGTCCTTATGTCGCTAGGTATGATGATGCTATCACCTGTCATCATATCTATGCCCTTCAAATTGCTTTTATTCGTGCTTGTCGATGGCTGGGCATTGACCATGGGCTCGCTTGCCGGATCATTTGCGACATAGATCATGGCAGATAGTCCCGACTTTTTCATAGCTATTGCGCAGCAAGCCCTGTGGGTTACGGCCCTTGCTGCAGCACCATTCCTCATTCCCGCGCTGCTCGTAGGCTTACTGTTGGGGATGGTTCAGGCAGCTACGTCGATTAATGAACAGACGCTCACTTTTGTTCCCAAACTCGTCGTTGTGGCAGTGGTGGCCGCTCTGTTTGGCGGAACGGTTCTGATCTTGATTGTTGACTTCACTAAGGAAATTTACACGAGAATACCGGAGCTGCTCTTATGATCGCTCCCGGCTTTGCGGAAGTAGAAGGCCAGATCTGGATATGGATGCTGGCGATGATCCGACCCAGCGCAGCGATGGTTGTAGCTCCAATTTTTGGTTCCGCAAACGTACCTATTCAAATTCGTATCATTTTGGCTTTCATGATCGGGATGGTCGCAACCAACACAGTTAGTTTTGATTTGCCAAGTGATACGGCAATCAGCTTGAGCAACAGTTTGTTCGTAATCGGGGAGGTACTTGCCGGGGTCTCAATAGGTTTTGCCTTACAGCTTGGTTTCTCGAGCGTGATGATAGCCGGTGAGACTATAAGCAACGCTATGGGTCTGGGCTTTGCCAGCATGTCGGATCCACAGACCGGCCAATCTACTCCGGTAATTGGGCAGTTTCTATCAATTTTAGCAACGTTGCTTTTGCTGGCAGTTGATGGTCACTTGATGCTTTTGGCGACGATCGTAAACAGCTATTCCGCCTTACCCCCCGGCTACGCCTTTCTCGGTGCAGAGATGTTCATGGGTATGGTGAAATTTGGTGGAATTTTGTTTTCCATGGGACTGTTAATCGCTCTTCCAGTTGGCGGGACGTTGATTCTCATTCAGTTCACTATGGGTTTCCTGGCTCGCACAGCGCCCGCACTAAATCTATTTGCGGTTGGCATTCCCGTCACAATTATTGGCGGTTTGGTGGCCCTAGCGGTTACGGCGCCGATAATGGCAGACACGATAATTCAATCGCTTGGCATGGGCCTTGACCATGCAGCTTCAATCTCAGGAGGAAGATAGTGGCAGCAGAAGCCCAAAATGGTGGCGAAAAGACCGAAGCACCAACTCCAAAGAAACTCCTGGATAGCGGAAAGAAAGGCGATGTACTGCAGTCGCGTGATTTGGGCGGTGCAATAGTTATATTCGTTGGAACGGTCGCAATTTTGATTTTCGGCGGTCTTTTGTATCAGGCGTTGGCGGATATGCTTTCAAGCGCATTGGTATTCAGTAAACGAGACGTGGAATATTTCGACATTGGCGAACGAAGTTTCACTTTGGTTTCCGGTCTGACCGACGAATTTATGTCACTATTTGTAATTTTATTGGCTGCAGCGATCGCAACACCGGCACTCCTCGGTTCGCTTGGATTCCGTTGGTCCGCAATGAAACCAAAACCGTCAAAACTTGATCCTATCAAAGGCTTAGGCCGGATATTCGGAACCAATGGCTTGATGGAGCTGGGCAAGTCCATAATGAAGGTATTGTTGATTGGAACGGTTGGAGGTGTGATCCTATATTTGCACTTGGGTTATCTAGCGCAAATGGGTGCGCAAGACCTGCAAAGCGCACTGGCAAGTTATACCTCGTTATTCTTGAAGCTGCTTGTGGGCATATCGATTAGCTTGGCATTGATTGCTATGATTGATGTCCCAATCCAGATCTTTCAACGCAACAAGCGTTTGAAAATGACAAAACAGGAAGTCAAGGACGAATATAAGGAGAGTGAAGGTTCTCCTGATGTCCGTGCCTTACAGCGGCAGCGGCGCAGTGAAATGATGAGTGATTCTACGCGGAAAGCTGTTGCCGATGCTACCGTTATTTTGGTCAATCCAACACACTTTGCGGTGGCCCTTCGGTATGACCGTGATCAGGATTATGCTCCGGTTGTTCTTGGCAAAGGTTGCGATACCATTGCTATGGCGATGCGTGAAATGGCAGCCGATATCGGAACGCCAGTACTAGAATATCCGGAGCTTACCAGGTCAATATATTTCACTTCGGATATTGGTGAGATGATAGATGATCGCCTCTACGCTGCTGTTGCGATGGTATTGAGCTTCCTTATCCAGTTGGATGAGAAGCTGATTGGACCACTTGGTAAGCCGAACATCGAACTACCAGAAGACATGCAATATGCATCCGACGGGAGTCGCTTAGCATGATCAGAAATTCTCAATCATCCTTAATTCACACCACATTCGACCGTCAATCGGTCAGAAGGTGAAGTAAAAAATGTTCGGAAATATCGTAAATAGTATCGGTGCCGGTTCGGGATTGAATTCCGCCCAACTCGTTTCAGACCTGGTCGCTGCATCAACTGGTGCAAAACTAGGCCAACTTCGGGAACGGGAGAGCTTAAATGCTACTCGTATATCTGCGATGGCGGCGACGGCATCCGCTCTCACAACCTTTTCCGCGGCTGTTAAAGAAACGCTTAATGGTCAAGGTTTTGTTGGAGAGCTGACATCCAGTCGAACCGATTTGGCCAACGCGATCGTCCCGGAAGGTAGTAGGCCAGAGGGTCTCCCTGCCAGTGTTGAAGTTGTACAAATTGCATCGGCGCAGCGGGAAATGACGGGTGTGTTTGGCAGCGCATCTGATGCGATTGGAGAGCGAACACTAACAATTACCAATGGCGGCGGTAGCTATGACATTGTGATTGATAGCACCAATGACAGCCTTGCTGGTATGCGAGACGCAATCAACAACAGTAACAGCGGTGTGACGGCCTCAATATTGACGGACAACGCCGGTGCACGACTGGTGTTTGAAGCGCAGGAAGGCGTGGAGAACGCTTTTACCATCACACAGAGCGGCCCGTCCGCTGCTATGACCCTAACGAATGTGGCTACGGCAGCAGATAGCATTATTCGGGTAGACACTATCGAACTGACCAACAGCAGCAACACGATAACAGGGGCTATTCCTGGAGTGGAAATCTCTTTGCTCGCAGCCGAACCCGGCACAAGCTTTACCATCAATGGTGACGCTGAACCGCTGGATGTGCGCAGCTTAGTAACTGAATTTGTTACTGCATATAATGAGTTTAGGGAGTCGCTAAACAGTGCCACTGCGCCGGGCTTGGCTGGCGCGAGTGGTGGACCATTGGCTGGAGATCGTGGAGCTCGCGAGGTCATGCGGCAGCTAAGCCGGCTAACCTCTACACAATTGGCCGATAGTGGTGATTTCCGAACGCTTGCAGATATCGGCGTTCGCACAGAAAATGATGGTACTTTAAGTATCGATGATACCCGCCTGGACGCTGCGCTAGAGCTGGACAGCGGTGCTATCAAATTAATGCTGGAACCAGCGATTACAACCGACACGAATATCGGGCTTTCTGGTGCTCTAGATAACATCTCTACATCCTTGCAGGCTGATAGCGGAGCTCTGTCCCTAGCGCAGGAGCGGTTGGACACAATTAGGGAGACAATCGCAGATCAGCGCGAGAAGATAAATCAGGATAGCGATCGTCTGCGCGAACAGTTGGAAAGTACATTCGCAGGGTTGGAGCGGCAGCTTTCAATTTTGCGGGCGACCCAATCCTACGTTGATCAACAATTCTCTTCTTTCAATGACAATAACTAAAGACAGAAAGCCTAAACAAGTATGACATTTCAATCGAATATAAGACGCGCTTCAAGCTATCAATCCATAGCTCAAGATAGTCGGGTTCTGTCGGCCAATCCCTATGATCTGATTGCAGTCTTGTTCTCTGAGTTACGCGATAATCTCGACCTGATGATCGAGAGTGCAAAGAGAAATGATAGCGGAAAAACATTTGAGTTTCGAGCAAAGGCATTGACGATATTGAACGGTCTTGATGAATCTTTGAATTTTGAAGATGCAGGTGATTTGGCACAGACGTTACACACAATTTATACTGAAGCAGCAAAGCGAATTCAGGCCAACGTTGGGCCGTCACTTATTGAACGCGTTGAATCTGCCAGAGAGATGCTTCACGAAATTGAGAAAGCATGGTTGGCTATCTCCCCTGGTAATAAATAGAAGAAACAGATACTTACCTTAGAGCGCAACCTCCATAGCAACGTGATTTTGTAACTGTTTGTCAATATTATGTTTGTGCATTTTGTCGATAAAAGTTGTTCGTTTGATGTTTATTGACCGCGCAGCTCTGGAGACCACCCCATGTGATGTTTCCAAAGCTTGTTGGATGATCCTGCGTTCTTCATTTTGCAGATGGGCGTTTAGATCCACTACACTGTTATCTGTTTTACCTTGAATTGAAGCTAGTGTTTTTTCGAAAGGCGATTGCTTGATGGCTGACAAGTTGTTTGAGTGCGTGTCCAACGTCTGTTCAATTTCAAAAGATTGATTTGAGGCAGTTTCAGAGGTTGTACTGTTGCGCATCGCTGTTGCAATGTCAGATTGGATTAACATCGCGATATCTCGTGCGTGAACGGCTTGTCCAGAGAAGAAGACACCTGCCCGCTCGACAACATTGCGTAGTTCACGAACGTTTCCTGGCCATTCATATTGTTGGAGTGCTGCATAGGCTTCAGCAGTAAAGATGGGCGCTGCGTTAGTTTCCGTCTGGTTCTTCAAAAAATGATTAACCAGGGCTGGAATGTCTTCTTTGCGCTCATTAAGCGCAGGAACTTCAATGGGTACAACGCACAACCGGTAGAATAGGTCTTCGCGAAAGCTCTTGCGTTGAATGGCATCGCCCAAATTTTTGTGAGTTGCTGCAATAACTCTTACATCGATGGGAATATTTTGATTGCCGCCAACGCGATTGACGATACGTGTTTCCAAAACACGCAGTAATTTTACCTGCATATTCAATGGCATATCGCCAATTTCGTCTAGAAAGATGGTGCCAGTGTTGGATTGTTCGAACAATCCAACATGCTTGTTTATGGCGCCGGTAAAGCTACCTTTCTCATGACCAAACAATTCAGATTCAACTAGCTGCTCGGGCAACGCGCCACAGTTTACAGTGATGTTCGGTCCGGATGAGCGCTGAGAAATGGAGTGTATGGCATTCGCCACAACTTCTTTACCGCTACCAGAAGGACCGGTGATCATAATTGAACTATTGCACTTGCCTGCAAACTTTATGAGCATACGAAGCTGCTGCATTTTTTGGCTGTTGCCAATAAGCATTGCCTCTAACAGCGCTTCCAAATTTTCATTCGTCATTCGAACACCCAGATCACTTTACAAACTGCCCGGCATCGCCGGAGAGGAGTGGACCGAAGATCCCGCAATCTTCGGCCCGTCATCTGGTGGGATCAGAAATGAACAATGTTGGTTAAATTAAAGTTAATAAAAATTTAGATTTACAGAATTGTAAGTAAATCCCCGTTTTCAGGGAAATTTTTTCAGAACCTCTGATATTCTTTGTTTGCAAGATGTAGACGTTGAAACAAGAATCATCCGATTATCGGAGGGATTGGGGGTTTTTTCGAGCAATCCTTCTTCGGACATCACATTAATGTACCGCATGGCGGTCGTCATGGGGATACCCGAGCTATGGGCCACTGAAGAGACCGTGATTTGTTGGCGTTTAAGATCGCAGATATATATATCAAGGCACATGTCCCAGCAGGAATCTGAAAAAAGGCCGGTCCCCAAATTAAGGCATTCAGCTTTCAATCTGCTCCACTTTAGCAAGTTTTCTGCCCGATCAATCAGATCTGCATCATTTACGATTTTTATCGAGGGGTTGGTTTCGTCTGACCGGGGTTGGTCATTGCGGGCAATACGTTTTACGGCATGGACCTGCTCCAAACCCTGCGAAAGCAGCGATTCAAGTGCAGCTATTTCCTCGTTCACATTATCCATAGTTTTACGTCGTATAATACCCCTAGCTCTTCAAATAGCCGATTCGAAGAGCATTAGCTACCGTAATGGTGACTTACTTGCATAGGTAACTGGCCAAATAGGACAGCAAGCCCAACGAGCGGTGTTTAACTTCAGCATCAATTCTCCGCGCTCTTTTATATTCAATAGGTTCAATCGAAAATTTCAATACGTTCAATATAACCAAATTGAGTCTAATATTGTTCGACAAGTTGCCATTGCCGTGGGAACCGTCCTCATTGATTATAGGAGGGTGGTCTGGATGACTTTAGTGACGTGTTTCTTTGGCAATCTTGCGCCGGCCTTTAAGAAAATCGCGATAAAAAGCGTTTCATTCTCGCCATCGGGCAAACCGCTCTGTCTTTTTGAAGCGAATTCACCGTCATCAACGGGCGATGAACTGAGTGCTCTGGTTTTACCTTTGTATGTAAGTTCAAGGAGACATTTACTTCACAAACAAGGATAGTAAGAGAAGGTTCTTGTTTTCCAAAAATTCGACATGGAGAATACCAAAAAATTGAGGAATTTTTACATCGAATATCGAGTCAGTTTTAAACAATAACAATGTTGTCATTTTAATAAGTAGGATCAAATATGAGTGTTATGTTTCCGACATCGAATATATCGTATCAATATTCTGAGATATTCAATATTCTTTCAAAAAAACACCGAATCTCCGGGAAAAAGACAGTTTCGTTTCGTGGCCGACTGCAACATTTTCAAAGGTTAGGTTTTCCTCTTGGGATCAATACCGGGAAAGGGAAGCGGGTTAAGTATACTTGGCGGGAACTATTTCTAATGGGCCTAGCCCTTGAATATGTAGAGATAGGTTCAACGCCGGAACGCATAGTCCAAGAAATATTGAAATTTGAGGATATTTTGTTGGAATCCTTAGCCAAAGTTGCTTCGCCACAAAACTCCGAAACAGAAGGTTGTTTTTTACTAACAGAACTGTCTGGTTTATTGGCTCTAAAAGAAGAGAACCAATGGGGCGAAGAAATGGTTCTTCTCAACCAATCGGAAATCATAAATGTTTTTTCAGCTGATGGAGATGATCGCTACCGTTCTCCTTACGCAATAATTGATTTGAGGCAGTTTGTTGCTTCAATATTGCTCGCTGTTTTCGAAACCATTGATACACCAAAGGATCAATTGTTGGAAGATTTGAACCTATGGGCGTTAAAATCCAAACCCAGTAATGCGTCGCTGAACGCCTAGCTTTAACGCTGCGTTATTGGGTCTCCAAAAACAATTCTGCGGCGGCATCCGCGATAGCTTCGCTATCTATCCGATAAGCGCTATAAAGATCAGTCAAATTACCTGTTTGTCCAAATCGATCTGTTCCGAGAGGACTGACTTTCATTCCTCGCACGCCTCCTAACCAAGATAAAGCAGAGGGTGATCCGTCCAGAACAGTGATCAAGCCTGCCTTAGAGGGCAATGCATTTAGCAAACGTGATGCGTGAGATGTCGATTTGCTTCCATTGCTCCAGCGTGCTGCTTGTTCCGCTGACCACCCGCGATGGAGCAGGTCAGGGGAGGTGACATTTAGCAATCCTAATCCAGGGATATCGTCGATCAGATCGTTATATGCATCTAGCACCTCCGGTGCGATAGCGCCTGAGAAAGCAATTGCGGCTTCCGCACCAGGTCCAGGCTGTTTTAGCCAATAGCCGCCTTTTAGAGCATCATCTTGCCAATCGTTATTATCTCCTCGGTCGATTTGAGGAATAGACCGCGTTGTCAGGCGCAAGTAGACGGATTCACCATCTTGTTTTTGCATATGATCAAATGCCCAGCGCATCATCAATGCGACTTCATCGGCATATGCCGGTTCAAAATAGATCAAACCTGGCTGACCCATACCAATCAAGGGTGTGTTGATCGATTGATGCGCACCGCCTTCTGGGCCAAGTGTGAGACCCGATGGGGTTCCGACAAGGAGGAACCGAGCATCTTGGTAACAGCCATAGTTTAGCGCATCGAGCCCGCGGGCGATAAATGGATCATAAACTGTTCCTACTGGAAGTAGGCGTGTACCGAAATGAGGTGCTGCAAGGCCCAGAGAAGCGAGCATAATGAAGAAGTTATTTTCCGCAATTCCAAGTTCAATATGTTGTCCAGCGGAATGAGCGGCCCATTTTTGAGCGGAAGGAATATTAGCTTGCCGGAAGACATCGGCCACTTCTTGACGGCGAAACAGGCCGCGTTGGTTAACAAAGGCGCCCAAATTGGTTGTTTGAGTAACATCCGGTGCGGTTGTGACAATCCGATCGGCGATTTCTTCGCCGGATTTGGCTAAATCGAGTAGGATTTTACCAAAGGCGGCTTGAGTCGATTGCGCTGAGCCAGCCGGAGTTGGTAGTTTCGCCGGAATGGGAATGGTTTCAGCGTTTGGTTCGCCCCCTTTTGTGGCCAAAGCGCTGTTTTCGACGAAGGCCTTTAATTGTGCTGCAGAATTGTCTCCCATGCCTCCATAGGGTTCCCACTCCGTACCTTTTTCAATTCCTAGGCTTTCTCGATAACCTTCTATCTGACTGGGGTTCATCATGCCAGAATGGTTATCTTTGTGACCCGCCAGTGGCAGACCAAAGCCCTTCACCGTATAAGCGATAAACAGAGTTGGCTTGTCATCATCGCATTCATCGAAAGCTTTTGACAGGGTTTCAACGCAATGCCCGCCAAGGTTTGTCATAAGCGTTGCCAATGCGTCATCATCAAAACCCGCAATCAATTTTTTGACATGGGGTTTGTTGCCGATATCCTGGATTAGTTGATCACGCCAAGCGCTCCCGCCTTTGTAAGTGAGGGCAGCGAAGTCAGCATTAGGGCAGTTTTCGATCCATTGCTCGAGCGTTTTTCCACCTGGTTTTTTGAAGGCCGCTTGCTGCAATTTTCCATATTTGAGAGTTTTTACACGCCAGCCGCAGGTTTCAAAGATATCGTCAAACCGCCGAAACATACGATCTGCAGTGGTGCTATCAAGTGATTGCCGGTTATAGTCGACTACCCACCAGCAATTGCGGATATTATGCTTGTATCCCTCGATTAGGCACTCATAAATATTGCCTTCATCCAGTTCTGCATCACCCATTAGAGCGATCATTCTGCCGGCATTTTTTTCCTGCATTTGTCCATGGGCTATCAAATAGTCCTGTACAAGACTGGAGAACGCCGTGACTGCAACACCTAATCCAACTGAACCAGTCGAGAAATCAACAGCTATTGTATCTTTTGTGCGCGACGGATAGCTTTGAACACCGCCTAAACCGCGAAACCGTTTAAGTTTTTCAAGACTCTGACTACCAAGTAAATAGTGAATTGCATGGAGTACGGGACCAGCATGGGGTTTGACGGCAACTTTGTCTTGCGGCCGCAAAGCATGGAAGTAGAGTGCGGCCATGATCGCTGTCATTGAGGAGCAACTTGCTTGGTGACCGCCGACCTTCAACCCATCGGTTTTTGTGCGAATATGGTTGGCATTGTGAATTGTCCAAGACGATAACCAACGAAGTCTGGATTCCAACAATTCCAGCATTCGCATTTCATCTTGCGTGTCTTTGGTTTTAGCGGTTACCATCAGCAATTGTTTCCTAACATTAAGAGCACTGTCACTAGCGCAATTTGATTGTAATTGTCAGTCCAAACATGATCATTAGGCCATCAGGTGAAGAGACTTTGATTGCGTGTAACCGATCGTTGCAATGACAGCATAGAGATTAAGTTGTATCAGCTGAAACGGGCTAATAAGGCATCACCTGAGGGTGAAGCACGTACTGTAAATCATGTGTAATGATTGATAAAGTCGACGCTTGGGCCGGAATGCAACAGGAGATGCCGTAACAAGAAAGGTGAGTGTAAATGTCTGATTTGATTGATGAATACGGCAAGGCTGGTTTTGGCGGAAGCGTGGGCTTTGGAAAGCGCCCTGCCTTAATCCTGATAGATGTAGCAAAAGCCTATATTGACCCCGATACGCCATTATATGTTGGTTCCGACGATGCTTTTCAGTTTATGATTTCCCTCGCCGATTTGGCGCGAAAATCGAGTGTTCCTATTATCTTTACTCGTGTTGAATATGCGCCCGGTGGAGCGGATGGGGGGCTATTCTATCAAAAGGTAGGTGCGCTTTCTTTGTTTCAATCGGGCGAACCGTTAGGTGATTTTGACGAACGCTTAAAACCAGCTACCAATGATATCGTGGTGACGAAGCAATATCCAAGTGCATTTTTTGGCACCAGCTTGGCATCAACTCTAAACAGTTTGCGTATTGATACTTGTTTGTTTGCCGGTTTTTCAACGTCCGGCTGTGTCAGAGCTTCCGCATTGGATGCGCTCCAAAATGGTTTCCGACCGATTGTGATTCCCGAAGCGTGCGGTGATCGTGATCCCGATGTACAATCGGCTAATCTATTTGATCTGGAACAGAAATATGCGGATCTAAAAAACTTGTCCGATATTCAAGAGTATTTCGCAAACCTCTGACCCCGTTAAGACTGTTTCGTCATTCCAGAAAACCTGTAGCGCAAGACTCTATTGATCGGGTTGAAGAACGCATCAAAGTATGGCTAAAATCCTATCAAACTCTTTGTGATATTTCCTATCTACTACTGCCATCACACGCTCAATGTGTGTCCGCGCTTCGCTCTTACGGCCATTTAGCGCCAAAGCTTGGGCGAGATGCAATCGTATTTGCATGTTCCCGGGGGCCAATTGAAATGCGCGCTTTAAGATTTGCAATCCTCCAGATCGATCCTCGGCGACATTAAGCCGAATCCAACCAAGGCTATCCAGCACCGAGGGGTCATTGGGCGTCAGTTCGTAGGCGCGCTCCACCAATTCTAATGCGCGATCACCATTGTCTTGTCGCAAATGCGCCATCGCTGCATTGTTGAGAAGCATTGGGTGATTGGAAAAATCACCTGCAATTAGTGGATCATAGATTTTTGTTGCCGTCAGCCATTCGCCATTATTACTCGCTGTTTGAACGCGCGCGAGCTGAGCCTTAATCTTGCTCAGCGCTGGAGTGTTTGCCCGTCGCTTTAGGATAGACAAACTTGGATCGTTGGTTTGCTTTGCGAGACTTGCTGCGTAGTCAACAAAGGGTTTAGGGCTGTAGGCACGTGTTACGGCGCCCTTTATGACCGCAAATGCGTCTTGATGGTTACCACTTTTTTCCAAAGTTTTTGCAAGTAAGTGACTGGCAGCGGGATCGTTGGGAGAGAGGCGCAAATATGCTCTTAAGTGCGAGATTGCTTGTTGTAGATTGTCTCTGTTTATTTGAACCTCACCGAGTAACATCAGCAATGGAGGATTGTTCTGTGACGCACCCTCCAAAGTTTGAGCCAACTCGTAAGCTTTGTCAGTGTCACCCTGGATTAAGCTATATCGAGCCATAATGTAAATTGCACTCTGATGACCTGGACTAATCCGTTCAACGTTGGCAATTGCGGCTTCCATTTTCTCCGTTTCGCGCAGATCTGCGTAGATAGCGGCTTGCGAAATATAGATGCTAACGTGATCACGAAAATGCTTGGCTCCCGCCTCGTACTCTGTAAGTGCCTTATCAAGATTCCCTTGTATTGAATGAATACGACCTTGAAGCAGATAGGCTTCTACGCTGGGTGTCGGACTTGCGAGCGACCGATCAGCATATCTTTTTGCCTCGTCAATATTGCCAACAGCAAGCTGATATTGGCCAGCTAAAGCCAAAATATCGCCATTTTTGGGATCGACTGTAAGTGCCTTTTCGATAGCATTCCACGCCTCTGGCATATCGCCATTCTGAAGGCGGGCCTGAGCCAACAGCCTTAACGAATATGGATTGCTGTCTTCTATTTTTCCAATTAGATTCAGTGCGTCTTTGGGTCTTTGCTGCTGCAAATAGGCATGAGCAAGGTAGGGATTGATTTCTGAAGCTAGTACATCGTCTTTTTCAATCGCCTTCTTAAAAGCTGCTTCGGCAACTTGACCATCCCCCAGCGCTAGAGCTGTTTGGCCCAATAAACTGCGTAACGCTGGATCTTCGGGATTTTCTGCTATTGCGTTTGCTAGGTGAATGCGGGTGTCGAGAAAATGCCGATCCTCAAATGACGAGCGCGCGCGCTCCTCCGATGATCGTGGGTCGATAGAGCAGGCAGAAAGACTGAATGCAAAAAGCAACGAGAGAATGAGATGAATTGAGCGTATCATGTACAATACCTTCGTGTGAGAACGGTCTCGATTATGCTGATCCAAAACAACAAACTCTTTTGAAGACTGATGTTTGCATAGAGGAAGCAGGAGGGCTGTACTTGGGGCAAGACAGCCCTCCTGTCCCGCGGGTGAACTAGGTGAACTATAAGCTACCCATCCGCGAACTTGCGCTTGCGCCGCCTTGCCAAGGCAAGGCCGGCGACGCCGAAGGCCAACAAAGCTAGTGGAGCGGGCTCAGGAACATGTGTTGGAGGATCTTTAAACAACCCATAGATGTCCCAATTGGCCGTTTTGCCATTTTTGGGATGTACGAACTCCAACCATGCTGCGAACCCCTTTTTGTGAGGATCGGTATAGTTTGCACCCTTACCGAATTGAACGACCGTTTTCCCTGTCACTGAGTCATTTGGGTCAATTTGGAATGGTTTACCAAAAGGTTTGTAGTCAAATGATCCAGTAGCGTTGGTGAAATAATCTTGACTAGCGGGATTATAGGCGCCTCCAATGCCTTTAACGTAGCGATAGTCAGTACCGTCCAGCGTATCGAGAAGGCCCGAAAACTCGAGTTCTAGAGGCGTCGATACACCCAGGTTGTTGATTAATTTTGCCGAAAGGGATCCAGTGCCATTTTGAGTATTCACACTGAACGTCGAACCATGTTCAAAGCGCCAGTAGGGATTAGGAGT
Organism: Parasphingorhabdus sp.; assembly: GCA_039978835.1. Classification (GTDB taxonomy): domain Bacteria; phylum Pseudomonadota; class Alphaproteobacteria; order Sphingomonadales; family Sphingomonadaceae; genus Parasphingorhabdus. The sequence continues at coordinate 195,533 of JBDWAQ010000005.1, forward strand.
GCTGCCCCCTCCGGCAACTAAGCCGTGAGAATCTGGTCCATCGGGATTGGCGATTTCATAGGTGATGATTTCGGCTTGGGCCGGCACAGCGATTATCGCTACTGAGGCCGTTGCCATAGTTTTAAGAATTGTCTGTTTCATGAGCTGCATCCTTTGAGTTAACGATTTGTTAATGCTCGGCAGAAGTTAACGAAACACTAAATTTGATGGTTAATGTAGCTTGTAAAGCACTGATAATAATGGGTTTTTTGGGTAGCTATGCAAGACGATATGCTACCCTTTTGGGTAGTGACGGTGTAAAGCCTGTGCCTTAAGTCCAGTAAAAGGGTGACCATTGGAACACTTTTGAGGACAGCTTCTTGGTAAGTCATCTAAACGCTGTCGCGGTCAATCGGTGCCTCTAATTGTATTTTGTGAACCGTATAATCAACACCGATTTGGACCAGAAAAACCCCAGATATTCAATATATCCGACTGATTGTGGAAAACCATAGTTCAAAAGTTTTAAGAATAAATTAGCGAAACAGTGTGCTGAATAATCCTGATCCAAGAAGCCAAAGTCTAGTTTCTTCGAACGCCAACTTAAGCATTTTTAGTGTCAGATTGCTTGGCAACTAAACTGGTTCCTTGGTCGAAGGTACTTCTTGATCTGGGGCAAGTCTTTGAGTTCGTAAAACCTTTCTACTAGGTTATTCCGACTTGCCGAGGTAGTTTGGTGTGCGCCGGATAGTTACGTAGACAAAATATCAAAACCGAAAATCCAACTTACTTGATCCGATTTGGAGTAAAATAATGCACGTTGCCGCATATCTATTGAGTGAAGGAAATAATGGTATAATTTACCTCTATTCATGCTGTAACAGTAAGGTATCATATCAACAAATGATGCGAACGACGGATGGCTGCAGTGATGATGTTTCAGCATGTCGTATTTCAAGTTCCTCTAAGGGCCAATCCGGCGAGTAGGGGAACATAGTGCCACAAAATAGTCTTGTAGAAACTCAAGCGTCAACGACTTGGTTTTCGAGATCCAAAACCCGTGCGCCCAAATTCGCGATAAAACTGGTAGAGCGAAAACGGCTTTTATCGGACCTGGATACGGCATTGGACAAACCGATCTCCTGTGTCGTAGCTCCTGCGGGTTTTGGGAAGTCTACTTTATTGTCCCAATGGCGGGATAGTTTAATTGCCCGCGACATTCCCTGCGCCTGGATCAATCTCGATGAAAATGACCGAGAGATCCGCAAATTTTTTGCCTATCTAGTTTTTGCTATCGAGGATGCCGGGGTGCCCCTTGGTTACATCAAGAAAACGGCGGAACATGGTTTTGTCGATATGTCATCAGCCGCGATCACAACCAGCTTGCTTAGCGCTATTATAGATATTGAAAACCGTATAGTTCTGGTGTTGGATGACTATCACCGAGCCGCTTCGAGTGAGATCGATGATTTCATCAAGGTCCTGAGTGATCAATGTGGCGACAAAGTTCACATAGCCATTGGTAGCCGAGCACCCGTCAACATCAATCTGCCGACGTTGCTGGCCTCTGGGCAAGCTATAGAAATTCCATCGGCAAATTTACGCTTCTCTGATCGAGAAGTGAGAGAAGCAATGGGCGATGATTTGGACCAAGAAGCACTGACTGCTTTGCAGGAGCAATTGGAAGGATGGCCTGTCGCGGTGCAGATGACAAGATTGTTGGGGTCGAGCAAGACGACGGCCGATCACAAAATTGCGTCACAGGGGTATTTGGCCGACTATTTAGTGACTAATGTGTTGGAAAGCCAGCCAGAAGAACTACAGAATTTTCTGTTGGAAACTTCCACATTGCAGAATTTTAATGCGGAGCTTGCCAATGCTGTTTGCCATCACAGCAACAGTGAATCCTACATCCGTCAACTGCAGTCCTTGCAAGCGCTAGTTATCCCGTTAGATGACGATCTGGAATGGTTTCGATACCATCATCTATTTTCCGAGTGTTTAAGTGATGTTTTGAAACAATCGGATCCAGAAAAGTTCGTTTCCTTACACCGTAGGGCGGCCATTTGGTGTGGAGAGAACCGCTTGATTGTCGAAGCGGTCAACTATGCAAATGCAATCAAAGACTACGAGCTGAGCAAACAAATTATCAATGACAATTGTGAGTGGATGCGTGCTGAGAAATTTGGCGGCGTTGGTTATTTCAACGGGCTGTTGGCAAACATTCCTGAGGAAGAGATCGCAGAAGACTCAAGGCTCCTCTATTCCAAAGCTTACAGATGTATATTGGTAGGAAACTTCAAGCAGGCACTCAAATACCGTGCTGCAGCTGAGGTTTTGATAGAACGAGATGGAATAACTCCTGATACACTTCGTGACCGATTGACTATTGGTGTTGGGCTGCTTTTTCGCACTGAGTTTGAACGAGAAAGAGATGGGAAGTGGCTTAAAGATATTTTGGAAATGTTGGAAGGTAAGAACACTGCCTCCTCGAGTATGAACCCAAAAATACATATTTTATGTTGTCTCACGCTACAAAGCCTTTCCTTTGGCGATTTTGAGCGCGCGCGCGAATATGCATATGCTGCTGAAGTGGATGTTGAGCATGTTATGTCAATATACTGTCAGATTAATCTTGGTTTTCTCGAACTATGTTGCAACGCTCTAAATCTGTCGCGCAAGTACTTTAAAAACGCTTCAAGAAGTGCAATCAAAATTGGCGGTGAGCGAAGCAATCTAAAATACATGTGCGATATGTTTTTGACCGTTATTGATTATTGGCAGAGTAGTCTAGATGCCAATCCGGCTGATCAGCTGGAAGTAGCGGTTTTGCATACAATCGATGGCGATGGCGGATATGACGTTTATGCCGTGGGCTTCGATGCACTTTTGCATGATACACTTTTTCGCAAGGACTTCGACAAGGCCGAATTGTTCATTAATGAATTGGAGCAATCAACCGAACGCTTATGTATCGAGCGTCTTACGCAGTTAACTGATGTCTTGCGACTAGACTTTTACACAGCCAGCGAGAGCTTGGGGCAGGCAGAACTAGCTTTCAATAAAGTTACGAAATGGTTTTCCGTTGATAGTGGCAAAATGGAAGACCATGGATGGTTTCACTGGATTGCGGCAAGCTACGCATGTGCACGATACATGAAGGCCATTGGTGAATTTAAGGAAGCCAGTCGATATGTTGAGGCTGGCCTAGATGTCGCAGTTGTTATGGATGTTGCAGTTCCAAAAGTTAGAGGGGCTGTTCTCAAAGCATCAATCTTGGAAACTATCGGTGAACGTGACAAAGCTTTGACTATACTTGAACATACAATCAAGGATGCCGCAGGTGTCAACTTTCCAAGGGCTTTTGCAGGAATTGTATCGGACAATCTCCTAATCGAGGCTGTTTCGTCCATAATAGCAAAAAAGCCAACACATGTGGTGAAAGACTTTGCAACCAAGCTTGCCGTCGCTGGTGTCCAAACGATGTTCTCGTCTCGCGAAGAGGAAGTTTTATGGGGAATATCGCAAGGCAAGTCGAACAAAGAAATCGCTCGGGAACTGGTTTTGACTGATAACACGATTAAGTTTCATCTTCGCAACATCTATCGCAAATTGGGTGTTAAGAAACGTGTGTCAGCCGTCGAAAAGGCTCGCGAACTGGGGATAGTATCATAGCGGTTGGGTGATCCGACCTCATTGTCATAGCTTTGTTCAATGGTTCAGTAAGAACTGAACGGTATAGCCGTTGGTGTACGATAGATCATTTCACTGGCGAAATCACTCGATTTTGCAGTGGATTTCTCGTATTTGCGCAAATAGAGCACAAGAATCCGAGGTCGCAACTAAGGACAATCTGATGTCTCAGGCAATAACTGTCGAAGCTCAAAATTCTCCCAAGTGGTTTTCTAGATCAAAGACCCGTGCACCCAAATTCTCGATAGATTTAGTAGTGCGCAAGCGGCTTTTGTTGGCCTTGGATGATGCCTTGGACAAGCCGATATCTTGTATCGTGGCTCCCGCAGGTTTTGGAAAGTCTACCTTATTATCGCAATGGCGCGAAAGCCTACTTGCACGCGACATTCCCTGCGCATGGATTAACCTTGATGAAAATGACTCCGAGATCCGTCAGTTTTTTGCCTATTTGATTTTCGCGTTCGAGGATGCGGGGGTTTCGCTTGGCTATCTCAAGAAAGCCGCTGAGAGTGGTTTTGTTGAGATGTCCTCATCGTCGATAATTATCAGTTTGCTGACGGCGATCGGTGAAATCGATGAGCATATGGTTTTGATATTGGATGATTATCATCGCGCATCTGGTGACGGGATCAATGATTTCGTGCATACTCTCAGCGACCAGTTTGGCGACAAAATTCATATTGCCCTTGGCAGTCGTAATCCCGTCGATATCGGCCTGCCGGCATTGTTAGCTGCGGGGCAAGCGATAGAAATTCCATCCACAAATCTGCGCTTCTCTAATCGGGAAGTGACAGAAGCAATGGGCAGTGATCTGGACCAAGAAGCACTAGCCGTTTTACAGGAGCAATTGGAAGGATGGCCTGTTGCCGTGCAGATGACGAAATTGTTGGGCCGGACAAAAGGTTTGGGGACGACACGGCAATCTCGCTTGGTAGGCTCTCATGGACATCTAGCTGATTATTTGGTGACGAATGTACTGGAAGCATTGCCATCTGATCTAAAAGACTTTGTGCTAGCAACATCGATATTGGAGAGCTTCAACGCGGAACTTGCGAATGCGGTTTGCGATCTTACTAGCAGCCAGTCACTCATTCATCAGTTGGAGTCTTTGCAAGCACTGGTTGTTCCTTTGGACGATGACCTTGAATGGTTTCGCTATCATCATCTTTTCTCCGAATGCTTGAGCGATGTTTTGAAACAACAAGATCCAGACAAGTTTGTCGAACTACATCTCAGAGCGGCTCGATGGTGTGGTGAAAATCAATTGATTGCCGAAGCGGTTAACTACGCAAATTCTATTAAAGACTATGATCTCAGCAAACAGATTATCAACGACCACAGTGAATGGATGCGTAGGAAAAACTTCGGAGGAGTTGGATATCTCAATGGCCTTCTGGCCAACATACCAGAAACTGAAATTCTAAACGATCCACGTATCCTATATCTAAAATGCTTCGTCGTTATGATGAGCGGTAATCCCAAAAAAGCGCTCCAATATCACGATTTTGCAGAGTCGATTATCGAGCGCGAAGGAACCTCCCCCGAAACACTTCGCGACAGATTGCACATTGGGTCCACTATTCTCATTCGTGCCGGGATAGGAACGGCCAGAGGTGGTGGGTGGCTGAACGACCGTTTGGAAATTGCCAAAGAATTAGCCAGATCAAATCCTGCTGATCGCTATGTATGCGGTTCAATCAGAATTTTGATGGCAGGACTAAACGTGTCTTATGGTGAGTTTGATTCAGCACGGACTCAAGCGCTGGCCGCCGAGGTTGACCGTCAGCAACTAGAAGCCAAGGCTATGGGTATTTATATCGAGATAACCTTAGCTGTTATCGAACTATGGTCAAATGACCTCGACAAAGCACGCCAATACCTTAGAAAAGCCACAGGTGCTGCTGTAGAATCTGGTGGAGATAACAGCAATCTGAACATGATTGGTGAGATATGTCTCAAAGCGATCGACTATTGGCAAAGCGACATTGAAAGTGGCCCAGTTGTTCAACTGGAACAGACCCTCGCCAGCACATTGAATGCCGAAGGATGGTATAATATTTACAATATCGGGTTCGATGCAGTCATTCACGATGCGATTTGCCGTCGCGACTTTGATAAGGCAGATGAGCTTGTAAAGAAGCTGGAAGAAGCCGTGAACCGGCTCAATATCGCGAGGCTCGGCGAGTTAACGCAATTGCTAAGACTTGATTGTGCAGTCGCCAAAAATGAAATCGCCGAGGCGACTATGATTTTCGAAAAAGTACAAAATTGGCTCAATGTTGATGAGCGGAAATTGGATGATCTTGGTTGGTTTGTGAGAAGCTTCGCCGGCTATTCCATCGCTCGTTATCTTGGAGCCGTTGGTGATTATGAAGAGGCTCTTGCGTATGTCGAGAACGGGCTCGACGAGGCCGATCGATTGGACATCGTTCTTCTTCGCGTAAGAGGAAATATTCTCAAAGCTTCGCTATTGGAGGAAGAAAATAAGAAAGACGAGGCGTTAACCATCCTCGAATATGCAATAGAAGATGCCGCAAAAATAAACTGCCCCAAAACATTCGCATGCGATGTATCTGAGACTCTCTTGGCCAAAGCGGTTTTATCCATAATGGACAATACCCAAACACATACAGTAAAAGACTTCGCAGCAAGACTTGCGGTTGCCGGAACCCAAAAGTTACTTTCCTCTCGTGAGAAAGAGGTGTTGCAGGGTATATCGCACGGTAGATCTAACAAAGAAATCGCCCGCGATTTGGATTTGACCGACAATACAATCAAGTTCCACTTACGGAACATCTACCAAAAACTAGGTGTGAAAAAACGAGTTCCTGCGGTCGAAAAGGCTCGTGAGTTAGGGGTTTTGAAGTAGATTCTGTGTTTAGCCATCATATTGTCTCGAGCAAGACTTAGCCATCTGTTGCCGTTTAACGGCACAGCAATTCAGTACTGATACGATATTTCATTCAGGAAAATGCTCGATTTTGGAGTAAATTTTACTTACAAATACAAATTCCGACACAAGCAACCTTGCCCCCAAATAAGGAAATGTGATGTCTCAAGCCGGTAAGGTTGAAGCCCAAATACCCACGACTTGGTTTTCGAGATCGAAAACGCGTGCTCCGAAATTTTCAATTAAACTGGTGGAACGCAAACGACTTTTACTAGCCTTGGATGCGGCATTGGATAAACCAATCTCCTGTATTGTGGCTCCTGCTGGTTTTGGAAAATCAACCTTGTTATCTCAGTGGCGAGACAGCCTGCTTGCACGCGATATAAACTGTGCGTGGGTTAATCTCGACGAGAATGATACCGAGATCCGCAAGTTTTTTGCTTATCTTGTCTTAGCATTTGAAGATGCAGGTGTATCGCTTGGCTATCTCGCAAAAGCAGCCGAAAGTGGTTTTGTCGATATGTCCTTCTCGGCAATCACTACCAGCCTGCTAAGTGCAATTATCGATATTGAAGACCCTATGGTTTTGGTACTCGACGACTATCACCGGGTCGCGTCCGAGCAGATTGATAACTTTGTGAAGATCCTGAGCGATCAATGCGGTGATAAAGTTCATATCGCCATTGGCAGTCGTACTCCCGTCAATATAAATTTACCGACATTACTGGCCGCTGGACAAGCTATTGAAATTCCGTCTGCAAATCTGCGTTTTTCTGATCGGGAAGTGGAAGAGGCAATGGGCAGCGTGTTAGACCAAGGAGAGCTAGAAGATATACAGTCGCAATTGGAAGGATGGCCGGTCGCTGTCCAGATGACAAGACTGTTAGGCGATAGAAACACTTTTGCATCAACGGCATCAAAAGATCAAAAAGTCTTGTCTCAAGGCCATTTGGCTGACTACCTGGTGACAAATGTATTGGAGAGTCAATCGGAAGAACTCCAGGAGTTTTTGCTGGAAACATCGATATTGCAAAGTTTCAACATTGAACTTGCTGATTCGGTTCGCGATCATAAGAATAGCCAGAAACTCATCCACCAGCTGGATTCTTTGCAGGCATTGGTAATACCTCTGGATGATGATTTTATGTGGTTCCGCTATCATCACCTTTTTTCTGAGTGCGTAAGTGATTTTTTGAAACAAGAGGATCCGGATCGCTTTATCGAACTGCATCGTCGCGCAGCTAAATGGTGTAGCGAAAATCGATTAATTGCCGAGGCCGTCAACTATGCCAATGCAATCAAAGATTACGAGCTGAGCAAGCAAATAATCAATGATAATAGTCGTTGGATGCGATTGTTATGCTTTGGTGGAGCGGGTTATTTTAATGGCTTGTTTGCAAATATCCCTGATGAAATATTGGCTAACGACCCCCAAATTCTTTACTCCAAAGTTTATACTTGCGCCTTGGGAGGCGATTTCAAGAATGCTCTTCGTCATCATAATGCTGCGGAAGCGCTTATCGAGCGAGACGGGATAACTCCAGAACTACTCGTTGACAGAATGGGTGTCGGGACTGGAATTCTCCGCCGAGTTGAGTTCAAGATGGAAAGAGAAGGCGGCTGGCTAAAAGAGCGCCTTGAAATGATCGAAAAAGCCAAGGCCGAATATCCAAGTATCGGCAAAAATTTGATCGTAATAAGTAGCTTCATTAATCATGCACTTGCTATCCAAAGTAACATCTTTGGCGACTTCAATATTGCTAGAGACTATATGGAAGTTGCAAATGCTGAATCCAAAAAAGGCTTTAACCCCGTCGGTGAAGGATATCTCAATGCGAGCTTCGGAATCACCGAATTCTGGTGCAATGATTTAGAAGAGGCCTGCCATCGTTTTCAATCAACTCTGGAAAATGTGGACCACCTTGCCGGCAATTACGCCAACATAAATTCTATTATCGGAACTCTTTCAAAATCAGTTGAATATTGGCAAAGTGACCCGGCTGAAAAAGAGGCATTCAACATCGAGGGCGAACTTGAACGTTTGGTCGGCGCTGACGGTTGGTATGATGTTTATGCCATTGGTTTTGACACGATTGTGCACGACGCGCTGTGTAGCGGCGAATATGAAAAAGCGGAAGAATTGGTTGGCAAGCTGGAGCAATCTACGAGCCGGTTAGCGATAGAGCGCGTAACCCAACTGACCGAAGTTTTGCGACTTGATCTTTTTGTCGCAAACAATTCTCTGGGCTTGGCAGAATCTATCTACAATAAAATCAGCGAATGGTTGTCGATCGATACGACCGAAATGAACGACCATGGCTGGTTACACTGGGTGGTTAGCTGCTATGCATGCGCACGCTACCTGATGGCAGTCGGCAACTATGGGAAAGCTTACCAGTTCGCCAACGCTGGAATACAAGTTGCGGATACATTGGATGTTGTTCTCATGCGTGTAAGAGGCAATGTCATTAAAGCAACAATCCTAGAACGGACTGATAAAAGGGATGATGCTTTAGCAGCACTGAAAAGCGCGATTGTCGATGCTGCACGGATCACTGCATTTAAACCCTTTGCTACAGATCTATCCGATGGACTTCTGGCCGAAGCGGTTTCGTCTGTTATGAATGGAACGGAACTGCACGGGGTGAAAGATTTCGCAGCGAGACTTGCCGTTACTGGAGCGCAAAAGATGTTTTCCTCTCGTGAGGAAGAGGTTCTGCAAGGCATTGCAAGAGGCAAATCCAACAAGGAGATCGCGCGCGAATTGGACCTCACAGACAACACGATTAAGTTTCACCTGCGAAATATCTATCGCAAACTAGGGGTCAAGAAACGCGTGGCTGCTGTTGAAAAAGCTCGCGAACTAGGCGTTTTATCTTAACTTTTCTGCTCGATTTTAGAATGGAGTTTACCTACTAATACAAATTTGCCACCGAAATTCTTGTTCCAATTTAAGGAAATGTGATGTCTCAAGCCGATAAGCTTGAAACCCAAGCGTCGACAACTTGGTTCTCCAAATCAAAGACACGCGCACCCAGATTTTTCATACCGTTGGTTGAACGCAGCAGGCTTGTGTTGGCCTTGGATGCGGCATTAGACAAATCGATTTCCTGTATTGTCGCCCCTGCAGGGTTTGGGAAATCGACGTTGTTATCACAATGGCGTGATAGTTTAATCGCACGTGATATTCCCTGTGCGTGGGTTAATCTCGATGAAAATGACACTGAGCTTCGTTGGTTCTTTGCCTACCTCGTCTTTGCGTTCGAAGATGCAGGTGTATCGCTTGGCTATCTCAAGAAAGCCGCTGAGAGCGGTTTTGTTGATATGTCCTCATCAACAATTACCGCAAGTTTGTTTAGCGCCATAATTGATATTGAAGGTCATATGGTTCTGTTCTTGGACGATTATCATCGGGTTGATTCCTATGAAATTGGTGAGTTCGTGAGGACCCTTAGCGATCAATGCGGTGACAAGATTCATATTGCGATTGGTAGCCGAACCCCGGTCAATGTAAACTTGCCGACATTGATGGCTGCTGGACAAGCCATTGAAATTCCATCAGCGAATCTTCGCTTCTCTGATCAGGAAGTGAGAGAAGCGATGGGAGATGATCTTGATGAAGAAACATTTCACGCATTGCAGAAACAGTTAGAAGGCTGGCCTGTCGCTGTTCAAATGACCAGACTTTTGGGCACCACAAATGGCTTGGCAGCGTCGAAAGCACGCGCACGCATTGCCGGATATCAGGGACATCTTGCCCATTATCTGGTAACCAACGTGCTGCAAAGTCAATCGGAGGAACTACGTACGTTTATATTGGAAACGTGCATCCTAAAGGGCTTCAATGTGGAGCTTGCCAATACGGTCTGTAATCATGCCAACAGCCGATCGCTCATACAGCAATTGGATTCATTGCAGGCGCTGGTAGTTCCCTTGGATGATGATCTTGAATGGCTTCGCTATCATCACCTATTCTCTGAATGCGTGAGCGAGGTTCTGAAGCAAGAAGATCCCGTAAAATTTGCAGAACTGCATCGACGTGCGGCCATATGGTGTGGTGAAAACCGTCTGATCACTGAGGCGGTCAACTATGCAAATGCGATTGGGAACTATGAACTTAGCAAGCAAATTATCAACGACAACAGTGAATGGATGATTCGGGAACAATTTGGAGGAGAAGGCTATTTCAATAACCTCATGGCAGAGATACCCGAAGAGGAAATAACCAAAGACCCGCGTATGCTTTATTCGAGAGCTTATACGAATGTATTATCAGGCAACTTCAGGCAGGCGCTGAGATACCACGATGCTGCGGAAGTGCTAATGAAACGAGACGGGGTAACACCCGAAACACTGCGCAGCAGATTGGCCATTGGCACGGGGCTTCTCAGTGCTGTTGAATTTGAACTGGCAAGGGATGGCGGTTGGCTAAGAGATCGGCTGGAGCTGGTCGAAGGTTTAAAGATACAATATCCGAGGATGAGTCAGGGCTTACATCGACTTTGCAGTGTGATAAGACAGGCACTCGCAATACAAAGTGTTGGATATGGAGATTTCGATATAGCTAGGAGCCATGCGCTTGCTGCTAAAGTCGATCTGGAAAAAAGCTACATGCCCGTAATAGCAATCTATGTAGAAGCTAATTTCGGTGTTATTGAGTTATGGTGTAATGCACCTGACAAAGCTCGACAGCGCTTCAAAAATGCGTCTGAAATCGCTTCAAAATCTACAAACGATCATAGCAATATGAAATCTATGGGAGATGCGCTGCTATATTCGATCGAGTATTGGGAAAGTGATCTGAAGCAAGACTTACCCCCCAAATTGGAGAATGCACTGTTGCGTGCTGTGAATGCCGGTGGTTGGTATGATGTATACAGCATTGGCTTTGATGCGATCATACACGATGCACTGTGTCGCGAGCAATATGATGATGCAGATGCTTTAATTGCCAAATTGGAGGAATCCTTAGAGCGTCTTGCAATCCAGCGTCTTACACAGTTTTCTGAAGTTTTACGCCTCAATCTTTATGCCACCTGCAGGGCTTTTGAACAAGCTGAGCAAACCTTCAAGAAAGTGAAGCATTGGTTGTCAAACAATGAAAATAAAATGGATGAGCTTGTCTGGTTCCAATGGGTTGCAGCCAATTATGCAAGCGCACGCTACTTGTGGTCTATTGATGAATTCGATGAGGCTCTTAGGTATGTGGAGAGAGGGATTGGCGTCTCCGATGCACTGAATGTTATACTTATGCGCGTCCGCGGTAATGTTCTCAAAGCATCAATCCTGGAAGCTGCCGGCAATCGAGAGCAGGCATTTACGGTTCTGGAGCAGGCCATTGAAGATGCTGCGTGTATAAACTGTCCCAGACCATTTGCAGGTGATGTGTCTCAGCCGCTTTTGGCTGAGGTGGTGTCATCCACTATGAACAAAACTCAGGCGCATGCGGTAAAAGACTTAGCGCCGCGCATTGCCACCGTGGTGGATAAGAAGCTGTTTTCGTCTCGCGAAGAAGAGGTGCTGCAAGGCATAGTGGAAGGAAAATCGAACAAGGAAATCGCTAGGGAACTTGATCTTACTGACAATACGATCAAGTTTCACTTGCGAAATATCTATCGCAAACTCGGTGTAAAAAAGCGTGTACCAGCCGTCGAAAAGGCGCGTGAGCTTGGCATTTTGTTATGAACCTTCAATCAATTTTCTTTGGATTACGCTGGGTGATTACAAGACCAATCAGCGTTCACTTGGTAAGAAAGTATATAGCTCATAGATAAATTGCTTTGGTAATATGCTCGATTTTGGATGAAACTTAATGTAACATTGTAACTTCAGGAACAAGGGCCCGAGGTTGCATCTAAGGAAACATAGTGCCCCAAGGCGTTAAAGCAGAAATCCAAACTCCGATCCCTTGGTTTTCGCGATCGAAGACCCGTGCGCCTAAGTTTTCGATACCGCTGGTTGAGCGTAAAAGACTGCTGCTGGCTTTGGATGCGGCATTGGACAAGCCAATTTCCTGCATTGTAGCTCCGGCAGGGTTTGGAAAATCCACATTGCTCTCGCAATGGCGGGAGAGCCTGATCGAGCAAGATATTCCTTGTGCCTGGATTAACTTGGACGAAAATGATTCAGAGATTCGTCAATTTTTCGCCTATCTTGTCTTTGCGTTTGAGGATGCCGGCGTCTCGCTTGGCTATCTCAAGGAGGCGGCTGAGAGTGGTTTTGTCGATATGTCTTCGACAGCAATTACCACCAGTTTGTTAAGTGCAATCATTGATATCGAAGATCATATGGTCCTTGTCCTGGATGATTATCATCGAGTTTCTTCCGATGAGATAGATGATTTTGTAAAAATACTAAGCGATCAATGCGGTGATAAAGTGCACATTGCTATCGGTAGTCGAACGGTAGTTAATACTAACTTGCCAACGCTGCTGGCTGCTGGACAGGCGATTGAAATTCCATCCGTTCAACTTCGTTTTTCCGACCGGGAAGTTTTGGAAGCCATGGGGGAGAATCTGGACGAAGCGGACGTTGCCGCACTTCAGAAACAAGTCGAAGGTTGGCCGGTTGCTGTACAGATGACGCGATTGTTTAGTGGCACAAACAAACGGCATCTCGTCTCACCAAAGGGTATTGCAAGCCCACATGGACACCTAGCCGACTATTTGGTGACCAACGTGTTGGAAAACCAGTCGCAGGAACTGCAGGAATTTCTATTAAAAACCTCAATTTTGAATAGCTTCAATGCAGACCTTGCCAATGCGGTTTGTGGTCATAGCAACAGTCAATCCCTCATTCACCAGCTAGATTCTTTGCAAGCGCTTGTTGTTCCCTTGGACGATGATCTTGAGTGGTTTCGCTATCACCATCTCTTCTCTGAATGCGTGCGTGACTTTTTAATGCATAAAAATTCCGGCCTTTTTAACGAGTTGCATCGCCGCGCGGCTGGATGGTGCAGTGAAAACCAGATGATTGCAGAGGCTGTCAATTATGCCAATGCTATCGGAGACTATGAACTCAGCAGACAGATCATCAAAGATAACTGTGCCTGGATACGCGCACGAAGATTCGGTGGTACCGGTTATTTTAACGGTCTCTTGGCGAATATTCCAGAAGAAGAGATCGTGCATGATCCACGTATTTTGTTCTCCAAAGCTTATGCATGTATGTTGGCAGGACGTCATAAAAACGCATTTCGGTACCAAAATATCGCAGAGACCTTGATAGATAGGGACGGAATTACTCCCGAGCTGTTACAAGACAGATTGCATGTTGGAACGCTTATTATCGCCCGTGCAGAGACTGCATCAGATAGAGATGGCGTATGGTTGAAGGAGCGTCTTGAGCAGGCGACGGCTCTTACTGAAACACATCCAGAGGCACGGTTTCTCTGTGCCGTAATTGGTAACACACTTGGGCTTTCTAGCTTGTCATTCGGTGATTTTGACATTGCTCAAGAGCAAATGACCGCAGCGTATCAGCACTGCAAAGGTACGATTAGCGTGACTACTGCCTATACGCAAATCGGCTTTGGTAGCATCGCGCTCTGGACAAATCGTTTGGGTGAAGCGCGCCGCTACTTTGAACAAGCCGCGGATACCGTTATCCAATTCGCTAGCGGCCAGAGCAATCTCAGATTTATCTGCGAAACGCTTTTGCAAACGATCAACTATTGGCAGAGTGGGATTGAAGATGCTGTGTTCCATGAACTTGAGAACGTCCTGTTGAATATGGTGGAAGGTGACGCATATGCTGATATCTACTGTACCGGTTTCGATGCGATCATTCATAGCAAAAATTGTAGCAGCGACTTTGATCAGGCAGAGCAACTTCTGAGAAAACTTGAAAACTGTAACGATCGGATAGGAAATGAGCGTATCGCGAAGTTCGTGCAGCTTCTGCGTCTAAATTGTGCGGTCGCGCGCGGCAATCACTGTGAAGCGGGGCCAATGTTCGAAAAAGTACGCGGCTGGTTCGATGCTGATCCAGAAACGCTCGAAAAATTGGGATGGTTTCATAGGTCTGCAGCGGGCTACTCGTGTGCACGCTATCTATTAGCAATGGGCCAATATAAGGAGGCACTTCGTCATGTCAAAAGAGGGCTGAAGGATATCGATCCGCTGGACGTCGTTCTGATCCGTGTAAGGGGCTGTATTCTGGAGGCTTCTATTCTGGAGAAAGCCGGTAACAACGACCAAGCACTGGTGGTTCTCGAAGGTGCAATTGTTGATGCCGCGCGAATAAACTGCGCTCGTGCCTTTGCAGCTGATGTACCCGAAGCTTTATTGTCCGTTGCTGTCATATCCATTCTGCGCAAAACGAAATCTAACGCCGTAAAGGAATTTGCTGGAAGGCTTGCAGTTTCCGGAGCGCAAAAACTGCTTTCCTCTCGCGAAGAAGAGGTCCTCTGGGGTATCGCACAAGGCAAATCGAACAAGGAGATCGCCCGCGAGCTTGATCTGACTGACAATACGATCAAGTTTCATTTGCGGAATATCTATCGCAAACTCGAGGTAAAAAAGCGCGTTCCTGCGGTTGAAAAGGCCCGTGAATTGGGACTGCTATCATAGCGCAATTCTTGAATTTCTAAGAGATTTCGAGCTTCGGCGTCACCGAGCATCTAGTGGATGTATCGGAGAACCATCCCAATGGGTAGTATGGTTCCATTAACCATACTACACGGAAAACCACTCCGATATCCTCCAGCCATAAGTTAATGTCGCTCATTAGAGAATGTCACCGGAGGAGCGGTTTGAGGATATTTGTTTAAGTCATTCAACCAGAGAGTAAATTTGCTTTGTAAGGCTGAACGACGGAAAGATATCTGAAAAACTCAAGTCGGTGCGATGGACAATAATTTGATGGTTTTAAACCCACTTTTCCAAATGGGACAAATTATATGAATATTGAAGTTGAGAATAAATCCGATAATTTGACAGAGTTGCAATTGGTATTGGAGGATTGCCTCAGCACGGCTGACGAGCTCAAACTATCGATAGTAGCTGCAAAAATCAGCGAGGCTTTGGATAGGTTTCAACCATCAGAGTCGACCGAGTGCTGACAAGCAGAACGTCGGTCATACAAGTCATTTAAGCCTTCCGATGTTGATCAAGAAAAAACTAGCTCTGCTGGTTGCTACGATTGCGTTTCTATCTGTACATATGGGCACTCCGGCAGCGGCGCAAACCGCAAACCCGGGCGATAATCTTGTGGTTTGTGGGAATATAGGTTGGGGTGGTTTAAATCAGCCGCGCACTGCAGCTATGCGAGCAAAGCTGTCCAATTCAGCAAATTTCGGTCCCGGTGGCACCTATTCCGAAAGTACGTTTAGTTTCGTCATCATCGGCACTCCGACTACCGCAAATTTGGCGGCAAATGGCTGTAACATCTGGTTCTCGGGATATGACAGCGGTGCTCCCTATATGGCCTTGCAAACCTTTGTAAATAACGGTGGATTTGTAATCGCGGGATGTGACAGTTCCAACAACGACGCGGCATGCAATGGTTTGGGGGTTAGTGTATCCAATTATGGCAATACCAGTGGGGGATACACGACCACCATACCGATTAATCCGCTAACTTGTGACGGCGGGGTTCAGAATACTACGTTAAACCTGACGACTGCTGGGGGTGCTTCGAGCTATTTTACGACTGGTTTCGTTCTGGCTCGCTATAGTGATGCATCTGCGTTTAGTCTTGCGATCACTGATAATATTTATTCGCCGACATATATCCTGACTGGTGATATTGATATGTTTACAACCAATAATGCTCAGGTGACCGGCGGAAATGGGATTATATCCGATCAAGACAAGTTTATTGCCAACAGTTTCAAAATAGCTGCTGACAAGGTGACCGGTGTTCTGGATGGCAATGGAGAGCCATCATGCGGCAATATCAGTGTTCCACTCTATGCTGTGGACGATAGTGTGTCAGTTGGTACAGGAGCGGCCGGTTCCATCATTTTGAACATTCTATCAAATGACAGTTTTAATGGCACGCCAGTGAGTGGTAGTGATGTTTTTATTTTCGTCGCGTCCGGCTCTTCTGTTCCTGCTCAATTTGCTTTTGATCAAGGGGCTGGTGACATCTACCTGCAATCGCAGGTGACCGCCGGCACCTATTCCTTTAACTATCAAATCTGTCTACGATCGGATCCGTCAATATGCAGGATTGCGACAGTGCAGGTAACGGTAACCGCTTCGCCCGCGATCTCGATATTGAAATCATCCAGCATTTTTACACCATTATCTGGAAGTTCGGGCTTCATGATACCGGGGGAAGATATAATCTATTCCATAAAGGTTGAGAATTCCGGTGATGGCACAGTTGATCGGGATACGATCTTTATTGTCGATGCGCTGCCGCCCGAACTGGTTTTCCACAATGGTGATATAGATACCGGGGGTTCCGACCTATACTCAGCCTCTGACGCTATAGTCTTTGAGGATGCGGGCAGTGGGCTGCTGTTTAACTATGCCACTGACGTGCGATATTCCAATCAGGCATTGCCGCCAAACATCTACGCTGATTGCCAATATACGCCGTCAGTCGGTTATGATGACAACGTGACTTATATCTGCATCAATCCAAAAGGCATTTTTGCCGCCGGAGCACCTATTGCATCATTCACGGTTAGTATGCGTGCAGGCATTCGCTGAATTGGACTAGGTTAAAAAACGCCGGGCATCACTGCCCGGCGTAAATTCTAACAATCCAATCTCGTCTGTCGCGTTAACTTCCCGATATCAAATAGGGGGTCAGATATGGTTCCAGTACGGTGGGAGCTACTCTGGGTGTGTTCTTGAAATATGTGAGTGAGTTAAAGCCGTGATACCAGTTCAGGAAGCTGTTACCCGTCACTGACATGGTATCTGCAACCAGGCAAAGACTATTGCACTTTCCGTTCATACCAGAACGTATAATAGAGATATGATTGTCGGGAGCATAGAACGTGCCTACAAACTCTCCACGTGAACCTTCAAATTGGTGCGCGATTCCATTTGTGGTGTTACGGCTGCTGAATATCAGGAACCCTTTATTAAACCCACTTGTCTGTCCGGCTAGAAACAAGCTGGAGTTGTTGATATCCATCGCCGCTCCAGGTCCATCAAAGTGGAAAAATATTTCGTTGCCATAAACTAGGGGGGACGATTCGATTTCCAAAGGACCATCCAGAAACTGGTATGTCCCGGCGACGAAGATAACCAGTTGAGAATTTTTTATTTTTAGGCCGCCACAATATGCTCCAGGCCATAATATCACCCTTTCGGGTTGATCATATTCAAGGTTGTTATGATCACATAAGAATGCCGGTCTGGCCGGTTCGGGATGTGCGGCCAAGAGATCGGGCAAACGGAATAGATCTTCATAATATTTGCGGCCTGATATGTTCGTTCCGCCCTTGATAAATGCGCCCGGTGCTCCAAATTTTCCCCGTACTGGACTAGCTATCATCGCATCGTCGGCATCGGAATTTATCCATACATCCCCAATATCCAAATCAGTCCTGTCTGTCCCGCTCCCATCTGAATGGCGCAATGCTCCCGAGGCAGAAGGGTTGAGAAAATGGAATTCCGGTACCAAAGGAGCAATTGCAAAAGAATCAGTATGCAAATCGGGATTGAACCCGAAAAGGCCCCCGAAAAAAGTCGATATCTTATTGTTTCGTGCCTTACTTAACTCGCCCTTGACTCTCGCGGCATTGACGATCGGACTCGATCCTCCAGGAGTAAAAACCTTGTTCTCCACATTCCACTCGCCGACTTCGATATCGGTCGGTTTGATTGCTGCATCGCCGTGATTGACCGGAAGGCCATCCTTTGAAATGGCAAGGCCGTTTGTAACTAACGTACCTTGATCCTTGTACTTTGGACCTGTAACCGAAAAGTTATTGGGCTTGGTGAAATTCTCCGTAATGTCCAAGGCCGTCAATTCTGTGGCTCCGCGAAGCTGTGATTTCGAATAGTATCCATATCCAACATCGATAGACAATCCGGCAAATCCAATCACCACCGGTGCGGCCATTGATGTTAGAGCCAGAACATTTCCATGTTTGCTTTCGATAATTTTCCTAATGAACTTTTTGAGCATGAGTTTCTCCATGTAGCGCAAACGATACGCGTCATTATTGATAACTGTTATGAGTAAGGGGATAGTTTGTAAGTCGTTGTTCGGTATTTTAGAGTAACTTCGTCCCGAAACTGCGCAAGCGAGGCATATGGAAAACTAACCAGCTCAAATGCGGCGCTATCGCCTGTTAGAACCAACTCTACCGATCCCGCCTGACTTTTATCAACAGCTACATTAAATTGCCCGCCAAATTTTTCAGCCTCTGTTTTGGCATATTGAATTGCTTCACTTTCTGTAAAGCCACCAGCCACATATTCGCGAGCGGTTTCAATCGCGACATTTTGAATGGTATTATATGCATAGAACGCATATCCAAAGTTCATGATCCCAATCATGATGTGCAAGAGCGGATAAATAACGATTGCAAACTCGACCGTCGATACGCCTTTCTGATCCGAGCGCAGACGGCGAAGGGAATATTTGTTGAAAAATTTAGTCATATTGTACTCCATCCGTTACATCGGGTGGCCTGCGGATAAAACTCCGTGGCATCCTCTATTGATGGCAACAATATGGGCGGCTATTTCCTATAGAGAGTTTAACAAAACCTCGGAAAACCAAGGTTTTTAGGGTAGGTAGTAATTTTTTCTGAACTACCCGTTTGGATCATAGTCAATTTTTCTGAGTCTTCGAAAATCATTGGATGACGAAAATTTCTACTTTTTCTGCAACGGAAAACTGATAAAAATTTGTTGTTCAATGAGTGCGGTGGGAAGTGATAATTCTCGGTTTTCTATTAACTATTATACCGCGCTTGCCGTTCAAGAGACTTATCCTAACATGTTGATAAACAGTATATAAAAACAGAAATCACTGCATTTTTACTTGATTCAAAATGTGTGGAATTTTGGATCGAAAAATGGAATTCTGCTTAGATTAAAATCGCGATAACTATACTTACGGGTAGTTAGATGAAATTTAGACTACACTAAAAACTCCCGGAAATCTGGGGAATATTAAGGAATTTTTCTCCGTCGCACACATATCTTGAGGGGCCAGTTAGAGATTAAGTCACGTCAAATGCGCGGCTGAGCTCAACAAACCAGACGGAGTTTATTGTGCTTCTTAATATTAAGAATAAATACTTTTGGGTGCCCCATATTTTTGCCGCTCTGGCAATTGCCCCGCTGATATCCACATTGAAAATGGATCTGATTTCGGGTTTTGGATTATTGGCTTTCGGGACACTATTTGTGTCATCTGTTGTATACAGTAAACGAGCGCAGTTGGCTGGAGCACCTAACTCTAAAAAAGAAGATCGTGCACAGGGGTTTGTTTCCGATTTTGAAGACCGCGGATTGGGTTGGTTTTGGGAGATAGGACGCGAAGGGGAGCTGACCTATATTTCGAAATCCATTTCCGTAACGCTAGGGAAAACGCAAAGTGAGCTTCTGGGCTTAAAATTTGCTTCAATACTTTCAGAAAGTCGGGTGTACGACAAATCACAACAATGGATGTCCCTTGGATTTCACTTGTCGTCGCGGACTTCTTTTAGTGACTTGCCCTTTCAATCTTCAATTGATGAAAACCGATATTGGTCGATTTCTGGGAGCCCCGTCTATGATCAGCTGGGTAACTACAAGGGCTTTCGAGGAAACGGTTTGGATCTGTCCCAAAGGGAAGAATCTGATCGCGCCTTAACTCAGTTAGCACGATGTGATCCGTTGACGGGATTAGCCAACCGGATGGAGATTAACCGAACTCTAAAAAAATCGTTAGTAGGACCGCAAGCTATGCCGAGCGAATGTAGTTTGTTCTTGCTGGATCTAGATAAGTTTAAGCCGATTAACGATACGATGGGCCATCTTGCTGGTGACCGTCTTTTAAAAATGGCGGGTCATATCATTGTCGATACTATTGGCGAGAAAGGTCAGGTCGGTCGGGTTGGCGGCGACGAGTTCCAAATTGTCTTACCAGGTATAACGGACCAGGTTGAACTGGAGCAGTTGGCCAGTCAGGTTATCGATAACCTCGGTAGACCTCAATTGGTTGAAGGCAATTCGGTAATAATTGGCGCTTCTGTTGGTGTCTCAACTTTTGATGGACTGACCGATTCTATCGATGCAACTACTCTGATCCGGGATGCTGATCTGGCACTATATGCTGCTAAAAAATCCGGAGGAGGGGTTTGCCGGTTTTATGAACCCGCGATGCTGCAGCAAGCTTCAGCTGAAAGAGAGTTTGAAGAGGATCTGCGACAAGCTTTGGTGAAGGGGCAGTTGTCCCTAGAATATTTACCGATAATCGACGTTTCTGATCGAACGTTATGTGGTTTCGAAACTTTGATCCGGTGGGATCACCCCACTAAAGGCGCTATCGAACCTCACAACATCATTAGAATAGCAGAAGAAATAAATCTCATCACTCAAATAGGTGATTGGGCAATTCGCACCGCATGCGGACAGTTGAAATCATGGGACACTGACTTGCGGGTAGCCGTTAACGTCTCTCCGCTTCAACTTAAAGATGGCAAATTAGTTTCGACTGTACAGGGTGCACTAGCTTCGAGCGGTATTCAGCCTTCTCAATTGGAGTTGAATATCGCCAGAGGTGTATTTCTTGAAGAGTATTCCCAGAATGTTAGCGTGTTTACGCAGTTGCGGAAATCCGGTGTTAGGCTTGTTTTTGACGATTTTGGAACTGGATACTCGACCTTGGGGTATTTACGTCAAGTTCGTTTTGACAAATTAAAGATTGATCGCAGCTTTGTGGGTGGTGCTGGTCAAGATGGTCACATGAACTCAGCGATTATCTCCTCGATAGTCACTCTGGCTCAAGCACTCAAACTAGAGACTACGGCAGATGGTGTTCAAACCCCTGAAGAACTCAAATTTATTCAAGAGTTAGGGTGCTCGCAAGCGCAAGGCAGCGTCTTTGGTGAACCGTTGACTTCACAAGATGCAACGGAGCTATTGAAATCATCCGGAATCCGTCTTTCCGCATCTACGCTGACAAAATATCGAGAAGATCGGCGGAAGATATTGCGACGGGTCAGGCTTTGTTACCGTCAATATTGGTTCGATGTGATCATCAAAAATATCTCACGCAATGGAGCTATGATTGAGGGTCTGGAGAACATTGCAGAGGGAAGTCAATTCCAGATAGATTTTGGCAATGGATGGAAAGTTTTGGCCACGAGTATCTGGTCGATAGGAAAGCAGGTTGGTGTCCGCTTCGAAGAACCTTTGGAAATAAATAACTTAGATTCCGCTCTTCTTCCGGATTTTGGATGCTCGGAAGCAAAGGCATCATAAGTTTAGCAACCCCGTAAATTCCGAGCAGTAGCCGTTTCAAATAGCATTTCAGATTTAGTGAGAGATAGTATGTCGATGAAAACCATGACGCCAGAAGCAGCCAAAGCAACGTGGGCAAATATTGCAAAAACCAGTCCGCCGCGATTGCCTGATCACTTGGTAAGGCGCGAAGCGTTACTGGCGAAGCTTCAGGAATCTATCGACTGCCAAGCCTCATATATTTTGGCTCCGGCAGGCTATGGCAAGTCAACCCTTTTGTCCCAATGGCGGGACGATCTGGTCGAACAGCATATAGCTTGTGCTTGGTTGACTCTAGATAAGGGAGATAATGAAATTGCTAGTTTCTTCTCCTATCTCGTGCTGGCGCTTGATGAGGCTGGAGTTGATGTTGGTTCTTTAAAAGCAAGAGCCGAGCGAGGCTTTCAGTCTATGTCGGCAGCTTCCGTTGGATCAGAGATACTATCACTTATTGGGAACCTGGCACAACAAACGGTACTCATCCTTGATGACTATCACTTGATTTCGTCAACGGAAATCGGAGACTTCCTTCTTGCAATCCAAGGGTGCGGTCATGGCGTGGTTCATACTGCTTTTGCCAGCAGAGATCGGGTTGGCGGTGATAGTCCGGCGCTCATTGCATCGGGAAATGCAATTGTCATCGATGCTCATGAACTTAAGTTTTCAGATGATGAAGTCAAAATGGCTCTAGGCGAAGAAATTACCCAAACTACGCTCACTGCATTGCAGAGAAAAGTTGAAGGTTGGCCGTTCGCTGTCCAAATGACTCGAATTCTGGCACAATCAGCTGGTTTGAAATCCGCAGTTTCGTCTGTAAGCGGCCATCAAGGCCATATTGCTGAATATCTGGTCAATCAGGTTGCCGAGGATCTCCCGGAAGATTTGAGAGAGTTTTTGGTTAGGACGACTCCGTTTGAAAAGTTTAACATAGAACTTGCCGATGAAGTATGCGGTCACCAAAATAGCTATGAGCTGTTGATCAAGTTGAACATGTTTGGCTCCTTCATTGTCCCGCTAGACGACAATAACGAATGGTTTCGTTACCATCATCTATTTGCAGAATGCTTTGCAAACTTCGGTAAACAGGATGGATTAGCTGACTCCGAGATGTCATACCGTCGAGCCATTCAATGGTTCGAAGATCAGGGAGCTGTTACTGAAGCCGTTCAATATGCAAATAGGATTGAAGACTTTGAATTGGGTGGGGAAATAGTCAAGCGAAGCGGTGGTTGGGCCATAGCGATATCGTTCGGTACCGGTTACTTGAATAAAGTAATGTCGACATTTCCAGAAACGGAGATTCAAAAAGACGCCCGCCTAATGTTGGCAAAAGCGTATCTCAGTTATAGTGCCGGTGATCTTCGAAAGGCACAAAGTTACTGCCGATCTGCCGATCTTTTGATTGATGAGGATAAGATTGAACCCGACGTTGAATTGGATAGGCTTTGTGTAGCTGGCACTATAGTCGGTCGATCTGAATTACTAAATGAAAATCCCGATGAATCACTGGAAGATCGTTTGGAGCAAGCCAAAAAACATGGAGATTTTTGCGAAGGATATGTCCGGGTCTTGCTGGCAAATGAAAAGCTTATGCATGGAGACTTTGAGGCATCCAAGAAACATGCAGAAACTGCTTATCTGCTTTTGCAGTCTGGACCGGATCCAGTTGGAGCTGGGGATGCCCATTTACCCATCGCCATGGGCGCTTTCTATCGCGGCGATTTTGATGAAGCGCGACGTCAATTCGGATTGACGGCAGCGATTCCAGGAGCCATCAATGAACACCATAGTGATCTGAAAAACATCGCTGCTGTTGGGCTTTATACCATAGACTACTGGCAAGGAGAGTTTGGAGACGAAGAACCGGTTACTCTCCAGCAAGAACTTGATTTTGTATATAAGGCGCATGGCAGTTTTGATGGTTTCGTGATTGGCACCGATGCGCTGTTTCACAATGCAGTTAGCACCAAAAACCTGAATGAAGCCCAGCGAATTGTAGACCTGCTTTTCATCGTGAATATGCGTTACGGCATAAAACGGATCGAGAAATATTGTGACATACTCCAGTTAGAAATCTGTTTGCACCAAGGACAACTGGCCAAAGCGGAAATCTACTTTAGCAAAATTCGAAAATGGCATTCGTCCGATATTGAAAATTGCGAACAAAGCTTCTGGTATCTGAATATATTGGCGGGATATGCGCGCGCGCAATTTCTTGCTGCTATTGGATATACAGCCGAAGCGGTTAATCAAATAGACATCGCCATTGAAACGGGGCAGAAGATTGAAGTCACTCCGTTTGTTTTGAGGGGCGAGCTACTGAAAGCTACAGTTTATCATTCGGTTGGAGATATCTCCAATGCTAAGCTATGCTTGCGATCTGCTCTGAACATTGCTGCTCCCCTACAAATGCGGCGGGTATTTACTGAAGCATATATTCCCAGCCAGTTGATCGGAATGGTGCGCGATGACATTATCGAAAATGGGCAGTCGCCTTTGTTAAAAGCGTTTGTTGAAAACATTTACTCGGCGAGCCAGGATGGGATTCTTAACGATCGAGAACGTGATGTGTTATTGGGTATATCAAACGGTATGACCAATAAAGAAATTGCACACATGCTCGACCTCACCGAGAGTACCATCAAGTTTCACCAACGGAAACTCTACAAAAAAATTGGTGTTACAAAACGTGTTAGTGCAGTTTCGAAAGCAAGAGAGTTAAACATGCTCATGTAATTGCTGAGCTATAAATCCTCAATCAATGTATTGTTCTAGCTGCCTCCCCATAGCAGAGGATTGAGCGTTGATGCTTTGCCCTGGTTAATCTGGATACCATGCTTACGATCCTTTTCTAGGAGTGCGGGTGCATCAATATCAACAAACTGTGCTCTTCTTGCGACGAACAAAACTGGTGCGATACCGAGCGAAGTACTGAGCATGCAGCCGACCATTATCTGATATCCTTGTCGATATGCCGCTTTTTCAAGTGCGATAGCTTCGGTTAAGCCACCAGTTTTGTCCAATTTGATATTTATGCCTTGGTACTTGTTCTTCAAAGCCGGCAAATCTGACGCCAGGTGGCAACTTTCATCTGCAAATATCGGTAACTGGGAGTGATAACCGATAAGAGTCTGATCATCGTCTGCATGCAAAGGCTGTTCAATCATTTTGACATTGAGATCAGCTAAATCCGGCGTCACTTGTTTGAGCAACTCAATTGTCCAGCTTTCATTCGCATCGATGAGCAATCTTGAATTCGGCGCGCCGGCATGAACCGCTCTTATTCTCTCCAACACCTGTTCTGAGTTCATTTTTACCTTGATGATCGGGAAGCCTGCTAGTGCCTGTGCCTCCTCATACATTTTTTGGGGAGACAATATGCTGATGGTTTGCACGGTTTCGACATCAACAGGCCAATCCAAGTCGTTCATAGTGCCAACATCTTTCTCAGCGAGTTTGGCGTCTAAATCCCACAAAGCACAATCAATTGCGTTGCGTGCGGTTCCAGCTGGCATGATGTCATTCAGTTCTTCTCGATTAAGCCCATCCGACAATTCTCGTTCGATTGTCTTCATTTGTTCGATGGTTGAATCAATGGATTCACCGTACCGGATATTTGGAACGCATTCTCCCCAACCCAAGTGTATGCCGTCTTGAATGGAAACGGTGATTGTGGATGTTTCAGTGCGTGCACTGCGGGAAATGATGAACGGCTTTTTCAGCGGCCACTTCTCTATAAAAGTTGACACCTTTCTCTTCACTTTAATGTTACCACGAAATCTCCCGCTCCATGCAACACGGAGTCAAAACAAGGAACGCCGAAAGCGTCTGATAGCCGTTTACATCGATCATTTACTTTCTCGGCATCTACCAATCTACAATTCAAGGAGATAGCTCCAAGTTGTACCTTTGGATTGGTGAGGCGAGCTAGTTTCAAGTTTGTTTCTATGCAGTCTTTTACATCGGGAATTGGATAGCCGGGTTTGTCCTTTATCTCACGGCGATCGGCCTCGTGACACATAACCAGTAAATCAGCTTGCGCACCATGTAGCAGCCCGAGTGATACACCAGCATATGCTGGATTGAACAGCGATCCTTGACCTTCAATCACATCCCAATGGTCGCCGCTATTGGCAGGGCAAAGCATCTCGACCGCACCGGCAACAAAATCGGCGACTACCGCATCAACCGGAGTGCCTTGTCCCGCTATTAAAATACCAGTTTGACCAGTAGCGCGGAAATCAACACTAAACTTTTGCCGCCGCATTTCTTCTTCAATGGCCAGTGCAGTGTACATTTTCCCCACTGAACAGTCGGTCCCAACAGTTAGGATGCGTTTCCCAGATCTTTTTTGTCCGGTTCCTAGAGGTAATCGTCCGACCTGATGCCGAACATCATGAAGCGACACGCCTTCGGTAATTGATAAATTTTTGACCTCTGCAATATTGATCAAACGTTCATGGAGACCGTTGGCAATATCCATTCCGGCATCTATGGCGTTTCTGATATCTGTCACCCAGGCATCGGGGACATTGCCACTATTCTCTATGCTAGTAAGGCCTAAGACAAAGGTTTTGGCGCCGTTTCTAACGGCTTCAGTCGCACTCATTTTCGGTAATCCCAGAGTTAAAGGAGAACCCATTTCTCCGACACAAAGCTCCGGTCTCCAATGTGCAATGCCGCGAGAGGTTTTGATTGTTAGTGGATTGTCGCCTTGTCCAAGATACAAGAGATATGGTGTTTTGATTTTATACACGGATAACTCCAAAACCTTCGATGATAGTTTTAACCACTATTAGAGTTCAACGCATTCCAGAAAAATACTGAGAGATAACACCACCGATAACAACCGATTACAGGTTGCAACAGCTAAAAGTCACTCTAGTCTGTCGGATGAGATGGAAGTTTCGACGAATTCCATTGAACCAATTGGCGGGGAGGTTGGCATGTCAGAAGAAAAAACCGAGATCACAGAACCAGAAAAGGCCTATTGGTCTGAAAACGTTCGACTGCTTTCCTCGTTGATGGTGATTTGGTTCGTCGTGTCGTTCGGGGCAGGTATCATATTTCGAGAGTGGTTGGATCAGTTTTTACTTGGTGGGTATCCACTGGGCTTCTGGTTTGCTCAGCAAGGTTCGATCTATGTTTTTATCGGTCTGATATGTTTCTACAGCTGGAAAATTCATAAGATCGAGCAGAGATACCATGTGGATGATGATCAATCCGACAAGGATGACCAGGCATGAGCACGCAAACACTCATCTATCTGTTCGTTAGCCTTTCATTCGCGATGTACATTGGCATCGCGATTTGGTCGCGCGCCGCTTCAACCAAAGAATTTTATATCGCCGGCGGTGGCGTAAACCCGGTCGTCAACGGTATGGCGACCGCTGCGGACTGGATGTCAGCAGCAAGCTTTATCTCTATGGCCGGAATTATTGCGTTTTCTGGGTATGATGCGTCCGTTTATCTGATGGGCTGGACCGGTGGCTATGTAATGCTTGCGCTGCTTCTGGCACCCTATTTACGCAAATTTGGGCAATTCACTGTGCCAGACTTTATTGGCACGCGTTATTATTCCAAAGCAGCCCGAGTGGTCGCCGTAATCTGCCTGATTTTCATTAGCTTCACCTATATTGCGGGTCAGATGCGTGGGGTGGGAATTGTCTTCTCCCGTTTTCTGGATGTGCCGATCACTATGGGTGTGATTATCGGCATGGCGATTGTGTTCGTCTACGCTGTGCTCGGCGGAATGAAAGGCATAACCTATACGCAGGTTGCACAATATTGCGTGCTGATCTTCGCCTATATGGTTCCGGCATTCTTCATCAGTTTTCTGATTACTGGCAACCCTATTCCGCAACTGGGCCTTGGATCCACTGTCAACGATGGTTCCGGATTATATGTGCTACAAAAACTGGACCTTGTGCTGCAAGACATGGGCTTTGGCGCTTACACCGATGGCAGCAAATCGATGATAGACATGTTCTGCATTACTGCTGCTTTGATGATAGGGACTGCAGGATTGCCGCATGTGATTGTACGCTTTTTTACCGTTCCCAAAGCATCGGATGCCCGCAAGTCGGCCGGTTGGGCTTTGGTGTTTATTGCCTTGCTCTACACGACCGCACCTGCCGTCGGAGCTTTTGCGAGGCTGAACTTTATCGATAGCGTTCAGGATCAGGATTACGCGACAGCACCTGCTTGGTTCAAGAATTGGGAAGCCAATGATCTGATCGCTTGGCGTGATAAAAACGGCGATGGCAAAATGCAGCTGGGTAGGGGGGAGCCATTTAAAGGCGCACCTCAGTTTGATGAGGGCATCGGTGGTAACGGTGAACGTGTGGTCACGAACGATGCTGCGAGTGATAATGTCAACGAGGTTTATGTCGACCGCGATATCATGGTACTTGCCAATCCAGAGATTGCCAATTTGCCTGGATGGGTGATTGCCTTGGTCGCTGCTGGCGGACTGGCGGCAGCGCTCTCGACGGCGGCGGGATTGTTACTCGTAATTTCCTCTTCGATCAGCCATGACCTGCTCAAACAGACCTTCCGACCAAACATTACCGAGAAAGGTGAATTGCTGGCAGCGCGGTTGGCGGCAACGGCAGCGATTGTGGTAGCAGGCTATCTCGGAATCTACCCGCCGGGATGGGTTGCACAGGTGGTCGCTTTTGCATTCGGATTGGCCGCAGCCTCACTCTTCCCGGCGATCTTCATGGGCATATTCTCTAAACGCATGAACCGTGAAGGTGCGATTGCTGGAATGGTAACAGGGCTGACCTTTACGTTCCTCTATATCGGTTGGTTCAAACTCTGGTCGCCGGAGAGCAATGTCGCCGCCAACTGGCTGTTTGGTATCTCACCCGAAGGTATCGGCGTTATTGGGATGGTGATGAATTTTGTGGTGGCGATTGCGGTCGCTAAAATGACCGGCGCGCCTCCAGCAGCGGTTGGGAAGTTGGTTGATAATATTAGGGTGCCTAGGGTTTCTTAGCAGAAGTTTCCAATCAGATTCTAGTGCCCGCAATGCGGGTAAAAGCGGACATCAACTTCCATAGGATTCTCAGGGAGAAGTTAGATTTAATCTGACCTAGATTCGGCAAACACCGTTTTACGCCAGACCTGTTGGGCGATCAGCAAAATCCCGAGCGCAGCAACAACAATTAAAGTCGGGCTGGTACCAAAAATGGCGATGAGCGAAACCGACCAGAAGGTCGCGCCGATACCAGCTGCTGCGCGAAAATCGAAATTCAATGCAACCAGCAATATTGTTCCAAACAGAAAGCAAGTTTTTGACCAATAAACTTTGTTGGCATCGATAATCACTTCTGCGAGATCGGAAGCGTTGCTGTAGCTAGCAAAGACATTAACCCCTTCACCAAACCACAGTCGGGCAGTCATGTTGAGGACAAGATATCCATATCCCAATACCAAGAGAAAGAAGAGCCAATCAGTTCGAATATTGTAGCGCAGCGATGGCATGATGTTTTTCCTTTATCTACGACCTAAGAAACGTTATATATAACATGTTATACTCAATATGGATTAAATGCAACACGTTATATAAAAGGGTTTGTCCAACATGAAACGTCAGGAAGCGAAAGAACTGAACCGAGACCGGATAATTCGCGCAGCTGGGCTTATTATCCAATCAGAAGGGGTCGAGAAACTAACGATGCGCCGGCTTGCGCAGGATGCTGATGTGGCTCTTAAGACCCCGTATAATCTTTTTGAATCCAAGACCGGATTGTTGATATCACTTCTAAACAAAGCGATGGAAAGCTTGATCGATGACCTAAGTCCAGAAGAGCAGGAAACAGCTCTAGCTGGCCTTTTTGATAGCCTGGACGAAATCCAGAGCTTCTTCTCAGAGGATGAGGATTACTACCGAGCGATTTTCTGGGCAATCATGACTGCGGATCGTTCGGAGGCCACACTAATAGGCCACAAACAGGTAATCCAACTAATCACGGCCAGGATGATGCGCGCAAAGGAAGCTAGAGAGATTGATGGCAACATCAATGCCACGTCGCTTGGAAACCAACTTGGTCTCCAGTTGTTAGCGATGCTCGGTATCTGGGCTGCTGGCCACATAACGATCATCGAGACAATGAATCAGACAAAGGCCAATTGGGCCAGCGTGCTGATCAACGCAGCAGCAGAGAATTCCAAAATATATATCACCGAATGCCTGTCCGCTGCGCAGGTCTCGTTAGGGACAAAAGATCACATCAGCGAACAATATGACTGATGTCGCTTATGTCTGCTTTCGGGATAAACCGGACGTTCAACAGTCAAATCGCCAAAAGCAGGCTTTGCATAGTCCCACTTCTCCGCTAGCCAGCACCAAACATTTCTAAACGGAGCCTTTCATGCAGTTTGATGACGTTATCTTCGGTCGCCGCAGTACGCGCGGATATAAGCCAAAACCAGTGCCAAAAGAGCTCATCGAGGAGATTTTGAAGCTGGCGATGCGTGCGCCCTCGTCGATGAATACGCAGCCATATAATTTCTATGTCATCACCGGTGAGCCGCTCGAAAAAATTCGTGCAGGCAATACCGAACGGACTCTGGCTGGCGTACCGCAATCGCGTGAATTCCGCACGGGAGAGGCCTTTGCAGGACCGCACCGCGAGCGGCAGATCGGTGTTGCGAAGCAGCTTTTTGGCGCGATGGGCATTGAGCGCGATGACAAGGAGGCGCGGCAGGATTGGGTTATGCGCGGCTTCCGCCAGTTTGATGCGCCAGTCTGCGTGATCATCACCTATGACAAGGTATTGGACGGCAGCGACGACACGCCATTTGACTGCGGCGCGGTGGCGACGGCACTGGTGAATGCGGCATGGTCGCGCGGGCTCGGCACTGTGATCAACAGCCAGGGCATTATGCAATCGCCTGTTGTTCGTGAGCACGCCGGGATTGCCGATGATCAGGTGATCATGAAAAGTATCGCCCTCGGTTGGCCGGATGATAGCTTTCCGGCAAACGCCGTTGTATCAGAACGCAAACCTGTGGAAGAGGCGGCTGTGTTTGTCGGGTTTAACGGCTAGCTCACCTTGCGACAGCCTCGGCATGTTTTTTCAAGCCGTCACCAAATAGCATCTGCCAGCCCTCCATGGCGGAGCCAGCGGATTTTTCGGTGACATTGCCTGTTAAAGCATCGGAGATTACAAGCTTGCTGCCATCGCCATCGGCTTCCAGCGCGAGTTTGAGCATTGATGTTGTAGGCCCACCCCAATCGGGAGCCAGATAGCCAACGAGATAAAGCGATTTAGGCGGCGCGGCCATCTGGACGCGATACCATTCAAGGCTGCCGCCATTGCTATCGCTTTCGATCAACATACCGCCAACTTGGGCATCGAGAGAGACCTTTGATCCTTCGCCTAGGGCGCGAAAATCATTCATCCACCAGCTGTTAATTTTTTCGGTCATGATCGCCCAAAGCTGATCAACCGGGCGTCCAATCGGAACTTCAATCTGATATTTGATGATCTTGCTATCGCTGATATCCAATTTGCTCATGGTCTTTGTTCCTTCATTTCATATTCTGTTTCGGCGAGTTGCTTGAGCCGCGCGGCCGAACTTGCCATCCCATCGATGTGACGGGCGATCCAGTTGTTACAAACAGCCTTGATCGGATCGGGGTTAAGATGGTTCCAGCGTTTGCGCCCGTCTGCACGGACGATGATCATCTGATGTTCGCTAAGCATGGCAATATGTCGCAACATGCCTGTGCGGCCGATATCCGGACAGAGCTTGACCAAATCACCGGTCAGTTTTGGTCCATCGGACAGCGCCTCCAAAATCTGTCGCCGCCGGGGATCGCCCAGCGCTTTCCAGATTGCACTTTCATTATTTTCTATATATGTCATTTAATAGTGACATATTAGATTGAACGTCAGGAGTCAAACCCGGCCTCGACCAAATCTGGCCCTATCTATTCAATCGCCCATCGATCAGCGCATCGACAACACTAGGATCTGCCAGCGTTGAGATATCGCCTAGTGCGCCATAGTCATTTTCGGCAATTTTGCGCAAAATCCGCCGCATGATTTTACCCGAGCGCGTTTTAGGAAGGGCAGGGGTCAGATGGAGATGATCAGGTGTTGCAATCGGTCCAATTTCGGTGCGGACGTGCGCGCGTAACTCGGCGACGATTTCGTCGGACGATTCCACGTCAGCATTCATTGTGACATAGCAGTAAATGCCCTGTCCCTTGATATCATGCGGATAACCAACCACTGCGGCTTCGGCGACTTTGGGGTGAGAGACCAACGCACTTTCTACTTCTGCGGTTCCCATCCGGTGACCGGAGACGTTAATTACGTCATCCACGCGGCCGGTAATCCAGTAATAGCCATCTTCATCGCGCTTGCAGCCATCGCCAGTGAAATATTTGCCCGCGTAAGTGCTGAAATAAGTCTGGATGAAACGCTCGTGATCGCCATAGACACTGCGTGCCTGTCCAGGCCAGCTAGCGGTAATGCAAAGATTTCCATCAGCCGCACTGTTCAGTACATTGCCGTCGTTGTCGACCAGCTGTGGCTGAATACCAAAGAATGGTTTACCCGCGCTGCCGGGTTTCATACCATGCGCTCCGGGGAGGGTTGTAATCATGACGCCGCCGGTCTCGGTCTGCCACCAGGTATCGACGATGGGAGACTGGCCTTCACCAACTACGTCATAATACCAGCGCCATGCTTCTGGATTAATCGGCTCGCCTACCGTACCGAGGAGGCGGAGTGAGGATCGGTCATGTGCTTTCACCGGCGCTTCGCCTTCACGCATCAATGCGCGTATCGCGGTGGGTGCGGTATAGAAAATATTGACTTTATGTTTCGCAATCACTTCCCAGAATCGACCATGGTCAGGATAGTTGGGAACACCTTCAAAAATCACTTGCGTCGCGCCATTGAGCAGCGGGCCATAGACTATGTAGCTATGTCCGGTGACCCAACCGATATCAGCCGAACACCAGAAAACTTCGCCCGGTTTGTAATCGAAAACATAGTGAAACGTGGTCGCGGTCCAGACTGCATAGCCGCCCGTTGTGTGAAGCACACCTTTGGGTTTTCCAGTCGATCCTGAGGTATAGAGTATGAACAGAGGGTCTTCAGCGTTCATCGGTTCGCAAGCACATTCATTTGCTACACCTGCACTCACTTGGTGATACCAATGATCGCGATCTTTCTTCATATCGATTGAGGTATCTGTGTGGTTTATAACCAGCACTGCTTCGATATTCACTTTCTCAAGCGCTGCATCAACATTGGCTTTAAGGGGCACCGATTTGCCACCGCGTAATCCAGCATCAGCACAGATTACGAACTCGCTTTTGCAGTCCTCGATCCGGCCAGCCAGCGCATCAGGAGAGAAGCCTCCGAAAACCACAGAATGAATGGCGCCAATTCGTGCACAGGCAAGCATTGCAATCGTGCCTTCCGGGATCATCGGCATATAGATGGTGACGCGATCACCCTTTCGGACACCGATCTTCTTAAGGCTATTCGCCATTTTGATGACTTCGGTGAGAAGGTCGGCATAGCTAATGGAGCGACCTGCATGGTTTGGATCATCGGCTTCAAAAATCAGCGCGGTAACATCACCTCTACCCTCCGCTACATGCCGATCGACGGCATTGTGGCATATGTTCAAAACGCCGTCTTCATACCACTTGATATCTACGGGTTCGTATGACCAGTTTGAAATCTTCGACGGTGCAGATTGCCAATCGATCCGTTTTGCTTGCTCGGCCCAAAAGACGTCTGGATCAGCTATGCTCTGAGCATATAAACGCTGATAGTCATCTGCACTACAATGGGCGTTTTCACTAGATGCAGGTGGGAACAAAAGCGCCTGAGAGGGTTTTTTGTCTGCAATATCATTCATCCTGGCGCATCCTTTTGGTTTCTTGATCTCGTATAATATGAGACCAACGCATAATCCATAAAACGCGAAAACGATGGAAATAGAAAGTGGTTTCTCTATTCTGAATAGCGGCGACAGTCACAATTGACTGTTCGTTTAACTAAACTGGCGGTCCTCACGGGCACGAAACAATACTGATGTATCAGAATCCCCAAACGGTATTGATGAATCTTACCGAAAACTCATTAAACATGGCGATGACGGAGCAACCTCTGCGGTTTCTTGACGGGTCTGTACGTGAAGAACGTTAACTTACCTGATGAATTCTCATCCAGCTATCCACTGCTTGTTTTACGCGATCCTTTTTTGCAACGGCGGTTAACTTAGGATCCCACCCATAACGCATCATCATATCCAATCGGCCCATAACAAGGCTTGGGAACATTTCAGCGGAGTATCTTACATCATCGCTTTGTATCTCACCTTTTTCGATAGAGGCCGTAAGCAATTTGGCTAAGCTGTCCAGCAGATATCGTGGTCCACTCTCTAGGAAAAAACTACCGATTTTTGGATCTCGATTAACCTCCGCGCCTAGCATCCGTTCGAACTGTATCATCTTGTCCTGAGTTAGGAAATCCAACATATCCATCCCAGCAGCTGTGAGAATATCGTACAGACTATTGTGCTCTAGATTAGCGATTTCAAACTTATTGCGGATACGTCCCACGTGCGATTTCAACATTTCGCCAAACAGATTTTCTTTATCGCCATAGTGATTGTAAATCGTGACTTTTGATACTCTTGCTTTGGCCGCAATCGCTTCGATAGATGCTGCCGCAAAACCACAGTCGAAAAATTCCGATCGAGCAGCTTCGAGAATATCCTCTATTTTCCGCTGCGTAGATGGGCGGTGTGCATCAGTTTTCTGCTTGGTCATATTGTTGATTTGCTAATATAAAATGTACGATCGCGTTCAAATTAAACGTTGACGTTCATTTTTGTCAATGGCAAATGAAGGATATCGTTCTTTATTTGATTCCCCCGGATTAGACATTTGGCCCAGACGACGAAAATTCAAAAATGGATATTGCTTGGAGCACTTCCGCTGATTGCGGGCTGTGTTTCTATGGCACCAAATCAAAGTCAGCCACAGATTGTTGCCGATCTGCCAGATGAATTTGGTGTTTTGGAAAAGGCGGGGGAATATCGACCTGCAAACTGGTGGAAAGCATTTAATGATCCTGTGCTTGATCAGATTTTACAGAAAACACTTTCTGATAATCTTGATTTGGCCGAGTCTGCGGCGCGGTTAAGAGCGGCAGAAGCGCAGGCAAGGGTATCAAAAAGTGGTCTCTATCCGCAGGTAAATTTGAGTGGATCAGCGAGCTACTCCGACTCCCCAGCCGGAGGAACAGCTTTCGGTGGTCTCGCCGGCGGCGTTGTGAACCGATTTGAGGTTGAAACTTACGCTCCGTCACTGGGCTTTGCCTATGAATTGGATTTGTGGGGAAGAGTCCGCAATCAGGCACGGGCAGGTCGGGCAGATGCCATAGCCGCCGCCGCCGATTTGAAGGCGGCGCGTTTGGCAATAATGGCGGAGGCGATCACTAATTACTTTGATTTAGTCGATGCGCGCGCGCAGATCGCTACACAAGTGAAAACAATTGATTTGCTGAATGACCGGACAACGCAAACCGATAGCCGTTATCGACGCGGACTGGTTACGTCGTTTGAGCTCTACCAGATTCGGCAAGATTTTCGGAATACGCAAGCGAGTCTGCCACAGGCCGAGGCAAGGCTTGCAGCGATTGAAGGACAGTTGGCGGTTCTTTCTGGCGGTTTCGCCAGAGATATTGATGATCTGCTTAAAATGCCCCTAAAACCGCAATTGGTTTTTGAATCAATCCCACCCGGACTACCTTCGTCTTTGCTAATTCAACGTCCTGATGTCGTTGCGTCTTGGCAGCGTTTGGAAGCGGCGCGCTATACAGTTGGCGTCCGAAAGGCCGAGCAGTTCCCTGCAATAAGTTTGACGTCCAGCATTGGAACCCAAGCTGGTGATCTTTCTGGCGCTTTTGATGTCATGGATAATTGGGTGCTCAGCCTCGGTGCCAGCTTGACGGCACCGCTATTTCAAGGCGGCCGCATTCGCGCCAATATTGCGCTTGCCAATGCCCAATATGCCCAAGCTTCCGCTGCCTATGCCCGGACAGTCATCACTGCGTTTCAGGAAGTGCGAACGGCTATAGCCCAATATGAGGAGCAGCGTCAGCGATACCGCTTTTTGTTCTTACAGGGGCAGGAAGCGCAAAGCACAGCAGGTTTGCAATCGAAACGCTTTGCCAGCGGGGTAGGGCAATATTCCGATTACCTCGATGCATTGCGTCAAGAATATCAGATCGAATCCGCACTGTCATCTGCAGGCCGCGATGTTGCGTTGGCAAGGCTAGCGGTGCACCGGGCACTGGGTGGGGATTGGGCGGAAGAACAGGAGATTGAACCTGTTGAAATGATAACATTGGATGAGCAGGCAAAAGTGGATGACTTTTCGACAAACAAAAAACAGCAGGGAGATCGCTAGATGCGACGCCAGTTTATCATTGGAGCATTGATAATCGCAGCAGCTTTTGCTGCTGGAGCGCTGCTGATTTGGTCGCGACCAGAACCGGAGAAGAAACCTGAAGACGAGCGGGCGCCATTGGTGCAGGTGGAGCCAGTTGAAATTCGTAATGGCAAGTTGACAATCAATGGATCGGGAACGGTGCGAGCGGCAGAGGAAGTCAATCTGGCCGCTGAAGTCGCCGGCAAACTGGTTTACGTCAATCCTTCCTTGCGCGAGGGACAAAATATTGGGAACGGAGCTGTGTTGTTCCGTATAGACCCCACCGATTATCGGAACGCGGTTCAATCTGCGCAGGCCGATATTGCCGCGCGCCGCGTTGATGTTTTGCAAGCTCGCGAAGAAATGACAATTGCCCGCGCTGAACTAGATCAGTTCGCTCGGCGTTCTGCAAACTCAGGTACCAAGCTTTATGCAGATGTCGATGAGAACGACTATGCAGCTCGGATATTACCGCCGGAAAACTTGACCCGACAATCCTCCACCGACGGATCTAATGGCAAAGCCAGCACCGAGACAAATGGGCTAGCCACCAGAGAGCCGCAGTTACGTTCCGCTCGCGCTGGATTGCAGCGCGCCCAAGCACAGCTAGCTGATGCCAATTCGGCGCTGCGTAGAACAACCGTGCGGGCACCATTTGCGGGTATCGTCAGATCTGAGCAGATTGCAAAGGGCAGTTATGTTGCGCCAGGACAAACACTGGGCTCAATTGTCAACAGCAACAGCTTTGAAGCAGTTATTCCGTTGTCGGAGAAGGAAGCCTCTCTTATTCCATCGCTTTTTACCGGCGGGCGAATAGAAGCATCAGTCTTTTTCGAATATGGCGGGTCGAAATATCGATGGCAGGCCTTTGTTGATCGGGCAAGCAATGTTCTCAATCCACAAACGCGAACTATCGACCTGTTTCTGCGTATTCCCAATCCGCTAAGAGGAGGTGTGCCAGCTGCACTAAAAAAGGGCGGTCAATCTATCGGTGCGCGAGCAAGTAAAGCTCCACCCTTGCTGATAGGAAGCTTTGTCGAAGCGTGGATTGATGGAATGGAATTGGCGGAATATGCTTCCATCCCGCTGGCGGCTCTCAGGCCTGGAAATCAGGTTTGGCTCGTTGAGGCGGGCCGAGTTAAGGTTGTTGATATCGAGATATTGCAACGGACGGACACGGAGGTTTTGATTCGATCAGATGGTTTAGGAACTAACCCAAAGGCTATTACAGGCGGACTGCCAACCGCGATTGCCGGGCAAAAGGTGAGGGTGCCGGAGAAAAAGAAACGTAAGAGCCCAGCCAAAGCAAAAAAAACTAAAGTAGCGACGAAATAATGACGCTTAAAAACGAACATCCCAGCCAGGAAATTATGGAGGCGAAGGGCTTCGTTGCCTTTATGGCGCGTAATGGCGTGGCCGCCAATCTGTTGATGATGTTCTTTTTAATCGCAGGAATCATTTCCTATCAGACGATTGTACAGGAGATTTTTGCCGACACCAGTTTGGAAACGGTGCAAGTCAGCGTTGTCTATCCCGGTGCGACACCCAGCGAAGTTGAAGAGTCAGTTGTCCAAAAAATAGAAGAAGCAGTAAAAGCAGTTGAGGGGGTGAAGGATATTACCGCCACGGCATCGGAAGGTGTTGGAACTGTCGCCATTGAAATGGAACTCGGCACTGATATGGCACGTGCTCTCGACGACGTAAAAGGCGAAGTGGATCAGATACAGACATTTCCTGCTGATGCTGAAGAACCCAATATTCGAGAATTGACATCGCGAGAAAGCGTGATGCGAATAGGGATTTTTGGCGATGTTTCGGAGCGTGTGCTCAAGGAAACTGCTTATCAGTTGGAAGATGCTCTCGCAGCTTTGGATGACGTTTCCTATGTCGAAACTAGTGCTATTCGCGAATATGAAATATCGATCGAAGTACCGCAATCAACCCTTCAATCGCTGGGTCTTTCGCTGAACAACATCTCTAGGACCATCGCATCCAGCAGCCTTGACAGTCCAGCCGGCACGGTCAAAGCGCAAAATGAAGAAGTCCGTGTTCGTACTTTGGGGCAAAATTATAACCAACAGAATTTTGAAGATATTGTAGTCGTTAGTGCCGCCAATGGTTCTTTGGTACAGCTCGGTCAGATTGCCAATGTAAGAGACGGGTTTGAAGATGCGGATTTGATCACGTCATTGAACGGAAAACCCGTCGCTTTTGTAGAAGTGTTCCGAACCAGCGATGAACGTGTTTTGGATATTACAGCTGCGGTGCGCGATCATCTCGAAACAGAGTTTGAACCAGGGCTGGCCGAAGGATTAAACTATTCGATCTGGAGGGATGATTCAGAGTTTCTCAATGACCGACTTAGCCTCCTGCTAAAAAATGCTGCCATTGGCTTGACCCTCGTTCTCATTGCGCTGACGCTGTTTCTGGATATCCGGTTGGCGATGTGGACGGCAATAGGCATTAGCACCGCTTTTATTGGTGCGATCTTGCTGCTCGACCTAGCGGGCTCCAGCATAAATATGTTTTCTCTATTTGGCTTTATTCTGGCGTTGGGACTGGTGGTCGATGATGCGATTGTGGTTGGAGAAAATATTCATGCGCAGCGCGGCCTGGGGCGGACCGGGCTTGGTGCTGCGATAACCGGAACTCAGCGTGTGACGGTACCGGTGATATTTGCGGTCCTGACAACGGTCGCGGCATTTTCCCCGCTGTTCGCTATCAGTGGAGCCATAGGGAAAATTCTGGCCGACATCCCCTTGGTTGTTATCGCGGTACTTGCTCTTTCGTTGGTGGAATGCCTCCTCATTCTCCCTTATCATTTAAGTCATTTACCGCCGCCGGGAACTCCTACGAACAATCCAATAACGGGCTTTTTCGATCGCGTACAAAAGAAGGTCGATGAGTATTTGCAGGCCTTTATTGATGGCCCGCTGGATCGAACATTGAAATATTGTTTGAAGGCACCATTTGTCATCCTCGCAGGCGCAGTAGCGCTGATGATTTTCTTCGCGTCCCTAATCCCGGCAGGGATTATCAAGGTTGGCTTTTTTCCGTCCATTGAATCCGATATTGTTACAGCAAATCTGGAGATGCCGTCGGGTACAACCACGGCCCGCACTGCTGAGTTAATTGCGATGATTGAACGTGTTGGACGCGAGCAGTTGGAGGAATTTGATGCCCCAGATGAAATTAGAGGTATCTACTCTTCCGTTGGTGAATCTCCGCCAGTGCAGGGACCGGGAGGGACCATCAATAGTCTTTCTTCAAATTTGGGGTATGTTCAGGTCAGTCTGAGGGCGGGCAGCGATCGAAAAATTGTCGTTAGAGAATTGGAAGACGCCTGGCGCGAAGCTGTTGGCCCGGTTCCTGCAGCAAAATCACTGGTGTTTTCTGCTGACCTCTTTTCGGTTGGTGCACCGGTTAGTGTGGAATTGTCTGACCCCGACTTTGAAATCGTCGAGCAGGCATCAGAACGTTTAATGTTGGAATTGGCCGAATTTAACGGTGTTTTTGATATTGAATCAGATCGGGACGCCGGATTGCAGGAGATTCAACTTCGACTGAAACCAGCTGCCCGCAGCCTGGGCGTGACGTTGCAGGACGTTGCTCTGCAGGTGCGTGCCGCCTTTTTTGGTGACGAAGCGCTAAGGGTTCAACGGGGGCGTGAAGATGTCCGTGTGTATATCCGGTTGCCGGAAGAAGAGCGAAATAGCATCGCCGATGTCGAGCGTTTTAGGGTTCGTGTTCCTGGTGGAGAAGTCGCACTTGGTTCGATTGCCGAAGTTCAGTTTGGCGAAGCACCATCAGTTATACGACGAACAGACGGTCGCCGAGTGACCACTGTCACGGCTGATCTAGACACTGATGTTGTTACTGGACAGGAGATCGCTCAGCGGGTGAATGAAGATATTATGCCGCGTCTCCAGGCAGATTATCCGCAGTTACAATTTACTTTTGGCGGGGAACAGGAAGAGCAAGAAGAATCCTTTGGTGACCTAGGGGTGGCTTTCCTGCTGGCACTGATGATGATTTATGTTCTGCTCGCTATTCCGTTTAAATCCTATGTCCAACCCTTCATCATTATGGCGGTCATTCCCTTCGGAATTATCGGCGCTTTGATCGGTCACCTGATATTAGGAATTCAGTTAGTAATATTGAGCATGTTCGGCATTATTGCCTTGTCCGGTGTGATTGTGAATGGTTCGCTGGTCCTTATCGATTTCGTGAATGAAAATCTGGAAAAGGGGATGGTCATTGAGAACGCGGTCATCACGGCTGCTAAATCACGCTTCCGACCTATCATGTTGACCTCTGTCACAACATTCCTTGGTGTGGCGCCAATTACTTTTGAAACTAGCATTCAGGCGCAATTCTTGATTCCAATGGCCGCTAGCTTAGGATTTGGGGTGCTATTTGGAACGGTTATTCTACAGCTATTGATCCCTACTTTGGCCTATCTTGAACACAAGGCTCGTCAAAAAATTAAGAGAGCTTTTCGTGCTAGAAAAGAGCAAAATGAATCCGTTCTAGAAGCCTAATTTTTGGGTGTGCACAAGAGCAATCGTTGATCTAGCTCGAGCGTCCAAAAATTCGGTAAACCCTGTAACATCAGAAAAATAATCTACTCTAAAGCAGTATGTCAGATTAATTCTCTAATCACTCGTAAAAAACTGCTATAACTTGGTAATGATATTTGAGCTTTTGGACTTATTGTTAGTGCTGGATATTATCGGAGACACCATGAAGTTATTTACACAACACCCACAGTCGGTTGGCGAAACTTACACCGAGCATTTTTATATGGCCTCCAGTTTTGGCGTTCCGATGATTTTGGCGGGATTTGCTTGTCTTCTGCACGGTATTTTTCCATTTTTGTTTGAGAAAACGGCAAGTAACTTGGTGAAGACGCTCTATGATCGAATGGTCCTAAATCGCGTAAAATCGAAAAACGGCCATGCGACCGAGCATGAACTTGAATGGTGTATCTGATAGGATTCTATTTCCGGTAATCGAGTGGTGGTTTTCGATCTCCCAATAGTGATTTGTACTCATAATTTGGTCCACGGGCCTTGTCGAATTCCGCCTTGGCTTGCGCTCTGAGCGCAGGGTTGGAATAAAGCTCTATCGCTGCAAGTGTTAGTGTTTTAGCCGCCACTTGTGTTCCTTTGAAGCCAATCGACATGCCGCTAGCAGCCGATGATTGCCAGCTGTGGGCGGATGTTCCGGGAACCCATGTTGCGGTACGTAATCCTACTGTTGGAGTGGCGTAGGAAACATCACCTACATCGGTAGAGCCATAGCCTAACGATTTATTGTAAGGTTGAATTTCTGCCTCGCTACCTAATTTTCGAGAGGGTTTATCAAAACTGGCATGGATCCGTTCCGCAAAACTTTGCTCTTCGGGTGTATAGCTGACCCCTCCAACTTGGCGTAGTTTTTGATCCATCATCTTGGCCAGCGCTTCGTTCACTAGCAGCGGGTTGTTACCGTGGATCACTTCCCAATCGACCTTAGTGCCGGTTCCCATGGCAGCACCTTTTGCTGCTTCCTCCAATCGTGCCCAGATTGCATCGACGCCTGCTGGGTCGGGGTGGCGAACATAGTAAAACACTTCAGCGAAGTCAGGGACAACATTCGGTGCGGTACCGCCTTCGGTAATCACATAGTGGATACGGCTATCCTGCGGGACATGTTCGCGCATCATGTTGATCATCATGTTAAAGGCTTCAACGCCGTCTAAGGCAGATCTCGCTTTATCGGGAGCGCCGGCAGCATGGGCAGAAACGCCGCGAAACCGAAACTTTGCGGATCTGTTTGCAAGGGTAGTGCGCGCGGCTGCGGAGTTTTCGTGGCTTGCATGCCAGTGGAGAGAAAAATCTACGTCATTGAACAGGCCTTCACGAACCATATAAACCTTGCCGCTTCCGCCTTCCTCTGCGGGAGTACCATAAAGACGAACTCGGCCCGGTGTGCCGGTCTCTTCGAGCCATTTACCCACGGCAATAGCCGCTTCAACTGACCCGGCCCCAAAGAGGTTATGACCACATGCGTGGGATGCACCTTTACCGGCTATCGGTTGTCTCGTGGGCGTTGCGTCTTGATTGATACCTGGCAACGCATCAAATTCTGCAAGAATAGCTATAACTGGCCCACCTTTGCCATATTCTGCGACAAAGGCTGTTGGGATGCCAGCTACGCCGGCATCAATCGAAAAGCCTTGAGCGCGAAGCTGCTGCTGCAGGAGTCCGCTAGATTTTTCTTCCTGATAACCAACTTCGGCCCATTCCCAGAGCTTGCGAGCTGTGTCAGCAGACTGTTCTGAACGCGCATCGATGGATGCGAGTATTTCAGCGGTATCGGCTTTTGCGGTCGCTGGAGCCATCATCATAACGGTGGCCAACAATAGTGCGCGTTTCATCCCTGGTTCCTCTCAAAATTGGTCTAACATCGAACTGCCCGTTTTTTTCTAACGGCGCAACAATTCTGCTTCCGTCAATTGCAAAAATGCAACTTACAGGTGCAAAGTTTCATATTGCAACTTATATGGTATCGGCCATGGTGCAGTCCTCTCTCCCAAATAAAGGAATATATAATGACCAAGTTTTCTTCTATCGCGATGGCAACATTGGCATTGTCAATCGCATCAACACCAGTTCTTGCAGAAAAAGCAGCAGCTATTCCAGCTTCAGCAGTTGAAGTTGAACGAAAAGATCGATTGTTTGATGCCACGGGAGCAAATGTTGCCAAAGTAAGCCGTGTCGAGAATAATGGTGATATCCTTGTGATTTACAAAGGTCAGGTGCGTCGCATTCAGGCAGATACTTTGTCGATGAATGAGGGCAAGTTGATGACCAGCCTGACCCGCACGGAAATTCGTAAGATTCGGTAATTTCGAAGTTCAAAAATCTTTAGTTGAAAAGCCGGGATGCCAAGGGCATTTCCGGCTTTTTATTGTTCTTTATTGATTGTGCTTAACTCTTCAGGAGTGTTGATGTTGGCAAAACTGTTATCATCGATCCATTCGACTGTTTCGGCTCCGCATTGCCTAGCAAGCCATTGCAGAGATGGAGCCTTTGTTTCCGGACCGTAGGACTGTTTAACAGATTGTACGGTGTCACAATCCCAATAAGCAAAAACTGGATGCACTTGGCCATTTGAAGAAGCGATTGCGCAGGAATGTGGCGCTTTTAACTTTGCTATCAAATCTAACGGTGCATGAGGTGCATCCACCGGCACAGTGTAAAATCCGTTTACCGGCGGTTCTCGTTGGGCAAAATATTCACTTACCGAAAATATCGCTCCCACCGGCCCGTCTGGATAATTTGGGTTGTCGGGAACATATTCCAGTCCGGTCGCATAATCCTGTGCTGCCGAGAGGGCTATGGGCAGCTCATTAGAGTGAAATCGATCGATCATATGGTCGAGCATACGCAGG
The DNA here is from genome assembly GCA_039978835.1 of Parasphingorhabdus sp. Classification (GTDB taxonomy): domain Bacteria; phylum Pseudomonadota; class Alphaproteobacteria; order Sphingomonadales; family Sphingomonadaceae; genus Parasphingorhabdus. Next base: position 239,413 of record JBDWAQ010000005.1, read on the forward strand.
CCATGAATTTCTACTAACGCTTTGTCACGGCCCATTCTTCGTGACTGACCACCTGCCAGGATGACAAGATAGTCAGTTTTTGCATCTGCCATTTTTATAGCCCTAACCTGATGTCTTAGGGATTATCTGACGCTAGTTGCTCAGTGTGTCCAGTAAATCCCCAATCAAGTCGGTCGGTTGGCTAGTGCTATCATTTGCGAATGCCTCACTATGTGCCTCACGCTGCAAATCCTCCGTCAGACGTTGTGCAAAAAGATTGCGATTCGGAGCTCGGCCTGTTCGGGCCGGTTTTGCAGAAACCCATTGGCGAGCTTCGCTGCGCTTTTGACCAATACGATCTGAATAAATGAAACCATTCACGGGATAAGCTGTTTTCCCTAATCCTCTAATCGGTGCATACCAGATCTTTACGCGGCTCCAGTCATTATTCTTAGAGACATCAACGGCTGCGACGTTCCGTTCAATTTGCCCACGCCTGCCGTTTATTGGTGACCAATTGGAGTGACTGAGCAATATGTTACGATTATCGAGTACTTTGCTTACATAGGCAACATGACCGAGACGCATCTTGCCGTGGCTCTTTAACGATAGGACGGCTCCTTCTTCGGGCATTTTTCCAGTTTGATACCGACCTTTGGATTGTTTCCACCAAGTATGCGCGTCGCCGTATATCTGTATTCCGCTGAGTTGCCGTGCATAAGGAACGCACTGTAAGTAGCTTTCAGCGCTGGCTTGTGTCGGAAATAGCAAGGCCTGTGCAGCCAACAACATTGGTACAACGGCGTAACCCATTTTACTGAGCCATTTTTGAACGACACTCCACATCAGATGCGGACTAATGCGAGGACTTCAATGTTCACCTAAAGTGATTGGTGAACAATAATTTTACTATAGTAGAGACTAAGCTCTCTTATCGCTCGGAAAGGTTCCCATCCGCTACTTCAAAATGAAGCGCATTATTTGGTATGTCGTCAAACAACGCTGGCTCTGTGCCAGTAAGCCAGACCTGACTGCCTTTTTCGGCTAGTTTCTCAAACAAGACGCCTCTTCTTTTAGGATCTAGATGTGCCGCTACTTCGTCCAGTAACAATATTGGTCGGCTGGGACGTTCGTCGGCGATACAATCGGCATGACCGAGTACAATCGAGAAAAGCAATGCTTTTTGTTCACCAGTGGAGCATTTTTCTGCAGCTTGATTTTTGGTTTGGTGGATTACTCGCATATCGGATCGATGTGGTCCGTGCTGTGTTCGACCAGCTCGTTGATCGGCATTGCGATTTGATTGGAGCGCTCGAAATATGGCAGCTTCGGAAAGCAGATCATCATCTTCTAACAAGATCATCGGGGTGGCGAAGAATGCATTTTGAGATTCCTGCAACCGCTTGTTCAGCGTTTTTACAAGCCGATTTCTCGCATTAGCAATGGCGCTGCCGAATTCGGCTAGTTGTTGGTCTAAACCATCGAGCCATCGCGGATCGGGAGGGATGTCCTCCGATAACAGGCGGTTCCGTTCTCGCCTGGCTGCATCGTAACGGTTGCTATTGCGCGCGTGACTTGGGTTTAGAGCAGTTACCAGTCGATCGAGGAAATTTCGTCGTCCGCTAGCCCCTTCCATGAATAGTCGGTCCATTGCTGGTGTAAGCCAAAGTATTGATAGTCGATCGGCCAATTCATTGGTGGGAACCTGGGTGCCATTGATCCGCGTTTTTCGGCGATCTGGTTGTTCTACCGTGGTTCCCGTGCCCAATTGGACGTCATCCAATTCAGCAGCAACCGCAAATTCGCCTGTACCGCGCTCCCTTGCAATGTCGCGAAGTGCGGCGCGTCGCAGTCCGCGGCCGGGGGCCAAAAGGGAAACAGCTTCCAGTATATTGGTTTTACCGGCACCATTTTCACCGCTGAGAACAACGAATTGGTTATCTGATTGGATTCGCAGTTCCGGATAGTTTCTGAAATTATGCAGGGTGAGCCGGGAAATCGTCATGACAGGCCGCTATCTCTAGCTTTGCCTCGATGTAAATAGAAGCAAATTCCATAGAGGCAGTATCGATTGTTCATATTGCATTAATCAAATACCAAAAGTTAGTGTATATTGCTAATTATCGGTATTACGGATCAAGTCGCAAATTTGAAAATCCCCTTATCTAATTGATATAATTAGATAATAACAAACTGGCACAGACTGTGCAGTGTAGATGACAACTTCGGAAACAAGTTCGAAGACCAGATTTATCCCGAAAGGAAATGAAAATGTTCTCAAGTGTATCAAACAACGTAGCAGCCGCTTTTGCAGCAATCCTATCCGCAGCAATATTCATCGGTGCCAGTGTTGGTCCCGCAATCAATACCGCCGGTTCAATGGTTGCCTAACCCCTAAATTTAACAATCCCTCGAAAGGAATCAGACGTGACGTATAATCTTCAAAACTCAGCAACAGCGGCATTCGCCGCCATTTTCTCCGCCATTGTTTTCATCGGTGCGAGCATTGGCCCCGCTTTCAACAACGCATCTTCGGTGATGATCTGATGACCACCAAGAACAGCAAAACAGAAACCAACAGTTGGCCCCAACCCATTGGTTCTTCTAAGGGAACAAAACTCGTGAAAAAGAAACTTCGCCTCGATAAAAAAAATGGCAAGTTGATGGGTGTCTGTTCTGGCCTAGCAAACTGGACCGGTGTGGATGTCAACATATGGCGCATTGGTTTTGTACTGGCTGCACTTTTCAGTGTTGGCGCACCAATTTTGATCTATCTGGCGATTGGTTTGATCGTTGATTAAACTCAGGCACAAACCATCATTAGATATTATATCATTCTAACACATTAAAACAATTGAATAAATTTGTAGACCCGCTCCGATATTTCATTGTAGACTGCCCGTAGAGGAACGTCCAACTATCGGAGCGAAGATGGCAGGTCATCATCATCATCATCACGGCCATAGTCACCATGATCGGCACGGTCCGCACGGGCATATGCCGAAGAATTTCGGTCGGGCTTTCGCGCTCGGAATTGCACTTAACACCATCTACATCGTCGTTGAGGTTGTTTATGGCCTGTTGTCTGGATCGATGGCCTTACTTGCGGATGCTGGCCATAACTTATCCGATGTACTCGGACTCGCGGTCGCCTGGGCCGGTGCAGAATTGGCAAAGCGGCCACCTTCCAGCCGGTTTACCTATGGCTTGGGTGGATCTTCTATTTTGGCGGCCCTACTTAACGGCTTGCTACTATTGGTCGCTTGCGGAGCGATCGCTTGGGAAGCCATTGGTCGGATTAGCGCACCAGCCGAGGTAGCCTCAACAACGGTAGTTATTGTCGCTACGATTGGGATTGGCATTAATTTTGGTACCGCGATGTTGTTCATAGGCGGACAGAAGGATGATGTTAACATTCGCGGCGCCTTTCTGCATATGATGGCAGATGCAGGAGTGTCGGCAGGGGTAGTAGTCGGGGGTATCCTGATTTTTTACACCGGATACAACTGGATCGACCCGCTGGTTAGTCTGTTCATTGTCGCTCTGATTTTCTGGAGCACCTGGGGTCTGTTGTCAGAAGCTGTCCGTATGTCTTTAGCCGGTGTACCGCGGGATATAAACCTGGATGAAGTGCACCAATATTTGTTAGATTTATCGGGCGTCCAGGCTGTCCATGATCTCCATATCTGGCCGATGAGTACAAGCGAGAATGCCATGACCGCCCATCTGGTAATGCCAGGAGGACATCCCGGCAAAAGGTTTCTGGCGGATGTGCAACAATCGATGACGGGAAGTTTCTCGATACACCATATTACTATTCAAATTGAATTGGAGGATGAAGAGGCGGAAAACTGCCAAACAAACTGCGTGCCACTTGCGTCGGATGACCGCTAGAAGCGTACATCTTCATGAATGGTGTTAACTATGAGAAAAGGTGCCGCGTTAACGTTTGCATAAACTTATTGAGCTAATTCCAATCCGTGGGTCACAATATGATGCGGAAACCTCTTTAAAATACCGCCAGATTGATGGAATTTATTCGGAATGAACGGCAAACCTAGCAAACGTATGTTGAGCAAGCATTTCCGTAGTGGGGATCACCGAATATCGACGCGCGCAGGGGTCGAAATTGCTGCGGCCGTTCGTGAGCCTGGACTGGGCCGTGTCGATGCGATGATCTTAGATTTGTCGCTGACCGGTTTTCGTATGCGCTGTATGACCCGTCTGACCGGTGAGAAATCGATATTTATGAAACTCCCTTTATTCAATGCTATTGAGAGTCACATCTGCTGGATCGAAGGCGACTTCTATGGCTGCGAATTTGTGCAAGGACTGCATCCCGCAGTTTTTGACCATATTGCGTCCAAATATCCTACATTAAAACAGACCGGTTAAAGACTTTGAGGAAAGGTACGTTGTACGCTTTCTCAAAATGGTTAGATAGTTGCGTTTATGTTCAAAGCGCGGTTTTCCAAATTTCGAACCTTCCTGATATTCGTTCTGATAATTGGTGGCGCCCTTATTTATCAGCATTGGATTTACAGCGAGCAGATCATTCTGATTGATGGCAAGGCAGCACAGGTTATCGATGGCGATAGCTTTAGGTCCGGAGGGGAAGAGTTTCGTATTTATGGTATAGATGCGCCGGAATACCGGCAGAATTGCAAAGATGAAACAGGAGCAGATTGGTCATGCGGCCAGGCTGCTCGCAATGGATTGGATAAAATTTTGCGCGATGAAGACCATAGCTGCGTCGTGCGAACGCGTGATCGATTTGGCCGGTTGGTCGTCTTATGCACCAGCGAGACAGGAGCGGATTTAAGCGCGATGCTAGTCTCTGACGGTTTAGCAGTATCAGGTCAGAGTTTTGATGAAACAATCTATGCAACGGATGAACGCAACGCACAAAAGGCAAAACGCGGAATTTGGCGAGGCAAATTTATCCATCCCGGTGTCTGGCGAGCGCAGAACCCAAGAAGCTAGATTTTGTCTAGAGTGAGTTTAGTCCATTCCAGTCTGGAATCTGACATCAGCACAATATCATTCAATTCATAGATGTTGCGATATCCATATCCATAAAGATTGATGAAAGTTGGAATATTAAGGGCCAAAGGAGCGGACTTTCTGCGAACAGGAAAGACATTGTCTCGAAAATTATTGTTACAATAGATTAGGATTGGTCGGTTTGTATCACCCAACATTTCGGTTAGCTTCTCTTCGGTAAAATCAGAGAAGGGTAAATTTATGGCGCCCTTTATATGGCCAAACTGAAAAGCCGCTGCGGAACGGGTATCTAGTATCACCGCGTCACTTCTTGCCGCAAGATCGATAAACTGATCCATTTTCACCAGTCTTTTTGAGCGATATTCTTGAAGCTCCTGTGTGAGCGCCGTGAACCCCGCATAGTCAACTTGGGGATTGGGTTGAAGGGGAGGGGCAGGCTTGAGGGGCTCGTTTGCCAATCCTGCTGTTGTATGCACCATAGAAACAAGACAAATTGTCGATATCCACACCGATCGCATCGAAACCTCCTATCAACGTCGTATAGAGTAAATGCTTCAATTCTAATGCACCGAAGCTGAACAGAGATTGTGCAAACTGAGACTTAAGCCATTGCACCTCATACAAATAGATTTATGATCATGGTTACATCGCGGCATTCGATCTGCGAGCGGGAGGCTGCGTGCATAAGGAAATTAAAGGGAACTGGCTGTCGGAAATAGTTCGGCGGTTTTCGGTTTTTATGTATAAATTGGGTGGTTGGAAAGCAGTCCAGGAAAACCCGCCTCCTGCCAAAGCGGTCATTATCGCGGCGCCGCACACCAGCAATTGGGATTTTATCTACTATTTTGGTTTGTGCAATAGCCTAGGCATTAAATCCTATTGGATTGGTAAAAGTACCTTATTTAAATGGCCATGGGGTGACATGATGCGCCGGTTGGGTGGTATCCCGGTTGATAGATCTACCAACAACAACATGGTAGATGCAATGGCCGCTGAGTTCGAAAAACGCAGTGAGTTTCTGCTTACTATTCCACCTGAAGGAACACGTGGCAGCGTAAAGCAATGGCGTACGGGATTTTACTATATTGCGTTGAAAGCCAAGGTTCCGCTGATCATCGGAATGATGGACTATGCCAAGAAAACCGGCGGTTTAGGGCCATCTTTTATGCCGACGGGCGACTATAAGAAGGATATGAAGCGCCTTAGCGACTTTTATCACAGTGTGACGCCAAAATTCCCCAGCAAGAAGATGACAGATATTGTGGATACAGATCCCGGTACACAACCCGATCTGACTTCGGAAAAATCATAACATAGCGAAAAGTTCAAAACTCTTGCGCAAGAGGATCAATTCAGATGTCAGACAAAGCGGTTTTACTCGAAGTCTCAAATGGAATTGCCACCATCACTCTGAATGAACCAAAGCGCCTAAATGCACTCAGCGCAGCGTTAATCAGTGAGTTGAACCAGGCGCTTGATGTATGTTCGGAAGACTCTAGCCTTCGCGTCATGATCCTAACTGCCAATGGTCGAGGGTTTTGCTCGGGAGCTGATCTATCGGTAAAAGGCGGTTCAAGCAAAGATGGATATGCGCGTGGTGAAGCAACGCGGCAAAATATGCACAATCTGTTGAATCCCATTGTGAAAAAGATTCTCAACTTACCTATTCCCACGATTGCTGCGATTAACGGCGTAGCAGCTGGCGGCGGCTATGGCTTAGCGTTGGCCTGTGATTTGGTGATCGCGGCTGAATCGGCTGAATTTATCTTAGTGTTCACACCGCAATTGGGATTGATTCCCGATATCGGAGCGAGCTGGCATGCGCCGCGAGCAATGGGTCGTGCCAAGGCGATGGCGTTGACATTTTTTGGGGATCGTATGAAAGCGGCCGATGCCGTTGAAGCAGGGTTGATATGGAAAGCTGTCCCCGATGAGGAATTGATGTCAGAAACCGCCACAGTCGCAGCTAAACTTTCAAAAGGTCCAACGCGAGCATATTCACAGGTGAGAAAAGTCTATGATTTGGCGGCACAAAACACATTACATGAACATCTAGATCTGGAAGCTGAAACCCAGCCAGCGTTGATCGCAACCGATGACTTTATTGAGGGCGCAAGGGCTTTCATGCAGAAGCGAAAGCCTGATTTTAAAGGTAGCTAGGCCGCCTCTTTCAACAGTTTCTGTTCAATAATATTGACAAAAGTTTCGGGTTCCTGAGCACCAGGGACCATGAATTTTTTGTTGAATATGATCGCCGGGACACCCGTTATGAATCTATCCTGCCATTGTTCCTCAACGGCGCGGACATCTTCAGCATATAGATTATCAGCGAGAAGACTGCGGGCCCGATTTTCATTTAGGCCGACGGACCCAGCGACTTCGACCAATATTTCATAGTCGCTCACATCCTTACCGTCAGTGAAATGCGCTTTAAACAACGCCAATTTTAGAGCCGTTTGTTTGCCTGTTTCACCTGCCCAATGCAGCAAGCGGTGCGCATCAAATGTATTCACCATCCGCATATTGTCGTGATAGTTAAAATCGAAATCTAAACCAGCGCCGGCATCTTTTAGTCTTTGACGATTGGCTTTGCTCTGTTCCGGCGTTGTACCGTATTTCTGGGCGAGATGTTCATTCACATCTTGACCTTCTGGCGGCATGTTTGGGTTCAACTCAAAAGCATGCCAGGCTAGCTCGAACTGAGCACGATCTTCAAACTCATGCATAGCTTTTTCGAGCTTTTTGTAGCCGATAATACACCAAGGACAGACGACATCGGAAACAATATCCACGGTGATGACGGGTGTGTCAGACATTGTTGTTTCCTTTGGTTATAGTCAGGCTTTTTCGAGTGTACATTGCAAGGGATGTTCGTTTTTTCGTGCGAAATCCATAACTTGGGTAACCTTGGTCTCGGCTACTTCGTAACTAAACGTCCCGCAAACACCGACTCCTTTTTGATGGACATGCAGCATAACCCGGGTTGCTGCATCAATATCCATATTAAAAAACCGCTTCAGAACCAGAATTACAAATTCCATTGGAGTGTAGTCATCGTTCAGCAGAAGGACTTTGTAAGGGCTAGGTTTTTTTGTTTTGGTGCGTGTTTTGGTCGCAACGCCCAAGTCGTTATCATCTTCGTCACCACCACCTTTGTCGGCATCGTCGTCATCCGCCATCAAGGGACCAGAAGCCATTGGTGAAAATGCAGCAATGCGCAAAGCGGGCAGGGAGAGAATCTCATCAGATTTCATATTCGCTAAGATATGGTATTTTTACCGTCGAGGGCAAGTGGCGGTTTTGTCATATATTCAGGTTTTTACGATTAACTGAATTTGCATCTATGTATCAGGCAAAGAAAAAGGCCGCTCCCAAAGGAACGACCATCTTCTAGTTTCCCCAAAAGCGGCTTACGCAGCTTTTTTCAATTCTTTCTGGATGTCAGCAAGACGATCAGCAATTGGCTGATAAGCTTTGCCAGCAATCTTCACAACGGCGTCTGCGTTGTTTGAAGTTTGATCCATTACACGATCCAAGCCGCTACGAACGTAGTCGGTCTGTTTTTCGAAGAAGTCTTTTGGCGTAGCAACGCTGAAAAGACCTTGTAGAGCGCGGCTGGCTTCAACGAAGTTTTCGCGGGTGTATTTTACGTTAGTTTTGCCTAGCTCTTGCGCTTCTTTAGCGGTAATTTTTCCGGTTTCGATCAAAGCTTCGATGTTTTCGCGGTTAAATTCAACAGCGCCTTTGGCCATTTCAACACCGCGGTCAGCGACTTCTTTTGCACGTTCTTGAGCGTTGCCGGTTAAGTCTTCAAAGCGTGCGCCAAGTTTGTCAGCAAGTTTTTTTGCTGTGTTTGCTGCTTTAGTGTTTGCTGCTTTTGTGTTTTTAGCAACACGTTTGGTTGCAGTGGTTTTTTTGGTAGCCATTTTCTTGGTTCCTTTTTTAGCGGTCTTTTTACGGACGGTCTTTTTCGCTGCCGGTTTTTTGACTGCAGCTTTTTTTGCAGCAGCTGGTTTTGCTGTTGCAGTGGATGTTGCAACTGCTGGTTTGGCAGTTGCTGCGGTTTTTGCAGCTGCAGGAGCGTTTTCTACCGTCTTGTCAGCTGTTTTGGTTGCTGATGCAGCAGCAGCATATGCTGATTCTGCAGATAGCGAACCGGGTTTCGTAGCTGCAGGAGCAGCTTTTAAATCTGTTGTTTTTGTGTCAGCCATTGTTGCTTCCAATTCTTTGTTGCAGTGCACAAATAGTGGAAGTGGTGTTCTATGTCAAGGAATTATGTTGCAGTGCACAAAAATGCGGAATTTTCATATTATCACATTTAAACAGAGATTTAGTGTTTCTCAAATAAGTCGACAAAATATGGTTTGGTCAAAATATATTGCAAAGCAAAAGAAAATCGACACAACCTTTGGGAAAGATTGTGCCGATCGTATTCCAAGTTCGATCTGTTTCGTAAACTACACCAGAGTGATTGTCGATGTGAGCGCAAGTCCGGCAAATGCGGCGATGGAAATATTGGCTGCGGCACCGACCGAAACGCGGATTGGTTTGGCAACGGCGTCAAACTTTTCTTCATATTGTGGATGTTCAGTGCCCATCCAGCGATCCCACCAGGTAAAGTAGAGGCCGAAGTTTGAACTGCCTTGACTATGGTGCAAATCGTGATGAGTCGTGGTTGTAATCCATCCTAGTGGGCTTCGCGTCCAGCCGGCGGGGAACAGTTCTATGCCAGCATGACCCATAACGTTGCGAACTATCATATGAGCAAGGAAAATGAAAATCGCGAAATCATACATCGGTGCGCCAATAACTGAGACCAACAAAAGGTATGCTGGCACGAATGCGGCTTCACTAAATGCTTCGAATGAAGCGAAGCTATAAGCAGCCCAAGGAGTTGGAGTCCGCGACTTATGATGATGTAAGTGAGCCATGCGAAAAAGTAACTTGTGATGGAGCGCGCGATGCATCCAGTAGAAATAGGCATCATGAGCAACGATCATGGCGGCCAGTTGAACCGCGAATATGGGCCAGTTGATTGTGCCTCGATCAATATTGACCCATCCAGCCTCGATGAACAACACCGTACTGATCGTCGTAACGGCAAATATTAACACGGTGCGTGATGAAGACAGAAACTCGCGTTTATAGTCTGCGAAAGATGCTTTGCGTTTTTGTATCCGCCGAGCCTCAGTATATTGTTTGGCAAGCCACAATAAGATCGACAGCGCCCCGGCGGCAATTAGGTAGCGGCCAAGGTCAAACGTTATTGCTCCGATCATATGATCACCGATATTACTCAGCAGCGAAGGGGTTGCAGTGGTCATCATGTGTCTCCATCAAGTCGTTGGTCGTTTTGATGAAGCCTGTTTGTCAGCTACAGAACCGAAACTCTCTGCAATCCTGAAAGATGTTGTTCGTTTTCGAAAATGCACAGCCTTTTTCAGTTTTGATCAATAGATGCCTTGCGAAAGTCACTAGGTGTTTGGCCGCTTTCCGAACGAAAAGCACGATTGAAGGGAGCAAGGCTGTTATAACCCAAATCCATTGCAATGGTAAGAATGGGAATATCCACCATCTCGCGATCTGCCAGTTTTTCTCTTGCTTCCTTGATCCGAAAACCATTCAGGAAGGATGAGAAATTGCGATGGCCGAGCTTTTGGTTGATGAGCGCACGCAGCCGATGTTCTGGTGCCCCAAGAGACTGTGCTAAGGATTTGATGGTTAGACCAGGCTCGCGATACTGACCGTCGTGCATAGCAACCTGCAGCTTGTCATGAAGAACTGTTTCTGATGGAGATAGCGCCAGTTTTTCCGTCTCTTCAGTTTTCTGGTCATCTGTTACAACCAACAACTCTGGGTCGGTTTTGAGTAAGGCAATGCCGCCAAACAGCACTAATAGGTATATTAGCGTCGCATTGGTTACCTGTATAAAGAATGGGCTAACACCATTTCCGAAAATTAGTTCGTAGAGCAATATTCCCCCTGATTGCAGACCAATCAAGATGGGGAGATATATACGTATTAAACGCCTGCGAGAAACGAGGTCATCTCCCAATCCGCTTAAGGCGACGTAAATCAGATCAACGACCAAAACTAAGGAGGTGATATGGATAATGTAAAACCCGGGCCCGCTGCCAATGTCTACGGTCTGCGCCAATGCCCAGCCAACTAAATAGATTGTTCCAAGTAGAGCCAATAACCAGTTTGGTGTTTCTCGCTCAAACAACCTTCGCGCAAATAGCCAAATCCAAAACGGGGTGATCAGTGAAATTAAATCAATGAAAGTTAACAGCAGCGTGCCACGGTCCATCGCACCAGATGTGTTGATTAGATAGGCCGCGCCGCCGACGACGAGTCCCAACAATGGGATCTTCAATGGCCTGCGTATGGAACCGGTCAATAATATTATTAGGAGCAGGCTGCTGGCTCCAACGCCCATCAATCTAATAACAATGTCTGCGTCTATCTCCATATGACAGTGTCATACCGCATTTGGTGCATTGTGCTACAAATCTATCGTGTGTCAGGATAAATGGTGTAACGAGTGACCAATGTGCAGCGAATGTTCTCCATGCCCCAATTGAAATCTATCGCCACGGCTGTCCCCAGTCATCGTATTTCTCAATCCGATGTTCTTGCAATTCTGGCGCAGGCGAGAGGAGCGTCTTTGCCTCGACGGTTGGAGCAGATTCTAGGCAATAGCGGAATTGATCAGCGCTATATAGCGTGCGATCCTGAGTACTACTTGCAGCCGCGCAGTTGGCAGGAGCGAGCCGCCATATACGAGAAGACTGGAAGTGATTTGGCCCGGCGAGTCTCTAAAGACGCGCTGAACAAGGCGGATATGAGGCCAGTTGATGTTGATGCGATTGTCTTCATTTCCACCACAGGGACCATGACGCCCTCTATCCCGAGCCAAATGATAGTGGACATGGGATTCGAAGCTTCGACGCAAACAATTCCGGTTTTTGGTTACGGATGTGCGGGCGGTGTTTTAGGGCTGCGACTTGCCAATGACCTAGCAGCTGCAAATGATGGGCAGAATGTACTGCTGGTTTCGTTGGAATTATGCAGCCTTGCTTATGATTATAGTCAGTTTGACAAGAAAAATATGATTGCGACCGCGCTCTTTGCCGATGGATGTGCTTCTGCAGTGCTGAGCGGTAAGGAGCAGGTCGCAAGTGAGCCGAGTTTCCGTGCATTTGGACAAAAGACATGGGCTGATACCCGTGATATGATGGGTTGGGAGATTGGTGAGACTGGATTTGATCTGGTTCTGGCCCGCGATATTCCGAACTTTGTGGCTCAGGATTTTGCTCCCTTTTGCGATGCGTTTCTGGAGCAGCAGGAATTGTCCAAATCTCAATTGGGCGAACCTGCCTGCCATCCAGGCGGGGGTAGGGTGATTGACGCGCTAGAGGCTTATCTACAGCCAAATGGCCCCTCTATCCCGACAACCCGCGATATTCTTCGTCAGTTTGGCAATATGTCGTCTCCTACGGTACTGTTCATTCTGGAAAGGCTGCTTCAGGCTAGACCCAACAAACCAATATTGCTTACCGCACTGGGTCCCGGTTTTACCTCTGCACTAGGAGTGGTTGATCCGTGACCGAAAATCTTGGTGCCATATTTACTGCTTTCCCGACACCTGTGACTTGGGTGCTCATATATATTGTGACACAGCGCCTCGGTGAGCTGATCTATGCCAACCGGAATACCGAAAGGTTGTTGGCCGAGGGCGGTAAGGAACATGGCGAAGATCATTATCACTATTTCATTTTTCTACACAGCGCCTGGATTGCGATTATCGCACTTTTGGTGGATCCTGAGCACGTCCTTCACATGGCGTTACTGGGTTTATTTATCGCTACTCAATGTCTTCGTTTTTGGACGCTGGCAAGCATTGGTCGGTGGTGGACCACGCGGATAATTTCAGCTCCTCATTTCGATCGGGTCAAACGCGGTCCCTATCGGTTTATCTCCCATCCCAATTATCTGGTAGTGGTTCTGGAAATTGCAATCGTGCCGCTTTTGTTAGGACTTCCATGGGTTGCGCTTGTGTTCTCGATACTAAACGCCATTCTTCTTCGCCATCGCCTATCTGTCGAGAATGAGGTGCTGAAAGAACGCAGTTAGTTCGCACCTTCATTTGCGGCAAATTGCTGTGCTTTACTCGGTGGTAAATACCAAAACTGCGCCACTTCATGCTTGAACGGCAGTGCACGCCGTGTTTCTTGGGTAGGCGCTATTTTGTTTTTGCGGCTTAGCGGATCAGGGATAAGACCCTTTAAAATATCAATCTCTGTCTGTCGCGATTTCAGATATTGGTCGCGTGCTGATACATAGGGATCATCGCTTTCTTCCTGATTCTGGGTAATTTCATCATCGCGCTGAATGCGGCGGTCAAGCGCTCTTAACACACCGATTGGGGCAGTCACCTCAATTTGAGTGAAAGGCTTGCCGACTGCAGTCGGTAGAACCAACAAATCCAAACTATCACCGATCAAATCGCGAACGGTGGTGGAGCCGGCAAAGGGCAAATATAGATAGGCACCAGGCTTCACTCCGTAATAGCCCAGCGTATTTGCAAAGCCGTTAAATCGGTTAGGTAAATAGAACGGTTTTTCTTTCGCCACATCGACAAGTCCGCCAATGCCAATCGTTGTGTTAATCGCAAACCGGCCAAGTGTTTCCAAGGCCTTTCCAGGTTTGAGCTGCAGTAAATAATTCAGAAAAACAACAGGTTCTCCTAGATTACTTATGAAGTTTCGAAGTCCCGAGCGGATTGGTTTTGGAAGACCTTCTTTATAAGCATTGGCCACGGGAGCAACCAATGCTTGGTCAATATCTTGCGCTATTTCAAAGGACTCTGCGTTGATTGCTGACAATGGATCTACGGAGCTTTTCCGGTCGGGAGCAGTTACAACAATTACATTGTCGTCAGATGGAGGATCGGCCTGTTGCCCGGCGCTGCTAACCAAGACGGAAGTTTGCACTGGATCAAGCGGAGAACCCAGTGTGATTTGAGCGCCAGCAGTGGTTGGCGAGCGTAGATAGATTGGTAGGCTTGGTAATTGATCCCGCGTGGCGGCTTCATAAGCTTGATCCGGATATCCGGCATGATTGGTGAGATACCATTTCGGGCCGTTTGCATTCGTGACGGAACCATTGGGCAAAACAGATGGCGGCGATACCCGATCAATAGAAGAGGTTGGGGCACCGCCAACAAGAAAATTGGTGGCCGCTCCGATGGAGCGGACATCTGTTTGGGCAACTATGATAATTGATGGTTCAACGGTAGATAGCGTCGAAGCGCTGGCCATCAATCCTGCTGCAGTCAATATTGTAAAACTCAAACTTTTTACCTTTTGAGAATCGGGGGATAAACAAAATGATTAGCAAACATAGGGCACTTTGTCGAAATGGCTATTGTAAATAGTAGGTATCTTCAATTACCAATCGAATGTTCTAATCCTTCGGAAGATAGGCAGTTACCTTGATTTCTATCAGTGCATTGTCACCACCGAACAGCCGGGTTGTGCCAATGGCAGTCCAGGCAGGGTAGGGCGCCGGCACGCGGTGTTCTTTCACCGCCCACATCGGTCCCATATCACGGTCCAAATCAACGGCATAACTGGTGACATCCACTACATCTGCCCAGCTGGCCCCTGCTTCTGCCAAAACTAGTTCAATTTCATCAAAAGCACGCTCAACAGCCGGTGCAATATTCTCGACAGTTTCCCCGTCTTTAAGGGTCACAACAACGCCTGAGAGATAGAGCATATCGCTAGCACGCATAGCGGGGGCAAATTTGAAATTTTCGTAATTTCCCTTCAACGTTTCGGGAACAATAGCTTGTTTTTGACGTTCGGCCATGACGGGTGCCTCCAATAAAAGTGTAGAAAATATAGTTGTGGCTAAAGCGAATAAAAAGCGGATGGTCATTCTGTCATAATCGATTCTATCTCGGTCTGGTTGGCTTCCCTTAACGCATCGCAGATTGTTGTACCTTCTTCCAGAAAAGCACTCATAGCATCTTCATCATCGTCCATGCCGTTGATATGATCGATCAACTTGCCGACCATGCCTTCAAATTCCCGGTCGGCCTTGTCGCCATTTTCACCATCGCGAACCATCGCCAGCGCGAGCCAGCCTGTTGCGATGTCATCGTGAATTTTCTCTTGCTCCTTGTCATCCTCATTGACCACCGAAAGGAATGTGTGCAGCGCCCCGCATCGCATGGCCAGATCATAGGAAAGAAGCTCATCTGCACCAGTGTTAGTCTCAGCCTGAACCGCTATAGGTGTCAATAGTGTGGCGGTTCCAAACAGCAGCCCTTTGGTGATTATGTTCAATTGCATATTCATGCTTTCTCCGTTCTAATCATCGCTTAACAAGTCGTGGTCTCCAGTGCAATTCGGCGAGTAATTATTCGTATTCAGGGTTACACAGTTGACACTATGTCAGCCTCGAAATTTAGTTAAATAGCTGATATATGATATTGATAATAAATTACATAATTGATGTATCTGTCTTTCTATGGGTGGGTGACACGTTCACAAGATAAAATGCGTTTTTGCGAATAAATATCCAATTTTTAAGGGACCGTACGGTAGCTTAGGTTGGTTAAATGAAGTAGGAAAGGCTACGATTTAATTCCGCCATACTGAACCGAAGGCCACCTAAGGTCGATAAGTTCGGGACGATGAGCATGAGCTTAAAGGGATTGGATTAACGCAAACAAATCCGCTACACCTCTATTCCATGAAAATCACACCCTATTCCAATGGATGCGGCGCGCTAGTCGCCGATGCGCAACTTGCTGACCTTTCCGACAACGCACTCGCCGATCTCAAAACCGCTTTCACCGAGCATGGCCTGCTGTTTTTCCGTGATCAGGATTTACCGCCGGATGAGCATCACCGCTTTGCTAAACGCTTTGGTAATATTGTGCTCAACAAATTCTTTAAGCCATCGGATGCCCATCCCGAAATTGCCGAAGTTCGCAAGGCAAAGGATCAAAAGATGAATATTGGCGGCGGTTGGCACACCGATCATAGCTATGATGAGGAACCTGCGCTTGGCTCGATACTGGTCGCCCGGACTTTGCCCGACAGCGGCGGCGATACGCGCTTTGCCAATCTGGCGGCGGCCTATGATGCACTATCAGATGGTTTAAAGCGCACGCTGGAAGGCTTGCGTGCTATTCATAGCAATCGACATATTTACGGCGAGGGTGGTTATTACCGCAAAACTGATCTGGCACAGACGCTTGGTGGGATGGATCGAGTCGGCGATGCAACGCACCCTGCGGTGATCCGGCACCCCGAGAGCGGGCGTAAAATCCTTTACGTCAATCCTGGACATACGATCGGTTTTGAAGGCTGGACGCGAGAGGAAAGCTTGGCACTATTGGATTATCTATACGCCCATGTCGATCAGCCGGAGTTTACTTGTCAGTTTAACTGGCTTCCTGGATCAGTGGCGTTCTGGGACAACCGCGCCACCTGGCATTTCGCCAATAACGACTATCAGGGGCAGGAGCGGCTGATGCACCGGATTACGCTGGCGGGTAGTACGCTTGCGAAAGCGTAAGGTGGCTACCGACGACAAATCACATCGAATAAGTCGACATGACGTGTGTCTTCGACAGCCACCTAGTATCCATTAGAATTTTGCGCTGGCCTGTATGCCGTAAAATCGAGGTTCCGCTGGGATAAAGGTTGGAATGCCGAATGCTCCACCGGTGTTACCTGCATCCAAAAGATAGTTCTTATTGGTCAAATTGCGCGCGAACCCCGCAATCTCAAACCGGTCATTCGCAAAAGATATACCGGCGCGCAGATTGACGAGAGTGACGGCTGCTTGGCTGGTCAGGATATTGTTGGGCGTTTCAAAGAATATCCGGCCGCGATATGTGACACTGGGCGTTGCAAATATTCTAGTGCTGTCATTGATCGGATAGTCAATGGTAAAGCCGCTCGCCGCCTGAACTTCCGGTTGAAGCCGGAAGCGAGAGCCAGCCAAATTTCCATTTCCGGGTTTGTCATCGATACCGCCATCAATATAACCGATATTGGCAAACAGGTTCAACCAATCGGCTGCCCGTACGTTGACTTCCGCTTCGACACCAAAATTTGATGCTGTACCTGCGCTGAGCGTTGTCGTGGTGCCAGGATTGGCCGGATCGTTGAGCGTAACCTGGAAATTATCATAAGCCTGATAATAGACGCCTAAAGAGCCTGATATAGGGCCAACTGATCCTTTTAGGCCGACTTCATAGTTCCACACATTTTCCGCCGCGATATCGGTAAAATTCGGAACTGGTCCATTTGGCCCATTGGCTGCGGAAAGATTGACGGTTGCGGAGCGGCGACCCTTTGATACGGTAGCAAAGCCATTTATGTCATCTGAGAAACGATAGAGGATATTGAATCTCGGCAATATTGCGGAAAAACTGTCCTCGGTGCGAAAAATCTGTCCAGCTGTATCGGTGATTGGAAATGGTGGCGCACCGGTAAAAAAGGAACCGGGAGCGGTAGCGCGATATCCGGAGCGGCGTTTTTCAATGAGCACACGGACGCCTGCGGTCAATTCCAGGCTGGTAGTGGGTATCCAGGTCCCGTCAGCAAACACTGAATAGCTGTCATTTTTACCGAAGTTTTCGAATACCGCTTGATAGGGTACGGTTCCCACCGCACCACCGGTTAACGCCGGAATTGCGTCGCCTGCCGGAACGCCATTGGTATCGACACATGGTACTCCGGGAACAACAATTCCGGCCAAGCATTGAAAATAGGTCACTTCATCGGTCGAGAAAGGCACGCGCTGGTTGCTGTCCTCACGAAACAGATTCCAACCAAAACTGCCGCGAAAAGTATCGCTGTTGTAGCTGAACCGCGTCTCGTGACTGCCTTGTTCACCATTGGCATCTTCAGCAAATTCAAGGAAGAATGCAGCTGAGCCATCGGCATCAAACACTTCGTTCGAGTTAAATTTGCGGTAGCCGTTGACCATGGTAACCGTCCAATCGTCAGCAATGTCCCAACTCATGGTTAGATTCGCATCATAAACATCGCGCACCAAGCCAAGTTCACCATTTCCAAGCACAGCGGCCGAAAAAGGTGATCCGCGCAAATCAGCCGCGCCAAAAGGATCGGCAGGACCCGCGGAGGTGGGGAGGGAGCCAGAAATAAAAGGTGTGCCCGAATTGCGTTGACGGTCATAGGTCAGGATTAGATCGGCGGTAAAATCCGTGCTCGGTGTGAACCGGAAGGATGCGCGAGCGCCCAGTTGATCCTTGGCGTAGAGATCATCCTGATTAGGTGCTAGATTGGTCACATAACCGTCGCGTTTCTTGTAAGCTCCAGCCAAACGAACCGCGACGATATCCGACCCGGCATTAAGATGACCGCCGAGTGTATAGGCATCAAAGTTACCATAGCTGGCGGAAATTTCTCCGGACAAACCAGGCTTGGGCTTCGCTGAAATGATACTGATGGCACCGACTGCAGAGGCAGTACCGAACAAGGTGGCTTGAGGGCCTTTGATGACCTCGATCCGGTCGATGTCGTAGAGATCCTGATAGGAACCGCGTGAACGTGAGATATCGACTCCATTATAATAGAGTGTAACGCGAGCGGCTTGCTGGGACGATCCGCTGTCGGAGGTAATCCCGCGAATGACAACGCCCGGGTTATTCGCGCTTTGTTCCTGAATATTGAGGCCGGGGACATAGTTGGACAGTTCATCCAGATCGGAGACACCCAGTTCTTTCAACCGCTCACCACTATTGGCGGAAATGGTGATCGGTACATCAGTGGACTTCTGCTCAATTTTTTGCGCGGTTACGATGATGATGTTGTCATCGGTAGCGTCAGCGACATCATCAGTTGTCGTTTGCGCCTGGACGGGAGATATAATGGTAGAGGCATAAACTGCGCCAGCGATAGCGGCAAGCGAAGTCGGGGAGATGGGTTTCATGGAAATGCGAACCTTACTGTTTTTAGGGATGTAATTGTCGATGATGCAGTGCAGCAATTACGTGACAGTATAAGGTTGGACGGGTGACAATCTGAATAAACTTCTGAGACTCTATTGTGACGAAGTCGGCACGTGTTGGATGCGATCAATTGTCGATACCGTTCTGCAGCTTCCAACTTGAGCCTATCACTTTTGAGCGGGTAGGTTTTGATTCAGATCAATGTTGGCGGGGCTTGAAGTTGGAGTGTGAGACGACATCACGCTCATGAGGAATTTCGAGGGAAAAATGGTAGAAACGCTGACCGGAACAAACCGATCCAAAGGGATCGCCTATGACGAACTGCTGGACATGGATACGCATGATGTGCCTTCCAGTTTCCGTGAAGATTGCCCGATGGAACCGGGGCCAACGGTTGTTGACCCCAGCATCTACTATTCGCGCGATTTCTTTGATCTGGAGGTGGAGCGGCTCTGGAAACGGGTTTGGCAAATGGCGTGCCATGAGGATGATATTCCCAATGTCGGTGATAGTCTGGTCTATGATATTGCCAGTCTGTCCTTCATTATTGTCCGTACGGCTGAGGATGAGATCAAGGCCTTCCCAAACGCCTGCCTTCATCGGGGCCGGTCGCTGTTGACCGAGGACGCAAAGGGATTGCATGAGTTTCGCTGCCCGTTTCACGGCTGGGGATGGAAGATCGATGGAACGTTAAAAGAAGTGCCCTGTCATTGGGATTTTCCGTCGGTGAGCGAGAAGACCCACAGCTTGCCGCCCGTCAATATCGGCCGTTGGGGTGGTTGGGTGTTTATCAATCCCGATGACAATGCGGAGCCATTGAAAGAATTTCTCGGCGATATCGACCGGCATTTTCAACCGATCCCGTTCGAGCGACGGTATAAGTCCGTGCATGTGGCAAAGAAACTGCGTTGTAACTGGAAGGTAGCGCAAGAAGCCTTCATGGAAGCCTATCACGTTGTTGCAACCCATCCGACTTTGCTGGATGTCATGGGTGATGCGAATAGCAAATATGATGTGTTCGGAAACATGTCGCGGGCGATCTCTCCGAACGGCCTGCTCAGTCCGCATGTGAATCCGGATGTGGTTGCAGAGCCACTGGAAGGGGCGAAGACATATGGCAAGGTCCGGCATGCTCTTTCCGGGAACATATACGAACGCCTCGAGGAAGGGCGCGTGCAAGTTACTAGCTTGAAAGGCAAAACCGGAATATTCGACGAGGCTGCCCGTCATCTAGAAGGGAAGTTGGACCATGCCGATATTCAACTGTGCAACTGGGTCGGCGGTGCATTGGGCGAGGGGTGGGAGGATGAAGCCGATCTCACAACCACTGGCCCTGTTCCTGAACGACGTCAGGCCGAAGCTCATGCCCAGAGGGAAATGTGGCGGGAGACGCTAGGCGACGAAGTGGATCAGATCAGCGACGCTGAATTTGTCGACACGATCTACTACAACCTGTTCCCGAACATCAGCCCGTGGGGGTGTTTCGATCCGATTTTCTACCGTTTTCGGCCGCATGGCGACAATCCCGAAGAATGCATCCACGAAGTCATGTTGATGCTGCCGATCCCTGACGGCGAAGAGCGACCCGAACCGGCAAAGGTCCACTGGCTAGATTGTGACGATGACTATGTTGATGCACCGGAACTGGGGATGCTTGCAAAGGTGTTTAATCAGGATGTTGTGAACCTGCCGCTTGTGCAGAAAGGGATGAAGTCGATCAAATCCAAGGAAATTGTCTTTGCTAATTACGGGGAAACGAAGATCAGGCATTTTCACAAGCTGTTGAAGGAACGCTTGTCGCGGTAATGGCGTGAACTTCGGTTCAGGATGTCGAATATATTAGCGTTTGGCAGGCGTTCCGCTTTGTGGGTATGTGGCCTGATGTACCCGACTCCAGACAAACAAGAGCGCCGCGCCGATTTTATTGTCCACGCCATTGGATTGATTCTTATCCTGGTGGCAGGCGCGGCTCTGATTATTCAGGCTGCTGGTCAGGGTACGGCCGTGATCGCGGCGATCGGCCTATATGTGATCGGCGTGATGTTTTCTCACGTCATTTCGATGTTCTACCATCTGTCGCCTCTTCATCATCGGCGGATTGCGCTGCGCCGGATAGACCATGCGGCAATCTATGTTACAATTGCTGGCACTTTTACACCTCTTTTCGTTCTGGCAGATACGGAGTTTAGCCTCTTCCTTCTGACGATAGTCTGGGCGCTGGCCATTCCGGCGATGCTTTACAAGATATTTGGCAAAAATCTGGATTCGAAGTGGTCGCTGGTGTCCTATCTCGGTTTGGGATGGATGGGCATTATCGGCGTGCCTGAGATGATGGAACAGTTACCGCCATTATCGCTATGGGCGATGTTGGCGGGCGGTGTTTTTTATTCTCTTGGCACTATTTTCTATGCCCGCAAGGGACAGGCGTTTCGTTATTCGATCTGGCACAGTTTCGTAATGATGGGCGGCGCGTCTTTTTTTGTCGCGATTTGGGTGGCTTTGGTTAGGTAGGGTAACGTGCCGTCATGCACAGGTTTTCTATCATGCTTTCAAATCGCGATATTGGCAACAATAGGGTTATAACTAGTATTGCCAATTCAAATATCCACGTTATTTAAATACAACTATATTGAGAGCAGGGGGTTGCATTGTTTAGAGTTACTGGAATTTTTTTACTATTCGTAGCATTTTTGAATCCGACAATGGCTCAATCAACTACGGATTTGACAAAGCAATCCAAAGAATC
Source organism: Parasphingorhabdus sp. (assembly GCA_039978835.1). GTDB lineage: Bacteria > Pseudomonadota > Alphaproteobacteria > Sphingomonadales > Sphingomonadaceae > Parasphingorhabdus. The sequence goes on from JBDWAQ010000005.1 coordinate 261,144, forward strand.
TGCCATATTACCAGTTGAAACATTCGCCAAACTTCCATTTGTGGGCCAAGCTGAACTCTCACCCGACGGCCAACAAATTGCGGGGGTGTTTGGAATTGGCGGGGAACAGAGGATCATGATCGTTCCTTTGTTTTCGGATAAAAACAAGTCGGTCCAACTTGCCGTTCCCGATGAAACTGAAGTTGATTGGATTCAGTGGGTTAACAATGACAACATCATTGTAAGGTTGCGTGGGTTGATCAGGGTGGAAGCGGATCGTTGGTATATAACGCGTATGATAGCCGTTAACCGCACGAGCGGGAAGCCAACCAAGTTACTTTGGCAAATGAAAGGGCAAAACGCGGCTAATCTTTTATGGTCACCATCCGATGGTAGTAACGAAATATTGATGGCTGCACAGAATTCTATCTACGTGGGGGAAGATTTTTGGCCGGCAGTTTACAGAGTGGATGTAACAAACGGAAAGCTGCGCAAAGTTGTTAAAGGCCGTCGCAATGTTATGGACTGGGGGGCAGATCAAACCGGATCGGTGCGTTACGGTATTGGCTATCAGGATTTCTCAACGGACGCGACGCTTGTTTATCGTGGCGAGGGTCAGAAAGGGTCTTTTGGGTTCAAACTGTCGGACAAGGCAAAGCTTGTAAACGAAGAAAGTCTTACAGTTCCATTCATGTTTCTTCCGGGCAGCGACAATGGTCTGGTGTTGAAAGACAATGCCGATGATAGAACAGTTGTGATGGAAGTAAATCTCGTCACTGGGAAAGATGTACAAACCTTTTTTGAGGCGGAAAACGCAGATATAAAACGGGTTTTTCTATCGTTTGACCGTTCAAAAATACTCGGCGTTAGAACCGATGATGAAGAAAATCCGATTCACTGGATAGACCCGGCGATGAAAGCCGCTCAGGAACAGATAGATGCCGCGGCTCCAAATGCAACAGCTCGGATCGAGAGTTTCAATAGAGATCAGACCAAAATGATTGTCCGAATTTCTACTCCCGACAATCCTGGCCTATTATATTATTACGATGCAGCAGTTCAAAAATTGGCAAAAATTGCTTCTGTAAACAAGGCGGTTGGAAATAAGCGGTTGGCGAAGTCGAAACTTGTTAAATATAATGCGCGCGACGGATTGGAGATTGAGGGTGTGCTCACTTTGCCGAAAGGTAGGGAGCATAAGAACCTTCCATTCATTGTTATGCCGCATGGTGGCCCTTGGGCACATGACATTTTAAGATATGACTATTGGGTACAGTTTTTGGCCAATAGGGGTTATGCCGTGCTGCAACCCAATTTCCGCGGCTCCACCGGATATGGCGCCAAGTTTGAGCGGCTGGGGCAAGGTCAGATGGGTCTCGCCATGCAGGATGATGTATCTGATGGTGTCAGTTGGGCGGTTGAACAAGGGATTGCAGATCCCAATCGGGTCTGCATCGTCGGTGCTTCGTACGGCGGCTACGCCGCAATGTGGGGCATAGCGAAAGATCCCGATCAGTATCGCTGTGCAGTTTCCATAGCCGGCGTCTCCAATCTGAGGCGTGAAGTCAATGATTTTGGTAGCAATTTCCGTGCAAAGCTCTTCCGTAGCCAGTGGAAAAAGATGACTCCCGATTTCAAGGCCGTATCGCCAATAAACGCCATTGATAAGATCAAAGCTCCTCTACTGTTAATCCACGGGAAAAAAGATGTAACGGTGGACTACGTCCAGTCGAAAAAAATGAATAGTGCGATGAAAAAAGCGTCAAAGCAGGTAGAGTATGTTCTCCTTGCGCAAGCTGATCACTATTTTTCTAGAGAAGCAGATCGGCTGGTACTTCTGAATTCTATGGAAGACTTTCTTAGGAAACATAATCCAGCGGATTGATTCGTCGCAAAACATATTGCTCCCTATCTAGGAATATCCGCGTTCCGGTAATGATGGGCGGCGCAGGTCTCTTTGTCGCGATTTTGGTAGCTTTGTAGGTTAGTGGCTGATGGCTTGTGCTCGCTCACCCGAAGCCTATAGTGTTTCGGGATTGGGGAGAGGCATAATGAAATTACTGGCATCGATATGCATCGGGCTCATCGCCGCACTGCATCTCTATATCGCCTGGTTTGAGATATTTGCCTGGACCACCAGAGGCCCTGCGGTTTTCTCTGCCTTTCCTGCGGATTTGTTCGAACCAACCACAGCGATGGCCGCTAATCAGGGGCTTTATAACAGCTTTCTAGCGGCGGGCCTGATCTGGTCGCTGTTTATCAAAGGCCCTATATGGCAACGCCGCGTTGCGACATGTTTTTTGCTGTTCGTGGCGATTGCCGGCCTATTCGGTGCCACCACCGTATCGCCGCGTATCGCATTGGTGCAAACCGTGCCAGCCGTGATTGCGCTGGTGCTGGTCTGGTTGGGCAGGGCGCGTTAGGGCGTAAGTTCTTTGGTATGCTGAATGTGCTTCTGGCAATAGGTGTGCGGTTGGGTGATCGAGGAATCGGGTTTAATGCACATTAGCTCAATTTAAGCTAGTGTCCGCTATGGGCGCAAAAGCGGACATTGATTGGAAAATCATTTGCTCTTACGGATTCGATTCATGGAAGATGATGAGATACGTCAGAATCTAGTCAACAATATCATTCGATTGATATCAGTTTTGGCGAGTTCTGAAATTGAGCAAAAAGCCTATAGCAATAGTTTAGGCTTTCCTATCGACATTAAAGACGATTTTGCCGAAGATCTGCATATGTATTTAAACGAACAAATCGGCGGTGGGATCGATGTAAGTGCATATTTCAATGCGAAGCAAATGGAAATACTAAGGCAGATTGACTCGGTTTTTGACGAGAAGTCCGACGGATCTGCAAGCACGTTTTGGGTCTTTTTTGATAAAGCTTATGAATACGAATGGGAATGGATCAGACTTTTAGCTAAAGAATTTTTAGCCATGCCAACAATGTAGCGCCGTTCAGCAATTTTGAATTGTCCACTTTCGGGATAAAGCGGACGCTCCTTTCCAAGTTTGATAGCTATCACGAATTTATTGTCTGGTATGTGGCCAACCTGTTGACGAAACCCCGAATCCCCGCTAAGGGCCGCGCTTCCGTTGCTTCGGGCTCTGTCCGCTGCATCAGAAAAAACACATAGGCAAAACACTTTTTGGCAGATTTCTGCCAGACAAGAGTAACCCTAGTTTATCTAGATCCAATAAGGTGAAGACTTTATGCCAACGATTAATCAGCTCGTCCGTAAAGGGCGGGTGCCTCAGAAGGTGAAATCCAAAGTTCCAGCGATGGAAGCCAACCCGCAGAAACGCGGCGTTTGCACCCGGGTTTATACCACGACTCCAAAGAAACCAAACTCCGCTCTGCGTAAGGTTGCCAAGGTTCGCCTGACCAATCAGCGTGAGGTCATCAGCTATATTCCCGGTGAAGGTCATAACCTTCAGGAGCATAGTGTTGTTCTCATTCGCGGCGGCCGTGTTCGCGACCTTCCCGGTGTGCGTTATCACGTACTGCGCGGCGTTCTTGATACGCAAGGCGTGAAGGACCGGAAGCAAAGCCGTTCCAAATATGGCGCCAAGCGTCCTAAATAAGATCAGAACTGGAGTTTATAGAAAATGGCACGTCGTCGTCGTCCCGAGAAACGGGTAATCCTTCCTGATCCGAAATTTAAAGATCAGATTCTTTCAAAATTCATGAACAACCTGATGATGGATGGTAAAAAATCCACCGCGGAACGTATCGTTTATGGCGCGCTGGACAGCGTAGAAGCCAAAGCAAAAAAAGACCCGGTTGAGTTGTTCCATGATGCATTGAACAATATCAAGCCAGGTATCGAAGTGCGCAGCCGCCGTGTTGGTGGTGCGACCTATCAGGTGCCGGTTGAAGTGCGTCCAGAACGTGCACAGGCTCTGGCCATCCGTTGGATGATCTCTGCCGCACGCGGTCGCAGCGAAACCACAATGGCAGCGCGTCTGTCAGGTGAAATTCTTGATGCTTCCAACAATCGCGGCAACGCGGTGAAGAAGCGTGAAGATGCGCATAAAATGGCCGAAGCCAACCGCGCATTTGCTCACTATCGCTGGTAGTAATTGTTTATAGAGCCGGGGCAGGGTGCTCTGGCTCTATAAAATAGTAAAATTTGAAACCGAACAGGGCTGGCATATGCTGGCCACATTAACTATAGGGCGGCCAGATTTGGTTTCCCTCACTCTGGAGTAAAGACTATGGCACGCAGCCATCCGCTCGAACGATATCGCAATATCGGCATTATGGCCCATATTGATGCTGGTAAAACAACCACAACGGAACGTATTCTCTATTATACGGGAAAATCCTACAAAATCGGCGAAGTGCATGATGGCGCGGCGACGATGGACTGGATGGAGCAAGAGCAAGAGCGCGGTATTACCATTACCTCTGCTGCGACCACCTGTTTCTGGAATGCGGACGACCGCGAAGGTCCAGAGCACCGGATCAACATTATCGACACACCAGGTCACGTTGACTTCACGATTGAAGTGGAGCGTTCATTGCGTGTGCTCGATGGTGCGGTAGCCTGTTTCGATGGCGTTGCCGGTGTTGAACCGCAGTCTGAAACTGTTTGGCGTCAGGCCGATAAATATAAAGTGCCGCGGATGTGCTTCATCAACAAGCTCGACCGTACCGGCGCAGACTTTAAATATTGTGTGCAATCGATCATTGATCGTCTGGGCGCGACGCCAGCTGTTCTGTATCTTCCTATCGGTATTGAAGCTAATCTGGTTGGACTGGTTGACCTCGTCAACGAGCGTTCGATCACTTGGAAGAACGAAGATCTTGGTGCTGAATATTCATATGGCGACATTCCTGCCGACATGGCGGATGAAGCGGCTGAATATCGTGAAAAGCTCATCGAGCTTGTTATCGAGCAAGATGACGATGCGATGGAAGCCTATTTCGAAGGTAACATGCCCGATGCGGCGAAGCTGAAAGAGCTTATCCGCAAGGGTACGCTGAACCAGAGCTTTGTTCCGGTTCTTTGTGGTAGTGCATTTAAGAATAAAGGTGTTCAGCCGCTGCTTGATGCGGTTGTTGACTATATGCCAAGTCCGCTTGACGTTCCTGCGATTAACGGTGTCCTTCCAGACAGCGATGAAGAAGCAACGCGCCCATCAAGCGATGATGAACCATTTTCTGCCTTGGCATTTAAAGTGATGAATGACCCGTTTGTGGGAACGCTGACTTTTTGCCGTATCTATTCCGGTAAGCTGGAAAAAGGCACATTGCTGAACTCGGTCAAAGACAAAAAAGAAAAAGTGGGTCGTATCCTAGAGATGCACTCCAATGACCGTGAAGATATTGACGAAGCTTTCGCAGGCGACATTGTTGCTCTGGCCGGTATGAAGAATACCACAACGGGTGACACGCTTTGTGATGCGGCGAGCCCGATCATCCTGGAACGGATGGAATTCCCGGATCCGGTCATTGAGCTTTCGGTGGAACCAAAAACCAAAGCTGACCAAGAGAAGATGGGTGTTGCACTCAATCGCTTGGCTGCTGAAGATCCATCATTCCGCGTGACCACTGACCATGAAAGCGGTCAAACGATCATCAAAGGAATGGGTGAACTTCACCTCGATATTCTGGTCGATCGTATGAAACGTGAATTTAAAGTGGAAGCCAATGTTGGTGCTCCGCAGGTTGCGTACCGCGAGTCCCTCGGCAAAGCGGTTGATATTGACTATACCCATAAGAAACAATCTGGTGGTTCTGGTCAGTTCGCGCGGATCAAATTTGAAGCAACGCCAGGTGAGCGCGGTTCAGGCATTACCTTTAGCGATGAAATCAAAGGTGGTAATATTCCGAAAGAATATATTCCATCCGTCGAAAAAGGAATGCGCGAGACAGCGGATACCGGTTCGTTGATCGGTTTCCCGATTATCGATTTTGACATTCGTGTTTATGACGGCGCTTACCATGACGTTGACTCCTCGGCTTTGGCCTTTGAGATTGCGGCACGCGCAGCCATGCGTGAAGCAGCGCAAAAGTCCGGTATTAAATTGCTTGAGCCCATCATGAAGGTTGAAGTGATCACGCCGGAAGATTATCTGGGTGACGTGATCGGCGATTTGAATTCTCGCCGTGGTCAGATTCAGGGCACCGATACCCGCGGTAATGCGCAGGCTGTTGATGCAGAAGTTCCGCTGGCAAATATGTTCGGTTATGTGAATGAGCTCCGTTCATTCACACAGGGCCGTGCTCAATATACAATGCAATTCTCGCATTATGAGCAGGTACCGAACAATGTCGCAGAAGAGTTGAAGGAGAAAATGGCTTAACAGCCACTCCTTTTTTGAGGTAACGCGCTTTCCTTTTGCTGCTGAAGTTTCTGGGATGACTAAGAAACTGGCCAGACCATCAAAAGGGTGTTGACAGAATAAGAGAGTCTCGCCAAAGCGCGGCGCAGACTATCAAGACGATAGAAAATTAGAGGTAAAAGAAAATGGCTAAAGAGAAGTTTGAGCGTAATAAGCCGCACTGCAACATCGGCACCATCGGTCATGTTGACCACGGTAAAACGACGTTGACTGCGGCCATCACAAAAGTTCTTGCTGAAGTAGGCGGCGGTGAAGCTGTTGACTTCGCAAATATCGACAAAGCTCCTGAAGAGCGTGAGCGCGGTATCACGATTTCAACGGCACACGTTGAATATGAAACCGATGCCCGTCACTATGCGCACGTCGATTGCCCAGGTCACGCCGACTATGTGAAAAACATGATTACCGGTGCTGCACAGATGGATGGCGCAATTTTGGTTGTGAACGCTGCTGATGGCCCAATGCCTCAGACCCGTGAGCACATCTTGCTTGCGAAACAGGTTGGTGTTCCGGCCATGGTCGTATTCATGAATAAAGTTGACCAGGTTGATGACGAAGAGCTTCTTGAACTCGTCGAAATGGAAATCCGTGAACTGCTTTCTTCCTACGACTTCCCAGGCGACGATATTCCAATCGTTGCTGGCTCTGCTCTTGCAGCGCTCGAGGGTCGTGATGACAATATCGGTAAAGAGAAAATTCTTGAACTGATGAAAGCTGTTGATGAAGCAATTCCACAACCAGATCGTCCGGTTGATCAAGACTTCTTGATGCCAATTGAAGACGTGTTCTCAATTTCCGGTCGCGGTACGGTTGTTACTGGCCGTGTTGAAACCGGCGTTGTGAATGTTGGTGACGAAGTTGAAATCGTTGGTATCAAGGATACCACCAAAACAACTGTTACTGGCGTTGAAATGTTCCGTAAGTTGCTCGACAGCGGTGAAGCTGGCGATAACATCGGCGCATTGATCCGCGGCGTTGACCGTGAAGGTGTTGAGCGTGGTCAGGTTCTTTGTAAGCCTGGTTCAATCACACCGCACACAGAATTCAGTGCAGAAGTTTATGTGTTGTCGAAAGACGAAGGTGGCCGTCATACGCCGTTCTTCGCGAACTATCGCCCACAATTCTACTTCCGTACCACCGACGTAACCGGTGAAGTGATCCTTCCTGAGGGAACTGAAATGGTTATGCCTGGTGACAACGTGACGATTAACGTTAAGCTTATCGCTCCAATCGCAATGGACTCCGGTCTTCGCTTCGCTATTCGCGAAGGTGGCCGTACTGTTGGATCAGGGGTTGTCAGCAACGTAACGAAGTAATATAGGACTGCTTCGCCGACCGGGTCAGTGATTCGGTCGGCCAGTTTTTATTTGCCGCTCCGGCCTTTCGTAAGAAATCGGGGCGGTTTATTTTTGGCTCTTTGACATTGGTACAGGTACATGGAAACGCAGAATATTCGCATACGCTTGAAGGCATTCGATCATCGGGTTCTCGATCAAGCAACCGGCGATATCGCTGAAACCGCTCGCCGCACTGGCGCGCTTATCCGTGGACCGATCCCAATGCCAACGCGAATCGAGAAATTTACCGTAAACCGTGGACCGCACGTGGACAAAAAGTCCCGCGAGCAGTTCGAGGTACGGACATATAAAAGGTTGCTCGATATCGTGCAGCCTACACCGCAAACGGTCGATGCTTTGATGAAGCTTGATCTTGCTGCTGGTGTAAATGTTGAGATTAAACTTGCGTAAGTGAGTTAACGGCGTTGCTAGTCTTATGGGCTCGCAACGATGACATGGGAAACCGCCAGCAATAGCTGGGTCATGTGTCCCCCGTCTAGTTTGGTTGATCTTCGGATTAGTTAAACGGTTTAGCCCGGACGGGGCGATATTCGAAATTCTGGGCTGAGATTTTTTAGGCACGCCCGCTGGCAATGACGCACGTGGGCCTCTGTAAAGGAGACTGATCGTGCGTACAGGCGTGATCGCGAAAAAAATGGGTATGACCCGCTTATTCCAGGAGGACGGCCAGCATGTGCCGGTTACAGTCCTCTCTCTGGAAGGTTGTCAGGTTGTAGGAGCCCGCAAACAAGACCCGGATGGCTATTATGCTGTTCAGCTTGGTGCAGGTGCCCGTAAAGCGAAAAATGTTAATAAACCACAGCGTGAATCTTTTGCGAAAGCAGAAGTTGAGCCAAAGGCGCGTGTTGCTGAATTCCGGGTCGAGAGCGAAGAAGGCTTGCTCCCCGTTGGTGCAACGGTAACTGCTGACCACTTTGTTGCTGGTCAGATGGTTGATATTCAAGGCTCTACTCAAGGTAAGGGTTTTGCTGGTGCGATGAAACGATGGGGCTTCGGTGGCCTTCGTGCTTCGCATGGTGTGTCTATTTCTCACCGTTCACATGGTTCGACCGGTCAGAATCAGGATCCAGGCAAGGTCTTCAAGGGCAAGAAAATGGCTGGTCACATGGGCGCGCGTAATCGCACCCAACAAAATTTGGAAGTCGTGCGCACAGATGCTGCTCGCGGCTTAATTTTTGTCCGTGGTTCGGTTCCGGGCTCAAAGGGCGGTTGGCTTCTTGTTAAAGATGCAGTGAAAGTTGCTCTTCCTGAAAGCGCTCCTTTTCCTGGCGCTATGCGCCGCAATGCTGATGAAACGGCAACGGAAGAAGCGCCGGCTGGAATGATTGAAGCGGATGCAGTGCATGAAGCGCCATCTGGTCCAACAGATGCGGAAGTGGCGGCAGCTGCTGCAGCAGCTTCGGCACAAGAAAAATCAGCAGCCGGCGCTGAAGAAGCGAAAGCTGCTGATGCCAAAGATGATAACGGGAAGGAGGGTTAAGCGATGAAACTTAAAGTCAAAACCCTCGACGCAAAAGCCAAGGGCGACATCGATTTGAATGATGACGTATTCGGCGTTGAAGCGCGAGCAGACATATTGCACCGTGTCGTTAACTGGCAGCGCGAAAAAGCACGCGGTACGGCTCGACCAACCCGTGAGCGTTCAGATATTGCGCGTACCGGTAAGAAGTACGGCAACCAAAAAGGTGGTGGTACCGCTCGTCATGGTGATCGTCGTGCTCCTATCTTCATCGGTGGCGGTAAAGCCCACGGTGCTCGCAAGCGTGATTTCAATCCTTCGCTGAACAAGAAAGTTCGCGCAATGGGTTTGAAGATGGCGCTCAGCGATAAAGTGAAAAACGAACAATTGATCGTGTTGGAGAATATTGAACTGAAAGAAGCCAAAACACAGGCACTTTTGGCCAATATCGAAAAACTCGGTTTCGGTAAGTCGGCGCTCATTATGGACGGCGATGCGGTGAATGATGCTTTTACAAAAGCTTCTAACAATATTCCTCGTGTCAACGTGATGACGGCTGCTGGTGCCAATGTTTATGACATTTTGAACCATGAGACTTTGGTGCTGACACGCGCTGCAGTTGAAAAATTGGAGGCGCGCTTCAATGGCTAAAAAAGAAGACGTGGATATTCGTCACTATGACGTAATCGTTGGTCCGCACATCACCGAGAAATCGACCTTGCTTAGCGAAAACAACGCTGTGGTCTTCAAGGTTGCAAACACCGCAACCAAGCCGCAGATTAAAGCTGCTATTGAAGCATTGTTTGACGTCAAAGTTAAGAACGTCAACACGATGGTGCAAAAGGGCAAGACCAAGAAGTGGAAGGGTCGCCCCTATACACGCAATGACATTAAAAAGGCTGTTGTCACGCTGGCTGAAGGCCAAGCGATCGACATCACCACGGGAGTTTAAGGGCAATGGCATTAAAAACCTATAGACCAATTACCCCGTCGCAGCGCGGCCTCGTATTGGTCGACAAAAGCGGCCTGTGGAAGGGCGGTCCGGTTAAGAAGCTTGTTGAAGGCAAGCGTAAAACTGGTGGTCGTAATAATAAAGGTCATGTGACATCACGCGGTATCGCTGGTGGACACAAGCAAAAATATCGCAAGATCGATTTTAAGCGTCGTAAATGGGATATGGCTGCGACTGTTGAGCGGATGGAGTATGATCCAAACCGCACAGCCTTTATTGCCCTGATCAAATATGAAGATGGTGAGCTCGCCTACATCATTGCACCGCAGCGTCTGGACGTTGGCGACAGTGTTGTTGCTGGCAAGCGCGTTGACGTGAAGCCTGGTAATGCCATGCTGATGTCAGAGATGCCGGTCGGTACCATCATCCACAATGTGGAAATGAAGCCTGGCAAGGGTGGTCAGATTGCTCGCTCAGCTGGCGCATATGTTCAGATTGTTGGCCGTGACCGCGGAATGGTCATTGTTCGCTTGAAATCAGGTGAACAACGCTATCTGCGCAGTGATTGCATGGCAACTGTCGGTGCTGTTTCCAACCCCGACAATTCGAACCAGAATTTTGGTAAAGCTGGTCGTACGCGCTGGAAGGGGCGTCGCCCTCTTACTCGCGGTGTTGCGAAAAACCCAGTCGATCACCCGCATGGTGGTGGTGAAGGGCGTACCTCAGGTGGCCGTCACCCCGTTACACCATGGGGCAAGCCTACCAAAGGTGCTCGTACTCGTAAGAATAAAACGACTGACAAGATGATTATCCGGTCACGTCACGCGAAGAAGAAGAGGTAAGCATGGCTCGTTCCATCAAAAAAGGTCCATTTGTTGACCTCCACCTGCTGAAAAAAGCGCAGACTGCGCAGGAAGAAAACCAGCGTGCACCGATCAAGACCTGGTCGCGTCGTTCCACAGTCCTTCCTGACTTTGTTGGCCTGACTTTCAGTGTTTATAACGGTCAGAAGTTCATTCCGGTTTCCGTGAACGAAGATATGGTCGGTCACAAGCTTGGCGAGTTCGCTCCAACGCGGAACTATTACGGCCATGGCGCTGACAAAAAAGGCAAGAAATAATGGGTAAGGCATCATCACCCCGCCGCGTTGGCGACAATGAAGCTTTGGCTGTTGGCAAATCTATTCGTGGATCTGCTCAGAAGCTGAACCTTGTTGCACAGCTAATTCGCGGTAGGAAGGCAGAAGACGCTTTGAACATCCTGTCATTCTCTAAAAAGAGCATGGCCAAGGACGTTAGCAAGGTATTGGCTTCTGCAATCGCAAATGCGGAAAACAATCACAATCTAGATGTCGATGCTTTGATCGTTCATGAAGCCAGTGTCGGTAAGGGCATGGTCATGAAGCGCTGGAAAGCTCGTGCACGTGGTCGTTCAGCCAAGATTTTGAAACCATTTAGCCGCGTTCGCATCGTTGTCCGCGAACATGAAGAAGAAGAGGCGTAAACCATGGGTCAAAAGAGTAATCCTATCGGGCTTCGCCTGCAGATTAACCGGACTTGGGATAGCCGCTGGTATGCGGAAGGTGCTGATTACGGAAATCTCTTGATGGAAGACATCAAGATGCGCAAATACATCATTGATACGCTGCCACAGGCTGCGATTTCAAAGGTAGTCATTGAGCGCCCTGCAAAAACCTGTCGCGTCTCTATTTATGCTGCACGCCCCGGTGTGATCATTGGCAAAAAAGGCGCAGACATTGAAAAGCTTCGTCGTAAACTTAGCGATATGTCTTCTAGCGATGTTTCTTTGAACATTGTTGAGATCCGTAAGCCGGAAGTTGACGCGAAACTGGTTGCGCAGGGTATTGGCGAACAGCTGATCCGCCGGATTGCTTTCCGCCGCGCCATGAAACGTGCTGTTCAGTCTGCTCTTCGTTTAGGCGCTGAAGGAATTAAAATTGTTTGTGGTGGTCGTTTGGGCGGAGCAGAAATTGCTCGCGTTGAATGGTACCGTGAAGGCCGCGTGCCGCTCCATACGCTGCGCGCCAATATTGATTATGCTGAGCATGAAGCACTCACCGCTTACGGCATTATCGGTATCAAGGTCTGGATTTTCAAAGGCGAGATATTGGGTCACGACCCAATGGCTCAGGACCGGCTGATGGTGGAAGCACAAACTTCCGGCGTTCGTCCGCACCAACGTTGATTTAGGGAATAGGTAAAGCATCATGCTGCAACCAAAGAAAACAAAATTCCGGAAGGCTCATAAGGGCCGGATTAAAGGGAAAGCACCGGGCGGCACGTCGCTGAACTTCGGGTCATATGGTCTGAAAGCCATGGAGCCTGAGCGTATCACTGCGCGTCAGATCGAAGCGGCTCGTCGTGCGATTACCCGTCACATCAAGCGGCAAGGTCGTTTGTGGATCCGTATCTTCCCGGACGTACCGGTTTCAAAGAAACCAGCTGAAGTTCGTCAGGGTAAAGGTAAGGGTTCAGTTGAATATTGGGCTTGCCGGGTAAAACCAGGCCGGATCATGTTCGAACTGGATGGTGTTCCTGGACCAATTGCTGCGGTTGCTTTCGAGCGTGCGGCAATGAAGCTTCCGATCAAGACTAAAGTTGTGGCCCGCCTCGGCGACACGTCACACTTGGAAGGATAAGGGCAATGGCTGACAAGAAAAATTCAAGCAGTGCCAAGATGGAAGATATGCGCACCAAAACCGATGATCAGCTTCAAGCCGATCTGGGTGATCTGAAGAAAGAGGCGTTTAACCTCCGTTTTCAGGCTGCGACTAACCAGCTCGAAAAGCCGAGCCGGATGCGTGAAGTCCGCCGGACTATTGCACAGATTAAAACATTGCAGACCGAGCGCGCCAGCGCTGCTGCTGAAAAGGCGTAAGGAAAGAATATGCCAAAACGAGTTCTCACCGGCACGGTAGTGTCAGACAAGGGCGACAAAACTGTTGTTGTCAGTGTCGAGCGCAAGGTTAAGCACCCGCTCTACGGTAAAATTATCCGTCGTTCGAAGAAATACCATGCGCATGATGAAAAGAACGAGATGAGCATGGGTGAAACCGTACGCATCGAGGAAACCAAACCTATTTCCAAGTTGAAGACCTGGAAAGTGCTTGAGCGTGTGGGCGCGGCCGCTGGTCTTGCTACACCGACGGTTCAGGAATTGACTGCGAATGATCCTAAGGATGACAAGATTACGGCTCCTGAAAAAGATCAAACGCATAATGATGTGAAAGCTGACGAAAAGCCAGCTGAAGAAGCAGCAGCGGAAAAAGCTGAGAGTTAAACTGATGCTCCGGGCCATTATGGTTTTGGCTTGGGCGGAATGAAGAAGGAATTGGATCAATGATCCAGATGCAATCGAACCTGGAGGTCGCTGACAATAGCGGAGCCAAGCGCGTACAGTGCATTAAAGTACTGGGCGGGTCAAAACGTCGTTTTGCCGGCGTTGGCGACATTATTGTTGTGTCGATTAAAGAAGCTGCGCCTCGCGGCAAGGTTAAGAAGGGCGACGTGCACCGTGCGGTGATCGTTCGTACCAAGAAGGACATTCGTCGGAAAGACGGTTCGGTCATTCGTTTCGACAGCAACGCAGCTGTTCTGGTCAACAATGCTCAGGAGCCAATCGGTACCCGTATCTTTGGCCCCGTCGTTCGCGAGTTACGCGCCAAGAAGCATATGAAAATCATCAGCCTTGCGCCGGAGGTAATCTAATCATGGCCAATGCAAAAATCAAAAAGGGTGACACGGTTGTTGTCTTGTCCGGTAAGGACAAAGGCAAATCCGGTGAAGTGACCAAGGTCATGCCAAAAGACAGCAAGGTTCTTGTCGCCGGTGTGAACATTGCAGTTCGTCACCGTAAACCAACCCAGGCCAACCCGCAGGGCGGTCTGGAACGCAGTGAAGCGCCAATGCATATCAGCAAAGTGGCTCTGGCCGATCCAAAAGACGGTAAGCCAACACGGGTTCGCTTCGAGAAATCAAAAGACGGCAAGATGCAGCGTGTAGCTGTTAAGTCCGGGGAGAAAGTCGATGGCTGACAAAAAATACACCCCGCGCATGCGCAAAAAATATGACGAGGAAATCGTCAAGGCGATGCAGGAAAAATTCAACTATTCCAATCCCATGGAAGTCCCAAAGATCTCCAAAGTGACGATCAACATGGGCGTTGGCGAAGGCAGTCAGGATAAGAAAAAAGCGACGATTGCTGCCGCTGAAATGGAATTGATTGCTGGTCAGAAGCCGGTGATTACAAAAGCGAAAACTTCTATCGCGACGTTTAAGTTGCGTGAAGGCATGCCGATTGGTTGCAAAGTGACTTTGCGCCGCGAACGCATGTATGAATTTGTTGACCGGTTGGTCACTGTTGCAATGCCACGTATCCGAGATTTCCGGGGATTAAACCCGAAAAGCTTTGATGGCCGCGGTAACTTCGCAATGGGTCTTAAAGAACAGATTATTTTTCCCGAGATCGCTTATGACGACATCGATGTGGTGCGCGGCATGGACGTAATCGTAACAACTACAGCAAAAACAGACGATGAAGCGCGTGCGCTTTTGAGCCTGTTCGGTTTCCCGTTCCCACAGGAAACTAATGAAGAACAAAAAGAAGCAGCTTAAGCTGTTTCGCAACACGGAAGGACGAGAACTTAAGTCATGGCGAAACTGAGTTCCATAAACAGAAATAACAAGCGTAAGCGGTTGGTGAAGAAATATGCCGGCCGTTATGCGAAGTTAAAGACGTTAGCTACAGATGAGTCTCTTGACGAGACAGAACGTCTGATGGCGCGCCTCAAAATGGCGGAAATTCCCCGCAATGGTAATCCAACGCGCATCCGTAACCGCTGCGAAACCACAGGGCGTCCCCGTGGTTATTATCGCAAGTTCCGTCTGTGTCGTATCGAGCTGCGTGACATGGCCAATAAAGGCCTGATCCCCGGCGTAACGAAATCAAGCTGGTAAAGGGAAGATAATATGGCTTTTACCGATCCCTTGGGTGACATGCTCACCCGCATCCGTAACGGACAACAGGCGCGTAAAGACAGTGTCTTAACGCCTGCATCTAAATTGCGTGGTGCTGTTCTAGAAGTGTTGCAACGCGAAGGTTATATTCGTGGTTACAGCGAAGAAGAATTGAACAAGCACCCCGGTTTGCGGATTGAACTGAAATATTTTGAAGGCGAGCCTGCGATCCGCAAGATTGCTCGTGTTTCAAAGCCCGGTCGCCGGATCTATAGTGGTTCTGCCGAACTACCACGGGTTCGTAACGGTTTGGGTATCACCATCGTTTCGACGCCAAGAGGTGTTTTGTCTGACGCAGAAGCGCGTGAGCAAAAAGTCGGCGGCGAAGTACTGGCAGAGGTGTTCTAATGTCACGTATTGGTAAAAAAGCAGTAGCCATTCCTGAGGGCGTTACCGCCACCATGGAAGATGGCATGGTAAAGGTGAAAGGTCCTAAGGGAGAGCTTTCTACCCCTATGGTTGATTCACTTTCTTATGAATTGGGCGATGGCGGTTTGCAGGTTTCTCCTGCGAACAAGTCGAAGGAAGCACGTGCCTTTTGGGGTATGCAGCGGACACTGGTTCAGAATCTAATCGACGGTGTCACCGAGGGCTTTACCAAGGTGTTGGAAATTAACGGCGTTGGTTATCGTGCAGCAGTTCAGGGGAAGACCCTAAACCTGCAGCTTGGTTTTAGCCACGATGTGAATATCGACATTCCGGAAGGGCTGACGATCAAAACGCCTGACCAGACAACTGTCGAAATTTCGGGCATGGATAAACAGCAAGTAGGTCAGGTTGCCGCAGAAATCCGGCGCTGGCGCAAACCAGAGCCTTATAAGGGCAAGGGCATTAAATATCGCGGAGAATATATTTTCCGCAAAGAAGGGAAGAAGAAATAAGCCATGGCGAATATTTCTCAATTCAAACGGCGCCAGCAACGCGTTCGCACCAAATTGCGGAAGCGCGGGCTCACAAAGCCTCGTTTGTCCGTTCATCGTACCAGCCGTCATATGTATGCGCAGGTTATCGATGACGCTGAGGGCAAAACACTGGCTTCTGCTTCAACCATCGACAAAGCGTCAAAGGTCAAAACGGGCGCGGATAGCAAAGCTGCTGCCGATGTTGGCAAGCGTGTTGCCGAAGCAGCAAAAAAAGCTGGCGTAAAAGAAGTTATTTTTGATCGTGGCGGTTTCCTGTTTCACGGACGTGTGAAGGCTTTGGCCGACGCAGCACGTGAAGGCGGATTGGAGTTTTAAGCATGGCCGAAGAAGAAAAGAAAACAGAAGCACCGGAAGCAGCCGCAGCTCCAGCTGAAGCCGCTCCTGCTAAAGAAGCTGCTCCGGCAGCCGATAACAAACCACAAGAACGCAAAGGTCGCGGCGGTAACAACCGTGGTGGTGGACGTGATAATCGTGGTGGTGGACGCGGTCGTGGTCGTGGTCGCGGCGGTCGTGACAATGACGGCGGTGAAGAGCTGGTCGAAAAACTGGTTCACATCAACCGCGTTTCCAAAACCGTTAAAGGCGGTAAGCGCTTCGGTTTTGCAGCATTGGTTGTGGTTGGCGACGGCAAAGGCCGTGCCGGTTTTGGTAAGGGTAAGGCCCGTGAGGTTCCTGAAGCCATTACGAAAGCAACCGCAGCTGCGAAAAAAGCAATGGTTCGTGTACCGCTTCGTGAAGGTCGTACGCTTCATCATGATGGCACAGGCCGTTTCGGTGCAGGAAACGTAACTGTTCGTTCAGCGCCTCCAGGAACCGGTATTATTGCTGGCGGTCCTATGCGTGCTGTGTTTGAAAGCCTGGGCGTTTCTGACGTTGTGACCAAATCCAACGGTACCGCAAACCCATATAACATGATCCGCGCAACATTCGCTGCGCTGAAAGATCAAAGCAGCCCGAAAGCTGTTTCTCAGCGTCGCGGTAAGAAAGTTGCCGATTTGCTGGGTCGCAGTGGCGCACCGGCTGCTGAAGTGGCTGCTGACGCAGCGGCTGCAACGGAGTAATCGACAATGGCTAAAATCAAAGTCAAACAGGTAGGATCTCCGATCCGCCGTCCGGTCATTCAGCGTAAGACGCTGATCGGTCTGGGCCTGAACAAAATGCACCGCGTGTCTGAACTGGAAGATACTCCAGAAGTGCGTGGGATGATTAACAAAGTACACCATTTGGTGGAGGTTGTTGGAGAGTAACTCTTCCAACATCCGTGCGAACAAAAGCGAAAGCGAGTACAAAATATGAAACTCAATGAAATCAAAGATAATGACGGCGCGCGCAAATTGCGTACCCGTGTTGGCCGTGGCATTGGTTCCGGCAAGGGTAAAACCGCTGGACGCGGTATGAAAGGCCAGAAATCACGTTCTGGTGTTTCCATTAATGGATTTGAAGGTGGTCAAATGCCCCTTCACATGCGCCTTCCAAAACGCGGTTTTAACAACCCATTTGGCAAGGATTTTGGCGAAGTGAACTTAGGCATGATCCAGAAGTTCATCGACGAGAAGAAACTTGTGAACAAGGGCACTTTGGATCACGCAACACTAAATGCCGCTGGTTTGGCACGTGGTGGCAAAGACGGTGTTCGTTTGCTAGCCAAAGGCGAAATCAAAGCAAAAATTACAATTGCAGTTGCTGGTGCCTCAAAAGCGGCTGTTGCAGCGGTTGAAAAAGCTGGCGGTAAAGTCGAAATCCTGAAAACGGATACAGAGCACCGCGCTAAAGGCGAAAAGAAGGCAAAACCTTCTGCTCCAGCAAAAGAGAAAAAAGCAGCTAACCGGGCAAAAAAGAAAGCCTGAATGCGATGATTAAAAACCCCGCCTAGCTTCGATGTTAGGCGGGGTTTTTCTATTTTAGGCTCATGTCGCGGCTAGTTGATGTCTATTGGCCTTGTTTTTGGTCCGTCAACATCCGATATGGGTTCGATGCACAGAGGCTAGTATAAGTTTACTAACCAAAATCGGGGCAAGGAAGTTTACATATGGCATCAAACGCCAATCAACTCGGCGCTAATATGAACCTGGGAAAATTTGGTGAAGCCACAGAGCTGCGCCAACGCATTTGGTTTACTCTGGGCGCGCTCGTTATATTCCGGCTTTTGAGCTTTGTGCCATTGCCAGGTGTCGACCCGGTTGTTCTCGCCGATCTCTATGATCAGACGCGCGGCGGTGTTCTAGATATTTTCAACACATTCTCCGGCGGTTCGCTTGAACGGATGAGCCTCATCGCACTTGGCGTTATGCCCTATATTACTGCGTCGATTGTGGTGCAATTGGCGGCAGCATTGTCGCCAACTCTGGGCGCTATCAAAAAGGATGGCGAAGCCGGGCGTAAGAAACTCAATCAATATACCCGCTATGGCACTGTTGGTCTAACCGCCATCCAGGGGTACTTCATTGCTGTAGGACTGGAGGGCTTCGCGTCCCAGTCTGGCCTGCAAGCTGTAATTAATCCCGGGTACGGCTTTCGTATTGGGGCGGTTATCAGTCTTGTCGGCGGTACATTATTCCTGATGTGGCTTGGTGAACAGATCACCAGTCGCGGCATTGGTAACGGTATCTCGCTGATCATTATGGCCGGTATTGTCGCGCAAATGCCAACGTTCGTGGCAAACCTTATGGAAGGCAGCCGTACAGGTTCAATCGGTGCTCTGACCATTATTGGCTTAATTGTGATGGTCGCTGGACTCGTCCTGTTCATCAGTTTCATGGAACGCGCGCAAAGACGCGTTTTGATCCAATATCCGAAGCGCGCTACGCAAAACGGTGTGATGCAGGCTGATCGCAGCCACTTGCCACTCAAAGTGAATACCGCAGGTGTTATTCCGCCGATCTTTGCATCTTCCTTGCTGCTTATGCCTCTGACCGTCAGTCAGTTTGCTGGCAATACAACCGCCGGCGAATCGGCGTGGGGCGATTTCATAATCTCACTCAACCAGTATTTGGCTCACGGACAGCCGCTCTATATGGGGCTCTATGCTGCGGGTATTATCTTCTTCTGTTTCTTCTACACAGCGGTTGTGTTCAACCCCGAAGAAACGGCAGATAATCTGAAGAAAAATGGTGGCTTTGTTCCGGGCATCCGTCCTGGCAAGAATACCGCCGATTATCTAGACTATGTGCTGACGCGTATCACGGTTGTTGGTGCAGCCTATCTAGCCTTTGTCTGCGTGCTTCCGGAATATGTGATGGCGCAAACCAATTTGCCACTATTCTTCCTAGGCGGCACCAGCTTGTTGATTATTGTTAACGTGACGGTGGATACTATCACGCAGATCCAGAGCCATCTGTTGGCCCTGCAATATGGCGACTTGTTGAAAAAAGCGAAGCTAAAGGGTGGTCGCCGTAGACGTTAAAGCTCGGGCACGCTAATCCCAAATTAGAGAATCGAATTAGGCGTAAGGGCATTACCATGGACATAATTTTGTTGGGGCCTCCCGGGGCAGGCAAGGGGACCCAAGCTTCCCGTTTGGAAGACGAACATGGGATGGTCCAGTTATCCACTGGAGATATGCTCCGGGCAGCCGTAAAGGCGGGCACTGAAGTCGGCTTAAAAGCAAAAGCGCTCATGGATGCAGGAGAACTGGTTCCCGATGAAGTAGTTTCCGGGATTATTGGTGATAAACTGGATGATTTAGGCGCCGGCGCCAAAGTAATTTTTGACGGATATCCGCGCACCGCCGCTCAGGCTGTGGCACTGGACGAAATTCTTGCTAGCCGTGATCGTGCATTGGATCATGTAGTAGAATTGGAAGTTGATGAAGACGCCCTGGTTGAGCGTATCGTTGGCCGTTTCACCTGCGGAAATTGCGGTGAGGGATATCATGACACGTTCAAACAACCTGCAAAAGCAGATGTTTGTGATGCATGCGGTGCATCTCAGTTTAAACGTCGCCCGGATGATAATGAAGAAACGGTTCGCACCCGCATGAAAGAATATCGTGCGAAGACCGAGCCTATTCTGCCAATCTACGAAGCACGCGGAATCGTAAAGAAGGTTGATGGCATGGGTAGCATGGACGATGTGAGCACCGCCATTGAACGAGCATTGTCGCTCGCTTGACGCCTCAGGCTTATCAAGGAGCCGACATTGATCCAAGTTGGTGACTTTATTGACCGTTGGCAACTTTGCTTTCCGGAATTTGAGCGCGAAAAACCGTGGCACGTGCAAGCCATGTTGGATCAATATCTGGCGCGACATACGGATTCATCGAAAATCTATATTGATCCAAGCGCGACTGTTGAAGTCGGCGCGGTTATAAAGCCACCCTGTTGGATTGGGCCGGATTGTTTCGTTGCATCTTCCGCGTATTTACGGGGCGGTATCTGGATGGAACGAGGAGCGATCATTGGACCGGGCTGCGAAGCCAAGACATTGATGATGTTTGAAGGGTCTAAACTGGCACATCTTAGTTTTGCTGGAGATTCCATAATCGGAGCGAGATCGAACATCGAAGGCGGTGCTATCATTGCCAATTATCGCAATGAGATGGCCGACAGCGAAATCATTATTAAAAAAAATGATCAGATCATCAGAACCCAGGTCGAAAAATTTGGTGCCTTGTTGGGAGATGATGTTCGATTGGGAGCCAATTCTGTGGTAGCCCCTGGAGCATTGATAGATAAAGGGCAGGTCGTTCGTCGCCTAGAATTGATAGATCAACGACCTGAATTGATGGAATGATATGACTACAAAAAAATATACCAGCGTTGGATTAACAATATTGGCGCTATATGCGGTTCCCCTTCAGGCAGAAGTTACGAATACTGCGGACAACGGTTTCACCGTTCGTCATCAAGCTAAAGTGAACGCATCAAGTGAAGATGTGTGGAAAGCCATGATTGCACCCTCGCGCTATTGGAATCCAGATCATAGCTGGACCGGCAATGGCGACAATTTCTACCTAGTGCCTCAGGCCGGTGGTTGTTTCTGTGAATTGATCCGCTCAACCGGCGAAGACAATATCAAATCATCCAATGGCAGCGTGCAACACATGCGCGTGATCTATGCGCACAAAAATAAAATGCTACGGATGTCGGGTGGTCTCGGACCGCTTCAGGGCGAGGCTGTGGTTGGTAAGCTCACTATGCAGATGCAGCCGCAAGATGGAGAAACAGCGATACGCTTCACTTATAAAGTGGGTGGCTATATGGAATTTCCAGTTGAAGAGATTGCGCCGGCCGTCGATGGGGTTATTGGCGAACAGCTGACCCGGTTGGCAGCTTTATTCAAAGTTGAGGAAGCCAGCGAAGAGCCTACCGAAGAAACAACTGCAGAGGAAGAAAGCGAAAACTGATATTCGTCTGAATATCAAGGCTTTACCTTCTCCACCAATTGCTTCTATTATCATTGGCAATTGATAACGATTCGAGGAAGTCGTTACCAAATTTCGGGCGCGCAAACATTTCACTCGAAGGGGTAGGGCGATGGCTGTTTCCGATCATGTAGATTTTCCAACATTCATGGAAGGCGTTAAAAAACGCAATCCGGGGCAACCTGAATTTGTTCAGGCGGTTCAAGAAGTAGCAATGGATATATTCGATTTTATTGATGACAAGGAAGCCTATCATAGCGCGCAGATATTGCGGCGTATCGCTGAACCCGATCGAGTAGTTAGTTTCCGTGTATGCTGGGAAGATGATAACCACAATATTCGCGTGCAACGTGGCTATCGCGTACAGAATAACAATGCGATCGGACCTTATAAAGGCGGTGTGCGTTTTCACCCCAGTGTTACCGAAAGCGTATTGAAATTCCTGGCTTTTGAGCAGACATTTAAAAACTCGCTGACCGGTCTTCCTATGGGTGGCGGCAAAGGCGGCGCAAACTTCAACCCTAAAGGTAAGTCAGACGCTGAAGTCATGCGCTTCTGCCAGTCATTCATGACTGAACTCTACCGGCATATTGGTCCTGATACTGACGTACCTGCAGGTGACATTGGCGTTGGTGGCCGTGAGATTGGCTATATGTTTGGTCAGTATAAGCGCATCACTAATCGCTGGGAAGGCGTTCTTACCGGCAAAGGTATGGAATATGGCGGCTCACAAATGCGGCCAGAAGCGACCGGTTATGGCGCAGTCTATTTCATGGAAAATATGCTCAAGCATAAAGGCGAGGCGATTGAAGGGAAAACCGCAGTCATTTCCGGTTCTGGCAATGTTGCTACTCATGCTGCGGAACAAATCACCAAACAGGGCGGCAAAGTTTTGACACTGTCTGATAGCGGTGGCTTCATTCACGATCCAGATGGTATTAATCAGGAAAAGATCGACTGGATCAAAGATCTGAAAAATAACCGCCGTGGCCGGATTAGCGAATATGTTGATGAGTTTAGCGGTGCTAGCTTTACCGAAGGTCAGCGCCCATGGAGCGTCGCATGTGATCTAGCCCTTCCATGCGCTACACAAAATGAACTCAACGAGGACGAAGCTAAGGCTTTGGTCAGCAATGGTGTTCAGGCCGTATCCGAAGGCGCGAACATGCCTACGACATTGGAAGGCGTCCATGTATTCCATGATGCGAAGATCATGTACGGTCCCGGTAAAGCGGCCAATGCTGGTGGTGTTGCTGTGTCTGGTCTCGAAATGAGCCAAAACGCAGAACGGATCAGCTGGAACCATGAGCGTCTCGGCACAATGTTGACCGAATTGATGGAAGGCATTCACGGCAAATGTGTCGAATATGGCGATCAGGGTGATGGTTATGTTGATTATGTGAAGGGTGCGAATATCGCGGGCTTCAAAAAAGTGGCTGATGCTATGCTGGCTTACGGCGTCGTCTAAAAACTAATCTCAGACTCAACGCAAAAGGCCAGGGAGCAATTCTTGGCCTTTTTCTATTTCTGAATTTTCTGCATGCAAAAGGCATGACGGTTGAGGAAACCAAACGATTCTTCACAAACGAATGATAATAGGAAGAGGGTGCCGCGATACAGCAATCTGCGCGCGGTACATATGATCAGGCTTAACTCAGTTATACGCTTGGTAAATTGATGATCAAGAACTTGCGTGAGGACTGGTTCAAGGGAGGCAGGAAAAAATGGAAAACGTTCCATGGTGAATTCCTATCCTACGGCGGACCGCATATCCCAATGGTACATCAATCGATGATGAAAGAGGATGCGCCCAAAGCTAGCTTTTGATTGCTGGTTGCGAGGAGGCGTTTGTGAAAAAACGTGGTAGAGTTGTGACTAATTCTCGCTAACCTATCGAAAGGCATATTACTCCGCCGGTCACAGTCATAGCTCCCAGTATTTTTTTCAGCGTCATCTTCTCACGCAAAACGAATGCACCGATCAACGCGGCGAACAAGATACTGGTTTCGCGAATGGCAGAAACTCCACCCATAGTGGTTAGGCTCATCGCCCAAACTGCAATACAATATCCAAGCGTTCCCAATAATCCGGCGACAACAACGAGTGCGCCATCTTTTCCACGCGGTAGGCTTGGCGCCCGTCGCCTTATCGCAACATATGACAACGGGATCAAAAACCCTGCGACGACGGCCTGCCATGCAGCATATCCAGTGGCGCTTCCGGCCAGCCGTACACCCAGTCCATCGACCACCATATAGCTGGCAATGAACAGTCCAGCTGCGAGAGCTGCGAGAATCGACTTCGTATCGGGTCGATTGCTTCCGAGTGTGAGAAGAATGATACCCAGTGAGACCAACGCAATTCCGGTCAGACCAACATAACTGGGCAGTTCACCTGCAAACAGGGCGGCTCCAAGGGTGACCAAAAGCGGGGCACTTCCTCGCGCTATGGGATAGACACTGGCAAGCTCGCCATCACGGTAGGCCCGAACCAAAAACAAACAATATCCTATCTGGAGTATGGATGACAGAATGAGATAGGGCCAACTGGATGAGGCAGGTGGTTCCAAAACAACAGCAAAGGGCAGAGCAGCTCCCCCTCCGACCAAACATATGATTGCAATGGACCAGAGGCGATCCTCCCCACTCCTCACGATAGCATTCCAGCTTGCGTGTATCAGTGCGGATGCGAGAAGGAGACCAACGACGATTGGAGACATTTCGACCTTTCAATTGTGCTTGTCACCTGAGTTTTTTGGTTTGGATCCTGCCGATGTGAATTACAACCTTACACCGACTTCAATTGGTATTCCTGTCTGAAAAACGCAGCGACGATTTCGATGTTCGCTTTCACGCCTAAAGCAAACATTGAGGGAATATCAGTCAATCTGTCCCCTGAAGCGAATTGTAAATGAAGTTGCCCCGGCTCCGCTATCAGGCGCCATGAATCCATCCGGAGATATCCGCACGTGGGTTACAGCCGGATCTGTTCCATCACCGCTATCGGCAGGGGTATGACTGAAACTAGTTCCATCGGTAGAAAAGGAGTAACAATCGGAAGTACTCGCGAAGCTAATGAAATTGCAAGTTAGTCCGCTGGCCGGTGTGCCATCTTGATATTGGATTGGTCCGCTGCCAGGGGCTCCAAAGTCGCTAAGCACAAGACCGAGCTGTGCGGGCAGGGTTTCGGTGAGGATCATGCTGTCATGATTGGGTGATGCGTTGCCTTCATTTTGCACTGTGATCAAATATTCAACAATCGCGCCGGGCAGGGCAAAGCCGCTGCCAAACGTATCTGCGAAACTGACACTAGTTTTGGTTACCGATAAGTTGGGTTCGAGCAATGCATGAAAGCTATCTGAAAAAGCGATAATGGAGGCAGATTCATTCGTGTGATTGCGTTCGGAATCTCTTGCAGTATCTTCATCAACGGTGAGGCCAATTGTATTACTGTTCACGCTACATCGTCTGAGCCAGCCCCCATCACCGCCAATATGGCTGTTCTTCTTCGCGATGACGATTGCGCTTGCGCTGGTTTGACCAAATCCGTTGGTGAAACAGCCATTGCCCCAGCCTTGGATATTTGTGGCCGTGTTGACACTGCTCCAAGTGATCACGTTGTTACTGACATCCGGAAATGTTCCGTTAAGTCCTGCAGGAAATGCGATCCAGCCAATGGTT
Source organism: Parasphingorhabdus sp. (assembly GCA_039978835.1). GTDB lineage: Bacteria > Pseudomonadota > Alphaproteobacteria > Sphingomonadales > Sphingomonadaceae > Parasphingorhabdus. Next base: position 286,246 of record JBDWAQ010000005.1, read on the forward strand.
TCACTTGACGGGATCGGGCCGCCAAATACTTCACTGCGCTCCAGCGCAAGTTGGAAACTTGTTGGGCCGGGATTGTCGAGGGTTGCCGTAATGAATGGTTGAGAAGTCTGATTTGCCACGGTCCGGGTTTCGCTATTCGCCGTTTGGATCTGCGCAATCACGCTCGGGGTTGTGGGTAGGGGGGACGAAAAGGAAACTGTGGTCCAGCCTTCGGGCCCTAATACGCCGTTTCCATGCTGTACAGATGATATCGAGGAAAAACCTGCCTCAATGATGCTACCATCTGGGAGTACGTGGCGACCTGCTTCCACAGCTAGGTAATGTACATTTTGGGCGGCATGTGGACCATCGAAGCTGTCCGATTCAATGATTAGTTCGTCAAAACCAGTGGTGCTTACACCTGTTATACGGATGGCTGCAGCATCGGATCCATTATTGTCTGACAAGGCAACGACAATGGGAATGGTATCAAAAGTCTGTTGGAAATTGATGCGAACCGGGTTTGGGTTGCCAGTATTTGTGGCGTGTGCCGTAAAGCTTCCCGCCTCCAATCTGCCGGCATGGGCTGGAGAAAAGGCAAGCATCATCATGCTGCAAAGCAACCAAATTTGACAAACAACCCGTCGATTGCTCTCAGAACGCCGCAATTCCCACATATTGCTGCCATATCCGACCAAGGTTAACGATATTTTGACGTTCAGGTATTTTGGTGTAAAATCATCAATGTTCAAGATCACTGCTAACCCCCGCAATTCTGCGCTAAGCAGCTATTGACAGTCCAACAGACTCTCCCTAAATAACCTCTATTCGAAACCGATTTAAACCGGCAACACCCATTTTGGTGCGCGCTGGTTTTGTGCGTTTTGGGTTTGTTTTTAACGACTTAGCGATGAGATAGAGCCGTACGAATCGGTCTCTGTGGAGCATGGAGAAAAATATTGGCACGTATTGCCGGGGTAAATATCCCAACAAACAAGCGCGTTATCATAGCGCTTACCTACATTCACGGTATCGGACGCACGAAAGCGGTCGAAATTGTTGAAAAACTGAAACTCGATCCGGCTACCCGGGTACAGGACTTGACTGATCAAGAAGTTTTGCAAATTCGCGAAACCATTGATGCGGATCATACGGTTGAAGGTGACTTGCGGCGCGAAACCGCAATGAACATAAAACGTTTGATGGATCTCGCCTGCTATCGCGGTCTTCGCCATCGTAAAGGCCTTCCCGTTCGCGGACAGCGTACGCATACCAATGCGCGCACCCGCAAAGGTAAACCGAAGGCAATTGCTGGGAAGAAAAAATAAGAGCTGTTTTGAACAGTACTCTTTCAGGATATTAGGTAGGAATTTCAAATGGCTCGCGAACCACAACGCGTAAAAAAGAGCGCGCGTAAAAATATTTCGGCAGGCGTAGCTCACGTCAACGCCACGTTTAACAACACAATGGTCACCATCACCGATGCACAGGGCAATGCGATTAGCTGGTCTTCTGCTGGTATGATGGGCTTTAAAGGCTCCCGTAAATCTACGCCTTATGCGGCGCAGGTTGCTGCGGAAGATGCCGGTAAGAAAGCTGCTGATCACGGTGTCCGCACTTTGGAAGTAGAAGTAAAGGGTCCCGGTTCAGGCCGTGAATCTGCTCTTCGTGCACTTCAGGCAGTCGGTTTTACCATCACATCGATCCGTGATGTCACACCGATCCCGCATAATGGTGTTCGTCCGTCCAAGCGTCGGCGCGTTTAACATCGTTCGAGTTTTTGAGCTTGGCTGGCCGGCCAAACTCACGTTTTTTAAATTCAGAGCGGTAACGACGTCCAAGTCCGCTCTTAGAAACCACAGGGGAAGTCCATGACTGTCAATATGAAGAACTGGCAAGAACTGAAGAAGCCCAACGTACTCGATATCAAGCCCGGCGGAGACCCCAAGCGCAAAGCTACATTTGTTGCTGAACCTCTCGAGCGTGGCTTTGGTCTTACAATGGGTAACGCGCTCCGTCGCGTTCTTCTGTCTTCGCTTCAGGGTGCAGCAGTTACCTCGATCAAAATTGAAAATGCCTTGCACGAATTTTCGTCGCTCCCGGGCGTTCGCGAAGATGTCACAGATATCGTTTTGAATGTGAAGCAAATTGCTTTGAAGATGGAAAGCGAAGAAGCAAAACGTTTGCAGCTTTCTGTTACTGGTCCAGCTCAGGTAAAAGCGGGTGATATAGCAGTAACCGGCGATCTGGAAATTATGAACCCGGATTTGGTTATCTGTCACCTTGATGAAGGCGCGTCGCTCAATATGGAGCTGACCGTCAATGTCGGTAAAGGCTACGTTCCCGCGGTTGCTAACCGTCCAGCAGATGCTCCCATCGGATTGATCCCGGTAGACTCGCTCTATTCGCCAATCCGTCAGGTCTCCTACAAGATTGATAATGCACGTGTTGGTCAGGAGCTTGACTTTGATAAGCTGAACCTGACGATCGAAACCGACGGCACCGTGACCCCAGAAGATGCAATCGCTTACGCAGCGCGCATTCTTCAGGATCAGTTGCAGTTGTTCGTTCACTTCGAAGAAGCACTCGACGCAGTGTCATCACCTATTGGTGTTGCCGCTCAACAGAGCCAGGCGGAAAGCGATGCAAATCAGCTTAATCGTTACCTTCTCAAGAAAGTCGACGAGTTGGAGCTTTCTGTTCGTTCGGCAAACTGTCTCAAGAACGACAATATTATCTATATTGGCGATCTGGTACAAAAAACCGAAGCAGAAATGCTGCGGACCCCAAACTTTGGCCGCAAATCTTTGAACGAAATCAAAGAAGTGTTGTCATCAATGGGTTTGCGTCTCGGCATGGACATCCCCGGATGGCCGCCTGAAAATATCGAAGAAATGGCTAAGAAGCTTGAGCAGGAACTGCTTGGGTAACGACGAAGCCAACTCTATAAAAAAGGCCGCTCAATCGAGCGGCCTTTTTTGTATCCGGCTATCCTATCTTACCTTTTTCCATTGCCAGTTGAAGGTCTCCGTCCATTTATCTTCTCGATCAGCGTCATATTGATAGGATTCAATATATTCTATTTCCGCTCCATCCTGCGACGGCGTTATGGTAATTCGTTCACGCGCTGGCTGATCGTTCACGGTTGCAGACATGTAACCGGTAAATACACCGTCCTTTTGATCGCTGTTCAGTGAAAATGGCGATTGGATTGGTGAATTGCTGTTAAAAACAAGTGCATCATAGCCTTCACCTTTTGGCTGTGCATGTAAATGCATCTCGATAGATCGAAATTTCCCGTTATCGTTGGTGAAGCGAGTTTTGCATACAATGTAGCTACCTTGGAGTTTCGGAGCACAATGCGTTCTAGCCGAAGAGCGGCTTGGCGGCTGACTTGCGTTATCTGCTCTTGTGAGAACGGTTTCTCCGGTCCATCTGCCAATCAAGAAACCAAGTGGTATCAGGCTTCTATTCAACAATGCGGCATCTTTTTCCGCTTCGGGGATAATACGAAGAAGTCGACCTTTATCCTCGTCTGTCAGAAGATATATCTGCCCATCGGGCGATACGCGGACATCTCGGATACGTGCCTTCAATCTCTGTAACCATCTCCCGCGTTCAACAAGCAACCCGGTTTTTTGCCCAATTTCAAGCTGGATGAGCGTACGATTCGCGAGACCGCCTACCAGAAAATGACCATCCCACTCTGGAAACTTGTCACCACGATATATCGCGAGCCCCGATGGTGCTATTGAAGGTGACCAGAAAAAGTGCGGACGACCCATTCCTGGTTCATGGTTTCGTTCTGAAACAATAGTTCCATCATAGTCTATGCCAAATGTAGCCCTGGGCCAGGCATAGTTCTGACCGGCTTGCAGTTGATTCACTTCATCGCCGCCACGAGGGCCATGTTCGTGCGACCAGATAGCGTCGGTGCTCTGATCATATTCAAGTCCTTGGATATTTCGGTGGCCCAATGTGAATATTTCAGGTGCAAATCCAGGCTGACGAATGAAAGGGTTATCCGGTGCAGGAGCTCCATCTCTTGTCAATCGCAGGACCTTGCCCAAATGGCTTGCACTATCTTGTGCTTTTTCAGCCAGATCATATCCGTCACCTATGCTGAGCAGCAACGTTTTGTCGGGTAAAAAAAGCATCCTCCCGCCGGGATGACTAGGGCCCTTTTTCGGTTCGTTTACTCGAAAGATGATATGACCTTCTTCAAGGCCAGTATCGCCTAGACGGGCTTTCCATATTGCCGTCCGGTTTGCCGTTTCATCACCTTCGGCAAAAGCGATGTATAACGTATTGTTGGAGGCGAAATCGGGATCAAGAACAATGTCCAAAAGGCCGCTGTCGCTTTTGCGAAATATATTGGGTGGCTCTCCCTTAAGCGGAGCACTTGTTCTGCCATCTGGCGATATTAAGCGAATGCCGCCATGCTTTTCGGTAACCAGAATGCGACCATCGGGCAGAAATGCCAATGACCATGGTCTTGCTAGAGGAGCGCCAATTTGTTCCAGCGATAGATTTTCGACGGAAGGAATTTCGATCTGATCGATAGCAACCGCTTCTTCACGCTCGGATTGAGCCAGGGTTGGGGACGGAATTGAAATACTACCAAGGATCAGCATCAATTGAATTTCAAGTCTCATTTCAGGCACCTTTCTTGTTCTGTAAGGAGCTCAGATTAGTTGACCTTCACGCAGGTTGTGCGCAAAATACGTCATATTATGGTGGATTTCACCACGATTCCAAAAAGGGAGCTGGACATGGATGCTTTGGATCGGCGAATATTGCGCGCAATTCAGGAGGACTCCAGCCAAAGTGCGGAAAAATTGGCCGATATCTGCAATACGTCGCCTTCCACCATATTACGACGATTGGCTCAACTGCGAAAGGACAAAGTCATTCGAGGAGAAGTGGCGTTGCTGGACGCGGCTGCGCTCGGTCGACCATTGATGATGATAATTCGGGTTGGCCTGACTGGTGAAAACAAGGTCGAAGCACAAAAGTTTATTGATGATATTGCGAAGGAACCCGGAGTTGTTCAGTTTTATTTTGTTACAGGGCAGTCAGACTACATCATGATTTACAACGCGCGAACGATGGAAGAATATGACGATTTCATCCAAAACAGGATATTGTCGAACAGTTTTGTCGCAACGGCGAATAGCAATGTCATCATACGCGCGATAAAGTCCGGTTTTTCGATCCCGATAGATGAACCAGACAATAGTTGACTTTTTAGCGAAAATGCTATTAGGAGCGCGCTCTGCGGTGATTGCCGCAAATATTGGGTTGAATGGCGAGCCCCTGATTCGCCTGCTACGAGGTACCTAATACGGCCTCATAACGAACAAAGGAATTACCATGCGTCATAGAATGAAGGGCCGCCGTATGCAGCGGACCGGTGCTCACCGTCAGGCTTTGTTGAAAAACCTGTCCGCAGCGCTGATTAAGCACGAGCAGATCAAAACCACGTTGCCAAAGGCGAAAGAACTGCGCCCATATCTGGAAAAACTGATTACATTGGCGAAAAAAGGTGGACTGTCCAACCGTCGGCTCGCGCATTCGCGTTTGATGGATGAAGTTCAGGAAAAGAAATTGTTCGAAGTACTGGCAGCACGGTACAGTGACCGTAGCGGCGGTTATACGCGCATTATTAGAGCCGGTTTCCGTGATAGTGACGCGGCAGCCATGGCTGTGATTGAACTGGTTGATCGCGATGTTGATGCGAAAGGTCAGGACAGTGGTCCAGTCCAGAACGAAGTGGAAGAATTTCAGGAAGCGTAAACCGCTTTCGCAACCAAAATAAGAAGGTCGTAGCAAGCAATTGCAACGGCCTTTTTTATGGCCATAAACATAGTTAACAAAATCTCAAACCTTAAGAGTTAAACCCTTTTCATTGAGTTGGAGGGAACTATGGAACGCATTTCACAGCTGGGGTTGATCCTAAACTGGAAGAGTCTACTCATTGTATTGCTTGCGATACTCTCAACTTACATCAGTTTAACATCAGGGATTGCCGCCGATTTTCCGTTGACTATGATCTCTACCGCAATTGTCTTTCCAATCGTGTTCTCTATTGGCCATGCCTATAAACGGCGTGAAAATGCACTCGATGATTATGGAACGATCAAGGCGCACGGCCGTGCACTCTATTTCGCTGCACGTGACTGGTTGCCGGAGCAAAAAGATGACCGTTTGCGGCAGGTAGAACAGGTATTGTCAGAATTACTGCTCAGTTGCCGGGATATGTTTAAGGGATCGATTGAAGAGATGCCCGAGCATGAGAAACGCATTTACGCTTCATTCTCTCACCTGTCTCAGTTTGTGAAACGTATGCGCGGAGAGGGATTAGCTGGAGGAGAATGTTCCCGCTGCAACCAATATATCAGCAAAATGATCGTTTCCTTTGAAAGCGTGAAACATATCTATCAATATCGCACGCCCAAGACATTGCGGGCGTTCAGCGACTTCTTCATCGTTCTCCTGCCAATCCTCTACGGCCCGTATTTCGCCTATCAGGCGACCGAATATGCTGTGCCCAGTTTAACGTATGTAATGCCTGTGCTGTTTGCAATCATTCTGGTCGGCTTAGATAACATCCAGAGCCATCTTGAAGACCCGTTTGATCAGATTGGTTCAGACGATGTTGCAATTAATGCAGAGAAATTCGTTAACCTGCTAAGTTGCGGGGAGAAACAACTCGTGCCTGCCGAATAGATCATATTCACGATACAGTTTCATTTGATATGAGAGGCCGTGGGCGATAAGCTAGCGGCCTCTTTTGTATGTGGGGTTTATATGCGTTGCGTAACGATGCTAACATTGGCCATGGGTTTGGCCGTTTCCGGTCCGGCACTGGCCGAAGATCAACAGGATATGAGTAATAAATTGACCTATCCGGAAACACGCACCGTTGATATCGTCGACGAACTGTTTGGTGAGTATATATCCGATCCTTATCGGTGGTTGGAAAATGATGTTCGTGAAGATGAAACTGTGGCAGCCTGGGTCGAAGAGCAGAACCAGGTCACAAACGCGTATTTAGAAACCATCCAGCCGCAACGCGATGCCTTTACGGGTTCGATGACCGAATTGTTCGATTATGATGATCTGGATGTTCCGGTAAAGGCGGGTGGCAGGTATTTTTATACGCGTAAAAGTGGTGGTCAGAACCAATCCATTTTATACGTTAAAGATACGAAGGATGGCGATGAGCGTGTGCTTATCGACCCTTCTTCATGGTCCGATGACGGTGCAACAGCATTGGCTGAGTGGAAGCCATCACCGGATGGAAGTTACCTCGTTTATGCTATTCAGGATGGCGGTTCTGACTGGCGCACGCTCAGAGTTTTGAATGTCGAAGACGGTGAGCTTTTACCCGACGAAGTGAAATGGGTGAAATATTCAAGTCTGGCATGGATGCCCGGCAATACCGGTTTTTTGTATTCTCGTTTTCCGGAACCTGAAAAAGGTGAGGAGTTTCAATCACTAACCACCGATCACACAGTTCATTTGCACCGACTAAACACATCCCAAGAAAAAGACCTCAAGATATTTGAAACACCGGAGCAGTCGGACCTTAGCCATGAAGCAGGCGTGACTTCAGACCGGGAGTGGGTTGTTATCCGTTCGTCCTCTGGAACCGATGAGAAATACGCGATCACGTTAATTAAAATCGATGCGCCGACGCTCGAAACGCGCAAACTGGTGGATAATTTCGATAATGATTGGGAATTGATCGATGGCATTGGCGATATGCTGTATTTTAAAACTGACAAAGATGCTCCGCGTGGACGGATCGTCAAAACCAATGTCGAGGAACTGGAAGATCGGGACGTGCCATGTGATGGACCGTTAGCGGCAACCACTACATGCGGGGAAATGGCTTATGTCTTTGAGGAGGTTGTTCCTGAGCATAGCGCGACGCTAGCGAAAGCAAAAATTGTAGGTGAGCAGATTGCAGCAAACTATATTGATGACGCCAAAAGCCGGTTGGAAATATTCACGTTGGACGGCGATCCATTGGGCCTTGTTACCTTGCCCGGCATCGGTCGTGTTGATGACCTGGGTGGTTCGGCAAAGGGAGATACGGGCTACTTCGCCTTTGATAGTTTTAACCGACCGCGAACCATTTACGCCTTTTCTGCAGCTGGCGAGCCAGTTGTTTGGGCCAAACCGGCGCTGCCATTTGATCCCAATCTGATCACGGTGACGCAACAATTCTATCAGAGCAAAGATGGTACCAAAATTCCCATGTTCCTGGTTCACACAAAGGACATGGATCTGACAGACGGTGCGCCGACATTGCTCTATGGATATGGCGGTTTCAATATTTCCGTATTGCCGCAGTATAAGCCCGCGTGGTTGGCCTGGATCAAGGCTGGCGGCGTTTTTGCATCAGCCAATATCCGCGGTGGTGGTGAATATGGCAAAGAATGGCACGATGCCGGCCGATTGAATGATAAACAGAATGTGTTTGATGACTTTATCGCAGCTGGTGAATATTTGGTTTCTATTGGGATCACGCCAAAGAGCGGATTGGCGGTCGAAGGGCGGTCCAATGGCGGTTTGTTGGTTGGTGCAGTCATGAATCAACGTCCCGACCTTTTTGCGGCCGGGCATGCAGCGGTCGGAGTGATGGACATGCTGCGGTTTGATCAGTTTACAGCGGGGCGCTATTGGGTAGATGACTATGGCTATCCGAACAAGGAGGCCGATTTTAGAAACCTACTCAAATATTCACCCTACCACAATATCATGAGTGGCACTGACTATCCGCCTCTAATGGTAACGACTGCAGATACTGATGATCGTGTTGTACCGGGGCATAGCTTCAAATATATTGCTCGAATGCAGGCGTTGGAAACAGGTGATGCTCCGCACTTGATCCGAATTGAATCGCGAGCTGGCCATGGTAGCGGCAAGCCTACGGATAAGCTGATCGAAGAATATTCAGATATTTATGCGTTTCTGGCAAATCAAACTGGGTTGACGATGGAGAAGTAATTTGCGGTTTGTCGCAGCGATATTTGCGATCTCGATTTTGCTAGGTTGGTCTATTCCATCCGCAGCAGAAACAGTGATAATCAAGAATAATCGCGGCGAAAAAGTGAAATTATGTACCTATCGGAGCGATGATACCAGTTTGATTCGCTCACGAAAATGCTGGATGCTGAGGAAAGGGCAGAAGATCAATTGGAATCGCGGAAAAGAATCCCATGCCTATGATATTCGTCTGTTTGAACCCGGAGCGTTTGAGCTGCCCATCTGTTTTCGGGCAAATATCAGCAAGAGTTACTTAGTTAAAATTGCTCCGCGAAAAACACGTTCTTGCATAACAGCAGCACAAAGAACTACGGTTCCTCCACAAGAGTGGCTCGCTGGAGCGCTGGTGCTAATCAATCGGAGTGGAGACAATTTTTGGTATCCTGGAACCATATTGCAACGGATTGGCGATAGTTATCGGGTTCGATTTGATGATCTGCGCTTAGAAACCGTAAAACAGGACGTGATCGCTGACTTAGTTCTGAAAGGAACTCGCGGTTTGCAGGTAAACTGGAAGCGCCAGGGGCGCTGGTATCCAGTCAACTTAAAGTCGGTTGAAGACGATCAAATTCGGGTGATATTTGAAGATGGAGTGGAAGAATATATTTCCTTGTCTCTAGTCCGTTTTGATCTCGCTGAACAATGATTCGATCAACCGATGTTCAGTTGAGGGCAAATGCCACTATATTGTCTCCGAGCTTTGAGCCCGCATTGGAGGCTCCTCCGGCGGCGATGACGATATATTGACGGCCTTTCCAAATATAGCTCATGGGCGTTGCCTGTCCGCCAGCTGGAAGGCGGCCTTTCCATAGCTCCTTGCCCGTTGCGACATCGAAGGCCCGTAGATAGTTATCAGCTGTACCGGCGATAAATATCAACCCGCCTGCTGTCACAATCGGACCACCCAAAGATGGCGTGCCAAGCTTTAAAGCGAGTCCTCCCGGCGCAACGTCTTCGGTGGTACCCAAAGTCTGACGCCAGACGATTTTACCGCTGTCTAAGTCTATGCCTGCCAGAACACCCCATGGTGGTGGGGTGCACGGCAGACCTAGCGGAGACAGGAGCATGGCCCGACTCATACCATATGGAGCGCCTTCCATTGGCGCGAATTCGTCATCGTCGCTAATCTTGTTGGCTTTGGTGCTATCGGTAGTATTCGGCTGAAGGCGCATATATTGGCCGATGTTGTTCATGTTGATCACGAGCAAATTTCGTTTGGGATCAAAGGCCGCGCTTCCCCAATTGGCGCCGCCGCCAGTAAAAGGTAACGATAATGTTCCCTGAACAGTCGGCGGAGTGAAAAGACCATCTGCTCGAAGACTTTCCAGTTGTGCTTTGCAGGCCAGCTTGTCCCAAAGCGTAATCCCAAAAGCATCGGCAGGATCAAGCCTGTCAGGCACGACACTGGGGGTGTTGACCGGGAAAGGCTGTGTTGGCGACAGAGTTTCTCCTTTTTCAGCCTGCTGTGGGACCGTGCGTTCTTCAATGGGTAGAAATGGTTCCCCAGTATCGCGGTTCAGCACAAAAACTAACCCAGTCTTGGTCACCTGCGCCACGACATCATGCGCCTCTCCATCACGCCAGACCTGAAATAGGCCGGGTTGAGCCGGAATGTCATAGTCCCAAACGTCATGATGTACGGTTTGAAAATGCCATGCAACGGTGCCAGTTTCGCCGTTTAAAGCGACCACACTATTTGCATATCGATTATCGCCAAGCCTGTTCCCACCAAAGTAATCAGGACTGGGACTTGAGGTAGGGAGAAAAACCATCTGGCGTGCGTCATCGACAGCAATGGTTGACCAGACATTGCTGTGCCCGCCGCGAATATTGGGTGAACCCGATAAAGGATCAAATGTCCATTTCGTTTCACCGGTGCGTGCATCAAAGGCAAATACTGTGCCCTTGGGTGCATCGGTGCGAAGATTGTCGCCGATTGAGGTTCCGGTAATCACGGTATCACCAACTATGGCAGGGGCCGATGTTATCTGGAATTCACCCGGCCAGCGCAGAGTTATGGACGGTCGGATGCGTTTGGTGCCGCCATCCGCAAAACCTTCACATGGCTCACCTGTTTTGGCATCTAAAGCAATGATCCGGGCATCAACAGTTCCCGTAAACAAGCGCGTCGAACATTTAGCATCTGGTTCAGCGGCCGTATCTTTCCAGGAAGAAACGCCGCGACAGGTATATTGATTGGCTGGATTGCTGCCGGTTGGAACTTTGGGATCGTAGCGCCATTTCTCTTCACCTGTTCCCGGATCAACTGCAATGACTTCGTTAAACTGGGTGCAAAATATCAAGGAGTCTTCAATCAAGACCGGTGTTGTTTGCAGCGCGCTTTTGGCTATGTCTTCTTCGCTTTTTCCTTTCAAGGCTCCGCTGTGATGCGTCCAGGCGATTGCGAGTTGATTGACATTGGTGCTGTTTATCTGCGTTGCTGCTGAATAACGATTCCCACCAACATCACCGCCATAGGCGGTCCAGCCCGTTCCCAGGTCACCGCTGTCCAGTCGTACGATCTCTGCGTTTCCTTCGATAGTGAGGTCATCAGCGAGACCAAGCATGGACCATATCACAGATCCGCCAAGGAATGAGACAGCGAGAAAAAATAGAGCGGCGAGTAAGGACAATCGAGTTTTGGATATTCCCATCGACCAACAATAGCACGGAATTTGAAAAGCGCACAGCGATGACCCATTGCTGCTCTCTTAGTCAAAGAGGGTTGATATACACACTGTCTTACATGGTTGAGTTTGGATAGGCTTTCGGGTCAATTTCAAAGGAATAAAATAGTATGAGTGATATTCCGAATATCTGTGATCCGGTGTCTTTTTCCAGTCATGTAACCATCCCGAAAAATTGCCCTCTATTCCTGTGCACATTGTAAACTTCAAAGCTAAGATATGGAAATATAACCATATTTATTATTCATAAAAATAGCTATAAACCTGAACAAGAGCTGTCGAGTAAGTTCAGTCTTTGCTCAATGCGAATCATCCAAAACATATTCACAGCTCGGGAAATGGTTCCCCTGCAGTCATAAAGGAAAGTGGACATGAAGACTCTTAAAACAGCAATAGTCGGAACCGCTGCCGCAACTGCGATGGCCGTTTCAGCAACCCCAGCGATGGCCAAAGGTCATGACAAAGGGATTAGCGCAGGTGAGGTGATTGCAGGAGCCGTCGTTCTGGGTGGATTGGCAGCCATCCTGACCTCGGGCAAGAAGGATCGCTACAGCAATAACTATGATCGCGGCTATCGTGGTGATCGTTATCGGCATAATAATTACGGCCAGAACCAGCGTATTCGTCCGCGTAAGGCCGTGAACAAATGCGTGCGTCAGGCAGAGCGCCGGGCAGGTCAATATGGCCGGGCCGATGTGACCGAGATCCGCGACGTTAAACGAACTCGCTATGGTTACCGGGTAAAAGGCCGGATTGCAGTGCAGGATAATTATCGCGGTCGCCAATATCGCAACGGGTATAACAGACGTCATAGCAATTACGACACTGGCAAATTCACTTGCTTTGTAGATGGACGCCGGGTTTCCGATATCCGTTTCAAAGGCCTAAACCGTTGGTGATCCAACGTGTGATGTAAAAAACATGGTTCAGCCTGGCGACAGGCTGGACCTCTTATAGCTTTCTCCATATTTGGTACTTCTTCTCTTTTCGGGGCGCAGTATCTGGGGTTTAACACAGGGGTGTAATATATGACCTTTCGCAAAAAACTATCCGCAGTGGCGGCTTCATCGGCTTTGATCTTTACGGGTTTTACACCGGCTATGGCAGCGCCGGTCTCAACCGTGGGAACGATTGACCAGCCACTTGATATGAACAGCCTGGCCTGGAGCCCTGAAGCTGAGACAGCCGAAAGATGGCGCGGTAATCGCGGATATCGAGGGTATAGAGGCTATCGCGGATATAGAGGCTATCGCGGACATCGTCATCGCCGTGGCAGAATTGATGGTGGTGATGTGGTGGCCGGGATATTGATCCTCGGCGGGATTGCAGCAATCGCAAGTGCCGCCTCAAACAACAAGCGTGATCGTCGAACCGATAACCGTGATTATCGCGACCGCGACTATCGCAATCGGGATTATCGCAACGATGATCGTCGCTATGACAATCGCAGCAACGAACAAAGCAGCCGCGGTACTGGCACAATGGATCAGGCAATCAACGCCTGTTCAAACGCGGCTGAAGTACAGTCCGGAAAAAATGTCAGAGTTTCTGAAATCCGCGCGGTCGCCCGCGATGGCGCTGGCTGGCGGGTCGAAGGCGACCTGACCGGCGGAAAGGATAGTAGATTCCTTTGCGGCGCAACGGGTAGCCGGGTTGATTATGTCCAATTGGGTAATAGCAATTTGGCTTATGCTAATTAATAGTGGGATGCTCCGGGCTTTGATCCGGAGCTCCTGCAGTCAGAATTCTAGACTAGTTCCAGAATATTATCACACAGCAGTCCGGCCAAATTCCTGACGAGTGACAGGATGCGATGCACTCAGTCCGCCGTCTACAGCGATCGCTTGTCCATTGACATATGATGATCGATCAGAGGCAAGGAACAGAGCGACTTCCGCAATCTCTATCGGTGCAGCGCCACGGCGAAGTGGGTTGAGATAACCTAGCCGGTCTTCCTTCCCCTTCTCACGGGCTTTGTCGTAAATAAACTGCGTCATTCCAGTTTCAGTAATCCCCGGACAAATTGCGTTGCATCGCACATTGGATGTCGCAAATTGTTGAGCAGCCACTTTTACGAGATTGATTACGCCAGCTTTGGAGGCGCTATAAGCAGGACCTCCCGCACCGGAACGAATACCTGCAACACTGGCGGTACAGATGATCGAACCGCCGTGACCGCTTTCAGCGATCACCTTACCCGCATATTTGGCTGCCAAGAAAGGGCCGATCAAGTTAACTCGCAGTACTTCTTGCCATTCGGCAACATCACTGTCGAATATGCCTTGAAACCCGCCACCAATTCCGGCGTTGGCAAAGAATACGTGCAGATCGCCAAAGCGCTGTTCTGCTGCTTCCACAAGCATTTCAATATCACCTTCGCTGCCCGCATCGGCTTTGATCGCGATAATATCGCCATCGGAACCTTTGGCAGTCTCTTCGACATCATCCGTAATATCGCTGGCGATTACCTTGGCACCATGTTCGGCAAAGAGCAGAGCCGAAGCCCTTCCGATGCCGCTGCCAGCGCCGGTAATGATAGCAACTTTGTCTTTTAGATCGGCCATGATGAGGTCCCTTTATGCTCCTGCGCGTTTGGCCGCTTCCCAGCCCGCTTGTGCTAACGGCGTTACGCGATCGGACATTTCCGCTGCGGCCGCGCTATTCGCGGTTCCATCTACCACGCGTTTTTGGATCCCTTGTAAAATTGCGGCAATCCGAAATAGGTTATAGGCGAGATACCAATCCATAGGTGGTAACTCATCAATGCCAGCTTTCTCACAATAGCGAGCTATGGCCTCTTCGCGGCTAGGAATTCCTAAGGTTGCAACATCAACACCCTTCAGGCCGCTGCGGCCTTCCGGTTCCATTTCATAAGCCATAAGCCAATATGCAAAATCAGCAATTGGGTCGCCTAATGTTGAGAGTTCCCAATCGAGAACGGCGATAACTTTGGGTTCATCATGCGCGAAAATCATGTTGTCGAGCCGATAATCGCCGTGGACAATGCCAAAGCTCTTCTGTTCCGGGATGGTTTTGTTCAACCATTCGATCAATTGATCCATCTCGGGAATAACTTTTAGTTCGGACAATTTATACTGTTGTGACCAGCGGGAAATCTGCCGTTCACAATAATTCCCCGGCTTGCCGTGCTTTTCTAGCCCCAGTTCGGTCGGATCATAGCTGTGCAGCAGGGCAAGATTATCTATCATTTCATGATATATTGCAGTGCGTTCTGCCGGGTCACTGTCAGGCAAAGTGCCGTCCCATAGAGTGCGACCATCAGCCATCCCCATGATATAGAACATGGTACCGATGACATCATCATCATCGCAGAGACCATAAGGTTTTGGGACTGGGTAACCGGCCGGATGCAAACCGGCGATGACGCGAAACTCACGGTCTACCGCGTGTGCGGAGGGCAGCAATTTTCCGAACGGTTTTTTGCGGAGTACATAATTGGTACCTGGCGATTCAATCTTGTAAGTTGGGTTTGATTGCCCGCCTTTGAACTTGCTTAGCGTAATGGGCCCGTCAAAACCTTCAACATTGGCTTCCATCCAGTTTGTCAGATTGGCTTCGTCCAGCTTATCTTTTTCCGGCACGTCCATTGTGCCGACCATATCCACTTGTGGATTGATTTCTGTCATGATTTCAGGTTCCTATTGATCAAATACAATGACTGAGCGGGCGGTATCGCCTTTTTCCATCGCTGCAAAGCCCTCATTGACCTGCTCAAGTGGAATACGCTCAGAAATCAGTTCATCGAGTTTCAACATATCCTTCATGTAAAAGTCAACGAGGCGCGGGATATCAACGGGGAAGCGGTTGCCGCCCATAATTGCGCCTTGTAGTTTCTTTCCGGAAAGCAAATCCATAGCACTGAGGCCAACTTTTTCCGCCAATGGCATCATACCAAGAATGGTCGCTGTACCGCCGCGTCTTAGAACGTCGACCGAAAGCTGCGCGGCTTGTGGCCGTCCTACAGCTTCCACCGCATAGTCCACACCGCCGCCGGTCATCTCGACAATTTCTCCAGCAGCACCATCAGCCGTTGCGTCAACCGTATCAGTTGCTCCCATTTCTTCGGCCATCTTTCGTTTTTCTGGCAGAGGATCGGCCGCAATGATGCGGCCTGCGCCGGCAATTTTTGCCGCATTGATTGTTGCAAGTCCAACACCACCGCAGCCAACGACGGCCACGGTTTCTCCAGGCGTTACGTTACAGGCGTTAAAGATAGTTCCGGCACCCGTTGTCACCGCACAACCGATAAGGGCTGCTCTATCCAAAGGCATTTCCGGATCAATGGTTACACATGCATTCTCGTGGATCAGCATTTGCTCGGCAAAAGCAGACAGGTTGAGCATCTGATTGACTAATTCACCATCCTGGCTGAGCCGAGCAGTATCTTCTACATCGCGCCTTGTATTGGCTCCCAAGCACAGCGACATGCGACCACTCACACAAAACTCACAGTTTCCGCAAAACGCGGAAAGGCAGGACACGACGGCATCACCAACCTTTACGCTTGTTACTTCGTCACCAATCGCCTCCACAATTCCTGCCGCTTCATGACCTGGAATGGCGGGCAGAGGATGTGGATAGCTTCCGTTGATGAAATGCAGATCGCTATGACAGAGTCCGCAGGCAGCGGTGCGGATAAGCACCTCATGCGCCTTGGGCTTGTCGATCTGTACTTCTTCAACCGTCAATGGCTTGCCGGGTTCCCGGAGAACTGCTGCTTTCATGTGGCTGGCTCCTATCGTGAAACGGCGAGATCACCGGAAGTTAGTTCTTCCTTCATCTTGCTGCCTGGTGCTTCTTCTGCATATTTGCCCATCTCGATTTTCGCGATGGTGCGAGCATGTACCTCATCTGGGCCATCAGCGAGACGCAATGTCCGTTGATGGGCGTAAGCGCTGGCGAGACCAAAGTCTTCGCTAACACCGCCGCCGCCGTGTGCTTGGATCGCATCGTCAATAATCCGCAGCGCCATATTTGGTGCAGAAACCTTGATCATGGCGATCTCTGCTTTGGCTACTTTGTTTCCGACTTTATCCATCATGTCTGCGGCTTTTAGGCAGAGAAGACGGTTGGTTTCAATGTCGATTCGGGCTGCAGCAATGCGCTGTTCCCAGATGCTGTGCTCTGACAGAGTTTTTCCGAATGCTACTCGTGATTGCAAGCGACGCACCATTTTTTCAAGCGCGTCTTCGGCTACACCGATGGTCCGCATACAGTGATGAATGCGTCCGGGTCCGAGGCGCCCTTGCGCAATTTCAAAGCCGCGGCCTTCACCTAAAATGATATTGGATGCGGGAACGCGGACGTCTTTGAGTTCGACTTCCATATGGCCGTGTGGTGCATCGTCATAACCAAATACGGGTAGATGGCGGATGATGTTCACGCCCTCGGCATCGGTTGGCATCAAGATCTGTGATTGCTGTGTATAGCGGCTGCCGTCGAAGCGGGTTTTGCCCATAACAATAGCGACGGAGCAGCGTGGATCGCCAAGACCCGAGGACCACCATTTGCGGCCATTGATCACATATTCATCACCATCACGTTCAATTTTGGTTTCAATATTGGTGGCGTCTGATGATGCAACCCGAGGTTCGGTCATCAGGAAGGCTGAACGAATTTCGCCATTCATCAACGGACGCAAATATTGTTCTTTCTGTTCAATCGTACCGTAGCGATGGAATACCTCCATGTTACCAGTGTCAGGAGCGGAGCAGTTAAACACTTCAGAGGAGAAACCCAAACGCCCCATTTCTTCTGCGCATAGTGCATATTCCATGTTGGTCAGGCCCGGACCTTCAAATTCAAATCTATCATCAACATGGGGAAGATTAGGGTTGGATGGCGGCATGAAGAGGTTCCAGATGCCAGCTTCTTTTGCCTTCACCTTTTCTTCTTCTATAGTTTGAATAACCTTCCAGCGATCTCCCGAAGCGTCTTCCTTTTTATAGTCTCCGACACGCGGCTTCAGGTGAGTCTCAATATGATCGCGTACCCGATTGCGCCAATATTCCTGCTTTTCCGTGAGATCGAAGTCCATGCCCAAATCCTTTTTTGTTATATCCAAATTTAATTATGCGGTTAAACTAGCAGAGGCGTTGCCCTATTTCCACAGGGAAACTGCCTTAATTTCCTCATTTCACAATGGTCGCCCAGCTAAGCCTCGACGCTTTTTTTGGTTGAGACCATGTCGCTATGATCCTGTTCGCTTATCGGAAACAATGTGTAGGCCCAGGCGCCGACCGAACCCAGGGCCACCGCCAACGAAGCGTATATCCAAACCATATTGGTAACAATTTCAGGTTCGACAGTACCCGGGGATGCTTTTTCAGGAAGCTGTACAATAGCGATAATCATGCCTGCCATTAATAGGCCAAGTGCGCCAACTGATTTCTGCATTAACCAGACCCCGGATGCAAAAACCCCTTCTGAGCGCTTGCCATGTTGATGTTCAAAGGCATCAGTGACATCGGCCATCATCGACATGGTCAAAATCAATGTGCAAATTCCGCACGCCGTCCCCAAAATGATAAAGATCAGAAAGATGGGCAATAGTATCGATGACCCAACTGCCGGAAACAGGCCTGCAAGATAAAGCCAATAAGGCCCCGTTGTTAAGACCGTGGATGCGATTACCATGAAACAGGCGGTTCTTGATTTGCCATAACGCTGGGAAATGCCGTTGACGATCACAAATGCAACGATCGCGGCGATGAACAATGTTGCGGAGTAGATTGCCAACTCAGTTTGTCCGAACAGCCATACATGCGTAAGCAAATATGGCGATAATGCGAAAATCACACCTTGGTTAGTATAAGCAAACAGGCCAGCAAACATAAGCATCATGAAAGGTTTGAATCGGAACGTGCTGAAGATTTCTTTCAACGATTCCGATGATTCAGGCAGTTTCCCGGCGGCATGATATGCTGTGACAATACGTTTATGGGTTCCTCTTGCCGCCACCAAAACAGCAAAGGCCATTACAAAAGCCCCAATAATTGCATAGGTGGAATATCCATCTGCATTGAGCAGGCCGTCCTTATATTCGTCACTTGGAACCAGCAGATAGGAATAGGCGAAGAACATTAGCAGCAAGCCGCTGGCCCAACCGAATAGATAACGATAGCGCGTGATACTGGTACGATCATGATAGTCGGTCGACAATTCGGGAAGCAAGGCAAGGGCAGGGACTTCATTTAGCGACAAAGAAAGTCGAACAAGTATGGCCAAGGCGAGCAAATAAAAGAATTGTACCATCTCGCTCGCCTCTGGCGGATGCCAGAGTAGCAGCCAGGTTATACAAATCGGAATGGCGGATATATAAAGCCAGGGATGGCGCCGGCCAATTTTGGTGCGGGTTCGATCAGTCATCTGTCCGATGATGGGATCGATGAATGCGTCGATGATAAGGGCTAGTGCAATCGCCAGGCTGACAAGATCGGCGCGCATGCCGATAACCTGATTATAATAGAATAGCAGAAAGGTAGCGAAGCCATTGTCCTTGATACCGTAAGCGACAGAACCAAAGCCATAAAGCGCTTTGGTTCTGGTTGGGAGTGGATCGCTATTGATACTCATCGCAGTTCCTCTGGCAGCATCGCGTCGAGCATACCGGGGGCTTCTGGGTTCCAACTGCTTTGGGTGCCGGTCATGATACCGCCATCAACTAATATTTTGGTACCAGTTACAAAACCAGCGGCATCGCTCGCAAGATAAGCGCAGGCTTCGGCTATATCCTGCGGAATACCGGGACGAGCTACCGGTTGTGCCATCGCGCCCAATTGACCGAGGGCAGTATTGATCTGCGCCTTTTGCTCTTCGTTAGCACCTAAGGTGGTGGCGAAAATATTGGTTTGGATGAAGCCCGGGCAAATGGCGTTCACGCGGATTTTATATTGAGCCAGTTCAGCAGCCGCGATCTTGGTCAGTTGCAACACACCAGCCTTTGCTGTTGAATAGGCAATGGGTCCATATCCTCCATGCAGTGCGCAAATAGAGCTGGTGTTGACGATTGCCCCGCCTCCGCGCTTTTTCATATGGGGTGCGGCGTGCCGGATACCCATAGCAACGGACTTGAGTAGCAATGCCATGGCAAAATCCCAATCATCGCCGCTAATTTCATCGATCGGATCGCGCGGTCCACCGGCGCCAGCATTGTTAAACACAATATCAAGGCCGCCGGTTTTCTCGACCGCCTGATCCATCAGCGCCTTAACTTGATCTTCCTGTGTCACATCGCAATTGACGTAATGAAATGCGTCACCCATCGAAGACATCATGGCAGTGCCCTCTGCGTCATCGATATCACCCATGACGACTGTCGCGCCTTCCCGAAGAAACAAATCAACTGTACCGCGGCCAATTCCGGATGAACCGCCAGTGATGACCGCTGTTTTACCTTCGAAACGCATATCCTGTTCTCCAATATATTTTTGCAAAGGGAATCATTGAACCCGTCGTCATTTTTATGATAGTCCAACTTTAATTGAGCAATTAAAAGGAAAATCGTCATGTCCGATATTGAAACTTTCCGCGCAGAGGCGGCAGCTTGGCTAGAAGCCAATTGCCCGCCTGAGATGCGCGAACCCGTAGTTGATGAAAGCGATGCCTGTTGGGGTGGTCGCAATCCATCGTACAAGCCCGGTCAAAAAGAGTGGATGGATATCATGGCCGCAAAAGGCTGGACCGTTCCCGATTGGCCGAAAGAATATGGCGGAGGTGGATTATCTCGCGCTGAGGCGAAGGTACTTGGTCAGGAAATGGGGCGTCTGAAATGTCGTTCACCTCTGTCGAGCTTTGGCATCTGGATGCTTGGTCCCGCATTGCTGCAATTTGGTACGGAAGAACAAAAGAAACATTTCCTCCCACAGATTGCGCGCGGAGAAATTCGTTGGTGTCAGGGCTATTCTGAGCCTGGTTCAGGATCAGATCTCGCTTCTTTACAAACCAGTGCGATTGATCAAGGCGATCACTATGTTGTGAATGGACAGAAAATCTGGACCAGCTATGCGGACAAGGCCGACTGGATATTCTGCCTCACGCGGACTGATAAGAACGAGAAACACAAAGGCATAACCTTCTTGCTCTTTGACATGACCAATGAGGGCGTCACCACAAAGCCGATCAAATTGATCTCCGGCGCCTCGCCTTTTTGTGAAACTTTCTTCGATGATGTGAAAGTACCGAAATCATATGGTGAAGGCATATCTTCGGTAGTCTTCGAAGAAAATCGAGGTTGGGACGTGGCCAAATATCTGTTGGGTCACGAACGCAGCATGATTTCCGGACAGGGCGGATCGGGCGGCGGATCGCTGGGGGCAAAATTTGCTGATCAAATTGGCCGTGATGAAATGGGGCGTCTGGATGATCCGATGTTGCGCGCTGATCTTGCTGATATTGATATTGAGCTGCTCGCATTTCGTGCAATGGCCGAGCGGTTTGGCGACACTTTCAAAGCCGGTCTTTGTCACCCGGCACAACCCAATATGATGAAATATGTGGGAACTGAACTGAACAAGAGCCGCTATGAGTTGATCATGACGGCCGGTGGAAGCGAGGTGCTCGAGTGGGAAAGCGAGGCCACCAATGGTGGTCTGACCGCTCGCGATTGGCTGCGGACCAAAGCGAACAGTATTGAGGGCGGCACCAGTGAAGTGATGCTCAACGTCGTTTCCAAGCAGATATTGCAGCTGCCCGGAGCCTAAAGAAATTTTCGTCATTCCCGCGAAGGCGGGAAACCAGTGAAACACAAGGTCGTCTCGCGGCTTGGTTGTAAACTGGGTCCCGGATCAAGTGCGGGATGACAAAAAGGAGAATAATGAAATGCCACTATATCTAAATGAAGACCAACAAATGCTGCAAGACAGTGCTGCCGATTTTATGAAAGGCGAGGGCGATGTCGCCCATTTTCGGGAGTTCCGTGACAAGAACTGTAAGGACGGATTTTCCCATAACCTGTGGAAGAAGTTTTCAGAAATGGGCTTTACCGGAATTCTGATTTCTGAAGACGAGGGGGGATTGGGTCTTGGTCATGTTGAAGCCGGTGTTGTGCTGGAACAAATTGGTCGTAACCTGACACCATCACCATTTTTGACGACTGCCGTCGCCGGCGTGGAAGCGCTCAATGCCGGTGGTCAGGCAATGCGGGAGAAGTATTTTCCGGGCATATTGTCTGGTGACAGCGTTTTGGCCGTTGCGGTTGACGAGGGTGCGAAGCATCGTCCCGATCAGATCAGCATGGCGGCTACTCGCGAAGGTAATGGCTTCAAGCTAGATGGCAAAAAGCAATTTGTCGTCCAAGGCGGTTCAGCGGATACGTTGATCGTCGCTGCCCGAACAAGTGGTAGCGCCGGTGATGACAAAGGATTGACCTTATTTGCCGTTGATACCAGCACAAACGGGCTGTCTCGCGATAATGTTCGACTGGTCGACAGTGCCGTTGCTGCGCACGTTGAATTTGACGGCGTCATTGTCGACGCTGACGCTGTGATCGGTGAGGTGGATGAAGGTGATGCTGTGTTGAAACGCATGCTCAATGCAGGCCGCGCAGGATCAGCTGCCGAAACAGTTGGCGTGGGCGCTGGTTCGATGGATATCACGGTTGATTATGTGAAAGGCCGGAAACAGTTTGATAAAATTATCGGAACTTTCCAGGCGCTGCAACATCGTTTGTCGCATCTCTATAGCGAAATGGAGGTTGCCCAAGCCACTGTTTTGAAAGCACAGCAAATGCTCGATGAAGGCTCCGACAAAGCCGAACTGATGATCTCTGTTGCCAAAGCCAAAGCAGGAAAAGCCGCTGCACTGTCTGTGAAGGAAGGCGTTCAGATGCATGGCGGCGTTGGCATGACCGATGAGTATGACATTGGCCTCTATATGAAACGCGATCGCGCGCTGGCAGAGTTTATGGGGGATGCCAACTATCACACCAATCTCGTCGCCGAGATGCACGGATATTAGAAGGAAGCAATATAATGGATTTCAACAAACTCTTTTCCCTCGATGGGCGCGTTGCGCTCGTAACTGGCGGTCAGCGCGGCATTGGAGCTATGATCACTGAGGGGTTCCTGACACAAGGCGCTAAAGTCTACATCTCAGGCCGAAAAGCCGATCAGGGTGAAGCTGCCGCTGCTGAATTCGGTGATAACTGCATCTATATCCAGGGAGACATTTCAACCGTTGAGGGGTGCAAGGCTTTGGCTGCCGAGATCGCATCCCGCGAAGAGAAGCTGGACATACTCGTAAACAATGCCGGTGTGGCATGGGGTACCGAATATATCGACTTTCCCGAAGGTGGCTGGGACAAGGTGATGGATACCAACGTCAAAGGATTGTTCTTTTTGACGCAGGCGCTTCATCCGCAACTTAAGGCAGCCGCTAGTTTTGAACAGCCAGCAAAGGTTATAAATATTGCCTCAATTGATGGTCTGAAAGTCAATCCGTGGGAAACTTACAGCTATCAGGCTTCCAAAGCAGCGGTCATTCATCTGACCCGCAAAATGGCATCCAAGCTGGTGCAGGAAGATATTATCATGACTGGGATTGCCCCTGGTGCTTTTGCTTCCACAATGAATAAAGCGGCGCGAGATCACGGCGATGCCGTGGCCCCGGGGATTCCTGCTCGGCGTATTGGCCGCGCAGAAGACATGGCTTCAGCGGCTATTTTCTTGGCAAGCTCGGCTGGTGACTATGTTATTGGTTCGACATTGCCCGTCGATGGCGGCGTCGTAAATGCTGCAAACCCTGGTTCAGGAATTGATCCGGCTTAATCAAACTTGACCTCAGTATCTCCAAACTGTATTATCAATGCAATACAGTTTGGAGATACTGAATGAATAAACAGATCATTGCCGCTATAGCCGTTATTCCATTGGTTTTGTCCGCTTGCAGCAAATCTGAGGACGATGGTTCCAGTTTTTCCATCGACCTTAGTGACGAATCTGCCGAAGAGACTGAGAAAATAATTATTGGTGGTGAGGGAAAAGACAGCAAATTTTCCATAAAGGCTGACGGCTTTTCGATGGATGTTGATCTCCCCGAAATCACCTTGGATAGTGATGATTTCGACCTGAACAATGTTGCACTCTATCCTGGATCAAAGATCACAAATTTCAATATCGAGGATCAAAAGGGCGAAGGCGGTAAAGTAACCGTTAGTTTTGTCGCTCCAACAAGTGTGGATGAGTTGTCGGAGTGGTTTCAAACCAAAATGACTGAAGAAGAATTTGAAGTGGCCAAGCAAGGTAATAATTTGTCGGGAACGACGGATGAAGGCGACTCATTTTTGTTGGAACTGAATGAAACATCATCTGAAGAAACCAGCGGTAAGTTGCAGTTTTCTGAAGTAAAGTGAGCTTTGTTGCGCACAAGTTACCTGAATTTACCTGATTATCTGTAGCTGTTCAGTTTCGCGCTAAGCTGGTATGATATGGTCATGCCAAAGCAAGGGAGCGGATTATGACAGATCAAACTAGCAGAAGAGTGTTTTTGAAATCAGGTGCTGTCTTGGTAGGCTTGGGTGCGGCGCCGTTTATGATGCAACCGGCCCTTGCTCAATCCAAGGGATTGAAGAGTCTTTTGGGCAATGCTTCGGACAATGCGCTCGACAAGCTGGGCGAGCCCGGTGCTTTTTACGCAGATAAAGCTGTTCGCGTGTTGCTCCCTGGGCCGTTGAAACGGGCAACCGATATATTGCGGTTTACCAGCAAGGCAGGGCTGACCGGTGACATTACTCGCACACTCAATGGTGCCGCCGGTCAAGCAGCGTTGGCAGCAAAGCCTGTTTTTCGTTCCGCTATCGATGGTTTAACGTTCACTAAAGGACTTGGAATTGTGACGGGCGGAGACACTGCCGGAACAGAATTCCTAAAGGATACGGCGGGAATAGAACTGGGAAACAAAGTACGGCCGTTGATTGAATCGGCTCTGGGTGAT
The DNA here is from genome assembly GCA_039978835.1 of Parasphingorhabdus sp. Classification (GTDB taxonomy): domain Bacteria; phylum Pseudomonadota; class Alphaproteobacteria; order Sphingomonadales; family Sphingomonadaceae; genus Parasphingorhabdus. Next base: position 310,920 of record JBDWAQ010000005.1, read on the forward strand.
TTGGGTGCTTTTAAACAAGTTGAACGGTTGGGTTCTATATCGTCTTTGGCCCGCCTGGGTGGGATGGATCTGTCTCGTGACGGCCTTACCGATAGTGTAAAGGATCAAGCGATGAATGGTATTTTTACCTATATAGGCCGGGAAGAGACAGATTTCCGTCGCAACCCTCTTGATCGTGGAAAGAGTATCCTCAGAGGCATATTCTAAATAAAACAAATACTTAGATTCAAAATTTCCTGAAAACGGAGTTCAGTCAGTTGCAAATAATGCAATTAACTGAGCTCCGTTTTCAATTGAAACTTAACTGTTTGAAGACCATTTCATCATAACAAGTGAACAGGAAAAGGAATGTTTGATAGGCGTTAATCAAAGGAGAAATCCCATGAAGACGCTTTTCAATATAGTTGCCGCCCTGAGCATGAGCAGCATCATCTTGCTGAATACAGTTCAGGTTTAAGGCATGAGTTTAACGACCCCGGCACGCATCCTCCTCCCAAGATGCCGGGATCGTTTCGATGGTCCGGTCCCCTTACTATCCCCTCCCGATCAAGTGGGGCCGGACTTTCGAAAAATTTCCCGATAACGATTGTTATCCACCACATCCCCCTAGTTTTTCCACCGCTAACTTCATTGTCTGTGGATAACTCGGGTTTTTCCACTAGGCCCGACTCGGACCTTCGAGTCATAACCAATGCATCGGAAGGCATTTGCTTATAACCGGCGACCAGTCAGCAATGACCCGTTGGGGAGAGATAAAAGCACAAAGATGATTGAAACGACCAGTTTGTTATATGCAAATATGATAGAATGATCTTTCAGTGGATGGTTGAAAGAAGACTGGAAAGCAAAGGCTTCGGCTGGAACGGAACAGAGAGACAGCAATCATCAGGTGACTGAACCAGCATGTGTTGGAAACCGAAGCATAGAAGCGCAAGCGGAAATGTGGAGAACTGAAAACAGATACTGATCCGGAAACCCGACGCCAAAGAAGCGGCGGCCGGAAGCGCAAGCGGAAAGCAGCCCCAAGTGAGGCGCAGCGGGAGCTTATCTTCGGATGAGCTCCCGTTTTACGTTTTGGGTGATTCTAGTTCGTTAAAATCCATGATCAAACTTGGATAGTATATTGGTTTTCGCCATCCATCATATCAGTTTCTGCATCGGGCGATGAAAAATTGAATATAGTGACGGCAGCAGTGCAGCGTTGCGTCAATAAATCGATCAAACCGCACAATTTAATAACTTTCTCAATCCGTGACCTTGATCACATTCCATTGGATGCGAATCTTGCATTAGGTGTTTAGCGAGGTCGTTCGCCGTCACGCAGACGACTTCGCACCAGTCTTCAAAGGAACAGTTTCCCAAACTTCTGTTCCAATGGAGCTATTCCTCTGGAGGATCCGGCGGTTAATGCGACCCGACCGCCGGGTTTTCCAGCAAAGCTCGCCGCAATCAACCGAATCATTCGAATCGACAAACTCTGGACTGAGTTCCTCGGCTAAAACAGGCATGTATAAACACTAAACATGTTTGCATCGGGCGAGCCTTGTTCACATAACTCTCTTAAACCGTGAAAGCTCGAATGCACCCCGCATGACTCGTAACTATTTGTAATACAAATAAAAAAGGGCACATAAGCGCCCTTTTTTTCAATCCTAATTGCTAGATAAACTAGCCTGGTCCGCCACCTTTATGACGACGGCCGAATAGTACTTCAAGTAGCCATTCAATCATTGTTAACCCCTACTGTTACTAAATTAACTGGTTAACAATATCATAATTTTCATCCTTTACAAGAATTAACCATATTTTGACCGATCCAATACCCTTTTGTGCAAAAACTCTCGTATCAAATGACCTGTAAAATCACTAACTTTCAAAGGTTTAGACAAGTGATAGCCTTGAACTTTGTCACAATTTAAAATGGTTAACAAATTCAAAATTTGTTGATCTTCCACGCCTTCGGCAACCACAATATATTTTAACCCGTGAGCCATGTTAATAATCGATTCAACCAAGGCCTGATCTTTGGTCGAGTGCGTTAGTCCGTTGATAAAAGACTGGTCAATTTTGAGTTCGGAGGCTGGTATTGAACGCAAAATCTCGATGTTGGAATTGGCAGTACCGAAATCATCGATCGAAAACTCTATGCCTGCATCAACGAATCGCTGCATCTCCTGCTTGGCAATATCTTTGTCAAACAACATCCCTCTTTCAGTGATTTCCAAAATGACCGCCGAATTGGGAATTTCTGATTGTTCTATTAGCTCCAACGCTTGATCCGTAAACTCACTATCGGTCATCAAGGAGGGAGGCACATTTACAGAAACCTTGAAATCATCTGCCAACGGAAGAATGTCGTTAAGCGCAGATATTGCGAGTTTTAAAATATGGAGCGTTAAACTGGCAATTAATGGGGTCTTCTCAAGAATAGGCATAAATTCGCCCGGAGAAATTAGGCCACGGAGGGGGTCGTTCCAACGAACCAACGCCTCACCGGAAACCGTCCAACCCGAAGCAATGTCAATCTGTGGTTGGATGTAGATTTCCAGCTCCCTCTGGTCCATAGCTCTCTTAATCGTGCTTTGCATCGAAAGGTGTTTTTTCTCTTCATCAAGCAACATGGAGTCAAAACGGATGATTTTTTGTGAGGTTATCTGTGCCTGACAGGAAGCTACCAATGCATGGCCTGCACGTACCGAGAGTTCTTCGGTTGGTTCAATATCATATCCAAAAGCAGGTTTAAGGGCTATCATATGTCCATCGAGGGCAATTGGATTAACAAAGAACATCTTCAAACCTTGTAGAGATTCGATAATGTCCTTTTCATCCAGGGTTTCAATAACAAAGTAGAGAGAGCCATCTGTTCCTTGATATATTTCGTTTGATATGATCGAAAGTCGTGTTCGAATTTGATCAAGCAAAGTTTGCAGCTGGCTGTTAGAAAGCGATCTCCTGACTAAGTCATATCCATCAAAATTAATTGAAATTACGGCTGACTTGTGAGAGTTTTTTTGATCTTCACAAAAAGCCTGTAGATTAGGTAGCCCGCTTTCACGATGGACTCTTCGTCCAGCATCAATTTGATTTTGATAAGCTGTAGCGCGAAAATAGATACAACTTGCGATGAGAATGCTCAAAGTTGGAAGGATCTCAATGTACACTGATTGCACACGTAACATAATCGATACGAAAAGAATCAAAGGAATGAGAACTAAAGCAAATGCAAGGGCTGTTCGGGATTTCAGAAACCAGATGCAGATCAAGCATAAAAATGAACCAATCAAAATTGGTACCCATTTTTCAACTATCGATGGGATACCGTTGAGTAGAACATTTGCTCCAATAGCATGAGCAGCCATACCAGGAATGTCCTGTCCGGTTGGGTCGGAAAATACATCGCCAAAATCAAGACTGTAGTAGCCGTATAGAACGGTTTTTCCTTTCAATTTTTCCGGTTTTACATTTCCCGTCAAAATATCAATCGCGCTGTAGGTGGGAACGGATTTCCAATCATACGCATAATCTAGCGGAAACCATTCTTCAAAGGGTCCAACACGGCCTGTTATTTCGGATGCGAAAGAACTGTATTCCTTTCCATCTATTTTGACCCTGTAGGGAGCGGCGACAACTTGTCTTTGGCTTGATACCAGTAAGCCGATATCCACTTCCTTTGCGTGTTTTACAAAACGTTCATATTGCTCGGTTTTATAAAGAGAGCCATCTTCATTTTCGTCGATGATTGCCGGCAGAAAAATAGATGCTGTGCTCTGCGAAAACGCTCTGCTCAGCTCGGCATCTTCAGATTCAATGGATGGTTTTGGAAAATAGATATCAAAGAAAATTCGCTCCACACCATAGTCATTTAAATGATCTACAATTTGAGCGTGATCACTGCGTGGCCAAGGCCATTGGGGGTTTGCCCGATAGCTTTTGTCATCCAGGCCAACCACGACAATATCCTGGGACACTTCGGTTGATCGAAATTTCGACAACTGGGTTTGAGCAAGCAACTCATAATCTTCCAGCCATCGGTTTTGGGAAGCATACCAGCTTCCCAACGCTAGCGCGACAAGCAACAAGCTGGCAAATATTCTTCTCTGGAGAAACGCGTACATAAATTTGGGATAGTCGAGCAGGGTAAATATAGCGTTAACCATCTCTGGCAACCTACCCGGAAGTGCGAAAAACAGTCTATTTTTTGAGAACCGGAAAGCCGGTACTGGGATTAAGTAACCGCATTTCCAAACGGTACAATATGGTTGTTGGCGTCATGCCCGATATCTGCTCTGCCCAAATAGGGTATCTGATAGCGATCACACCAAAAGCGTGTAATTTCTTCTTCGGTTTGGCCAAAGGGTCTGTCGTTTTCAGGTATACCGGTAACCTGGCCAAGCCTCAGTCCCTTAAGGCCAACCCCTGCCAAATGGTTGGTGATATTGAACATGGCCCGGTCAAAGGAATAGAGATATTCTGATACTTCTTCAATCATCACAATATGGTCTGTGAGGTCCGGCATCTGAGAAGTGCCGGTAAGCATCGCCAATGTGGTCAGGTTGAAGGCCGCATATTTATCACCTTCCTTGATGTGCGGTTCAAGTGACTCCGATTCGTTAGAAACAATCCAGTTTAATGCGCGTTCGACTACTTTTTCACCGTTGTCGCGCTTTATGTCGATCGGCATGGGGCCATGCGCTTGCTGACCGATACTAGCCTTGTAAAGGGCCGCGAGCAGATTTCCGCCGTCGCTATATCCCATATATAGTTTATCATTTGCTGGCACTTCGAGCTGGATCAACGCTTCTTCTGCGATCCGAACCGCACCGTATCCGCCACGTGCAAACCAGATGGCATCAAGTCTGGGGTCATTTGCCATCTGCACAAAACCATTGCAGCGGAGGTGATCATCTCCAGCAAAGTGACCAGCATTAGCAAAACACTGATCAGAGAAAATTAACTTTGCGTCCGGATGTGTCCTGGCCGCTAGCGCAATGACTTGGTCGGCATCTTCTCTAGAAATGGGCGTTGATGGGGCACAAATACCAATCTGTTTGCGTTTCATGTAAATTTCCCTCGTCAGGCAATTGCCAAATCCATCGCGACGCAATAGCGGTGTTGAATGAGCGAAGACAAATCATATTATTTTTGCGGAATTGGTGGCTCCGGGATGTTGCCACTAGCGATGATCCTCCGAGAACATGGAGCGACAGTTTCTGGCTCAGACAGGGCGTTGGATCAGGGGCGATTGGCGGCTAAGTTTGAATGGCTGCAAAAGAAAGGCATCGGTTTGTTTCCACAAGATGGCAGCGGACTGCATTCAGGGGATCAAACTCTGATTGCCTCCGCCGCTATCGAAGACAGCGTTCCAGATATTGCAAGAGCCAATGCGTTGGGTTGCCAGCGGATGACTCGAGCAGAATTACTGGCCAGCCTGTTTAATGTGATGCCCCACAGCATAGCAATTGGCGGAACCAGCGGTAAATCGACCGTGACGGGAATGATCGGCTGGATTTTGACCGAGGCCGGTCTCGATCCGACCATTATGAACGGCGCGGTAATGAAGAACTTTGCTGGTGATGATGCACCCTTCGCCAGTTCACTCGTTGGTCATGGGGAGGTCATGGTCAGCGAGGTAGATGAGAGCGATGGTTCAATCGCACTGTTCAATCCAGAAATTGCAGTGCTCAATAATGTCAGCCTCGATCATAAGAGCCTTGAAGAGTTGCGGCAGCTTTTTGGCGATTTTGCCGCAAAGGCCAAAGTTGCTATCTGGAATGCAGATGATGAGGAGACTGTTGCAATCATCAAATCTCTGGATTTGAGAAATGATGTCAGTTTCGGGTTTGCGAGCAATGCGCACTTTCGCCTTTCCGATGTGAAAGAAGCACCGCTAAGCAGCACATTTACATTGCTAGTTGAAGGTCAGACTCATCAAGTGAAACTGCTGGTTCCTGGATTGCATAATATCGCCAATGCAGTATCTGCCATTGCGGCGGCATCGGCGGCGGGCGTTCGTGTTGAAGATAGTATAAGAGCGCTTTCAGGATTCACGGGTTTAGCTCGTCGATTTGATATTGTTGGCACGCAGAATGAAATCAGTCTGATTGATGATTTTGGACATAATCCGGATAAAATTGGCGCGACGTTGAAGACATTGAAAGCCTTTCCTGGTCGGGTCATTGCTTTCTTTCAACCGCATGGCTTTGGACCTATTCATAAAATGGGAGCGGAATTGGCGGAAACCTTTGTTGAGCTTCTTGATGGTGATGATCGCGTGTTGTTGTGTGACCCTGTTTACTTCGGCGGGACGGTGGATCGCAGCATCGGCAGTGACAGTATAACTGAAGCGGTAAACGCGGCGGGCGGCAACGCAAGTCATATTGCGGAACGGGAAGCTTGTGGTGATCATATTGTGGAGATCGCGCAACCGGGCGACCGGATCGTGATTATGGGTGCTCGGGATGATAGCTTGCGGAGCTTTGCGGAAGAAATTCTGTGGCGGCTGTGACGTCTCTGCGGATCAGCAATCGCCAAGCACGCTGGCTTTGGCTTGAGGCGCAAGGTTTATCCGGCTCGCCAACCGGAAAATTGGATCTAATCAAGATCATTAAAGCTCTCGGCTTTGTGCAACTCGACACCATCCAGAATGTGGTCCGTGCGCATCATCATATTTTATGGAGCCGTAATCAGAATTACCGCGAACCCATGCTAAATAAATTGCTCGCAAAGGAGCGGGCTGTATTCGAACATTTTACACATGATGCATCGATTATACCCATCGACTTTTTTCCGATGTGGACAAGGCAATTCCGGCGGCTAGGCGAACGTACGTCTCGCTCGGATTGGTACAAGCATCCCCTAAATCAAAAAGAAATTGCGGCGATAAAACAGCGCATTTCGGACGAGGGTCCGCTTTCGACGCACGCCTTTGATACAAAAATCGAGGGTAAGAAAGAAATGTGGGCGCGGCCGCCGCATAAAAAAGCGCTAGATCACATGTGGTATGCGGGTGAATTGACCACGTCCCATCGGGAGAATTTTGTTAAATATTACGACCTTTCCCAACGCGTTATCCCTGATCGTCTGTTCAATTCGTCATTGAATGAATTCCAGCAGATTGATTGGCTGTGTCGGAGTGCGCTCGATCGGTTGAGCTTTGGATCGCAAGGCGATATTCAGCGCTTTTGGGGAGCAATGGACGCAAAAGAAACCAAGATATGGGTGGAAGGCAACCGAAAAGACTTAATCCCTGTTTCGATTGAAACATCAGAGCGTCAGATCCTTAATGTTTTCGCGCATGAGGACATTGAACAAAGGTTGGAACGTTCGACCAAGCCATCCTCACGTCTGCGCATCCTAAATCCATTCGATCCGGTGGTAAGAGACAGAGACCGCTTACAACGCCTTTTTGGTTTTGAATATCGCAATGAAATGTTCGTGCCGGCTGCCAAACGCCAATGGGGCTATTATGTCTATCCCTTGTTGGAGGGAGATCGTTTTGTGGGCAGGATAGAGTTGAAAGCTGATCGCAAATTGGGTCAGTTGACTGTTCACAATGTTTGGACTGAGGCCAAGGTTAAATGGTCTAGCAAAAGACAGGAAAAGCTGGATGCCGAGCTGCAGCGATTTGGTCGTCTAGCGGGTTTGCAGGAGACTATTTGGAACTGTGAAATCCCAAGTTAGAATGGGTTAAGCGTGTACCCCTGCTGTTGTAACAAAGCATGAGAGGTCATTGCCGATAACGACATTTTTACACCCGGTAGCAGGTCTGCATTCTTAATTTTATAGGCCGCCGCACTTTGTCCGCATAAATGAAACTCTACGCCTTGGTCCTGCATTTTTGCGATGGCAGCGGCACTTGGATTGGATGGGCCTTCGTGGTGAGCCTTGTAAACTGTATCGCGGGTGAGATCGATGGCAGCGCCGCCATGAACAACAACAACCAATTTGATATTCTCAATGGGCACACCCGCAGCAACATGCATGTTGATAAATCGTGCAACGCTTTCGAATGAGCGGTTCAGTTTTTCAGGTTTGGCTTTGTCTTTTATGTCAAAGGCTATTTTGAATATCGTATCTTTGGGAATCTCTACATTCGTTTCTACTTTTGCGGTCGGTCCGAAATTCTCAAACACTGGGCCCGTTGCGAAACCGTCGAGTTGGGCTGATGCAGGACTTGCTGCCAAAGTAAGGGCAAGAAGCGATGCGGTTATGTATTTTTTCATGGAAGATCCCGTTCTACGATTGAATAAACATCGATTATGTTTCAATCAGTTTTAACACGGAATTGAAAGGAGAGATTCGATGAAGACCCGCGCTGCTGTCGCTTTTGAAGCGAAAAAACCGCTGGAGATTGTCGAACTCGATCTTGAAGGGCCTCAAGAAGGCGAAGTCCTTGTCGAAATCATGGCGACCGGGATTTGTCACACCGATGCCTACACGCTGGATGGCCTAGACAGCGAAGGAAAATTCCCGAGCGTTTTGGGGCATGAAGGAGCGGGCATTGTGCGGGAAATCGGGCCTGGCGTAACCTCGGTTGCGCCCGATGATCATGTTGTCCCCGCTTACATTCCTGAATGCCGTCAGTGCAAAAGCTGCCTCTCGGGAAAAACCAACCTGTGTACGGCAATTCGTGACACACAAGGGCAGGGGCTGATGCCGAATGGAACTAGCCGAATGTCCTACAAGGGCGAAGAGATTTTCCACTATATGGGCTGTTCAACGTTCTCCAATTTTGTAGTGATTCCGGAGATTGCAGCGGCAAAAATCCGGAATGACGCACCCTTTCAATCGGCTTGTTATACTGGCTGCGGTGTGACCACGGGTGTTGGTGCTGTCATTAACACCGCAGATGTTGAAGCGGGAGCCAATGTCATTGTCTTTGGCCTCGGCGGCATTGGTCTGAATGTAATACAGGGCGCAAAAATGGTTGGTGCCAACAAAATCATCGGTGTTGATATCAATAGTGACCGAGAAGATTGGGGGCGCAAATTTGGGATGACGGATTTTGTCAATCCCAACGATGTGTCCGAAGATATTGTCGCCCATCTGGTTGCGATGACTGATGGTGGAGCGGATTATACGTTCGATTGTACCGGCAATACGGATGTGATGCGGACTGCTCTGGAGGCTTGTCACCGTGGTTGGGGTGAAAGCATTATTATCGGCGTTGCCGAGGCTGGCAAGGAAATCACTACAAGGCCATTCCAATTGGTTACGGGCCGTGTCTGGAAAGGGACTGCCTTTGGCGGCGCGCGGGGACGGACTGATATACCGAAAATCGTCGATTGGTACATGAATGGTAAGATTGAAATTGATCCAATGATTACACACACGTTATCACTGGAGGAAATCAACAAAGGCTTTGATTTAATGCATGCGGGTGAGAGCATTCGCAGCGTCGTGGTTTATTAGGAAATAACAAAGGAGAAAAGTATGTTCAGTCACATAATGGTTGGATCTAACGATATTGAAAAGTCGAAAAGCTTCTACAATGCGCTGTTGGGCGTTTTTGGCGCAAGCGAACCGATGGTTGATGTCAAAGATGGCACAACGCGCTTGTTTTACATGGCTAATGGCGGCACGTTTTCAGTTTCTGAACCCATTGATGGAAGCCCGGCTACAGCGGCCAATGGCGGAACCATTGGATTTGCCTGCGATTCACCGGAGCAAGTGAAGGAATTTCATGATGTTGGAGTCGCCAATGGTGGAACCTCAATCGAAGATCCTCCGGGAAAGCGTGAGAGCAGCATGGGGCCTATGCATCTATCCTATGTTCGTGATCCAGATGGTAATAAACTCTGTGCCATCCATCGTCCAGGCTAACTGATATGGAAGTCATTTCCGACAACCACAGTCACGGAGGAGTGCAAGGCGTTTACAGCCATGCCTCCGCCGTGACCGGTACGGAGATGACTTTCGCTATCTTTATTCCAGAGCATGGAGAAAGCGCAAAACTGCCTGTATTATGGTATTTATCAGGCCTGACATGCACGCATGCCAATGTGATGGAAAAGGGCGAATATCGACGATTGGCCAATGAATTGGGGCTGATTATCATTTGCCCCGATACCTCTCCGCGTGGAGAGGGTGTTTCCGATGATCCGGCCTATGACATGGGGCAAGGGGCCGGATTTTATGTAGATGCGACCGAGCAACCATGGGCCGAGCATTTTCAGATGCGAAGCTATGTTGAGCAGGAACTGCCAGAGTTAGTTGCGGAACAGTTTCCAGTCGATATGACGCGGCAAGGAATTTTTGGTCATAGTATGGGTGGCCACGGCGCCCTTACTATTGCTCTTCGCAACCCAGATAAGTTTAAAAGCGTATCGGCCTTTGCGCCAATTTCTGCGCCGATTCAATGTCCCTGGGGACAAAAAGCGCTAGGGCGTTACATCGGCCTGGAGAAGCAAGATTGGCGGGAATATGACGCCTGCGCGCTCATAGAAGACGGAGCCCGAATTACAGAGATACTCGTTGACCAGGGTTCGGCAGATGATTTTTTAGAAGGGCAGCTAAAGCCTGAACTTCTCTCGGAGACTTGTGAAAAAGCAGATATCACCCTCACTTTGAATCTGCGCGAAGGCTATGATCATAGCTACTATTTTATCGCGACCTTCATGGATGATCATTTGCGCTGGCATGCAGAACGACTGGCTTAATAACCAATTGCCTGTCCGTCTTTACGCATCTCAGTAGCGCCAGAATAGACGCCGGTTTCTGGATCGCGCGTGATCGCCTGATATCCTCCGAACATAATGCCGTTGGATACGACTTTCACCTTGTGACCCATGCTCTTCAATTTTTCGATTGTCTCGGTTGGGATACCGGGCTCGACATTAAGTGTGCCCAGTAAATCCGCTCCCGTTCCAGCCAAATCGTCGGTTGGACTGCGGCCGCCGTCATGGTTGAGCCGCGCGGCATCGCCAGCTTCCTGTAGGTTCATGCCATAGTCGACCATATTGATCATCACCTGCACATGCCCCTGCGGTTGCATTCCTCCGCCCATTAGGCCGAAAGACATCCAGGGTTTGCCGTCCTTCTTCATGAAAGCTGGAATGATTGTGTGGAAAGGTCTCTTGCCAGGCGCATAGACATTGGGATGATTTGCATCGAGCGAGAACAGCTCTCCGCGATCCTGAAACATGAATCCAAGTCCATCGGCAACCAAACCACTGCCCATGCCGCGGTAATTGGATTGGATCAAGCTGACCATCATGCCATCTTTATCCGCGACGGTCAGGTAAGTAGTATCGCCTTCGCCCTCGATTTTGGGTTCACCGGGGCCAAATTCTGGGGATGCTTTTGCGGGGTCAATTAGAGCAAATCTCTGTTTGCCATATTCATCACTGAGTAGCCAATCGAGCGGTGGATCAGAATAGTCTGGGTCCGCGTAAAAACGGGCGACATCCTCGAACGCCAATCTTTTGGCTTCGGTGATATAATGGAGCACTTCCGCGCTTCCGCGTGGCCATTGTGTGAGGTCTACATTTTTTAGGATATTGGTCATCTGAAGTGCCGCATAACCCTGTGTGTTCGGCGGTAACTGACACATCTCATAGCCTTTGCGATAACCGACACAGCCGACATCAACCCAATCCGACTTATGAGAAGCAAAATCCTCATATCTTAGATCGCCACCAATGCGTTTGAAATAGGCGTCCATCGTTCGGGCAATTTCACCTTTGTAAAAGGCATCACGACCTTCTTCGCCAATTTTTCGAAGCGTCATTCCCAAATCAGGGTTTTTGAATATTGAGCCGGCTTTCGGTGCACCATTGGAAAAATAGGTTGCGCGGGCATTGCCAAATTCTGTGATAGTCGATTCAAATTCTTCAAAGCGAGCCAAGTTGCGTTTCAGATATTCGCCTATGACCGGAGCAATGGGATGGCCTTCTTCCGCATACTTAATCGTGGGAGCAAGAATGTCCGCCATCGATAGTTTGCCGAATTTCCCGTGAAGTTCGGCCCATCCATCGATCGTACCCGGAACAGTCACTGGTAAATGGCCAAATGGGGGCAGGGAATCCGCGCCACCCAATTGCTTCTTAAGCTTCTTCAGGTCGCGACCCTTCGGACTGCGACCCGACGCGTTAAGACCATGTAGTTTCTGTGTTTTGGGATCCCAGACAATTGCGAACAGATCTCCGCCAATGCCGTTGCCGGTCGGCTCCATAAGGCCAAGTGCTGCATTGGCTGCAATAGCTGCATCAACGGCGCTGCCGCCTTTTTTGAGAATATCAACTGCGATTTGACTGGCCAAGGGATGAGCTGTGGCTGCCATGCCATTTTGCGCAATAACAGGACTGCGGGACCATGCCTCACCGACAGGTCGTCCACCGCCACCAATTTCGAGAGCAGGTTCTTTGGCGGAGCTATCTTCGGCATAAGCCGGCGATGCAACAAAAGCGGTTGAGGCGAGGGCAGCGATAAGGAATGGGCGCATGACAATATTTGTCCTTCTTGAAACAATGTTGTGCACTTTAGACACAATCCTTGACTTTCCAAGCAATCTCTCTATGTTGCAGCGCAGCAAAGGCGAAATTGTTCGTCTTGCGATGCATCAGCGTGAGAAGCGGCCTTCAATTTAGAAGCCATCTTCGGTAGCATCGCGATCTGCTCAACATTTCCGGCAGCCTGATCACGCGGGTCGTCTTAACGACTTGCCCTTTTCGCAACATCCCAATGGGATGATTCTGCGCCGAGGCTGCTTATTATAAGGTATTATTCTTGACTAAATTTTCTGATTTCGCATTGGCGGAACCAATTCAAAAACGCGTGGCTGATAGTGGTTACACCAACCCATCCCCCATTCAGCAACAGGCGATCCCACCGGCGTTGGACGGCAAAGACATTCTGGGTATCGCCCAGACCGGCACCGGTAAAACAGCCGCTTTCTCACTTCCTGCGCTTCATCATTTGCTAAAGACAAAACGCAAACTTCATCGCAATGAATGCCGTATGCTGGTGCTGGCACCTACCCGCGAACTGGCCAGGCAGATTGCTGACAGCATGGTCGGATACTCCAAAGGACTTGGAATCTACGTAACATCAGCTTTCGGCGGTGTTCCCATTAATCGTCAAAAACGCGTTCTACAACGCGGTGTTGATGTACTGGTTGCAACACCGGGGCGTCTTCTTGATCTGATCGATCAAAGAAGCCTGACGCTCGAAAAAGTAGAAATACTGGTTCTCGATGAAGCGGATCAAATGCTTGATTTGGGCTTTATCGTACCGTTGAAAAAAATCGTGCCAATGCTTCCCAAAAAGCGTCAAAGCCTGTTTTTCTCAGCAACTATGCCAAAGACTATTTCACAGCTGGCAGACCAATTCCTGACCAATCCGGTCCAGGTTTCAGTTGCGCCGCAATCGACAACAGCTGAACGTGTTGATCAAAAAGTTACTTATATTAATCAAGATGATAAACAGCGTCTCTTGAAAGACTTTATTAATAAAGAAAACCCTGATCATATGTTGGTTTTTACGCAAACCAAACATGGTGCGGACAAGGTCGTTAAGAACCTGAATGCCGTTGGTATCCATTCTGCTGCTATTCATGGCAATAAAAGCCAGCCACAGCGTGAACGTGCTTTGGGTGACTTTAAGAAAGGTAAGATCAATATTCTAGTCGCCACCGATATCGCTGCACGCGGTATTGATGTTGACGGTATTACCCATGTGATCAACTTTGATATGCCCAATGTTTCTGAGCAATATGTTCACCGTATCGGCCGGACAGCGCGGGCAGGGGCTTCAGGTATTTCCTATTCGCTGGTTGCACCGGACGAACGCCAGTTTTTGCGTGACGTGGTAAAACTAACCGGAGTGAAACCGGAAGTTATCGCTTTGCCCGAAGGTTATGATGAACCGCCTCGCGAAGAAGTAGCCCCCAGAATTTATGGTCAAAAACCAAAGCGTTATGGGGCAAAGCCAACAGGCGGCCGCAATAATAAGCATAGCGCACGTAAAGGTCGTCCAGGCGGTGGTAATCGCCGTGGCGGCCCAGGTGGCGGAGAACGTTCTGGTGGCCCTAAAAAAGGCGGGCCAAAGCATTGGAACAATGCGTCCAAATCCTTCAAGCGCCGTCAGAAGAGCAAATCAGACACTTAAGTTATTCCGAAATCAGCACCTTTGTTTCTACAAGGGCGTTGATGGCCGATTCATCCAAGCCCAACCAATTCTGAAGTGCGGCGACGTTTTCCGCGCCGCGCTTCAGCGTTTTGGCACTGCTATCTATCCCGCTTTTTGATTTTGAAAAACGATAGGGTGACTGCACGGTGCGCCGAGCATTTCCATTCTCGTCTGTAACATCAACAACCGTTCCCAAGTGATCAATGCTTGGTTGTTCGTAAACAGCTGGCCCAAAAGGGTGAACTTCTCCCCATGCAAGGTTCAGGCGATCGAGCGTTGTTGTCAAAGCATCAAAATTCTCTTTGGACCGAATATGGTCTTCCATGGCTACCCGGCGCAAACGCACTTTGGTGGGAATATCGGCGCCTTCGGGAGTAGGGTCTTGTAGTCCATCTTGTGTGGAAAACATGATCCACATCCATTTCATGTCGCCGGTAATCAAGATCTGTCGATCTTCTGGTGCTTCCCAAACCAGTGTTTCCGGTTGTTTAGGCCATAGATCATCTAGTGCAAAATGCGCGTAATCGTCGGCGGAGTGCAGTACGTTGAGCATGGCCAGATCAATGTGCTGACCTTCTCCTGTTTGATCCAACACACGCAAAGCCGACAAAATTCCGATAATCCCATGAAGAGAACTGTAGCTATCGGCCATGGCAAACTGGATATCGGTAGGCCGGCTTCCGCTCATTTCTGCCTGACGGGCGATCAATCCAACTTCAGCATGCAGCACGGGGGCATAGGCTGCTTTCTTGCGCTCTGGCCCATCTTGACCATATCCGGAAATCGAAAGCATCACGAGGCGGGGATTGACCTTGGAAAGATCATTCCAACCAACACCGAATTTGTCCATCACACCGGGACGAAAGTTTTCAACCACAATATCGGCCTCAGCAGCTAGTTTGTGGATCAGTTCTTTGGCGCCGTCGGCTTTCAAATCGACACAGATGTTGC
The DNA here is from genome assembly GCA_039978835.1 of Parasphingorhabdus sp. Taxonomy (GTDB): domain Bacteria; phylum Pseudomonadota; class Alphaproteobacteria; order Sphingomonadales; family Sphingomonadaceae; genus Parasphingorhabdus. The sequence goes on from JBDWAQ010000005.1 coordinate 325,998, forward strand.
GCTTACCAATATTGAGTTGCTGATAGTAGCCACTGGCTTTGCCTTTTTCCGTATATAATTTACGGGTCACATCGCCTTCTGGAGGTTCAACCTTTAGCACTTCGGCACCTAAATCGGACATCATTCGAGTGGCATATGGCCCTGCGACTACACGCGAGAAATCAAGAACTTTTAGTCCTGCTAGCGGAAAATTGGACATTGAAGCTACGACCTAAAGCTTCATCTGCGATTTAATCGTTTTCTGTGTTCCTTCGCCGTAAGGAGGTAGGAAACCGGCAAGCTTGGCAACATCAATTTTTGGTTGGCGATAGACAGCCTTGGCGTGACTAAATTCCTTGAACCCGTCCGGACCAGTATATGCGCCCATCCCGGATGGCCCCACACCGCCGAACGGCAAATCATGCTGCGCAATATGGAAAATCACATCATTGACGGTCACACCGCCCGAAATTGTCTTATCCAATACCTTGCGTTTGTCACTTTCAGTCTCGCCAAAATAGTATAAGCCTAGCGGCCGATCATTTTCATTCACATAATCAACAACTTCATCCAAATTGCGATATGTTTTTACGGGAAGCACAGGACCAAAGATTTCTTCCTGCATCACTCGCATATCGTCATTCACATTTTGAAGGACCGTGAGTGGCATTTTATTGCTGTTGGTGTTGTTGAAATCCTCATCCCCAGGATTGACCACAGTTTGCTTGGCGCCTTTCTCAACCGCATCATCAATCAAACCCTGAAGTCGTTCCTTGTGACGCGCATTTATCACTGAGGTGTAATCATCGTTCGAAATCAGTGTTGGATATTGTTCGGCTGCGCTTGAAGAGATTCCTTCAACGACGGCTTCTTCCTTATCATGAGGCACCATCAGATAATCGGGTGCGAGACAAATTTGTCCGGCATTCATCATCTTACCCATTGCGATACGTTGCGTCGATTTCTGCACATCAGCATCTGGACCGATGATCGTGGGCGACTTGCCGCCCAATTCTAATGTAACGGGTGTCAAATTCTTTGCAGCAGCAGCCATAACGTGCTTCGCAATACTTCCACCACCAGTGAAAATCAGATGATCCCAAGGAATCTCAGAAAATGCCTTCCCGGTTTCCGGACCACCGGTGATAACCACCAACTCTTCTGGCGAGAAATATTCTGCGACAAGCTTTTTGCAAAGTTCGCCCGTTTCAGGTGTAAATTCGGAAAATTTGATAATCACCCGGTTACCTGCACCGAAGGCACCAATCGCTGGGTCAAAGGCCAGATTGATCGGAAAATTCCAAGGAGAGATAACGCCAACAACACCCTTGGGTTGATACTCTACCTGGCCGCTAGCGCCCATTAGATTGAGTGGAAAATCAATTTTTCGCTTTTCTGGCCGCATCCATTTTTTTAGGTTCTTTTTGTGATCCTTAGCGTGACCAACGACCGACATCAGATCAGTCATAACTGTTTGTACACCGCTGCGATGTCCAAAATCATTTGAAACCGCTTCACACAATGCATCCTGATTATCGAGGATCATCTGTGCTGTACGATTGATCCGGTCCATGCGTGTTTCATAGCTCACCGGCAGCTCTGCGTGAAATGCAGCGCGCTGTGCGTCGAACAACTTCATCATTTCTTCTTTGCTGACTTCGCCAGCAGCAGCTTCCAAAGCTTCCATGTATCGTCTCCTGTTCAGAGGCGGTGTGCGCCCGAATATTGTATTTCAATTGATTAATTAAACCAGAACCAGTCGGTTTGTCGAGTTTGAAAGACTCAACCTTCCATAGCTGTTATGGCATCAGCCATTGCTATGGTTTGCATTGCTTGGTTGCGGTGCAGAATTTCAGTCATTTTTCCATCGACGACTATCACACCCTTTCCAGCGTTGGCAGGATCATCAAATGCCGCGACAATTGTTTTCGCCTCGGCCACTTTCTCTGTGCTTGGTGCAAATGCCTTGTTTGCGATTTCAATTTGCGAGGGATGAATGAGCGTCTTGCCGTCAAACCCGTATCTTCGCCCTTGTTCGCATTCAACGTCCAGTCCGTCGGGATCTTTAAAGTCATTATACACGCTATCAAGGACACTCAAGTCATAGGCCCTTGCTGCCATTATGGTTTGAGCCATGGCTGGCGTGAATAGTTGACGATCCTGTTCGGCTCGCATCTCCTTTGCGAGATCATTGAACCCCATGACAAAAGCAGTCAATCTGGTGGAAGCACCCTTCGCCGCGATGTCGGCAATGCGAAGAATGGCAATAGGCATTTCAATCATCGCCCATAGCTGTGTTTTGGAGGATGGATCATATCCATTCATTTTGGCGTTAATCTGTTCAATGCTGTCAGAACTTATGATTTTGGGAACAAGAACAGCATTTGCATGACTTGCGCAGGCTTGTTCTAAATCTTCTTCAAACCAAGGTGTTTCTGCAGCATTGACCCGGACCACCAGTTCTCGGTTGCCATAGTCACCAGATTGCAAAGCCGCGCAGGCATTATCGCGGGCCTGCTCTTTGGCTTCTGGAGCAACTGCATCTTCCAAATCAAATATGATTGTATCAGCAGGTAGAGTTCGTGCTTTCTCTAACGCACGCTCGTTCGATGCAGGCATATAGAGGCATGAGCGGCGAGGGCGATGGTCTGTGTTTATCATACCGCTTCGTATCATCTCCCAAACTTACGGCAAGGAAGATTTACAGTGATTTTGTTACCTTTTGTTAACCATGTCAGCTTAAGGCATTTTTAACAGTTACGAATGCCCTGAAATCAATGGTTTTCAGGGTTCAAAAAGGAAGTTTTGATCGATGAAGTTGATCATCCAGATACCCTGTTTTAACGAAGCTGAGAGCCTGCCTGAAACATTGGTAGCACTGCCGCGACGGATCGAAGGTATTGATACGATCGAAATTTTGGTGATTGATGATGGCAGCAGCGACAATACCAGCGATGTAGCGAAGCGATTTGGCGTCCATCACATCTTGCGACATAGGACTAACCGCGGTCTCGCTGCGGCATTTCAATCGGGTATCAATAAGGCGTTGACGGAGGGCGCTGACATAATCGTCAATACAGATGCCGATAATCAATATGAAGGTCAGGATATCGGGAAACTGGTCGGACCAGTGCTGGCTGGCGAAGCTGACGTTGTCATTGGCGATCGAGGGGTTCGCGACAATGAACATTTCGGGAGGTTTAAACGCCTGCTGCAAAGGCTGGGAAGCGCCACCGTTAAAAAGCTCTCCAATACTGACATAACTGATGCCGTGAGCGGCTTTCGTGCCGTTAGCCGTGCTGCAGCTCAAAAAATTAATATTACATCCAGCTTTTCCTATACGACGGAAATGTTAATTCAGGCGGGCCGCAAGCGGATGTCAATAGTTTCTGTTCCGGTGCGCACCAACGGTGCGGTGCGACCTTCACGTCTATTCACATCCATCCCGCAATTTATCATGAACCAGTGTGCGACAATGATCCGCGCCTATGCGATGTATAATCCGTTAAAGGTTTTTGTGGTTGCTGGCGGAATCGCTGCATTGATTGGCGCTATACCGATTTTGCGTTTCTTGTATTTCTTTATGATTGGACAGGGTAGTGGCCACATTCAATCACTTGTCATCGGCGGTTCGCTGCTGACACTTGGCATCATCGCAACCATGTTTGGTGCGGTAGCGGATTTGGTAGGACGCAACCGACAACTTCTCGAACAGACGCTGGAACGATTGCGTCATGTTGAGGATGCGCTAGCTTCACGCGACGACGTGCCTGAGGCCGAAAGCAAAGACATCCGTGCCGTTTGATATGTCGATCCAGAATTCGGTCCTCACTGATTCTGAAAAACCATCTCGTGATAGTGTTTTTACGAGTGATGGAGTGCGCCTTTTTGCTGGGATCATTCTATTGGTGGTTATCACCCAGATTTGGTTGATTTTTCAAAAGGCGATCAACTGGGATGAGTTTCTCCACTATGGTCAAATCTATGCCTTGGAGGATGGCCGCTTCGGCAAAAGCCTGCAGTCCCTTCATGTGCGACTATTTGGCTGGACAATGCTGGTGTCTGAGGATGTGATTGAACAAATTCAGGTGGCTCGCCTAGCGATGTTAGGTTGTTTTTTTATCACAGCTGCTGGTGTTGTTACGCTTGCCAGAAAACTCGTAAAATTTGAGACAGCTTTGCTTTGCGGCCTTGCTTATTTGACCGCTGGTTATGTTTTTACAAACGGCTTCACCTATCGGCCAGACCCGGTAGCTGCTGCTGCGCTGATGGGTGCCCTTTGCTTGTTAGGTATTGGATCGATTACGTGGCGGCGGATCATATTCGCCGGCATTTTGATCGGATTTGCTGGGGCGATGACGATAAAAAGCATTTTCTACGCTCCCTGTTTCGCTGCTCTGGCCATATTGTGGTGGCGTCAACAGCAGGAAGCCAAGTTAACTGTGATCAAAAGATGCGTTGCTATCGTGGTAGCGGCATTGTTGTCTTTTGTGGTGATTGTCGGAACCCACGCGGCCTTTCTGCCAACCGGTACCGGACAGGGAGCAAGCGTAAACCGGTACATGGACATTTTCCTGCACTTCTTCGAATTTGAAATGATACGCTTTGTCTTCGCCCAAATGGTTTTCGCACCGTTGGTTACTGTGGGACTCATTTTGCTGGTTCCTGCAGCACGCAAACTGCCTATCGAATCCAGAATATTGCTGATCGGACTTTGTGCTCCGCTGCTTTGCATTCTGTTTTATCGAAATACTTTTCCCTATTTCTTCACATTTCTCCTACCGCCCATCTGCGTTGCGATAGCCCCAGTGCTTTCGAAGCTGACCGAACGATATGGACAATTGGGAGTCACGGCACTGGCAATGTCTGGACCGATACTGTTGTTGGTGAACGAACCGTATGGCACGTTGGAACGGCAACGAGCCACAATAGCTGAAGCTGAACGGTTGTTTCCGGAGCCAACAACTTATCTATCCTATTCCAGCTACGTACCGCACTATCCGCGACAAATTCCAGGCTTGATTTCCGGGGTTGGTTTGCGACGCTATCTAAAAGAACGTGGCGGACAGTTTGCCAAGGATATCGAAACAGGCCAAATCGCTTTCCTGATCGCAACCGGAGATGCGCTTGATCTGGTGTTTAACGGCGATGGAACCATCCAGATGTTGCCTGAACGTGATGTGCGGTCACTGAAGGATAATTTCCTGAAGCATAGCGATACGATCTATATTTTGGGTCGACAAGTTTGTTCCAAAGCAGATCAGCGTAGCGTTCCCATATATCGCAATGGTTCTTACACGGTTGATGGCGGTAATATTATTTTGGGCGGTCAGGTCGTTGCTGATGGCGAAACAATATCGCTGCAAGCGGGGACACACCAAATTCAAAACCAACAGGATGGGTGCGTTAAGCTATGGGCGCTTGATCATGTGCCTGAATTGCCGAAGAATTTTCCCGCAGGTTCGATTGCCGGCGGGTTTTGAGGATTAGATTAGTCGGTAGCGCTTAGAACTACGTCTGCAAATTTATCCCAGCCTAGGTTTTGCTTTTCGACCTGCATCGCTTTTGCCAAATTCCCCGCAGCGTTTCGGGTAACTTCTTCGGTCAAAATGCTGCCAAGTGCTGTTACGTCTTCTGACGGAAACAGCCAGCCATTTATGCCCGACCTCACAGCATCATTCAGCCCATCAATATCGCTGGCGATCATTGGGCAGTTATAATTTTGAGCCAGCGCAACAACACCTGAACCTGTTGCACTACGATAGGGTAGAATGGTTGCATCAGCGCGATGAAACAGATTCGCTGCCTCTTGGTCGGAAACATAGCGCGCGTGGAATTCAACTCTTTCATTCAAGCCCAATTTTTCGACCAGTGCTCTCGTTTCCGCTTCATCTTCCCAAAATTCGCCGGCAACAGTCAACCGCACGTCATCCAATTCAGAGATTGCCAACGCGTGTATTGCGATATCCAAACCTTTGTAGTGGCGCACCAAACCGAAGAATAGCAATTCCAAAGCTGCTTTGGGTTGGAGATCGCCGGTCGGTTCCGGATAATCGTCGTAGATGGGGTGCGGACTGACGGCGATATGGGCCTTGCCTAACAAGGACTGAATAGCGTCCGCAATCTGATCATTATGTGTAACAAATGCTGTAGCCTGCTTCAGTTGTGATCGCATGAGACCAGTTTTCCAACCGGCACTTTCATGATCGGAAGCATTGTGGACGACCTGGACGATCTTGTTACCCTTGTTCCGCAATTTTTTCGCAATCCAGCCAAGGGCGGGTGCCACGAAAAACGTCCATGCGGGTATCACAACCAGGTCTGGTCTGCTGTCGGCTATAGCACTGGCAGTCTTGCTCCAGCTAAACGGATTGACGCTACTTAGAGAGAAAATGGTTGGCGCAAAACCGGGAGCCTTAGCTTTAGGATCGCGGTCATCTTGTCCCGGATAAACCAATTTTGGATACAGGCTCGAGAAACTGAAGATTGTAACCTCATGGCCGCCGTTTTCCGCCAATTCTCTGGCCAAACGGGTGGTGTGGCGCGCAATGCCTCCGCGAAACGGTGACACCGGGCCCAAAACAGTTATTTTGGCCATGGTCATACTCTATTAGGACAATATGGTTAATCAAGTCTATCCAAGGTTTTAAGCGGTGCGTGGCACCATGAAAATGGATGAAAATGGTGGTAAGCAGATAGATCGACAATGACGCAGACTAGCGCATCATCATCTACGCCAAGAGCGGTTTCTACGCGGGACAAGTTGGTCTTTGCCGCGAAAATCGCGGTGAGCGCAGGATTGCTGTTTTTTTGCTTCTACCTAATCGATTTTCAGCAACCTTTTGCAGCGATTTCTGCTCTCGATCCGGCACTGCTATTAGTGGCTTTTATCTGCGGGACGTTGGGAACCATCATCCTGCCCGCCGTCATCACCAGATATGCGCTGGAAATTTCAAAAATCCCACTAAATCTCAGGCAGTTGATCGTATTGAATTTTGCTATCCGGTTCTATGTGATCATCATGCCGAGGATCGTATCGATTTGGCTACGCTGGCGGCGCTATGGCGGCGGTTCATTATCCGGCAAAGCGTTTGCGTTGCTGGTGTTTGAGCGAGTTGTCCAGATTGCAACAATGTGTCTGTTTGCTTTTGGAGCCTTGTTGATTGAGCGTCAGAAGATCGGCGAAGAAGCAGATGCCTTGCTGCTTTTGACCCTCGCTATGTCAGTTTTTGCACTGTTACTTCTGGCGCCATTTTTGTCACACTGGGCGGCGGAAAAACTCGACTGGTTGCTGCCGAAGATGAAGCGCGTATTACCGCAGTTTATTGGCCTAAAACTCAAAAAGCTCGTGGAAGTCGTGACTGCTTTTCGCGATTTGAATAAATCCATCATATTGCGCATCGCTGTCATTTCTGCCGGAGCGTTTCTGCTATTTGTAACCAGTTCCTATATTGTTGCTAGTGCACTTGGCATTGCCATATCCTTTGTTGCGCTGATCTGGATACGATCGCTGGTATTCATACTGACGCTTATCCCTATTTCGGTCGCCGGGATCGGTTTGCGCGAATTGGGTTTTGCCGGATTGCTAGCACTATACGGAATTGATATGCAGGCGGCGATCGCATTTTCTTTGGCCAATTTTGGTTTGCAATTGGGCATGGCCGCCATTGGCGCATTATTTGAGGCACGTGGCTTTTTCAACAAGCCGGACGACCGACATCGCAACAAAGACTTAAAAGGGAATATCGCATCATGAAGGGACGTGGACCAGTAGTTCATCTTGATCGTTTCAAGAAAGCACGATCAATCCACAGTATATTGGCGGACTATGCCGGCGGAGCAATCCGTGGGCGGAGCGTGCTGGACATAGGCTGCGGTAATGGGGGGATTGCAGAATTTTTTGCAGAGAATAATGAAGTCGCTGGTGTCGATGTCGCTGACCAACGCAAGACTGTGGAGGATTGTTTTGAGTTTTATTTAGTCGAGGATGAGACGCTGCCATTTGCGGACAATGAGTTTGACGTCGTGGTTTCCAATCACGTGATCGAGCACGTAAGTGATCAGGAATTGCACCTGAAAGAAATTCGGCGGGTTCTGAAATCGGATGGCTGCGCCTATTTCGCGACGCCCAATAAATCATCACCGATTATGGAGGGGCACGTTGGTAATGAGATGGTCCTCAAATACCGGGATATGGAACCGCTAATCCGCCGCTGCGGCCTGGAAGCAAAAGAATATGGCGTGGATGTTGCGAGCCGACCGGATGATTTTGGCGGTGAAGTGCAGTGGGCAAAACCCATTCCTACACCAGTTCTGAAATTGATGCGGCCCCTGTTTCCAAGCCATATTTTTGTGCTGGAGCCAGGCTGATCCTATTTGATGGCTGCAGCAAAGCGCGAGTAGGTGGCAAGCAATGACGGTGCGTGGGAAATCACCTTATCCGTCATGATATGTTTCTTGAACAAGTTTTCTGCACCTTTTTCGTCGAGCAGGCGATCAATATAATCATCATTCTGTTCAAACGGCAGATCACCAAGCCACTGTTTCATGACGCCGCGCATCGGACCAGCATACCAATCATCGACTGGTGCATCGACTGCGGCCATTTTGGGTTGGTGTATGATTTCTGGATCAAGCAACCCTTTGTCCTCGGCCATCCTCATCAGAATAAACTTACCTGTGACGGTAACTTCTTCACCATTGCCCGGTCGCATAAGATTGACCGGCAAAGAAACGGCGAGGCGCTTCAAATCGGGGTGCATGTAAGGTGATAGGATAGGGACGCCGGTCATATCTGCCGATGCCAACATTTTTGAGCGATTGGGAGAAACCGCAGCTTTGCCAAGGAATGCGCGGCGCATGGTCGGTAGTGCTTCATGTGATGCCGCGAGGTCTTCGACAAGTTGCTCAATACCGGCGTCAACCTGATAGCTGGGATCTTTGTGCAATTGCTCTAGCGTCAGTTCGTCCATCGTCCGGAACGACAGAAAATCTCGTGCAACCGAAGATCGTGATAGTCCTCGTAGCAATCCCATTGTGACGCGATAAGGATGGCCGAACTTGCGTTCCGCCGATGGTCGTGCGGCAAGTGATACCAGGGCTTTATGCACGGGTTTCGGCAATGAGGGCAGGGCGTTGACCACCCGGGCCCGACGATACGTTCCTGGGTAACCGAGGAATACCGCATCACATCCATCGCCAGAATAACAGATTTCGATGCCATCTTCGCGAATGCGTTCACAAAGCAGAGCCGTCTGGATTACGTAATTGGGCCAGTTTGTTGGCTGATTGAAGGTTTTTGCAAACCGCTCCATGCCGGCCTCAATCACATCCCGGCTGATATCAATCCAGTGATGCTTGATGCCGAGCTGTTTTACCAGTGTATCTGTGTGCGGCTGGTTATAACTACTTTCCGAATAGTAGAACGAATAGGTTTCGACTTCATAGCCCAGCTTGTGGATCAGCGCCGCGACGAGAGCGGAATCAAATCCACCCAACAGAACCGCAACTTTCGTGCCGGGACTTGGTAACATCGCGCGGGTTGATGAAAGGAATACTTCGTATAACGCTTCAATCGCATCATCAGCAGTTTGTGGCAAGTCTGACAAATCATCATGCGCTGGAGGATTAACAGAAGCAATATCAGACTTTTGGCCTGTTGTAATGACGATTTCGCCCGGTTTCTGTATATGAATGTCCTGATAGACTGTGGTGCCAGACGGATAGAAACCATAGAGCAGCATGAAGTCCTCATGCTTTTTGTTTATCTCCACTTTGTCACCCAACATCGCTGACAGAAGTCCAATGTTACTGCTGACTAAGGTAAGTCCATCATTGCGATAAATATAAAAACTGCGTCCGCCAAGAGGATCGGAGGTAAAACGCAGTTCTCCGTTTTTGCTATCATGAATGGCAACTGTAAACTGGCCGTTCATTCCATTCAGAAAAGTATCTCCAATTTCTTTATATAGAGACAGCAGAAATGCCGCGGTATCATCTGGATTATCCAATGTGCTGTTATCAGTGCTCCAGCCTTCAACTGGCGGGAAAATCGTTCCCAAATATGCGAGCGTCAGGGTGCCATCATTTGCCGAGCCGCAAACGCGGCCGCCATCGCTGTGAAATCCCAACAGGCTCTGTGCGTGTTCGGACGTCTCTTCCTGGACCCCCAATTCGGCAGTCAAATAGGCTTTCGCTCGCTCACGATACTGGCTGTTATCCTGGCCTGCAATTCCAAAGATAATGTTCATGTCCGTTCCCCTAGCGCTATTTCCATAGCAATATTGACATTTTCCTGGGCCTTTTTTCGCTGTTTTTCCACTGCGATGGCTAGTTTTTCCGAGAGAGTCGCACGGTTTGCATATGCGCTGTCAATGCGCTCACTAAGTCTCTCAAATGTCAGATCTGGAAAATCCACGACATAGTTTTCAACACCACAAGCACGCATGATCCCTGGCGTTTTGTGGCTATACGAAATTGCTATTACCGGAAGATGAGAAGAGAGCGCTCCGATGTTCGCGTGCATTCTAGTACCAACCATCATGCAGCATTTTGCAATGAAGTATTTCAATCCCTGAGGCGGTAAATCCTCCTCAATAACCGCTGAGACTATCTCTGCAGCCAGAATTTTTTGAACGTCACGAGAAATAATTCGATCATCCTTGATATCTGTTGGCCCAGTGACATGCGGAGTGAAAAGAACTTGTAGATCATGTTTCAATGCGATGTGATTTACGGTTTTTGCGACAAGCTTGACAAAGGCTCCTTTTTTGCCAACCTGTTTGTCAAACTTGTCGGCAACCAGCCTGCTGACCGATACGCCTAGTGTATCTTTCTCCGCATCCAATCCCAAAGTTTCCCAACTTGTAGCACAATTGCCCACTTCAGCCGGTAGTAGGAAAGCCATGTCAGCCGTCTGTTTGAGGTGATCTTGTCGGATGCCGATGCTCTTCAGATATTCGAGCGAGATTTCGTCGCGCACTGTGATTGCCGCTGCCCGATTCAGCAGAAACCGTGCGATTGGTTTTGTGAGTGAAAAAGGCCCAATCGATTGGGCGCAAATAAAATATGGCTTTCGAAGCACTAGGGCCCGTAGAATAGGTAAATAGTGTGAATAGGCAACGTGGGGACCATAGTCCTCGGTCAGCATATCTCCACTTAGATCAATAACCAGATCACTGTTTGCTGTATGCTCTACACAGTTTTTCGCAGTATGTGGCTCGCTCGGACGCTTTGCTAACAGGTTGCCGATGGCGATAGCAGCAATATTGAGGGTTGATCGTATCAGTTTTCTTCGATCACAATATATGACTTCTAAAGGCGCATATTTGGGTTCATCCTTTTCGACAAAGGGAGCCAGAATGGCAATATTTGCCCCGAACTTGCTTAGAGATGCAGCAGTACTCACTTGCATTGCTGCGTCACCTTTGTTTTGAGCAGAATATGTGCCCGTCAACGCAAACTTTGGCATCCGGCCTGGTCCTCATGTCTTTTAATGCTGAGGAAGCCTTGATCGGCTGTTATGGTTAATTTTCGATTAAAGAACGAATGAATGGATTTTTGTCAAAAAAAGTCAGTCTTTAAGCCGCCCTGTCCAGGTTCGTTAAGGGTATTTGTCTTTTTTCCTTGCTACCATCCGGTGTCTGAACTGAGTTTTCTGCTATTTCAAGTTGTTTGACATATGTCGATCTGCGCTTTTTCATCATTAGACTGTGTAGTTCTGCAATTGCGTTTGAGCCACTGGATTTGAAAAGAAATGGCAGTAACCCATGAATTGTGCATGCAGTACCAGCAACAATCATTTGAATGCCTACGGAACCCGCATATCGCATATGTTGCGCATAGCTTTCTCCCGCTTCGGCTGGATGGTCAGTAAATAGATGCATAAGGTTTTCCCCGGTAATGAGGATAATAAACCAAAAGAAGGTTAAATATTCCTTTTTGATCGATTTTCATCGAATAACTCGAGTAGCAAATTAGCATATTTTATCTGACCGCTTGCCAGTGATCGGATAGGTTAGCGAGAGCTGTAATGAATTGTCACTCGGTGTCTTTTAGAGCCAAATTCACAATTTCTTTAACATGCTGTGATTCACCGCGCCGAATGACAATTACGTCATTGCCATTGGCTACAATGATCAAATCTTCAACACCATAGGTTCTGACAGTTACATCTTTCGCATGGATCAAATTTCGATTGGATTCCATTGTTCCGACATTACCGGTCAAAGCGTTTTGATCGCTGTCTCTTTGAGAAATTTCATAGAGGGAATCCCAGCTTCCAACGTCAGACCATTCGGCTCTCATTGGGGTAACGGCGACTTTCTCTGCCTTCTCCATGACCGCATAGTCAATGGAATCAGAGGGTGCGTTTGCAAAACAATCTTCATCCGGGAACACTCTTGACCCGTCTCGGCGGGCTTTCTCCATAGAACCGATTACCGCAGCCAACATTTCTGGAGCATGTTTTTTCATCGCTTCCAGATAGACATCGGCTCGGAATAGAAAAATACCAGCGTTCCAGTGAAACCCACCTGTAGCGAGCATCTTTTCAGCATTTTGCAAGTTAGGCTTCTCGACGAAAGTTTTTGCGGAGAAGCTCCGCGCGCTGCCGACAATCTGTTCCCCTTGCTCGATATACCCATAGCCCGTTTCCGGAGCTGTCGGTTCCACACCAAATGTGACCATCCAACGCGCTTTTGCAATAGGAAGCGACGCAGTGATTGCCGTCTGAAATGCATCGATATTTTTGATCAGATGATCACTTGGCATCACCAGCATTAACGCGTTTGGTTTTTCGCATGCCAAGGCGGCTAGTGCAATTGCTGGGGCCGTATTGCGTGCACATGGTTCCAGTATCAGTGCCTGTGCTTGGGCGCCAATTTCGGTCAATTGTTCTTCCGCTAAGGCCGCATGATTTGCCCCCCCAACGACAATGGGTAAATCAAACAGTTCTGATTGTTTGCATCGTTCCAGAGTAAGTTGAAACATACTCATGGGGCCAATCAGATTGAGAAACTGTTTGGGATGTTGATCAGTAGATAGCGGCCACAACCGGGTCCCTGATCCGCCCGACAATATGGTTGGTATGACAAGGTCGTTGTTGGAACTCATTTAGAAGTCCTTACTTCATGTTCGTTGCAATGATGCATTTTTCGTTCTTAGAGAGGTCGATTTCCGATACAGACGTGCAGAGACCACATTCTCCGGCCTTGATTAGCTTACCACGAACTTTGACGGAACCTTGCAACGGAATAATCTGCCATTCTGAGGCCGGAACATTTGAGATTAAGTCAATATCTGGACCAACAACCTGAAATGTTCGAAAATAGGGCCCATCTGATATTGGCATGCTTGTATCTGGATCAACATGCTGGTGAAATTTCATCCGATACGGTTCGGCTTTAGCTGCGGCGATGGCTTCATCCAGATGCAACTCTCTCGGCCGCCCATAGTCATAAAGTCGGTAGGTTACATCGACATTTTGTTGAATCTCAAGCAATTGTAATCCAGGTCCAATTGCATGAACGGTTCCCGCAGGGATGTAATAGAAGTCGCCTGGTTTTGCCGGTTTCCAGTCTATCAGATTCTCAATCTCTCCTAATGCTGCAGCGGCTCGAAGTTTTGCGTCGCTGGCTTTTGTTTTAGGACCAATGCCAAGCACAGCATCTGCTTCGGCGTCTAAAACCAGCCAGCATTCATCTTTTCCGCTTGGCAATCCCGCATTGCGCGCCATTCGATTATCAGGATGGACTTGAATCGATAGTCTCTCGCTGGTGAAAAGATATTTCACCATCAGGGCGGGCATAATGGATGCTGGAGGTTGAAACCAGATTTCACCGATATTTTTAGCCCGTTCACCACCGAAGACGTCCGGCAACACTCGTTGCCCCCATGGTTTGGCCACCGTCTTTTTGCGGAGTTTCATATCTTACTCAGCAAGGTTTAGGTCCGACCAACGCTTGTGTATTCAAGTCCGGATTTTGCTGCATCTTGTGGATCGTATATGTTCCTTAAATCAATTAGAGCTTTTCCAGACATTAACCCCGATAGCTTTTTAAGGTCGAGGGCTCGGAAGGCATCCCATTCAGTCACGATTACGACGCCGTCCGCTTCGGTAGCTGCTTCATAGCTACTTTCCATCATTTCTACTTCTGGCATAATCTCTTTCGCCAGTTCCATGCCTTCGGGATCGTAAGCCGTTACATTCGCGCCAGCATCGATCAAAGTTTGGGCAATAGCAATCGAGGGCGCATCACGCATATCATCGGTATTGGGTTTGAAAGTGAGACCAAATAGAGCAATTTTTTTGTCGCGGACGCTGCCAGACATGGCTTGAACAACCTTGCGGCCCATGGCTCGTTTACGTTGATCATTCACTTGAACAACAGCCTCGACAATCCTGAGCGGACTTTCATTATCCTGTGCCGTTTTCATCAGCGCTAGAGTATCCTTCGGGAAGCAGCTTCCGCCATATCCCGGCCCAGCATGAAGAAACTTTGCACCAATCCGATTATCCAGGCCAATGCCGCGCGAAACCTCCTGTACATCTGCGCCAACTTTTTCGCAGAGATCCGATATTTCGTTGATAAACGTAATTTTTGTGGCGAGAAAAGCATTTGCGGCATATTTGATGAGTTCCGCTGTGCGCCGCCCTGTGAACAAGAGCGGCGACTCATTGAGAAAGAGTGGGCGATAGATCTCACTCATCACTGCGCGTGCGCGGTCATCCTCAGTTCCAATAACTATCCGATCCGGTCGCTTGAAATCGTCAATAGCGGCGCCTTCGCGGAGAAACTCTGGGTTAGAAACGACGGCGAATTGATCGCTGTCCAGTTTTTTGGATAGAATAAGTTCAACCTCATCGCCTGTGCCAACCGGCACTGTCGATTTGGTTACGACAACGATTGGCTTAGTGATAGTCTCTGCGATTTCTTCTGTTGCTGCGTAGACATAGCTGAGGTCGGCATGCCCGTCTCCACGTCTGGAGGGTGTGCCAACAGCTATGAACACCGCGTCGCAACCTTCCAACGATTCTGCCAATTCTGTAGAAAAAGAAAGACGTTCACCTTCAACATTGCGTTTCACAATATTGGCCAATCCAGGCTCATAAATCGGCATTACATTCCGCCGCAGCTTCTCAATTTTGCTCGAGTCCTTATCCACACAAACGACTTCATGACCGAAATCGGCAAAACAAGCTCCGGAGACCAATCCAACATAACCAGCCCCTATCATCGCAATTTTCATAATAATCCTTTGTGATCAATTTTGTAATCGATTTTTAACATCGGTCAGTACAATAGTCTATCTGGCTTCTGGCGAGATCATCTTGGACGGTCAAGTTTTCTGAACTTTAGACATCTCTCATCGGGTTCCTGCCAGAAAGAGATGAAAATATCATGTAATTTCTTCTCGATTTCAGGCATATTCACTGTGACCAAAGGCGTTGTGAAACAATTCACTGGAATGGATTTTCGGATAAAATTCGTTTGGGCTGAATCCGTGTTGATTTAGCATTCATTGAGCCAAATCAATGCAGCTGGCGCGATTTCATGTTCCTATAGTTATTATAAAAAGGAGACCCCCGATGAAATCTATACTCTTGCACACTTCTGATGATACGGGATTTAACTCCCGTTTGAATGTCGCACTTGATATTGCACGAGCGCATCAAGCACACATTACTTTTCTTCAGCCTTCCATACAGATTCCTCCGATGGCCTATGCACCAACGGCTGGGCATTTTGTTGCCGATCTCAATTTCGGTGACATGCAGGAAGTTGAGCGTCAATTTCGCGCAAAAATCGAAGCAGACCTTGGGTCGGAAGACATTCAATGGGATTGGCAGGTAGGTCTTGGTGATGCCGCCCGACTGATGGTTGAACAAAGTGGGCTGTCTGATCTACTTATTCTTAGCCAAGCACCCAAAAAAATGACTGATGACCGGGACCCGCAACCTATTGCTGGAGAGGTTGCCATTCATGCACATGCTGCGACATTGGTTGTTCCAACGGAGACTGAACCGTTTGAATCTGGTAAACCTATAGTAGTAGCGTGGAACGGCTCAAAAGAAGCCTCGTTAGCGATCCGGTTAACGCTGCCCATGATGAAGTTGGCATCGTCAGTTCATGTGGTGTCGGTTGATGAGGGGCTTGATCTTCCCAATTTGGATGCGTCCGCCTATTTGTCGCGTCATAACATCTCATCAGAATTGCATCAGCTGGAAGGCGGAAAACGCAACGTCGCCGAAAGGATTGAGGAGTTCGCGCATGACAAAGAAGCGTCAGTGATTGTTATGGGTGCATATGGAAAATCACGATTGCGTGAAACATTGATGGGTGGTGTTACCCGTGATCAGATTTTCAAAAGCAAATTGCCGTTGATATTAGCTCACTAGGTGGTTCGAGAACCCTGTTTGCCTAATGTCTTTCGGGACAGGCAGGCATGACAGGGATTCGCACAATTTGGATCCTGCCCATCCTCTTGTTCTAAGGGGATGGATATCGTGCGGATTTGACCATCCGGATCACATATTTCCAGTATCATCATCCCACTGGCAGGCGCAGTCGGGATGATCGCGAGCATAGCCGATGCAAATATGACAGGTATGGAGGACAGCCCAAAACACCTAAACTGCTTGATCATCACCAACCTCCTCTTCATCATCAATAAGAACGCGGTGTGCTGCGCCTTCCAAATCTTCAAACTGATCATTGCGCATCGCCCAGAAGAAAAAACCGAGGCCGCAAAGTCCCATGAATAAGGCGATCGGGATCAGCACGGCTAAGCCACTCATTTTGCAGCTCCATAGAGACGCAAGGCGTTGCCGACCACGATGAGCGAGGATGTCGACATAGCAATGGCCGCAATCAATGGAGTGACCATGCCAGACAAAGCGAGTGGCACCGCTAAAATATTGTACCCAATTGCCAATCCGAAATTCTGACGAACGGTTTGCATAGTGCGGCGGGCGACTTTGACCGCGAGTGCAACAGGCATCAGGCTGTCGCTGGTGAAAACAGCATCTGCGGCCTGTTGTCCGACATCACTAGCCGACCCGGGAGCAATTGAGACATGTGCAGCGGCGAGGGCAGGGCCGTCATTTAGGCCATCGCCAACCATAAGTACTTTGTGCCCTTGTTCGCTGAGGCGTTTAATTGTGTCGACTTTATCTTCGGGTTTAGCGTTGGCCTGCGCCAAGATTCCGAGTTGGAGTGCAACAGGCGTAACCGCTTCCATACTGTCGCCCGAGAGTAGAGAGGCCGGTAAACCAAGTTCGGAAAGGTTTTTAACTACCGTTTCGGCATCCGGTCGGATTTCGTCGGTAAGAGTGATCCGTTGCTCGACATTGCCCATAGTCAATTGGGTGGCCGAGCCGTTGCCGCCGTTTTGCGGGCGGGTGAGCGATACCCCAATGCTATTCCAGTTTGCAGAAACACCTTCACCAGCGGTCTCGATTACAGAATGAATTTTCGCTGGTAAGATGTTTTTGGCGATGAGTGATTTTGCGATGGCTTTGCTTATAGGGTGATTGCTTGACTGTGCCAGTGCCAGTGCAACTGACTTTTGATCGTCGGAAAGCAGTGCCAAATTCGTTGGAACGAGATGTCCCTTGGTAACAGTTCCGGTTTTGTCCAAAATGACGCGATCCGCTTCGGCCAACCGTTCCAGCGCGCTGCCATCCTTGACCAAAACTCCTTTTCGCATCAGGGCACCAGAGGCAACCACCTGTGCAGCAGGAACAGCTAGGCCGAGCGCGCAAGGGCAGGTGATAATGAGAACGGCGACAGAAATAAGTAACGCCTGATGCCAGCCTACGCCGGCGAGCATCCAACCAACAAATGCAAGTAGGGCAAGGCAATGTACCGCAGGGGCATAATAACGAGCCGCACGATCGGCAACACGCACGTGGAATGACCGGTGCTGACCTGCCTCATCCATCAATCGGGCGATATCAGAAATGCTTGTATCTTTACCCGCAGCGGTTACGCGAACTTTAACGGGAGCAGTTAGGTTGGTTGTTCCGGCAAGAACTTCATCATCAACGGAGCGGTTTTGTGGATCACTTTCTCCTGTCAGCATGGAGAAATCAAAGCCGCTGCGACCCTCAATGATGATGCCATCGGCTGCGAGATTATCTCCTGCAGCTACCAGCATCAGCATCCCGGCTTCGATCTCTCCCACCTTCGTCCAAACGGTAGTTCCGTCGGACTGAATTATCATGGCTCCGGATGCTGTTTGTTTCAGTAACGCCGAAATGCCTTCGCGGGCCCGGTCACGCATCATACCGTCGAGTACGCGGCCGGCGAGCAGGAAAAAGATGAGCATAACTACGCCATCAAAATACGCGTGCGGCCCGCTAGTCGCAGTTTCGTACAAACTGAGACCTGTGGCCAGAATAATCCCGATGCTGATCGGTACATCCATGTTGGTGCGCATATAACGCAGCGCCATTGCGGCAGACGCAAAAAATGGACGGCCCGAGTAGGCGATTACCGGAATGGCAATAAGTGCCGACAGCCAGTGGAACAGGTCCTTGGTGACGCCTATTGCACCAGACCAGACGCTGACGGACAACAGCATGATGTTCATCATGCCAAAGCCAGCGACTGCCAGTGCTCGAAGTAATCTCTTGGTGTCACCACGATCTTCGGAGAGAGGATTGTCGGTCAATATTTGAGCCTCAAAGCCCAACAAACCAATGGCGCTTTTCAACTTGTCTTCGGTGAGTTCTGGACTGTGTGAAACAGCGACTTGCTTGGTCGAGAAATTCACGCGAGCGTTGATTACACCTGGCAAATCTGCAAGTCCTCGTTCGATCTTGGAGATACAGCCAGCACAGCGCATTGTAGGAACAGCGAAGCGGCTATCCTCTTTTGTTTCAGCCGTCTTCAGGTCATCAAGAGCAACTGAAGCGTTCACTTAATTTCGCTTACCATATCAAGGTTGCGAAGACCTTCCGCGATAGAGATCTTTAGTTTCCAACGACCAGAGGGTAGCGCTTCATTGCTCTGATACAACCCACGGGTGTTTTCTGTGAAGGTCAGGTTAATGGCTTCCGTCTGGCCGACTGGGTGATAAGCAATAGCGGAAATTTTGGGGTCGGACAGCGCTGCACCTTCGGCGTCCAGGACAGATAGTTGTAGCTTGTCATCTCTGCGTTTTGGTTCACCAATAATCCAGCCATGGGCGGCTTCCTGCCGACTTTCTTCTAACCATTCATTGTATTTCTGGCTGGCAACGTAGCTGTTGTCGACCACCGTTCCACTAAAGGAGCCTAGTGCCAGACCGGCCATCAGAAAATTAACTGCCATGATCACCCCAAAAAAGGCGACGAACATCAGTGTAACATGAAAGCCAGTAATCTTCTTCTTTGTCTTCTGCATGTTTCGATCCTCAATCAGTTTTTCGGACGTTCGAAAAATAGTTCTTCGGTGTCGGTCGGTGCTTCATCATCAACGCCCTGTAAGGTCATTTTGAATTCATCACGTTCGGAGGTTGATTCTGGTGTCGCGATAAAAAGCTTTAACTTGGCGACAGTGTCGGCCGGTACTTTGACGCGCAATACTGTCTGTTGATCCGGCCGAGTAGTTCCGCTTTCCCACATAGATGCGTTTGCCAAACCACTAATCGCGACATCCATTTCGCGCGGTCGGTTTTCCATGTTCCGTATCTTTGCGGTGTAGGTGTTCCGAATATCGCCATTTGATAACTGTACATAGACGGGGTTGCGGTCGTGTTGCACCGCCAAATCCAAACGCGTACGATTGCCGAGTGCAAACAGCATCGCCAGTCCGATGCCAGCCCAAACAGCAAAATAGATAAATACGCGAACGCGAAGAAGGTTTTTCCAGGCCGGTTGGGATTCCTTACCTGCACGTTCCGCTTCTGCATCGTCGGATGTTACATAGTCGATCAAGCCGCGCGGACGGCCCACTTCACCCATCACGCGGTCACAGGCATCTATACAAAGTGCGCAAGTTATACAGCCAATTTGTGATCCCTCACGAATATCAATACCGGTTGGACACACTGCGACGCATTGATTGCAGTCGACACAGTCGCCAAACGCTTCTGGGTTTTTCTTGGCTTTCTTAACGCTACCACGCTGCTCGCCGCGCCAGTCTTTGTAAGTAACTTGCAGTGACTTTTCATCCATCATGGCTGCCTGAATACGGGGCCATGGGCACATATAGACGCAAACCTGTTCGCGCATAAATCCGCCGAAAACGAAGGTTGTGGCCGTCAGCACTCCTACCGTGGCGTAGGCAACGAACGCTGCTTGCCCTGTCCAAAAATCGACAACAAGCGTTGGAGCGTCAGCGAAATACATGATCCATGCACCGCCCGTCCAAAACGCGATGAATAGATATATCCCCCATTTAAACAGGCGCTTCGAAATTTTGCTGGCTGTCCAAGGAGCTTTGTCTAGTCGCATGCGAGCGTTGCGATCTCCATCCACAAATCGATCAACATGTTGTAATAAGTCGGTCCATACCGTTTGCGGGCAGGCATAGCCACACCATGCGCGACCCACAGCGGAAGTGACCATGAAGAGGCCGATACCAGCCATGACCAACAGGCCGGCGACATAATAAAATTCATGCGGCCAGATTTCGATGCCAAACATATAGAACCGGCGATTGGCTAGATCGATCAACACTGCTTGGTCGGGAGCGAAAGGCCCGCGATCCCATCGGATCCATGGGGTAATATAATAGACCGCCAGCGCTAGGGCCATGATAGCCCATTTTAGGCGGCGAAACGTCCCGTCTATCCGTTGGGGATGAACAGCTTTCCGTGCCTCATACAGTTTAAGCTCTTTATCAAGAATTTCTTTAGGATTGTTCATCACCTGCGTCCGCTTCTGCGCTTTGCTCCGGTTGTGGTGCTGCTTCACCGCCGCCCAGTGAATGGACGTAGATGGCCAACATGCGGATAGTAGCGGGATCAAGTCGTGTGTTCCAGCGCGGCATCACGCCGTAACGGCTATTGGTTATGGTTTCGGTCAATGAAGCGCGATCACGACCATAGAGAGAAATCTTGTCGGTTAGGTTCGGTGCACCTTGAAAGCGATCACCCTCTCCATTCTCGCCATGGCAGATAACACAGTTAGCAGAATAGAGTGCAGCACCGCGTTGTGATGCTGCGCTGGCTTTTTCGTCACCCTGCAAAACGCGAACATGTGAAACCACATCCTGAACTTCGTTGGATTGCAACATACCATCGCGGCCAAATGCAGGCATTTGCGAGAAGCGCGTATCCGCATGGTCCGGTTGTCTAATGCCGTGCACTAGCGTATATTCAATAGTCTCTAGGTCACCGCCCCAAAGCCAATCATCGTCATTTAAATTTGGATAACCCTTAAACCCGGCTGCCCCCGAACCATGGCATTGAACACAATGTACTTTGAACGTCGATGCGCCGCCGTTAATCGCCTGATTGCGTAGTTCTTCATTTGCGGCGACCTCATTGATACCTGTTGCTACCATAGCTGCCCGAATTGGCTCGAGTTCTTTTTCTCGAAGGTCCATTTCTTTCGCTAGTTCACCGCGACTGGTCCAACCCAATACGCCTTCAGTGGCACTGTTAAGCATTGGCCAGGCCGGGTACATAATGACATAACCAATGGCCCAGACAATGGTCAGATAGAAAGTCCATACCCACCAACGTGGCATAGGGGTATCGAGTTCTTCAATACCGTCCCATTCATGTCCAACGGTTTCTGTACCGGTTGCTTCGTCGATATATTTATTCTCAGACATCGCTTTTGCCCCCTTTTTCGGGATCGTCAAAGATCATGTTGGCTGCATCATCATGCATGCTTTTGGCGCCGGGTCGGAATGCCCAGAGGGCGAAACCTAGCCATAGAATGGCCATGAACAGTAATCCCCAACTGTCAGCAAAGTGGCGGAGCGCCTCATAGTTCATCGTGGTTGCTCCTGTGCCTCTCCAGCTTCAAAGTCGACGAGGGTGCCCAACATTTGTAGATAAGCGACCAATGCATCCATTTCGGTGAGCCTGTTTGGATCACCATCAAAGTCACGAACTTGCGCCTTTGGATAGCGTTTTTCCAAATCAGTGGTACTTGCCATCGGGTCGGCTTGTGCCATCAGATCAGCATTGGCATTTTCGATGGCTTCTTCGGTATAGGGAACGCCCAACCTGTAAAGCGCCCGCAAATCTTTACTCATGTCACCGGCATTGAGATCTTTTTCCTTAAGGAAAGCATAAGGAGGCATGATCGATTCCGGTACAACCTGCCGCGGATCTTCCAGATGCTGAACGTGCCATTCATCGGAATAGCGTCCACCGACCCGAGCGAGGTCAGGCCCTGTTCGCTTTGAGCCCCATTGGAATGGATGATCATACATAGACTCCGCCGCCAATGAATAGTGGCCATAGCGCTCAACCTCGTCACGGAACGGACGGATCATCTGGCTGTGACATGTATAACAGCCTTCACGGATGTAGATGTTTCGACCAGCCAGTTCGAGCGGTGAATAGGGTCGCACGCCTTCGACTTCTTCGATTGTATTATCGATCCAGAAGAGTGGCGCGATTTCAACAATCCCGCCGATAATCACTACAACGAGTGAACATACCGCTAGCAGGGTGACATTTTTTTCGAGTTTCTTATGCTTTTGTGCAAAGTTTGACATCGTTCAGCCTCCCTTATTCTGCTGGAACTGCAGCTGGTTTTTGTACCAACGGCTTATCTGCTTCAGGATCATGCGGTGTTTCGGTCATTGGTTTCTCATCGCGTTGTTTGCCAGCGATGGTCATCCAGACGTTGTAAACCATTACTACAGCTCCTGCGAGATACATGAGACCGCCCACTGCGCGGATCAGGTACATGGGAAGCATCGCGCTAACCACTTCGCTGAAGGAATAGACGAGATATCCGTCATCGCCATATTCGCGCCACAGCAAACCTTGCATGATACCAGCGACCCACATTGATGCTGCGTAGAGGACGATACCCATGGTCGCGAGCCAGAAGTGCCAGTTGATCATACGCAAGCTATAAAGGCGCTGTTTCTCCCATAGGCGCGGTACGAGAAAGTAGATTGCGGCAAAGGTGATCATACCGTTCCAACCGAGTGCGCCAGAGTGCACGTGACCAATGGTCCAGTCGGTATAGTGAGATAGACTGTTCACCGCTTTGATTGACATCATCGGCCCTTCGAAGGTGCTCATGCCGTAAAATGCTAGGCTGAGGACCATCATCCGGATGATGGGGTCGGTACGAATTTTCTCCCATGCGCCGTTTAGCGTCATCAGCCCGTTGATCATTCCGCCCCAGCTAGGCATCCAAAGGATGATCGAGAAGACCATACCCAACGTCTGCGCCCAATCGGGCAGCGCCGTATAGTGCAAGTGGTGAGGACCAGCCCAGATGTACAGGAAGATCAAGGACCAAAAGTGGATAATTGACAGGCGGTAACTGTAAACTGGTCGTTCGGCCTGTTTCGGTACAAAGTAATACATCATGCCCAGGAAGCCTGCGGTCAGGAAGAAGCCAACTGCGTTATGGCCATACCACCATTGCGTCAGAGCATCCTGAACCCCAGCAAAAGCACTATAGCTTTTGGCGCCGAGCAAACTGACTGGCATCGCCAACCCGTTTACTAAATGCAGCATTGCTACCGTAAGGATGAACGCCAAGAAAAACCAGTTGGCGACGTAGATATGCGGTTCGGAGCGCTTGACGATCGTGCCGATAAACACAGCAGCATAACTTACCCAGACAATGGTAAGCCATATATCGACATACCATTCCGGTTCAGCATACTCCTTCGATTGAGTGATACCCAATAGGTAGCCCGTGGCCGCCAGCACGATAAACAACTGGTAACCCCAGAAAACAAAGCGGGCGAGGCCGGGGAAGGCCAACCTCGCCCTGCAAGTGCGCTGGACGATGTAAAAACTCGTCGCAATCAGCGCGTTGCCTCCGAAAGCAAAAATAACAGCAGATGTATGAAGCGGGCGGAGGCGCCCAAATGTCGTATATTCCAACCCCAAATTCAGAACCGGAAATGCCAATTGCAGTGCTATATAGAGTCCTGCCAGAAAACCTGCCATGCCCCAGAAAATAGTAGCAATAATGCCCCAGCGGATTGGATCATCGTCGTAAAGCCCCTGATCTGCCGGAGCCTTTATGATCCCTCGTCCAATGGCTTGATAATCAGCTTTGCTGACGGTCACCCAAAGAGCAATAAAGCAGGCAATCATGATAATCGCCATATGAATTGCAAAGCCACCATCGACAGCCATAACCATCGCGGCAAAAGCCAAAAATGCTAAAGCCAGCCATCCGCCAGCTTTCAATAGTATAAAATCCATGATGTCCTTCCCCGTTTGAGCGGCATGAATTCCGCTTCAACAAGGAGGACTTAGGGCAAGAGAAAAATTGGTTCTTTGATCTGGATCAAATTTTTGACCTGTTGAAGATTTCTATTGAGGATAGAGCCAAAACGGTCATCATTGACGCTATACATTTTTGTAGGCAGTCCCTAAGGAATAGTCATGTCAGTATGCGAAGAATGTGTTGTCCGAAATAGAGCAATTTGCGGTGCGTTGGATGAAGACGAACTACAAATAATGAATCGTATTGGTCACAAACAAGTCTTGAAAGCCGGTCAAACCTTTATGTGGGAAGGCGATGATTCGACTGTTGTTGCCAATGTGATTGATGGCGTATTAAAACTAACGAATTCACTGGACGATGGAAGGGAGCAGATTGTTGGCCTTGCTTTTCCTGCGGATTTTATCGGTCGTCCCTACCAGGATCACGTCAAACACACGGTTACTGCTTTAACGGATACTAAAATCTGCAGTTTTTCGCGAAATGGTTTTGAACAATTTGCTCACGAGCACCCCAATCTGGAGCATAAGGTTCTTGAGCGCACTTTGGATGAGTTAGATCAAGCTCGTGACTGGATGTTGTTGCTTGGACGTAAGACCGCAGCAGAGAAGTTAGCCACGTTTCTGATCAATATGTCGGAACGTTCCGCTGACGCTGGATGCTCAACCAGCTTTATGCCACAAAACAGGTTTAGTTTACCCTTTGGAAGACAACAAATCGCAGACATTCTAGGTCTCACCATAGAAACAGTGAGCCGACAATTAACTGACCTTTCGAGAAGGGCCGTGGTTGATCTGCCTGGTAAACGCGACGTTGTCATTAAGGACAGAGATGCTTTGGTAGCACTGGCAAATTTGCAATATTGACGATGGATAAACAACGCGATTTTCGAGCAGCTTTGGGCACATTTGCTACGGGCGTAACAATCGTGACCACAATGTCTGAGGCGGGTGAGCCGATCGGCGTTACCGCCAGTAGCTTCAATTCTGTATCCTTGGATCCGCCGCTTGTACTTTGGTCGTTGGCTAAATCATCCTCGTCGATGGAGGCTTTTTGCAGTAGCGGCCACTTTTGTATTCATGTTCTATCCGCCGCTCAGGAAGAGCTTTCGAACAATTTTGCACGCTCTGGCGCAGAAAAATTTACTGATGTGGAATGGACATCAGGAGTGTTAGGCTCCCCAGTTCTCAATAACTATTCCGCTTTGTTTCAATGTAAAATGATGCATGAATATGAAGGCGGTGATCATGTTATCTTGGTCGGAGAGGTCATTGAATTTGATCGTAAAGATCATGCACCTTTGCTCTTTCACGGCGGGCAGTATGCCGAAAGCAGACCAAAGATCAACAATGGGGCAGGCGAAAGTGTCGATATCACGGGAGGGCGTTTCACTGAAGATTTCCTGCTCTACCTAGTTTCGAGAGCGCATTTTCAATCCTCACTTCCGACACGCGAAAAATTCGAACAATTAGGCCTTACGCAAACTGAATACATGGTTCTAGCGGTCTTGAGTATGATCGCTCCCGCAAAATCATCGGAAATATCGGATCGTCTTGGGCATACCGGATTGGCGCCTAGCGATGTGGAACTCGAATCCATGGTGGCAAGAGCATTGCTGCTTAAGAATGATGGCGAGTTCGACCTGTCAGCAAAGGGGCGCAGTAATCTGATTGAAACTTTGGAAGTAGCGAAAGCGTTTGAAGATGGTTTGATGGCCCATTTCACAGACAGTGAAATTGCGGACGCCAAGCATGTATTGAAGAAGATTATCGAATTGACGGCCGAAAACTCGTCGCTGGCAATTGAATAAATGCTGCTTTGGAAAGATCTGTAGGCCCCGACAAAAACAGGCGCACCGGAGAGGATTTCAACCTCTGACGTCTGCCTTCGGAAGGCAAAAATGTAGTTATGAGACTGGCCCGTAAGGACTGCAATTTGGAAGAGCTGTTCCGATCAATTGTGATTGACCATAAAAGTTTTAATCAATTTTGGAGTTTTCAGCGATTAGTCCGAACGAATTTTACCGTTTCAAAATAGGGATTGGAACGGGAGTTCAAGATAACCCATTGAAATAATGGTGAGCCCTGCTGGGTTCGAACCAGCGACCTACTGATTAAAAGTCAGTTGCTCTACCGACTGAGCTAAGGGCCCACAAAGCGAGTGTGCGGTGCACAATTCGGTTGGGAAGCGCCTCCCTAGTAGCGCTTTTGCTTTGGGTCAAGCGGCTTCGCGCGTTTTAGACGGCTTAACAAATGCCGTATTGTCAGGCTAGTTATTGGATCACGCCATTGGGGTGCTATTTCTGCGGCAGGACCAAGCACAAAAAGCCGCTGACGCAATGCATAATGGGGGATGCAGAGATTCGGTGCAGTGCTGTGGAATAAGCCGTCCGCAGATAAAATTATGTCCAGGTCAAGCACGCGCTTGGACCAACGCTGCCCATTTCTGTTGCCAAATCGACTCTCTATTTCTTTCAAATGCAAAAGTAACTCCAGTGGATCAAGATCTGATTCGACGATGACGGCCGCGTTGGCATAGATTCTGCTTGAAGGACCAATCGGATAAGAGGCTATTATGGATGAAATACAACGAACAGAAAGTGCATTTCCGTTCAGTTGCCTAATAGCTGCCTCGAGAACCCCTTTAGGGCGACCGTGACGATGATGGCGCTGGTTCGAACCCAGTCCGATAAGGTATTCCGTCTTGGCCATATTATCCTAACAGGCGTTCAACAATGAGACTGTCAGAACTAATTGTCCCCACAGACTGGACAGAGTGCTACCATGCTGCGATCAATTGGGAAACCAAGGAGATTTGCCATGCGATCCAATATGATAAAACTAACTTGTATGACATTTTTACCAATTGCTTTGGTAGGATGCGGAGAAAGTGGAGAATCTCCGGGGGAAGTAAGCGGTAATGTTGCGCGGGCCCAGTTGATGGGCGCTGATCAGATCGAATATGGCGAAGTCATTGCAGCGCAAGGAGATGGTGAGCTCATCATCAATATCAATGCGCAAAATATGTCACCGGGACCGCATGGCGTGCATATTCATTCGATTGGTAAGTGCGAAGGACCGGATTTCAAATCTGCTGGAGGGCATTGGAATCCTTCTGAAAAAGAGCATGGCTTCGAAAATGCAAAGGGCGCACATATGGGCGATCTCTTTAATCTGGATATTGGAAAAGATGGAACCGGTTCGTTGGAAGCAACCATTGATGGTGGTTCTTTGAAAGAAGGAGAGGCGGCGCTTCTCGATGCTGACGGCGCGGCATTTGTTGTCCATGAAGGTCCAGATGACCTCAAGTCGGATCCATCGGGTGAAAGTGGTGGACGTTTAGCCTGCGGTGTGTTTGTGGGTGGTCGCTAGCGTTTCGAGAATAACTCCAAAATATGTTGCGTTGTGTAAAGGGTAGTTAATGCCACAATCAGTTTTGTTCATATGTCTAGGCAATATCTGCCGTTCGCCACTTGCTGAAGCGGCCCTCAGGGAGGAATGCAAATTACATTCTGTTTCAGCGGTTGTTGATTCTGCTGGCACTAGCGATTGGCATGCGGGGCAGGCGCCGGATGATCGGGCGCAGGCGGTTGCGACGAAAAATGGTGTGGATATCGGTCATTTGCGCGGTCGTTTGGTGAATGCGAATGATTTTCGCGATTTTGATCATATTATTGCACTTGATACACAAAATCTAAAAGATCTTGAAAAAATCAAACCTGTCGATGGGATGGCTCAATTATCTATGCTGACTGATTATATCCATGGCCGCAAGGGCGAGGATATTGACGATCCTTACTATGGCAAGGAAGACGGTTTTGATGTAACATGGGCCGAAGTAACTGAGGCAGCACGTTCGATTGTTAAGGCGCTGAAATAAAGCAAGGTTTTGGAATTTTGTCAGCATGGACCTTCTTGCACCGAGGTGTAATCAGGATAGAATTCCGTAAAGATCAAGCTGCAATCTACCCATCTGAAGGTTGTACGTTGTTACAATTCGATGCTTGATTTCATAGAAAATCCCTTGCGCTAATGCACAGGCGATAGAAGATATCTATCAGTATATGATGATCTAATCTGATATTTCATTATGGTTTCTCTTGAAAAAATTAAGGAATCAACCGATATTGTGGGTAACCGAACATTTATGTCGGATGATACCAAAGGAGTTTATTTATATGGCTTGGCCTGATCCAAGAACCACTCAAAATACCGGCATGGGAATGGGACGATCATCGGTAGGTACGACAACGCAAAGTGACGTTGCCTATGACGAGGGCCTGCGTATATATATGCTCAAGGTTTACAATTATATGGCGAGCGGCGTTTTGCTGACCGGCATTGTTGCAATGTTGTTTGCTAGCTCCGGTATGGCAGCAGATATTATGCTAGGCGGTGGGCCGTTAAAATGGGTGATCATGCTTTCGCCATTGGCTATCGTGTTTGCGATGAGCTTTGGTCAGAACAAATTCTCGACCGCTACTCTGCAAGCAATGTTCTGGGGATTTGCGACATTGATGGGACTATCATTGTCTACGATCTTCCTAGTCTACACCGGAACTTCGATTGCACAGACATTCTTTGCGACAGCGGCAGCTTTCCTTGGGCTTAGTCTCTATGGGTACACGACTAAGAAGGACCTTTCCGGATGGGGAAGTTTCCTGATTATGGGTGTTATTGGTTTAATCGTGGCGATGGTGATCAATATCTTCTTGCAGTCAACCGTTTTTGCGATGGCTGTAAGTGGCATTGGTGTGCTGATTTTTGCTGGACTGACCGCCTATGATACGCAGCGGATTAAGAGCATGTATGCTTATGTCGCTGGCACAGACATGGTCGGCAAGGTTGTCATTATGAGCGCGCTTAACCTGTATTTGGACTTTATCAACATGTTCCAATTCCTGCTCTATTTCATGGGCAATCAGGAGTAATCCAGCCGATTAAGCCTGCGTAAACCTATCAGGTTTCAAAAACAAAGCCTGGCGGAAACCGCTGGGCTTTTTCTATGGGGCGACTGGTCGCTAATTTGTGCGTGATTGCTGGACAATCAAAATGGTGCCGCATATGTAGCCTTCAGTATTTTGGGAGAGTAATATGCCATCGGGTTACACGAAATTACGCGTTCTAACCGCAGTCATTGCAGTAGGCGTTCTGGCTGCCTGTCAACCAGTTGTGGCTCCCCCTGTGTCCGCTCCTGTGGTCCAACCGCAATACACGCCGCGTGCACCTACACCGCCATTTCGTGCAAGCGCTTCGACTATTGTGCCGCCATTACGTGCTGATGGTCTGCGTCAAACAATCAACCGTGATATTGGGCCGTTGCAAACGTTATGGCATGTTCGGTCGGCGTTAAACGTTGCGGCACTGAGTTGCACAGGTGCGCTCTATGAAAGGCTTACCGACGACTATAATGCATTTATCAAAAATAACAGCTCGTCGTTGCGGCGGGCAAATAATGCAATCAAGGCCAAATTTCGACGCGAAAACAGTGACAGAAAAGCGCATGATCGGCATATGACCAGCTTGTATAATTACTGGTCTTTCTCACCTATTCGGCGCCCCTTTTGTGACCAAGCTGTTCAAGTCAGTCAGCGCGCCATTGTAACTAAATCAGCTGATTTGAACGCCTTTGCCGCTGAAACTCTTCCTCAACTTGAAAAGCCATTCACAGATTTTTATTTGGCATTTGAAGAATATCAACGCGACCTCGAAGCTTGGAACCGGGAATACGGTCAGCCGCAGACAACCGGCGAATAAAATTTGGTAATGAGAAGCTAAAAATGCGGGCCAGACGGATCAACCGTCTGGCCCAGTTTACTCTTGGCATTTGAGGGATGAGAGAAGAGGGTGCCGAGAGTTGTCTGTATTCAAAAACCTAATCTGATCCCTAGCGAGGTTTTGCCTCGATTTTCTGGACCTGACTGCGATATAAAATCAGAGCGTGTCGAAGAAGCAAGAAAACGACCAGGCAGAGCAGCATCAACACCGGTGTCTTGCGCATTGGAACGATACGCAAACTCTTTAGGAACAAACAAGCTAACCAATCCAACGGATGGTTGACTTTCAAAACCACCATTCGTGGTTTTTAACCGATATCCCTGCTCAAAACTTTTGGGGTCCGTTGCCATGAATCCGCTGGTTGACTGGATTCCAAGACTTGCAATGTTGAAACTTGTTACAACTGGGGTCACAGCATCAATCGATCGCGGATTGACCTGTTCAACCATGGAGGCGCTATCCATTCCGGCATCGTCGGCCAAAACCGGTGATGCGGTTATTGTCGAAACGGTAGCTGCAAAAATGATGATTGCTTTGTTCATCGGTAAACTCCTTTGTAGTGCGGTTTTGGTAACACCGCTCTTGCAAAGGGGTTCGCGCTTTCAACGATGAAGGTTACAACAACCCATCAATTTTCTGTTTCAGCAATCAAGGCATCATCAATGGCCTTGGCCGCCAAATAGGGATCGCGGCCTGTTAAACGCTGGACATAAGATATAAACGAAGCTCGCTTTGGTATAGTTTCAAATTGTGTTCCCCAGATGATCTGGGCGCCGACATAAACATCAGCCATGGTGAAACGATCGCCGCATACATAGTCATTGGATGTGAATTTTTGATCCAGAACATCGATCACACGATCATAATTACCATAGCCGACGCTTCGTTCTGCTTCCGCTTCAATCTCGAAGCCCATTGATTTATTACTAATCGCTGCTTCCAAAGGTCCGGCTCCGTAAAACATCCAGCGATAGTAATCGGCCCGCTCTGCGGTCGTTGGAGACAATTCAGCAACCGGCAGTATCTCTGCGAGATAGGTGCAGATAGCGGCGCCCTCTGTTACAATTTTATCGTTGTGAACAATCGCAGGTACTTTTCCCATTGGGTTTATTTGAAGATAGTCATCTCCTGCCATGGTTGTTCCGTACTCCAACAAAACCTGTTCGTAATCCGCACCCACTTCATGCAATGCCCAACGTGTGATTTGGCCACGTGACATAGGGTTTGTGTAAAATGTCAGCGTCATTTCATTCTCCTTTCTGTTTTTTGATTTCTGAAATATGTTCTTGATATCTTTTTCGTTCCTGACGCGAAAATTCCTCGAGTGAGCGTTCGGGATTAGGCTGGTATATGTTGCCGGTAGGTTCCAGGTTCGAAATTCTATCAAGCCGAAACATGCGAAAGTCGTTGCGTAACTCGCACCAACCAACCAAGGTCCAGACCTTACCCCAAAACCATAGGCCAAGCGGTTGAACATTACGGTTTGTGGAAGAGCCATCGCCATCCTCATACTCGATCAAAATGATCTCTCGCCCTTCAACTGCAGTCTCACATCGATCAATTAGATCTCTCGCCTGACCCGCAAGCCCCATCCGCGGGGCAAAAACCTTTGTATCGCCGACACGATTTCGATCACTTTTCGGCAGCACCGCTTCTATTTTAATCAACGCCTCTTCGACCGCCGCTATCATTGAAGTTCCACCCCATGCTTTGACCATTCGGGCTCCGGTTACCAAAGCGACAATTTCATCTCGAGTGAACATCAAGGGCGGAAGATCAAAACCGCTACGCATAATATAGCCAATACCGGCTTCACCATCGATTGGGACGCCCGTGGACTGAAGGTCAGCAATGTCACGATAAATAGTACGCTCAGAGACTTCCAACCGTTCCGCCAGCGACGCAGCAGTCGTAAGCCGACCACCGCGCAGATATTGTACTATCTGGAACAGGCGGTCGGCTCTGCGCATCAGTCGTTATATTTGAACATAGCGATTGAGTTACCTTCGGTGTCTTTCGCGTAGAAGAAGGCTGCGTTTGGTAGAGGGATCGGCTCCGACACAACTTCTCCGCCGGCTTCCTTTATCCGCTCCATCGCGTCGGTTAAGGCGCTCGTTGTCGAAAAATGTGGAGTAGGACCATCGCCAGTGGCTGCCGGCTTGCCTTCATAGAGATGTCCGCACATTGAATCGCCTTTGCTGGGGATCATCTGCATGGTCTGTGGTCCGTCACTATTTTCTATCAGGGACGTTTCCAGAACAGCTTCGTAAAAAGCCTTGGCTCGGTTCAGGTCGGTGGCAGGCATTTCTACCCATACCAGTTGATCATGTGTCATATCGGTCATTATCTCGCTCCTTTTTTATTGAACAAGCAAGCTATGTCATACCCCTCCTGACAGCCTTATGTCAGTAGTGTTCTCAAATCGGAAAATGCATCGCGGCTACCCGCAATAATTACAACTGATCTATGTCAATGTCTCTGAATGGACGACTCCATAAACTGCAAGAGAAGGGGGTAGCTAAGGAGAATTACTATGATGCGGGTTATTCCTAACGAAAATGGTACGAAGCTGGTCGCCCTTTCTTATGCCAGCAACATAACGGCCGAAGATATTGATCAGACCTATGCGGCGCTAAATGTTGCTTTAGAAGGAAATACAAAACTAAGCCTGTTTATAGAAATGCTGAGTGGGTTTGATATTGAAGGTCCCGCAATCTTTCAGGATTTTAGGCGCTCTCCGGAGTTTTTCAAACATCTGAAGCAATTTGAGCGGATTGCTATCGTTACTAATCAAGATTGGCTGCGCGGTATTGCTAGGCTTGAAGTAGCATTGCTGGCCGTAACTGATAATGATTTTGAACTGCATGTCTATGATGAGAGCGAGCGTGACTATGCGCTGGCATGGGCAAAAGGGGAGGTTGAGCAAAGTCATATTCCAGCGATCACCGAATTGCCGTCAGATGATCCAAATGTAGCGGCTTTTGAAGTCAACGGGAAAATCCGCAAGGAGGACATTGGATTTAGCAAGAAGCTGATGGTCTCCTTTTTAAACGATGAGCCACCACGCAGATTGCTTGTCCGAATCAAGGATTTGCAAGGCATCCAGCCTTCCACTTTGTTTGATCGGCAGATGATCGCAATGAAGCAGGAAGCCCGGAGACACCTAGATCGTTATGCCGTTGTTGGCGGCCCTGTTTGGGTGCAACATTTGATTAGGTCTTTGGCTCCATTGTTTAGCTTCGAAATCAAGACCTTTGATCTGGATGATGAAGACGAGGCTTGGGACTGGGTGAAGGAAACTGTTCCCGCATAAGAAGTTCAAAACGGCCCGAGGTTAGGTGCCTATTTCGTAGACGGGAGTAAACCCGCCAAAAATCATTCGCGCGCCGTCAAATGGCATTTCGACGCCTTCTGGATCCATGCGAGGGTCTTCCATCATTTTCGACATCTGTGTGTTGCGGGTTTCTTTGTCAGGCCATTCAATCCAGGAAAAGACAACAGCTTCCTCATCTTCAGCTTTAACCGCTCGAAAAAAGTCGGTGGTTTCGCCTTTGGCAACATCATCTTGCCAGCATTCCACTACTCTAAGCGCGCCATATTCGATAAACAGATGGTCGAACATTTTCGCATGGTCGATGAACTTCTGTTTATTCGCGGTTTTGCAAGCGATCAGGAAACCATCAATATAACTCATTTGCCTCTCCCATTTCGTTTGGAACATATACCAGAAGTGAGAAGAATTTTGCAGGCCGCAAAAAAAACGGCGTGAGACCAGTCACGCCGTTTCCGTTTTTTGCAGTTTGCATCCTCTTTTGAGGTGTTAAACTATTTGGTTTTGCTCTCCGCTTTCTTTTTGGGAGGAGACTTTTTCTTTTTGGCTTTCGGGGCGGCTGCGGAGACTTCGAAGGCCAATTCCTTGTCCTTAAGATGCACTTTAACTTCACCGCCATTTTTGAGCTTACCGAACAGCAGTTCTTCTGCCAGCGGTTGTTTGATTTTCTCCTGGATTAGGCGACCCATGGGGCGTGCTCCATAGAGTTTGTCATATCCGCGTTCTGTCAGCCATGCTTGCGCGTCATCATCTATTGTGATGTGCACATTCTGATCGGCGAGTTGCAATTCCAGCTCGAGAACAAACTTCTCGACGACACGGGCAACCACTTCTGGTGGTAGATAGGCAAACGGTACAATCGCGTCCAAACGATTACGAAATTCTGGAGTGAACATTCTTTTCACAGCTTCGTCACTGGCATCTTCTTTGGAGGTATTGCCAAAGCCAATACCTTCTTTCGCCATGTCGGATGCACCGGCATTTGTGGTCATGATCAGAACAACGTTGCGGAAATCAACTGTCTTCCCATGATGATCTGTGAGTTTACCATTATCCATCACCTGAAGCAGGATATTGAACAGATCCGGATGGGCTTTCTCAATTTCGTCGAGCAGCAGCACGCAATGGGGGTTTTGATCAATTGCATCGGTTAGCAAACCGCCTTGATCATAGCCAACATAGCCTGGAGGCGCGCCGATGAGGCGCGAAACGCTATGACGCTCCATATATTCTGACATATCAAAACGTTTGAGCGGAATACCCATGATTGACGACAGTTGCCGTGCAACCTCGGTTTTACCGACACCGGTCGGGCCGCTGAACAGATAATTGCCTATCGGCTTATCAGGTTCTCGAAGACCTGCACGCGATAATTTGATCGCGCTGGAAAGCTTCTGGATCGCAGCATCCTGACCAAATACAACGCGCTTGAGATCTTTCTCGAGATTTTCGAGCGTTTTCTTGTCGTCTTTCGAGACTGATTTAGGCGGGATCCGTGCCATAGTAGCGATCACGGCTTCAATATCCTTGGTTGTGATCATCTTCTTCCGGCGGGAAGGGGGAAGCAACATCTGCATCGCACCGACTTCGTCAATCACATCGATTGCTTTATCTGGTAGCTTGCGATCATTAATGTAACGCGTGGACAGCTCCACTGCTGACTTTAGTGCGTCAGGTGCATAGCGGACCTTGTGATGCTCTTCGAACGCACCGCGTAGGCCAGCAAGAATTTTGATCGTATCCTCCACAGAGGGTTCATTGATATCGATTTTCTGGAAGCGTCGCAACAATGCGCGATCCTTCTCAAAATGGTTGCGGAATTCCTTGTAAGTCGTTGAACCAATACAACGAATAACTCCGCCTGATAGAGCAGGTTTGAGCAAGTTACTCGCATCCATAGCACCGCCACTGGTAGCACCAGCGCCGATAACGGTGTGGATCTCATCAATAAATAAAATCGCATCAGGCATTTTTTCAAGCTCGGAAACAACTTGTTTCAAACGCTCTTCAAAATCACCACGATAACGTGTTCCAGCTAGCAATGAACCCATATCAAGTGAATAGATCACTGCTGGTAAGAGTACATCAGGCACATTCTCTTCGACAATGCGCAGTGCCAATCCCTCGGCAATGGCGGTTTTGCCAACGCCCGGTTCACCAACATAAAGTGGGTTGTTTTTGGATCGACGGCAGAGAATTTGTACGGTCCGATCAACCTCAGCTTGACGTCCGATTAACGGGTCTATGCGGCCTTCTTCAGCCTTTTTGTTCAGGTTGACTGTAAACTGATCTAGTGCGGTTTCCTTCTTGTTCTTCTCTTTCTTTTCTTCTTCGCCTTCGTTGCTTGACAGCTCTGCTGGCTCAACGGCTTGACCGCCTTTGCCGACACCATGACTGATGAAGCTCACTGCATCGAGGCGGCTCATATCCTGCTGCTGAAGGAAATAGACGGCATAGCTTTCACGTTCGGAAAACAGTGCAACCAATACATTTGCGCCGGTTACTTCATCCTTACCTGATGATTGAACATGAAGAATGGCACGCTGCACAACACGTTGAAACCCAGATGTGGGCGAGGGGTCAATTGCCTTCTCAACCTTTAGGCTATCCAGCTCGCTGTCGAGATACAGGACAACAGCGTCTTCCAGTTCACCTAGGTCAACGCCGCAAGCATTCATAACTTGTGCGGCATCGCCATCATCAACCAATGCGAGAAGGAGATGCTCGAGTGTGGCATATTCGTGGCTACGGTCAGAAGCATTTTTCAGCGCCTGATGTAGTGTTTTTTCGAGCGATTCCGCGAATGATGGCATATACTTAACTCCAATATTGGGATGGTTTTAGCATCCCGTTTGCCGAAAAATATGAGAATTCATCCTTTTTCGGGCTTTAACCAATTACTTCTACTCTAGATCGGGTTGCCACCTAAAAGATCAAGGGGGGCAATTTATCTGGAGCGTCAGGCATTAAGCCAAAGCTGCCAATATTTAAGTGTCTTATCTCCTAGACGGTACGTTGTAGGTCGGCTTAACCACGAATATTATTAAACATGGTTAACAAAAGCTTACCAGAATGCTAGTTTTTATCACTTTTTGAAAATACTATCGGCGCTCACACGATGCGAAACAGCAAAGCTTTTCTTTGCTTCGCAGCGATTTATCTCAGATTTCAGAGTGGAGATTCGTTCTTCCAGCTCGTCTACGGATAATGGATCCAAATCTTCTTTTATAAGCAAAGTTAGCGGATCATTGGCGTTTCGCGGCAAAAAATCATCTTCATCCATAACATTCAATCCATTTTATACTGGAATCGGTATTCTCAATGTTGACCGAAGTGAGATTGCTGTCAATAAGAGCGTTGGAGAAAATGGTCGCCGAAATTTTAGCGTTTCCTGCGGCGTTGATGGGGGCTTATAATGACAATATCAGATGTGTTGCAGTCGGAGATGACGGCGGTTGCAATTAGCGAACCTGGTGGTCCAGATGTACTAAAGCCGGAAATGGTAGCGGTGCCGGAACCAAAATCTGATGAATTATTGATCAAGGTTGCTGCGGCTGGCGTGAACCGGCCCGATGTTATTCAGCGTATGGGGTTGTATCCCGTACCACCTGGAGCATCTCCATTACCGGGTCTCGAAGTTTCCGGTACTGTCGTTGCGATCGGCAGTGACCTGGAGGCTGAATGGCTGGGTAGGAAAGTTTGCGCACTAACCAACGGCGGCGGTTATGCCGAATTTTGTGTGGCTCCCGCAGGTCAATGCTTACCGGTTCCGGATAGTTTGACGATGGAAGAAGCAGCGGCTTTGCCGGAAACACTTTTCACGGTCTGGGGTAATCTCTTCAATCGCGGATTTGCGCGAGAGGGAGAGACGGTATTGGTTCATGGTGGAACCAGTGGGATCGGCACAACGGCTATCCAGCTTGGGAAATTACTTGGCTTGGATGTTATTGTCACCTGCGGAACCGATCAGAAATGTACGGCGGCCAAACATATCGGTGCCGATCATGCGATCAATTACAAGTCGCAGGATTTTGTTGAGGAAGTTAAGAAAATCACTGATGGAGTAGGTGTCGAAGTGGTATTGGACATGGTGGCGGGAGACTATGTCACGCGCAACCTCCAGTGCCTGAAAGAGGACGGTCGTCACGTCACCATAGCTGTGCAGGGCGGTATGACCGCCGAATTGAATATGGCCCAGATCATGATGCGACGGTTGACGCTGACAGGTTCTACGCTGCGCCCGCAGTCCAGTGCACGCAAATCAGTGCTAGCGGACGAAATCTACAAGAATATCTGGCCCGATGTAGAAGCTGGGAAATTCAAGCCTGTGATGGATGAAAGTTTCCCTCTCTCGGAGGCTTCCAAAGCTCATGCTCATATGGAAGCAGGCGACCATGTCGGGAAAATTGTTCTAACGATTGATACATGAGTGGTTGAAGAACCAGATTTTCATGGCGCAAAAGTAGCTCTTTTCGTTGGCGATGATATTCTGGTTTATCGCCGGGATGATAAACCGGATATTCCATTCCCCAATATGCTCGATTTGCCGGGGGGTGGCCGGGAAAGTGGTGAATCCGGAGCGCAATGTGTTGCCAGAGAGACCCAAGAAGAGTTCGGAATCAATATTGCGATCGAGAAGTTCGAATATGTCGAGGCATATCCCAATTGGCGGAATGAGGGATTGGCTGCGCTGTTTTATGTCTGTCACCTCCCGCCGACGGTAGTGCATGATATCGTTTTCGGTGATGAAGGACAAAACTGGCAGGTCATGCTTGTTAAAGATTATCTGATGCGGCCGGACGCGGTTCCGCATTTACAAGAGCGGCTTACGCAATATGTAAATCGACAACCTCCTCCAGCGTAGCTGGCGAGCGTGCTAAAGGGAGATAAATTGCGGCCTTCGTAACGAAAGGTTCATGAAACAGGAATCTTGCTGTCATAAAATAAAGCTAGTGCGGTTCCATTGGATCATGTTTCACGGAGCTTTCTTATGAGCAAAGAATTTCCTGCCATTTCCAAAACCAAAATCCCTCTTCTCGACAGCGATCGTTACGAAGCGCGCCTCAAGAAAAAACCAAGGGTGAGGCCAGGAGATCGCACTCATTATCGCACGGTTTGGATATCTGACGTGCATTTGGGAACCCGGGGTTGCAATGCCGACATGTTGATTGACTTTCTTGATCATGTTGATTGCGATACGCTGTATCTTGTTGGTGACATTATTGACGGTTGGCGGCTGAAGAAACGGTTTTATTGGCCGGATACACACAACGATATTGTTTGGCGAATATTGAAAAGCGCTAAGCGGAACACACGAATAGTTTACATTCCCGGCAACCATGACGAGATGTTCCGCCAGTTTACAGGATTGAATTTTGGCGGCGTGGAAATTCGTCGTTCGGCCATCCATGAGACGGCTGACAAAAGGCGTTTGCTCGTTCTCCATGGCGATGAGTTTGACGCGGTTATGCTGGCTCACCGCTGGCTCGCCTTCGTCGGCGATGCAGCCTACACATTGTTGATGCGTCTGAACTGGATCGTAAACAAGGTCAGATGGCGGTTCGGTCTTCCATATTGGTCACTTTCAAAAATTGCGAAACACAAAGTAAAAAATGCTGTTGAATTCATCGGTCGATTTGAAGAATTGGTCGCGAGAGCGGCCAGGAGCCGAGGAGTTGACGGGGTTGTGTGCGGACATATCCACACGGCTGAAAGTCGGGAGATTGATGGTATTCAATATTATAATGATGGTGATTGGGTGGAAAGCTGCACCGCACTGGTCGAATTTGGAGATGGACAAATGGAAATCCTGTGTTGGGCTAGCGAGATTGAAAAACGGAAACAGTGGCAGAAAGAACATGACAAGGTCGCTGAGGAAATCGCAGCTTTGGAGGCAATAGTATGAGGATCGCGCTGGTCACCGACGCTTGGCATCCGCAAGTCAATGGCGTAGTTCGCACTTTGGACACAACAATCGGTATTTTGAGAAGTTGGGGGCACCAGGTTCGCGTAATTTCACCGGACCAGTATCGCTCCTTTGCCGCGCCCAGCTATCCTGAAATCCGACTAGCTATTGCACGTGCATCTGCTGTTGGTCGCAGGATTGCCGAATTTGATGCTGATGCTATTCATCTCGCCACAGAAGGTCCACTTTGCATTGCAGCACGCCGATGGTGTGAGAGGAATAACATATTATACTCAACTGCATACCACACACAGTTCCCAGAGTATCTTGCAAAAAGAACCAAGCTATCTCCTCGTGTATTCTGGCCCTATATTCGTTGGTTTCACGGCAAATCACAAGCCATCATGACATCAACGGAGAGCGTTCAGAAACAATTGAGCAAAGAACGATTACCACACGTTCATCATTGGAGCCGCGGTGTTGATTTGGAAAATTTCTCTCCGCATGTCCCGGCTCCCGAATTCTACAAAAAACTTCCAAGGCCAATTCAACTGTATGTTGGCCGTGTGGCCGTTGAGAAAAATATCGAAGCGTTCTTGAAAACCGATCAGCCGGGCAGTAAAGTTGTAGTTGGTGACGGCCCCGCGCTTTCGAAGTTGCAAGCCGAATATTCTGATGTGCATTTCCGGGGCCGAAAATTTGGTGCGGAACTTTCTGGCTACTATGCTGGGGCGGACGTCTTTGTCTTTCCCAGTAAGACCGATACGTTTGGACTCGTATTAATAGAAGCGCTGGCCTCTGGCATTCCCGTTGCCGCTTATCCTGCAACTGGTCCGATCGACATTTTGAATGAGAATTGTGGTGCTATGCGAAGCGATCTCGGTTCAGCTATTGAGTCGGCGTTAAAACTACAAGCTGATGCTTGCCTAGTGCGAGCCAGACAATTTGATTGGGAGGTAAGCGCTCAACAATTTCTAGAAGGTTTGACCCCAATCGAGACGCAGCAGCGAAGGCACTTATCGCGAAAAATCATTACAAATGCTGTGTTGGAGCGGGCTTGAACCAAATATCTTGCTCAACTTGGCAAAAGCTCTTACATAAGCTTCCAACAGGCCATCTCCGAAAGGGGGTGGCCCTTATTTTATGAAGCTTATGGCTGAGTACAGCCGAAATATCGAAAAGGACGCCTCCATGGCTGAACAAGCAACACCTCTTATGCCGCATGCAACGGCCAGCTGGCTAGTCGATAACACGGGCCTAAGCTTTGACCAGATTGCAGAATTTTGCGGGCTTCATATCCTTGAAGTCAACGCCATGGCGGACGATTTGGCTGGGAGCAAATATACCGGCCGCGACCCTATTCAAGCGCAAGAGCTGACGCATGAAGAGATTGAAAAGGCAGAGAAAAATTCTGACTATCGCATGGTTTTGCAAAAAGGACCGGATCAAGTGCGTCGGACCAAAGGCCCACGTTACACGCCAGTGTCAAAACGTCAGGACAAACCCGATGGTATTGCTTGGTTGCTGAAAAACCACCCAGAAATTTCTGATGCGCAGGTGGGCAAGCTCATCGGCACTACGAGAACTACAATTAATGCCATCCGCGAACGCGAGCACTGGAATATTGCCAATATCGTTCCAAAAGACCCGGTGACGCTGGGTTTGTGTTCACAGCGTGAATTAGATGCTGTGGTTGCCAAGGCCGCAAAGAAAGCCGGTATTGAGCCAGAAGTGCCAGAAGACACAAAACTGGGTGGCGACAAAGAAGCGTTGATTGCAGAACTGCAAGAAGAGCGTGCGCAAGCAGCAAAAGATGCTGAGGCTGCTCTGGCCGCCGAAGGCGGTGAAGAGGAAGCACCTGTAGAGCATACAGCAGACACTTTGTTCAAAAGCTAAAATTTGGACTTGGCAGTCGCGATATTCAGCGCTGCAACATCAGTGGTAGTGGTCGTGGCTGGTCTTTCCTAACTTTAACCAACCAGTTAAATCAGGTTGCCTCTTTGCCACAAGGGCGGCATGGTCTTTTTATGGACGCCCTTCGCAAACCGCCCGCCTATGATGCACTTCTCGCTGATCATGGTTTTGATCCGATTGAGTCTGATGGATTGATTTATCCCTTGGGTGATTATGAACCGGAATTTGGTGAATATTTTGAATTGATGCCCGGTATTCACTGGACCCGGACACCGGTACCTGGACCGCTGAAACATATTAACAACTGGATTTTGCGCGATCAGCATGATGATGGCGAAGAAGGTTTTGCCATTGCTGATACAGGTTTGTTCATGCCGGCCGCCATCGAAGTCTGGAAATCATTGTTTGAAGATGGAGCGTTGCAAGGGAAACGCGCCACCAAGATCATTGTCACCCATTATCATCCGGATCATGTCGGTTG
Source organism: Parasphingorhabdus sp. (assembly GCA_039978835.1). Lineage (GTDB taxonomy): Bacteria > Pseudomonadota > Alphaproteobacteria > Sphingomonadales > Sphingomonadaceae > Parasphingorhabdus. Next base: position 367,755 of record JBDWAQ010000005.1, read on the forward strand.
CGCCGGCTGGCTCTGTAAGCGCTTCAAAGCACCACTCTACATGAACCGCACAGAATGGTTGATGACGCGAATGCTCACACTAGATAATGATGGTGATGTGCCGGAAGAAATCTTGGAAAACTGGCGCTTTGCTGGATGGGATCAGGGACTGATTGACAATTTCCGGAAAAAGGGGTGGGGCAGGTTCGCTCGTGCAGTTTCCGATGTACCAATCAGCGTGAACCGTCTGGAAGAGGGAACAGAATTTTCCACCGGCAACCATGATTGGCGCATCATGATTGGCAGTGGCCATACACCTGAGCATGCTTGTCTCGTTGACGATGCCAATCATGTAATGATTTCTGGTGATCAGATCTTACCGCGCATTACATCCAATATTTCAACCATGATTAGTGAGCCAACAGCAGACCCCCTTGGCGAATGGCTGGATAGCATCGCTCGCTTCCGTAGAGATGTTGATCCCGATCTTCTTATATTACCGGCACATGGTCGTCCGTTTAAAGGCGTGCATCAGCGGCTCGATACCTTGGCTGCGCGGCATAATGATGCGCTTGATGAGGTGGTTGAAGCGCTGAAGCAAAAACCAATGCGGGTAGTGGATAGTTTTCCGCTACTCTTCTCCAGAGAAATTGGTGAAGATGTGATCGGTATGGCCACTGGTGAGGCGATGGCTACGCTTCGTCATTTGGAATATACAGGACGAGCAAGCCACGAGATGAAGGATGGCACCGCTTGGTATAGCGCCTAGTTGGTGATTGGTTCTGCGTCGGGTGGAAGAGCTACGTCGTCACTTGTACAATGTAAAGCATATCCGCGAAGGAACACGGCAAGAGCGATCAGCGCGATGAAACCAGCCAGTCCAAACGGTGCGCCCGGTAAGTAAACTGGTGCTGCTGCAACGGTGAAAAATGCAAAAACTGCGGTAAACATCGGTGGACCGACGATGGAGCCTAAGCTTTGTAAACTTGCGACCGCGCCCTGCAGTTCTCCCTGTGTCTCATCTGAAACGGCTCGGCTCATCAGGCCGTTTATAGAAGGTTGAAACAGACCTTGTAGCGCGCCAATTGGGATGGCGAGAAAAATAAGCCAGCCTTGTTCCGGTCCGGCAACCACATAAAAAGCGGTGCTGACCGCCATACCCAGAGCGCCGATGATAACGGCTTTTCGTTCGCCGATTTTCGGAATGAGATAGCGGATAAGCACGCCTTGAACCAAAGCCGCTCCCACACCAACCAATGCCAACGCCATGCCCACGGTAAACATACTCCAGCCAAACGCTTCGATCCCGTAGAAGGCAAAAACTATAGGGTATACGATATGCCCAATCATCCAGATCAGCAATGATGCCGCATACCAAAGAACAACGCTATTTTGACCGCTGAGACCGCGTAACGCGACAAAAGCATTGGCTCGAGCAAACTCAAACGGCCGGCGTTTTTCCGCTGGTAGGCTTTCTTTCAGCATGAAAAATCCAAATATCAGGTTGATTGCAGCCAGAGCGGAAGCCGCAAAAAACGGCAAGCGCACTCCATATTCACCGAGCAATCCGCCGATCGCAGGACCCACAATGAAACCCAGTCCGAATGCAGCCCCGATCAAACCAAAATTCTGAGACCTTTGTTCTGGCGGTGAGACATCGGCTACATAAGCATAAGCAGTACTAAAGCTAGCCCCCATGATTCCAGCGACAATGCGGGCGAAAAACAACCAGAACAGTGTAGGAGCAAAGCCCATGAGCGCATAGGCGATTGCATAACCGGCCAGGGCTCCAAGCAGGACCGGACGCCGGCCAAAGCGATCTGACAAATTACCAACAATTGGCCCAAAGAAAAACTGCATTGCTGCATAAGCAAAGGCAAGCCAGCCAGCATGTATGGCTGCGCTCGAAATATCATCACCGGTTATCTGAGTGATTAATTCGGGTAAAACCGGCATTATAATGCCAAAACCAATCATATCGATCAGCACAACAGCAAAGACAAAGGCAACGGATGCTTTTGTAGTTTCTGGTGATATTGAGTCTTTTTGCACAACGGCCATAGGGGCCGATAGCAAGCGCAATAGAAAATCACTACTGCCTTTTGATGCTGTTTTTCATTGTCTGTTCAAAAAGCCTAACTTACAGGGATGTTAATGACTGACAAAAATGATAGCATCACAGTAGTGGACCAGCCACCAATCTGGAAATCCCGCTACAATCATCCAACCCAATGGGATCAATTCTTCTCCCCGCTATCTATGCCTGCAATGTTTTTTGCGTCGGCAGGAAGGCGAGGGGATGCGAACCTGCTCGATTTTATGGGTCGCAAATATAGTTATGCCGAAGTTGCGGCTGGAGTCACTCAAATCGCTAAAGGTCTGCAAGATTTGGGCATAAAAAAGGGCGATCGGATCGGTTTGTTTCTACCCAATGTCCCACATTATGTGAGTGCCTATTATGGCGCGATGGCAATTGGAGCGACGGTGGTAAACTTTTCACCGCTTTATACGGTAGAAGAGCTAAGCCATCAGGTTGAGGATAGTGGCACAAAGATATTGTTCACATTGTCAGCGAGCGCTGTCTTTCCGACTGCATATCATGTGCTTGAGCAGTCCAGTCTCGAGCGATTGGTCGTAGGAAGCATTGCTGGTGCTCTGCCAAGGGGCAAATCGCTGTTTTACCGTTTGTTTCGACGGAAGGAAAACTCGCGGCAACCGCAAGATGATCGGATCACTCAGTTCTCCGATCTGATAGACAACGATGGTGATTATATAGCGCCAAATATCCATCCGGAAAAGGATGTTGCTTTGTTGCAATATACGGGCGGTACGACTGGCACACCAAAGGGGGCTATGCTCAGTCATCAAAATCTGACGGCCAATGCTCGACAGATTAATGCAATGGACCCGTTTATTGACGAAGAAGACCGGCTGATGGGTGTGTTGCCCTTCTTCCATGTATTCGCGAACAGTGCGGTGCTAAATCGAACTGTGCAGCGCGGAGGTGAGATTGTCATGCTTCCGCGATTTGATGCAAAGCAGACACTCAAAGCGATCACCAAAAACCATATCACTGCAATGCCCGGTGTGCCGACTATGTATCAGGCGCTTCTTGATCACCCCGATATTGAGAAAACCAACTTTTCCTCGCTTAAGGTATGTGTTTCTGGGGGGGCTCCACTATCACAGGAACTTAAAAAGAAGTTCGAAGCGAAGACTGGCGCGAAACTGGTTGAGGGGTACGGCCTCACTGAGAGCAGCGGGGTGGTTAGCGCCAATCCATATGACGGCCTAAATAAAGCTGGAACTATCGGTCAACCGGTTGCTGGTACGCTGGTAAAGCTTGTCGATAAAGAAGATCCAACGAAACAAGTTCCCGAGGGCGATCCCGGTGAGTTGATCTTTTCCGGCCCACAGGTCATGCAAGGGTACTGGAACAAACCAGATCAGAAAGATGAAGTGTTTGTTGATGGTTTCCTGCGTACCGGCGATGTCGCGGTGATCGACGAGGATGGTTACATCAAGATCGTCGATCGCATCAAAGATATGATCGCAGTTGGCGGTTTTAAGGTGTTTCCTAGTCAGGTTGAAGAAGTTCTCTACAAGCATGACGCTGTGAAAGAGGCGCTGGTGATAGGTGTGCCTGATGATTATCGCGGAGAAAGTCCCAAGGCTTATGTGGCGTTGGAGGAGGGCAAAAGCGTCAACAGCCATGAACTAAAAGACTGGCTCAATCCACAGCTCGGCAAGCATGAACGGGTTGTTGATGTCGTTGTGCGAGATAGTTTGCCGAAGACGATGATTGGGAAACTGGATCGCAAAGCGCTTCGAGTGGAGGAGCTGGGATAGGTAAGTGTCAGTTTTGAGTATAGATAAGGATTTGAGAAAGAGCATTTTCTCACACCGGAAAAGTTATGCAAAACAACTAACGATTGAACCAACCTGTCATAGGTTTGAAAAACCGAAATCTGTTCGATATTTGATTTTTGATCGAGCTGAAAACGGCTCCTGCATATCCTGGTGCAGACAAAATGTCTTCCAGTTTTCGTGAGTTGGCGATTGCTCGATTTAGAGCGGTTCGGTCACCGCTGGCTCCTGTTAATGCGTCGCTCAATATATCTCCGCCAGCGCGTAATCCCCTTGCTGTATTTTCTAACAGACCCATTACGGTTGCGGCCTGAAATCTAAAGCCAGCTGTGATATTTGACCGTATAGCCGGCGGGCTGGAGATCAAAGAAATACCTTTCATCAATGGGCCCGCAATATCATCATTCGCATTGCCTGCGCCGGCAGCCAGGCCTTTAACTCTCTCGATTGCATCGGCGAGACGCGAAACATTTCGATCCCCTTGAGCGCCGTGAGTATTTTTCAGATAATCATGTAGTTTCGATCCCTCATTTGCAATTCTGTACATTTGCGCAGCGGTCATTGAATCATAATTGTTTCCCAATACTGTCTGCGCCAAGACCGCACTTCGCGCTGCAGCATATCCGGCCAAAGCGCGCATAGCATCGGCCCGGATGGTAGGGTCTTCTGATCGCTCCAAGGCAGACAAGGCATCGTTGAGTTCTGGAAGATTTCGCAACTCATCCCGTTCCAGCAATAGGGAGAGCGCCGTTCCAACCTGATCCGCTTCATTCGAAGATATAGACGAAGACAGCAAATCATCTATTGCAGACAATACCAACTGCATTCGTTGTTCATGGGTACCGTTCCTATCGAGCTCTACGGTGCGCTGATTATACTCGGTTATTAAGTTGTCTAGAGCGGAGGTGTCAGGTCGAACAAGTTTGCCGCGATGCCAGTTGAGGCGATTGCCAAACCCGGTAGCACCACCAAGTTCCCCGGTTTTTTTCTCAATGAATATAACGCTACCATTCACCCATTCCGGTTGACCGTAGATCTGACCTGGTTTTCTTTTCGGATCACGCGGTGAAAATCGTTGAGCAACATCTGCCCTGTGGCTCCAAATTGATCCACGCTGGTTGATCTGATGGCTTGTATCGCGAATGCCGCGGAGCAGCTTCATCCCATTTTGAAAGCCTTTTTTCTGCATTTCTTCTGTCGTTGAAACCAGATAAGCCGAAATAGTTCCATCGCCTTCCATTTGGAATCGCAATGTTGAATTGGTTGTTCCGCCGCTCCAGGCCTTATAATTCCAATCACCCAGCAACCATGAGGATTTTCGCTCAAGGCGATCTTGTTCTTCCTGAGCGGCCTGTTCGGCCGGGGATAACGCGGGTTCAGTCGCGGGGCCGCTTATAGTCGGCAGATTTACGCTCTCACCGCCGGTATCAACATTACCAGTGTTTTTGGGATGCTTGCACTTCGGAACTGGAGCAGTCTGAACACGTTTGTTGGTTTCATTTGCTATCTTATATTCGCGTTCAGCTTGTTTGGGTGAAACTGTGCTTTGCTTTCCCGCTAGTTTTGCAGCTTCAAATTGTCTTTTATACTGAATGACCAACCGACCAAGTTTGGCGCTTAGTATTTCTGCTTCTTTATGCTTGCATCGCTTTCTCAACAACGCGATTTCTTTTTCAATCTGAAGAGGAGAAAAGGCACGTGTCAGTTTGGCATCGTAACCGGCGATAACCGAAAATGCGTCTTGAAGATCCTTTAAACGCCGTTTTGCATCGGCAATAACATCTTTGTCCTTTTGATCGATCAATCTATCGGATTGTAAGGATCGCTGTTTGAGGTTGAGCTTCAGCTCCGCTTTTAGTTCATTCAAAAAAATTCTCTGAGCCCCCAAATTACCACTTTTTGCAATTTCGGTTGTGCGTTTCTCAAAGTTTTTCCTTGCACGTTTTACCGTTGGGCCTTCTTTTTGTAGTTTACTGGACTGTGCCTGAACGGCGGACGAAATTGGACCAATAGAAACAGGCGCTGTCACTACGAAAGAACCAAAGATCAAAATTGCAAAATATTTGAGCATCATTTTTCCTTCGCTTTTAGGTTTAGAAGTCGAGTCCCAATCCGATAGAACCTCTCCATCGCCATACATTAGTCTTACCAAGCCGCGTTGTTTCGCCCGCCAAGACCTGGTCACCTGAACTTGGATTGAAAATCTCCCCGAGATCTGTGGCATAGCCTGCATCCGCACCAATGGTGAATTTCATGGTGGAGGTTACATCGAATTCCAAACCAGCCGCGATTGTTCCAGCAAAAGAGACGCCCGAGTCAGACTCTTCGAAATTCAGCGAGAAATTCTGGTCGGCTGGTGGGCAAAGTCCGCAATCATTCAATTCAAGTGAACGCATGTCAGTATCGCGGTAATAGATGCCGCTTGCGAAAGACCCGGTTGCGGCGACCCCGTCCGCCATTTGCAAACGGCCGTTTAATATACCTCCCAATCCAATGAGACTGTCTTTAACTTTTTGGTCGCGCCGTTGCGTTATTGGCGTGCCAAATACGTTTGCGTTGGTCTCGCTTCTATAGTTCCGATCCATAAACAGTGCATTGATGAACAAAGTAGCCGAAGACGTGAACGGTCCCTCTGTTGCAAGCGGATGGGTCGCCGAAAATTTGAGCTCGTGTAAGGAGAGGTCGGATTCGTTGAACCCGCTCAGTCCGCGGTTGCCGATGTTAAGACCGGTGGAACCACTCGGCGAAAAGCCGCCGTAAACATTACCAACATCAATCGAGCCGCCAGCGGGGATATCAAAATCACTACGCGCATCACCTTCGCTGTAACTGTAGTAACCACTTATTGTGATAGTGTCCGATACTTTAGCGGATAGTGTTCCGCCGACACTGAAGCTGTCGACTCGATCAGGAGCCGTGCCGGCAAAGGTTTCAGTTCCCGGTCCGGTTGATTTAAAGCCGATACCGGTTTGGGTGTTCCCAAGATCTGTTTGACCAAGGCTGGTACTTCCAAAGAAGTTAAAGTTCGGCTCGAAACCACCGGCCCTGGAGGCGTCCTCCAATTCATATTTTTCATCGCTTCGGCTCACAAACCGCAGGCGCTCTGACACACGGCCAACGTCATCAAACAAGCCGTCAAAATAAGCGACTGCTACATCTGATGAATAATCATCATAAAAGGCCACCGGATCTGCCTGATATCGGATTTTTTCGCCCGCTGTTGGAGGGCATTTCAGCTGACTTGGAAAAACCGCACCGTCAATCGCGGGATCCAGTTTGCGAAGCTGGTTGAGGGCATCCTCCGTATTCAGTGTGGGATCATTGGTTAGTAAGCGTTCGCGAAGATCGCTCTGTATTGCTCTTAACTCCCGCAATTGATTGAATCTTTGCCGGTATCTTTCTTTATAGATAGCGCCTTCCTCCTCCGTCGCGTTTTGGCAGAGATTTACAATGCCATCCAACTCGGCCCGCACATCGGATGCTCGTGGCAAATAGCGACCGCTTTGCACTTCTGGAGGGAGCGGCTGCACGGCCAAAGACGGGTCGGTCGACGGGGTAGGAAAAGTCAACGAAGGATTTGCTGGTTCGGCAACTGCAGGTAATGTTGAATCCGTAGGTGTCACCAACGATTTATCACTACAGGTAAAGACATTGGGTCCGGGTAATAGTTCCAGTTGTTTCAAAGCTAGAACATCGAGGTTTCGAGTTGCTATCGTTGTGATCGCGGCACCGTAGCGTGTTCCATATTCGTTTGTCAGACCCCTTATGTTGACTGGATTAATCGCCCCGCCAGCAGCATTTTGTCCGAATATTGGATCGCCACCATTGACCGCGCAAGCCTGATTGATGTCAACTAGTCTGTCCAGATTGTCCCGGATATCCTGTGCACCCATATTTTCCACATCGTCGGCGTTGAAAACGGAGACTGAAATAGGGATGTCCTGCAATGCAGGCTCTCTTGCATGAACCTGTGCTGTTGTTCCTGCCAGTAACAATGATATCGCTATTTGCATCCGTTTCATGTTCATCTCCACTTCGCGCCGTCTGGGGTCGCTGAGAATTTACATAAAGTGACGTGAGTCTGGCTGTCATACGCCAAATGGAGTATGCGCTTTTTTCGAGAGCAGATATTATACCGTTATGGCAGAAGAGTCCGAACTGGGTGAAGAAGAGCTGAAGCTTTTGGAGGCGAGCTATCGTTTCGTGGCCGATGCTGGAACCTATGATCAATTCATTGATGGTTGGATGGAACGTCTGGAACGGATTGATCAACGCGGCGCAGGGCGGCTTGACGATTTCCTGATTAACCGCCACCTCGGTTCGCTATCAGCGATGATGAAAAAAATCGCTCTGGACGACTCCGATCCCAAGGATCCAATAGAGGATGTAGTTTCGTCAGTCGCAGGAGCGGCCTTGATACTCAGCCCCAGCAATTTGGTTGTGGCCTTGAATGACTTGGCCTTCGACAAATGGAATGTTCGTCGCGGCGCATCAACATCCATGAATTGGTTGGATCCGACATCGCTTGAAAACTTGGAACAGGTAAGGCGAAGCGCGATGCAGCGCGGTAATCATCTGCATAGTATCGTGCGAACAATTTCTGATGACGGTCGTATAGATTTGGCCGAGGCGTTTGTGGTCGATGAGGATGTAAACCCTGGTCTTGTGGCAATCCGGGCGCTGGACTTTGGTTGGACAGAACATCTTTCCGCCTTGCTGATGGAATCCTTTGATCTGACCGAGGCGGAAACGGAAGTCTGTCGGCTTTTGCTCGACGTTCGTGGAACCGACGAAATTGCAGATATCCGATCCACATCCGTGCACACAATAAGAACACAGTTGCGGACTATCTTCGCCAAAACCCAAACAGCTAATCAGGTGGACCTGATCCGCTTACTCGGATTGGTCAGTTCTCATCTTGCGCGCCGAGACAATCTCGAAAGTGGAAAATGGCAAGACCCATTAGGCTATCAAAAGATTTTTCAGGATAGCTATGGGAGGAACATAGCATACAGCTGGATGGGTGATCCCGAGGGCCGTCCTGCGCTACTGTCACATGGTATGGCGACTGGATATCTCCTCCATCCCGACGGGGTTGCGTTGCTGCACGAACGAAGAATTAAACTCTATTGCATCAGCAGGCCGAGTTTTGGTGACAGCGACCCATCGCCGCGCAAAGACGCATCGCTAGGTGCTGCCGATGCTATCGTCGCGCTGGCGCAACATTTGAATATAGAAGAGTGGGTCGTTGTTGGACTGGCAGTTGGCGCCATCCCGCTGTTTCTTGCCTCGCAAAATCCCGCATCTGGAATCAAAGGCATTGTTGGTTCATCAAGCTATATACCCTTTACCCCGGAGGAAAGTTTCGATCACTTCTCGCCCGCTCGGCGCGTCGCAAATAGGTTCGCCCGAACTTCGCCTATGTTGACCGAACTCGCCGTTATGGTCACTTATCGAATGATGCGAATTAAAGGGCCGGAGCATATCTGGCAAACCATGTACAGTGCCTGTGAAGCCGACAAAAAAGCAGCCAGCGATCCGGATTGTGTGGCTCTCATCCGCACAGCCGCCGCTCTGCTTACAGCGCAGAAGCATAAGGCGCTCACCAATGATATGCGGATGATATCGGCCTATTGGTATGATGATTTTATGAAGTGTGAGATCCCGGTGCAGTTTCTTCATGGTACTGCCGATGCAGCTATACCAGTCGAAAAACTGACTTCGATGATTGAGGATAAGCCCAACATGCAGCTTGAAATGATCGCCGGTGCTGGGGAATTGTTATATTACTATCATTCCGATAAACTGGTCACGGCGTTAGCGGACATGACCGACGAGGTGATCGGTGAATAGAGTTTTCGACCCACAGTTAAGCGACAACTATTTTTTTGCTATCTCAGAACGAAAGGGCCAGTCAGTCACCCCGCCGGCGATCAGAGCCCACCAGATGAAGACCGGTTGAAACAGCAAGCGCGGGCCGTGATAACCCCAGCCAAGCGTTTCGCCGCCAATTGCTATATCGTTCATGGCATGGTTAATATTGGCAGGCCAAACGCATAGCGCGTACAACGCCAGTCCAATTCCAGCTGCATAGCGAGCTTTAGGTAGTTTGTTTAACGGTATCAGAAGTCCAATCGCTCCCGCAATCTCTGCAGCGCCGGTGAAGAAAACAACCCGTTCTGGAAACGGAACCCAATCTGGTGTGATCGCAACGAAGCCGCCAGGGCTTCGAATATGCATTATGCCCGCGATCAAATAGAGAATCGCAAGTAGCCACCGAAAGAAAACATGCTTCCGGCTTTCGATCCGGTTTGTGTTATCCGTCAATTTTAACCGAGTTGCGTAGTCATTTTAGTTCCCCCACGGTGGTGGTGGAACCGTTACGGGCTGTGACAGGTCAAACTCAACCCGGAAAAAACGTTCGCTCGGTCCTTTTGGCCGGCGCAGTTCATATGCAAATTTGGCGTTGCTTTGGCCAGGTGGGCTTATCTCAACTGCCCATGTATTTTCGACCGAAGCAGCCAGATCGTTCGCTTCGAAAGAGGTGATGGATTCTGCATCGACCGGGAATTCCTGGCGATTTTCGGTTCCACTTTTTTCTGTGTCGCCGCCATAGTTGGTTACGGCGTCCAGCGATCCATCTTCATGTTTGTGGCGATGTTTGAGGCGAATTCCTTCAGTTGTTCGAGTAAGGATCCAAGTCCTTGAACGATTCCATTCCTCACCTTCAGCAGCCACATGGAATGGAATCTCGATTTTGTTCTGTTCACATTTGGAAACGTGCATGATCATCGGTTTTTCGACAAAATCTGCATCAACTGCCTCATCGGAAACTAGTTCGCCTTCATAAGCCTTGTCACAAAGTATTGATATGCGTTCGAAAAATATGTCCTGTGGTGAAGTTTCTGGTTTTGGCTCGTCACTAGGAACGCATGCGGAAAGCCCCAAAGGCAAGGCTATCGAAGTTAACAGATGCAAGATTTTCATTTTCTTTGACTACACGCTTTTCTTTTTGCTTCCAACCTTCTGTTCACATTCATTTGCCAGCATGCATATTGGCTGCTAGGGGCCATTTCAGCTAATAATCGCGTCTCGACGAAATATTGTTTTTGTGTGCCAAGAATGGCCGCCTAATGTTTTTCCCCTTTCTCGAAATTGGCAATACCGGTCCGGGTCCGCAATATCGCGGGGTCGTACTTTGAATTGAATAGGAATAGACTATGCCTACAGGCACCGTAAAATTTTTTAATACCGACAAAGGCTATGGATTTATCGCACCGGAAGACGGCGGCGATGACAGCTTTGTTCACATTACCGCTGTTCAGGCGGCTGGCATGCAGTCGCTCGAAAAAGAGCAGCGCCTCACATATGATATCGAGACCGGCCGTAATGGCAAAGAAGCTGCGGTGAACCTGCAACAGGCTTGATCTTTATAGATCAAAGATATTTTAGGGCGGGATGCATTGGCACTCCCGCCCTTTTTTTGTATCCGGTGTCTAACAAGAGGATTCCGTGATGAAAAAGCTGTTGCGCATATTGTTGATTCTGCTGGTCATATTGATCGCGGCATTCTTTATCTTTCGCACGCCGGACACTGATCGGACGGAGATGATTGCCAAATACGGAAATGAAGCTTCTCAGTTTCTGGACGATGGCAGTGGTGGGCAAATTCACTATCGCGATCAGGGTAACAAAGATGGCCCAGTAATAGTTCTCATTCACGGATCCAATGGTCATGTGCAAACCTGGGATGCACTGATCGAGATGATGCAGGATGAATTCCGTCTGATCTCGTTGGATCTTTATGGTCACGGGTTAACCGGTCCTAATTCAACTGCAAATTATGGCGCGGAAGCCATGATTAGCGCGGTAGCGAAAGTGTTAGACCAAGCTGAAGTTGAGAAAGCGGTATGGGTTGGTAATAGCATGGGTGGTTGGCTGAGCTGGCGCGCAGCGCTTGCGGTTCCGGATCGTGTTTCGGGTCTGGTTCTTGTGGACGCATCAGGTGCGCAAGCGGCTGAGAAAGTGAAACCTTATCTGGGTGCCCGTTTAGCTCGGTCAGCAATTGGTCAATTGCTGTTGCCAGAAATTACGCCGCGCAGCCTTGTGAAATCATCACTGGAAGAAAATTATGCCAGCCCCGAATTGATCACGGAGGAGTTGGTCGATCGGTACTGGGAAATGCTTCGTTTTCCCGGCAATCGACGGGCTGCTGTTGATCGTGCAGGGGTAAATCGTGAACCCGATAAGTGGAATGATGTGGGTGATATCAAGGTACCGGTACTCTTGCTTTGGGGTGATCAGGACAGTGTGGTTCCTGTGTCGCATGGTAAGGCTTTTGATAGTGCCATCCCCGATAGCCGGTTGATTGTCTATCCCGATGCAGGCCATTTACCGATGGAAGAGACGCCTGAACAGGTGGCAAGAGATATTGGAATATGGGTGAAGGCTAATATTGATCAAGCGGAGTTGGTGGAAACCAATGGTGCGGAATAACAGATCGAGAAGTTTGATCCGTTTATTCCGGTTCTTCGACTCCTGCACGCTCTAATTCTGACTTGAGCTGCCCGGTTAGCCACATTCCCCACATTTTAAAATCTGCGATCAATGACCATAGTGGATAGGTAAAGGTTGCAGGGCGATTTTTCTCAATCCGCCAATGAGAGAGCCAAGCAAAAAAATAGCCGGCCAGCGGCATAGCGAGCATTAGCCACCAATTGGCGGCTACAATGGCATAGATTCCTATGGCAACGACCAAACTTGTCCCAACATAATGGAAGTTACGCGTGGCAGACTTGCTATGTTCTTGCAGGTAGAAGGGCCAGAAGGACTCAAAACTATCATGTTCTTTGGGACGATTTGTCATAACCTAATCTTTCAATATGGCTCGATTTTAAAACTAACGGATTATAGCTCAGGCAACAACCAGTTGATCGGTTCGAGGCCGTTTGCCGTCAAAAATTCGTTCGTTTTGCTGAAATGGTTGCAACCGGAAAATCCTCTGTAGACCGATAGCGGGGAAGGGTGTGCGGTTTTCAGCACAAGATGTCTGCCGCCTTTTTCTGTGCTTTGTACAAAAGCGGCCTTCTTTTGGGCGTACGAACCCCAAAGCAGAAACACGACAGGTGTTTCGCTGGCCGCAACGCATTGAATAACGGCATCAGTGAATTTTTCCCAACCTTTGCCTCGATGTGAGGCAGCTTGATGGGCCTCAACTGTGAGGACACTGTTCAGCAACAAAACGCCTTGCTCTGCCCAATGTTCCAGAAAACCGTGATTGGGTTGTGTTATTCCCAAGTCGCTATACATCTCTTTGTAAATGTTGACCAACGAGGGGGGAGGGCGAACGCCCGGTTTCACGCTAAAGCACAAGCCGTGTGCCTGATCAGGGCCATGATAGGGGTCTTGACCTAGAACAACGACACGAACTTTCTCCAATGGAGTCAGGTCAAGCGCTCGAAAATACTCGCTGCCTTTTGGAAAAATCTGTTTGCCTTGATTTTTTTCAGCAAGCAAAAACTCTCGCAATTTCGACATATATGGATTGCTAAATTCATCGGCGAGTGGCTGTTTCCAGCTCTCATGCAATTTGACGCGATCAGACATGGATGAACAATACCAGTTTGCCGGAATGCGACAAGAGTGGTTCATGCAAGCTTGCCAGTTGCGCGGTGTGAGATTACGATTGTTTCAAAGCGTCAATAATAGACGCAATTGCAGAAGGACCACGCACCCCCGATGAACGATTCAAACACCCCTGTCATTTCCTCAACCGGATTATTCACTCCGGACAACAGCATTAGCAATGAAGAACTGGTTGCCAGTTTCAACAGTTATGTTGATCTCCACAATCGAGACAATGCTTCAGCCATTGCCGCTGGTGATGTCGAAGAGCTCCAACACAGCTCGGTTGAGTTTATTGAAAAAGCCTCGGGCATCAAGTCACGTTTTGTATTGTCAAAAGAGCCTATATTGGATCCGGAGACTATGTGCCCGCGATTGCCCGAACGGCCAGATGAGGAAATCTCTGTACTCGCCGAAATTGGTGTCAACGCCGCCAAACAGGCACTCAAAACGGCGGGACGCAAGGCGCAAGATGTAGACGCAGTTCTCTGCGCCTGTTCGAACCTGCAGCGCGCTTATCCAGCGATCGCTGTTGAGATTCAGGATGCCTTGGGCATGCAAGATGGTTTTGGTTTTGATATGAATGTGGCCTGTTCCTCTGCTACTTTTGGGATTCAAACCGCAGCGGATTACATTAAATCTGGTAGCGCTAAGTCGGTGCTCGTGATCAATCCCGAAATTTGTTCCGGCCATTTGAACTGGCGGGATCGAGACAGCCATTTCATTTTTGGAGATGTGGCAACAGCGATCCTCATTGAAGCAAAAGATATCGCTCCTGCGCAGCACTGGGAGATATTAGGCACAAAGCTGAAGACTCAGTTCTCCAACAACATCCGGAACAATTTTGGTTTTTTGAACCGGACTCACCCAGAGAGCCGCGATGATAAGGACAAGCTGTTTATCCAAGAGGGACGAAAAGTTTTCAAGGAAGTTGTCCCGATGGTTGCCAACATGATTGTTGAACAAGCGGATCGATTTGGTTTGGAAGGGTCTGACTTGCGCCGCCTTTGGTTGCATCAGGCCAATGCCGGCATGAACAGGCTCATCGCGCAGCGGGTGCTGGGGCATGAAGCCAATGACGATGAAAGTCCGACGGTGCTGGATACTTATGCCAACACATCGTCGGCCGGATCGATCATTGCGTTCCATAAGCATAGCGAAGATTTGTCTGATGGCGACATTGGTCTGATCTGTTCTTTTGGCGCTGGATATTCCGCCGGTACGGTTTTTGTACGCAAAAATGGTTGATGCAAAGATCCGATGCGGGATTGGTGGCTGGACGTTCAAGTCGTGGCGGGGAACCTTCTATCCAAAGGGATTGCGCCAGGCCGACGAGCTGAATTATGCGGCAAGCAAATTGTCGAGTATTGAAATCAACGGGACCTATTACCGCACGCAAACACCCGGTAGTTTTGCGAAATGGGGCGCAGCGGCACCCGATGGATTTCAATTTGCTGTTAAAGCATCTCGTTACTGTACCAATCGCAAATTTCTTCCCGATGCCAAGGAAAGCATGGAGAAATTTTTCGCTCAAGAAATAGATGATCTGGGCGACAGGCTAGGGCCGATATTATGGCAATTCATGCCGACCAAGAAGTTCGATGCCGCAGAAGTCAAAGATTATGTCGAACTATTCCCAAAGCAATTGAACGGAATACCGGTTCGCCATGTGATGGAAGCAAGGCATGAAAGTTTTCGAGACGATCGATTTTTCGATTTACTCAAGGACAATGATATTGCTTTGGTGAATTCCGATTCCGATAAATACCCAAAATTTTCCGAACAAACAGCCAGCTTTGCATATTTGCGTCTCTTGTGCGCCGATGAGAATATCGAAACGGGTTATGCCATGGATGAAATAGCCAAATGGTCCGAACAATTCAGCCAGTGGCGATCAGATGGTCGTGATGTATATGTCTATTTCATCAACGGTGCCAAGGTTCGAGCACCTGCTGCGGCTATGGCGTTGATGGAACATTTGGGAGATTAATTATGACCATGACCGGAGAATGCCTGTGCGGTTCAGTGAGCTATGCAGTTGAAGGTGACCCGCAAATGACGGGCGTATGCCATTGTAAAAATTGTCAGCGACAAGCAGGTAGTGCCTACTCGGTTCTATTCGCTGTAGCGGATGATCAGATTGTAGTATCTGGTGATCTAAAAACCTATGAAGACAAGGCCGATAGCGGCAATGTGGTGTATCGACACTTTTGCCCAAGTTGCGGGTCGCCGATAAAGTCAAGCTTACCAACACAGCCAGGTGTGACGTTTATTAAAGCGGGTACGCTCGATGACACAAGTGTACTGCAACCTTCCATCCACTTCTGGACGGGTAGCAAACAGGATTGGGTGGAAGTTGATCCCAACCTCCCGCAAATCGAAGCCAATCCGGGTTAGTTGGGGGAACAATCAATGACGAGCATTAGTGCGAAACTGTTCAACGTGGCCTTGCGTCTTGCGGGCTTGAAGAAAAACTTTGCAAATGAAGAGGGTGCTAGAAGAGCGCTAGCCAAGGATCGTGCTAATGGCCCGGCTAAACCCAGCAAATGGCTGCAGAACAACTGTGTGATCGAAGAAGAGGTTATCGATGGCTTCCTCAACTATCATATCTCACCAAAAAGCGGTGAAAGTGAACAGCGGGTAGTCTATTTCCATGGCGGTGGATATGTTTTTGACATCGTTAAGCCGCACTGGGACTTTCTGACCAAGTTGGTGCAACGAACAGGCGTAAAGTTAACCGTTCCCATTTATCCTCTCGCACCGGAGCATGATTGGAAAGCTTCCTACTCCGTCATCATGAAACTCTATGATGGTCTGATTGAAAGAGAGGATTCTGCAAATCTGGTGTTCATGGGTGACAGTGCGGGTGGCGGTTGGTCCCTCGGCCTTGCGCAGATGCTAAGAGACCAGGCCAAGCCCTTACCGAGCAAACTCGTGTTATTATCACCATGGTTGGATGGCAAAGCCGATGATCCAGCAATGGCAGAAATTGAACCCAATGATCGTATTATCTCACTCGATGGAATTCAATCGATGGGTAGGTGGTGGGCTGGGGAAGATGGAAATCCGGGTGATTTTCCCGTTAGCCCGCTCTTCGCATCGATAGATAACCTACCGCCGATGATTGTGTTTACAGGCAGTCACGATATTCTGCATGTGGATGCCAATCGCTTTCACCAAAAGGCTAAGGAATCCGGGATAGCAATCGATTTTCATGCCTATCCGAATATGCAACATGTTTGGATGCTATTCCCGATTAAGGAGGCGAAACAGGTGATAGATCAAATCGTTGAATTTTTGCGAAGATAAAAACGCAATTTCGCCGATTTATATCTGTCTATTCGCCGCGAAAGTTGAGTTCTAGTAGAACGCCGTTAGGCTCATTAAAAAACAGTTGTTTCAGATTGATCGACGGAATGTCGTTTAGTCGATACTCAATATCATGTTCTTCCAACTTGCCCATGAAGGTACGGTGATCACTGCAATCGAGGGCGACATGGTGGATAGCGCCGGTTGTCAATCCTGACTGTGTTTCACGTTGAAACGCTTGGGTCATTTGTTTGGAGTTGATATGAAAGATTGCACGCCCGCTTTCGTCATATAGCCATTGCACATGCTCGGGCGGTAATGGTTCCGGTCCGTCTCGGACATCCAGGCCGAAAATTTCTACAAAGAATCTCGCGGTTCCTTGTAGGTCTTCGGTGATGATATTCACGTGATCGAGCGCGTTGACTTTCATATCAGCCCTTTAACTTGCGGCCGCGTTCAATAATCGCGAGGCGGCGTTTTTCGACCTCATCCATCGATACGGCTGCGTTATATGGCGTGGATATCTTGTCTTCATAGATCATCGCATCGCCGAAGTTCATATCGAAGCCTTGCATGATCATATGCTTGTAGGTTTTGAGAAACTCACGGTCGATTGTTGTCATATCCAAGGCCAACGCATGGGCTGCTGTCATTAGCTCGTCCGCCTCGTAAACCCGATTGACAAGGCCCCACTCACAGGCGGTTTTTGCATCCAGAAATTGTCCGGTAAAGCTGAGTTCGCAGGCGCGAGACAGACCGATAAAACGCGATAGTTTTTGTGATAGTCCCCAACCAGGAGTAATCCCAACGCGGGCATGGGTATCGGCAAATCTGGCATTGGTTGAAGCAATGCGGATGTCGCAGGCGAGGGCGAGTTCAAAACCGCCTGTGATTGCAACGCCATTAATCGCGCCAATAACCGGGATTGGCATGTTGGTTAGTGTGAAAACGGGATTCGTTTCTGCGTCCCGATCATTGGCAGGACCCAATCCAGATTCGCCCAGCTCCTTCAAATCCAGACCTGCGGTAAAGGCGCGTTCACCCGCGCCAGTTACAATCAATGCATGAATATTCTCATCTGCGGATACATCATTGCAAGCAGCGCACAACTCACGCCGCAATGATTGCGACAAGGCATTCATCGCTTCGGGACGATTGAGTGTAATCGTTGCAACACCATCCGATTTTTCCAGTAATACCAGTGCCATCAGTCATCATCTCCCGCTTCATATTTACGCGCAGTTTCAGCGCCGAATTGTGACAGCATTTCAAACAGTTTCTCGGGATCGCTTTGACGCAATTGCGCCATCATCATTTCCGGACCTTCTGCAATTATCAATTCCGGTATGTCGTTTTCAACCGCTTCCAGTATTTGGCGAGCACACTCTGCTGGTTCCATGCCATTATCGATCACATCATCAGATTTACCGCGCCGCTCGCCTTCCTTGGTCAACGCATTGCGGGATACGTTGGTTCGGATGGAGCCAGGTAATATGTTAGTGACTTTGATATTATGGAGAACTTCGGTTTCAGCGCGAAGTGCGTCCAAATAGCCGATCAGGCCATGCTTGGCTGCCGCATAGGCTGTGCGTAGCGGTGGACCAATCCGACCAGCGACGGAACTAATCCCGACTATATGTCCACCGCCAGATTCCACCATGTAGGGCAACAGCAATTGCGTTAGCCATATCGGCGCAAGTAAATCCACATTTATGATCTTGTGATGGACATCGGGATGGGTGTCGATGGCGAGGCTACGCTGACTGATCCCGGCATTATTTACCAAGACGTCGACTTTACCTTTCCATCCACACGCTGTTTTTATTTTATCTGGCAGCGTATCATAGTCGGTCGTTTCAAAGGGCAGGATCAATGTTTCAGTCTCAATACCAGAGGCCACTTCCTCTAGAGCTTCTGTGCGACGACCCGATAGAATAATATGCGCCCCATCTTTCGCAAAAGCTTTGGCTACTGCTTCACCAATACCTGACGAGGCACCGGTGATCCATACAATTTTATCGTTGAATCGCATTTTCTAATTTCCTTGTTCAGTGGCTTTCAATTCTCTCCACCCGATGTAGCAAAGCGCAAGCATGATGACATTGCCAACGGCGTCAATCGGGCCGATGCTGGTAAAGACCGGATCATGAAACGTGAAATAATAGTTGAATGTGAAAAAGGGTATCAGCGCGATACCATAGGCGAGGAATGTGGTGGAAGTGAAGCGGGAGAATGCAGCAAATAGACCCGCCAAATGTGCCTGCGCACCAAAACAGGCAATCATAAAGGGTAATAATCTAACGCTTTCGCGGTATTCAGGATGAAACACCGTGTCGATAACATGCTGCGGAAAAAACAAAGCCCAACCGCCGAGCAGGAAAAATACCAAAGCAATGAAAAATTGAATCTGCTTTGGTGTCATTACCGCTCACCTATGTGGGTTTGCTATTTTTGGGTGCGCCGTCGCCAAGGTCTTCAAACCAGGCTTCTACTTCGCCATTTAGTTTGATGAGCAAAGGATTGCCTTGGCGGTCCATCGTCTTGCCTGCCTGAACCTTCACCCAGCCTTCGGAAATCGAATATTCCTCGATGCTATGCTTACGCTGCCCGCGAAAATTTATACCAATCCCGCGTGTTAGCAGATCACCGCCATAATGAGGGCTGCGAGGATTGATTGCGAGGCGGTCAGGCGGAAGATCCGGTCCGGTGGCAGCGCTATTGGCTTGATCAGGTTGTTCGTCTGTCATTATATTGGTCGCTTTCTAAGTTTCGATGCGCTTTGCCATAATCGAGCTAAAAATCAAACCGATCTTGGAATTCTAAGTATTGAAGCAAACTTAGCGGAAAACATCTCCAACATTTTCGTTCATTTTTGGATCTTTGCCGTATTGATTGTCACCCTTTTTTCCTTCGAGGCACATGAACACCAATATCACAAGGCCGGGGAGAGTGAAAATTACGGTTCCGATATATAGCAATATTCCGACGATACCTGGGATGTCTTGATCATGAAGCCTGCGAACGACGATAGCTACGTTAGGGATGAGCATGGCCAGCCAGAACAAAACCCATGTTGCAATCAGAACAAAGAAGCCAGCGACGGTTCCAGTGGATCCGTCATCAGCACCACCCACCAGAATGATAAGCACCATTAATGCTATAAAAGCTATCTGAACCAGAAACTGGAACAGAAAGAACATCCAATATTCTTTACGTCGCGAGCGTCCGCTGAAATCCGCATAGCGCTTCAGCGGTAAAAACATCCATTCCAAACGAAATTCCTACCGTTTATCGATCTGAAGTTGAGCACTATCGGAAAAATAGCTCAGAGCGTATGATTACTCAAATACATCGCCAACATTATCATTCATTTTTGGATCAGGACCAAACCGGTTTTCACCTTTGGTGCCTTCAAGACACATGAATACAAGCACGATTATTCCTCCAACTAGCGGAATAAAAGAAAGGAGCACAAACCAGCCTGATTTATCCTGATCATGAAATCGCCGCACTTGGACGGCGATGGCTGGTATCAATATTGCCAAATAGAACAGGCCCATAATGATGGGCCCAGCGCCCATTGCACTTTCGGCCGCAGCGCCCGTAGGATCTGTCATGGCAGCAAAACCGCCCGTGAACATCCCGAGCACTGCTCCAAGAATTATCAATAACAAGACGAACATCCAATATTCTTTGCGCCGAGAACGCCCGCTAAAATCCGCATAGCGTTTCAGCGGCATAATCATCCATTCCATTGTCATTCCCCTCATCTTATGAATGGAGGAGTTTAAGGATATGATGCCGGATATCAAGGCACTTCGGTTGAGTGTTCGCTGCCTGCCAGACTATAGGACGTGAAACAGGCGCTGCCGCTGCGTTCAACGTATATGCGATGTGGACTCGTTGAAGTTAAGCAGCCTCTGCCTTGCGAGCTGCCTTTTTCCGATCATTGGGATCAAGATAGCGTTTGCGCAGACGGATGTTTTTCGGTGTCACTTCAACCAATTCATCATTGTCGATATAGGCAATAGCCTGCTCGAGCGTCATGACCTTTGGTGTAGTCAAACGGATGGCGTCTTCCTTGCCTGATACGCGGAAATTGGTGAGCTGTTTGGATTTCATCGGGTTGACATCAAGATCGCCAGGTTTTGCGTTCTCACCAATGACCATGCCCTCGTAAACCGGAGTTTGAGCACCGATAAACAATATGCCGCGCTCTTCCAGTGCATTGAGCGCGTATGCAGCGGTGGTTCCGGTGCCGTTCGATACCAGCACACCGACCGGACGGCCTTCGATTACACCTTTATACTCGCCATATTTTTCGAACAGGCGGTTCATCAAACCGGTGCCGCGGGTATCAGACAGAAACTCGCCATGATAGCCGATAAGACCGCGAGAAGGGGCGCTGAAAGTAAGGCGGGTTTTGCCTGCGCCAGAGGGGCGTTGCTCAGTTAGCTCCGCTTTGCGCCGTTGCATCTTTGAAACAACAGTACTCGAATATTCTTCATCAACATCTATCACTACGGTTTCATAGGGTTCTTGACGTTGACCATTTTCTTCACGGTACAAAACGCGTGGCCGGGAAATGCCCAGCTCAAAGCCCTCACGGCGCATGGTTTCAATCAATACACCCAATTGTAATTCACCGCGGCCAGCCACTTCAAAACTGTCCTTGTCGTCGCTTTCGGTGACTCTGATGGCGACATTGGATTCTGCTTCGCGGAGGAGGCGGTCGCGGATGACACGACTGGTTACTTTGTCGCCTTCACGTCCAGCCATGGGGCTGTCATTCACGGCAAAGTTCATTGACAATGTTGGTGGATCAATCGGTTGTGCGGCAATAGCTTCGGTAACCGTCGGATCGCAAATTGTGTTCGAAACCGTCGCGTCGGTCAGACCAGCAAGTGAAATTATATCACCTGCTTTGGCGCTTTCTACAGGAACACGTTCCAACCCGTCAAACGACATAATTTTGGTTGCACGTCCCGTTTCAACAACATTACCATCCATATCAATCGCGTGGATTGGTGCATTGATGTCGATTTTACCGCTTTCGACTTTACCGGTCAGGATGCGACCAACGAAATTATCCCGATCGAGCAGGGTGACAAGGAATTTGAACTCTGCTTCAGGATCAACATCTGGCTCAGGAACATGGTCGATAATTGTATCGAACAATGGTGCAAGATCACCTTCGCGAACATCAGGTGTTGCCCCGGCATAGCCATTTCGGCCGCTAGCAAACATAGACGGGAAGTCGAGTTGCTCGTCATTTGCATCAAGATTGACGAAAAGATCAAAAACTTCGTCTAGTACTTCTTCAGCGCGACCATCAGGGCGATCAATTTTGTTCACCACAACAATCGGCTTGAGCCCCAGAGCGAGCGCTTTGCCTGTCACAAATTTTGTTTGCGGCATCGCACCTTCTGCGCTGTCGACCAGCAGGATAACGCCATCGACCATGGATAGGATACGTTCTACTTCGCCGCCAAAGTCGGCGTGGCCTGGCGTATCAACAATATTGATCCTTGTGCCTTTCCACTCGACGCTCGTACATTTCGCTAGAATCGTAATGCCGCGCTCTTTTTCCAGATCGTTGCTATCCATTGCACGTTCTTCAACGCGTTCATTTTCGCGGAAGGTGCCGGACTGGCGGAAAAGCTGGTCCACCAACGTGGTTTTGCCATGATCAACGTGAGCAATGATCGCGATATTGCGAAGGGACATATCAATTCTACCGTAAAGAGAGGAAAGGGGGCTTAACTGCCAAACCTTATGTTGGGTGCGCCCTTAGCGGGTTTGGTGCTGCGCTGCAACAATTGGATTATCAGGGCCGCGGCGATGGCTCATTTAGGAGCGTTGTCAGAACCTGGACATTGTAGAGTGACTGTTTCTCAGACTTTTTCAGCATTTTCTTGGTTTCGATCATTTGATCCATGGTCGCTTTTGCAAGATCTCGATAACTTTTCTCACTGGTTCCGACGATATTTTGCAGTGCCTTTATTCTTTCGCTGAGGTTTAGAAGCTGTTGACGCTCTTTGGCTAATTTGCGACCTGTATAGCGTTCATGCACCAAACCTAGTTGATGACGTGCGTTAGATAGCAGCAACCTTGCCATCTCTGGCTCTTCGACATGAAACTTCTCTGCCATTAAAATCGCACGTTCAGTGCGCGCCCAGTGGGTTTGTAATGTGATCGGTACAGGATCATTCTGGCCGACATCACACAAAGCACGCACATAGCTGGTGACGGCGTGGAGCGTTGCCTGCGCAGGTTCTGCGCCATTAAACTCTTCTACAACCAGGCCGCGAATAAATTCCTCCAACTCACCTTCGTTGTGTTTGGATATCTTGCCGGTTTTTGTCAGATCCGGAATAGTGATCGGATTGTGAGAGCCGTCACCACGATGTGAGCTGAAAAAACTGTGTGTTACATCGGCAGTTCCAGGAGCGCCCGATACGCCCGGAAACTGAAAATTCGGATTGTCACGACCGTTCACATGGCAACTTGCACAGCTAATGCCCGCTTTTGCAGCTTGCCCACCCAACAAAGACGGTGCGTGGAATAATGCTTCACCGCTCAGGATTGTATCACTTTCGTCAAGTGAATTGGCATTGATTCGAAAACCGGAAGAAGGTTCGGTGGTCAGCGCTTCAATCCGACCTTCAACCGAGAGCCAAGCCATTTCACGAAGGGGATGCGTGCTACCGGCTGCCCAAGCAGTTGTTAAAATTCCAAATGTTGCTGCAAAAAAGCCTAGGAGCTTTTTGCCTCTATGATCCAACGGCGCAACTCCTCTGCTTCATAGCATCCAAATGCACATAGTTTTTCTAACCGTACCAAGTGGTGCTGGGCTCCTGTTAAATCACCGCGTTCAACTTTTAGTTCTCCATAATATTCAATAGCACCCAGATGGTTTGGAGCGACATTGAGCGCGCGCTGATAATATTCTTCTGCGATATCAAAGCGTTTCATCTTGCGATTGGCAAAGCCTATATAGGTAAGCACATCTGGATGCGGGCCAAATGTCTTTCCGGCTTCATCTAATTCTAAAAGTGCAGCTTCATACTGACCTTCGTTGATCAAGCTAACCGCGCTTAAATAGACAGCGTCACTTGTCTGCCCGTCGACCAATCCAAAACTCTGTGGCAGATGAAGCGAGGCTTGTTCATTTCCATTCATAGTGCTTTGAACAGCCGCAACCGCAGCGCTCAATTGATCTTTCTCAGCGCAGCTTTCTCCGCAAGCAGTTTGCTTTGCAGTAAGTTTACCGAGGGCTGAATTGGCTTTCTCGGTATTTCCCAGTTTGTGATAGGTTATCGCAAGATCGCGGTGGGCCTCGATAAGGCCGGGACTAAGCTTAACAGCCTTTTCAAGTGGCTTTTTCGCCTTTTTGTGATTGTCTAACTGCATATAGGAGAAGCCAAGTAAATACTGTGCGTTGGCATTTTTTGATGCGACGCTCAATGAGCGCTTAAAAGCTTTGATCGCTTTTTTGTAATCTTTCGCTTGTAGAGCGGTACGACCTTTTTGATATTCGGCTGTAGCATCATAACGAGGTGCAGATTGAGAGGGACCTCCACTAAAGCCTCCACCACCGCCGCCGCCTGCGGCGTTTACTGAAAAAGGAATAGCTGAAAGCGATAACGCCGCTCCCGTGGCGAACAATGTTAGTGATCTACGCATAATCATCTCCTGTTCCATTTCTCTATCTACCATATTCTTGGCAACACTGGAAATGTTGTTCCAATTCTCTATTCGCAAGAATGGATGTTTCGGTTACACGCAGCTGAATGCAAACATTTCGCTTGATCATTGCTGACAAATTTATCTGGCTCTTAAGTGGCGCAGTTTTGTTGGCGACCTTGTTCCCGGTTCAGGATCAGGCGGAAGTGATCGCCCGGATTGCCTTTAATGCCGGAATCTTTCTTATCTTTTTGTTGCACGGTATTCGATTGGAACGCAGCGAAGTACGATCCGGTCTAAGCAACTTTCGACTGCAAGGAACGATTTTCATCTGGGTATTTGGCGTGATGCTAGCCATCGGACTGATGCTATCCAATGTCGTTGATCAAGTGCTTCCGGCAGACGTGGCGTTGGGTTTCCTGTTTTTGGGAGTGCTGCCCAGTACGGTGCAATCCGCCACGAGTTACTGCGCCATCGCAAAGGGAAACGTTGCGGCATCAGTTGTTGCCAGTGCGTCCATCAATTTGGTCGGTGTTTTGCTCTCGCCGCTTTTATTCGCGCTATTGGCCAGCGCGGCAGGAGTGGAAATTACCACCGATACCGTGTTTAAAATCACAGCGATCCTGGTTCTTCCATTTGCCTTGGGCCAAATATTTCAACGCTGGTTGCGTCCATTTGTCATGCAGCACAAGGACCTGACGGGATGGTTAGACAAAGGAGCAATCGCTTTGGCCGTCTATGTTTCCTTCTCCGCGGCCATTATTGCCGGAATGTGGAGTCGGGTCAGTGGGTTTGAATTTGGGTGGCTAGCTGTGGCGCTGACTATCTGGTTGTTATTGGCTTTTGCAGGAACATGGGTTTTGGGCGGGGTAATGGGATTTGCCCGCGGCGATCGCAAAACGCTGCTTTTTTCGGGTGCGCAGAAGAGCGTCGCTATCGGCGCGCCGCTCGCTGCGATTATCTTTGCTCCTGGACAGGCTGGGTTAGTGATCCTGCCGCTGATCTTCTATCATTTGGCTCAGCTGTTTATATCAGCCCCGATAGCCGTTCGATTGGCAAAAGACTAAAGTTCGCGCAGCGCACGAGCTGGCTTAGCGGACAATACCGGAATAGAACCAACCAATCCTATGCCGAGTGTAACGATCGCGCCTATCCCTAGCGTAAGTATAACAACTCCCCAGTCCGGCTGCCAGTTAAACTCAAAGATCTGCGTGATGACGAACCAGCCGGCAAAGAGTCCCAACGCCAAGGCCACTGCTGATAGCAATAGAGCCAGCACGGCATATTCAATTGCTTGCGCCGATAGTATCTGAGTGCGTGTAGCGCCGAGCAGTTTCAGGATTACACTGTCATAAATGCGCGACTGACGAGATGCCGCGATGGCTCCGATTAAAACCGCAATGCCTGAGAAGATGGCGATGGATGCTGCAGATGCAATGGCAGTGGCCATTTGATTGAGGATGGTACTGATTTGTGAGGTGATTTCCTTCACCTTGACCATTGAAATCGAGGGAAATTCGTTGGGTAAGATGCCGAGTAAGCTGTCTTCTTTCGCTTCTTCAACCTGTATTGTAGCGGCGACATTGTGCGGGGTATTGGCTAAGATATTGGGCGGGAAAACTAGCACATAGTTGAATCCGAAATTACGCCAATTCACGGCACGCAGCGATGCGATGGTGGACTTGATCTCAACTCCAAGCAGGCTCACGGTCAGGCTATCGCCAATCTCTAACCCTAAAATGCCTGCAACCTCTTCATCCATCGAAACAACGGGTGGGCCATCATAGTCTGCATCCCACCATTCTCCTGAGGTAACCTCGCTGCCTTCAGGAACGGTTGGGCTATAAGTTAGCCCGCGGTCACCGCGCAACACCCAGGCGCCCTCCGGGATTTCTTTCAGTTCCGAAACGATCTGCCCACCATATTCGGTGATGACTCCGCGCAGGGTTGGAACGATGTTAACTTCAGTTTCCCCGGCTTCAGCGTTCACTCTTGAAGTGAATTCTTCAGCGCGCTCGACGGGAATATCAAGAACGAAAAAACTGGGCGCCTCAGCCGGAACGGTATTTCGGATTTCGTTATTTAAACTCGTCTGGATTGCCGCCAATGTAGCAAACAAGGTCAGTCCTAGTCCCAAAGCAACGACCAATTGTCCGGTTTGTGCCCCGGGTCGATGGAGGTTGGTCAATGCCAATCGCAATAATGGCTGATTGGGACGGGGTGCTTTACTGGCCAGCCACCGTATCGATATGCCGAGCAGTGTAAGCAATACCAAGATACCAAGTGCCGAGCCAATAAATGACAAAGTGAATGTCGGTTCATTGGTACTGCCCACCGCTAGGGCTATGATTCCCGCGATGGAAAGGCCTACCGCCAGCCAGGTTGATCGATCAATTGTGCGCCAGCTATTGCCTTCGCCTCTAAACAATCCAGCGGCGGGAATAAGCTTTGCACGGGCCAAAGGGGGCAAGGCAAAGATGATCGCAATAAGTAATCCATAGGCCGCGCTAACGAACAAGGGCAGCGGATAAACAGCAAAGTCCGGACGGATGGGCAGGACATCGCCAGCAAATTGTAATATCAAATAAGGTATGAACGCACCCACAAACAAGCCGGCAACAATTGCGATCATGGCAATCGCAAATATTTGTAGCATATAGATCCGGAAGATCATTGGGCTGTCAGCCCCGAGGATTTTTAAAGTAGCAATCGCGTTCTGTTTGCCGCGTAAATAGGAGGCCACACCGTTGCCGACACCAATCCCGGCGATGACGAGAGAAGCAAGGCCAACCAACGTTAAAAACTGCCCCATTCGTTCTATGAAACGGCGTGTTCCTGGCGCGCCATTGTTGCGCGTATCAATTTCCCATGCTTGGTTCTTAAACTCTTCACCAAAACGATCCGCCAATTCACTGGGGTCGATTTCAGGGGGTAGTTTGACCCGATATTTGCTTTCAAAAAGGCTGCCTGGCTGAATCAAATTCGTCGCCCGCAATCCTTCAAGCGATGTAATTGCCACGGGCCCTAAAGAGAGGCCTTCGCTTAGGCGATCCGGTTCGTCGCTAATCACGCCTTCTACTATAAAGCTGGTTTCGCCAAAATTGATTCTGTCGCCTAATTTGAGCGTCAATCGTTGCATCAGGGCAGGGGTAACAAAAATATCATTGGGCCCAGGGTTCTGCGCGGCTTCGCCTGTTTCCAACAACAGTGCACCATAGAGGGGATATAAATCGTCGACACCCTTTAGTTCGACCAGCTGTGTGTCGCTGCGATCGGGAAGGCGGGCCATCGCTTGCAAGCGGATGGTTTCCGACATTTCGCCTTCGCTGCGCAGGGCATTCAGTTCTTTCGAGCTAGCTTCTCTCTGCGCAATGGATACTTCAATATCGCCGCCCAAGATAGATTGGCCCCGATTGGCTAGTTCTTCGGTAATCGATACGGTTAGACTACCAATAGTTGCCAGCGTTGCGACCCCCAAAAACAGACAGACGATCAAAAGGCGCAGACCAACAAATCTCCCACGCAAATCGCGGCGTGCAATTGTCCATGCCTTGGCAAGATTACCGCTCATGTGGCGCTATCCCGCTCAATGAGGCCATCGCGCAGTTCGATAATTCGGTCGCAACGTTTCGCGAGCTCCGGATCATGCGTGATCATCAGCAAAGTCGCCTGAGTTGCCTTTTGACGTTCAAACAATAGTTCGATGATGATCTCACCGGTCGCGCCGTCTAGATTTCCGGTTGGTTCATCGGCAAATATGATTGAAGGTCGCGAAGCCATAGCACGCGCAATGGCTACACGCTGTTGCTCGCCGCCAGAAAGTTGGGTTGGATAGTGGCCGAGGCGGTCACCCAAGCCAACGGCAGATAATTCCTCGGCCGCGACTGAAAAGGGGTCTTTGGATCCATCCAATTCCAGTGGAACCGCAACATTTTCATGTGCAGTCATTGTGGGGAGCAGGTGAAAAGCCTGTAAAACAATACCAACACGGCCACGGCGCGCGACAGCGAGTTCATCTTCATTCATTTTGCCGAAATCTGCCCCGGCGATGTTGACTGTACCGCCCGTTGCCCGTTCCAGACCAGACAGGATCGCCATTAGCGATGATTTGCCGGAACCCGACGGCCCCAGCAGGGCGACAGTGGTTCCAGTCTCTATGGAAAGATCAATCCCTTTCAAGATATCAACCCTCGCTTCACCTTCACCCAAAGATAGGGTGACATTTTGCGCTTGAATGGCAATATGGGTTTCAGCTTTGACGGCGTCGCTAGTTGCGGCGGTAGATTGTGACATAGTGGGAGAAATCATCCGATGTTTAAAAACTTGCTACAATATGGGTTGGCGTTGGTCGTTCTGCAACTACTGGTTGCATGTGGGCCGGCACCGCAAGATGCACCATCGGGCAGAGAGCAAGTAGAAACCATTGAAACTCCTGATGAAAAGTCCGAGAAAGAGGCTGATACATTGGTGCTGGCTTTTGGTGACAGTCTCTATGCGGGCTATGGTCTTTCGCAAAATGATGGCTTTGTGCCGGAGCTACAAAGAGCACTGAAAGCGGCCGGCAAAGATGTGAAAGTTCATAATGCCGGTGTTTCAGGAGACACGACCGCCGCTGGTTTGAGACGGATGGACTTTGTCCTCGACAGTTTACCGAAAAAGCCTGACCTGGTGATATTGGGGTTGGGCGGAAACGATTTGCTGCGTGGCCTAAAGCCCGAAGATTCGCGAACAAACTTGGATATGATGGTCAAGAAACTCAAAGAGCGAGACATTCCTGTGATGTTGACCGGTATGGTTGCGCCGATTAACTTGGGCAAAGAATATGGCGCAGCTTTTAATGGCATTTATCCCGATCTGGCTAAGCAATATGGGACTGACTTATATCCTTTTTTCATGGATGGGCTGATTGGAAGGTCGGACCTGATTTTGGAGGATGGGATCCATCCCAATGATAAGGGTATTGACCTGATAGTCGAAAAAATTACGCCAGTTGTTTTGGCAGCCATCGATAAGATTTGATAAACTGGGAATAGATGGAACCCTCATTGGCGATATTGCGCTAACTGTATTATTTTTATAATACAGCAGTTGTAACGCTTGAAAAGCGCCGCGTTTGCATCCATTTAGGTTGAAAGCGCTGTGTATGGACAGCAACATGGAGGATAAAGCCCAATGGCAACCGAAACAATTACCGCAACTGAAGATCTGCAACTAACACCGCCTGAGCCGGTCGTTCCTGTTGCGCCTGAAAAAGCGTCGGGCCTGGTTCCGGTAGGAGATGAGGTAAAGTCGAAGCTGGAAGAAAAAGTTGACGGCTTCATTGATGGCTTGATCGCAGAAGATGAAAATAGTCCGGAATTTGGTAAAAAGGTCGATCAGATCACCAATATGGGCCGCAAGGAAATTCAGGAAGCGGCTGGTCAGTCTAATCGCTTCCTAGATCGTCCGATCCGTTCGATGGATGAAGAAGCTGGAATTGGCGCTGATCTAGCGGAATTGCGACGGACGGTGGAAGATCTTGATCCCGGTAAGCAAGGCAATATGACAACCAAGAAAAAACTCTTTGGTATCATACCTTTTGGCAATAAACTTCGTAACTACTTTGACGGATACCAAAGCGCGCAAGGCCATATTGGATCGATCCTGGATCGCCTGCGTTCTGGTAAAGACGAACTGCTAATGGACAATGCGGCTATTGATGTGGAGCGTAAAAATCTATGGGCCGCTATGGGCCGTCTAGAACAGATGATCCATGTATCCAAAACCATGGATCAGCGGTTGGAAGATAAAGCCGCTGAACTTGATGCAACGGATCCGGCAAAAGCCAAGGCCATCCGCGAAAGCGCGTTATTCTATGTGCGGCAACGTACGCAGGACTTGCTGACTCAAATGGCCGTGACAGTCCAAGGCTATCTTGCACTTGATCTGGTGAAGAAGAATAATGTTGAGCTGGTGAAGGGCGTTGACCGGGCCAGTACCACCACCGTTGGAGCCCTTCGCACCGGGGTTACGGTGGCACAGGCGCTAACCAATCAAAGATTGGTTCTCGATCAAATTTCAGCGCTGAACACGACGACCGCTGGGGTGATTGATAGCACTAGCGAGATGCTGAAAAACCAGACCGGTCAAATCCACGAACAGGCAGCATCTTCTACTATTCCTTTAGAGACGCTTCAGCGCGCATTTCAGAATGTTTACGATACGATGGACAATATCGACACGTTCAAGCTGAAAGCATTGGAGAATATGAAAACAACTGTTACGTCCCTGTCTGGAGAAATTGAGAAGTCGAAAGGCTATATCGCCCGCGCCGAGGGAGCGGAGAAAGCCAAGCTGGAATCGCCAGAAATCAATCCACTGAGTGCACTGGAAGAATAAGTGACCGAATCCTCCAACCAAGTCATGATGAATGCCAATCGGGCGTTGAAAGATTCTCAGTATCGCCGATCAATTGGCACACGATCTGAATCTCTAAAACGCGGGCATTTCATCAAAAAATTGGGCAGGGCGGCGCTGTGGACAGGGGCTGTGCTGGTCGGTGCAAGCGTTGTTGGGGGAATAATCAGCGGCATTGGCTTTTGGGGTGTGATGGTTTCGGCCGGATTAATTGGTGGTGGTATTTGGGCCTCCATGAAATTCCCAAAAATGAAGCTGCCGACACCGGAATCCTTGATCCAATCTGATCTAAAATCATTGGCGGGGAAAACGGAAATTTGGTTGGAAAACCAGAGGCCAGCCTTACCCGCGCCCGCGGTAAGGATTGTCAATGATATCGGCGCGCAACTGGATGCCCTTTCACCGCAATTGCAAAAGCTGGATGACAAAGAGTCGGCCGCTTATGAAGTTCGAAAATTAGTAGGCGAGCATCTGCCGGAATTGATCAATGGTTATCGTTCCATTCCAACTTCGATGAGGGGTAAGTCGGATGATGGTCAGAAAACTCCCGATGATCAACTGATCAGTGGATTATCACTGATCGAGAAAGAAATTGCCGGCGTTACCCAACAAATAGCGCAAGGTGATATTGACAATCTGTCGATCCGCGAACGGTTTCTGGAGATGAAATACGACAAGATTGGCGAGGCGCAATAGTCCTCGCCTGTCTCTAGAGATGCGTTGTGGGTCGA
This sequence comes from Parasphingorhabdus sp., assembly GCA_039978835.1. Classification (GTDB taxonomy): domain Bacteria; phylum Pseudomonadota; class Alphaproteobacteria; order Sphingomonadales; family Sphingomonadaceae; genus Parasphingorhabdus. The sequence goes on from JBDWAQ010000005.1 coordinate 399,347, forward strand.
TCTCTGTTGGTTGGCGGAATGCTTTTTCCGCAAAGTTCGAACTGATCCTTTATTTGATCAACAAAGGCTTGCTTGCCGGCCATATCTATGCCGCGCAATTCGAATTCCTGTGAAAAGTTTTTCAGTGTCACGATCAAGATAAAATCGAGGCCACGATCTATGCGTTGATCGATATTTGCAATGAGTCTGCTTCTGATAACTAGAACCTCAAATCCAGGGGTTCCTTTACGAATAAACGCCAGCCGTTGATCGGTCAATATTAGCGTGCCGACAAACGGGTTTCCTTCATGAAGGCATTCGATGGTGCCAGAAATCTCCTCGTTATTGTTTATTTCCTTCTGGTAGAAATAATCCAGATTTGCGTCTTGCATATGGGGTCTCACAATTTCGGGTTGTGAGCCGTTATCATGTATCAGGAAAAAAAAGATTTTGATTTGCAAGTGTGTAGAAGAGTTTACGTAAGAAACATACTGGTACACTGATTTACATGTCGGGAAGCATGTTACCCTTCAAATGGTACTTATTCTTTTAATGAGGGAGTACTTACATGATTAACTAGTATTGGATCCCCCGTGAGGATTCGAACCTCAATTGACGGAGTCAGAGTCCGTTGTAAACATCAGAATACCAAGGATTTGACATAGCCATGTTGCAATCATGTTGCACACATTATGGATTTAGAGAAGTGCTTTGCTAATCGCGTCCGCAATTTTTTGATCTTGCTGTGCTTGTTCAAACAAATGCCCATAGACATCATAAGTAACCTGAATTGAGCTATGTCCCATAAGGTTTTGCACGCGTTTTGGTGTTGCACTCTGTTCTATCCAGAGAGACGCGGCTACGTGCCGTAGCGTCTTCAATCCATACTTATGACATGAACCATCAGTAATTCCTGCCTTAGCTTGAGGCGGTGCTAATAACTTTCTAGTCAAATAGTCATTAGACATTACTTTCCCGCGTATTGATGGGAATACAAGATCGTGATCTGAGGGAGGGCACGCCAATTTCCAAGCTCGAAGCGAGCTGATAGCAACCTGGGGCAGGGGAATAATTCGATGTGATGTATAAGTCTTGGGAGCGCCGAGCAAATTTTTTGCATCCGCTCTTGTTGAAACCATTACGCTCCTATTGCTGAAGTCAATTTTTGACCAGCTTAAACCCCTGATTTCCGAAGCCCTCATTCCACTAAAGATCAATAGACATGCCAATGGGTATGCAGCTTGGTTGGCGTCTTTTTCAGCAGCCTCAAGATATGCTTTTATCTCTTGTTTGGACGGTATTGCCACTTTTGACTTTTCGCGCGGGCGACGAGGCATTTTGACCGAAATGGCAGGATTGTGTCCAATTAGTCCACGTCGATGAGCTTCCGAGATTATCGCTTTAAATGATCGAAGCACTCGTTTAGCCATTTGGTAGGAGAGGTTGTGACAAAATTTGTCACGAAAACTCTCAATCATTGGAGGGGTGAGCTGTGAAAGTTTCACAGACCCACAAACCGGATTTATATGCAGTCGTATGTGTTGTTCATACGGAGCAATTGTCGTCGGCTCGAGGTTTTCATGGTCAGGTCTTTCTAGCCAATACTTCGCAGCATCAGAAACCGTAATACTCTGCCTATCGGCGGTATGGATGCCTTGGGACACCTGCCAAGCAGCATTTGTGACCCAAGCTTCGGCCTGCTTCTTTTTTTCAAATTGTTTCGCGCGCCGGATGCCAGCATTGTCTCGATAATCGACCTGCCAAGCTGTTTTCTCTTCACCCCTTGCGTTTGTCCATTTTCTTTTGCGGATGCTCATAATCTTGCGGCATTTTCCCTATCGTTGCTCTCTGCCCATTTCAGGAATGAACCGATGGCTTCATCTAGTCCGACTTCGAGTTTTGCTCCGATGAAATTAATTGCATGGAGTATTCTGCTCCCGAAATTCACGAAAGTTGCGGTTCTGCGGATAAGAAATCCGGGTGAATGATTGCCATCCATGAAAAGAACGCTTTCTTTGAGGGTTTCGATAAATTGAGAACCGTTGTTTTCGCTCCGCTTTAGCGAGCCCAAGTTGTTCGCAACGCAACGCAAGAAGATACCTTCACCATTTGCTACCTTCTGCTCCAATATCATTTCACGGACATTTTCCGAGGATGATAACATTCGGGCAAACGTAATCGCTCCACTTTCTATCGCTCTACTTCTTTTCGCTACCATCGAAGTTGCAATCTCCGGCGATAATCCCTGATCGATAAGGTCGAAGACAACGATATATTGGATGATCTGCGTCCAGCCATAATCAAATTTTTTGCCTTTTCCCGTATTTGTGCCGGGCGGGAACTGCATCCGCTGCAAATGCTGAATCCGGCTTTTGAACGCACCCTTGTTTTCTTCATCGATTTCCAGACCATCGCGCAACAGCTTCTCGACATCACCTAACAGCATCGCTTCACCTTTTAACATAAACATTGACATTAACGTTTAAAGTAATTAGATGCATCGGTCAACTGAAAAAGAAAAAGGAATAACAAAATGAAAAGCGACGAAATTGACCTGATTGAAGGTGCGGAGGCTGCCGCAGGTGTTCTTGGTTTGTCAAAAAGGCAGGTCTATCACATGGTTGCGAAAAAGCGGTTGCCTTACACTCGTATCGGTAATCGGCTATATTTTCGTAGATCAGAATTGGACATAGCTTTCAGAAGTCGTCACCAAAATTTTGAAATGCTGACGCCATCTCCCGTGTTCAAAATTTTGGATAGCTTGATCGAGAAGGGGCGGCGAAATGTCGGATTATGCAACTAGATCGGTATTCAAGAAATCTAAGTTCACGTCGCGAGACGCGTTGGAAAAAATGGACACCGCAGAATGGCCCCAGAAAGCTATCAGGTGGGCAAAAAAAGAGCCTACACATTATCGTGAAGTAGTTGCTCGGCTGCCTAATAAGTCAGAATTTGGTCCAGATGATGTTGAACTAGATGACTTTGGAAACATCACCGATATGCCTCTACTGATAGGCAAGCCATGTTTCGGTATTCCAACTGCCTTTTTGAGACATGGTGGGAAGCAGTCCGTTTACGTTCATCGACAAAAAAAACGACAACCATCTAGGTGCATGAAATGTAACGTCCGCCTTGCGTGCGAAAAAGTTTGTCTCGCACGGATAAAACTTATCCCGGAAATGAAAGAAGCAATTCAAAGCTGGCAAGATAAAGGCGGTCGCAAAGGATTGAAGACACCCGTCAAGTACCCCAAGTGCGATGTCGCGATGCAAAAAATCGCACGATTAACGAAAGAGAACCCATTTCAATCATCAAATGACGAGCGGGTACGGGAGCACTACAAACAAAAGAAAATCGATTTTCTGGAAAAAGATAGGCTCCGCAAAAGACGGGCGCGGGCTAGAGCTTTGAAAGCAGGCAGGCTTGATGACGATGTACTGGATTATTTTGACCGCTGCCGATTTTATCGACTCAACCTTTTAAGAGAGGAATGCAGACGGGCACCACTTCCCCCGAAGCTTCGTCATCTTGACGCACAAGGAATGATGAACACCACTGACGTGTTTTTGGAGCGGTCAATCTTGCTGGCTGAACACTCCAAGGTCAACCCATCAGTTGTTGCAAAACGCCTGATGAAAAAAGGGAAGGCAAATGGGTCATCACACAATGTACTCCGAGCACGAGTATCAAAAGACCTACAACGAATTCAGTTTTTGGAATCCTCGCGCTCCTCTGTGAGAAGTGGTAATATTTGGCCGAAATTTAATGTGACCACAGAAATAGCTGAATACACCAGACAGATGAGCGCATGATCTTACCCACTACGTAAATTTCAGCGCCGTTTTCGATTTATTTGAGCGCTACCCCATACGAAATTTACACGCCTCATTTTTCATCTGTTTCGCCAAATTATAGAATTCTATTTATATCAGATGTTTAGCTACCTACCGATGCGGTCCATGTTGGCGGAATAAATATCTTTAAGATATTTCTATCTCGTCCAGCAGAGCTGTTCCGAGAGTGGTATAGATAATAGAATATATATAGTTATCGGTTTTTACCTCGGCGGGATTTTTTTCTTCATCAGGATTCCGCAATGTGATTAGGTGCGGAGTGTCTGTTTATACTCATAATTGTTGATAGCCTTTTTTGCGCACGGATACTGAACATGCTTGATTACCTCTCGCCTGCTGTTCGGTGTTGATTCTTGTGACGCAGAGATGGATTTCGGAGCTATTCGTTAGACAATGACGCCATGTTGACGTTTCGTACATCAAAACGGCGATTGTACATTTTCGCTATACACTTACAGTGATAATAAACGGCTAATTCGGGCCACTCCTAGCTATTGAGCTTAAAAATTGCGACGTTGACCGAGTCAATGCCGAGTTGAAACAAACAAGTCTTAGGGATGACGCCGCTTCATGACCCTATTGCTTCCAATCCGTCGGTGTTTTCGAAGCCACGCTTATCCACAGCCGATCACCGATGTCACGAGGACGCGATTTGGCTGGGTCCGCGTAATGTTTTGGATAAGGGTGAGCTAAGTTCTTGGAAAAGCGCTGAGGTGCAATCCTCAACCATTCGGCAGCTAGTATCGTCTGCCCTTGGTTAGTCAAAGTCACTCAATTGATTACGCTTGGCAATTTTGCCACTTTTTTGTTGGAGTGGCAGTGTTATTTACAAATCTAAACTATTGAGCTGAACTAGACGTAATTTCAAATATGTTGGTGGTTCCAACCCCGGTAGAAAAATTTGTTGGGTCAAAGGCTTCTGGTTGCACATAAAGAACCCTATTTATTGGTAAGCAAGCTCCAGCAATACCACTCAAAACAGTTTCCATTTTTCCTCCCGTAAGCGCTATCTCAAAATTTGAGTTGGATTGGAAGTAAGCTTGATAGTGGTTCTTAAAGATCAGTTCGAGCAGATCCTGGGGGCGTCTTGTATCAAATTCTATAACTGAACCAATCTCACCGCCATTAGTGGCGATGCTTGCTGCTTTTTTTGCGACCGCATTTCGGGAAGAGTCTCCATGTTGCAAGAGCACATCGATATCATCGTAAGTAGTTTCGCCCGTTAGATAAATCAGCCTTCCATGCTTAGCAGAACCAAATGCGCATAGCTTTGTGCTTCTTGATGGGTCGGAGTTTAACTTGTCTACCTCCACTAAATGGTAAGGTAATAAATCACCGCTCAATATATCAGATAACTTTTCGACTCCGTCGTCGCCCCAGAAATCGATACCGTCGCCTATGGCTCGAGAGAGGTCAATTTCCGTCGGATTATATTCTTCCGGCTCAGTAATGGCTACCAGCGTTCGTCCGTCGAGCAAGAAATCTTCTTTAACAGCTCGATATATCGCAGGTTTAGTTAGTCCAGATGCATCAATTAAACGGTTGCCGTTTCGTTTTGGTAGACCCTGAGTCCTCAGTTGTTCGTATGAAATGATATTGAGCGAGATTTCAGCCCTATCGGCTATCTCAGAAATAGCATCGATTTGTCCTGCTATATCAAACTGAATTCCATCTAATTGCTTTGGCTTCAATTCCCTGACCAAACGTTCCATCGATTTGACGCATCTGTCTTCGAATCCCAAGCTCACAACTAAACTTTCAATATTCTCAAGGCTTTCTAACGTCCTAGTCTCAACCTTTGGCATCTTGATGATTTGGTTCTTCTGGTCTGAAGCGGTGCGTCTCGCTGGAAATTTCAACTTTTTTTGAACCGGTACATTCTTACGCTTCTTTTGCGGTGAACCATGGCTGTCGGATGAAATAGGTTCGTCGCTTTCTATATTTTCGATGTCTTTCGTATTCCGCCTAAGAACATCCTTGCTACCTTTTTCTGAAAGCCATTGAAGAAGCTGTTCACCGGTCAATTCAAATCGATCACGATCTGATAGACCCATCAATTTGGAAATTCCCAAGATTTTGCGGAATGACAAATGAAACTGAAGTAGGGGGTCCGCGTTTTTACTCTTTGATCGCGCCGCCATCTTCCGAGGGTGCAGAGCGAAAACGCCCGCATCGACGAGCTCAAGTAGTTTATTTGATTGGTCAATGTTCCCCTCTTCTAAAGTGACATGCATCGATGTAATTTGCCTAAGTCGATCATTCCCTTTTTCGAACGAATCCTGCATTTCCTCGAAAGAAGCTTGGGCGAAATCCAACGCTATTTTTTTCAGACTAAACTCTGTTTTCCGTTTGCCGTCTCTGTTGTTTAACTGAAATAACTGGTTTGAGCAGAACGTTTGAAAAACGTCGTGTTGTCGACCTATAGGTACTGGAAGTTTGTCAAATTCAGCAGAATTTTGAATTTCTTGAAAAAGGGCAATTACGCTACCCAAATCGCCGATGCAAACGCCGCGCAATGCTGAAAACCCATGGTATACTTTTGGGTTTGTTGAGCTTGCTTTATCTAGACGACATATTTGTCGTGCGATTTCCACAAGAGGCACATCTCCCAAAATCTCTTTTGGCGAAAGTTGAGCGACATCTCCTCCAATGGCTTTCATTCGCAATGATAAAATTTGCTCCAAAAACTTTTCGCCAGACTTCGCATCTTTCAATTTTTCGAGAACTTTGCTTCCAAGATCAAATGGAGTGTAGTCTCGTTCATCAGAAGCTTGATTGATTTGCGCTGGTGATTTGATAGATAAAAAAAATGTTTGTGTTTCGGAGGTAATTTTAAAAGAGCAAGCTGGGTCTTGTACCAATAGCGTGGACACCACTAACTCAATCTGACGTTGTGTAAGATATCTGGTTGAAACATCATCCAGCAAAAAGATTATCTGTGGAGAACCCATATCAACAATACATGACTGTACAATTCTTGCTAACAGCACAAACGCATTCCATGGCTCAGCTACCAATCGCAATGCTTCATCGGAACTAGACCAAAGTTCTGCATCGACCACTAAACTAGTTTGCAGGTCATAAAGCGTCGCGTCTTGCGCTAAAACATTGCCTTTTCCTATCTGCCCAAACACGACAGTTCCGATTTTGTAGGCCGTATTTTCTTCAACGCTACCTGGGGAAATTTCGGCTAAGTGGCTCAGCGCATCACAAATATTCATGGCATATACAAGAAACAATCTTGCAAAAAACACCGATACATCATCTGTCTTGTGACGTTTTATGTTATCAAACTGAGAAGTACTGCCCAGATGTCGTGCAGAAGCAAACACTCCTAAATATCCGTCGTTGACTATTTCGTCTTTGACGTCTTTCGCGGATTTCGAACTCTGTTCAGCTTTCTTTATCCGGGCATGGAGTTCCAATGACCGTAAGAGCATAGTTTTGCCGCAACCACGCATTCCGGTGACAACTACTGGGCCGCCGGTGTGCAATTCCGAAAGCCAATGTTCCGAAGGGTCAACCATTAGTTTTGGCACAAACCATGGTTCAAGTGTTTGAGCATTTTTGTGTGAAGAAAAACTACCTAAGTTAAATGGTCGATTCCAACCATGACTAACTTTCTGTCGCGCACTTTGGTATGCATTTTTTATGCTTACGATAATGTCATTCAAAGGCTGGTCGGACTGATTTGCCTGAGGCGTTTTTAACTCTAAAGCCCGCTGGCGAAGCGCGAAGGCTACCCTTGCTCGCAAATCAGATTTTTGTGGATTTTCCCGAGCAAGGACTTCCGAAAATGTCAACAGATGCTCGGCAATCCACTGGACATCGCTTCGATAAGAATCGCCTTCGCGTCTTTGCGAATCTGCGGACCCCAAATCGATTGCCTTTGCTCGAATACCTCGATCAATTGAGGCCGCTCTGAATGAACTCTCTTTGAGTACCTCAATTATGATATTACCAGAATGAAGGTCATTGTGATTCAACATTCTTTGTTGGAGTTCGCTTAAAATACTTATGAGATCGCAAGATATTTGAATGGCTGCCTCAGAAGATAATGGCCGTTTGCCACTGCAATATTCTTCCAATACAAAACCATCTATAAATTCCATCTCGGTGCAATAACAATCTACAGTGCCAAAGCTAAACTCTACGGAATTTGTGTACGGGCCATCTGTCAGTTGTACTATGAATTCCGCCCCATCCGCCGCAGCAACGTGGCTTTGTATCTCTTGATCGATTGTTGTATTTTTACGTTCATAGAATGAAGTGGGGGATATCTTTAGTACCCGTAACAGATTGAGTGGAGCCTTCCTCACAACATAGGTCGCTCCATAGAACCCACGCGATAGCGACCTCACTATTTGATAGTTTCCAATTTTTTCCGGAAAATCTTCCAATATGCTATCAAGCGCTATTCCACATTCGCATTTTGCATCGGCAGCAACAGGTATTTCAGTTGATTGATTACAAAAAAAGCAACAGTAGGTTTGTTTTGAAGACAATTTGTTCTCACAGAATCGAGGAAAATAATGGCTGGTTCGCCATATCTCAAATCTGACGGTAGGTTAAGTGATGTAATATCGGCGATCCAAACTCTTGGAACCTATCGGTTCTATAGATTGAGCACCGAAAAATGGAGCGAACGCATTTGTGGTGATGAAACGGAAAGCTCGAAATGGCGCTCGGTTTTTGAACAGCACCCAGAGTTTTTCAGATATAGTTCCGACGGTAAAAGTGTATCACTGGTTTTAAGACGGCAGAAACCAAAGTTATTTGATGTGGATTCCCTGAATATTATCACAAGAGAAGAACGGCTTTCTAGAGATGCCGATTCCCGCAAACGCATCTCTCGATCACCATTGTCTGAGAGCGAGTTGCAATTGCTAATAGGGTTGGCGACAAGTTTTCATTCGAAAGCAATTGCTGACAAAAAAGATGGCAGGTGGTGGCTACATTTGATTATGCCCATCGCGGTTGCAGCGATAGGACTTGGCGGCGTGGTGGTTGGGTCGTACTTAAATGGTGAGAACGTTGAGAAAATTGAAGATTTAGAGACCAAAGAAAAAGAATTGCAACCTCCACCTACTGAAGCGAAAAACCACTCTCAATAGCTTGGAGTCGTTCCGAAACGCTGACCGGACAGTAGGAGATAAATTCGCTCTTACCGCATTTTGGAAGATCGAACGCGTCTATTAGTTTCGAATCGTACTGGCCGGAAAGAAGTAATATTCCTTCTTTTGCAAGGTCATCTCTCGTGCCTTTTCCTTTGTCGGCTCTGATTCGACGCATAAAATCTTTCTGTTGAGCTGTTGCTTCAATTACTTTCCTGTCAATTATTGTCTTTTGAATTTCACGAAAAAGTGTCTTTACTCGTGCATTTCCGGAGTTACCTTCGAATATTCTGTCAACACTTTCGGGCGCCAAATTTCTCCAAAAATTGGGAGGGTATGGATGGTGCTTTAACAACCACAGGATGTTTTGGAATCCCATTGCAGAAATAGTTTTTTTGGAGTCTTTGTTCTTTCCAGCATTTAGGTACGGCATTTTTGCCACGACAAGGCCGAGGTAGCATAAAGCCTTTTTTTCATCGGCTGCTACCAAGATGCAGATGTTGTCGACAGCCTCTGTCGGAATCATCCAGTTACTTCCAATGGTGTTTTTGATATCGACATCATGACCAAGAATTTCTGTATCTAAATTCCCTCGCGGCAATCCCAAAGTTGCCATTAGCTCGATCTCAACCCTTGTGCCGATATAGGTTTTTTCCGTCTTTTCAAGTTCTTCAATTGTACGACGCCCGGTTTTTGGGGTCATTATGACATCATCGATACAATTTCGAAGCAAATCTGCGAACTTGAGCTTTAGGGAATCGATCCCTCCGGCTCGCTCAGATATTTCAGCACCAATTGCTGAAAGTAATTGAAAGTCGGCATGACCATCGATGACAATACTGTCAGGTATATTTTTCTTCACCTGGAAGGCCTTCAAGAAATTCTAGGATTTCTATAGCTTTCCACATGGAAGGTGTTTTTGGAAGCTTAAACTGCGACTGGCTTCAATACTCGTTTTCTCAAGACTGCGGCAATTTGGGTCGAGACGGCCCTTGCAACAGGAGGTGGGAATGCATTGCCAACTTGCTTGTAGGCGTTGGTCTTTGCGCCAGTGAAATGCCAACTATCTGGAAATCCTTGTATGCGAGCTACCATTGGAACCGTTAACCTAGGCATTCCTTGGTGAAAAGGTTCGGGAGGTTCGGGAGCTATTGTACGACCCTCAACGCCCAGTGTTGCCCAAGCGGCCCTTGCTCTAGATGGCCCTAAATCAGGTCCACCATGTTTTTTCGAACCTCCAACAATAGTCGGTGCGATTTCATCGGCCCCATCACGCCATGCATCTGCGCCACGCCATCCTCCAGCGCTCATTAGGTCATGCAATGTTTCACCAACTGTTGGAGGATTGAACGGCATTGCTTCCGGCCAATCAAAAAACTCAGCACGCTCTTTTCTTATTGCTACGATGACGACACGTGGACGAAGCTGAGGTACTCCAAAATCTGAAGCATTCAGCAAACGCCAATCACATTCGTAGCCCAGTTTGCCGAGTTGAACCTTAAGTCGTTCACGGTAGTCATGAAAGACCGCGTCAAGAAATCCACGCACGTTTTCAATCATAACTGCTCGAGGACGAGTTGCGTCAATTATATCAATTGCATCTGCAAAAAGATTTCGTTCATCCTTCTCACCCAACTGTTTACCCGCGACCGAGAACGGTGGACAAGGCAGACCTCCAGCCAAAAGATCTAGCCCTTTATAGTCTTCGATATTTTCTTTGAATAGCCTGATGTCCTCTTCCACCACGTTCCAGTTAGGGCGATTATGGCGCAGGGTATTACAACAATGTTTGTCAATTTCCACTAATGCTGCATGATGAAACCCGGCTTGCTCTAAACCTAGGGCTTGTCCACCTGCTCCAGCGCAGAGTTCAATAGATGTGAGCATTCATTACCCTCTTATTACGAAAAACCCGCCAAAATAAAAATGGCACAAATCGGATGTATGTTTTCCTTATGTTCTCTACTTTGAACGATCCAACATCGCAACCGTTGTGTCATGTTATTAGTACGACGAGTTAAGTCCTAAGCCGGTTGGTAGTAAAAACTCTCGGCATATGTCTTCGTACATTCCCGGCAGAGAAGCTAGCTGTTTCCATAACGTCAAGATATCTTGCTCAATCAACCATCCGTCATAATCGGCTTCAACGCCTTCGGGTGTCCTGGTGTTTAATATGTTAGGTTGCCCTGAACTAATATAACGCTGCAACGCATCGGACATGTTACCAATGATTGGCCACATTGGTGTGTTAGTCCAAAAATCGTACTGCGCTATTCTGGATGCAAAATGATCGGCTAAGGTTCGAATTTCATCGATACCATTTGCATATTGGAGCTCATTGTCTTGAAAAACGAACCTTTGGAAGGCTGCAACTAGCTTTGCTCGTTTTGCATACCATGACAGTCCTGCATTTCCAGTTTCCGTGCCTATTTCGTTTTCCAAAGGTACGTGAATAGTGCGACTTTTTGCTGTTCTGAAATCATCGAAGCGAGGAATTAAAATTTTGTCGATGTAGTCATTTAGGCAGACAAAAGAGCATCTTGAGTTATGCAGGTCTGCAACAACCAATAATACTGGAACGGCTATTCCCATTCGGTCTACGGTGACTAACTCAGGTGTCTCAAGACCAAAACGATAGGTCTGCATTTGACCTTCGAAGCTCTTCCGATCTAGTTTTTCATGGGACTTTTCAACATTTTTCCGACCGTAAATATTTAGAGTTGCTGCCTTTGGTGCAGAGGTTGATTTAAGTTGTATGAACATATGTTCGCCAAGCGTTTGACTTGTTGCATACGGGCTTGCGTCAACTGGAAAGTCTTCAAAGACTTCCAAAGCAAAGTCGAGGCCGTAGTCTGGCTTGTATTCGCGCAATTTCCATGATTTTGGAAGTTTGGATCGTAGCAGGAGTTCTCCTTCCGCATCAATTTGATGTTGTATGGATTGTTTTTTCGCATCAACCATGAGGCACTCCGTTGCTGACTCACTATAGCCTGAATATCTGCTTTTGAACTGACTATCTGCATCAAAAACGAATCGATCTAGCCTTGAAACACCGTGTATTGAACGGAAATGCAATTCGAACTTACCATTTCGAGGCAAGGTCAATTTCTTAGCCTCATAGGACTAGACCCTTAAAAGACGTCTCACGCCATCCACATTCTGTCTCGGAAAGCCCGCTCCATTTATTTGAGGCGCTAAATTCGATGGAGTTTAGAAGCAAATGAGACAGGAAAAAAATGAGCATTGTAGGTTACGCAAGAGTTAGCAGCATTTCACAGAATCTTGATCTACAGCAGGAACAGCTAACGGCGGCTGGTTGCGAAAAGATATTTGCAGAAAAGCAGAGCGGAACATCCGCCAGCGATAGAGCACAGTTGCAAGAATGTATAAGCTGGCTGCGGGAAGGTGATACGCTAATTGTAACGCGGTTAGATCGGCTAGCTCGTTCCGGTAAAGACCTGCATAACATCATTGACCAGTTATCTGCAAAGAAGGTCGGTTTTCAATGTTTGCAGCAAGGCGCGGTTGATACCACAACTTCCATGGGTAAACTGGTGTTGGGCATTCTCGGAGCGGTGGCGGAATTTGAAACCGATATTCGAAAAGAGCGCCAACGTGAGGGAATAGAAAAAGCAAAAAAACGCGGTGTGTATAAAGGTCGCCCCGCCAGCATCGATGCCGACAAGGTGCGTGAATTCAAGGCGGCTGGAATGGGCGGTGCAGCGATTGCAAAGGAAATGGGTATCGGACGAGCAAGCGTTTATCGATTGCTAAAGAAACCTCAAAAACAAACCTAGGCAGAAAGTAAGCTACATAATTTGAACAACTTAGGCTAAGATATCAATTCGCTGAAGCTCCCTGTCGGTTCGCCTTATTGAACGTTGACGCTCCTTCATTCGATCACGAATGTCTTGAAGCAAGAGGCGTATTTCTTTATTTTGCTCTCGCAACACCTCTATGTCAATTTCGCTTGTAGGTTGAACCTCAGGTGCAGTTGCATCTCCATTTTGTGACAAGCTCGACACTTGCTCAGCGGCTTGAATCAAGATTCTCATATAAGAAATCAGTGTCGAATTTGCAGTTATTCTGCGAGCCTGAGCTTCTGCCTGTCTTTGCAAATCTGTATGCTCTAACTGAAGCTTGTTGAAACGGGTCTGAAGTTCGTTCGCCCGGTCAAACTTCTCAGCCGTGCGCAACGCCTCGGCGCGCTCTGCAACTAAGGAGCTCCAATAGCCCGCTCGCTCTGAGTAGCGCGGTATTACATCAAAATATTTGGGGGGGATACCTGAGCGTGTAGCCCTAAATCTAACCTTACTCGCAGCATCCTGCGTACCTTTTCGAACAAGGATTCCGTTAAATTCTGCGGGAATCTGCTTAACTTCGAAAACGTGATTTGCTTGTTTCTCAACCCAAATATAGTGCACATTTCTTTTACCGGCTATCGATACAGAGCCTTGTAGTATTGCCGGACGATTAAGATATTCAGAATACGCATCTATCGGATTAAAGCCCGCTCCAATCGGAGCGAGAAAATCCCGAGGTAAATAAGTTCCGCCAAATTCATCGGTGACTATTGTTACCTTTAATAGGAATCCTCCACCTTCATCCAGATTGCCATTCGATGACCTTAAGAAAGTTCTCAAACCTTTGTCGAATGTTCTCTTGACCGCAGCTCTATGCACCGACTGGATAGCTTCGGCCACGAAATTCCATCGAGCCGCGATAGGCGTTTGAGTATTAAGCGAGGTATCCATCGCAAGCGCGGAGGATGCATCTTCTATATTGACAGAAAGCGGCTTATCCGATGCCCCATTTATTGTTATGGGAGAAGCAAGCATCAAGACCATTGCTAGAATTGTCATACGACAAACCGTTGTGTGAATGAAAGTGCGCGGCTTCCAGCATGCATCGCCGAAACTGACGCATATAAGCGATCAATATTTGCATTATGTTTTTTATCTATAGCATCACGTTCAGCTTTAATTTGTTGGTTCCGAGCTGTCCGTGTTGGAAAACTCCTAGCCGGTCTTACTCTTGGTACTGTCCATTCAACCATAGGGCCAGAGCCAACAGCATTGGTATTTCTACTAGAAAATTTGGTTTTTTCCACAATCGACACATTTAGCCGTCGTTCGCGTTTGTCGATCAGACCCAGCGAAATTAATTCTTCAATTGGGGGAGTAATTTCAATCAGTTCACCTCGATACATCGAATATCCGAAGTTCATATAATAGTAATCAGTTCTTTGCCAGCGACGGTTTCTTACGGATTCGTGAGATGGCTTGAATAGCTTAGCTCTTTCCTCCTCAATGCCAATTCTAAGGTCTTTAATCTGGTCTTCCAGAGAACCCTCTTTGTCGTACAAAACTCTACGAAAATAGTCAGAATATGTGCTCATTACCGGGCGGATTCGATTTTCGCTCTCACCAGCCAACATCATAGCTCCATATTCAATAGACAAGGCTGTAGCTAAAATCGGAACGTTGAGCGTATTTTCGTATGATATAAGGATGTTTCGATGCTGCCGGATTTGGTCAATCAGTGTGTTGATCTCAGCGGACCGCTCACGACGAAATTTGCGCTCGTTGTTCTTGTATTCTGAACGCACCCCCAAAAGCTCTTTGTATGCGACTACGGCACCTTGCAAATTTGCCGTGCTGAGTTCATCTACTACCGCCGTTGGCAAGTCACCTATCAATGCGCGAACTTCAGCAATATCTTTCAAAATAAGTTGCATGCCAGACTGAATCAAATCGAGCTGACGCGACAAATTTCCAATCATTCTTAACAACACGCGATTACTATTGGACGTGGGTGTTTTTTTGAACATTTCCGAAGCAGAAATCGCAAACTTCACTACTGTTATAGCAGTTGTAATCCATTCCGCTCGCGCCTTGTAAATAGGGATGCTACTGAAAGCTATGGCAGCTACACTTCCTGCTAAAAAGCGTCTGCGACTTGAGTCAATCATTCTGTACCCCCAATGTGATCTGATACTGACAATTTTAGACAATGCTGTCAAAAGGAATTGATGACGGACGAGCCGGTGTCCGTCGATTATCCGCATTGTGGTGGAGATTTTACCTGAGAGCGCATTGCAGTTAGCCGGCAATAAGCAGTGGCCTTGCCTCGAAACGGTAATATGGTTTGAGGCAAGGTGTATGCAGCATCTTCCTTCTGTTGCTAGAGAGCTACAGGGTGTCGAAGGCAGCAACGACTTTCTTGTCCGCATCTAAAATCAATGCGCATTGTAAATCCGCAAAAAGGACATTGATTACCTTCGTTTCTTTCAATGGGCGTCGGATAGTGGCTTTGGACGGAAAAGCCGCCCTATGCGAAACACTCCATGGCTCCTTTGGTTCAACCACAAAAGCCACCGATGCTGTAGATTTAAAAGCGGCGGCTTCCGTGCGCGGTATCGCAAACTCTCCGATATAATCCGATTTTTTGACGGCTGGGACAATCAATTCTTGACGGGAGCTTCTGAAACTAAAGCCTTCAAGCTTCCGGTCAAAGATGCCCCATGAAATTGAATCGAGTTCGATTACTTCAACTTCACGTCCGAACGCGTTGGCTGCTTTGTAAGTGCCGGTGGGCATATCCTCCATTATAATTCGCGTGTCGGCATATCGCTTGACACCAAATGGGGCTCTTGGGTCATAGAAAGGCCCACCGACTTCCCAAAGTGGTTTGGAAAATACAGCATATTGATCGTCAAACGTACCCACACCAACTTTGAAGGATTCTTCATCAGCTTGATAACTGAGCTTAGTAGCGTTGATCTTTTTTGGTATGATTAAGCGTTCAGTAACTCTGGTTACACGTGCCAGTCGAGCCTGATATTCGGCGGTGCTTTCAAACTCACCTTTGGGCTCAATCGATTGGTTTTGCTTAATGGCGGTTTTGATGTCGGTCAGCTTCGGCGTCTGGCCTAAATAAGTTTCGCAAGACTGGGCATGGGCAAGATTTGGGGAAAGTAGTGTTATCGCGAAAACGCTCACTCTAACCAACGAATTTTGAAATTTATGCATAACGGCCTCTTACATCGGTTAAGAGGCTAGCCCGTCAAAAGCCGGGCGTTCGTAACCTGGACTTCCGCACAGGTGCTCCCGCTTTTAGGCAGAGCCCTGGACATGACGAAAGCCACCCGGCCACATATTTGTGACCGGCCGGAAGTTCAAAGGTTACGAAACCTCACACACAGGATTGACTGAGTGCAGCAATTTTCTAGCTCGCTTGTCTGATTGGAGCAAGGATTGGTTTGCTAGTTAAGCGATGATCTTGTTAATACGCGTCATGTTGAAAGTCGTCGAAACGAATGTCTGAAATGTCCGTTGCAAGACGATGGCGCGTAAGCTTGGATAGCGGATGTTTTGCAAAAGGGTTTAAGTAAAGCGCGTGACATGGAGGGGTTGAGGATGGCAGTTGCGAGGCATCTACAAACATAATGCCCGACAGAAGTCGCGATGCTGCTGCACGCGTGACACCGAGAACCTTTTTACGATCTGATCGAAACTGCATAAACGTTCGTCGGGCAAAGCTTCGCATGAAGTTGTCAGCATCTCCAGCGAAGTTTTGGGACAAACGAAGACCGCCCAACCAAGGGTGAGTGACGAATATAAGGACGAAGGGTTTGCGGCGGACAAATTGCTTCGCGAACTTGAATGCATAGTCGGCATTAGTTTCCGCCAACTCATAGGGATTAGCCGTGTTTATGACGAACTGTACTCGCCGCTTTTTCTTCAATTGCACTTCTAGTTTGCCTCGACGCGCCTTTTGGTTCGACGTTAACTCGCTAATGAGTAAACTAAAGCCCGTGCCTAGTAACTCAGTCATATCCGCGACGCCAACGTCACTGCTGCCACTGATTTCAACAAACTCAGAAGGAAATGCATTTGAAAGTCGGAGTTTCAACTGTTCGGCGAGATATTCGTGAAGACCGAACGCCTTAACGTCAAAGAAGACAGGGTCGCCAATCATGAACGCACCATCAAGGTCTGAGCCGTTTGGGTTTAGGATGGCGGTACCCTTCATTGAAACTTGAATTTCGAAAGGGATATTTGAATCGATCAGAAGCCCATATGCAGCTAGCTCCGAAAAGGAGCCATAAGTGTTACGGCTTGTCAAATCGACTAAGAGTTTTTCAATCTGCGATAATGAAACGCCTTCGTTGGCCAATACATCTATCCAACGTGTAATAGATCTATTGTGGTGCGCACATCCGCTTATGTTGAAAGCAGCGGTGTTTATCGCTTGACCCTTCGCATTGTCCCAATACGGTTCATCGGGCGGTAAGGCGAATGTCGCAATTATGGGACTCAGTGCAGCGAGGTCATGCCACCATTCATGCCTAGTATTTGCCATATTAAGTGTTCCAGTTCTGCAATATATTGGCTTTCTTTCCTAGTAAACATATTGAGGGTAATGCATATCTTGGCCTTCCGCCAGACACTTCGACACGTCGATTGACTTGATAATGTTCTATCTTTGTTCCAATTTGAAGTTATGCAGCATCGACTCAGGGATATGGCTTTGGAAGCTCTGGAACAGGTGTGTTCTGAAAGTCGAAATGGACCTGCCGTCAAGACACGCTCGCTAGCATTTACCTTGGCTTACCTTTGGTCGATCAAACCCCAAGAGCGCTGGCGATATGATGGGTTTTGGAAAGCTGCCACCGGAGAACCGGAAAACTTTATCGGCTGGTCGCGATCAACTGAAGTAACCGGCTTTCTGTCAGGAATATATCATTCGCTCGGATTGACGAGAACAGCTTCCGTACAAATCAAATTTGACAGCATTTATCGAACCGATACTGTCGAGGGAATGTGCAATCATTATAGACACAATCCTGAGCTAATGGCTGAGCTGCAGTCGTGGAAAGAGTACATCGGCTGGTCTTTGGACGAGATGCCGGAGGTTTCCACAGACGTTTGGCCCAAAAGAGATGGCATGGTCATTCGATCAGAGAATGAACGACTAACCATTGATGCAATGCAATGGGGAGTGCCCCTAACAATGAAAGGCAAGCGCCCAGGAACCACAGTAACAAAAAACATTACCAATGTTCGTAACCTTCAGAGCCGCTTCTGGCGGCCGATTTTGGATAATCCAGAGCAACGGTGCTTAGTTCCTTTCACCGAATTCGCAGAGCCTAAAAAAGGGCGGGAAGAATATTGGTTCAGGGTACCGTCTAGACCAGTAGCTGCATTTGCAGGTATCTGGCGCGAAAGTGATGCTGGTAAGGTTTTCGCGTTTCTGACCTGCGAACCTAATCCTTTGGTCGCACCGCTACACCCCAAAGCCATGCCGGTGATACTAGATGAGGAAAACTATAACGGCTGGTTGTCAGGCGCAAACCCAGAAGAATTCGCCAAACCATACCCCTCCCAATTGATGAAGGTTCAATAGTTAGAACGACTGGCTTGTTGCATATATGTTGCGTGGACTAGCCGTAATTGGGTGGAAGCTGCTGAATTCACGTGTTATTATGTTGCAACAGGTTGCAACACGCGTTTATACGGTGCGTTAGTTTAAGTATTTGAAATATAAAGAAAAAACTGGATCCCCCGCGTGGATTCGAACCACGATTGACGGAGTCAGAGTCCGTAGTCTTACCATTAGACGACAGGGGAATGTCGTTTGGTCTTGAGCGCGCGGCAATAGGCGGGGAGTGGGGGCTGGTCAAGCGGTTTTGGATCAGTTTTCCGGCACAGGTTTGGGCAATAGTGGGCCATTGTTTTGGCGACAATTGACTGCCGAACTGATCTCAACAGTGATAAGTTTTCTCGCAAAATGTTGGGCAGTACCCCGCTGACTCAGATCTGTCATTGTCGAGCCACGTAGTTACTTGATCGGGATCAGTTATCACCGGTGCCCGGTGATGAATTTCATCAGATCCCGCATGCGCGCCAATGTGACGATGCGGTAACTATTCAGATTCCTGCTATCGCTATAAGCGTATCAATCAATGCGGAAACCCGTTTCTGGTTGCCTTCGTCGATGAGATTGCCGTCTTCATCAAAGGCTGCCATTGAACTGCCAATGGCAACAGGCCCAGGAACAGTAACAGCGCCCAAATCGCTCAACGCTTCTCGCAATCTCGGCAGCATTCGAATACCGCCCATTGGGCCAGGGGACGTGGACATAAGGCCTATATATTTTCCGCGCGTTGCCATCAAATTGGTGTCACCTGATTCGGGTCGAGAACACCAGCTGAAGGTATTGATCAGTAACGGCGGAACAAACCCGTTATATTCTGGGCTTGCGATTAGAAATGCGTCATGTGATTTCATGAGCTGTTTGAATCGTTTCATGGAATCCGGAATACCGGTCTCCGATTCATGATCTCCATGATAAAGCGGAGCTTGATAATCGTTCAAATCTGCAAAACTATGCTCAATGCCTTTGTCAGCCAATTGTTTGGCGCCATATTGCGCCAGTATCTTGTTGAAAGAATCTTTTCGCGCGCTGCCTGCGAATACTAGTACTGATTTTTGCCCCATTATAGTTCTCCCCTTGATTACCTTTCTCTTATATCTTGCGCACCAGCCTTCCAACGGTTATCTCTAGTATCAAGTACCGGCGGTATTATCCGATCCGGAGAACATAAGAGTTTACGGTTATGGTGGATCAACCATCCCCATCGCCGCAGAGAAAAAAAGGCGGGGAATCCGCAAGGAATACCCGCCCGAACCATGCGGCGAAACAAGATAAGCGGAGTCGAGCTCCGTCTTTTGCACCCAGAAATAATGGTGCCAGATGGCCGAAGATGCGGTCATATGGAGCCATTGATCTTGGTACCAACAATTGTCGACTGTTAGTTGCCAAGCCCTCCTCCGACGGTTTCATCGTTACCGACGCGTTTTCGCGCGTCGTAAGACTGGGCGAGGGGTTGGGGGAAACCGGAAGGATCAGCAATCGGGCGATGGATCGGGCGGTTGCCGCTCTCTCCATTTGCGCTGATAAGCTACGCCGCCGTAATGTGACGCTGGCTCGCAGCGTCGCGACCGAAGCTTGCAGAAGAGCGAGCAATGGAAATAGGTTTATTGAGAGAGTCCGGAGTGAAACCGGAATCGCATTAAATGTGATTTCTGCGGAAGAAGAAGCCAGACTAGCTGTGCTCGGTTGCCATATTTTGCTGGAACCCGGTGAGGGGCCGGCGTTGATTTTTGATATTGGCGGTGGCTCGACAGAGTTGGTGTTGGTTGACACAACCGGCAATGCACCGGAAATTGTCGACTGGCTTAGCGCGCCTTGGGGTGTGGTCTCACTCACGGAGAGCGAACGCTATGACGGCTCGGATGCGGATGCACGAGCTGCCGCATATGCCGCGATGCGACAAAGGGTTGCAGATAGTTTCGCCGAATTTGCTTCGCGCCTTCCGTATAATATGGATGCAGATTATCGTTTGTTGGGAACAAGCGGTACAGTTACGACTTTGGCTAGCCTGCATTTGAAACTGCCGCATTATGATCGGAAAGTTATCGACGGCTTGATCGTGCCAGCACAATCAATGCGCGATATCAGCGCTATGCTGGCTGCATGTCCGCCATCCGAACGCGCTGAAATTCCATGCATCGGTAAAGAGCGTGCTGATTTGGTTGTTGGCGGATGTGCGATATTGGATAGCATCTTAGATATTTGGCCGGCCAACCGCGTCGGTGTGGCAGATCGTGGTATTCGCGAAGGTATTTTACGATCGCTTATGTCATCGAATGAGATGAAATCATGAGTCGAGGGCGATCTGGTCATAAAGAGCGGGTGAAGACCGCAAAAGGTCGAAAGTTAGGCTCTACCAAATGGCTGGAACGTCAGTTGAACGACCCTTATGTCAAGAAGGCAAAAGCTGATGGCTATCGTTCCCGGGCTGCATACAAATTGATCGAATTGGACGAACGGTTCAAATTTGTTCGTCGATCGCGTGCCATAGTCGATTTGGGTATTGCACCTGGTGGATGGGCCCAAGTGGTCCGTAAATTCACCCCAAAGGCATCGGTTGTAGGAATTGATCTACTAGCGATTGATCCCATTGATGGCGTGATGATATTCGAGATGGATTTCATGGATGATGCTGCGCCGGATAGATTGATTGAAGCGCTGGGCACGAAACCCGATCTGGTCCTGTCAGATATGGCGGCCAATACGGTTGGGCATCAACAAACGGACCATTTGCGAACCATGGCTTTGGTTGAAGCCGGTGCTTATTTTGCCATTGAAAATCTTGAAAAAGGTGGGGTATTTGTCGCCAAAGTCCTTGCTGGTGGCACGGATAATGAACTTCTAACTTTACTCAAGAAGCACTTTAAAACTGTAAAGCACGCGAAACCACCTGCTAGTCGCAAGGGCTCATCCGAGTGGTATGTTGTGGCGCAGGGTTTTAAGGGGGCTTAAGTTATTTGGAAGCCCGAGCATTGGCGATCAATTCCTTCAGCCCATCATAACCCACAGCACCGACCGCTGATCCTTCACCCACGACCCAGGCTGGTGTGCCGGTGAATTGAAGTTTTCGAGCCATTTCGATATTGGCCTGAATCTCTGTTTGCGCTTCGCTGCTTCCCATGAATTGACGCGCTTCTGCTAGGTCAATGCCAACCTCCCGCGCAGCACTTTCTATTGTTGACGGGGTAGGGCGGCCCGTAGCAAACATAGTTTTGTGGAATGCGAAATACTTGCCCTGTTTTGCGGCGGCCAATGCCATTAAGGCCGCCTCGTTGCTGGCTTCACTCAATATGGGAAGCTCGCGAAACACAACTTTAATATTTTTATCTTCTTTAAGAACCCTGTCTATATCAGCGGTGGTTTGTTTGCAGTAGGGACAAGCAAAGTCAGAATATTCGACAACTGTGACATCGCCATTTGGATTCCCGGCCCATGCCGCGTTAGCAAAGGGGGCTTCAATCTGATCGCGTACTTCGTCAATTGCTTCTGCTTTCTGACGATTCTGCAGAATTTCGACGGCCTCCGGAATAATCTCTGGATTGTTCAGAATATAATCGCGGACAATGGCTTCAATTGCTTTTTGTTCTTTGCCATCAATGCCCGCAGCCAGCGCCGCTTCGGATGCTTCGCTGCCGGCAGAAACGCTGCCTGTTTGCCAAAACCATATGCCCACAGCTGCCGCCAGAGCCAAACCGCCACCTGCCATTATCAACCACCTGTTATTTTGTTTATCTTCCACGGATTACAATCCTTTATCCCCGCAACCAATGAAAGAGGAGACGGGTCTTGTCTATAGTTGTTCGGAGGTTTTCAGAGGTTCGTTACAAACCCATCAACGTCGCCTTCGTTTACCACCGTTTCGTTCAAATTCGGCTTTGGCAATCAATGAGATATCCTGAGCTCTGATCCAGTCTGGCGTATTTTCTTTAATGCCAGCCATAGCGACTTGTGAACTTCTGATAGCGGTAGGATAATTCCTTTGCAAAAGCGCACTTTCTGCAGTGGCCAACTGCGCACGTGGTTTGTCACCTTTCTGTGAATAAACAACACCTAACTGGTACCAAGCAAAGGGGTTTCGATTATCTTTTGTAACCGCAGCTTTTAGAATTTGTGAAGCTTCCGCGAGATACTGCTCATCTTCGGTAGCAACCAGCGCATGCCCAAACAAGCTGGCGATCAAAGGTTGATTGTTGGTAAGCTTGACCGCTTTTCGAAGAGGAGCCAGAGCTCCTTCGGGATTGCCCGATTCCAGCAAAATTTGTCCATGTAGTTCCAAGAAATAAGGGTCATCTGGCGCCGAAGCCAATAGTTTTTCAACCTCATATAGGGCCCGATCCGGGTAAGCGCTTTTGTGCCAGGCATAGGCTCTTGCATAACGCCCTGGAACGGTCTGATCGCTCTCAGGATACTCTCGTAGTGTAGCAGTAGGTTCTGCAGTAAAACCAAGCAATTTTGCTTTCACCCGCTGAAAACGACGTTCAATTTCAGGATCTGCGGGTACATCCCAAGCAGGATCCGCCTGATAGACATCACGCAATAGAGAAACACGTTCACCTGAAAGAGGGTGCGTTCGACCATAGCTGTCTTCTTGCGGGATACCGAGACGAAATTCGTAATTCTGCAGCTGTTTGAAGAAATTGATAGATCCTTTGCCAGTGATACCGGCTTTGGATAGATAGCGCGCTCCCGCTGCATCGGCGCGTCGTTCTTGTTCGCGGCTAAAGGCCAAAAACTTACCCAAGGCAGCTTGTTGACCGGCCGCAAGAATACCAGCGCCAGCCTCTCCAGCACCGGCGGCAATAGCGGCGGCACCCAAGATCAAACTGAGAATTGTAATGCCGGTAGCGGGTTCCAATCCCTCATTAAAGCGGATCGCATGACCGCCTGTGATATGCCCGAGCTCGTGCGCCATCACTCCGCGCACTTCATTGGCGCTATCGGCCGTTGCTATTAGGCCGGAAAAAAAGAACATCCGCTGGCCACCGGCAACAAAGGCATTAATTTGTTTATTATTGATCAGGATGACTTCCACATCCCTGGCATCAAGTTCCGAGACCTCAACCAAAGGTGCCACCATATCGCGAAAGAGCTCTTCAGTTTCCGCATCGCGCAATATGGATTGAGCGGCAACGGGTTGCACTGTGATGGCGGAAATCGCCAGAAAAGCGACAAGAAAACGGAATGTTGCGGCCAAATCGAATTGCCGAAAGGCGAGTGTCAAATGGGGAGGGGGAGCAGTCATGGAAGTCCTTTTACAGAATTCCTGTCAGTCTTACAGATTCAATCTTAACCAGTGATGAAATAGAGCCCGCCCAAAGTCAATTGGGCGAGCTCAATATATCATCCAAAAGTACGCTGCCACCAGCCTTTGCGACCACCTTCTGTGTTGCCGCCACTTGTCTCTGAAGTTGATTGTGCCTCATCAGGTTTTGTAGTTTTGGCTTTTTCAGCTGGCTTGGCCTTGGCCCGTGATGCCCGTTTCGGCTTTTCTTCTTTGGCTGTTTTTGTGTCGCTGTCTGCCTTTTTCGCCCTTGAGCGTGCGGGCTTCTTCGGCTTTTCTTCGGTTTTTTCCTCTGGTGCTGGTGCATCAGCTTTCACTTCGACATCATCCACCTTTTTCTTGCGCGGCGCGCGGCGACGTTTAGGCTTTTCTTCAGCCACAACCTCATCAGAACTGGCTGCTTCTGGTTTTTCTCCACTAGCGGCAGTTTTTTTGCGTGATCGAGTGCGTTTTGGTTTTTCTTCACTCTTCTCGACAGGCTTGTCATCGTCTGCTTTTGGTTCAGAATTCTTACCGCGACTTGGTTTTGGTTTTTCTGATTGCTCATCGTCGCGTTGTTGTTCGTTTTCATCGCTCTGTGCATCGGGGCGATCAGCGCCACGTCCTCGACGACCACGACGGCGACGACGCTTACGAGGTTTTTCGTCCTCTTCGCTATCTTCTGTTTCAATGACATCCTCATCGTCATCATCATCGATAATAGGCTCGAATTTTGGAATATTTTTGGGAGGACTACCTGAAGCTTTCACCTCCATGCGTGCGCCTTCATCTTCACCATCTGGAACAATCTCGACACTCACACCATAGCGCGCTTCGATATCGGCGATTTCCTGACGCTTACTGTTAAGCACGTAAATGGTAGCTTCTTGGCTCGCCGTTAGCGTTATTACGCTGGCTTTACCTTTTGCAGCTTCCTCCTCAATCAAACGCAATGCTGACAGTGCCGAGGACGAAGCTGTGCGGACCAACCCAGTTCCCTCGCAATGCGGGCAAACTTTGGTTGATGCCTCGAGTACACCGGTGCGCAAACGCTGGCGGCTCATTTCCATCAGACCAAAACTGGAGATTCGACCGACTTGGATACGGGCACGGTCATTTTTAAGCGCGTCCCGCATTGCGCGTTCTACCTTACGAACGTTACCGTGACGGTCCATATCGATAAAGTCGATAACCACTAGCCCGGCCATATCGCGCAGGCGCAATTGGCGAGCAATTTCATTTGCTGCTTCGATGTTTGTTTTGACGGCAGTCGCTTCAATTCCATGCTCACGCGTGGAACGACCGGAGTTGATGTCTATCGACACCAATGCTTCGGTTGGATTGATTACCAAATAGCCACCGGATTTCAGCTGAACTTCAGGCGAGTACATGGCTGAAAGCTGATCTTCGGCGCCGTAGCGCTGGAACAGCGAGACGGGATCAGCATAGCTTTGTACACGTCTACTATGGCTTGGCATCAAGAGTTTCATGAAACTCTTGGCGGCTTTGTAGCCGTCCTCACCTTCTACGAGCACTTCTTGAATTTCACGATTATATATGTCGCGGATTGCTCGTTTGATTAAGTCGCTATCAGTATGAATGAGTTTGGGAGCAGTAGCGCCCAGAGTGTTCTCACGTACTTCATCCCATAGCCGAGCCAGATAGTCAAAATCGCGTTTAATCTCTGACTTTGTGCGAGAGAGACCGGCTGTGCGAACAATACAGCCCATCGTGCTTGGCAGATTCATATCCGCAATAATCGATTTTAGGCGTTTGCGATCTCCCGCGTTGCTTATTTTACGGCTAATACCACCGCCATGCGAAGTATTAGGCATTAGGACGCAATAACGACCAGCAAGACTCAGATAAGTGGTTAGAGCAGCACCTTTGTTGCCGCGCTCTTCCTTAACTACCTGTACCAGCAAAACTTGACGACGCTGGATTACGTCCTGGATTTTATAGCGACGTCGCAAAGCCATGCGTTTTTGACGGGCTTGATCACTGGCCTTGGCCATATTGCCTTTGCCACCGCGACGGCGTCCGCCGCGACCCCGGGTTTTACGACCCTTTTGTTTGCTCTCATTTTCGTCTGATGCTTCCTCTGCCTCTTCAGATTCATTTGAATCGCCAGAACCATCTTCGTCATCATCGTCACTATTGTTGTCATCTTCGGCAGGCACTTCGCCTTCAGTGACATCAATTGTATCGATGCTTTCATCTTTTTCCACTTCTACAAGCGCTGTATCTAGTTCCTCAGTAGCTTCACTGCGAACCATATCAG
The DNA here is from genome assembly GCA_039978835.1 of Parasphingorhabdus sp. GTDB lineage: Bacteria > Pseudomonadota > Alphaproteobacteria > Sphingomonadales > Sphingomonadaceae > Parasphingorhabdus. The sequence goes on from JBDWAQ010000005.1 coordinate 425,273, forward strand.
AGGGAGAGTCTTCTTCTTCCTCTTCTTTTTCCCGTAATGCAGCTTCTTCAGCAGCATGCTCGGCTTCTTCTGCCAGAAGCTTTTCGCGATCTTCTTGGGGGATTTGATAATAGTCAGGATGGATCTCGCTAAATGCAAGAAAGCCGTGACGGTTTCCGCCATAGTCCACAAAGGCAGCCTGCAACGACGGTTCGACCCGTGTTACTTTTGCCAGATAGATATTCCCTTTTAGTTGTTTATGTTCTGCCGATTCAAAATCGAATTCTTCAATTTTGTTCCCTTTTACGACTGCCACCCGGGTTTCTTCCTGGTGGCGCGCGTCGATTAGCATGCGCGTTGACATTTATTATACTCCTAGCATGGCGTGCCCGGTCAAAACCGGTCAAGGCTATGCGATGTAGATGGGACGATATCTTGTTGCGTGCGTTCCCTTTGTGGGAGGCAGGCGGTGTCGTCCGGTTGGTTTCAAAAATATTCGAAAAAAATGTGTCTGCGGCAATTGCATGGCCCGGGCCGTTAGCCAGGGTCTCTTTCGTTGCGCGAGCAACTGCATTTTGCAGTGCCTCGGGAACGAAAATATCATGTCTCATGTCGCATCAACCTGGTGCGCACCGAAATGTTCAGTGCTCTTGTTATGTTGTTTTGATTAAAACTATCAATCAACAATCTGCCTGCTAGCACCGCATTTCAATATCGGCAACACAAACTGTTGCGCAAATAAATCCTGATTACCATCTATGCCATTTTCCGACTGATCATGCTGAATTTGTCGTTAACCTTGTCATTTTACGCCAGCTTACGATTGTATCCTTAATGCGTTTTTCACTGAGTTAATCAGCAGTTTTTCGGTGGGAATGGTATTAAATGAAATTTGACTTTACCAATAAGGTTGCCTCACGGCATAAGCGGATGATGACTTTCGCTGCACTATTTGCTTCTTCGATCATGGCTCTCAATCCTGCCAATGCCGGTTCTGTGAATAGAATTGATGCCAGTGGCGGGCAGATAACCGTATCATTTGACGATCTAGTGGAAAGTGCAGCGACCTTTTCGTTACTTGGTCCAGACCGTATTGCGGTCGATATTAAGGGCGGAAAAGCTGGCCGTGGTGGTCGGGCTGCCGGAATGGTAAAAGCTGTCCGGCAGGGGCAATATGATAGGAACACCGCGCGCATCGTGTTCGATCTGGATCGACCGGCTATAGTTTCAAGTGGTCAATTTTCCAAAGATGGCCGCAGTCTAAAACTCAATCTACAACCAGTTGGCAGTTATGCAATTAAAGATGGCAGAAAATCCTTTCTGCCACCCCTCCAATTCAGGGCGGAGCCGCCAAAACAAAGTTACAGCGCTAAAGTGCCATTGGGACGTCCCAAAGATAACGTTGCATTGCCGAAAATATCTGGACCTAAAGATTCAAATCGTCCGCTCGTCGTAATTGATGCAGGTCATGGCGGCCATGATCCCGGAGCCATATCGCCACATGGAAGCCAACGTGAAAAGAACGTTACACTGGCTATTGCGAAAGCGATTAGGGACCGCCTGGTCGCCGGTGGCAGGGTACGCGTTGCACTTACACGGGAAACTGACAAATTTTTGGTCTTAGAAGAACGATACGGCATAGCCCGCCGACTGGAAGCAGATTTGTTTATTTCCATCCACGCTGATGCAGCTGGTAATGAGAGTGCGCACGGCGCAACTGTGTACACTTTAGCGGAAGTTGCATCTGATCGCGAAGCCGCCAAGTTTGCCGCGCGAGAAAACAAGGCAAATATCATTAATGGTGTCAATCTGGGTGGTGCAGGTAAGGACGTATCCTCCATCTTGATCGACTTGACACAGCGCGAAACAATGAATGTTTCTGCCGATTTTGCTAAACTATTGCATCGTGAGGGCAGCCGGCAAATGACGTTTCGGAAAATCCCACATAAGTTTGGATCTTTCGTTGTGCTAAAAGCACCAGATACACCTTCCGTACTGCTCGAAACCGGCTATCTAACAAACGCTAACGATGTAGCCTTCTTGAGTTCCAGAGCCGGACGAACCAAAATCGCCAACGGCGTTGGCAATGCCATTGAAACACATTTTGCCCGCAAATTGGCGCAGCGCTGAGCGTGAAGCATTAAATTTGGATAGTAATTTGTCCCGCCGTGGAGCGGTTCAAAAAATTCGTCGATAATCGCTGGAAAATGCGTTGAATAGTGGTAAACAGCGCGGCATATGAGTATTGATTTCCCAGAATCCGGCGGCGAAGCAACGAGTGAAAGCCTCGCCTATAAGCTGGAGCGTAACACAGGCAGCTTTTTGGAGCGGCTGGAGAGGTTATGGCAGAAAAAGTGGTTTCGCTTGTTTCTTGCCTTCGTTGGGCTTTGCCTAATTGGTTGGCTTCTGATCTGGCTAATTTTTGCGCGTGATCTTCCCGATGCAAAAGCTCTCCGGACCTATGAACCGCCGCTTCCCACGATGGTCAGAGCCTATGATGGCGAACCAGTCCACAGCTATGCCCGTGAGCGCAGGGTTCAACTCGAGTTTTCGGAATATCCTGCTCTTCTCGTCCGTGCCTATTTGGCTGCTGAAGATCGAACCTTTTTCGAGCATGGTGGCTTGGATTATCCTGGAATTGCGACTGCTATCGTAACCAATATTTCCAATGATGGTCGTCCCGTCGGCGCATCGACTATTACCCAACAGGTAGCAAAGAACCTGCTGTTAACGAATGAAGTGTCCTATCGCCGGAAGGTGCGTGAGGCTTTGCTTGCTTACCGCATCGAAGAAGTTCTGACCAAAGAAGAAATCCTTGAGCTCTATCTCAATCAGATTTTCCTGGGCCGGAATGCTTATGGGGTACAGGCTGCAGCGCAGGCTTATTTCGGCAAAGATGTGGATGAATTGGCTCTGCACGAAATGGCCTATCTCGCCATTTTGCCTAAGGGGCCTTCTAACTATCGTCCAGAAAAGCACGAACAACGTGCCATCAACCGTCGCAACTGGGCGCTGGGTGAGATGTTGGAGAATGGATGGATTACTTCGACGCAGCATAGCAACGCGATTGCGCAACCCTTGGGTGCAAAACGCCGTGCCGGTGCTCGCTTTGAACGTGTCGGCGGATACTTTATTGAAGAAGTGCGTCGAGATCTGATCGAACGATTTGGTGAGACAGAAGAAGCAGGGCCTTACAGTGTCTATTCAGGAGGTCTTTGGGTCCGGACATCGCTCAATCCTGAATTGCAAGACTTGACGAAAAATGCACTCCGCACTGGGCTGCTGCGCTATAGCCGTGGCAAAGGATGGGCAGGTCCCATCAACAATATTGAGGTTGATGACAAATGGGCACAGCGCCTAGCGTCTACCTTTATTGGTACCGATTTTGAAAATTGGCAAATTGCGGTTGCCATTCGCAAGACCGGCGGTGGTGCAGAAATTGGTTTTACTGACGGTACGACCGGCCGGGTGAATTCTGTTCCGAACAGGATGAAGACCGGAGATATCATTGCTGTTAGTCCTGCCGGCGGCGGCAACTTTGTCTTGCGCAATGTGCCAGCGGTCTCGGGGGGGATGGTCGTGCAGAACCCTCGCAATGGTCGCATTTGGGCTATGCAGGGCGGGTTTGATGACCGAATGAGTCCATTCAACCGCGCTACGCAAGCCGAACGACAGCCAGGTTCGACGATCAAACCATTCGTCTATGCCACAGCCTTGGATCAGGGTATGACCCCTGCCAGCATAATCGTGGATGAACCTTTTTGCGTCTATCAGTCGGCGGCATTGGGACGAAAATGTTTCCGCAATTTTGGTGGCGCACGGGGCGCTGGTCCGCAAACTTTGCGTTGGGGTGTAGAGCAATCACGAAATCTCATGACTGTTCGCGCAGCTAATGATGCTGGAATGGACAATGTTGTAAAAACGATAAAGACGATGGGTATTGGCGATTACAAACCGTATCTAGCATTTGCTCTAGGCGCTGGCGACACCACTGTTGAGAAATTGACAAATGCCTACTCCATGTTGGTCAATCACGGACGTGAGCTTACGCCGACAGTAGTCGATTTCGTACAAGACCGAAAAGGTAAAGTCATTTTTCGAGCTGACAAGCGGATATGTACGGACTGCAATATGGCAGATTGGGATGGGCAACCAATGCCGCGGCCAAAACCTGCTGGTAAACAGCTTATGGACCCAATGACCGCTTATCAAATGGTCAACATTCTGGAAGGTGTGATCACTCGTGGTACAGCACAAAATCTGAAGAGTCTGGACCGACCATTATTTGGTAAAACCGGAACCACAAGCGGTCCAACCAACGTTTGGTTCGTAGGTGGATCTCCTGATATGGTTGCGGGGGTCTATCTTGGATTTGATCAACCCAAAAACATGGGTGGATATGCTCAGGGCGGAACCCTTGCTGCTCCTGTGTTTAAAGAATTTGCAAAGGTCGCGATGGCTGGAATGCCGAAAAAACCGTTTGTGGCGCCCAAAGGTGTTCGAATGGTGCGTGTAGATCGACGCAGCGGTAAACGGATTTTTGGGGGATGGCCAGGAGATGATCCAAAATCCGCCGTAATTTGGGATGTTTTCAAGCCGGAAACCGAACCAAAACGATCTATCCGCAAGGAAGAGTTACTAGCTCGTTTGGAGGCGAAGAAGGCTGAAATTCTGGCTCGCAAAGCAGCCCAACAAAATGCCGGTAGTAGCGGCGGTGGTAGGCGTTCCGGCCCAGCACAAACGGATAGTGAATTTCTGCAAGAAGAGGGTGGTATCTATTAACGGTCGACCGACAATGACTGAGGCAGACGTTAAGACGGTTGCCAATATCCGCACGGTCGGATCCGAAAACGTCGCAGATTTGGCAGCTATTACCGCTGATGCTTTTCGGCATGACCCCTTCAATAATTGGATGTTTAAGAGCCAAAGCCGCAAGCATGAAATGTTTACGGCTTTGGCGAAATACGTATACGCACCACGTGGTTTTTGCCAGATTTATGAAGAAAATGGCGAGGGGCAAGCGGCAACGATGTGGATGATGCCGGGCGGAAACATCAAGGAACCAATTTTAGGACTTTTTTCCTTAATGAAAGCCTTTGCGTTAGACGATGGATTGGCCGGAATGAAGCGTGGTTTAGCAACCGGTAAGGCAATGGAAATTCAGCACCCCAAGCAGCCGCATATTTATCTTTTCACTGTGGGTGTCAAGGAATCGGCGCGTGGTCGAGGTCTTGGTAGAAAGATGATCGAACCCGTTCTTGAGGCCTGTGATCGCACCGGAACTATGGTCTATCTGGAAAACAGTAATCCAGCAAATGAACGCGTTTACAACAGCCTCGGATTTGAACAAGTGGCGATGATTGAGCCTATGGCTGGAAGCGAGCCCCTCCAGGCGATGGAACGATGGCCAAAGCACTGAAGTATTGGAGTTAATTAAGTGAGATTCAGATGATTCTGAGGCTCGAATATTTGTGAACTCGGTAAGAATATCGCAACCCTTTTGTTGTAAATCCCGAGCAATGAAGTCACCCAAAATTCTTGCTGCCGAACCTGGACCAATAAGCCAGCTTTCATTGTGGGAGAGTCTCGGGTTGGTTGAACATCCGGAACAGGTGCATATCGCAGATCGAGTGGCAAAGGATTTGGGTGTCCTTGGTAGGCTTTGGTCCTTCATAGTTTTGGTTAAGTTGTTGGCAGTCAGTTTGTTGTTTTTTATCAACCAGGCTGGTTTTGACCAGATCACCCCAGCTCTGTTCGGACTATTTATTCTTTCCATAGGGACAGATTTGTGTCTTGTGGGATTCGCGGCGTTGGCCAAGTTGAAAAAAATCAAACCCTTTCGGCAGTTGCGATTTGTTTCCGGTTTGGCTTTCCTATCATCCTTAACGTTCGCAGGTTTTCTAATTGGAATATTGAACCTGGATACTAGCCCGGTAGTGGCTGCTCATGCGTTGGTGTTTCACTGTGTTGTTGCAATGATCGTAACGGTGATCTCAGGCAAACAGAGATTCGTGTCATTGCTCTTTAGTTTTGGTTTAGCGCTTACGCTTTTTAACAGTTTGATGCCGGCGGCTTTTCTTGGGGTAGTTTGTCTCTACATCGCGGCCAGTTTCATTGCGACAAGCGCTCATTTAAAAAGGGACTATTTGGAACACCAGACCTTTCACCGGGAAAAGCAAAAAGAAGAACGAGCGCAACTCTTGCTCAATGCATTTGAAGATGCGGCTCTTGGCTGGTTTTGGGAGACTGATCGCAACGGGACCATCACTTACATCTCAGATTCTATCCGACAGCAGGCCGTAGATCGGTTCGGAGATCTTGTCGGTATGTCGCTACACGATCTGATCATCCCGCATGACGAAGAAAACGGGGTGTCCAATGGGGAACGGACGCTTGGTTTTCATTTATCGAGCCGCTCTGCTTTTAAGGAGATTGCAGTGCGATCTGCCATTTTTGAAAGTGAGCGATGGTGGTCTCTTTCGGGAAATCCAATCATCAATAGCTTTGGCCAATTCCAGGGGTTTCGGGGCAGCGGAGCCGATCTTACTGAAATGCGACGGTCACAAGAAGAAGTGAAACAACTCGCTCAATTCGACTCGCTGACGGGATTATCGAACCGCCTGCAGATGCAAGGTATTTTGGAAAAAGCGATAGTGGGCCCCACTGGCGAAATTCAGCCATGTGCGCTACTTTTGCTGGATCTCGATCGATTCAAAACGGTCAATGATACAATGGGGCATCCAGCCGGAGATGCTTTGTTAAAGCAAGTTGCTAAGCGGCTCGAAAGGACCGTGGGGCGCGATGGTCACGCTGGTCGACTTGGTGGTGATGAGTTTAAAGTCGTACTTCCGGGTGCCGAAGATAAAAAGGCATTGGCGGCGATGGCAGACGCTGTAATATCAGCGCTTTCTCAACCATATACGATCGAGGGAAAACAGGTCGTCATTGGCGCTTCCATAGGTATAGCTATGGCACCAGTACATGGTTCGACTACCAATGCCTTGGTACGCAATGCAGACTTAGCGCTCTATGCGGCGAAAGATGCCGGGCGTGGAGTGCATTGTTTCTACAATAAGTCCATGCATGCAGATGCCGAAGATCGGCGCAACATTGAACAAAACTTGCGTGAAGCACTGACAAACGGTGAGCTGCATCTTGTTTATCAACCGCAAGTCTCGACTGTTACGGAACACATCTCTGGATTTGAAGCTTTGCTTCGCTGGGATCACCCCAAGCGCGGTCCCATTTCGCCGGCGGTCTTCATTCCGATTGCCGAGGAAGCGGGTCTAATTTCCCGCATTGGGGAATGGGCTTTACGGACAGCATGTTTCGAACTCGCGAAATGGCCTGAGCAAGTAAAGATCGCCGTCAACGTTTCGTCCATCCAATTTGCAAACCCAGATTTCCCGATTATCGTTACCAATGCCTTGTCGAGTGCTGGTGTGTCAGCGGAACGATTGGAGCTGGAGATAACGGAAAGTGTGTTCTTGGTTGAAGGCGGTAGCACCGACAAAATGTTCGCCGCATTGAAAGGACTAGGTTGCCGACTGTCTCTGGATGACTTTGGAACCGGATATTCGTCGCTTGGCTATTTGAAAAATGCGCCATTTGACAAGATCAAGATTGATCAAGGATTTGTAAAAGGCGCGTCCATTCCTGGAAATCGCAATGCTGCGATCATCAAATCCATTGTCTCTCTGGCGGAAGCGCTGGATATGGAGACGATCGCCGAAGGTGCAGAAACGCATGATGAACTGGAATTGATCCGCACATTGGGTTGTTCTCACGTTCAAGGGTATATTTATAGCAAACCATTGCTGGCTGAAGAAGTTCGTCCGCTGCTGACCGATGGCGCCGGCCCAATGAAAGCCGATGGCCACAAATCCAGCCGTTCGTCGCGTCGCAAGATGTTGCGGACTGTAAAAGTCATCCATGACGACCATAAATATGACGCGCAAATCCGGAATATCTCCGGTACCGGCGCGTTGGTTATTGGCCTCTGGAATGTACCGATCGGTACTGATTTTATCGTCGAGTTCACACCAACATACCGGGCGTTTGCAAAGGCCCGCTGGTCACATGAAAGCCATATGGGCATAGAGTTTGAACATGCCATCGATCTGGATCAACTGGGCACACAATCTGAACAGCGCAGCCAGACCAATCTTGGGACCGTCGCCGCTTAAACATTCTCCTCCTCTTTGACCTCTTTCGATCGCTCGGTCACGCTGTCGTAGAGATCATCACCCCAACTGGCGACCTTGCCATCGAACAGAAATTCAGGCGGCACGACTTCGGGATTTTCGCCTGGCCCAGTCGGCGGCGTAAAATATCCCAGAGCATAACTTCCCATCGCATAGCCCAGCAAATCACGCAGCTCCGGATCAAAATCCTTCGCGATATGCGGCGGGCAGGAAAGATACTGATTCTCCTCCTGCCTGAGCCAGCCCAGCGCGTAAGTATTGTTGATACCAATTCGATCACCATTCGAAACATTGGCGCCGCCGCTGTGAATTACCGACCCCGAATAGACCAGCACCGATCCCGCCTTCATCTCGGCATATTGAACATCCGGGCCATGGGCTTCGCGGCCCGTTTCCCAATTGTTCGACCCCGGTACAACCTGCGTCGCGCCATTTTCGCGGGTAAAGTCTGTCACGGCCCAGATGGTATTAAACTGTGGTTCAATATTATCCGGCATAAACCCGCCCCAGGCTAGCCGATCACGGTGCAGCGGCTGCCGTTCCTGTCCCGGCATGATCCGGATCACCTGTGTCAGATGCAGCTGGATACGCTCACAATAGGGTTTCAAAAAAGCATTGGCCCCGCCCAAAATCAGATTGTTCATCACCATATCCCGGCACGCCTGCGACCGCGCCACCAGCGCCCCCGTGCGGGTGGTATACCGACCGGTAAAATCATCGCGGCCAACCTCGGTGGCCTCGATATAGGGCATGATTTCGGACTTGAGTTTCTCCAGCGCGGCGGCATCCAGAACATTATCGACGATACAGGCACCATCGGCTGTCAGCGTTTCGGATAGCTGTTCCGGCGAGGCATCCGCGGGCAAATGTTTAAGCATGGTCATAACGGCATCTCTCCTGTTTTCCCAAACCTAGCACGAACCAGCGCCGATTTGCGAGTCCGGCCCATCGGAGTCGCAAATCGGTTTTGTAGGTGACCGCGGTGACTCTGTGTCACCCTGTGGCATGGTGGGATTATTCTTTTGATTTCAAGCCTATGTCCGCAAAAACTGGAGAAAAGGGCAGGGTGACACTCTTGCTTTTTTTTCGCCAGCGCTTTTCGCGGCGTGTTTGGGTGTCGATAGAGGATTCAGCCTAGCCATGCTGATGGATGTAGCACGGCGTGATTAGTGTAGGACAAGGTGACGGCTCTATGCGCGAAAGCGCACCGTTTGTTCCTTTGTTAGCTGTTGGTGGTGGCCAACTGTCGGGATTTTGAATTTTTACTTATGATTACGGTCATCATAATCAGACCGAATACCAGTAGAGCAGACAATGGCGATCCAGCTCCTAACAAGCCTTCATATCCGTATCGCCCAAGGTAAATGCTTAGCGCCAATATCAGACCAGCAAGAATTGAAGATTGTCCCCAAATGGCTATTCGCTCTTTGCTCCATAAAAAGGCGAGAGTGATAGCTAGCAGCAACCCAATCCAGAAAATTACAATCAAAGCCATGCCAGCAACTTGACCGGTCAGGGCAGCAGCGAATGTAAAGACCAGCATAGCGGGTATGCCCCATATGACGGCGGACCATGCCGCCTCCAACCTGGGTGCTGCTCTACCATTTGACCGCCGTTTGGAAAAATAAATACTAAGCCCGCTAGCAATGATTGTGCAAAGGGCAATACCGAAAACGAGATAAGCAAGTTTGACTGGCAAGCCGCCCCAGTTTCCGAAATGGACATTGTAAACCGCGCCAGTAATTTGTTGGCCAGCTGTGCCGTCGGAAATGCCTGTATTGCCTTTGTAATTTCCCGCAACATCAAAATTGTAATAGTCGCCAAATATCAATCGGTCCGGATGTTCGGCAATAACCTGCACATGCTGACCAGCGGTTCCGGGGTCGTGCAGGATGAAATAAGCGGCATTCAGGTCTGGAAAACTTTCCTCCATATAACGCAGAGGCTTGGCTATTGCTGCGACCGGAGCGACAGCCTCGTCAATTGCAGGCTCGCCCCCGAATACCGGGCTGAAGACCGCGTCTGTGTCATTGTTAAAACCGGCCGCCGCAATCGCAAACGCCAATATACTGGCCAATCCCAATATGGCTCCGGTTAGCGCATTGGAGAAATGAAACGGCAACGTCCAGACGCTCAGGCGGTTATGCAGATCAACCTTGGTCAGTCGACCGGCGCCTCTGCGAAATGTGAAAGCATCTCGAAAAATTCTTGGGTGCGCAAGAAGGCCAGACATTGAAAGCCCCAAAAGCATGACGCCCAATGCGCCAACGACGGTAAGGCCCAGTATTTGCGGCATGTGTAGATGATAGTGAAGGTCCAACAGAAATTCGGTCCAAGGGAAAGACTCCTTATCAGCTATCGAGCCGTCTGTGTTGGCAAAAAAAGCCTGAGTATCAGTCGTTATGACCGTCCTAGGTAAATCTGATTTGGGAAAATTTATGTAGAGGTGCGTTGAGGGATTTGCTTCGCTGCCAAAGACTGCCAATGCCGCTTTTTCGGCAGCGTTAGGCGAAATGGATTGCATTTCGGGCGCATTCGGCTGTTCCCATCTTTGCAAATCGTGATTGAAAACCGACAACGTGCCAGTGACTGCCAATATGTAAATCAGTGCGCCAAAAATCACCGCAATCAAGCTATGGGCTTCGAGCGATTTCGCGACGCGTTTTGCCGATGTTTTGGGTTTTCTGGTTTGAGTGTCCATTGTTCACCTATTGCAATGCCGGAATGAGTATCGCCGGTAGAATCGCAAAAACACAAAGTGCCACCGATTTAACAAGCGGCTGACGAACATATCCGGTTGTTACTGAAAAGATTGCCCACGATATTGGAAATAAAAACATGGAAACGGTGAGGTTTGCAGTATGTTCCGCGCTCAATGCCCGTCCAGCCATGAATGCTGCAGTTGAGATCGACATCGCGGCAAGGCCGGAGATCAACAACAGCAGGACAAAATTATATCCTCTCAATACCCAGATTTTAAATCCTGAACCCGCTTCCTTCACCTGCGTGGCTTCCCGTTCGATATCTCGCCGTTTTTTGACAGGACCGCGATATGCCAGCACCGCGAGTACGGCTAGAACGATCAGGATGAAGGCGACAATGGCCTTGGCCGGTCCCTTGTCGATACCGCTAGTCTGTGTCCAGCTGACAAGTGAAATGACCGCCAAAAACCACCCGCCAAGAACATGTGACCACGATCTGGAACGCTTGGTCCAGGAATGATACAACAACCCCACCGCAAAAACGGCACTGATTGTTCCGAGCAAAGGCCAGACAAATTCATACATAAGCGATTAGAAGTTGAAGCCCAACCTCAGAACGATCGTGCGACCCTCGCCGGGGAAGCAATCGCCACGCGACAGGCAAGTGCCATAATATGCCGTGTCAAAGATGTTTCTGGCGTTAAGCGTGATCGAGAAAGGGTCGAAGTCATACCCTATGACCCCATCAAAAACGATATAGCCATCGGTTTCAACCAGATTGGGCGTTGGCGCAAAACCATTAGCTGCAAGAAAAGCGGTTCCAGTGCTTTGATTTCCGCCGGCATATCGTACGCCGCCGCCCACTAGCAGTCCGTCAGGAGAACCCGTTGATGGTTTCCATGCAGCCCAAGCCGACGCTTGTGTTTTTGGAACGCTTGGAAAACGAATGCCGTCAGGATCTTCGGTATCGAGATAACTGAATGCAGCATCAAAATGGAAGTCACCCATGGCTGCCTGCGCTTCAATCTCGAAACCCTTGATCTTGGCTACACCTTCCTGTTGAGAGGCGGCATTGGGAAGTCCTGCTGGATTTGCCAGATTGGATTGTTCAATATCGAAATAAGATGCTGTGATGTACGTGCGCGTACCGGGCGGCTGATATTTCAAGCCAACTTCATATTGTTTGCCGCGCTGCGGTTTGAGTGGTTGGTTGGTGGTTGGGTCAACGCCAACGACCGCCTGAATTGATTCCGCATAACTGGCGTAAATATTTAGTCCGATTTCGGTCTTGTAAAGTGCACCAAAACTCAAGCTGGTTGCACTATCATTCTGTGTTGTGAGGCCATTTCCAGATTTGATATCATCAAAACGCACTCCGGCATTCAAGACAAGATTGCCGACAGTGATCTGGTCATTGATGTAGAAGCCTAGTGTTTCTGTTTCACTCTCGCTGAAAGAACGGGCGGCATCGAAAACTGCCTGTGCAGGAATTTCGGCACCGGAATAATCAGGTGTAAACAGAACGAATGTTGTCGGAAGTGCATATAAATATGCGGCGTCGAGCGTGGTGTTCACGTCCTGGAAATTCATGCCAGCAAGGATTTCGTGCTGGATGCCAGCAGTGTCAAAAACTGCCCGGAAACGCGTGTCCACCGCGATCTGGTCAGAAGTCGCTGGTGCGTCATACCAGCTTCTGCCAATGGCTGTGCCGTCCCGCAATGTGCGCGGTGTTCCATCGCCCAGAAATGCAACCCACGTCTGTCGATAATCTGCTTTGCTATCGCGGTAACGAGCGGTAGTTTCAAATGCTAAAACATCATTGAACTGATGCTGTCCGAATAATGTAACGGACAATGATTCTGTATCATATCGATTGAAGCCTGGATCTCCAACATAGAGAGAGGGATCTACTTCCTGTGTTATCATTCCGGCACATACATTCGCTTCGGAGATACGCACCTTGCTGCTTGGACATCCAGATACAGCCAAAGGCAAAAATTGATGCGCTGTGTCACTCTTCCGATCCGTATAATTGGCCAAGATTGTGATCGTTGTATCGCCTGTGTCGAAAGTGAATGAGGGCGCAATGACGAGAGCATCGTCATTGACAAAATCCAATTGGGTGCCGCTATCGCGATATAACGCGACCAAACGGCCTGTGAATTTACCATCACCCGACAGGTCGATACCCAGGTCGGTAGACACTTGTTTGCGCTTATGAGTGCCATATTCCACGATGATCTCTCGTCCAAGATTCTCAGGTCCAGCACGCTTGCTGACGGTATTCAGGATGCCTCCTGGTGAACCCTGGCCATAGAGCACTGACGCCGGGCCTTTGAGAACCTCGACCTGCTCCAGCGTGTAAATATCGGATCGCGCATTATTGTATGAACCGAATAACACCTGGATATTGTCAAGATATTCGGGAACGTCCAGTCCACGTACACGCGGAAAATCACCGCGTGTGGAGAAACCAAAAGTATCTCCCACAACACCGGCGGTGTAGTTCAAAGTGTCATCGAGCGTCAGGGCGCCTTTTTCGATAAATTCTTCTGCATCAATAACCGACACAGATCGGGCCGTCTCCAAAATAGGTGTTTCTGATTTCGTTGCTCCAAATGTTGCCAACCGGCCCGTGACAATAATTGTATTCGGATCTTCATTGTCACTTGCGACGTCTTGTGCAGACGCAAGAGTTGGTGCGGCTAAACAACTGGTAGCCAGCAGGAGTTTACGAATCATTTTTTGAACCCTCGTTAAATACCCATCAATCGGGCGTCTGCTAGCGGGTGCCTCCATATATGTAAATAAGAATCATTATCATTAGCAATAATAGCAAGAAAACAGTTGGATTATGTATCTATTTTGCAAGACTTTGGGATATCGCCTTGTTCCTCACGTCGGGATAAGCAGACTTTCCGATTTTCCCGACCGATTTGAACCTTCTATACTTCCCAACTTGGCATACCCCTGCTAACCGCCCCGCATGACTGACCGTTCCCATATCCGCAATTTCTCGATCATTGCCCATATTGATCATGGCAAGTCCACGCTGGCTGATCGTCTAATCCAGCATACCGGTGGTCTCACCGAGCGGGAGATGAGTGAGCAGGTGCTCGATAATATGGATATCGAAAAAGAACGCGGGATTACGATTAAGGCGCAGACGGTGCGGCTCAACTATACCGCCAAAAATGGAGAGACCTATGAGCTCAGCCTGATGGATACGCCAGGCCATGTTGACTTTGCTTATGAAGTCTCTCGCTCGCTCGCAGCCTGTGAAGGTGCCTTGCTGGTGGTGGATGCTGCCCAGGGGGTTGAGGCGCAAACGCTCGCCAATGTGTATCAGTCGATCGAGCATGATCACGAGATTGTGCCAGTGCTCAACAAAGTCGATCTGCCTGCCGCCGAACCCGAGCGTGTGCGCAATGAGATTGAAGAGATCATCGGGCTTGATGCCTCTGAGGCGGTACTGGCCAGCGCCAAGTCCGGTCTGGGTATTGAGGATATCCTGGAGCAAGTTGTTGCCAAAATCCCGCCACCGGGCGGTGATGATGACGCTCCGCTCACCGCTATGCTGGTGGACAGCTGGTACGACCCGTATCTCGGTGTGGTGATCTTGGTGCGTGTGACCGATGGCGTGCTGAAAAAAGGTCAGCGGATCAAATTTATGGCGCAGGGGACCGAGCATCTGGTCGACCGGGTCGGCTGTATGCGGCCCAAAATCGAGCAATTGGAAGAACTGCGCGCTGGCGAGATTGGTTTCATTACGGCGCAGATCAAAGAGGTTTCTCAAACCGCAGTTGGTGATACGATTACGACGGTTAAGGGCGGCGCGACAGAACCTCTTGAAGGCTTTAAGGAAGTGCAATCGGTGGTGTTTTGCGGGTTGTTCCCGGTTGATGCTGCGGATTTTGAGAAGCTGCGTGAGAGTATCAGCAAGCTGCGTCTGAATGATGCCAGCTTTACGTTCGAAATGGAATCGAGTGCTGCGCTTGGACAGGGTTTTCGTTGCGGGTTTCTTGGGTTGCTTCATCTGGAGATTATTCAGGAACGTCTGACCCGCGAATATGATCTGGACCTGATCACCACGGCGCCGTCGGTAATCTACAAGATTATCATGAATGATGGCACAGAGCAGTTTCTGCACAATCCTGCCGATATGCCGGACGTTGTGAAGATCAGGGAAATCGAAGAACCATGGATTGAAGCAACCATTTATTGCCCGGATGACTATTTAGGCGGCATCCTCAAACTATGCCAGGATCGCCGAGGGGTGCAGAAGAATCTTACCTATGTCGGTGATCGCGCACAGGTTGTTTACGAGTTACCGCTCAATGAAGTGGTGTTTGATTTCTATGACCGATTAAAATCTATCTCGCGTGGTTATGCCAGCTTTGACTATCATCAGGTTGGCCTGCGTGAGGGACATCTGGTTAAAATGAACATCATGGTCAACGGTGATCCGGTCGACGCGCTGAGTATGATCGTTCACCGTGATGCGGCCGAAAGTCGCGGCCGCCATATGTGTGAGCGCCTAAAAGACCTGATCCCGCGTCATCTGTTCAAGATACCTGTGCAGGCGGCGATTGGTGGTAAGGTGATTGCCCGCGAAACGATCTCTGCGATGCGCAAGGATGTGACCGCGAAATGTTATGGCGGAGATATATCGCGTAAGAAAAAGCTGCTCGAGAAGCAGAAAAAAGGTAAGGCCAAGATGCGCGAATATGGCAATGTCAGCATCCCGCAGGAGGCCTTTATTGCTGCATTGAAAATGGGCGATGATAGCTAACCGCGTTAGTCCGGTTGTTTTGGCTGACGTGTGTAAGGGCAAGGCTTGATTTTGCCAGGCATGATAGCGTCGCCCTTTGCTCTAAATCTCGCGAAATATCCGCCCAGTTCTGGTCGTTCCATAAACCCGATAAGTTCGTAACCAACCGCTTCAAATTCACAGAATAGCTGTTTTGGCGGTATGCCATGGTCCGAAAAATCGCGATTCACATCTACAACAATCACTTCGCCCGGATCATCGGTGTCTGATGCGTCAATAAGGGCAGGCCGTAACCGTGACAAAAACGCATAAGGTTCACGAACTTCGTGGTACATGTGAACCAGGAAAATACGATCAAAGCTATTCTCAGGTAGGCGTGGGTCATCGGGTGCGCCGAGTTTGATCGAGACATTGTCCAGACTCTCTCGATTTACCCGTTCCGCCAGCCGGTCAATAGCTTCCTGATCAATATCCTGCGCGAGAACACGGCCTTTTGTGCCAACTCTTTCGGCTAGGCGTACGGTATAATATCCTTCCCCCGCCCCGATATCAGCAACCGTCATATCGGTTTCTAATCCGGCAGCCTTCATGATCTCTTCGGCTTCCCCGCGCTTGTCACGCACAGTTTCGGTGGACCATTGATTTCCTGCCAATGCTGAAACCGGTCGGGAGGCTGGCGGATATGCTTTGGCCGTTTCCATCCGCCCGGCATCAGGGTCATCCAACCTTTTGCAGGCACTTAAAGGGGTGACAAGCAACGCCAGGAGCAGAGGCACGGCCAATGCTGACTGACGGTGCTCCTTTGTAAAGGATGTAACAGAAGACGCTAAAAACCTCATGGCATCAGGAATAGGCGAGGCGACCGAGCGGGGCAATGGGGATTTGTGTTGATCTGCATTATCGCTTGATTTTCAGCAGTGTTCGATTCTCATTTTTGTCACGAATGATTCACTTTTAGGACATCGAACCGAAATTTCCGTGACGCATATAAAGCCTAGAGACCCTGTAAATCATCAACCGACAGGGGTAGAAATGTTTACAAAATCAAACTTTATCAAAAGCTTACTTGCTGGCAGCGCGACTGTCGTGATTCTTTGTCCGACTTCTGCTCTGGCGGGAACAATCACCGGTACGGTCAGCGATCCCAGTGAAACCCGCGGATTGCAATCTGCACAGGTCCGCATTGTTGAGTTGGACCGGGTGGTCACGACTGGACGGGATGGAAGCTATCGCTTCCCCGATGTCCCGGCTGGAACATATACGTTGGAAGCGCGCTACATTGGTGTTGAAACTGCTATTACCAAAGTGACCGTCAGTGAAACTGGTACTGTAAACAACGATGTCGTTCTCAGTTCCGGACCCAATAACGAGATTTTGGTTATCGGACAGAGCGCCAATCAAGCCAGCGCCTTGTCGCGCAAGAGGGAGGCCGATGGCGTAACCTCAGTGCTAACGCGCGATGCGATTGGACAATTTCCCGATCAAAATGTTGCGGAGTCTTTACGCCGGTTACCCGGTGTGAACATTTTGAATGATCAGGGTGAGGGGCGGTTTGTTTCGGTTCGCGGTCTGGATCCCAGCTTAAACAGTTCCTCGCTTAACGGTGTGCGTATTCCATCACCCGAGTCTGACAATCGCGCTGTGGCTCTCGACGTCATTTCAAGTGATCTGATTGAGTCAATTGAAGTGAAGAAGTCGCTGACGCCGGATATGGATGCAGATACAATTGGCGCTTCGATAGAGATTAACACCACCAGCGCCTTCGATAGAAAGAAAAGCCTGCTCTCTGCGAAACTTGAAGGCAGCTATAACGAATATGCCGACAAAGTTAGTCCAAAAGGCAGCATCGATTTCTCCACGCGTCTTGGAGATGATATCGGCATAGCGGGAGGTATCTCATACTATAAGCGCGAGTTTGAAACCGATAATATTGAAGCTGATGACTGGAAAGAAGATAATGGATTGGTTTACGCCGAAGAAGTTCAGTATCGCGACTATGATGTTGAACGTGAACGGATCAGCGCCTCTTTGTCCCTCGATTTTCGCGTAGACGATAGTAGTGAGCTTTATCTGCGCGGATTGTATAGTCAGTTTGATGACCAAGAGTTTCGGCGCCGGACTACCTTTAAGCTGGGGGATGCTTTTGTAGAGTCTTCTGGAAGCAATGGCGCATTGTTCAGTGACATAGATCCGGGTGTTACCGATGCAGAATTTGCTGCGGACTCCGACAATGATGAAAGCGAAATCGAAATAGAGCGCGACATCAAAAATCGGTTTGAGAGTCAAAAAATTCGATCAATAACGGGTGGCGGAAAAACCGAAACTGGACCCTGGACCATAACCTATTCGGGCAGTTGGGCCAAATCTACCGAGAATGAGAGTGGTTCGGTTGATCCGACCAAGTTCGACAATAAATTTGGTCGCGGGGACGGTGTTAGCGTACTTTTTGATTATAGTGATGATCGTACCCCATTTTTCAGTTTTGCGAGCGGCGCCGCTGCGGCTCTGAATCCAGCAGGTTATGAACTCGACGACGTCGAACTAACCACTTTGTCGGCATCGGAAGATGAGGAATACTCGGCCAAACTGGATGTTGCCCATCTCTTCGCTATGGGAAATGGTGACTTCACAGTGCAAGCCGGCTTTAAAGGGCGTTGGCGAGATAAGAGGTTCGACAAAGATGTGGAGTTTTATGAAGATGACACCGGAACTTATACATTAAACGATGTCCTTGGGACTCAGACATACCGTTTAGCAGATATCAGTCCAATTGCCGCAAAAGGTGCGGCGGCGGACTATTTCTTTGCCAATCGCGGTGATTTTGAACTGCAGGAAATCGACAGTCAATTTGATAGCGCAGTTGATGACTATGCTATTCAAGAAGATATCTATGCCGGATATCTGCTTGGCCGTTGGGATAGCGACCAACTAAGAGTGATCGGTGGTGTGCGTTATGAGAAGACCGAAAATGACATTGCTGGAAATACGGTTACGCTTGCCGAAGAAGACTCAATCGTAAATGGTGTAATGCTGACCGAAGATACCGTTTTCGTTTCTCCTAACAATTTCACAAAAAGCTATGATCATTGGTTACCTAGCCTGAACATCCGCTTTGAACCGCAACGCAATCTGGTTTTGCGTGCCGCTGGATACCGTAGCGTAGTTCGCCCCAGTTTATCGAAACTGGCACCTCGTTTTGCCGTGGAGCAAGCGGACGATGGAGAGCGTGAAGGGGAATTTGGCAATCCAGATCTGGTGCCGTTCGAAGCTTGGAATGTTGATGCCTCGGCGGAATATTATTTCAGCTCTAACGGGGCCATAACAGCCAATGTATTTTACAAGGACATAAAGAATTTTATCGTCGATACGGTGGTCAATGCTCCTGAAGATGCCAATGGTGATGACATTCTTCCCTTGCCGACCTTCAATGGAATATCATTTAATGAAGCGGTCATTCCGATCAACGGAGACAGCGCACAAGTTTTCGGAATTGAATTTGGTTTTGCGCAGGCATTCACCTTTTTGCCGGATCCGTTGGATGGGTTGCTCGTGAATTTCAACTACACCTACACCGATGCTGATGGCACAGTTCCAACAGATGGCGATGTAACTGATTTGCGTACTATCGCTTTACCAAGCTCATCGCGGCATACGTTTAATGCAGTGTTGGGCTACGAAAAAGGTCCGATCAACTTCCGGTTAGCTGGGACTTATCGTGACAGATATCTGGATGAACTGGGCGATGATGCATCGACGGATCGCTTTGTGGATAATCATTTCCAGCTTGATGCCAGTCTAAAGTTCAAAGTGAACAAAAATGTCCGGCTATTTGCGGAGTGGATCAACATCACCAATGCCAAATATTTTGCTTATCAGAATTTCGGTGGCGCCCGGCGCAACCTGCAATATGAAGAATATGGCTCGACCATCAAATTTGGCGCAAGGATAACGTTGTGATCAAGAAAACCATTATTTTGACACCAGCGGTAATAGCCTTGCTAACCGGGTGTGCGACCATATCGGGTTCAGTCGGACCAACCGTCCCAACTATCAGTCTGACCGCAGATGCTGAGACCGTTCCTGTTGGAACGGTTAATCAGGATGCCGCGGATGACCCTGCTATCTGGCGAAATGCCAATAAGCCCAGTGCGAGCCTGATCATCGGTACGGATAAGAAAGCTGGATTATATGTGTACGGACTGGATGGCAGCAAAAAATCGTTCCTTCCCGAGGGCCAGCTAAATAATGTCGACCTGCGCGAGGTGATGATTGGTGGAAAGAAGACCATTTTGGTTGGCGCAAGCGTGCGCAATGACCGGATGAATGCGCATATCGGTCTGTACCGGCTTGACCCCGAAACGGCTCAGTTGTCGGTAATCGGGAAATACCCGGCTGGTCCTGGTGAAGCCTATGGCTTCTGCTTTGGGCAAGATGCTGGCGGCGAGGCATTTGCCTATATGATTGAGAAAACAGGTCATGTCCGTGAAATCGAGATGTCCTTTGAGGGCGGTAGGCCAAAAACGCGCGTCACCAGAGAATATAAGTTGGCCACCCAGCCGGAAGGTTGTGTCGTTGATGATCGAACTGGGCGATTATATGTGGGCGAAGAGAATAACGCGATCTGGATGTTTGATCTGAACGATGATGCATTCACCCCGCGACGCTTTGCCAATGTCAATGGCCGTGAATTGGTCGCTGATGTCGAAGGATTGGCGCTCGCGCCAGAGGGGGACGCAGGCGGTTCTCTTGTTGCTTCCAGCCAGGGTGATAACAGCTATGTGCTCTATGACTTGTTATCAGGCGAATATGTCAATCGCTTCCAATTTATAGATGGTTCGATAGACGGCACTTCGGAAACCGATGGGATAGAAGTGAAACTAGGTGATTTTGGTCCCAATTATCCAGAAGGCTTAATGGTGGTTCAGGACGGTGCCAACGAAGGCAACACACAGAACTTTAAGTTGATCAGTTGGAAAAAAATCGCCGATGCAGTTGCGAAATGATTTTCCCTAAATTCGGGAAATCAGATCGTCTCAGTCGACATCCTCAACGTCGACCGTCTCTCCAGTAACGCGCTGAGCGAGGGCGGCGGCGATAAAGGGATCGAGTGCGCCGTCCAGAACATCGCCGGGTGCGCTGCTGGTCTCACCGGTGCGCAGGTCTTTGACCATTTGATAGGGTTGTAGAACGTAGCTGCGGATCTGGTGGCCCCAGCCAATTTCGGATTTTTCCTGATATTCGCCAGAGGCTTCCGCTTCACGCCGTTGGAGTTCGGCTTCAAACAACCGGGCTTTGAGCATGCCCATCGCGGTGGCGCGGTTCTTGTGCTGGCTGCGGTCATTTTGCGATGCGACAACGATGCCGGTGGGTTGATGGGTGATCCGAACGGCACTGTCCGTAGTGTTGACATGCTGACCGCCTGAGCCAGAGGCACGGTAGGTGTCGATTTTCAGGTCACCATCGTTAATCTCTACCTCAAAGCTATCGTCAATTACCGGATAGACCCAGACGCTTGAGAAGCTGGTATGGCGTTTGGCAGCGCTATCAAACGGAGATATACGAACGAGACGGTGCACACCGCTTTCGGTCTTGGCAAAGCCATAGGCATTGTCGCCCTTGATTTCGATGGTCGCTGATTTGATCCCGGCTTGATCGCCAGCCTGATAGTCGACCATCGCCACTTTATAGCCGCGGCTTTCAGCCCAGCGCTGATACATGCGCAGCAGCATCTCTGCCCAATCCTGACTTTCCGTTCCGCCGGCGCCTGCGTGAATCTCTAGATAGGTGTCAAAAGCATCAGCCTCTCCCGAGAGAAGGGCTTGAACTTTGTCACGGTCTGCACGGTCAGCTAGTTTTGCCAGGCTCGCTGCGCCTTCATCAGCAACTTCTTCATCGCCTTCTTCTTCGGCCATTTCAATAAATTCCAGCGCGTCTTCCATTTCCTGCTGAATTTCTTTGGCTGCTGTAATGGACTCATCAAGCCGGCGGCGTTCCGTCATGACAGATTGCGCAGCCGTTTGATCATCCCAAAGCGTTGGATCTTCGACACGCGCATTGAGCTCGTCGAGACGGCGCAGGGCAACATCCCAATTCAATGAGGTCTTTAGCAGGTCGAGGGCGGCGTTGATACGGTCAACAGCCGCTTGCGCATCGGCACGCATGTCATTCTCCAAAATATATGGTGCAGCGATTAGACGATTGGGCCGTTATGTAAAGGGGAGAGGTTATACGTCCTTCTATCCACCCTTGCGCGTTGAGAGGGTTATGCGTTAGGTGGGTTTAACTGAACGATTAAAAGGGCGATTCTACCCATGAATTTTGATTTCTCCGACGACCAGAAATTCTTACGCGAAGAAGCACGAAAGTTTCTGAGTGCGCAATGCACCACAAAAGAGGTGCGCGAAGTATTGGATGATGAAGCCATGAGCCACCATGCTGGTGTTTGGCAAAAAATTGTTGAGATGGGTTGGCTTGGTGCGGCTATTCCGGAAGAATATGGTGGATTGGGTCTCGGCATGCTGGAAATGTGCGTGATTGCCGAAGAACTGGGCAGGGCATTGGCTCCTGTGCCATTTGGTTCTAGCGCTTTCTTCTTTGCTGAAGCAGTAAAACTGGCGGGTAGCGAAGAGCAGAAGAAAGCCTTGCTGCCGAGTGTTGCTGACGCATCTATTGTCGGTTGTATCGCTGCATCAGAAGGCCCAGGAGTAGTTGATGCTGGCCATGTGAATGCATCTTTCAAAGATGGGTCGGTTAGCGGTGTCAAAGTTCCAGTTACTGATGGTGATGTTGCAACCCACGCGGTTGTTCTGGTCAAAGAAGGCAGCAGTCAAAGCCTTGTGCTCGTTGATTTGGCTGGCGAGGGCGTTACGCGTAATACGCTGGGTACTATTGAGCCAACCCGCAGCCACGCGGAAATTAGTTTTGAGAATGCCAAAGCCGAAAGATTGGGCGAAGCCGGACAAGGCATGGCACTCTACGAGCAAATTCTTAACCGTGCAGCAGTGCTGCTGGCTTTTGAACAACTGGGCGGCGCATCCGTATGTCTTGATATGGCCAATGACTATGCCAAAGAGCGTGTGGCATTTGGCCGCCCGATTGGCGGCAACCAGGCGATCAAGCACAAGCTTGCCGATATGTATGTCAAAAATGAAGTGGCGCGGTCCAATTGCTATTACGGCGCATGGGCGCTTTCCACTGATGCTGCTGAGCTTCCGGAAGCAGCAGCAGCGGCGCGGGTCGCCGCATCAGAAGCTTATTGGTTCGCCTCCAAGGAAAATATCCAAACGCATGGTGGGATGGGCTTTACCTGGGAGGTGGATTGTCACCTCTATTACCGCCGCGCGAAATTACTGGCGGTGCAAGCCGGCGGACCAGCCGTTTGGAAAGAAAAACTGGTTTCCGCGCTCGAAGCCAAAAACGTTTAAACGAGAAGGTCAAAAAAATGGATTTTCAAGACTCCCCTGAAGAAGCAACATTCCGCGCAGAAGCGAACGCGTTTCTCTCGAAACATTTGCAGCCCAAAGATGGCAATGCGATCCGAGAACGCGGTGATGACTATTTGAAACGGGCCAAAGACTGGCAGAAGGTCAAAGCAGAAGGCGGATTTGCGCAGATCACATGGCCAAAAGAAATTGGTGGCCGTGGCGGCTCTCCAATGCAGCAAGTCATCTGGAATCAGGAAGAATCCAACTATGATGCGCCAACCGGCCCATTTGCCATTGGCCTTGGCATGTGCGTTCCAACCGTGATCGCCTTCGGTAGTGACGAGCACAAGAAACGCTTCGTAGGACCAGCGCTTGTCGGCGATGAAATCTGGTGCCAGTTATTTTCCGAACCGTCTGCTGGTTCGGATGTCGCTGGCTTGAAAACCAAAGCTGTCAAAGATGGCGACGAGTGGGTGATCAATGGTCAAAAAGTCTGGACCACAGGCGCTCAGTTTTCCGACTATGGCATCGTGCTGACTCGAACCAACCCGGATGTTCCAAAGCATAAGGGCCTGACCATGTTCATTGTCAACATGAAGGATCCCGGTGTGGAAGTGCGGCCGATCCATCAAGCATCGGGCGGACGTGAGTTTAATGAAGTCTATTTCACCGACGTGCGTATTCCGGATAGCGACCGGCTGGGTGATCCTGGCATGGGCTGGAAAGTGGCGCTTGTTACATTGATGAACGAGCGCCTGGCCGTGGGCGGTTCGCCGGGACCAGACTGGAAAGAAATCATGGACTATGCGCGTGATGCAGGTTCCATGGGCGACGCGGCCTTCCGTCAGAAGCTGGCAGATTGGTACGTCGCGGCGCAGGGGTACAAACTAACCAAATTCCGCACTCAAACCGCGCTCTCAAAAGGGGAAACACCTGGGCCGGAAAATTCGATCGGAAAAATCATCACCGCCAATCACCTGCAAGACATTTGCAACAGCGCGATTGAAATGCAGGACCATTATGGTTTGATTAGCGACAAGGATAAAGCGCCAGCGGATGCGATCTTCCAACAGAGTTTTATGTGGGCTCCGGGTTTACGGATTGCGGGCGGCACAGATGAAATTCTAAAAAATATCATCGCTGAACGTGTGCTTGGTTTACCGCAAGACGTCAGGGTCGATAAGGACAAAGCATTCTCTGAAATGTAGCCGATGGAGCCCCGTTCCATGCTTTTGGATGCAACTGGTTACTAATCTGCGAATAGAATAATCGGAACTCGGTCAACGGCCAGCAGCAATCTATTTGAATGCTGCTGGCCGTTTCTGATTCATAGATGTATTCTATCAAGAATCAGAAAGTTTTAGATTTGATGTTTCTACGATTGGGCGCGATAGCGCTCTCGTCATCGGAAAGTCAAACAGAGGATCGTTAATTTGAGTTTTGATCAATTCGGCAATTTGTCGAAGAATATGTAATTTTGATCAGACCGTCAGTTAACGTCTGAAATTTAAAAAGGACAAAAAATGAAACGTTATGCACTTTTAATCGCTGCTGCAGCACCTCTTGCGCTTGCGGCATGTACGTCAGAAACAAACGCAGCTGATTCAGCGACCGAAGCTGGCGACGCGGCTGCGGCGATTACTGCAGAAGAAGTTGAAGCCGCTCAGAAAGCTTGGGGCGAGGGCATTGTTACCATCGGTAAAGCATTTACCGATGAAGGCGATTTCAAAGCTGCAGCAGATGAGCATATCAAGAAGTTCTACGCTTATGGAGCAGACGCAACTGTTCTGTTCAAGCCAACTTTGACTTCAGATGACCAGTTCCGTGAAACTTTTGATGAAGCATTGAGCTACTTTATCGGTACCGAAGGAACTGAAGACAAAGGCTTTGCAATCAAACCTTGGACTGCGGTTCGTTGGGAAAACAACGGTACGGTTGTCGACAGTGACAGCGCCATGGCAATGGGTAACTACTACTTTACCGACACCGACGGCAATGACACAAAAGTTGAATATAGCTTTGGCTATGTTCGCGATGAAAATGGTGATTTGAAGATTAATCTTCACCACAGTTCGGTTCCCTTTGGAGGATAACCGATGACGGCGAGACGCCAGAGCAATTTGGCGTCTCGTTTCGTCTTTTAGGATCATGGAAGTTCCATAATCCAACACAATAAATGGTCGTAATACTGGGGTGCTTTGGCGGGTCGCAACTAGCCAAAGCACCTTTTTCTTGTTTTTCACCAGTAACGTTTAACCAAAGCGTCGTTTTCCGGCCATAGCCCGGTGCGCCATTGCCATTGTGGTGAGTTGAGCATTCACACGTATGCAGCTGGGCGTGACGCTTGCATCAGTCACATAGCAATTGGTGGTGTTGTGGATGCGCTGGTTCAGATCAACGACGCCCTTATGTGGATCTTCGTTTATCGCGTTGCCGCCATGCGGATGAGAGCTAGAAAGAACTACATCATCGGGTTCCTTGATATTGTCTTCATAAAATTGATCAATCTCGGCATGGCTCATATTGTTGCGAAGCGTCTGGCCTTTGAGAAGGGCGGGGTAAACCTCCAGTGCGCCATTGAGAAAATGTACTTTTGTCATCGTCGATAGGGCCCGGCGTAACAGAGCCAATTCGTCTTCCCCGATTTGCAAACTTAATTTTCCGTTCTCAATATAACCCAGTCGATCGGCAGGGAAGAGAACGCCGGCAGAGGCGAGACGGTTGAAATTCTTCATCCGTCGGTAATGTTCATCAAACCAACCGGGAACCAACATGGCCATACTCATTGGCGGTTGGAAATGGCTTTCGATCAGATAATCGCCACGGTCCACATAGGTCGCCATTTGATCTTCATTCCAGACATCCATCGGCCGATCCTTGGGCATCAAAGCAACCACAGGGCAGGCGATGTTGAGGGAAATATTGGTCCCGGATTGCAGGATACCACTCTCGCGTAGCAAATTGCTTGAAGCAATGGCTCCAGCTGCCACGACCACGCCTTTATTGGCACGGATGACGCGCTCGCGGCCATCTCGCAGTTTGATCCGCACAGCTTCCGCAATCCGTTTGCCATTTGCGCCTTCGCCCCAGATGATTTCCTGTGCTTCCGCCTTGTCCAATATGCGGCCCGGCTTTTTCCGATCTTCACTGGTTGCGTGCGTGAGATAGCTTTCGGGCATCGCTTTTTTGCGCCCATAGGGACAGCCGGTGTTACAATAGCCACAATAGACACATTCGCTGTCTGGTGTCTTGGGGCCGTAATTCTTTCGGAACCAGGCGGTTATTGCAGTCTTGTCTTTTGGGTCATTGGACTGCTCCGCATATTTCTTCCAACCATCAATTAGATGCGGCCCATTATTGCGCCCGGAGATGGGATTGATTTCAGCAACCTGAAGAGCATCTTCAATAGCGTCATAGCTTTTTGCTAGTTCCGTTTCACTAACCGGTGCGCCCATTTTCTCCCACGTATCAAACACATCTTCTGCATCGGGATGTACTAAGTCTTTGTGCTTCATACGCAGGCAGATGCCATTGTTGATCACTGTCGAGCCACCAACCGTTCGGCCCTGGAATACCACAATGTCACGATCCTTGGTCATTTGTAGGCCGCCATCCTTAAACAACCGAGCCGTCATGCGTGCTTCCTCATGCGTTATCCGGGAAGAGGGATAATGGCCGCCTGCTTCAATGATCAGTACTTCATGACCTTCATCTGCCACAGCTGCCGCTGCCACAGCGCCACCCGCGCCTGAACCGATGACGATCACGTCGGTTTCTTCGGGTATGGCATCATGACCTATAAACACTTCGGCTTTGAGGTCTCGATGAGGTTCCCGCTTTACGGGTAGCTCGTCATCACCTGTGCGATCACGTTGCGCAGGAAGTTTGTAGTTCATCCGCTGATAAACCGGATTGTCAAAATTCGCCGCTTCGTCACCATCTTCCCAATGACCATAATATCCTGCCATCAAAACAGAACGGGTGCGGGCAATATCTTGAAACAAATCAATTCGTGCGTTTTGTAATCGACGCCTGATCATCGTCTGCCGTGTTTTTGGAGAAGCCAGAAAGAAGTAAGGTCCGCCGAGCATCACAAATAACCCGTATAGTGAGAGGCCCATTTCTTTGGGTTTATCTCCGTCAATACGAGAGAAATGTTGCTGTAGATTGGTCGCTACTTGTTTCGGCGAAATCGCCATATGCACATCGTGGAATAGAGCTTCAGTCAGCGCTTCGATCATTTTTACCTGTAAGGCATTGAACGGTTTTATCATATTTACCCCGGTTTGCGACCCAGAGAAAATTTTACCCTGTTACTAATCCCGAGCGACCACTATTCCTAACCCGTCACCATTTTTCCCGGCTGGCAATCGCCCGATCAATTTGCCTGTTTCCATATCGATTTCAGCAATACGGTTCAGCCCGGTTTCTGCCGCATAAAGTCTCTTCCCATTATCCGAAAATAGCAGAGTGACTTGCCCACTATCTTGAGAGCCACCTATAGTAATTTGCTGTCTTGGCTCCATGGTATGCACGTCAAATAAGCCAATGGCACCATCAGCCAGTTCGGATGTTACTGCTGTTTTGCCATCAGGACTTATGGTCACGCGGATTGGAAACTTTCCCGTGGGTAGTGTTTTGACTTTCTTTAGGTTGGCTGTATCGAAAATATGTAATTCGTCACTGCGTCGATCCGCTACCCATAGAGATCTTCCATCCGGTGTTAGTGCTAATCCTTCTGGCTCTGTTCCGGCCGGTAGATCAATAACCTTGGTCATAGCGTCCAGATCGAGCACGCTGATTGTGCCGGAACCCATATTGGCGACAAAGGCACACTTCTTGTCCGGAGATACGGCGACCATATGGCTGCCCTTTTGACCGGTCGGTATGGCGGATATTTTTCTATCCAGCGTGTCGTCAACTGGCGGAGAAACAATAGTCAGGCTATCGCTGCCCTCGGTTGTCGCAATGATGCGCCAATCATCCAACCAGACAATGCCGTGTGGTCTTTTATTCGGTGCCAATGAAATGGTTTCGATTTTCGACTGTGACGCTATTTCGAAAATATCGATGGTGTCACTGCCATAGTTCACAACAGCAGCGGTTAGTCCATCGGGAGAGATTGCGATTTCGTGCGGATTAGGGCCAGTTTTTTCACGAGCCATTTCCCGACCTGTTTTTAGGTCGATGAAACTCAGCGTGTCCTCACCTTTATTGCCAACTAGCAATGTTCCGGAAACGGGATCACGGTCCGTTTGTAAATCCTCGGCTGCTGCGCCGCAGGACATCAGAAACATCGCACCCAATGCTGTTTTAATTGATGCCGAAAACGATTTTAACACGAATTCATCTCCAAAAGAAAAGGCCTGATGATCTTATGCAAATCACCGGGCCTCTTGTCCATTCATCAAATGTGAGCAGTTATCATTCTGCTTGTGGGGCAGCTGCGCTTGCGTCATCTGGCAATCCGCCGAGTTGTGTCACCAACTGTGTGTACGCATCCAGATAGGCCAGTGCCATGACACGGCCAATTTGTGTGTCGGTGTAACCTCCGCCAGCTGCGCCAGCGAGTGCACCGCCAAAGAAGCCACCACCCCCGCCGCCGAATTTCACGTCGGACTTACGCGAATAGCCTTCTGTCACCAGCTCCATTTCGGTAGTCCGAACATTGACTAGCGAGAGTGTTACATTGGCTTCTTTCTTGTTAATTTTAACGCCGCCAAAAACACCACCAAAAGCGCGTCGGCTCAGTCCGCCCAAAAGTGCGCCACCTACTCCGCCTCCGCCTGACTTAGCGTTTGCAGAGATAATATCAGGAACGATGACATAGTCCGCTGCTTTAACCTGGCGCTTGCCGATATTTGATCCGCGTTGCAATTCACCAGAGTCGGCCAAAGCGCGTTCTACTGCTCGGCTAGCCAGGCCGCGGCCGCGATCAACAACGCCAAAACAACCGGAACGTGCAACAAATGTTTTGATCAAAGCTTCGGGTGAACCGATTTTATAGCTGCGCCACCATTTCACTTCGGGTTCTACAATGGCGATAGTACCTAGTTTTTTGTAGCAGCGCGGAATCTCCGCAACGCCGCGATCTTGCGCTTTTTGGCCCTTTGAACGACCGGCTGCCATAGCGGTTCCGCTGGTCAGCGCAACGGATGCGATTGCGGTAGCCGTAATGATTTTCTTCAACATAGTTATCCTCCGGTAAAATGGGTTTGCGACCCCGAATTTACAAAATGATATATGTTGGATAACTGAGTCTCGCTGTGATCTATAGCATAATTTGGACAAAATTCTTTGATCGGGGAATACTCACTCTTTTGCTAACCGGTCAGGCGGGCTCTTCCCTTTTGAAATTAAGGCGTTAGCATGCGCTGTAATAGTTCGGGGAGGTGGATTGATGCGGCATATCGCGATTATTGGATCGGGGCCTGCGGGATATTACACGGCGGAAGCTGCGCAGAAGAAATATGGCGATGATGTACAGGTTGATATTATTGACCGATTACCAGTGCCTTTTGGCCTGATCCGCACTGGCGTTGCCCCCGACCATCAATCGATAAAAGCCGTTTCGCGGCGCTATGAAAAAACCGCACTGAATGACAATGTCCGTTTCGTCGGAAATGTGACCGTTGGTGAAGATATCAGCATCGGGGAATTACAAGAGCGTTACGATGCAGTAGTGCTGGCGACCGGCGCACCGGATGACCGCATATTGGAAATACCAGGTAGTGATTTAGATGGTGTCATTGGCAGCGCTGCCTTTGTAGGATGGTATAATGGCCACCCTGACTTTAAGGATTTAAATCCGCCACTAGATGTAAAAACGGTGGTAATTATCGGTAACGGCAATGTGGCTTTGGATGTGGCGCGTATCTTGGCAAAAACTGAAGCGGAGTTTGTTGGCAGTGATATAGTTGGGCACGCATTAGATGCCCTGAACAAAAGCAGCATCGAGCGGATAATCTTTCTCGGACGCCGCGGCCCGCATCAAATTGCAATGACGCCAAAAGAGCTGGGAGAGTTAATGCACCTCGAACGCGCCAAGCCGGTGGTGGCTTCGGCAGACTTCCCCGACGAAGGCGATGATGCGATGCTCGAACCTGGCATGCGCAAGTCCGTAACCCATTTGCGAGAATTCTATCGTCAGGCCGATGCGCTTAAAGAAAAACCGGTCACGATCGACTTTGATTTCTTTGCCATGCCGGTTGAGATCAAGGGTGATGGTAATGTCGAAAAGATTGTGGTGGAAAAGACCGAACTAGATAACGACCTGCGTTCAATTGGAACCGGTGAAACCTATGAGATAGACTGTCAGTTGCTCGTCACCTGCATTGGTTACCGAACACCGCCCATTGAAGGCGTGCCCTACGAACATGGACGTGGCCGTTTTGCCAATGATCAGGGTCGGATTTTGCCGGGCTTATATTGTGTCGGTTGGGCCAAACGCGGACCATCAGGAACGATTGGCACCAATAAACCAGACGGCTTTGCGGTAATTGATAATATTGATGAGGATATTGGTGAGGGTTCCAGAAAAGAAGGCCGTCCGGCTCTAGATGCGCTGCTTGCAGAGCGGCAAGCGCAGCCCGTCACATTCCGCGACTGGAAGAAAATTGAAGAAGCAGAGATCGCGCAAGCAAGGGAAGGGGCCCCGCGTGAGAAATTTGTCGAAATCGATGACATGATTGCTGCACAAAAAACTTAGGCTAACCAATCCTGCAAAAGCGCATTTACTTTTTCCGGTGCTTCTTGCTGCACCCAATGCGATACGTTCGGCAGGCGATTTAGCGTAAAGTCGCTGACCCATTCTTCCGTGCCCTCGGTGCATTTGATATTCAGCGCTGTATCCTCTTCACCCCAGATCATCAGCGTGGGAATGTCGACTTTGGCATCGCCGATATCAAATTCATGGCGCAGCAGCGCGCGGTAATAGTTTATCATGGCGTTGATCGACCCAGGCCGGATCGCTGCCTTGGCATAGTGATCCAAAGCTTCGTCGGTGAAATTGCTTTGATCCACGGCCATGTTGGCAAAGGCCTTCTTAATAGGCTCGCCATTGTTGCGCGACAGCAACCATTCGGGCAGGCGCGGGATCTGAAAGAAGAAAATATACCAGCTACGTTTTAGCTGCCGCCAGTGGCGGATTTCGCGCCGGCCGACTTCGGGATGCGGGACGTTCATGATGACAAGGCGTTTGAGCGGCCGTATTTTCCGGATTGCAAAAGCCCATGCCACAATGGCTCCCCAATCGTGGGCAAACAAAGTGACTTCGTCGGCACCGCTGGCATCGATCAGCGCCGCCACATCCTGTGTCAGATGATCGAGCGCGTAACTGGCAATGCCTTCGGGTTTGGTCGTTCCGCCATAGCCGCGCATATTGGGTGCCCAGACGCGATACCCCATCTCCGCGAGCAACGGCATCTGGAAGCGCCATGAATAATGGAGCTCAGGGAAACCATGCAGGCATAGAGCCAGTTTTTTGCCTTCTCCGGCCATGGCGACTTCGAACGTCTGGCCGTTGGCTTCGACCCATTGCAGTTCGATGCCGCTGTCTGCCTTGGGTTGCCAGGAAACTTGTTTATCCATGGCGGCATGTTAGCATTGCGCCAACTTAATCGGCTAGTTAATTCTGCTTGTGAATATCGGATTGTTCGCTCACACTGATCAATCTTGATCGGGAGGATGAACATTTGAGTGACGTGGCCAAGCCGGTAACGAGCAATCCACCTGTGTCCGAAACTGCAAACAAAGGCGTCGGCGGTGCGCTCGGCAAAACCGGTTTTGCATGGGCGGTTTTCGAATGGGCCCGCAATCCTTATTACATCCTGATCGTCATCTATATCTTTGCACCATATTTTGCGCGCGACATTATCGGTGCCGACTTGTTGGCAAGCGGAGAATTGGATGGCCTGGAGCCGGACGAAGCAAAACAGACTGCAAATGCGTTGGGGCAGGCTGCCATTGCTTCGGTAACGAAATGGGCTGGATTGATCGCGGCTCTGACCGCACCTTTTTTGGGTGCGGCGCTAGATCGAGGCGGTAAACGCAAACCAATTTTGGCAGTCATGCTGGGCATCATAGCGTTGATGTCTTGGCTATTATGGTATGCTATTCCCGGTGAAGAAGGCTTTTCCACTTTTACCGTCATGGCAATGCTCGTTATAGCATATGTCAACTATACCTATGCCGAGGTGACGCATAACTCCATGTTGACTGTGGCTGGCCGACCTGATCGTTTGCCGATGATATCCGGCTTAGGTTTGGGGCTAGGGAACCTTGCCGGGATGCTGATTTTCCTGGGATTGGTTTTATTCTTCATGTTGCCCGAAGCCATTGGCTGGCCATTTGCTGAGCCGCAATTCGGGATCGATACCGCCCAGTATGAGCATCTCCGTATCGCCGGCCCCATTTGCGCCATTTGGTTAGCGATATTTTCGATCCCCTTCTTTTTGAACGCGAAGGACCCCGGTACATCCGGGGCCAATTGGTTCGGCGCGGCTAAAGAGGGTGCCAAGGGCGTTATTCAAACGTTACGTGAAGCCGCCAAATATCGCGAACTGATGAAATATCTGATTGCCCGGATGTTCTATGCCGATGGCATGGCGGCATTGTTGGCGCTTGGTGCCGTCTATGTTGCCTTGTTTCTGGAGTGGGGTGTCATCGAGATGGTGTCCTATGCCATATTGGCTTCTGCCGTTGCCTTTTGGGGCGGCATATTTGGTGGTTGGCTGGACAATAAAGTGGGGGTGAAGCGGGCGTTGATTATCGAGGTTGTTGGTATGGTAAGTGCTATGGCAATCCAACTTTCGGTGACACAGCAAACTCTGTTGTTCGGTTTAGTTGAAAATTATCAGGTCTGGGATGGATTGATTTTCCAGACACTATCCGACCTTGTCTATCTTGGCGGTATTGTTGTCGTCGCGATCGCCGCGACAGCCAGCATCTCTTCTAGTCGAACGATGCTCGTTGTGCTGGCACCGGAGGGCCGCAGTGGTGAATTTTTCGGGCTATATGCAATTGCAGGTACGATTACCGTATGGATGGGGCCGTTGCTGGTGGAGACATTCACAACTGCGTTTAACAGCCAACAAATTGGCATGGCATCAATCAATATATTATTCGCAATCGGGGTTACTGTTCTGCTGACGGTGAAGATGGAAGAGCCTGCCTGAGGAGACCACTTTAACCAATCGATTAAATCTGTTATTGTAACATAAAACATTCAGGAGAGAATCGATGCATGATCTGGTAATTCGCGGCGGAACAGTGGTTGATGGCACAGGCGCAGAGCCTTTTGTCGCCGATGTCGCAATAGATGGTGATCGCGTTTCGCTGGTTGGCGAAGTGCTGGCTGAAGGCCGCCAAGAGGTTGATGCAACGGGTAAAATGGTTACGCCCGGATTTGTCGATGTGCACACGCATTATGATGGGCAGGCGACATGGGATAGTGAAATGGCCCCCTCGTCCTGGCACGGCATCACAACCGTGGTGATGGGAAATTGCGGTGTTGGTTTTGCTCCCGCAAAGCCGGACCGCCGGGAATGGTTGATCGGCCTGATGGAAGGTGTTGAGGATATTCCTGGCACAGCATTGGCCGAAGGCATGACCTGGAACTGGGAAACTTTCCCCGAGTATCTCGACGAGCTGGAAAAAATGCCGCGCACGTTAGATGTCGCTACCCATGTTCCTCATGGCGCAGTGCGTGCTTATGTCCTGGGCGATCGGGAAAAGCCGGGCGCGGTGCCAACCGATGAAGATGTGAAACAGATGGCCGATATTGTTGCCGATGGCGTAAAAGCCGGCGCATTGGGCTTTTCAACTTCGCGTACCATCTTGCATCGCTCCATTGATGGAGAGTTGGTGCCAGGTACAACTGCAACCAAGGAAGAACTGATCGAAATCGGCCGTGCCATGGGCAAGGTTGGCAATGGCGTTTTCGAAATGGCCAGCGATCTCAACAAGGAATGGGATGAATTTGGTTGGATGGGCGATATGAGCCGCGAAACGGGTCTACCGGTTACGTTCGCAGCACTGCAATCCATCGCCAAAGACATCACCCTTGATGAGCAAATCGCCAATATGCGGGCCGAGAATGATAACGGTGCAAATATCGTTGCGCAGATCGCGTTGCGCGGCAATGGCATTGTCATGGCGTGGCAGGGAACGGTACATCCTTTTGTTCGTCACCCCAGTTGGATCGCGATGGAAGAGCTTTCGTGGGATGAGAAATATGCCAAGTTGAAAGACCCGGTATTCAAAGCGCAATTGCTTGGTGAAACCGCCGAGATGCCCGAAGAAGTAGACATGGTTCCGGTCTTCATGGTCATCACCCAAGGCTGGCCAATGCAGTTCGAAATGGATGAAGATTTCAACTATGAACCGCAAGCCGATGAAAGCATCGCGACGCGCGCGGAAGCGTCCGGCAAATCAGGCGCAGAATATGCCTATGATCTGATGATGTCGGATGATGGCAAAGGCTTTATCTATCTGCCGCTGCTCAACTATATTGACGGTAATCTCGATTTCCTCGAAGATTTGCAGCAAGCCGATGATACCGTGAATAGCCTGTCCGATGGCGGCGCGCATTGCGGAACCATCTGTGATGCGGCGAGCCCGACCTTCATGCTCGAACACTGGGTCAAAAACCGGACACGCGGCACGTTGAGCATCGAACATGCCGTTAAGCGGCAATGTTTGGATACCGCGCGGCTATATAACCTCAATGATCGCGGCGTGCTGAAGCCGGGCTATCTGGCCGATGTAAATGTAATCGACATGGATCGGATCAAATTGGGCAAACCATGGTTGGCCTTTGATCTGCCCGCCGGTGGCAAACGCCTGCTGCAGAAAGCGGATGGTTATGATTACACGATCAAGTCGGGTGAGATTACGTTCAAGGGCGGCGTTGTCACCGACAAGCGTCCCGGCGGTTTGATCCGTGGTCCGCAAGCTGTGGAAATGATGGAAGCTGCCGAATAGATTGCGCAAAGCCCCTCTCCTGAAGGAGAGGGGCTTTGCTTTCTTTCTAAAACGCCTTTTGCCAACCTACCGTTAGCATCCAGTCGCCTGTCATCTGCGGACCATTTAGATCCTGATAGATCGGAGCGCCGACTTCCAATGCGAAACGGTGTCCGGCCAATGCGCCGTGGGTTACTACGGTGTTTACACCGGCAATCAAATCAACGCGCTCGCCGCCCTGAAAATCGGGATTGGCGGTTTGTACCGGCCCCATGATCATTGGATCAATGCCGTCAACACGGCCCACAGTGCGACCCTTGATACGCCCGGACAAGCTCAACCATTGGGCGGGGGAGTAACTGACCCATGCACTGGCTTCATGGATATCACCAAAACTATAGCCCTCATCATTACTGCCCATCCGGATGGTCCCTGCATATTGCAGGCCGTAACCAACTTTTCCGGCCCAACCCTTAAAGGTCGCAGCGGGCTTCAGATCCCAGGTGCCGCTGCCAATCTGCATCATATAAGGTGTGCGCACGGTTGGTGTTCCACCCATGGGGGTCAGAATTTCGGCAGTTTCAGTGGTCGATCCGGTGGGGATAGAGACAGCTGCACGAAGATTAAACTCCTGCTGATTGTCAGATTTACGGTCGGCAACACCAAGCAGTGGGAAAATCCCACCAACGGTTATGTCACCAAAGCCTTCCGGACTGGTTTGAAACTCGCCAAGGACATTTGTACCCATGCCGCCCATATAGGTCGTGTGGTCCATTTCCTTCTGGATATAACTGCCCATGGCCACCAGTGTGACCCAATCAGTCGGCGCGTACATTGCGCCGACCATAGTCATATCGGTGCGCATGGAGGTCGGCACTATTCGGAGTGTTGGAGGTTGCCCGGGTGCGCCGAAAAAGCGGTTTGGGATTGTTGTCACAATCTCATCGGGCGTGACGCTATCGGTACCGATTTGATTGCCCGACATTTCCATATGCATATGCCGGACAGAGACCATGAACTCGCCCGCTTTGTGAGCATGGTCGGCCATCACGCCAATCGGTGCATGGTCATCGGCGCGCACGTCATGAGCGAGGGCGGGTGTTGTAAAAGCACAGGTCGCGACAAGCGCGCCTGCAAAAGCATGATTCTTCATGAAAAATTCCTGTAAATATCTGAACGCGGCGCACGCTTCTAAAGGGCGCACGCTACAAAGTGGGAGAGGTGGTTCAGATGGTTACAGGCGGCCCGGTTGCTGGCGGAATGTTAATCCGATTGCGCAATGCAAAACGGCGCGGTTCGGCTGGTTCATGCGTTGCTGGTGCAAGCAGTTTGACCTCTAGATCAGGAACCGACGATGCTAATCCGACAGATGCTCCGCCCGAAAAGGCACAGGCCTGGGTTGCGGTTTCTGGTTCGCTTTCCGGGGCCGGCTCATCTTGCTGGCCATAGATCAGCGCGAGTGTTGCATAATTGGGATTGTCCGTTGAGATGGTCAGCTTGTTTTCAGCATGGCCCGAGCAGAGCTTGATCGCAAAACCCTGTTCAGTCTGCGTGGGCATGAAGCCAGAAGGAGACAGCGCGCTGATGATGAGCGCAAGCAGAGCGATTACGGAATTACGCAAGGCCTGAGCTCTAAAAGTATTCACAATCTGGGTACTTTAGTTTGCCGTCACACACGCATGGGCATCAGCACATAGAGCGCAGGTGACTTATCATTCTCACGAATAAGCGTCGGTGCGCTGGCATCGGCCAGGTGTAGTTCCACTGTGTCGCTGTCAATTTCGCTCAGAATATCCATCAGATAGCGTGAGTTAAAACCGATTTCGAACGTATCTTCCTTATAGGCTCCCGGAACCTCTTCTTCCGCTTTGCCATTTTCAGGAGACGTCACCGACAGTGTGATCTTGTCATCACCCAGCGCCATTTTCACCGCTCGTGTTTTTTCGGTAGCGATGGTGGAGACGCGGTCTACGCCTTGCGCAAAGCTCTTTGGATCGATTTTGAGTAGCTTGTCGTTGCCGGTCGGAATGACGCGGCTGTAGTCTGGGAATGTGCCGTCTATGAGTTTGGATGTCAGGAT
The DNA here is from genome assembly GCA_039978835.1 of Parasphingorhabdus sp. Lineage (GTDB taxonomy): Bacteria > Pseudomonadota > Alphaproteobacteria > Sphingomonadales > Sphingomonadaceae > Parasphingorhabdus. The sequence continues at coordinate 462,394 of JBDWAQ010000005.1, forward strand.
CGCGGTGCCGAGTGTGAAGCGGATTTTGCTTGCTGACAGATCAATCTGGACATTGTTGTCGCCGCTCTCATCAAGCAATTTACGTAGTTCGTTGACGCATTTGCGCGGCACGATGACGTCGGGCATGCCTTCTGCACCGGCCGGACGGGGCAAGGTAACACGCGCGAGACGGTGACCGTCGGTTGCGGCGGCTTTTAGTACCGGCGCGTCTTCATCCTGTACGTGGAGGAATATGCCGTTAAGATAGTAACGGGTTTCTTCGGTCGAGATTGCAAATTTGGTTTTGTCGATAATTTGAATCAGAGATGCGGCGGGAAGCTCAAATGATGTTGGCAAGTCGCCTTCAGCAATGACGGGAAAGTCATCGCGGGGCAGGGTTTGCAAATTGAACCGGGCCCGGCCAGCATTGACCTTCATCTTACCATCGGCGGCGTCCATTTGAACCTGAGAACCGTCGGGTAGTTTGCGGGCAATATCGAACAATGTGTGTGCGGAAACTGTAATGGAACCAGCGGTTTCAACCTGAGCTTCGACTGTCTCAACAACCTGCAAGTCCAGATCGGTCGCCATCAGTTTAATACTGCCATCCTGGCTGGCTTCGATCAGCACGTTGGACAGGATCGGGATAGTGTTACGGCGCTCGACGACCGACTGGACATGGCCCAGACTTTTGAGCAGTGCAGCGCGTTCGATGGTCGCTTTCATAAATGGTCCTCTTCGTTCCCCGATGGCTGTGAATTGGAGTCGGCTATAGACTCCATGAAATTCACAGATAGTTCATGGCTTCATTAACAATAAAGCGCCGCAGGGCAAGCCCGATACAAGCAGAGCAGGGGATAATCTTGTGGAAAACTGTGGAAAAAACCGATGGGCGGGGTAAAGCGTCTTGGTTGCCGCACTATAGCGGCCAACATGGAGTGTAAAAATACAATCAAATGAGCGGTATAGATACGAACGGAAAGCGGCTGTACATTGCCCGTCATGGCGAAACAATTTTTAACAAAGCCGCGCGAATACAGGGCAACGAAGCCTATACACCGCTGACTTTGACCGGATTTGCTCAGGCAGATGAAATGGGACGAGCATTGGCGCTCCATTTGGGTGAGGAACCGGCATTAGATCTGGTCGCTTCCAACACCGACAGAGCTTTGCAGACACTGTCCATTGTAACCGAGCATATTGGGTTAGACTGGCACCAAGCCAGGCCAGACAATCGGCTTGGGGAGATTGAAATGGGTGCATGGACTGGCACTTATTATGCTGATCTGGATGGTGCACTTGAAATAGATACTGATGGTATGTTGTTTGCAACCGTTGCTCCCGGAGGGGAAAGTTATCGCGACATTGTCGTGCGATTGGAGCAATGGCTGAGCGATCAAAAGTTTGAGCGGGACACCGTGCTGATCAGTCATGGCATGACCAGCCGGGTATTGCGCGGCATGTTGACCAATTTGCCAGAACATACAAAATATGGCGCACCAATTGCGCAGAGCCTACCGCAGGGATCGATTGTTGAAATCTGCAATGGTGTAGAGACGGTAGTTCATCTTGGCGGCGGGGAAGGGGAGAAGGCTTGAAGCGCTTTTTTCTCCTCATCTTGCCGCTGCTATCATTACCAACGCCGGCGATTGCTAAAGACTCGCTGGGAACCTTTAACAGCTGGGGTGCGTTTCGGGATCCAGAGATATCGCGCTGTTATGCCATTGCTGAGTCCCAAGAAATTACCGGAAAGGCGGAGCGGAAATCCTACGCCTCCATCGGCTTTTGGCCGAACCGCAAAATCCGTCGCCAGTTCCATGCTCGCCTGAGCCGTGAGCGCTCAACCAATAGCCGCGTAATCGTTAGCATAGCGGGCCGTCGTTTTCGATTGACCGCCAACACCACCGATGCATGGTCGCAGGACAAGCGAATGGATGCAGCTTTGGTGGCCGCCATCCGTTCAGCGAAAAGCATGACGATTGAAAGCATTGGTCGTGATGGCAAACCTATCGTGGATGCCTATTTGTTGCGAGGCGCCGCAACGGCCATAGACGCCGCTTCTCTTGGGTGCTCAAGACTAAGATAACCTCTTTGACTAGCAAAAAAGACAGGGATTTTCCCTGATTTCCGGTGTTTTTGGTCTTTTTATTTGATGTGTATCAATAGAAAATACCTGTCTAATCTCTAAAAAACTAGAGAGGATAGCATGCGCTGCAACCGATTGGCGGGAAGGTTATCCGTTAGGAGAGAAAATGACGATAAGCCTGTTTGACGAGAAAAATCTAATCGATCCCTATCCCATATATCGAAAGCTGAGGGCAGAGACTCCCGTGCAATTCGTGCCTGAAATGAACTTTCATGTGGTCACGCGATATCAACTGATACGGCAGGTGCTTCGAGACACAAAAACCTATTCGAGTAAATTCGCCGATTTTCTGGCAGGTCTGGCCATGGCGGCTTTCGAATCTGCGTCTGCTGCAACTCAAGCAAAAGTAGCGGCAATTCAGGCGCAGATGCTTCCGCCGATTCCAACAATGCTGACAGAGGATCCCCCTGTTCAGACAATGTACCGCTCGCTCGTGGCGATGTTGTTTACCGCGTCCCAGGTCAATAAAACCGAACCGCAGGTGATCGAAGTTGTGGAGAAAACGATCGACCATTTGGGCGACTTGACGCGTCTAGATTTTATGCGAGAATTTGCTTTTCCAATTCCGTTGGAAATTATCGGTAAGCGGCTGGGTATTCCTGGGGAACTTGTTGAAAAATTCAATATTTGCGCGACCTCTGCGGCGGGTACCTTACGTTTGTCGCCGCTTACTGAGCCGCAGCTAATTGATCGCGCGCAAAAAGCGCTCGATCTGGAACAGATGCTCATTGGTCTTATTGATGATCGGAGGCGAGATCCCAAAGATGATATGATTACAATATTGGCAACCAGCAAATTGGAAAAAGAGGATCGGCTGCTGGAGTATAATGAGATGCTGAGCATATTGAATCAGTTTCTCGTTGCTGGACATGAGACCACCACCAGCACCTTTGGATGGGGAATGCTCCTTCTTTGCCGCAATCCGGAATTGCAGAAAGATCTTCAGGCTGATCCAAGCCAAATTCCTGTATTTGTAGAGGAAGTCCTTCGTCTGGAAACACCCGTTCAGGGGTTACCGAGACTGGTCACTGAGGATACAGTGCTGGGTGATTATCCCTTGAAAGCGGGTGATGTAATATTCTCGCATTATGGTTCCGCCAATCGGGATGATGAGAAATTTGAAGATCCTGAGGCATGTCTCCTGGGCAGGAAAGGGGCAGGCGCTCACCTTTCGTTCGGTTCTGGGGTACATGCCTGTCCCGGGTCATCATTGGCACGGCAGGAACTGAATAGAGGGTTTGAGGCACTTTTGGTTCATGCCAAAAATTTTCGACTTGATGATGCCTATCCAGATCCGGTGTCAGAACCCAGTATCATTTTGCGTGCTTTGCCAGAACTACATATCAAGTTTGATCTGAAATAGGCTACAAAATTATCTAGATCTCGAAACGCCAGGATTTGGTGGTGCGATTTGTCGCCTCGTCCGGATGTTTGCAGGTCAATTTTTTGTTCCGCCAATGCGTTCGGCTTCCGCCAATGCGCGTAGGAAGTTGCCACTCCAGATTTTGGAGATTTGCGCTTCATTGTAACCACGCTTTATCAAACCGGCAGTGACGTTTTCCGCTTCGCTTGCATCGGTGAAACCAGCTATACCACCGCCATGATTGAAGTCGGTGCCAATGCCCACATGATCAATGCCAATGCGTTTCACGACATAATCAATATGATCAATCATCCGGTCAATCGAGCCAGTACCAATGGTGTCCCGCATTGCCATCAGGAAAGATGTTCGCTTTTTTAAATCGGGAATTTCCCAATATAACTCGTAGGGATAGGAATAGGCTTCTGGGAGATCATGATCCAACCGTACTTTCTTGATCGACGCCAATAGGTTGGGATCGGAAAGGTCGACCAGATATGCACCGAAAGATGCAATGTGGATAACACCGCCGCGTAACCCGATTAGGTCAATTTCAGCATCCGATAGATTCCGTGATACATTGGAAAGCGCCCTGATATTGGAGTGACTTGCGATAACAGGAGCACTTGAAACTCTAGTGGCTTGCATGGTTGCTGCTTTGGACATTTGGGAAACGTCGACTAGTCCACCCAAGGCATTGATTCTCTGGACGGCAGCTACACCTAATTTCGACAGTCCTTTATGCTCTTCAGTTACCTCATAGCCCTTTTTTTCGGCGATATAGATCGGCCTGGAACTGTCGGAAAAATCGTTATGTCCCAAATGATTGAGGCCGAAAATACGTACGCCGGATTTGTAGTAACGGTCGATCTCATCAATATTTCCGCTCAATGAGCGAGCATTTTGAAAACCAAGGATTAGAACTTTTTTACCAGCCTTCGTGGCGGCTTTGATTTCTTGAGCAGTTGCTTCAATGACAATATCATCATTCTGATTTGCTAACTTGATGGCTGCTGCCAATTTTGCATTTGCTTCGGTTTTAGCGGCAGCATCGCCCTTTGCGGTTCGCGGCCCGGGACCAACGGCAACGGACATCACAACCGCGTCTACTTTACCCGTGCGCAATTTTGATGGATGTACTTTGGAGAGACCATCACTGGCCAGATAGGTTTTGGATGTTTCGGGGAGAACAATATCTGCATGTGCGTCGAGGACCAAAGCACTGTCATGGATGCGCGTCACCTTTTCTGCCATTGATTCGGCTGGGACGGTTGCTGCTGCGGATTGTGCGTTGCCATTACTCGCCATGCAAGAGGGCAGCAACGATGCGCCAGCGAGTATAAGACCGATTTTGGCACCACGATAAACTCGTCTGCGATATTCGTGAAACATTGTCCCATCCCCCATTATCATTTTTTGCGACCGTAGATGGAGAGCGGGTGGTGCACAAGCGTGCTGGTATTTCGTCGACATCGCTACTATATGCGCGCCTATGCAGATTCCTGGCCATATTGACCCTGTTCCCTTACCCGCCAAAGTCACGCCACGTGATGATGGTAAGGTCGATATTATTGGTCTGAGCCAGCCCGAGATTCGTGATATTCTATCGGAAGCGGGATTGGATGAGAAGCAGTGTAAACTACGCTCCAAACAGCTTTTTCACTGGATTTATCATCGCGGGATAACTGACTTTTCCTTGATGACCGATATGAGCAAATCATTGCGTCCGTGGTTGGATGAACGCTTTGTCATTGGTCGTCCTGAGATCGTTGAAGCGCATCTGTCAGAAGACGGTACCCGCAAGTGGTTGCTGCGATCTGCGGACAAACAAGAATATGAAATGGTGTTCATTCCCGATGAAGATCGAGGGACGCTATGTATTTCGAGTCAAGTGGGTTGCACGCTTAACTGTCGCTTCTGTCACACCGGCACCATGCGTTTGGTACGAAACTTATCTCCCGGCGAAATTGTCGGACAAGTAATGTTGGCGCGTGATGATCTGGGTGAATGGCCGAAAGGCGTGATGGATTTTGACGATGAAGATGAGGCGGCTTCAACCAAAGAATATAATCAGGCTTACAAGTCGGATGGCCGCGTTCTAACCAATATCGTTTTGATGGGCATGGGCGAACCGCTCTATAATTTTGACAATGTCCGTGATGCGATGAAGGTTGTTATGGATGGTTCGGGGTTGGCGCTTTCCCGGCGCCGGATCACATTGTCTACCAGCGGGGTTGTACCAATGATCGCGCGGGCCGGTGAAGAAATCAATGTCAATCTCGCTATATCGCTGCACGCAGTAAACAAGGAAACGCGTGATGAGATCGTTCCGCTTAATCGGAAATATTCGATCGAAGAACTGTTGCAAGCTTGCGCCGATTATCCCGGCGCCAGCAACGCCCGACGGATCACCTTTGAATATGTGATGCTGAAAGACAAGAATGACAGCGATCAAGATGCGCGTGAATTGGTGAATTTGCTGCGTAACTATGATCTGCCTGCAAAGGTGAACTTGATACCGTTCAACCCTTGGCCTGGGTCGCCCTATGAGTGCTCCACACCGGAACGGATCAAATCATTCTCAAAGATCATTTTTGATTCAGGAATCAGTGCACCTGTTCGAACGCCGCGCGGTCAGGATATTATGGCGGCTTGCGGCCAGCTGAAATCTTCCAGCGAGAAAAAATCACGCGCCGAACTGGACCGGCAGGCGGAGGAAAAACAAGCCGCCTTGGGTTAGGCCGCTGCGATCACATCAATCTCGATCATCAGTTCGGGTAGAGCCAGGGCTTTGACTTCGACAATAGTGTCTGCTGGATAAGGTGGGACAAAATATTTTTTCCGCGCGTCCACGATTTTCGGAAAATTCCCCATATCAGTCAGATAGATAGTCACTTTGACAATCTGATCCCGGCTACTGCCTCCGGCCATTAGAACACGATCAATATTGGCGATAGTTTGTTCTAGCTGTGCATCAAAGTCGCCATCACCAACAATTGCACCACTTTCATCAATCGCCGCCTGCCCGGATAGAAACAGCAAATCCCCCACGCGCCATCCGGGCGCAATGGCAAACGGGGCTAGCGGGTCGGGATGCAATCGGATGACTTCTTTATGGGTGCTCATATTCGCTCTCCCTATCTGCTTTGGGTCTGTTGTTTTGGCCAAGAGTTTTACGCAGTGTAACGATAAACTTCCTTTTGGCGAATAGCAGTTTATGGTGAGTTTGAGAAATGCCTGACATGAAGCCCCAAAACCGCCGCCGTCATGGCCTGACCACTCGATTGTGGCACTGGATCAATGCGCTGTGTCTGCTGGTATTGTTGATGAGCGGGTTGACGATTTTCAACGCGCATCCCCGACTTTACTGGGGTGAATATGGATCGAATGACGACTACGCCTGGATGGCGGTTGGTTCCGGAGAAACATTTGGTTATCTCAGATTTGGTGAGACGCGGATCGAAACGACTGGCGTGATCGGCAATTGGCAAGACGATCAAGGGCGCACGCAAACTTGGGCTTTCCCGGGGTGGGCAACAATCCCTTCCTATTACAGTTTGGCAGAGGGTCGGCGCTGGCATTTCTTTTTCGCTTGGATATTTAGCACCGTTTTGACCATATTCATGGTGCGATCTTTCTGGAACCGACACGTGCAGCGAGATCTCCACATTGGTCGCAAAGAGTGGTCCCCTTTGGCCCTTTGGCGGAGTTTTCGGCAGCATACGAAATTTGCTGAAGTCCGCCAGTCGCCTGACAAACCGTATAACAGCATCCAAAAGGTCTCTTATGTCGGGGTGATTTTTATCTTGTTGCCGCTTATGATATTTACTGGTCTCGCCATGTCACCAGCGATGGATGCGAACTGGCCGTTTTTGACAGACTTGTTTGGAGGGCGACAATCGGCGCGTTCCATCCACTTCATTGCCGCGTTTTCGCTCGTACTGTTCTTTGTGATCCATATGTTAATGGTGGTGCTGTCTGGACCATTTCGACCCATTAAAGCTATGATTACGGGAGGAGAACGGCGTGAAGAATAGACTGGTAACCCGGCGCAATATCCTCATCGGATCAGCTGGCGGACTGTTGTCCGGTTGTGATGCATTGAGCCGCAACCCTGCGTTCCAGGATATTCTGGCAACGGCAGAGACCGCCAATTTTACTGTGCAGCGGACACTGGGTGACCGTATGGAACTGGCGACTGAATATAGTCTGGCCGACCGATCACCAACGTTCCGCGCCAACGGGACGCGGGATCCGGGTACTTCAGGTTACGCATCCAGCGCCGCGCAAGGCTTCGCAGATTGGCAACTTAAGCTGACCGGCTTGTTTAAAAAACCTCAAGATTTTTCACTCTCTGCGCTGCAATCTATGCCGCAGCGCGCCCAGACCACCCGTCATGACTGTGTGGAAGGTTGGAGCGCGATTGGCCAGTGGACCGGGGTGCCTTTGAAAATACTGCTTGATCTGGCGCAACTGCGCGATAGCGCACAGTTTTTGGTATTTCACTGTGCCGACAAACTGGGTGGTCGTCCCTATTATGAGAGTATTGACTTGCTTGACGGTTTTCACCCACAAACCATAATGGCTCACCGGCTGAATGGGGAAGCACTGCCGGTTGCCAATGGCGCACCGCTGCGATTGCGAGTGGAACGACAATTGGGTTATAAACACGCCAAATATGTGACGGGCATTGAGGCCGTAGCATCACTGGATGGTATTGGCGAAGGCAAAGGCGGCTATTGGCAGGATGTTGCCAACTATGAATGGTATGCCGGGATATGACGGTCCGGTAAAAGCAATTACGGGTCGCATGGAGGGGGAAATGAATGTCGATGATTGGGAAATTTCTTGGTCCACTGATCAAGAATGGGGAGCTTACTTTAGTGCATGCAGACGGTGCCAAAGAAACATTTGGGGCGCCATCTGACGGTTTTCCCAATGTCACGCTTCGATTGACGGACAATAAAGTTATTCGCGATGTTTTGCTGGACCCGAGATTGGGTGCAGCGGAAGCCTTTATGGATGGCCGGTTGGTTGTCGAACAGGGCGACGTTATGGATTTGATCCAGTTGGCGCGTAGCAACAAACCCTGGGAACGTGGCGGTGTTTTGAAGGAAACATCTCCGCAGAAGAAAATGTTGGATGCTGTGATCAGTAAGTTTGATCAGATAAACGGATTGGGTCGTTCAAAGGATAATGTCGCCCATCACTATGATCTGGGAAATGATCTCTATCGCCTGTTTCTGGATGAAGATCTGCAATATACATGCGCCTATTACCCACGCGACAATATGACGCTGGAAGAAGCGCAACGGGAGAAAAAGGCACATGTCGCTGCGAAACTGGCACTCTCGCCAGGCCAGCGGGTTGTTGACATTGGCTGCGGTTGGGGAGGGTTGGCACTTTACCTTAACAAGGTTGCTGATGTTGACGTTCTAGGCATTACACTCAGCGAAGAACAATTGGCGGTGGCCAAAGAGCGAGCCGAAAAAGCCGGCGTGGCGGATCGCGTGAAATTTGAATTAATTGACTATCGTGATTTGGCGACACGCGATGCTGGTCAGTTTGACCGGATCGTTTCGGTCGGTATGTTTGAAGCGGTCGGTACACCGCAATTCAAGACATTTTTCCGATGCTGTGCAAACCTGATGAAGGATGATGGGGTCATGCTGTTGCACACCATTGGCCGTTTTGGTCGCCCTGGTAAGACCGATGCCTTTACGCGAAAGTACATCTTCCCTGGCGGATATATTCCCGCGCTCAGTGAGACGCTGGCTGCCAGTGAGCATTATCGATTGATGGTCACGGATATTGAGACCTTGCGGTTGCATTATGCCAAGACTTTGCGAGAGTGGTACAAACGGACGGTCGAAAATCAGGCTGCTATTGTAGAGCTTTATGACGAACGCTTTTTCCGAATGTGGACCTTCTATCTGGCCGGTGCAACCGCTGCGTTTGAGAGCGGCGGTATGTGCAATTATCAAATTCAGTTCAGCCGCAATCGCCGAACCTTGCCATTGGCGCGCGATTATATACGTGAAACCGAAAAGAAGTTGTTGAGTTGAAATTGCGTCCGCTATGGGCGCAAAAGGAGGCGTTACAGATACAAAAGCTGCGCTTCCGCTAACGACCCAGAAGCGGTCATTAAATCTTATGCTCTCCAATGGCAGAATCGGGTGCAAAAGCGGACATAAGGTTGTGCCTCGTTCACTTGATTATCGCGCGGTGTGAGACTTAAAGTTCGAACTCACTGTAATCAATGATTCAATCGCCAATCACTTGATAGGTTAGTTTTTCGAAACCTTCGCGCAATTCATGCGGGTTACTAAAGTGAATCTGTGTAACGATAACCCCGATCAGCTTCTTTTCCGGATCTACAAAAAATTGAGTGCCAAAGCCGCCATTCCAACCAAATGCTCCCACAGAGGCACGATTGCCGTCTTCAGCGCGATGCTTGACAGCAAGTCCATAACCCCAACCACGAGCGCCTTGCCAAGCCCCTTCTATGTCTTTCGCCACTTGCACTTTGGTCATGGCCTCGACCGCGTCGGAGCTCAGTATTTGTTTCCCTTCAAATTGTCCTTTGTTGAGCAACATGGTTGCAAATTTGTGGTAGTCCCGAACCGTGCTTTTTAATCCGCCTCCTCCCGAAGCAAACTTTTCAGTTTCAGGATCAAATGGTGTTGACATCACGGTGAGTTTCTCGCCTTCGCGTGTATAAAGAGAGGAGTACCTTTCTCTTTTGCTATCCGGCACTACAAACGAAGTGTCTTCCATATCCAGTGGCTGCAAGATTTTGGCGGAAACAAACTCTTCAAATTTCATCCCACTAACAACGGCAATGACTGCTGGCAGCACTTCATAAGCATTCCCATACTGAAAGCCATCGCCCGGATTGTGCCGAAGCGGAAGCGCCGCAATGCCATTCGCAAATTCCTTGTTCGAATTTGCGTCCCATAGTTTGTTCACCTCATCAGAATATCCAGCAAGTCCACCTGTATGGGTCAGAAGGTTCTGGATGGTGATTGGTTTGTCAGGGCTTTTGCGATCTGCACCAACGCGGGCATTTTTGAATGTTGGTAGGTATTTGGATACAGGATCAGAGAGATTAATGAGCCCTTCATCAATCAATACCAACACTGCCGCCGCTGTAATTGGCTTGGTCAAAGAATCCAATCTGACAATTGTGTTGATGGAAGCTTCTGTCTTGTCGGTAATTCTGCCATGGGCTTGTTCAAACACAATGGCATCACCTACCGAGACCAATCCGATGGCGTTCGGAACAGTTTCGGTGATCACCTCCTGCTTCATGAATGCACCAACTGTATCAAACGGATCAGCTACTGCCTCCGCGCCTTTCGATGTGACGCAAGCACTCAGTGATACCACAAGCAATCCGGTCGCTAGGAATTTCATATTGTAATTCTCAATCTAATTTTCTGCTATCAATTGAAGCGATCTCGGACGGGAACCTAGTTTCGAATTCTCTGTGCGGTCAAGCCTGCCGATTCTATGCCGGCAACGGCGCAGGCTACATCGTCAGCCGGAGCCTCACCTGATACGCCAACTGAACCGAGAAATGTTTTACCGTCTGATGTAAAAATCGGGACACCTCCGGGCACGGTCACCACATGGGGAGCGGCTGCAAATCCAGCAAAATCAACCGTCGACCTTTCCATTCGAGCGGTTGAGAATCTCCAAATGCCCACTGCCTTTGCCTTCGCCTGAGCGAATTCCATTGTTCCCGCGTTGTTGCCGGGCATGCGCAATGCCGCCACTAGGAAACCACCTTTGTCATGAATAGCAATTGCGTGGCTTTGGCCCTTAGTTTTGGAATACGCTTTGCAACCAGCGATGATTTGTTCAGCAGATTGCGGATCAAGTTTGAAATCGGCCGATTGCGCGTTAGCAACCCCGATACTTAGCACGGCAAACAAACACCCCACGATTAGTTTTGAAACCATATCATCCCCCAAAATTTTGATTCTCGGGAAAATCTGATACCCGTGAGATTATATGAACAGGGGTATTCCACCAAACTGGAATATAAATCGATCAATCACACATAGCGGGCCAATGATTACAATGTCCGCTTACGGGTTAGTTTTTGCCGTTAGCATGCATACGTCTACATCCGCTTTCCACCCCAGTTTCGGTCATTTAGTTAAGCAAAAGTTAGGGGCCACTCTCGGGATCGAGCGGACAGCTCGTGTCAACGTCCTGAGCTGAACATCCTATTGGACACAAATCTTGACTGTTGGTCGACGCGATTTCTCAACTCGCGCCTTTTGGATATTTCTCATCCATGGCCTCTTTGTCAAAGGCGATCAATTCTTCCAGCACTTCCAGATCAATCTTTTTGAGCTGCGTTATATAGAGGCAAGATACACCGCGTTTATGCGACCCTAGTCGGTTCAATAGATCTGTCTGCTTGGCCTTGTCCTTGGCTTCGCTGGTGCAGCCTAAGACGTAGAGGCTCATATTCTGTTTGCGCGGGGAAAAGCCAGATCGGCACATGTCACCTTCTCGGCCGGTTGCGTATTTGTAATGATAACTGCCAAAGCCGATGATGCTGCCTCCCCACATTTTGGGCGGATGGCCGGTAATGCGAGAGAACATCTCCAGCAAAGTCTTCGCATCCTCCCGCCTGCCGTCATGAGCAACATTGTCTATAAAGGCGTTCACGTCACCATCATTCTCCAAAGTTTTGTTTTGAGCCTTTGACATAATTTCTCTCCCACAAATCGCTAGCATTGCACCGAAAAGAACAGCCTGATAGGCGCGCATCTTCAATAGGAAAGATATGCGAATGAGTGATTCTGTCAAACGGGTAGTTCTCGCCTTCTCAGGCGGTCTGGATACCAGCGTCATATTGAAGTGGCTGCAACAGGAATATCAGTGTGAGGTTGTTACCTTCACCGCGGATTTGGGGCAGGGTGAGGAATTGGGTCCTGCGCGCCGCGTTGCAGAAACGCTTGGCGTAAAACCTGAACATATTTTCATCGACGATCTTCGCGAAGAATTTGTCCGCGATTTTGTCTTTCCGATGATGCGCGCCAATGCGGTTTATGAAGGGCTCTATTTGCTCGGAACCTCAATCGCGCGGCCCTTGATATCCAAGCGTCAGATTGAAATTGCCAAATTGACCGGTGCCGACGCCGTTTCTCACGGCGCAACGGGCAAGGGAAATGATCAAATTCGCTTTGAACTGGGCTATTACGGCCTCAATCCCGATGTAAAAGTTATCGCGCCCTGGCGCGAATGGGATTTGACCAGCCGCACCCGGTTGATTGAATTTGCCGAAAAGCATCAAATTCCCGTACCAAAGGATAAGCGCGGTGAAGCGCCATTCTCGACCGACGCGAACATGTTGCATACCTCATCGGAAGGCAAAGTGCTCGAAGACCCTTGGGAAGAAGTGCCGGATTATGTCTATTCGCGGACCAACAATCCCGAGGACGCGCCCGATACACCCGAATATATCACCATCGATTTTGAACATGGGGATGGCGTCGCCATTAACGGCGAAGGCATGTCGCCTGCGACCTTGCTTGAGACGCTAAATGAATATGGCCGTGAGCACGGAATTGGCAGACTTGATCTGGTTGAAAACCGTTTCGTCGGTATGAAATCACGCGGCATGTACGAAACGCCAGGTGGAACCATATACCACGCGGCCCATCGCGGTATTGAGCAGCTGACCCTCGACAGCGGCGCGATGCATATGAAAGATGAACTTGCTCCGCGCTATTCTGAGCTGGTTTACAATGGATTCTGGTTCGCACCGGAACGCGAAATGCTGCAAGCTGCGATAGACAAAAGCCAAGAGCGCGTAACGGGAACGGTGCGGCTTAAACTCTACAAAGGCAGCGTGAACGTCGTTGGCCGAAAAGCTGATGTCGACTTCAATCTTTATAGCGAAGATGTGGTGACTTTTGAAGATGATCAAGGCGCCTATGATCAAAAAGATGCGGAAGGCTTTATCAAGCTCAACGCATTGCGTTTGCGGTTGCTTGGCAAAAGAAACAGTTAAACGACCATGTTAGCGCCGATCCTTATTTTATTGCTCGGCTTTGTCGTACTTATCGTTGGCGGTGAGTTGCTGGTGCGCGGCGCAGTTCGTGTGGCGGAACGTGCTGGCATGTCACAGTTGCTAATTGGCCTGACCATTGTTGGTTTTGGCACGTCTGCTCCCGAATTGGTGGCAAGTGTTGAGGCGGCAAGGGCAGGATCTCCGGGCATTGCCTGGGGAAATGTGGTTGGATCTAATCTAGCGAACAGCTTGCTGATCCTCGGTACTGCATCGTTAATATTGCCAATGGTGATACCGCGCGGGCCGCTTTGGCGCGATGGCGGATTGGCGCTGGGTGTAACAATCGTGCTTTGGTTGGTTGCGACGACCACCGGAATTACTGTGGCGGTTGGTGCAGGGTTTCTGGCACTTTTGATCGCCTATCTTGGCTATGCTTATTGGGCCGAGGCGACGCAGCCGGTGGGTGCCACAGCTATCCATGAGAAGGCAGAATCGCTCGAAGTAACCGATACTCATTTGCATGATGAACAGCCGCTTTGGCGCTCCTTTTTGGTGCTAGGGGCCGGTATTGTAATGATCGTGCTGGGAGGCCGCTGGCTAGTGGAAGGGGCCGTTGATCTGGCCCGTTTAATCGGCATGAGTGAAGCCGTGATAGGATTGACTGTGATTGCCATTGGCACCTCTTTGCCCGAATTGGTGACGTCGGTTATCGCGGCCTATAAAGGCGCAAGTGCAGTTGCATTGGGCAATGTGCTTGGTTCCAATCTGTTCAATCTATTGCTGATCGGTGGTGTAACTGCGGTCATCGCACCGGGAACAATCCCAGATGAGATTGCGAATTATGGTTTGCCGCTGCTGATCGTTGCGTCAGTGATCCTGATGATCTTTGCGGTCTCGGGGCGCCGGATAACGCGCTGGGAAGGCGGAGTTCTGCTGGTAATTTACTTCGCTCAGCTGATCTACAATGTTGTCGCTGTTTAGTTAAACGGGAATAGATGGAAGCCTCATTGGGTTGACTCAATCTTTATATTTCGATAATACTGGAAATATGGAAACGAATCGAAAATCAGAAACGGCGCTGGCCGCTTTGTCAGCATTGTCACAGGAGCATCGCCTGGCGGTGTTTCGATTGCTGGTACAGGCAGGGCCGGAAGGTCTGGCGGCTGGCGATATTGCTGAGCAACTCAATATCCCGGCTAGCTCGCTTTCATTCCATCTGTCTCACCTGAAACAGGGCGGAATTGTGCAAGTGGAACGTCAGGGCCGGTCGATTGTCTATCGTGCCGATTTTACCGCAATGAACGGACTTATGTCCTACTTACTGGAAAACTGCTGTGAAGGCGCTGGTTGTGATGTCCCGGCCAACGCTGAACCCCTTCTGGAAAAGGAATGCTAAGATGAAACGTATGCACATTAGTTTGGCGACCGCCGATATTGAAAAATCCAAAGCCTTTTATAGCGCGATGTTTGGAGTTGAACCGACGATGGACCGTGATGGCTATGTTCAGTGGATGTTGGACGATCCACGCGTCAATTTTGTGATTGAAGAAAGCTGTGGTGATCCGGGTCTGTCGCATCTGGGCGTGCAGGCAGAAAACGAAGCGGAACTTTCCGGCCAGTTTGAGCGGGTAGATCAGGCAGGCGGACCGGTTTGGAATCAGGGCGAGACGCAATGTTGTTTTGCGCATTCCAACAAAAATTGGACCAAAGATCCGGACGGTATCAGCTGGGAGACCTTCCACACCCATGAACGCACCGGTGACTATGGAGAGCATGTCGATCTTTCCCAAGTTGAGGCAGAAGAGCCCAAACATAGTTGTTGTTGATCAGCATTTGATGCAGTTCTCGCTGACTCAAAAACTGAGTGCAGAAGCACTGGGTTCCTTCTTCTTGTTCGCAACCGTAGTTGGTTCAGGGATCATGGCCGAGAGCCTATCTGGCGGAAATGTTGCAATTGCGCTGCTTGGCAATACGCTGGCGACCGGCGCGATCTTGTTTGTATTGATTGCAATCTTGGCGCCGATATCGGGCGCGCATTTTAATCCGGCCGTCACATTAGTGATGTTCTTGCGTAAGGAATTGTCTGCCACAAGCGGCGCTGTGTTTGTCGCAGTGCAACTGATCGGCGGAATCATTGGTGTCTGGGCTGCGCATTATATGTTCGAAGTCCCCGTTTTTCAGTTGAGCGAGAAAATTCGGACTGGCAATGGCCAGTGGCTCGGCGAGATGATTGCAACATTTGGATTGTTGTTCACTATCTTGGGCACGGTAAAATTCCGTCCCGAATGGGTTGCGCCCGCCGTAGGTCTTTATATCTCTGCCGGTTACTGGTTCACCAGTTCTACCAGCTTTGCCAATCCGGCGATTACGGTGGGACGGGCTTTCTCGAACAGCTTCGCGGGAATTGCACCGGAAAATGTGTTGGCCTTTGTTGCAGCACAATTTGTGGGAGCAGTTTTGGCCTGGTCACTCGGGCGTTGGTTGTTTGAAGTTAAATCTGAAGCTTAACATTCAATCGTTGCATTGTTGGGAATCACGCCCTACATAGCAGCTATCCCGACATTGTGAGATTTAGGGGCTGGCGCCAAACGGGGCCGGCGGCAAAGCCATTGGATTATAGGACGCATTTTTTGACTGATATAATTGCCATAACCAACTTGATCGAACCAGAAGCAGAAGCTTTGGGTTTTGAATTGGTGCGTGTGCAGTTTGTGTCGGGTGCAGATGAGCCTACGTTACAGGTGATGGCTGAGCGTCCGGAAACCGGACAGCTTAACATCGATGATTGCGCGGCTTTATCGCGGCGTATCTCGGAAAAATTTGATGTATTGGAAGAGCGGGGCAATGACCCTATTGATCATGCCTATCGGCTGGAAATCAGCTCTCCCGGGATAGATCGCCCGCTAACCCGCGCAAAAGATTACCAGAGTTGGGTAGGTCATGAAGCGCGAATTAACCTGAAAGAAGCCGTGGCCGGCAAGAAACAGCTGCGCGGCAATCTGGAAGGTATTGACGGCGAGATAATAAAGATTGACGATCGTAAGGTAGGCAGTCAGGAAACGCCGCTAGAGAACGTCCATAGTGCGAAACTGATTCTCACCGATGCCCTGATTGCTGCGACCATTCCGGTTTCAACTGACGGTGCCGATGAAATTGAAGAACTTTTGGAAGAACAGGAAGACTAAACGATGAGCAGTGCTATTTCTGCAAATAAGGCTGAATTGCTCGCAATTGCGAACGCCGTTGCTACGGAAAAAATGATCGACAAGTCGATCGTGATCGAAGCGCTTGAAGAGGCGATCCAGAAAGCAGCGCGTGCTCGCTATGGTGCGGAGAATGATATTCGCGCGAAACTTGACGTTCAAACCGGCGACCTGCGTCTATGGCGTGTGGTCGAGGTTGTTGATGAAGTTGAAGATTACTTCAAACAAGTCGATCTGAAACAGGCTGAAAAGCTCGAAAAAGGCTCCGCTGTTGGCGATTTCATCGTTGACCCGCTACCAGAAGTTGATTTGGGCCGTATTGATGCGCAGTCTGCCAAACAGGTGATTTTCCAGAAAGTACGCGATGCGGAGCGCGAGCGTCAGTTTGAAGAATTCAAGGATCGTGGTGGTGAAATCATCACTGGTGTGGTTAAATCGGTTGAATTTGGTCATGTTGTTGTTGATCTTGGACGCGCCGAAGGCGTTATTCGCCGCGATCAGCAAATCCCGCGTGAGGCCGCCCGTGTCGGTGATCGTGTGCGTAGTTTGATTTTGGATGTTCGCCGCGAAAATCGCGGACCGCAGATATTCCTATCCCGCGCCCATCCTGATTTCATGCGTCTCCTGTTCGCGCAGGAAGTACCCGAAATCTATGACGGTATCATCGAGATTAAAGCCGCTGCCCGTGATCCAGGATCGCGCGCCAAAATCGGTGTGATTAGCCATGATAGCTCGATCGATCCAGTTGGTGCCTGTGTGGGTATGAAGGGTAGCCGTGTGCAGGCCGTTGTGCAGGAAATGCAGGGCGAGAAGATCGATATTATTCCGTGGTCGGAAGATATTGCGACATTTGTTGTGAATGCATTGCAGCCTGCCACCGTGAGCCGCGTTGTGATTGACGAGGAAGAAGGCCGGATTGAAGTTGTCGTTCCTGATGATCAGCTTTCACTGGCGATTGGTCGCCGCGGTCAGAATGTCCGTTTGGCGTCACAACTGACGGCTCTTGCAATCGATATAATGACCGAAGCGGATAGCAGTGAGAAACGTCAGACTGAATTCGCTGCGCGAACAGCAATGTTCCAGGAAGATCTGGACGTTGATGAGACACTGTCACAGCTTCTTGTGGCTGAGGGTTTCGCGGAGATGGAAGAGGTTGCTTATGTGGCACCTGAAGAAATCGCCAATATTGAAGGCTTTGATGAAGAACTTGCTGCTGAGCTGCAAAGCCGTGCTATTGAAGCACTGGAGCGCCGTGAAGCTGCTGCCAAAGCCAAGCGAACCGAACTTGGTGTCGAAGATGATGTTGCTGAATTGCCGCATCTGACCGAAGCCATGCTAGTGACGCTCGGTGAAGCAGGATTGAAAACACTTGATGATGTGGCTGACCTGGCAACCGATGAGTTAATCCTCAAGCGCAAGTCAGAACCGCGTCGTCGTAACGACAATCGCAAACCTGAACCCGATGGTGTGTTGGCCCAGTATGGCTTTACCGAAGAGCAGGGCAACGAGATTATCATGGCCGCACGTGCGCATTGGTTCGAGGATGAAGAAGATGCGGCGCCAGCTGCTGAAGCTGAACCGGAAAAAGGGGAGGACGCTAATGCGGAAGCTCCCCAATGAGACGCCGTCTAAACCTTTAGATCGCGTACCACACCGAAAATGCATTTTAACTGGGGAAAGCCTTCCTCAGGATGGATTGGTGCGTCTTGCAATAGGTCCGGAAGGGCAAATTGCTCCTGATGTGCGGGCAAAGGCTCCGGGTCGCGGGGCTTGGATTGCGGTTGATCGCGCAGCGCTGGAAGCGGCCCAATCCAAAGGTCAGTTGAAAGGCGCTCTATCAAGAGCTTTTAAAACAGGCCCGCTAAATATTCCCGATGATTTGGCTGATCAGCTTGAAACAGCGCTAAAACAATCCACATTGGATAGGTTGGGTCTTGAGGCGCGTGGCGGAACATTGCTCACGGGTTCTGAAAAAATTGAAACATCTGCCCGGCAAGGCGATTTGGCGATGCTCTATCATGCGTCGGACGCCGGAAGCGATGGCAACAGCAAATTGGATCAGGCATGGCGCGTTGGTTCTGACCGCGAAGGGCAAGATTTGCGCGGAATCACTTTGCCGGTGGACCGACAGGGGCTTTCTGTGGCATTGGGCCGCCAGAATGTGGTGCATATCGGGATAACTGATAAGCGCGCAGCGGGGCGGATATCGCACATGCTGAATAGATGGCTCCACTTTATCGGGTCTGATAAGGTGGATGATGATGCGGAAAAAAAGGTTGCGTAAACTGGTGAAGTAAGCCGGATAAAATTTTGAAGTTACATATTATTTTAAGGATTAAGTCTGTTCGATGAGTGAAGATAACAAAGATACCGCCAAACCAGCACGCAAGCCTTTGGGGCTAAAGCGGTCGGTCGAGCCTGGCGAAGTCAAACAGACGTTCAGCCACGGACGTACCAACAAGGTCGTTGTCGAGGTCAAGCGTAAGAAGCTTGTCGGCAAGCCCGGTGCGCAGGAAGCTGCGAAGGAAATCGTCAAAGAAACGCCGGTGCCCGCACCCGCACCTGCGCCCGCACCGGTTGCTGAGAAACCAGCACCTAAGCCAAAGCAAGAAGACACGTTAACGCGTCAGGAAATGCAGGCGAAACTTCTGCGTGAAGCAGAAGAGGCCCGCTTGGCAGCCAATGAAGAAGCGCGAAAACGCGACGCCAAGGCCAAGAAAGATCAGACCGCAGAAGAGAAAAGGCGCGCTGAAGAAAACCGTAAGGCTGAAGAAGAAGCCGCTAAAAAGGCGCAAGAAGAAATCGCTGCTGCTGAAAAAGCTGCGGCCGATAGCGCCGCTGAAGCTGCAGATGGTCCGGCTTCGGAAGAAGAGACAGCGGCTGCAAAACCTGCTGCCAAGACAGAAACCGCCAAGACCGATAGTCGTCCGCCGGCGCGTAAATTTACGCCGGTTGAAGCGCCGAAGCGTGCAAAACCGGAAAAACAGAAGCAAGGCCGTAGCGAGCGCAATGATCGCCGCCAGTCTGGCAAGCTTACCGTCAACCGCGCGCTACGCGGCGAAGATGGCGCGGCTCGGGCGCGCTCACTGGCTGCTCTGAAACGGGCACGTGAAAAAGAAAAACGCGCTTCACGGTCTGGTCAACCACGCGAACCGCGTGAAAAGCAGTTCCGCGATGTGATTGTGCCAGAGGCCATCACCGTTGGTGAACTCGCCAAACGTATGGGTGAGAAGGGTGCTGACCTGGTCAAATCCCTGTTCAACATGGGCAGCATGGTCACCGTCAACCAGACGATTGATCAGGATACCGCAGAATTGTTGGTTGAAGAATTTGGCCATAATATTGAACGTGTATCCGAAGCCGATGTTGAGATTGATACGAAGGCCGATGTTGATCCGGAAGAAACGCTGAAACCGCGTCCACCGGTCGTTACGATCATGGGCCATGTCGATCATGGTAAAACCTCGCTGCTCGATGCCTTGCGCGGAACCGATGTGGTCGCTGGCGAAGCGGGCGGTATTACACAGCATATTGGTGCCTATCAGGTGAACATGAAAAATGGCGACAAGGTAACGTTCCTTGATACGCCGGGCCATGAAGCCTTTACCGAAATGCGCATGCGCGGCGCAAATGCCACGGATATCGTGATTTTGGTTGTTGCCGCTGACGATGGTCTGATGCCGCAAACGATTGAGGCGATTAATCACACCAAAGCGGCTGAAGTGCCGATGATTGTCGCGATTAATAAAATCGACAAAGATGGTGCTGATCCCACAACGGTTCGTACGCGTCTGCTTGAACATGAAGTGATTGTTGAAGAAATGTCTGGTGATGTTCTGGACGCTGAAGTGTCTGCACTGAAGAAGACCAATCTGGACGAGCTGATGGAAAAAATCCACGTTCAGGCAGAATTGCTCGAGCTGAAAGCCCGCCCTGATCGCGCTGCTGAAGGCATTGTGATCGAGGCACAGCTCGACAAAGGCCGCGGTCCGGTAGCGACTGTCTTGGTCAAGCGCGGTACGCTGAAACGCGGAGATATCTTCGTTGTTGGACCGCATACCGGTAAAGTCCGGGCGATGATCGACGACAAGGGCAAGCAGGTCAAAGAAGCTGGCCCGTCGACACCGGTGGAAGTGCTTGGTCTGTCTGGCGTTCCATCTGCTGGTGATCAGCTGACGGTCGTTGAGGATGAAGCCCGTGCTCGCGAAGTTGCGACTTATCGTGCTGAGCAGGAAAAACTGCAACGCACTACGCAGGCTCCGACGAGCCTCGAAAATATGTTCTCGGCGGCATCCGATGCAGCGGTTGAATATCCATTGCTGGTCAAAGCCGATGTGCAGGGGTCTACGCAAGCCATTGTGCAGGCGCTCAACAAGATTTCGAACGACGATATCAAGGTGCGCATCCTGCACAGCGGTGTCGGTGCGATTACCGAGAGTGACGTGACGCTAGCTGGCGCCAGCAATGCGCCAATTATCGGCTTTAACGTTCGTCCGAATGCGAAAGCGCGGGAGATCGCCAAACGCGATGGTGTTCGATTGAAATATTTCGATATTATCTATGATCTGACCGATGAGATCCGTGCCGAAATGGCCGGTGAACTGGGTCCAGAAAAAATCGAAAACGTCATGGGCCGCGCCGAAGTCAAAGAAGTGTTCAAATCGGGCAAGAAAGACAAGGCTGCTGGTCTCTTGGTCACCGAAGGGTCGCTTAAGAAAGGCTTGTTTGCACGTCTTACCCGCGACGATGTTATCGTCAGCGCAACCACCATCGCTTCACTGCGTCGCTTCAAAGACAATGTCGATGAAGTCCGTGCCGGGATGGAATGTGGTGCCGTGCTGGAAGATACCAACGACATCAAGCCGGGTGATATGCTGGAGGTCTTTGAGATCGAAGAGAAAGAACGGATTCTTTAGGAATTGAATGGCAAAAGTAAATAATGAAGAAAATTCGTTTTTAGCAGAACTTTTTGAAATTGTTCTATCGCCGAATTTCTATTTTAACGACGGCGAGATGGAAACTGTGTCAGGGTTCGAACGTCAAGAATGGAAAACGATTTTTCGTCAAATTTGCGAAGCGGATTCAGTTTATATTTTTGGACGCCTAGACATGTCTTTTCTAAATTCGGCGATATTGAACATATGGGGTTATCCGCATGGTATGAATTCCGAGATTGAAAGCTGCCTTTCCATTGACGTAACTCAAGAGAACGCCGATCAAATTTTGGAAGCGAGATGTGCAAAGCATCGAATTGGACTAGTTAAAGATGACAGCTAATGGCAAAATATAACGACACATCTCCTGAAGGCCGCTCGGTGCGGTTGCTGCGTGTGGGTGAGCAAGTTCGGCATATCTTGTCGGAATTGTTGATGCGCGGCGAGGTGCATGATGAGCTACTGACCGCGACTAGTGTTAGCGTGACTGAAGTGCGGATGTCTCCGGATTTGCGTCATGCAACGGTGTTTGTGAAACCGTTACTTGGTGCCGAAGAGG
The DNA here is from genome assembly GCA_039978835.1 of Parasphingorhabdus sp. GTDB lineage: Bacteria > Pseudomonadota > Alphaproteobacteria > Sphingomonadales > Sphingomonadaceae > Parasphingorhabdus. The sequence goes on from JBDWAQ010000005.1 coordinate 484,608, forward strand.
CGGAGGTGCTCAAGGCACTGAAAACCAACACGGCCTATTTTCAAAAGGAAGTCGCGAAGCGTGTGAAGATGAAATATGCGGCGCGGCTTAAATTTCTATCCGATGAGAGTTTTGATACGGCTGAGCATATCGAGAGCTTGTTGAGCAATCCGAAGGTTGCTCAGGATTTGGGTGACGACTAATTCTTTCTTGCCGTCATCCTGAACTTGTTTCAGGAGGACGAGTAACGGGATAAAATGGCTAAACTCTATTTCTACTACGCTTCTATGAATGCTGGAAAGTCGAGCAATTTGTTGCAGGCGGCGTTCAACTATGGCGAGCGTGGGATGAAAGTCATGCTGTGGACCGCAGCCATTGATGATCGGGCGAGTTTTGGAGCAATAGCCTCGCGGATTGGCCTGAATGCAGATGCTCATCGATTTCACGACGCTACAGATATGTTCACCGCAGTGCAGGAAGAACATGAGGGAAATGAACTGGCCTGTGTCTTGATCGACGAAGCTCAATTTATGACTGAAGACCAAGTCGGGCAATGCGCGCGATTGGCGGATGAAATGAGTATTCCGGTTCTGTGCTACGGCCTTCGCACCGATTTTCAGGGAAACTTGTTTCCCGGATCAGCGAAATTATTGGGAATTGCCGATAGCTTGGTCGAATTGAAAGCGGTCTGCGAATGCGGACGAAAGGCGACGATGAACCTGCGTATCGATGAAAATGGTAAAGCAATTGCTGCCGGTGAACAGACGGAAATTGGCGGTAATGAGAGCTATATTGCGCTATGCCGGAAGCATTTTATGGAGCGCCTAAAGAGAACAGCGCATGGGTGATTTATCTGCAACCTTGGAAGAAGGTCAGGTTCGTCTGGAGCCTTTGGCCGAACACCATATCGAACCGCTGCGCGCCGCTTGTGCAGAGGATCCGGATATCTGGGAAATCTATCCGATCAATATGCTCGGAGATGATTTTGACAAGGCTATGCGTGCCTTCCACGATATGAAATCATGGGTGCAGTTCGCGGTTATCAACACCGAAACGAGTAAGGTTGTTGGTATGACCAATTATATCAACCCCGACCAACACGGTGTGGTGGAAATTGGCGGTACTTATATCGCACCTTCGGTTCGCGGCATTGGCTTCAACGATATTATGAAGAAACTTTTGCTCAATCATGCGTTTGCCAATGGCTTTCGAAAAGTCGAGTTCCGCGTAGATGGCCGTAATAAACGATCCCAAGCCGCGGTCCTGAAACTTGGCGCAACGCACGAAGGTATTTTGCGCAAAAACCGCGTTACATGGACAGGATATCACCGTGATACGTGCGTTTTCGGTCTCCTCAAAGAAGAATGGCAGCGTTGAAACCCCACGGCTGGATCATACTCGATAAACCGCTGGAACTCGGCTCGACGCAGGCGGTTGGGGCGGTGAAACGGAATTTGCGTGAGGCTGAACTGCTTGGCAAAGGCAAGGACAAGCTGAAGGTCGGGCATGGCGGGACATTGGATCCACTGGCGACCGGGGTATTGCCGATTGCGTTAGGTGAGGCGACCAAGCTTTGTGGCCGGATGTTGGATGCTACCAAGATCTATGAGTTTACGATTGCGTTTGGGAATGAAACCGAGACGCTGGATGTTGAAGGAGATGTGACGGAGACCTCTGAGCATCGACCCACACTGGCGGATGTTGAAGCGATATTGCCAAAGTTTACGGGACCGATTGAGCAGATACCGCCGAAATATTCTGCGCTGAAAATTGATGGTAAACGGGCCTATGATTTGGCGCGGGCTGGGGTTGAGGTGGAGATGAAGGTTAGGGGAGTGACGATTTACTCCTTGGATATTCGTCATTCGGAAACACCCACCCGTCATCCTGAACTTGTTTCAGGATCTCCGGAGATCCTGAAACAAGTTCAGGATGACGAGAATGGCGGGGAAGGGCTTAACAGTATCACCCTCACCGCGACTGTCTCAAAAGGCACCTATATCCGCTCCCTGGCTCGCGATATCGCGCGTGTACTTGGCACTTACGGTCATGTCTCCATGCTCCGCCGAACCAAAGCCGGACCTTTCACGTTAAAACACGCGATTTCACTGGACAAACTCAATGAAATTGGTAAGGGCGCGGACATTAAAGATTACCTCTTGCCAATTGAGGCAGGGCTGGACGACATCCCGGCTTTTGACCTCACTCCTGATCAGGCAAGAATGCTTCGGCAAGGCTTAACGCTGGACGAGGATGAATTGATCGGGAACCCCGCTATCGACGGGCTTTTCCTAGCGACAGAGAATGAAGGTTCTCCAGTTGCGCTGGCAGAGATTGTTGATGGGACCGTAAAGGTCGTTCGCGGGTTCAATATGTAAAAGATGTTCGAAGGAAAATTGAATAAATGACTATTACTGCAGAAAAAAAACAAGAACTGATCAAAAAATTCGCTCAAAACGATGGCGATACCGGTTCTCCAGAAGTTCAGGTTGCCGTGCTCACTGAGCGTATCGTGAACCTGACGGAACATTTTAAAGGCCACCATAAAGATCACCATTCGCGTCGCGGATTGCTGATGATGGTGAACAAGCGTCGTAGCTTGCTGGACTATCTACGCAAGAAAGACGTGGAACGTTATGCCAAGCTCATTAAGGACCTTGGCCTCCGTAAATAAAAGTTTTGAAGGCGGCCTCCTGAGTGGGGCCGTTTTCGCATTGGATATCGCGGCAATAAGGCGGCGTTATCTTTCGACAGGGGCACAAATGACCCCGAACCGCTGTTCAGCCGGATTGCTGGACAAATGAAAGCCCCCGCACTGCATAGGGCAGGCGGGACAAAGGAAAATATCAATGTTTGATGTAAAAAAAGTTGAAATGGAGTGGGGCGGACAAACCCTCACTTTGGAAACGGGCCGTATTGCTCGTCAGGCTGATGGCGCGGTACTCGCGACCCTCGGCGAAACGGTTGTACTGTGTGCAGTAACCGCCGCTAAATCGGTACGCGAAGGACAGGATTTCTTCCCGCTCACCGTACATTATCAGGAAAAATTCTCAGCCGCCGGTCGTATTCCAGGCGGTTTCTTCAAGCGCGAAGGCCGTGCGACGGAAAAAGAAACGCTGACTTGTCGTTTGATTGACCGTCCTTGCCGCCCGCTTTTCCCCGAAGGTTTCTACAACGAAATCAACGTAATTTGTCAGGTGATGAGCTATGATGGCGTCAACGAACCCGACATCCTCGCAATGGTTGCCGCTTCTGCTGCGCTGACCATCTCCGGTGTGCCTTTCATGGGCCCGATCGGTGCGGCACGTGTTGGTTATAAAGAAGGCGAATATCAGCTGAACCCAAGCATGGAAGAAGTTGGCGAAGGCGAACTAGATCTGGTTGTTGCGGGAACACAGGGCGCAGTGATGATGGTGGAATCGGAAGCGAAAGAGCTTTCCGAAGAAGTCATGCTTGGCGCTGTCGATTTTGCCCATGACGCTTGTAAAGATGTTGCTGGGCTCATTATCGACCTTGCTGAACAGGCTGCGAAAGAGCCGTGGGAACTTGCTCCTGCCGAAGATATTAGCGGCATGAAGGAAGACCTTCGCAAGCTGGTTGGCGACGATATCGCTGCCGCTTACAAACTGACTGACAAGTCCGCACGCTCTGATGCGCTGAACGCAATGCGCGACAAAGCAAAAGAGAAATATGCCGAAGAAGACGGCCAGACCCAGATGACTGCTGGTAAAGCGGTCAAGAAACTGGAAGCTGAAATCGTTCGCGGCGCCATTATCAAAGACGGCACGCGTATCGATGGACGCAAGCTTGATCAGGTTCGCCCGATCGAAGCGATGGTTGGTTTGCTGCCACGGACCCACGGTTCGTCACTCTTCACCCGTGGTGAAACGCAGGCGATTGTCACCACAACGCTTGGTACCAAAGACGCTGAGCAGATGATCGATGGTCTGGACGGGCTTAGCTACAGCAACTTCATGCTGCACTATAACTTCCCGCCATATTCGGTTGGCGAAGTTGGTCGTTTCGGATTTACCAGCCGCCGCGAAACCGGTCATGGTAAGCTCGCATTCCGCGCGCTTCGCCCGGTATTGCCGACGGTTGAAGATTTCCCTTACACCATTCGTGTTCTTTCCGACATTACCGAGTCCAACGGTTCGTCTTCGATGGCGACTGTTTGTGGTGGTTCATTGGCGATGATGGATGCAGGCGTGCCATTGGCTAGCCCGGTTTCCGGTATTGCCATGGGCTTGATCCTCGAAGGCGAAGAATTTGCGGTTCTGTCCGACATTCTCGGCGACGAAGATCATCTCGGCGATATGGACTTCAAGGTGGCTGGTTCCGAGCGCGGCATCACCTCCTTGCAGATGGATATCAAGGTTGCCGGTATTACGCAGGAAATCATGAAATCAGCTCTGGAACAAGCCAGCGGCGGCCGTGCCCACATCCTCGGCGAAATGTCCAAGGCTCTGAGCAGCACACGTACTGAAATGTCTGAGCATGCTCCCCGTATCGAAACCATGCAGATCAACAAAGAGAAGATCCGCGATATTATCGGAACTGGCGGTAAAGTGATCCGTGAAATCGTTGCCGAAACCGGCGCGAAAGTGGACATTGATGACGAAGGTCTGATCAAGGTTTCTTCTTCCGACAAGTCCCAGATCGATGCAGCGATCAAATGGATCGAAGGCATTGTTGAAGAAGCTGAAGTTGGCAAAATCTACGATGGTAAAGTCGTTAACTTGGTCGACTTTGGTGCGTTCGTGAACTTCATGGGCGGCAAAGACGGTCTGGTTCACGTCTCTGAAATCAAGAATGAGCGCGTTGAGAAAGTCGCAGACGAACTCAGCGAAGGTCAGGAAGTGAAAGTCAAGGTTCTCGAAATCGATCAGCGCGGTAAAGTCCGTCTATCGATGCGGGTTGTTGATCAGGAAACCGGTGAAGAGCTGGAAGACACACGTCCTCCACGCGAACCCCGCGGCAAAGGCCCGCGCCGTGATGGCGGCGGCGGTCGAGGTCGAGGTCGTGATGGCGGTGGACGCGGTCGCGAAGGCGGCGGTGGCCGTGGACGCGGTCGTAACAACGACGGTCCGAAAGATGATGGCGGCGGAGCGGATATTCCATTGCCAAGTTCGATCACCGAAGACTAAATCTTCTGAAATAAAAACAATGAAGGGCTCGGAGCAATCCGGGCCCTTTTTGTTTGCTTGGAGAGTTTTACATTTCGGTCTAGATTGTGAATCGGGTTGGCTGATTGTTGAGGGATTGGGTGATGCGGTTTACAGTTTTATTGGCGATGGTGGCATTTGTTGGGTGGAGTTACGCTACGCCGGTTCAGGCCAGTGGTGATGGCAGTTGTAAGCTTAACTGGAAGCTCAGTCACGGTAAACGGACGCCGTGCAATAATATGGCAATGTTACAGCCAGCTAACGACACGCGCACTAATTTGATGTTGCTGATGCATGATCAGCAACCACTGTCGGTAACTGCCGATGGTGGCACTGCTCTATTCGGTTGGGGGAAACTGGGGAAAACATTCTACCCAGATCCGGAAGCGGAGGATGATGATTTCAGTTACCCGTCGCGTTGCCAAACTAACAAAAGCGGAGCAGATGCGTTTGTCGGCGCATTGCATCAAGAAAAACGCTTACCAAAAGTAGAGCGAAAAGCACTGATTGAGGCGCGGCAGTCCGTTACACCAGACTGCGGAGACAAAGATGATGGCCTTGATGATCTGGCAAAAATGCCAGCGGTCGATTCTAAGGCTGGTAAGGCATTTAAGAATTATCTCGTGAGCGCACTTGCCTTTTATCGCGGTGATTTTGATCAAGCCACCATCGGTTTTAGCAGCATTGTCAAATCCAAACCCAAAAGCACATGGCTTCGCGAGGCGGCGCTTTACATGATCGCGCGTTCGGAACTGAACCGATCACAAAAAAATGCCTTTGGAGATTATGGTTGGTTTGACCCTGGACAATCGGATCAGGGTGCGATTGCCAATGCGGAACGCGGGTTTAATCTATATCTAAAACAATATCCTGATGGCCCTTTTGCCAATTCTGCACGCGGATTAAAACGGCGTGTTTTCTGGTTGGCTGGAAACGGTGCAAAACTATCTGCTGAATATGCCAATGCCATTGGAAGCTCGTCCAATGACAGCATTCCAAAACTAGAATTGATAGCAGAGATCGACGACAAGTTGCTTCCGGTCCTGGTACGAGAAAACGATTCGAATGATCCAATGCTGGCGGCCATGGTTTTACTCTATCGGATGCGTACAGAGGGGTATGATTATTTTGTTGATGGCGAACTGCCGCAATTGACGACGAATGATTTGGCGGCGGCGAAAGATAGATTTGCCGAACAGCCAGCCTTGTTTGAGTATCTGCAAGCTGTGCATGCCTTTCATATTCAAAAAAAACCGGCCAGAGTGATGCAAATTATCGCCGACGATGCACGCCGACAAAGTTATAGTTATTTGCAGTTCAGCCGTCAGGTATTGCGCGGCATGGCATTGGAAGCGGTTGACGACAAAAATGCGCGCGGTTTCTGGCAACAGTTGATACAGGGCGCGAACGGCTATGGACAACGAGATACCGTTGAGCTCGCGCTCGCTATGAATATTGAACGGGCAAGAGATCTCAAACCAATTTTTGCCAACGGTTCGCCAATCTCCGATCAAACTATGCGGGACATATTATTGCTGCGCACAGCGGGGCCAGATTTGCTTCTACAACAAGCCAAGAACAGTTCGGCATCATCCCATGAACGTGACATCGCGCTATATACGTTGCTCTACAAAAATCTGACACGGGGTCGCTATTCGGAATTTCTAAATGCCGCAAAACTAGCGCCCGCAAACGGGGATCAATATGGTCCCTATTATGGTTTCCAATATGATTATGACTATGGCTATGAAGAGGCCGCACCGAAAATCCCTGTCGGTATGTTTTTGCGCAAAATCGAATATGGAGATTATGATTGTCCGCAATTAATGCAAACGGCAGTCGCGTTGAACAAGAATGCGAGAAATCCGAGCGCCAGGATATGTCTTGCTGACTATTTCCGACTGGCCGGATTTGACGACTACTGGCTAGATAGCCCATCGCCAAAAGATCAGCTTGGGGGGACCCAATCGCAATTTCCGGGGAAACCGTATTCGCGGCTGGAAACTTATAAACAGTTGATATCTGATCGTAGCACACCAAGAATTACCCGCGCATATGCGCTCTATCGCGCGATTTGGTGTTACGGGTCGAGTGGCAAAAACAGTTGTGGCGGAAAAGAAGTGCCCGTTAGTCAGCGTGCCAATTGGTTCCGCGATCTGAAGCGCAATCATGCCAACACCCGCTGGGCCAAGGAACTAAAATATTACTGGTGATACTCCATTTAGTCGCCTGATATTGTTGTTTTGCCTGTTACTGGCTGCCTGTGGAGGGCAGGAAACGGGCGAAGGACGTGTGAAGGCTAATCAGCATGATGCATTCTGGCTATGGGCCGGCGTCAAGCCGCAGACGGTTCTGGATCGTGCAAAAACTATCTATATTCTGGGCGCGGAAATCAAATCATCCAATCGGCATGGATTAGAGATTTTGCGACCCTCTCCACCAACGGCAGAGCAGGCCGATATCTGGCTTGTTATCCGATTGGAAACGCTTGATCTCAATGAAAGACAACATGCAGTATTGTTAGATTTGACGAGCAAATGGGATTCCGCCGGTGGCGGACTGGTTGGAGTTCAAATTGACTTTGATGCCAACACACGCGGATTGGACGGATATGCCGTCTTCCTGAGTGATTTTCGGAAGCGATTGCCTGTGAAATATCAACTGAGCATTACCGGTCTTCTGGATTGGAGCGCCAATGGCGACCCTTCGCAATTGAGGGATTTGGCAGGAACGATAGATGAAGCTGTCTTTCAAACCTATCAGGGCCGCAAAACAATTTCGGGATATAGCCAGTGGTTGCGCAATTTGGATGACTTACCCATGCCATTTCGGATCGGGCTGGTGCAAAACGGAGAATGGACTGAGCCGGCGGCACTGCAACAGAACTCGAATTTTAAAGGATATGTGATTTTTCTTCTTAATCCGGAACGTTGAACGAGCGGATTAAGCTCCCGTAAAGCTATCAGCTTACAAACATCTAATTATTCTTGGCTCAAACGCATCATATGTCTATGAGGACATCTATATGAAAAATCTGATGATCAAAGCGACCTTTCTAGGTCTTTCGGTAAGTGTTCTTTCAGCATGTGCAGGGCTTGGCGGCGGGGGAGCTTCCGGTGCCGATACCCGTTATGTCGCAAGGGACGTTAACACGCTTTACAATGCAGCCAAAGCACGCTTGGATTCTGGTCAGTATGCGATTGCTGCTGCATTATTTGATGAGGTAGAGCGGCAACACCCTTATTCTCCATGGGCAAGACGCGCACAGCAGATGAGTGCATTCAGCTATTATCTCGCCAATGACTATAACAAGGCAATCGAATCTTCCCGTCGTTTCCTGTCGATCCATCCGGGTAACAAAGATGCGCCCTATGCCTATTATCTGATCGCGCTCAGCTATTATGAGCAGATTAGTGATGTGACCCGGGATCAGAAAATTACCGAACAGGCACTGACGACATTGGGCGAAGTTTCAAGACGATATCCAAATTCACGTTATGCTTCTGATGCAAAGCTCAAGATGGATCTGGTCAACGACCATCTCGCGGGTAAAGAAATGGAAATTGGCCGTTTTTACCAACGGCGTGGCAAATGGCTGGCGGCGACTATTCGTTTCCGTGAGGTGATTGAAAAGTATGAAACCACCACGCACGCGGCGGAAGCCTTGATGCGGTTGACGGAATCCTACCTGTCGCTCGGTATTCCTGCAGAAGCCAAAAAAACTGCCGCTGTGCTTGGCGCCAACTATCCCGGCTCGAAATGGTATGAACGGGCTTACGAGCTGGTTGAAAAGCACGGTGCATCGGGCGTTTAATTCCATTGCGCAAATGATTGCAGGTCGCTGCAACAGCAACTAAGAAGGGACTGTGTTACAGTCCCTTTCCATTCGTAATATTGTGCTTATCGAAGCACTTGATCTGGAATTTGGATCAGGACTGTCTGTGCTGACCGGCGAAACCGGTGCCGGTAAATCGATCCTGCTTGATTCACTTGGCTTGGTGTTGGGAAATCGTGCCGATAGCGGGCTAGTCCGCAAAGGTGCGGAAAAGGCTCAGGTAACAGCGAGTTTCGATGCGCCAGATTCAAAGTCAAAATTGTCTGCGGCTTTGGATGACAATGACATCGATATGGAACCGGGCGAACCACTAATTATCAAACGTTCGTTAAAAGCCGATGGCGGCAGCAAAGCCTTTATCAACGATCAACCTTGTTCGGCGGCGCTCCTGCGATCCATTGGCGGGCAATTGATTGAAATTCATGGCCAACATGATGATCGTGGACTGATCAATCCGAAAGGGCATCGCCAGCTGCTGGATATATTCGCCGGTGTTGATGGCGCGAAGGTGGCGAGAGCTTTTGCGGCCTGGCAGGCGGCGAAAGAGGCACTGGAACAAGCACGAGAAAATCAAGAAGCCGCAGAGGCGGATCGCGAATATCTGGAATATAGCGTTGAGGAACTGAGCAAATTTGCCCCGCAGCCCGGCGAGGAACAGGAACTCGCACTGGACCGGGCCACCATGATGAAGGGGGAGAAGCTGACCGGCGATCTGGAATCGATCCGTTCCGCCTTTGATGGTTCGGAAGGCAGCCTCGCATCCCTTAGGGCGGCAGCGCGGCGGCTTGACCGGATTCAGGAAGATCATCCGATGCTCAAAGAGGCATTGGAAGCTCTGGATAGAGCCGTGATCGAAGCCACTGATGCGGAGGAAAAACTGAACGATGCGGCAAATGCGCTGACGTTCGATCCGCAGCGTTTGGATGACATGGAGACGCGCCTGTTCGATTTGCGCGGATTGGCGCGAAAGCACCGTGTTGAACCGGACAAGCTGTCTGAATTGCTCGCAGAACTTCAGGTAAAACTGACGATGATCAGCGATGGTGGAAAGTCTCTTGGTGAGTTGGAAGCCGTGTTAGAAACCGCGAAACAATCCTACGCCGAAACATCGCAAGCCTTGCGCGTGAAGCGCGAAAAAGCGGCCAAGGCGTTGGACAAGTCGGTGGCGAGTGAATTGGTGCCGCTAAAGTTGGATTCGGCACGATTTGAAACGATGTTGGAAGAACTGCCCGAAGAACGCTGGACCGCGAACGGGATGGATCGGATCGAGTTTTTGATTTCCACCAATCCCGGGGCGGCACTGGCACCATTGGGTAAGATCGCGTCGGGCGGAGAATTGTCGCGCTTCATCCTCGCGTTAAAAGTAGCGCTGGCTGAAGAAGGCGGCGCGAAGACGATTATCTTTGACGAAGTCGATCGCGGCGTGGGCGGGGCAGTGGCGTCGGCCATTGGTGACCGCCTGTCGCGCTTGTCTGAGACTGCGCAATTGCTCGTCGTCACCCACAGTCCGCAAGTGGCATCCAAAGGGGATGCGCATTTGCTGATCAACAAATCATCCGATGGAACCGTATCGCGGACCGATGTAAACGCGTTGGATGAGGAAGGCCGTCGTCAAGAAATCGCGCGGATGCTGTCCGGTGCCGATGTGACCGATGAGGCGAGGGCGCAGGCGGATCGATTGTTGGAGGGGGTTTGATGGATAAGACATCAATTGACAGTACCAATCCACTGATTTTTTTTGGACTGATAGCAATTGCATTTTTCTTTATCTTACTTTCAATGGCGGCGATATTCTTGTTGGGGTTTCTTCTTGTGCTTTTGTTTTCAGAGCCAATTCCACTGGGTTATGGACAAATTTTCATGCTAACGATCATTGTTGGGATGATCGGGATTGGGGTTTGGAACATAATTGATTCTGCAAAGTTGATGGATAAAATGGAACCCCGTCTTTTAGGTCCAGTGTTTGTTCGGTCGCTGATTGCCTTACTGCCTTTGGGTGCACTTATGACTCTATCTTATTTGTCATGAGTTTCGAAAACCTCCCGGAAGCCGATGCCGCAAACGAATTGATGCGTCTTGCGCGCACTATTGCGAAGCATAACAAGCTTTATCATGCCGAAGACACGCCGGAAATTGCCGATGCGGAATATGATGCGTTGGTGCGGCGGAATAATGAACTGGAAGCGGCATTTCCGCATCTTGTGCGAGACGATAGCCCTAACAAGTTGGTCGGAGCCGCGGTTGCGGGTTCACCGCTTTCGAAAGTCACGCACGAACAGCGGATGATGAGTCTCGACAACGGCTTTTCGGATGAGGATATTGCTGAATGGCTGGCGCGGGTGCGGCGGTTTTTGAATTTGCCTGAGGATGAACCGGTAGCGGTCACGGCTGAGGATAAGATTGATGGCCTGTCCTGTTCGCTGCGTTACGAGAAAGGCGAACTGGTCCTCGCTGCGACACGCGGAGACGGGCAAGTGGGAGAGGATGTTACCGCCAATGTGCGGATGATTGCCGATATCCCGCAAAAGCTGAAAGGCGATGTTCCCGAACTCTTTGAGATTCGCGGCGAAGTCTATATGGCCAAGGCCGACTTTGATGGTTTGAATACGCGCCTGGTGGAAGAAGGCAAAGCCGAGGCTGAAACTAAGAACGTAGAGTTTGATCCAGAGAAAATCCGGCAATTTGCCAATCCGCGCAATGCCGCTGCGGGTTCTTTGCGTCAAAAAGATGCGAATATTACGGCCAAGCGGCCGCTCAAATTCTGGGCGCATGGATGGGGTGTGCATAGTGCTTTGCCCGGAGAGACTTCGTTCGCCGTTGCCAAAGCTATTGAAAGCTGGGGCGTGCCGGTATCGCCTTTGGTTCAGCGGTTTGAAACACTGGAAGATACTCTCGCTCACTATCGCCATATCGAAGCAGAAAGAGCTGACCTTCCTTATGATATTGATGGTGTAGTTTACAAAGTTGACCGGCTCGATTGGCAGCAGCGATTGGGTTTTGTCGCCAAGGCTCCCCGCTGGGCGCTGGCGCATAAGTTCCCGGCGGAGCAGGCGCAGACGACGCTAGAGGCTATTGATATTCAGGTTGGGCGAACTGGCAAATTGACACCGGTTGGTCGGCTTAAACCTGTGACGGTGGGCGGTGTTGTCGTTTCCAATGTCACGCTGCACAACCGAGATGAAATTGAACGTCTCGGAGTACGTCTCGGTGATCGGGTCGTAATTCAAAGGGCAGGGGATGTGATCCCGCAAGTGGTTGAAAATCTGTCCCGTGATGAAAAACGCGAAGGCTATCACTTTCCCGGCCGCTGCCCTGAGTGCGATAGTGAAGCGGTAGCTGAAGAGGGCGAGGTCGATGTGCGGTGCACTGGCGGCCTGATCTGTCCGGCACAAAGATTTCAGCGGCTTGTCCATTTTGTCTCGCGCGGCGCACTTGATATTGATGGTTTAGGTGAAAAAAGCATTGCTGAGTTTATCGAGGCTGGTTTCATCGAAAGTCCAGCCGACATTTTTCGCCTGCATAAGCATCGGGATGCCATATTGGCCCGTGAAGGTTGGCAGGAAAAGTCTGTGGATAATCTTTTGGATGCTGTGGACAAGAAGCGGAGTTTTGATGCGGCGCGGTTGCTGTTCGGGCTGGGTATCAGGCATATTGGCACGGTGACCGCAAAGGATCTGCTCAAAAACGTGGTGCAGATCGCTGAAATTCAATCACTTGCCGATAGCTTGGAAAGTGAACGCAAAGGCATTGAACAGCTTCCTGATGAGGAAGATAAGAAATATCACCAAAGGGTCGACAACGCGCTTTCTGAAATCATAGCGATTGATGGCGTTGGCGCTGCTGCGGGGCATTCACTCGCCGATTTCTTTCATGAACCGCATAATCGGGCGGTATGGAATGACCTGATGGATGAAGTGTCTCCACCCGATTATATCGTCGAAACGCGTGACAGCGCTGTCGCTGGTAAAACTGTCGTCTTTACTGGCAAGTTGGAAACCATGAGCCGTGATGAAGCCAAGGCACAGGCGGAAGCTTTGGGAGCGAAGGCCTCTGGATCAGTTAGCGCGAAAACGGATTTGCTAGTTGCTGGCCCCGGTGCGGGTTCCAAAATGAAAAAGGCTGAAGCTCTGGGGATCGAAGTAATCAACGAAGCGGATTGGGCGGAAATCGTCAAAGAAGCAGGATAGGAAAACTCCATGGTGAAGAAACAGGGTGTCCTCAAACAGCTTGCCAAAGACCTTGAATCGCACCCTGATGTGCGGCGTTTTGGCAGTGGTTGGTTATCAGGGTTTTTCGCAATTTTAATGGCTGTCGTCGGTCTCTTCATGGTTATTGCGCTACGTTTCCCCGAATGGTTTGCTACGCCCGAACTGGCCGCAATCAAAGATTGGACGGGCTTTCGCGGGGCGATACACATGCTACTGCTCGGCTCGTACGCGCTGGCGCTTCTCAGTCTGTTGCTAAGGTCTCGAAAAATCCTAGGCTTTACCGCATTGGTGATAGGTATATTCGCTGCCATCTTGGGTGGCGCCAATGTCCAGCCCGAAGAAACTCGCAGCCTTGGTATATTCTTTGGGCTCGATTTTTTCATTGTGAACTTGATTGCCACCGGTCTGATGTTTGCACCGTTAGAACGGCTTGTACCGCATCGCCGGTCTCAGCGTCTGTTCCGGATCGAATGGCGTGAAGATTTATTCTACTATTTGATCAGCTCGATGATGGTACAGGTGTTGACCTTTTTAGCGCTCGCGCCTTCCAATGTGGTCGTCGCGAACACCAACAGCTGGGATGCTTTTCGCGCTGCTATCGCCTCTATCCCATGGGTGATCCAGTTTGTAATCGTGCTGTTCCTGACCGACTTTGTGCAATATTGGTTCCACCGGACATTTCACCGCTATCCGTTCCTGTGGGGATTTCACGCAGTGCATCATTCTTCCAAGTCAATGGATTGGCTGGCGGGATCACGGATGCATTTTATTGAAATCATCTTGCTGCGCGGGATCACCTCGTTACCGATGATGACGCTGGGTTTCAGTCCATCGGTGCTGCAAGCCTATATAGCGTTTGTATATATCTATTCTTCGTTGCTTCACGCCAATGTCAAAGGTGATTTTAATTGGCTGGGTCACTGGTTGGCGACGCCGCGATTCCATCACTGGCATCACGGTTTGGAACGGGAAGCTTTTGATGTGAATTACGCCATTCACTTCCCGATTATCGACAAGATGTTCGGAACATTTCATTTGCCGGAATCACGTTGGCCAGAGAATTACGGTATTCCTGAGGATGTTCCCAAGGGTTATCTGAAGCAGTTTGCCTACCCCATCACTCGGAAGAAACCGGACTATTGAATGGGTAAGTTGGCGACCGCTGCAAAGCTACGTCAGCTAACACCTTAACTCTTTCAAACTATTCAGGCCTTTGCCGCAGCCTCCTTCGCAGCCAATTCCTGCACCCCATATCCGCCTTCTTTATTTTCCGGGAATATCGGCCAGGCGAGTTGCTGTCCCAAGGTTGCCGGGGCTAGATTTTCGACGCCATAGCTGTCCGGATAGCGGCGCGTGATTTTGGCTGTGCCGAACAGAACATCCCAAAAGAAAAGCAGGTTTCCGAAATTACCCTTATAGTTGGTCACGCCATCGGCTTTGTGACGGCCATGGTGGGCATGGTGCGTTGATGGTGTCGAAATGGTGCGTTCCACCACCCATATGATCGGGGACAGCCATTTGATGTCATATAGTTTTTTGTCCCATGCAACATCGCTATGCGCGCCGATAATCACCGCCATTTTGACGATAATATAGCCAACATAAACCCATCCAAGACCTAGATAGATTAGTACGCCAGAGAACCAGATGCTCGGCATGGTGAGATAATAGAAAATGTTGTTCCGGTAGACGAGGCGAATGCTCATATATTGTGCGTTATGGTGCGAACGATGCAGATTGTAGAGAAACGGAACACTGTGCGACAGCCGGTGCCACCAATATTGCATCATATCATCGAAGACCAAGAACAGACCAATAGCGGCGATTAATGGGATGCCCGTAAGCGCGCCTTCCCATTGCGGGGCAGCATTGCCCATTAGAAATTGAGCAGCCAGAATGATGGTTGGCTGGGTTATAACCAGCAAAACAAACGATCCAATAATTTCCACCCACGCATCATCGCGGGTTTGTTCTGGCTTGGAGAAAAGCTGCGTACGCAGGAACTCCAATATGCCGAAAACAAGGAAAATACTGACAATCGAAATCAATTCTGGCCGCACAATCTCTCTCCCGAAGCTTTGTCTTGTGAAACACCCCTAGAGCATTTAGATGTTTTCAAATGCAAAGCAGTTATCATTTAAAAGATAAATCTTCGCGCGCGTCGTCGGAATTGGGTGCGACGGGCTTTATGAAAGGGCTTCCGGAGTCAGTCGCCAACGGGCTAGTCGAACGTGGTCGCTCGATTGATTTTGCAAAGGGCCAAATGATTCAGCAGCGGGGTGATCCCGGCACTGAATTTTGGCACATCAAGTCTGGAACGGTGCAGATTGGTCGCTTTTCCGAAAATGGTGACTGGATATTATTCGCCGTGCTTGGCGAGGGAGAAAGCTTTGGCGAACAAGCATTTCTGGGGGAGTTCCCGCGTATGGTTGATGCAATTGCAAGTTCCGATTGCGAGATCATCAAAATTGGTGAGGCTGAGCTTCAACATTTGCTTGAAACGCAGGCCGATGCCGCGCGGATATTGCTGAAGACCATGGCTTATACGGTTCAACAAACTTTTGATCTGGTTGAGGCGGGCCGGCGATTGTCGACGGTAGAGCGATTGGCACAGGCTCTTGCTCGGCAATGCGGTTCGGCGCGAGAGGCCGAAATCAATATGACGCAACAGGATTTAGCTGACCTTATCGGAGTATCACGGGTTTCCCTTGGTAAAGCACTATCCGAACTGGAACGCAAAAACCTGATAGTCAGAGGATATGGAAAGCTGGTCGTTTCAAACAGTGATGCGCTGGTCCAGCTGGTACGAAACTGAGATAGTCACTCCGGAACCCAGCGCATAACACCGCCTTGAAAGGGCGACCAAAGAGCCGTTCTGATTCCGGCTTGTTTTAGAACATTGTTCGTCCAATTGTTGCAGGTGTTGAATGCGGTGTATGTTCCGTTCGATTCATAGAATAGATCGCCTTTGCCATAACCGGCTGACGGTATTGGGTTGCCATTCGTGTCTAGCACAATTTTGGCCCGTACTGCTTCGACGATAAGGCGGTACTCGGTCTCAGTCACTTTGATACTCCGGCGATAATGGGGATAAGTTTGTGGATATTGCAGGTGATAGACGTGGACAAGTGTATTGCCCGTCCCGAATACCGCACTGAGCGCATCTCCCGGCCGTAAATCGGTCCATTTTTCAGAGTTGCGATAAACACCTTCATGCCCCCATCCAACCAAGATATGGCTACCATAGCGGGATGCATCTTTCATATGTTCCGGGCGTATAATCTCACTCCAGTCATGCGCATCGCTCCAGATAGGCATGATAATCCCGGTGTGAAGACCATTGGTTTCGATGAAAAGCTCGATACCATCATCGGGTTCTTGCCAGCTTTGATTGGCAGGGAATATGCTTCCCATCAGCGCTGCAAGGAGGTAGATTGAGACAATCGAAGCAAAGGCCAAGCCAAGCCTTTTCAACCATTTAAGGAATTTAGTTTCCATTGAAACCAGTTTTACTGTAAAGATCAACCATGCTTTCCGAACCCACACCTGAAACCCATGTCTATGACAAGCCGCCGGCGCACGCAAATGCAGACTGGACGATTGATCAGGACTGGGCTTCTTATTCGGCAGAAGAACATGAGACTTGGGACATTCTTTATGCGCGGCAAAAGGAAATGCTTCCGGGCAGGGCGGCGCAGGCTTTTCTGGACGGTATCGATATTTTAAACCTGTCAAAGCCAGGTATTCCAGACTTTCGAGAGCTCAACCGAGTATTGATGGATGCCACAGGTTGGCAAGTCGTGGCGGTACCGGGATTGGTGCCCGATGATGTGTTTTTTGATCATCTGGCCAATCGCCGATTTGTATCCGGTAACTTCATCCGCAAACGCGAGCAGCTGGATTATCTGAAAGAACCTGATATTTTCCATGATGTCTTCGGCCACGTACCGATGCTCGCAGATCAGCGTTTTGGCGACTATATGGCGGCCTATGGTCGTGGTGGTCTTCGAGCACTGAAGTTTGGTACGTTGAAACAACTCGCGCGGTTATATTGGTACACAGTGGAGTTTGGTTTGATCCGAGAACCGGAAGGCCTGCGTATTTATGGCGCGGGCATTGTTTCAAGCTACGGCGAAAGTGTCTTTTCACTGGATGATGCAAGCCCCAACCGGATAGTATTCGATCTGGAACGCGTGCTCAGAACAGAATATCGTATAGATGATTATCAGCAGAACTATTTCGTCATACCGTCACTGGATGAGTTGTTGCGGGTAACCGTCGAAACTGATTTTAAGCCAGTCTATGACAAGATTGCTGACATGCCCGATATTGCGATCGCCGACATTATCGATAGTGATGAAGTGCTAACCACGGGAACGCAGGAATATGCGCATTCCAAATCTGGTGACGCGATTATAGTTTAGCATTCGCCGAAATAGTCGTCAGCCAGAGGTGACCTAGCGCGAAAGCGCGATCGCTTACGGCCATAGTTTCTGGCTTTGACAAAGGTAAGGCAGGGCCATTCATTTTCCAATCGGCTACCGCGCAATCGAAACCCAACCTTCTGATATGCCCGAGTGATCTCGGTGTTCTGTTCTTTCAATAGGCCTGCGAGAATAAGGGTCGTGCCGGTAGTCGCAGCAGCAGCAAATTGCGGAGCCAGCGACACCAAAGGACCGGCTAATATATTGGCGACAATCAAGTCATAAGGTGCACGGCGTTGGATGGCGGGATGATCCAATCCATTGCTTTTTAAAAGCCGGACAACCCGCTTACCGTTGCCAAGCGGGATATTGTTCAATTTGGCATTATCGATGCTAACCGCAACGGCTATTTCATCAATGTCGCTGGCGATTATTTCTGAATGCGGCCACAGATGATGCGCGGCGAAGGCAAGCAAGCCAGTGCCTGTTCCGATATCCGTAATATTACGAAACCGTTTGCCGCGCCGCTTCAACTGGTCGAGTGTCTCCAGACAGCCCATGGTTGTTTCATGATGACCTGTTCCAAAAGCCTGACTAGCATCGATACAGATGTTGCAAACATCCTTTTCGGAATCTGGTTCGGCATTAGATGTGTGGACATAAAACCGGCCAGCGCGAAGCGGTTCCAGTCCAGTCTGACTCATCGTCACCCAATCCTCATTACCGAGTTTTTCAACAACCGGTTTGGCATTGGCGGAAGGAGCCAATTGAGAAATTCCGTCGAGCATATTGCTATCTGGTTTATCTTCACAATAAATGTCTATTGCCCATGCTTTGCCATCTTCGCGCGTCACAATTGTGGGAACAGAGTCGGACGAAGCCATAAAGAAATTATCTTCGGCCAGTGCCTCTGCTTCTTCACGTGTGCAGGGCAGGGTGACCTTCCAGCTCGTGCCCCCGTGATCATCGGGGTCAGGCATTTTCCGATTCCGCATCCAGAAGTTCGGTTGCTTCCATCCACTGGGCCTCGGCTTTTTCCAGCTTGTCTTGCATTTCCGAGCGCAGTTTCATCAGTTCGGTCATTGTATAACCAGCCAATTGCTCTTCAGCAGATGATGGATCGAACATCGCCTTGTCGATGGCAGAAACAGTGACGCTATACATCTCCATGTCTTTTTCAGCGGTTTTGAGGTTCTTGCGGACCTGGCCAAGCTGCTTCCGGCGCTCGGCTGCCTGACGGCGTTCTTCCTTACGGTTGCCACCAGAAGATCTGCCCTCTGTTTTTTCTTCCTGGTTTTTGCCCAAAACAAAATCGGTATAATCGTTCAGGGAACCGGCAAATTCCTTTGCGCGGCCGCTATCAACCATGACCAATCGATCCGCCGTCAATTCCAGCATGTGGCGATCATGGCTGACCATGATGACCGCGCCGCTATATTCGTTGAGGGCATGAACCAACGCTTCTCGGGCATCAACATCAAGGTGATTGGTAGGCTCATCGAGGATCAGCAAATGCGGAGCATCGCGCGTGATCAGCGCCAATGCGAGGCGCGCTCTTTCGCCGCCGGAAAGCTTTCCAACCTTGATCGTTGCTTTGTCACCTGAAAATCCAAAGCGTCCCAGTTGCGCCCGAACCGCACCCGGTTTGGCTTCCTTCATTAATCGCGTCATATGTTCGAGCGGGGTGTCTTCGGTATCGAGTTCTTCGACCTGATACTGGGTAAAATAGCCCACTGTCAGTTTGCCTGACTTGTTTACCTCACCTTCTTTGGGTTCCAGCTGGCTAGCGAGCAATCGGGCCAATGTTGTCTTGCCGTTGCCATTGCGGCCAAGCAGTGCTGTGCGATCATCCGGATCAAGCCGCAAATTTAACTTCGACAAAATGACATTGTCACCATAGCCCACAGCCGCATCATCCAATGTGATGAGCGGCGGCTTTAGTTCAGCGGGGCTGGGAAAATGAAAGCTGAGCGAAGGATCATCAATCGCGGCGGCAATCGGTTCCATCCGCGCAAGCGCTTTCACTCGGCTCTGGGCTTGTTTCGCACTATGGGCCTTGGCGCCCCAGCGATCGACAAAGGATTGCAATTTATCCCGTTCGGCAATCTGTTTTTCTCGGGCTGAAGCTTGTTGAGCTTGCCGCTCTGCGCGCTGCTTCTCAAAGGCATCATAACCGCCCGGGTACAATGTGGTTTTCCCGCGTTGAAGATGCAGAATGTGGTCTACCACATTGTTGAGCAAGTCGCGTTCGTGGCTGACTATTAGAATAGTTGCTTGATAGCTGCGCAGAAAGTTTTCCAGCCAGAGAGTTGCTTCGAGATCGAGGTGGTTTGAAGGCTCATCGAGGAGAAGCATATCGGGCTGGGAAAATAGCAATGCCCCCAAAGCAACACGCATGCGCCAACCGCCTGAAAAACTATCCATAGGCTGTTGTTGTGCGGTTTCATCAAAACCCAAACCAATAAGGATTTTGGCGGCACGTGCGGGTGCACTATGTGCGTCAATCATGTTGAGCCGCTCATGAATTTCGGCAACCCGGTGCGGATCTTCGGTGGTCTCCGCTTCGACCAATAGGTTGGCTCGTTCAACATCGGCGGCAAGAACAGTCTCCAATGGAGAGGCCTGTCCCGCAGGCGCTTCTTGAGCGATATAGCCTAGTCGAGCGTCCTTTGGTAAATCGACGCTGCCATCATCTGGCTCCAGCATTCCGGCAACGACCTTCATCAGTGTCGACTTGCCTGCACCGTTGCGGCCGATGAGTCCGACCCGCGCACCCGGGGGCAGGGCAGCCGCCGCGCCTTCCAATATGGTGGAACCGCCAAGGCGCACCGTAATGTTGCTAAAATTGAGCATCGCTGCCCGTTAGCTGAGGATGAGTGATTCCGCTAGCGAAAGGTCGATTTCACATTAGGGCTTCATTTCGTTGCACAAATAGTTATGCATGACAGCCCACATGCAATTGTGCAGTTGTATCAATCGCCTGTGGGTCGGGACTTTTCGTTGATAATTTTGAAAAACTGAAAAGACCGATAAATGGGAGATTGGATTTGGCGGAAGCGACTGTGGCTGATCGGCCGGCTGGTGATGCGGCCGGAAGCCCTGAAACGGGGTATGGAACGAAAGCCTACCGCAAATATGTGCTGGGTATGTTGCTTGTCGTTTACATCTTCAACTTCATTGACCGCACCATCATCAACATTCTCACCGAGCCCATCAAAGAGAGCTTTGGTGTTGAAGATTGGCAAATGGGCCTGCTTGGTGGTCCGGCTTTTGCCATTCTCTATACATTTGTCGGCATACCGATAGCGCGCTATTCTGAGCGAAATCATCGGGTCTGGATCATCGCAGCTTCTGTAGCACTTTGGAGCCTAATGACGGTTCTTTGCGGCTTCGCGCTTAGCTTTTTCGCTCTTTTCCTTTTCCGTATCGGAGTCAGTATCGGCGAGGCGGGTTGCTCGCCTCCGGCCAACTCAATCATCGCAGATTATTTTGTTCCTAAGGAACGTTCCACTGCGGTTTCGGTTTATGCATTGGGCATCCCGCTTGGTAACATGGTTGCTTATGTCTTTGGCGGTTTTGTTGTCGGTAGCCTTGATGGTGCGACAATTGGCGCGATGTTCAGCAGTTGGAACTGGACTTGGGCGTCTGGTTTGCTCGATTGGCAGAGTATAGAAGGTTGGCGGGTTGCATTTGTGATCGTTGGCGTTCCCGGAATATTAGTCGCAATTCTGGTAAAAATGTCGATCAAGGAACCACCGCGCGGCTACACTGATCCGCCGGAAATGCAAAATAAAGAGCAGGTTGGATTTGTTGAGGTCTTGAAGATACTCAAAACCAAACCATCCTATTGGCATATAACAATGGGCGTCACCATCGCCTCATTTGTCAACTACGGAGTGGGACAGTTTTTTGTCTCTTTCCTGATCCGAACACATGAAATGTCAATATTTGATGCATCGGTAAAAATTGCGATGGCGCTGGCACTGATGGCGTCCATCGGGACCTATATGTCTGGTTATCTGGCAGATAAATTTACCGACCGCTTTCCCAAGGCCCTTGCACTCATTCCAATGTTTGCAGTGGCCGGGGTCATTCCGATGCACGTAACCGGTTACATGACAGACTCGCTATGGCTTGCGGTTCCGTTGCTGATGGTTGGTCAAATGCTGCTCTATACCTATCTCTGTCCGCTCTATGCCGTGCCAAGCGGAGTGGTTGATAGCCGGATGCGGGCAACGGCTGTGGCGGTTACGCTATTCATCGTAAACTTGCTGGGATATGGGCTTGGACCGCCGTTGATTGGGGCGTTGTCGACCATATTGAATGCGACTTTCCTGTCGGGGATTGATCCTGCATTGTCATTGGAGGCCTGTAAAGCATCCAATCTTGCGGCCGCTGCTCAAACAGCTTGTGATTCCGCCAATGCCGATGGACTGCAATGGTCGATGATTATCTTCAAATGCATGTATATCTGGTCCGTATTCCACTTTTACATGGCAAGCCGCACAATCCAGCAGGATATGGGGCGGTAGTTATCGGCGCTAGTTTTTGGTCGCTAGCCAGATGTTATGTCTCGCCCCTTTGCCATTGGGGCGAGCGGTCACGGTTTCTTCTTTGACGGAGAATCCTGATTGATGGAGGCGGCCGGTAAATGATGCATCTTTGGCGCTGGACCATATCGCCAGGACGCCACCATTTCGTAGAGCATTTTTTGCCGTTGCCAGGCCAGTCATTCCGTATAATCGATCGTTCGCGTTGTTAGTGAGGCCGTCTGGCCCGTTGTCGACATCTAGCAAAATGGCATCATAGGTTGCACTGCTTCTGGCGATAACTTCGGCGACATCATCGACCATTATTGTAACCCGAGGATCGCCCAAGCCGTTAGCGGTCAGGTCCTGCATTTGATTTTTGGCCCAGTCGATGATTTCCGGGACCAATTCCGCCACATCTATATTTGCTTGTCCGGGAAGGTTGTTCAGCGCTTCTCGTAGCGTGAAACCCATACCATATCCGCCAACTAGAATATGGGGCTGATCGGACTGTATCTGCGCACAGGTGAGGGTGGCCAACGCCTCCTCCGAGGCACTCAAACGGCTGTTCATTAACTCGTTAGCGCCGAGTGCAATCGAATATTCCGGGCCATTTCTTAACTGACGGCGAAATAAGCATAGTTCGTCGCCGCCCGGAATTTTTGCGGTATCGAGTAATTCTCGCTCTATCACTTAACGCACGAAACTAGCGCCATTGGCATCCAAAATCGCCCCCGTCATGCTGGGTGGTGCTTCAAACGCACACCATCGCGCCATTTCAGCGATCTCCTCAGGTTGGGCAACCCGGCCCAACGGAATATCGGCGAGCAATTTATCGCCGCCACGGCTTTCCAGATATTCTTCCGCCATACCGGTCATGGTGAATCCGGGGCAAATTGCGAAAGCGAGAATTTCTTCACTGGCATAGGCACGGGCGATGGTCTTGGTCATTGCGACCATACCGCCTTTGGAGGCGGCATAGTGCCAATGCGCTGGGCTATCCCCGCGATATGCTGCGCGGCTGGCGATGTTGATTATCCTGCCTTTGCAGCCGCGTTCTTGCCAGTGACGCACGGCAAAACGGCAAAGTTCAGCTGAAGCGGTTAGGTTGATCTGCATGGTTCGGTTCCAGCTCGCCAGCCATTGATCATCCACCTCATTCAGTGGGTTAGGATCAAATATGCCGGCATTGTTAATCAACACATCTATTCGTCCATCCAACCGATCCAAGGCATCTACCCATAATGCAGAAGCGGCATCTGTTTGCGCGAAGTCGGCTTGTAAAAGCCCATTCTCGCCTGTTGTGCTTTGACCAACGGCCATTGATCCATGATTTTGAACTATGTCCAGTACCGAGTTCCCGATACCGCGACTAGCGCCTGTTACGAGGATGTGCGTTTTTGAGTTTGTCATTTTCTTTCAACTAATGAGACCCGCTCAAAAGGTCCAATATTCAAATTGGAATTGAACATTTTTCCGTATTGCCCGCTTAGCCATTTAGAATAATAGTAAAAAAGCAAGGCATGAGCTTTGCATTGGCCAAGCTTTTCGCTAAGACATTGGGGAAATGAGAAGACTCCGGAGGTCGCCCGGGTCGGAAATTGATCAGGGGACTAATATGACCGAGATGTCGGGCAAGCCATCCAATCGTCCAATATCACCGCACCTTTCGGGTGGTGGAGGCCTTTTACACTATGTCTGGGGACCGCATATGCTGGTCTCTATTCTGCACCGTATCGCGGGTGACGGCATGGCTCTCGTGGGTATGCCACTACTCGTTTGGTGGCTATATTCGATCTCGGCAGGGGCAGAGAGCTACGAATATTTCCTGAGCTGGTTTGATTTTTACTATCTCGGATATGTGGTGTTGATCGGCCTGACCTTTGCTTTTTTCGAGCATTTGTTCTCCGGACTTCGCCACTTTGTGATGGATGCCGGAGCGGGTTATGAGCTGAAGACCAACAAAATGTGGTCGATTGCTGTACCATTATTAGCCGTTATCGTGACCGCCGCTATTTGGCTGTCCGTCGCTTTTCAAAATCTATAAACGTTAGGACCGGAACATGGGCTCAGGAACCAATATTGGCCGAGTACGCGGCCTCGGATCGGCACAAGAGGGTGCACATCACTGGATCGTTCAGCGGGTTACCGCCATTGCGAATATGCTATTGGTGCTATGGTTGATTTTCTCGCTGTTGCGGCTTCCCAATTATGAACATGAGTTGATGGTTGAATGGCTGGCATCTCCTTTGGTGGCCGTACCTATGATGCTGATGCTGGTCAGTATTTTCTGGCATTTGCGCCTTGGCCTTCAGGTTTTGATCGAAGACTATATTCCTGATCACGGCATGAAGTTCGCCATGATCACCTTGCTTAACTTTTTCGCCGTGGGCGGTGCCGCATTGGGTATCTTCTCGGTTGCTAAAATTGCCTTTACGGGAGTGGCTGCATAATGCCTGATACAAACGAAAACGCCAGCTCACAGCCTGCTTATAAAATCATTGATCACACCTATGACACGGTGGTTGTCGGAGCCGGTGGTTCTGGTCTGCGTGCGACCATGGGTAGCGCGGAGTCAGGCTTAAAAACTGCTTGTATAACCAAGGTTTTCCCAACCCGTTCGCATACGGTTGCCGCACAGGGTGGTATCGCCGCCTCGCTTGGCAATAACACGCCGGATCACTGGACCTGGCATATGTATGACACGGTCAAGGGATCTGATTGGTTGGGTGATCAGGATGCGATCGAGTATCTCGTCCGTGAAGCGCCGCAGGCGGTTTATGAGCTGGAACATGCCGGTGTTCCGTTTTCGCGCAATGAAGACGGTACAATCTATCAGCGTCCCTTTGGCGGGCATATGCAGAACATGGGCGACGGACCGCCGGTACAGCGGACCTGTGCCGCAGCCGATCGTACCGGACACGCCATGCTTCATGCGCTCTATCAACAGAGTCTGAAATATGACGCGGATTTCTTTATTGAATATTTTGCGATCGACCTGATCATGGAAGATGGTGAGTGTCGCGGTGTTATCGCGATCTGCCTGGATGATGGTTCCATTCACCGTTTCCGCAGTAAAGCGGTTGTGTTGGCAACCGGCGGTTCAGGACGTTGTTACTTTAGCGCAACTTCCGCCCATACCTGCACAGGAGATGGCGGCGGCATGGTGCTACGTGCGGGTCTTCCCTTGCAGGACATGGAATTTGTACAATTTCACCCAACCGGAATTTACGGTGCGGGTGTTTTGATTACCGAAGGCGCACGCGGGGAGGGCGGTTATCTGACCAACTCCGAAGGTGAGCGCTTCATGGAACGCTATGCGCCAAGTGCCAAGGATTTGGCTAGCCGCGATGTTGTGTCACAATGTATGGCTACGGAAATCCGTGCGGGACGCGGTGTTGGCCCTGAAAAAGACCATATCCACTTACATCTGGATCATATCGACCCCGATGTTTTGGCTGAACGACTGCCGGGAATCACTGAATCGGGCAAAATCTTTGCAGGTGTTGATTTGACGCGGGAAGCTTTGCCGGTGGTACCAACGGTCCATTACAATATGGGCGGCATACCTTGTAACTATCATGGTGAAGTCGTGAATCCGACCAAAGATGATCCCGACGCGATCGTCGAAGGACTTTATGCCGTGGGCGAAGCGGCCTGTGTGTCTGTGCACGGTGCAAACCGTCTGGGTTCGAACTCGCTGATCGATCTGGTGGTCTTTGGCCGTGCAACAGGATTGCGGCTTAAAGAGAAACTGACACCGAATGACAGTCACAAGCCTTTGCCAGATGATAGTGCCGATCTGGCGCTGGCGCGGCTTGATCATTTCCGTAATGCGAAAGGCAGCGTTACAACCGCCGATCTGCGTCTGGAAATGCAGAAAACAATGCAAGCTCACGCAGCGGTCTTTCGCGATGATACATTGCTGGCTGAAGGGGTGGCAGAGATGGACAAGATCAATGCCAAACTGGCCGATATTAGCGTAACCGATCGTTCGTTGATCTGGAATACCGACCTGATCGAGACGTTGGAACTCGATAACCTGATGAGCCAGGCGTTGGTTACCATCCGCAGTGCTGCCAACCGCAAAGAAAGTCGCGGTGCGCATAAACAGGAAGATCATCCGGATCGTGATGATAAGAACTGGATGAAACATACTACCATTACCTTCGACGGTTGGGGCGGCAAAGGCGGTAAGAGCGATATCAGCTATCGCCCAGTGCATGACTATACGCTGACCGATGAAGCGGAATATGTGAAACCGAAAGCGCGTGTTTATTAAGAGTCACTGCCGCTTCAGCGTAGGTTGGTGATAGTGTGATCTTTCCAAGCCATGAGACTTGTGACTAGGCTGCACCAAAATGTGCGTTCACCGATTGCAAAACAGCTTGTCGTTGAGCCATTTTTCAATGGCAGCGATATCCCGAAAGTGGACTCTAGATTTTGCCCTGTCAAATGACTGAAATTGGGGTGGGAAGCGGAATGGCGGCTTTCAGGCGCGCGAGTAAAATAACCACCGCTCATTCGAAACTTTACTTAATATCCGATGCCAAGATTATTTTGACAATTTGCCCAGCAAGGTAGAAACCATCTCTTTTTTGTTTGAATAGAACATTTCTAGAAATGTGGACGGAGTGTTTGTCGTGGTGTCGTGTTTTGCACTCCATGCTGTAATTTCCAACATAATCGGAAGGAGTTCTAAGCCCTTTTCCGTGAACGAGTAGATGAAACTGGACTGATTTTGTGGCGACACTGACTTTGCAATAATTCCATGTTCTTCCAGTCGCTTCAAACGATCAGCAAGAATGTTGGTCGATATTTTCTCTTCAGATTCGAGAAAATCGCCATAGGTTCGTTTGTCCTTGAACATCAGGTCGCGGACGATGAGCAAAGTCCATTTATCGCCAAATGTTTCCAGAACAAAATTTATCGGACAGTTCGAGCGGCAGCCTTCAGAATTACGAGCCATACACCAAATAAGCATGAGTGCTTGCAAAATGCAAGTTTGATATGTTACTGGCAGGGCACTTGCTTTTCGCAAGTTCTATGGAGTTTGCCGTAATGACCTTGTCCAAACCCCTGATCGCTGCGCTTGGTAGCGCTGGAATTGCCTGTGCCGCACTGATGTTTTGGTATGAGTGGGGAGCTGCTCCTTTGAGTTCAGGCGAAGTGGACAAATATATGTCATCCATCGGGGCGCAAACCCAGAAACCCGGAGCGAGGCACAACCTTCCGGCTTTACGAGCGTTCCTCGAAGAAGATGATGGCAAGCCTGTTTACACTGTCAATATGTACAAGTTCAATGTTGTCGCGGACTATCCCGAAAGTTCAGATTACGACGGATCGGGTGAAGAAGCTTATGAGCGCTTTAGCAACGTGATGGTGCGATTGATGATCGAGCGCGGTTCTCACCCGGTTTTCGGAAGCTCATGGGCGGATGCCAACAACAGCCGCTGGGACAGAATAGTCATTGTCAGATACAGAAGCCGCCGTGACCTTGTTGATCTTTTCGCCACCGATGATTTTGCCGAAGCGTCCACGCATAAATGGGCAAGTTTGCGAGAACATGACCGCATGCTTGTCCAAGCAACACACATACCGGATGGTCGCTACATTATTATGCCTCTTGGGTTTTTGATTGCTAGTATTGTTTATGTAGTCGGATCGATAATTTCCAATCGCAGCAAATCGCGATCTAACGCTTGAATTTGGGCCGTCCATGACGGTTATCAAAAGCGAACATTTTCCAATCAATTTGACTTCGCAAATCAGCAATTACCAAATTTTTGGTATTCACCACAAGTCGTCATGAGTTGTCCGCCAACAGGACGTTTGCGCTTCGGCTAAAACGTCCGCAATTGGGTCGCTGGCAGCCTGACCGCTTTCTGTTGCTATCTTGATAAAACTGTCAGTCCGTTTGGAGACGGATGACATGTGCGCGGGATTGTCCGTTTATGGAGTGGGAGACGGACACTGAGATGCGTATATTCTGGCGGTAGCATTATCCCGAAGGCGGACGTTGAGCCGTTGCCATATTCGCTCAAAACTGACGCGTCCGGGCATCATTTTCGACCCTAAACTAATTTAGGATATTCAAATCCTTCGTTTGGAATATCCTAAAACCCACACAAGCCTGAACAGCAAAACCATGACCACGGATCATGAGCAGTCTGTTTGAATTGAATTGGGAGATAGTGAAATGTCGGTGGTCCAAAGCTTAAAAAATAAAAACGGTGTTACACAGCAAAAAAGAACGGCAGGAAAATTACTGTCGTCTTCCAGTTACCTAGCAACAGGAACTGCAATCATCTTTTTTACGCTATCTAGTCAATCAGCGATGGCACAAGTCAGGCAAGGGACAATTGGTGAACCTACTTCGCCGGTAGATATCACAACATCCAATTTTGGCGGCAATGTGGATACCGATGCACTTGAAAAAGAAATTCGCCGGATCACCGGTAACATCTTGCTCAGTGAAGAGGAACAGCAAGCGCAAGTCGAGCAGGCGGTAAGAAATTCAACTGGTGGAGTAAGCGCTGCTTGCCAGCAACAACTTGATCCTATCATTAGTGCCTTGGATATTGCCTCTTCATCACTGGGCTTGGGTGGCGGTATCGCCGAAGCGATAGGAGCATTGGTACCACTTTCGAGCGCCGCAGAGATTCCAGGCATTATCACCCAATTGGTGGGTGATGGTCTGGGTCTGGGTTCCGATATAACATCGGCGACACAGCTTGGCTTCCCAGATTGCGAAGCCCGTTTTACCGGAACGATATTGGGTGATGCCGATCTGGTTACTAGCCTGGGCATTCAGGCGTTTAACGGCGAGCTCACGCTGGGTAACCCGGACGGTGTGACATTTTCTGAAGGTATTGCAATCGGCGGCGGATCGGTTTCCGGCGCTGGTCAGGGGGATATCGCGATCAGCTCTACCGCTAACTCTATCGCTTTGGGAAATGGAGCCCGCGCGACCGAGTTGGTTGCAATAGCCATCGGTCAAGGGGCGAATGCATCTGGGATCCAATCGGTTGCGCTGGGTAGCGGAGCGGCTGCATCAGGCAATAATGCTGTGGCGATTAACGCCAGCACCGCAAGCGGACAAAGCGCCATTACAATCAGCGGTACCGCAAGCGGCTTGCAATCGGTGGCGATCGGCAACGCCAGTCTTGCTTCAGGAAGCAATTCTATTGTTGTTGGTGCAGATGCCATCTCTTCAGCTACTGGAGCCATTGCTATAGGTGCAGCTTCTAGCGCGACCCAATCTAACAGCACAGCATTGGGAACACGGGCTAACGCCGGCGGTCTCAATACAATTGCCATTGGTGCAGATAGCGCAGCAAGCGGGAGTATTTCTGTTGCTGTTGGCAATGCCGCAACAGCACAGTCCAATGGTACCGCTGTGGGCGGCAATGCTGTCGCTACTTTTGCAGCAGTCGCCAGCGGTGCTTCTGCTAATGCTGGCGGCATTGAAAGTATTGCGGTTGGCAATGCAAGTTTGGCCAGTGCCGATAACGCTATTGCGGTGGGCGCTAGTTCAAGGGCCAATGGTACAAGCAGCACTGCAGTGGGCTTCGCAGCTGCTGCAAACAATATTGATGCCGTTGCAATTGGTAACGGTGCAAGCGTTTCAGGAGAAGGAGGAATTGCATTAGGTAGCGGGAGCCAGGCAAACGGATTTGCTGCGATTGCGCTGGGCGATAACGCCAATGTAGCGGGAACTTTCGCGATGGCGATCGGAAGCTTTTCCGAGGCAAGCGCAGGAGCAACCGCCATCGGTTTCAGCAGCAGTGCGAGCAATTCAAGCGCCACGGCTATCGGCTTTGCGGCAGACGCATCAGCGCAAAACAGCACGGCAATAGGCATAGGCGCTATAGCAGATCAGGCCAACACCTTATCCATTGGCCGCATAGGCATTGAGCGCCGGATCACCAATGTTTCGGCCGGTACCAGTACAACCGATGCTGTCAATCTCGGGCAACTCAACACGGCCATTGCGAATGTTGCTGCGGGCGGCAGTCTATTTATCGCGATAGATAGCGCGGGGGTCGCAGCACAAGCGGTCGCTGGCGAAACAGTCGCCATTGGCGGCAACAGCGCGGCCAATGCAAGCAACAGCGTGGCCCTGGGCTCCGGTTCCATCGCCAATCAAGCCAATAGTGTTTCGGTTGGTAGTGTCGGATTTGAACGCCGTGTTACGAACGTCCAGTCAGCGGTAAATGGTACCGACGCCGTCAATCTGGATCAACTCAATACCGCTGTGGCAGTTGTCAATGCCGGTGATCCTTTTGTCGACGTAAACAGCGCCGGTGCTCCGGCCGATGCGCAGGGCGCAGAAGCAATAGCCATAGGCGGCGATAGCGTCGCCAGTGATGAAGTTGGCATTGCCATCGGCAACCAGTCTCAAGCCATTGGTGCACTTGGTGCCGCGTTAGGAGCCGGCGCTGTCGCCAACGGCAACAATAGCATTGCCCTAGGCGCATTCTCGGTTGCAAATCGAGATAGCAGCGTATCCTTTGGAACAGCCGGTTCCGAACGACAGCTGGTCAATATAGCGGCTGGCACTCAATCAACCGATGCGGTCAATCTGGGGCAACTTAATGCCGCTATTTCCGGTATCCCCGTTGGCGGTAATCCCTATTTTGCAGCCAATAGCATCGGTGCTCCCGCAATTGCCGCAGGAACGGAAACGGTGGCAATCGGTGGCGGCGCATCCTCAACCGGGAATAACAGCGTTGCGCTGGGAACCGGTTCGGTTGCCAATGTGGATAATGTCGTTGCGGTGGGTAGCGGCGGCAATGAACGCAGAATTATTCGCGTCGCCAATGGTGTCGATTCAAATGATGCAGTGACTGTTCAACAGCTCACGAACGCCATCTCGACCGTGGCTGTGGGGGGAAATCCATTTTTCTCTTACAATGATAGCGATGGCCGGGCGCCTGCAAACGCTTCTGGCAATCGCTCACTAGCAGCAGGCGGTGGCGCGAGAGCCAGCGGAACGGACTCGGTTGCTCTCGGTGATTTAGCTGAGGCCAGAGGCGGTATATCAGTCGCTATTGGTACTTTGACCGAAGCGGTTGGGCAGCAATCGGCTGCGATCGGAACATTCGCAGAGACAAACGGCTTTGGTGCAGTTTCACTCGGCGGATCGACAATTGCTGCAGGCCGGGAAGCAACGGCGCTCGGCTATCAAGCGGAAACATCGGCACGGTCAGCGACTGCAGTTGGCGCCAATAGCCGGGCAACCGCGCGCGAAGGAACAGCAGTTGGTGCAGAAGCGGCGGCCAGTGCACTTAACAGTGTAGCTATTGGTTTTCAGTCGCAAGCTACCGAAGAAAATGCTGTTTCTTTTGGCTCCGCAGGAAATGAACGAAAGCTCGTCAATGTTGCGGCTGGCATGGCAGACACTGATGCGGTCAATGTAGGTCAGTTGAACGCAGTCAGTGCTGTCGCCGACGCGGCGGCAGCACAAAATCTGCTGCAAGACAATCGGATTGCAGCGAATGCGGCGGTTGCCAATCAGGCAGTTACGGAAAATCAGATGCAACAGGTGCAGATAGGCACCAATACAGCCGGGGTGGCCGCCAATGCAGCCGCTATCGCTAGCAGCGGTGCCGCCGTCATTGACCTGCAAGTCCAAAATGCTGTTCAGGATACTCAAATCAGCGATAACACAACGCAAATAAATGCTGCTGTTGCTCAAAATACCGCACAGGATGTCGAAATAGCCGACAACACAGCTAATATTTCCGATAACAGATTGCAGGTGAATACCGCGCTTGCTCAAAATGTTGTTCAAGACACAGCCATAGCATCCAACAGGACTGCTATAGCATCTAACACGGCTAATATTTCTGACAATGGCGTACAGATTGCTCAAAATGTCACGCAGATTGACGCCAACACATCGACAGCAACAAACGCCCTATCACAAGCAAATATCGCCATTGCGCAGAATACACTGCAGGATTTGCAACTGGGCGTTGTCAGTGATTTAGCAAATACCGCAATAAATCAGAATGTTGTTCAAGATGGGCGATTGGATCAGTTGGAGGCGGGCATGGGTCTGCTGGGCGGTTCCATTTCTCAGGTCAATCGCAATGCCAATGGGGGCATCGCTGCAGCGCTTGCCTTAGGGGGAACTTTCTTGCCGCCTGATTCTAGCTTTGCCATCAACTTCAATCTGGCGACATATCGCGGTGAACAAGGTTTTGCAGGTTCGCTGGTGGGGAAGGTTTCGAAGAATGTTTACATAACGGGTGGCATATCAGGATCGACGGTTAAGGGCTCTACCGGCGGCAGAATAGGTGTTGCGTTTGGATGGTAGAAGAACACCGTGCAGCGGACAAGTTGTTGGTTCCTATAAAAGCTCGGCACTTCTTGCTGCGTTCAATATCAGTTTATTTGTTTCAACACCCAGTTTCCGGCGCATCTCAGCGATGTGAAAGGAGACCGTGGGCATCGCGATCCTTAGTTTATACGAAATCTCTTTGTTGGTCTCACCAACAGATAGGAAATGGAGGATCGCGGCCTGACGAGGGGAGAGTTCCACATTGGGTTCGCCCATCTCTTCAAGCATATTCGTGACACTTTCAGATATGTAAATTTTACCATCATCTATTGCCTGGATAGCATCGATGATAACGGACGAAGGATCATTCTTGCGCACGACACCGCGTGCTCCCATCCTCAGAGCAAAGGCAAAATCGCGAGGATCATCTTGTCCCGATAAAATCAAAACCGGTATCTGATGGACATCAACAAGCTCGGCCAGCAAGCTCATCCCGTTCATGTCAGGCAACCGTATATCAAGGATTAAAAGGTCTGGGCGGTTTTCAGAAACCTGTTTGATCACCCTACCCCCAGAGTCCAATTCAGCTGTAATTTCGAAATTGTCCAAACGTGAGAGCAGCAACCGGCATCCGGCACGTGTCAGTTCATGATCATCGACGTGAAGAATGGATCGCTTCATGATTGTGAATTCTCCAAAGTCAGATCGCCCTTAATTCTGGTGAGAAGTGCAGGATGTTGCAGCATATCGAGACTGATCGGCTTGAGAAGGGCCAGCGCCCCTGATGCGGAAAGCCGGTTGCGGTTTTGCGCTGTGGGATCACCGGTTATCGCCAATTGCACGGATTGAGTTTTCGAGGCTAGCCGGTCCGGATTGTCTCTATCGATCACTTCTATCCCTTGAGTGCGGGCTTCAATTGCGAACGCGTCAACACTACACTCAGCCGCAGTCGAGATGGCTGGCATGGTAACGAAGACGCTCGATCCTTTGTCGATCACACTTTCTACCTTAATTGAACCGCCCAACATACGCACGGCTTTAAGAGCTGCGGCAAACCCGCTGCCGGATCCGTCTTTAGCATCATTTGCACGGAGCCTATCCTCATCACCGTTGATCAGTCGTTCTACAAATTCTGAGCTCATCCCGCATCCCGTATCGCGAAACGCAATAATTACATTTGCATCATCGACGACCACGTCAACTGTAACTGAGCCATGATCCGTATATTTCGCGCAATTACCTAGCAGGTTTGACAATATCCGAGCGCAAATGGCGCGGTCAGAAATCAATATGGTGTCATCTTTTGTGGGCATGGTCAAAGCCAAGCCCTTCTTTTGAACGATTGGGCGGTAAATCATCTCTATCTGGTTGAGGAGGTCATGCAGTTTAAAACGGCTCAACATCACCAAGGATAGACTGTCCCCAACAGAGAGTGGACCACTCATGCCAGTTTGGGCGATATGCTCCAGTTGCTTGACAGAGGCTTTAAGCGTTTGGGTGAGCGCATTTGGTACATCCAATTGCTCCTCAGATTCGGTGAAATCCACAATGGCATTGAGGGCCAACATCACCTGTTGGCTATCATGTCCCGACGCATGCATTAAATTATCTTGATCGCTAATGGTTGCGAGCGCGCTGGCCTTTTCCTCACTGAGTTGAAGCCGCGCTTCAAGACTGGTGATCAGATCACGTTCGGATTGCTGCTTGTCGGCCATGACTTTGCGCATATGCAGCACCATCGTCATCGTCATTAGCAGCGAGACCACAACACCAACCGGCCCATAGAAATAGGCATCAAACGGCAAAGTTACACCAAGGTCGAGCAAGGCGATGGTGAAATAGGCACTGAACAAGGCCATGAGCGTCCAAGCTAGCAGTAACGGGATATATTGCTTACCCAATCGTGTAACCGCAATTGCTCCCACAATTGGCAGTCCGAAAGTGTAAATTGTCAGCGAAACCGGTACCGGATAACCGGCCAATGTGAGCAGCCATTCGGAAGAGCTGACCGCCGCAACCATGATCAGCGTCAAGGTCGCGGCGAGTAAGCCCGCGAGCCACTTGAGCATCTGGTCAAGCCTCGGAAGTGTAACCGACGTGCCAAGCAAACCGCGCGTAAACTGGACCATAGCAAGCCCGTAAAGGCACGGCATTACCCAGCCCAGCAGGTATATCCATATACCCTTGTCGTGCAACAGATAGTGGATTGAATAGCCGTTCACATGCACGACAAATGCCGCGTGGTTCAGTTCAGCAAAAGCGAGCCATAGATAATGCCGGCCGGAGGTGACCAGATAGAATAGCGTTGCTACCAGCATCAACACCAACATGCTTGCGGTTGAGGCTGTAATTGCGGCAATCTTGAAGTTCTGTTGCTGGCGAGCTTCGACAGGGTCGACAATGCTCAATGGCAAAGAAGATGAGTGAACGCCTCTGAATGCGACGACAAAATAACGCGTTTCTCCAGCCGCAAGCTCGAAGGGATGAGCGAAGCCATGATAGGTCTGCAGATGCTCTCCCAAATCTGGATCGCCGCGATCCCGAATGATTTCGATCCGATCATTAAGTAGCTCGGCAAAAGTGAGTTCAGGTAAGCCCGCCCGTTTAGTAAAAAGCTGCCACCGACCTGTCTCGCTGCCCGTGTTCTCCACCGCTACGGTCAGCAAGAAGCGTGTGCCGGGTGAACCGTAGTTACTGATGTTACTTTGTTTGAATGATGCATCAGTCGCAAAATCAGCTACGTTTGCGACCGTTAGTTCTCCAACGAAATTCGGTGCAAAGCGAATATATGGAGTGAGATTGGTTAGACCTTCTCCTGGTTTCAATTGCACTGGAGGAAAGAATATGGGTGCAAGCTCTTTACGCTGCGTTATGAGAGGAGAAAGTGTTGACGCAGTGACTGGCGAACCGGCGATCTGAATGGCCGGAGCGCTTGTGACGCCAACAACTGTTTGAGCGGCAGTCAGTCCGCCATATCCAAGAATTGCAACAAACAAGGCTACAATAGCACATATGATCGTAAATGCCCGTCTCATCGCGTAACCTAAAGCCTCAGAATGCGCCAAAATAGCCACTGTGACTCGCTCCTTGGAAATTGTTCCTAAACTAGTTCAAGATTTTTCGGCAAGGACAAAACAGAAATCCTTCCCATGCCGACTGCGATGAGATTACAAACTACGGCACAACTGCCGCATCCACAATATCCGCGTTTGCGCCTCTTTCTGCCGTTGGCGACCGTCAAGTTGAATGATCGCTATTGGGTCGTTAGCTGACGGGCAGCTCTTGTTTTCCTAATGCCCGCTTTTTGCACCCATAGCGGATATTAACGCTGTGGCTACTTTGCCTGAAGGGCTTGAACTGATCGACGTAATAGGCGATTTAGTGACTATCAAAAACAACTTTCCTACTCCTTCAATCCTATGCACCATGGTCACTTGATGCTGCAAACGTTAACAACCGCTGTGTAAGTTTCTGAACGCGAAGAACGGTAGAAAAACTTCGAGCTTTATGTGTATAATTTTTATAATATTTGAAGCGAGTTCCATCGATCCATCATGTCGCTGTACAACAACATTTTGAAATAAAAACGGAAAAAAGAAGATGCCCAACGAAGACCAAAAGGAATATTGGAACGATAGCGCTGGCGCCCAATGGGTTGCCGAGCAGAAGCTTATGGATGCAATGTTGGCCAAAGTGACCGCGTCGCTTATGGCCAAAGCCGCGCCTCATTCTGGAGAGCGGGTTCTTGATATCGGTTGTGGTACAGGAGAAACATCGGTGATCGCGGCGGATGCCGGTGCGCAGGTGACTGGCGTTGATATTTCTGAACCCATGCTTGCTTTGGCGAAGCAGCGCTTGGGTGATCGCGGTGATACCAATTTGGCTGACGCGTCAGAATTTCGCGATGAGACCGGCTTTGACCTGATCATGTCTCGATTTGGTGTGATGTTTTTTGATAATCCCCATGCCGCTTTTGCGAATATCAATGCAAACTTGAAACCAGAGGGACGGATGTGCTTTGCTTGCTGGCGCGCGCCGCAGGAAAATGATTGGGTTTTGGTTCCAATGATGGCGGTCAAACCGTTCTTGCCCGAAACGCCGGAACCAGATCCTCACGCACCTGGTCCATTTGCTTTGGCTGATGCAGATAGAACGAGCGGTATACTGGAAGGTGCAGGCTTTACAGATATCTGCATTAAACCAGTGGATATTGAAATGGTTGTAGCGGACGGTGGCGGTGTCGATCAGGCGCTACAATTTGTTACCAAAATTGGTCCTGCGGCAAGAGCCATGGCAGAAGTAAGTGACGCAGTTAAAAATCAGATGCTTAATGCGCTAGAGAAAGCATTAGCTCCGCACGAGAGTAATGGCCGTATTGCTCTAAAAGGCGCGATTTGGATTGTTCAAGCCAATCAATCCAGTTGATATAGGTGCAGATATTTTTCCAACAAAACTACGCCAGCCAAAGCGGTGCTTGTTTTTTCATCAATGGGACTCTTGTTGCTCCTAAGGTCGGGCAGGGGCTCCGCATCCCCGTTCGCGGCCAACGCCTTTCAGAAATCCTCTTCTGACAGTCCCGGCATATACCGCCCGATTGTAGCGTCGGCGTTCTGCGTTGGCACCCGTAACCTCGCCGATCAAACCGCCAAAGGGAATGATTGAACCAACCGCACCGCCGGCCACGCGGCCAGCCGTTTCTTCGCGTTTCTTACGCTTCGATCTATTGACTTTTTCGTTCACGTCCGCACCCAGTACAGCATTGAGTTCCCGCACTTCCTGCTGGATCGCCGAACAGCTTCTCAAACCGGACAATGAATATGGACTTTTCTGAATGTCTTTCAGTTTTTGCGGAATCTCTTTTCCGTCAAACGGTTCGGTGACCTTGTTCCCGGCTTCCTCAACCGTTGATCCTTTTTTGCCACCCTGTTGGGCCAAAGCTGGCGATGCTAAGATGGATGCAGCCAAACATAAGCCGCCTAAGTGCCTCATTTTCTTCATTTCAGTCCCCTTGAACACGGGGCTTATCTGAAGCGTAGGTTGTTCCGGTTTAACTGATCTACAGCCGTGACGCCCATCAGCTTCATGTCGCGTTCAATCTCAGCTTGCAGCAAAGAAAGGATTCGCTCAACCCCTGGTTGCCCCGCAGCGGCGAGCGCGTAGAGATAGAGACGCCCACCAGAGCAGGCTTTCGCTCCCACGCTGAGCGCTTTTAAGACATGACTGCCGCGGGTGATCCCGCCGTCGCAGATGACATCAAGCTTGTCGCCCACCGCGTCGCAAATCTCTGCGAGTTGATCGAATGGTGCGCGGCTGCCATCCAATTGGCGACCGCCGTGATTGGATACCATGATGGCGGTTGCGCCAATATCAACGGCGCGTTTGGCATCCTCCACCGACATAATGCCTTTGAGGCAAAACTGGCCATTCCAATCTTTCGCGATTTCTTCGGCCATCTTCCAATCGAGCGATTGGTCAAGCATATTGGTGAAATAGTCGGCGACGGACTTGGGAATGTTCGTGCCCTCGGACACATGATCTTTCAGATTGGACAGTTCGAACTTTTTCCTGAACATGTAGTTTAAACCCCAGGCGGGTTTCGCGGCATAGCTCCAGAAACTAGTGGGTGTGATTTTGGGTGGACTGGTAAAGCCGCTGCGCAGACAACGCTCTCGGTTCCCGCCAACGATGGTATCTACGGTTAAGGTGAGTGCATCGAATTTCGCTGCCTTGCAACGCTCGACCATCGACCGGTTCAAGTCTTTATCCTTATGGACATAGAGCTGGAACATCTTGGGTGTAGAAATGCTCTCACCAATTTCTTCGATACTGACCGTACCAAGAGAACTGATCCCGAAGAACGTCCCAAATTTTTCCGCTGCCCGGGCTACCGCTCGCTCGCCTTGCCAGTGGAACAGACGCTGCAACGCGGTTGGTGAAAGAAAAAGCGGCATGGCCAGTTTCCTACCCATCACCGTTGTGCTTAAGTCGATTTCGGAAACACCGGCGAGAACATTCGGCACCAGATCACAATTTTCATAAGCCGCAGTGTTTCTTCGCCGCGTCACTTCGTCATCCGCCGCGCCGTCGATATAATCAAATATCGGAAAGGGCAGGCGTTTTTTTGCCAGTGCGCGAAAGTCGTTCACATTGTGGCAATCCGCAATATTCATAAGGGCCTTTCGATTCAGCGCACGTGTGCCTCGACTCGTCGTGGAGAGTGAAGGTATTCTGGGACGTTTTAGACGATCACGGGCGTGGAGCAAGCAACGATTGTTGCAAACTGAAAGGGAAATAAATGACCGAAATTCAAGAAGAGGACCCAGATCAATCCAAGTCGGAGCGATCCCCGGGAGCAAAGTTTCTGCTCGTGATACTAATGGGTTTTTTGATCACTATACCGTTGTTGACCGTTTGGGCGCTTAACTATGATCGGCAGAGTCAAAGCGATACCGCTAAGCAATCCATAACGTCTGCGTGGGGCGGGAAACAGGTTTTTGCGGGGCCAAAAATCGTGTTGCCCTATCAAGCGAAAATCACGGAATCTGTTGAGGAAAACGGAAAGACCGTGACACGAACAAATATCGTAACGCGGGAGTTATATGTAGCACCGGAAAGGGTAAAACTGGCAAGCGATCTCCAGCCAGAGAAAAAGAACCGCTCGATTTATGAAGTGATCCTCTACAATACCAATGTCACTGGATCGGCGACATTTAAGTTACCAGATGATCTTGATCGTTATGGCGTGACCAAAGATCAAATTGATTTTAGCCGGGCCGAGTTGCGCTTCGGATTATCCGATGCTCGGGGATTGGCGGGCGACAACAAAGTCTCTGTCAATGGAGAGGACTTGAAACTCCAACCGGGTAAAGGTTTGGGAGAGACCGGCAATAGTGGGTTCTTCGCATGGGTTGATGGAGCGGCTCTTGTCGAGGGAGAAATAAAGGCTGAGTTTGATGTTCGCTTTAAGGGGCATCAAAGCCTGACCGTTGTTCCGCACGCTGGCCAGACAAACTGGACGGTCAAATCCAAATGGCCACACCCCAGTTTTGTAGGAAGTTTTCTGCCAAAGAGCGATGTTAAGCCATCGGGCTTCACGGCGGAATATGACATAGCCAATCTTGCGCTAGGAAAATCGCTGATCTCTACGCAACCGGGTCAGCAGGTTAACCCTGCTGTAGATGCGGATCGCTCTTACTATCCTGAAGGCGCTCAAAGCGGTGCCAATAGCAGCGTGACGGTTGATCTGATCGATCCTGTGGATTTGTACAGTCAGGTTGATCGGGCGACGAAGTACGGCTTCTTGATCATTGGATTTACCTTTGTCGCATTCTTGCTGTTTGACTTGATCGGCGGCATTCGTATCTCTTCCGTACAATATATTCTGGTTGGTGTAGCACTGGTATTGTTCTTTGTGCTGTTGCTCGCTTTTGCGGAGATTATCGGATTTGCACTGGCATATGTTGCTGCTTCGATAGGCACGATTGGGCTTATCACCGCTTACTCGGCATCCGTTTTATCGAGCTGGCGAAAGGCATCAATTATCGGAGGATTACTCGCGGCTTTATATGGCGCAATATACATCCTGTTGAGCCTTGAAGCCTATTCGCTATTGATCGGATCACTGCTGATCTTTGCCGCTCTTGCTGGCGTCATGTACGTCACGCGCAGGCTGGATTGGTCCAGTACCCTCAAGCGGCCAAAAACGGCTTAACAAAAAGAACTAGCGCACCGCGCCTCGTGCAAACGTATCGCACGAGGCCGGGTCGCCAGTCTGCATACCTTTTCGTAGCCAGGCCATACGCTGTTCGGAAGAACCATGTGTGAACATACTTTCAACCGGTCTTTGGCCTGCATTTCGCATTAGCGTATCATCGCCAATGGCATGCGCAGCATTAAGACCTTCTTCCACGTCACCCGGTTCCATCCGCTGAGCGTTTTGAGCCGCCCAAACACCGGCATAACAATCCGCTTGTAGCTCCATCCGCACCTGAAGCCCGTTGCCTTGCGTTTTTCCAACACTGCGCTGCTGGTTGCGCACTTGATCGGCGATACCACTTAAATTTTGGATATGATGACCAACTTCATGCGCTATGACATAGGCCTTCGCAAAGTCACCCTTCGCTCCCATCCTGGTTTCCATTTCTCGGAAGAAACTGGTGTCTAGATAAATGCCCTGATCAGCCGGGCAATAGAATGGTCCGGCGGCCGAGGTCGCTGATCCACATCCCGCAGAACTAACGCCGCCTTCATAGAAATTGAGCACCGGAGGACGGTAAGTACTTCCGCTTTTGCGGAATAATTGTGACCAGGTTTGCTCCGTGGATGCCAATACCCGTCCGGCAAAAACTTCACTTTGATTGTCGTAGGCAACGGCGTCATTGGACGAGCTTCCAGAACCACCGCCGAGAAGACTTCCTCCACCACCAGAGAAATACATGAACGCCACCGCCGCACCGCCGATCAATAGGATCGTGCCGCATCCCATTTTTTTGCGTCCCAAAAGCATGGGAAGAAAACTAAACAGCAGGCCGATCATGCCGCCTCCTCCGCTGCCCATACCACCGCCGCCTCCACGGCCATGGTCACGGACATTTTTGCTGGGATCAAGATCGTCTAAACGCATATGCAACTCCTGTTAGATCCCAATTCGCCTGAAACGATGAAAAGCGCAAGGGTCGAACAATTGTTTTACAAAAACCGTTGCAGTCATCGCGCATAGTTTTACAGTTTCTGGAAAGGAGAAAATCATGTTTCTAAAAGGCAAAACGGCGCTGATTACTGGCTCAACGTCAGGAATTGGAGCGGGCTATGCAAAGGCACTTGCTGCCGAAGGTGCGGCCGTGATGATCAACGGATTTGGTGATGATGGCGAGATTGAAACTCTACGTCAGGAGCTTGAATCGTTGAGTGGTGCAGGTGCGCTCTACAGCAATGCCGATATGACCAAGCCGGAACAAATTCGACAAATGTGTAGCGACTGTGCCAATCAATTGGGCACTGTTGATATCCTGATCAACAATGCTGGTATTCAATTTGTCTCTCCGGTCGATGAGTTCCCGGAAGATAAATGGAATGACATCATGGATATCATCATGAACAGTGCATTCCATACAACTAAAGCTGTCATGGCGGGTATGAAGGAAAAGGGTTGGGGGCGGATCATCAACACTGGTTCCATGCACAGCAAGGTCGCAAGCCCCTACAAATCAGCTTACAATGCCGCAAAACATGCCATTTCAGGATTTAGCAAAACCATCGCATTGGAGGTTGCACAGCAGGGCATCACGGTAAACACAATTTGCCCGGGCTATACTTGGACGCCCCTTATTGAAGGGCAGATACCAGCAACCATGGAAGTGCGCGGTTTGTCTCGCGAAGAGGTTATCAACGATGTTTTGCTGGCCCCGCAACCGACCAAGGAATTTGTTCAGATTGAACAACTGGGTGCGCTGGCGGTGTTCCTTTGTAAGGATGAAGCGCGCTCGATTACCGGTACGGATATTTCCATGGACGGTGGGTGGACGGCACAATGATTACGGAAATCTTACTGTTCCTAGCATCCGCATCAGGAAGCCTGCCGCAATCTGAATCGGAATGGCGTGATGCGGCAACGCAGGCTGATGCGGAGCGACTTGACGGTTGGAAGAAAGCGTTGGAAGTCGGTCGTGAAGGGGCCATCCAAGGCGGCGATGCAGATATGATCGAAAAACGCTCCCCATTATTTGATGTGGATGCCGCTCAATCCAATAGTGATCTGCCAGCTGGATTGTACAACTGCTCGATCACAAAGTTGGACGGCAAAGCTAATGGCGGCTTGCCATACATTAGCTACCCTAGATTCAAATGCCGTGTGACTGATGTGGGTGGAAGAAAACATTTCACCAAGTTGACCGGTTCGCAAATGACCATCGGGTGGATTTACTCAGCGAATAACGAGCAATCGGTTTATTTGGGAACGCTAATGTACGGCTACGAAAATGCGCTGACACCCTATGGAAAAACTAAAGAACGTGATCATGCATCGGTTGTCCATCGCATTGGCAAAGACCGATGGCGAATGGTTTTTCCCTATCCCTATTATGAATCGGTCGTTGATGTGATGGAGTTGACGCCAATTAAATAAAATACCGCCTGACATTCTGGATTGTTCCGATTAGTCTCTGCTTCACATAATCATATTTGGGGATGATGATGCTTAAACACACGAAACTGGCGTTGGTTGCGGCTGCGTCTTTATTTGCACTTTCACCGGCACATGCAGATTCTTTAAACGAAGCCATAACGGCGGACTTGCCGTCGTTGATGGAAATCTATCGCGACCTGCATGCCAATCCGGAGTTGAGTGGTGAGGAAGTAAAGACCGCTGCAAAACTAGCGACTGAGGCTCGGCGTTTGGGTTTCACCGTAACTGAAAAGGTTGGCGGCACTGGCGTCGTTGCGTTGATGGAAAATGGTGATGGTCCAACGGTCATGCTTCGCGCTGATATGGATGGGCTTCCGCTGGAAGAGAAAACCGGATTAGCCTTTGCTTCCAAAACAAAAGCCCGCACCCGCGAGGGCAAAGAGACTTTTGTCATGCACGCCTGTGGCCATGATACGCATATGACTGGGTGGGTCGGAGCAGCACGTCAAATGGTTGCGCGCAAGGATGAGTGGTCCGGCACCTTGGTGATGATATTGCAGCCCGCCGAAGAAACGGGTGAGGGCGCAAAAGCAATGCTGGAAGATGGCCTCTATACACGTTTTCCAAAACCGGAATATGTCCTGGCTTTCCACGATGCGGCGGGTGCTCCTGCCGGGTTTATCGGCTATGCTGCGGGCTATGCATTGGCCAATGTCGATAGCGTTGACATTACAGTCAAAGGAGTTGGCGGTCATGGCGCATATCCAAACACTACTAAAGATCCCATCGTTCTGGCATCTCGCATTGTTGGTGCGTTGCAAACTTTGGTCAGTCGAGAGCTAGATCCTCAGGACCCTGCCGTTGTCACTGTTGGCAGTTTCCAGGCTGGTTTCAAACATAATATCATTCCTGATGAAGCCAATTTACTGCTGACAGTTCGCAGCTATTCAGATGAAACGCGCAAGACTTTGCTCGACGGAATTAGACGGATTGTAAAGGGTGAGGCGCTGACGGCCGGTATACCTGAAGACCGGATGCCGATCGTTATCTCCCGCGATGATGAGTTTACTCCTTCAACTTACAATACACCTGAGTTTAGCCGCGAAATGGCGAAACTTTTTACGGGTCGTTTTGGTAAGGATCGGGTGCGCGAAACAAAACCGGTCATGGGTGGTGAAGACTTTAGCCGATATCGCCGTGCAGATGAATCCATCAAGAGCATGATATTCTGGGTCGGCGGAGTGCCCATGGACGAATATCAGGCTGCTCAGAAAAGCGGATCGAAACTTCCTTCGCTACACAGCCCGCTTTGGGCACCCGATGCAGAAAAA
Source organism: Parasphingorhabdus sp. (assembly GCA_039978835.1). Taxonomy (GTDB): domain Bacteria; phylum Pseudomonadota; class Alphaproteobacteria; order Sphingomonadales; family Sphingomonadaceae; genus Parasphingorhabdus. The sequence goes on from JBDWAQ010000005.1 coordinate 528,490, forward strand.
GTTGTGGCAACTGGCGCGGAGGCTTTGGCCGCAGCCGCACTTAATATCATGAAAAAGAATAACTAAATGCTGGCGATGTCCGTCCAAATCAGTTTGATTTTGGCCGGACCTTCATATGTTGAACCTGTCGTTCAATCCGCCAACCCTGGTGGTGTCGATGCTTCCTACTTCGAAGGCCGATGGGCCTTTGAGGAAGAGAACTGCGATACGCCGACCAACTGGACCATGATCGCTGGAGGAAATTTTATTTCAGAAGATTTGATCGGTACTTGGGAGTGGGTTGATCAGAGATTGATACTCAACCTAACCGACCTCGTGATAGATGAAGAAACAGGAGAATCTGGCGGAAGGTTTCAAATGGACGGGCCCATCGAAATTGTGAATACTAACGCGTTCAAACTGACAATTGAGCCTGATGTTTACGCTATGAAACGCTGTCCGAATTGACGGGGAAATAGATCATCGCTATTGCGAATAAGTTGCAAGTTAATAATCGTTTTTATCGATCAAGAACAATCAAAAAATTCGATAGCGAGTTATCCCTCTGACACTTAGTTCACGCGCAAGCCGAATCTGGGGTTCGGCTGTGATAAATCACAAATCCACCAAAGGAGAAAAGTATGGGACTCGCTGGAAGCAAGACCGAACAGAATTTGAAAGACGCATTTGCTGGCGAAAGCCAAGCTAACCGCCGCTATCTTTATTTCGCCCAGAAGGCTGACATCGAAGGTTATAACGATGTAGCTGCTGTGTTCCGTTCCACTGCCGAAGGGGAAACCGGACACGCGCATGGTCATCTTGAGTTTCTTGAAGAAACCGGTGATCCGGCTACCGGAGAACCAATTGGTGATACCGCATCCAATCTGAAATCAGCCATTGTTGGTGAAACACACGAATATACCGATATGTATCCCGGTATGGCCAAATCGGCTCGTGAAGAAGGTTTCGACGAAATTGCTGACTGGTTTGAAACGCTTGCAAAAGCAGAGAAAAGCCACGCTGGTAAATTCCAGAAGACACTGGACACAATGGACGCCTAAGGCTTTCCGATAATTCTGGATCATGCCGCTATCTTTCTAAAAAGGCGGCGGCATGATCATTCTGCTTCTGAATTCAATAATTTTAGCGACAAGGTAGTTTCATGAAAGAAGGCAGCCTCGACGCGCCAATCCGCCATCCGATTCCATGGCAGGAAGAATCCTTTTACGACGAAGAAGCGCTCGATACCGAGCTGCGCCGCGTATTTGATATCTGTCATGGTTGCCGTCGTTGTTTCAATTTGTGCGACAGTTTTCCGCAGATGTTCGATATGATCGACGAAAGCGAAAATGAGGAAGTTGAAGACCTGACCGCTGGCGATATGAAGAAAGTCGTCGACGCCTGTACGCTTTGCGACATGTGTTACATGGTCAAATGTCCTTATGTGCCGCCACATGAATTTGATCTGGATTTTCCGCATTTGATGCTGCGTCACCGGGCGGTTGAGCATAAAAAGGGTAAGACAAAATTCCTTGATAAAGAACTAGCGAAGATGGATCGCAATGCTGCTATCGCCGGAACCTTTGCCGGCGCGACGAATTGGGCAACCAAGAAAGATAATGACTTTACGCGGGGCGTTTTGTCGTCTGTTACAGGAATAGACAAACGCGCGCACCTGCCCGCTTTTGAAGACGTGCCTTTGACCCACAAACATGTGGGCCATGGACCCGTTCCCAATCCCGATGCACCAGCCTTCGGCCGGAAAGCAGCGATTTATGCAACTTGCTATGGCAACTTCAATGACCAGACTTCCGGCAAAGCAGCATTGGAAGTATTGTCGCATAACGGCATTGCAACCCGCGTGGAATATCCAGGTTGTTGCGGAATGCCCAAGCTTGAAAATGGTGATATTCCTGCCGTCGCTTCCTCAGCAGAGGAAGTTGCGGCACATTTTGAACCGATTATTGATGCGGGTTATGATGTGGTTGCATTGACGCCAAGCTGTGCGTTGATGATGAAATTTGAGTGGCCGCTGATTTTACCGGAGAATGAGGCGGTGAAGAAGCTGTCTGCGGCTACGCGAGACCTTAGCGAGTATGTTGTCGAGATTGCTAAGGATAAAGGGATCGTCGAATTCGAACCAATGGAGGTCAGTATTGGTATCCACTTTGCCTGTCATAGCCGTGCTCAGAATATGGGACCAAAAGCGATGGAAATGCTTAAGCTAATTCCAGAAGCAAAGCCAACGATTGCCGAGCGCTGTTCGGGCCACGGCGGAAAATGGGGCATTTTTAAGGAAAATTTCGACAAGGCGGTGAAGGTCGGACGACCAGCCGTACGCGCGGTCACAAAAGGCGATCCCGATTATATGGTCAGCGAATGTCCGCTCGCGGGTCCACATCTCAAACAGATTATGGAAATGGGCAATAACGATAAAGTGCCGGAACGGATTGGACATCCGATTGAACTGCTCGCCAAAGCCTATGGATTTAAGGATTAGAAATGCCCCGCGATACCCATGAGATAACGACAGACGACATTATTTCACTCGAAGACTATGAGTCCATCCGCAATGAAAAGCGGCAGGAAAGCATCTTGCGCAAGAAATTCCGGCGGCTCGCGATTGGTCCACATGCGACGATCCAATTTGAAAGTTGGGATAGTATGTGGCTGCAGATTCAGGAAATGTTACGCATTGAAAAAGGCGGCGATGAACAGCTTGTTGATGAGATGGCTGCCTATAATCCGATGATTCCCAACGGGTCGGAATTTACCGGAACACTGATGTTTGAAATCGATGAGGAAGAACGTAGGACTACATTTCTTAAAACACTCGGCGGTGTCGACCAGCACATTCATGTGATTATCGGTGGAGAAAAAGTCACCGCTGAACCTGAGCAAGATATTGACCGTACTCGGTCAGACGGCAAGGCAAGCGCAGTACAATTTTTGCACTTTCCGTTAACCGCTGAGCAAGTGACTAAGTGGAAAAGCATGGAAGGTCAGGTGATGATCCAGATTGATCACCCTAACTATGGTCATGCTGCTATCATCAGTGACGAGTGTCGCCGCGATATGACGCGTGATTTAGACTGATTTTGTTTGGAACTATAGTAAGGGCTATAGTACTTCGGGAACTGGACTATTCCGGGTTCTGCGCTCGCGTTCTTTTCCGTTGCCAATATTTGGGTTAGCCAGTTTGGCGTTTTTACTCGTTGCAATTCTCTTATCGGCATCAACTTTTATTTTGCTGATTGCATTCAGGGCCTCAGCTGAATTCTCGCTATCGAAGTCTTCATCTTGTAACTTCATTGGTTCTCCGAAAACAAAATTCTCGTCTTCATAGTCATCTTCATTTTCATAACCCCAACTATCGTTGGCACTTTCTAACGGCGCTTGCACACGCTCGATCTCTTGCATGATTTCTTCAGGCACAACCGCTGGTTCTTCGGAGGTTGGAGAAAGAAAGTAAACTAGCGCACTGCTTGCTACGGCGAATAGAGCAACTTCTTTCATCATGACAATCATCTCTCAAAATTGAAAATAGCGAGTCGTTTACTAGCTTTCTGAAGTTAAGAAAAAATTACACTGGAAAAAGCGAAAAAGCGATTATACTCGCGTAGCTATAGCCACGGATTAATAACGCGAACAGGCTGTGTGCGATATTCACAACAAATATCGAAAACATCTTGTAGATTAGTAAATTAATTTACATATAGTTTGTCATGGCCGAAAAAAAATTGTTTGCCGGTGCTGCTATCAAGAGATTGCGGCGAGGAGCCGGGATGACACAGGTAGCATTGGCAGAAGCGTTGGATATCTCCGCCAGCTACTTGAACCTTATCGAACGCAATCAACGACCGCTCAGTGCCAGGCTGATGTTATTGCTGGCAGAGCGATTTGACTTCGATCCAAGACAACTAATGGCGGATGAACCGGGGGGAGGAGTAGAAGGTCTATCTCGGCGCCTTGCTGACCCAACCTTTGAAGATATCAGTATTGACCGCACTGAATTGGAAGAATGGTTGATGGCCGCGCCCAATGCGGTGGAAGCGTTCGTACGATTGTTCGATAATCGAACTGCTTCTGTAAACAATGATGGCTTGGATATTTTGGATCCTATTCAAACTGTTCGGCGAGAAATCGAGCGATGGCGAAATCACTTTGCCGATTTGGATGCCTTGGCTGAAGAGTTGGCCGATGAACTTCGATTAGGGGCTGGAGATCTCTATGGGGCGATAGCAGAGCGACTTCGGGTGAAACATCAAATCACAATCCGTATTTTACCGGAGACCGTTATGCCGGATAAGCTTCGCCGGCTTGATCTCCATGCCAGACAATTGCAGCTCTCAGAGATGTTGGATTCTGCTTCGCGAACCTTTCAGGCATCACTGCTCCTAGGGCAGATAGAGGCAAAAGGAGAAATTGATGGATTGGTTGCGGGAGGTAAATTTGTTGACCGATCTGCCGAACGCCTTTTTCGTCGACATTTGAACAGCTATTTTGCTGCGGCGGTTATGATGCCTTATGCTAGATTTCTCCGCGCCTGCGAACAAACGGAATATCGAATACAAGTTTTGCAACGCCGGTTTGGCGCCGGTTTTGAACAAGTCGCCCATAGGCTTACTACAATGCAACGTGTTGGTGCGAGAGGACTTCCTTTTTTTATGTTGCGAATCGATCGTTCTGGCTTGCTTTCGAAGCGTTTTGCCGGCGCTAGCAATGCGCCTTTGGTCGAAAGTACACATCGATGCCCTTTGTGGAATATCCATCGTGCATTCGAACGACGTTCAGAGGTCCAACCCCAGTTGTTAGCGCTTGAGGATGGTTCTACCTGGTTCACACTGGCTCGTTCTGTGCAAGGAATTGGTTCTGGAGCGGGCGGTTATGCACCTGAGTTTGTTATCGCCCTGGGCGTCTCAGCTGACCTGGCTAGCGCGCTATTTCATGCTCGCGGTATTGATTTATCTGAAGAAAATGCAATGCCGATTGGCCTTGGCTGTCCCGCATGTACCAGACAGCAGTGCTCCCAGAGATCAGCGCCGCCAAAAGCGCGAACGTTAAAGTTTGATGAGAGGGAACGCGGCCTGACTCCTTACAGTTTTGCTGGAGACTGACCGGAATGAGCACAGCACAAGAATCCATTGGACTGTCGGTAAACTATACAGCGCTACAGAAAACCAAGGACTTGTTCACCTTCTCAGTGTAAAATTAACCGACAGCTTACCATTTGTTGTTATTGAGCGTGGAGTAACAAGAAAGACCACGCGCGTAATGATCCGGTTGTTTAAACATTATATTCCCTATCCCGTAATTTTCCTCGGATTTCTGGACTTTTTCCTGCTTGTTTTGGCTGCGGAACTTGGCTGGATTTTACGCGCAAGCCAAATCGGTATGGATTGGGGTACAATATATGAGCGGCCTGGTCCGGTCTTTAGCTTTGCCGTAGCCCTGCAACTTGCTTTGATTGCGGTGGGTGTTTACGGGAATGAATCGCTTCAATCGCTTCGCTTTGCTGCCGCAAGGATTTTGGTCGCCATCTCACTGGGAGTGATTTTTCTATCTTTGATGGCATTTATACTGCCAGGAATCACATTATGGCGATCCAACTCGCTCTACGCGATGGTCTTAGCGATTTTTCTGTTGATGGTCATCAGAGTCATGTTGGGAACGGTCCTCGATAACGACGTCTTTAAAAGACGTTTGCTTATCCTAGGCGCAGGCTCGCGAGCAAAACGTCTATCTGCCATATCAAAGCGCCAAGAAAGCGGTTTCATCGTTGCTGGTTATGTCGATATGAACGAAGGTCCGGCCCAGCTTGATGGTGTTGTTCGCCGTTCTGAGATTGAGGATTTGCCGCAATATGTAATTGATCTAGAAGTAAGTGAGGTTGTGCTGGCTTTGGAAGAACGGCGTAATGCACTACCCGTTGCTGATTTGCTGACCATCAAGACCACGGGTGTACATGTCAATGATATGTCCAGCTTTTTGGAACGTGAAACCGGGCGTGTCGATCTGGACAGCGTGAACCCCAGTTGGTTCATATTCTCTGATGGTTTTTCATCCGGGCGACGGATTTCAACGGCCTTCAAACGTAGCTTTGATGTATTGATGAGCCTGTTGCTTTTGTTGCTTACCGGACCGATTATTTTGCTGTTCGCATTGTTGATAAAATTGGAAAGTAAAGGTGACGCTTTTTTCAAGCAGGAGCGTGTCGGGCTTTATGGGCAGACGTTTAATATTTTGAAATTGCGATCCATGCGGGCTGATGCAGAAGTAGCAGGGCAAGCAGTGTGGGCGAGTGAAAACGACCCTCGAATCACGCGGATTGGGCGATTCATTCGCAAAGTTCGAATTGATGAGCTGCCGCAGGCCTGGAGTGTTTTGAAAGGCGAAATGAGTTTCGTTGGTCCGCGACCCGAACGTCCGCAATTTGTCGACGACCTTCAGACCAAAATGCCTTACTATACTGAACGCCATATGGTGAAGCCGGGCATTACTGGCTGGGCGCAGATAAACTATCCCTATGGCGCTTCGATTGAGGATAGTCGTCATAAGCTTGAATATGATCTCTATTACGCGAAAAACTATACGCCCTTTTTAGATATTCTGATCCTTCTGCAAACCATCCGTGTTGTTCTATGGCCAGAGGGAGTTCGCTGACATGGGGGCTGTTCTAGCGCAAATTGGCATTGTGGGTCACGGCATTGCCGCAGCCCTTTTTGCTGCGCTAGCCATATGGCAATTCCAACGCAATACGGAGCGCAATACCACTCAGATATCTTTGATAATCGCGATAGCACTAACCAGTTTTTGGGCGTTATCCATAGCCGTTGAAAGTGCGTTTGTTCCGATTTCCAATTTTGCGGAGTCGACACGAAATCTGGCTTGGTTGAACTTTATGTTTGTCCTACTAAGGACAGGAGAGGGTCGCGACGAACCCAAAACAGTTAACATCATCTACTTTGCTTTGATGTTCGTTTTGGTTGGCCAGATTGTTGTAGATTCCTTTATCCCGATTTTCGATGGTAGTCCTCGTTTGGTGGGCATGGCAACCTATACAGCCGTTGTTATGCGGATGATTTTCGCCGTTGGTGCACTCGTCTTGGTACATAATCTATATTCGATATCAGCAGCTGAAACTCGGTGGGGAATTCGGCTGCCAATGGCGTCGCTCGCCGCGATATGGACTTATGATCTGAATCTTTTCACGATCATGTATTTGACTCAACAAATGCCGATCGAGCTAATCGCGATGCGCGGTCCAGCTATCGCCTGTATTGCGCCCTTGATCGCATTGGCTTCTGTTCGAAATACGAACTGGAATCTAAAGTTATCGCGCAGCGTAGCTTTTCGATCGCTCTCACTTGTTGCAATAGGTGGGTATCTTTTGATGATGGTAGTAATTGCCACTGCGTTGCAGATTATAGGCGGTGACTATGCTAAACTTGCACAGATTAGCTTCCTATTCGGAACTTCCATTGCTGCATTACTGCTGCTTCCTTCCGGAAGATTTCGGGCGTGGTTCAAAGTCAAGCTAGCCAAAAATTTCTTTCAACATCGCTATGACTATCGGTCTGAATGGATACGCTTCACTGACACCGTAGGACGGCCGGGTGTAGACTCTGCTCCTTTTCATGAGCGGGTTGTGCAAGCTATCGCAGATATTACCGATTCACCTGCTGGGGTATTACTAATGCCTGATGATACCGGCCGATTGGTTTTACAATCCCGATGGAATTGGCCAACCATTCAGGTTCCTCCAAGGGCTTGCACTGCTCGGACGATATCGTTTTTCCAAGAAACTGGCCATATTGTAGAGTTTGATGCTTTGCGAGAAGACAAAGACGAACAATGCGATGAATCCGCCATACCCGAATGGATGATCAATGATCCGCAAACATGGACTGCAGTTCCGCTTGTTCACTTTGATAGATTGGCTGGATTGATATTGTTGGCGAGGCCCAGGGTGAATCGCACGCTTGACTGGGAAGATCTTGATATGCTCCGGGTGGTCGGACGTCAGGTCGCGAGTTATTTGGCGGAAGCAAAAAGTCAGGAGTCCTTATCGGAAGCACAGCGTTTCGATGAGTTTAATCGCCGCATGGCTTTTATCATGCACGATATCAAGAATCTGGTGAGCCAGCTAAGTTTGCTGGCGCGCAATGCGGAAAGACATGCAGACAACCCGGAATTCCGCCGTGATATGATCGAAACTTTGCAAGATTCAGCAAAAAAAATGAATGGTTTGCTGGCTCGTCTTTCTCAGCATAACAAGGCCAAGCCAGAAGAACCTCAACCGGTAAAGCTCGTAAAACTTTTACAATCCACGATTGAAAAGAAACGTTTGCTCCATGCGATCGAAACCAATCAAATTGATGATCTAACCATATTAGCTGATCCCGCACGGGTGGATCAGATTTTAGGACATCTTATCCAAAATGCCGTTGATGCCAGCATCGATGGGCAGGCAATTCAACTCAATGCCCGTCGCCGGGATTTAAGTGTCGCCATAGAGGTCGCTGACACTGGGCACGGGATGTCCAGTGAGTTTATCCGTAGCCAATTGTTTAAGCCATTTGCTTCCAGCAAAGAGGGCGGTTTTGGCATTGGAGCATATGAAGCAAGGCAACTTGCTGTTGCCATGAACGGACGTTTGGAAGTGGAAAGCAAAGAAGGCGTGGGCAGTCGCTTCACATTGATTCTGCCACTCGCAAAAGAGATGATTGAAGAGAATAGTGTAGATGAAAGGGCCGCTTGATATGTCTGAGAGCAAAGAAAAACTGCTAATTGTGGAAGATGATCCGGGGCTGCAAAAGCAGTTGAAATGGGCCTATGAAGACTTTGAAGTGATCGTCGCCGGCGACCGAGAATCTGCGATCGATCTGCTCCGTTCGGAAGAACCCGATGTTGTTACTTTAGACCTCGGACTCCCACCGGATCCTGATGGTGTTACAGAAGGCTTCGCGACGATGGATGCGATTCTTAGCCTTAAGCCCGATACAAAGGTAATAGTGGCTTCCGGACATGGCGAAAAAGACAGTGCGTTGCGTGCCATCGCAAGCGGGGCATGGGACTTTTACCAAAAGCCGGTCGATATTGATGAACTCGGCCTAATCGTTCGCCGGGCTTTTCATGTGCGTAAACTTGAGCTGGAAAATCAGCACCTTGCAACAAAGACAGAAGGCGACCGAGTTTTGGGTCAAATCATTACGGGCGCTCCCGAAATGATGAAGGTCGCACAAATGATCGAGCGGGTTGCAAACACTAACGCATCGGTGATGTTGCTTGGTGCCAGCGGCACCGGAAAAGAATTGCTTGCCAGAGGTTTGCATGATTCGAGTGATCGACGCGATCAATCATTTGTTGCAATTAACTGTGCTGCCATTCCTGAAAACCTGCTTGAATCCGAGTTATTCGGTCATGAAAAAGGGGCTTTTACGGGCGCTATCAAGACCACTGAGGGAAAGATTGAACAGGCTAATGGCGGTACGCTTTTTCTCGACGAAGTTGGCGATATCCCACTGCCGCTGCAAGTGAAACTATTGCGCTTTATCCAGGAACGCGTTGTCGAACGTATAGGTGGCCGTAAGCAGATTGCAGTTGATACACGTATTGTTTGCGCCACACATCAAAACTTGGAGGCGATGATTTCGGAGAATGCGTTCCGTGAAGATCTTTTTTATCGTCTTGCTGAGATAGTCATCAAAATACCGGCTCTCGCTGATCGCCCCGGTGATGCGAGCCTACTAGCCCGTCATTTTCAGAAGAAATTTACAGAGGAAATCAATCCGGCGGTGAAGGGACTGGCGCCTGATGCGCTGGCAGCTCTCGAAGCCTGGAACTGGCCCGGCAATGTTCGTGAATTGGAAAACCGGATCAAAAGAGCTGTGATTATGGCTGATGGCAAACTGGTGACTGCTCAGGACCTGGATTTGGAAACCAATGACGATGAACCAGTGGGCCTTCTCAATCTGAAAGCGGCCCGTGAAGCTGCCGACCGGACGGCAATTCGACGAGCAATCTCGCAGACGGATGGCAATATCTCCAATGCTGCAAAGTTGTTGGGGATTAGCCGGCCAACTTTGTACGATTTGCTCAAGCAATATCAGTTGCAGCAAGCGAGCTAGTCTTGTTCAAACGACTTTCTTTGACGCCCCATTGGCGGTCAGTATTGCTTTTGGCAATATTGATGATGTCGCTAGGCAGCCTATCTCAGAAACTGAACGCGACTAGCCAAGGTAATGAGGAAGCTAGGGAATATTTTGCCAAAGCGCAGGATTTTCAATCCCGCGGTGACGCCCGCTCTGCACGTATAGAATTGATGAATGCGATCAAGTCCGATCCGTCATGGGTTGAAGCACGTATCTTGCAGGCAGAGATGTTGCTCAAACTATTTGATGCAATCGGAGCGCAAGCAGAGTTGGATAAAGCTATCCAGTTGGGTTCGCCGCCTGCACGCACCAGGCATCTATATGGGCAAGCACTGCAGCTACAGGGGAAACTCAAAGAGGCTAAAGTGGAGTTGTTGGCAGATGATATCCCAGCAGAGAACCAGGCGTCCGCTGCCAGAATATTGGGTCTCGTCGGAATGGATTTGGGTGATGATTTACTAGCCAGTCAGGCATTTGATCGAGCGATAAAGCTCGACCCTGGATATTCAGACCTATGGGTTGATGTGGCTCGCTTTCGAGCGGGCAGCGGAGATCAGGCGGGTGCTATTGCGGCAGTGGATGAAGCCGTAAAATTAGAGCCCAACAATATACGGGCTCTTCAATATCGCGGCGAATTGCTGCGCTTTCAATTTGGTTTGGGCGCCGCTTTACCGTGGTTTGAACGGGCACTGCAGATAGACCCCAATGATGTGGCGGTGCTTACCGACTACGCCGCGACATTGGGTGACATGGGACGCATGAAAGATATGCTCGTTATCGCGCGCAAAATTATTGCTCTGGACGGTCAAAACCCACGTGCCTTTTTCATGCAGTCTGTGTTGGCGGCGCGGGCTGGAAGATATCAACTGGCACGCGTGCTGATGCAGAAAACCGAAGGGCGCATTGATGGTGTGCCAGCGGTGATATTGGTGCAGGGTATCATTGAACATGGTGAGGGCAACTATAACGCTGCGGTTGAGAAATTTCGGCGTTTGACGTCTGTTCAACCCAATAACCGGAGAGCTCAAAACCTACTTGCGCGCGCTCTATATCTGGCCGGCGATGCTGAAGAGGCGGTCCTTGTTCTAAAACCGCAGGTCAATCGAAGCGGGGCTGAACCTTATGCGCTATGGCAAGTCGGTCGGGCATTGGAGGCTCTCGATAAACGGTCGGAAGCAACAGGAGTACTTAACCGTGTTGCCAAACATGATGTGGGTAAGGAAATTGGATTTGCCCCGGACACACCGATCAATGTCTTGGCCGCAGAGGCAAGCCGAAGCCCAAATGATGCGCGTAAGGTCGTCCCTTACATTCGTGCGCTTTTTAATGCGGGAAATCATTCGGCGGCTTTATCGCTTGCCAAGCGCTTGCAGAGGGGGAACCCCGGAGCAAGCGCTGCTCACATTTTGGTTGCCGATACAGCGATGGCCAAGGGTGATTATAATGAAGCATTAAATGCTTTGGACCGTGCCAGAAAAATCCAGTTTTCCGAACCTGTGATGCTCCGGATTGTTGAGGCTCTAAGGGCCAAAGGAGCGATGCAGGAGTCCGGTGAAGTTCTCGCTCAATATTTGAGTTATAACCCCAGTAGTATAGCGGGCCTACGCTGGATGGCCTATGCACATTTGGAAACTGAGAACTGGGAAGTCGCGCGTAATATTTTAGAGAATCTGCGCAAGCGGCTAGGTGAAAATGACGCCCTGATTATGGCCGGATTAGCGCAAGCTTATACAGGTTTGGGACAAACCGAAAAGGCGATCAAGGCAGGGCGGATCGCATATTATGTGCAACCATCCAGTCCTGTCGTATCGCATCTATATGGATTGGCAATGCTGTCCGACGGAAAGCGCAATAAGGACGCTGTTGATCTAATAAAAAAAGCGGTTCGGATAGCGCCCAATAACGTCGTTTATAGAAGAAGTCTGGCTCAAGCTTTTGCGGCGCTAGAAAGCGAAAAGAAATCGGCTGACAGTTAAATTCTAACTTTCGCGCTCCAGCAATTCATCAAAACTGATGTTGAGTCGTTTCATTTGCCGTTCCACGGGCGGCCAGACATTTTCAACAAAATCTTTGCGTTGCGCATCCCGAAGCTTCGCTTTGGCTCCACTGGCGACAAACATGCCGACACCGCGTTTGACAGTGACTAACCCATCTTCCTGAAACCCCTGATACGCCTTGGCGACGGTGAGGGGGTTGGCACCCTGATCAGAGGCAAAAGAACGTACCGATGGTAACATATCGCCTTCATGATACTGGCCATCAAGGATGGATTCGGAAATAATATCCCGCAATTTCAAATAGACAGGTTTGCTTGCATTATTCATGCTGCTTCACTGCCATAATACAGCGATGCAGGCAAGGGATAAGTCTGGCTTTTCTGATATTTAAGGTCTGGACCTTGTCCGTCGACCTGCCATTTTACTCTAAGAATTATACAAATTATACACAGCGAGCCGTTTTTGAAACCGGCCCATTTCATCGTTGATGGCAGTAATGCCGGTAGAAAAGAGGTTGAAAATTGCGAGATCGGTCAAATATGCAGGCCATCCTGCGTTTATATATTACGGTGAGATATGTAGGAAAGCCCGACTCTACGATCTATCCTACCCATCCCAATGACTTAAAATATCACCCAATGATGGCCGCGGTCGTTCCTTCAATGGTGTTTTACTTGATCCTATGAAAATGAAACCGGCGATCTTTTCGGGCTTTGTCCCGAACATATCCCGTACATCGTCGCTAAACGCGGGCCAGCCAGTAATCCAGCCACCCAAAAATCCTTCGGCATGGATCGCGTGGAGCAGGTTCATGCATAAGGCGCCACAACTTAGCTGCTGTTCCCACAGTGGGATTTTCGTTGTTTCTACGGGAGATGAAAGCACGACCAGTAAGGCTGGAGCTTCTCGCGCCATGTTATCCATGGCATCAATTTCCATACGGCCTGCACTGGGATTTTCTTTGAGATAAGCCGCTTTAAATCCCTCGGCCAGGGCCTCTCGCTGATCCGTCGCTATCGCCACGACGCGCCACGGTGCTAGCTTCCCATGATCGGGTGTACGCATGGCGATTCGGACGAAATTCTGAAGCTGTGCGTCGCTCGGCCCTGGCTCGACCATATTCCGAGGTCTCCCGGAGCGTCTGGATTGTAAATAGGATGAAAGACCGCTGCGGTCGTTAAAATTGGGATCGTTCATAGGCGTCACTTTGTAAGACAGGGAGGCAAATGCAAGAGGCTTTTGCGGAATAAGTGATCGCATTTGAAACAATCTACTTCACTTGCGCAATTTTTTCATTAGGGTGCCGTTCAACTGAGCCGCGATAGATGGCTCGCAACGAAACTATTTTGGGGAGCCGGTGTTATGGCAGGTGCGTATCAAGAATCTGGTGATGCAAGGGGAACATTCCTAGGGCATCCGAAGGGTTTGTTTGTTCTATTTTTTGCCGAGATGTGGGAGCGTTTTTCCTACTATGGTATGCGCGCATTGCTCATATTCTATCTTGTCCAACATTGGATGTTTTCGGATAGTGAAGCTGGGATCATCTATGGTGCATATGCAGCGCTGGTTTATATTACACCGGTAATTGGCGGTTATCTGGCTGATCGTTATTTAGGACAACGGAAAGCCGTTGCGTTTGGTGCACTTCTCTTGACCTTTGGCCATTTCTTGATGGCATTTGAAGGCGATGGAGCCGGACAGGCTGATCCCGCAATTAACATATTCTGGCTCGCCTTGGCGTTTATCATTGTCGGTTCAGGTTTTCTAAAGGCCAATATTTCGGTGATTGTTGGACAACTTTATACGCGGACCGACATTCGCCGAGATCCAGCATATACCATATTCTACATGGGCATTAACTTGGGTGCCGCATTGGGCGCCATTGTTGCTGGTTGGCTTGGTCAAACATATGGTTGGGCTTATGGTTTCGGTGCTGCCGGCATCGGTATGTTGCTTGGGCTTATCGTGTTTGTGTGGGGTACACCGCTTTTGGTTGGCCGCGGAGAGTCTTCAAACCCTGAGCGTTTGGAATCCAAAGTGGCGGGCATTAAGTTCGAATGGGTTCTTTATCTTTTGAGCTTCGCTACCGTAGGCTTGGTTTGGATTTTGATCCAATATCAAGCACTGGTTGGTTCATTGCTCGGAATTGCTGGCGCCATTCTGGTCGGCTATATTTTGTTCACTGCGGTGACCAAATTGGAAAAGGAAGACCGTGATCGGATATTTGCCGCGATGTTCCTCATCTTTGGTTCTATCTTATTCTGGGCTTTGTTTGAACAAGCTGGTTCTTCGTTGAACTTGTTTACGGATCGCAGTGTGGATCGGAATATATTTGGTATCGAAGTGCCAGCTTCTGTGTTCCAGTCAATCAACGCTATCTATATTGTTTTGCTTGCCCCGGTCTTTGCTTTGCTTTGGACTTGGCTCGGTCAACGCAACTTGGAGCCATCTGCGGCGGCTAAGTTTGGATTGGGCTTGATACAATTGGGTGCGGGTTTCTTGGTTCTCGTTGCCGGTGTTCTCGCTGCGGGAACTGGTAACCTCACTCCCGTGATCTTCATTTTCTTAATCTATTTGTTGCACACAACTGGTGAACTATGCCTGTCACCAGTGGGTCTTAGCGCAATGAACCGTTTGGCTCCTGCACATATGGCTAGCTTGATCATGGGAACGTGGTTTTTCGCATCCGCAACCGGTAATTTTGCAGCGGGTCTAATCGCTGCAGCCGTTGGTGCCGAAGGCGCTGGTCCCGAGCGGGTTGTAGAAGTCTATTCGACAGTGGGTTGGGTCGCAGTTGGTGTTGGTGTTGTCGTGATCTTTATTTCACCACTAATCAAAAAGATGATGCATCTCGACACACTCACTGATGCAACTATCGACGATGACCTTGAAGGCCAGAGCGAAATCGGCGAACCACAAGCTGCGGGCATACACCCAACTACGAAATCATAATCCTAAGGGGACTAAAATGAAATCTGGAGCATTGCTGGCAGTTGTTGCTGCCGGAACTTTGGTGGCAGGTTGCGCTGCAACAGCTGCTGAAAAGGAAACTGCAAGCGCTTCAGATAACGCCGTTTCAGATGATCGTGGATCGGGAAAGGGTGCTTTCCCTTCAACCTATCAAGCTTACCCATCTGCTCCTACAGCGATAACCGGCGTCACTATCTATGATGGTGAAGGTAGCCGGATAGACAATGGAACCGTGTTCATGTCTGGTGGTAAGATTGAATCGGTCAGTGGTCCAGATACACCGATTCCTGCGGACATTACTGTCGTCGATGGTACTGGGAAATATGTGACGCCGGGCATTATAGATGTGCATAGTCATCTCGGTGACTATCCTACACCCAGCGTTCCGGCCCATAGCGACGGAAATGAAGCGACTTCGCCAGTTACACCCAATGTTTGGGCGGAACATAGCGTTTGGCCGCAGGATCCCGGTTTTTCACGGGCAATGGCGAATGGTGGTATTACGTCGCTGCAAATCCTGCCTGGATCGGCTAACCTATTTGGTGGACGCTCTGTGACGCTGAAAAATGTGCCTGCGCGAACAGTTCAGAAAATGAAATTTCCCGGTGCGCCTTATGGTATGAAAATGGCCTGCGGTGAAAATCCCAAGAGAGTTTATGGTGGACGCAATCGCCTTCCGTCGACGCGGATGGGTAGTTTGGCTTTGAACCGTCAAACCTGGATCAACGCGTTGGATTATCGTAAGAAAAGGAATGGCGCGAAGCCGCCTAAACGAAATCTGGGCATGGAAACATTGGTTGGTGTTCTGGACGGAGAGATACTGGTTCATAACCATTGCTATCGCGCTGATGAATTGAATCAGATTATCGATATGTCGAAGGAATTCGGATATAAAGTCACGGCCTTTCATCATGCGATAGAAAGCTACAAAATTGCTGATATATTGGCCGAAGAGGGTATTTGTTCAGCGATTTGGGCGGATTGGTGGGGCTTTAAAATGGAGGCTTATGACGCCATTCCTGAAAATGCCGCGTTACTCCAACAGGCTGGAGCTTGTGTGATCATCCATTCGGATGATGAAAATCAGATCCAACGCCTCAATCAAGAAGCCGCGAAAGCACAAGCCGATGGGCAGGCCATGGGCATAGAAATTAGTGATGCACAGGCGATAAAGTGGATTACCTATAATCCTGCAAAGGCGATGGGCATCGAAGGCATGACCGGTAGTTTGAAACCCGGCAAAATGGCAGATGTCGTCCTGTGGAATGGCAACCCGCTTAGCGTTTATTCACGACCGGAGAAAGTCTGGGTGGATGGCGCTTTGTTGTTTGATGCAAATGATCCGAAACGTAGGCCGGTAAGTGATTTTGAGCTTGGTCAGCCTGGTGAAGGAGATGTGAAATGAAGCGGTTCTCCTCGATCCTAATAGCGGCCTCAGCGGTGATCTCTTTTCCGGCCGCGGCGCAAACCGTTGCAATTACGGGCGGCAAGGTCGTTGTCGGTGATGGTGGCGGGCCAATTGAAAATGGTACTGTCATCCTGCGCAATGGCAGAGTGATAGCGGCGGGTTCCAATGTCACCATTCCAGCCAATGCGCGCCGCATAGATGCATCTGGCAAATGGGTGACACCTGGTATTTTTGCAGGTTTTAGCCGCGTCGGCCTGGTCGAAGTCGGTGCTGTGGCTCAAACCAATGATACCCGTTCCAGTGGCTCTCCATTTTCTGCTGCTCTGGATGTGCAATATGCGGTGAACCCGTTTGCATCACCCATGGCGGTTAATCGGGCTGCCGGTGTAACGCGGGCCGTAGTATCGCCGAGCACATCAAAATCGATCTTTGGCGGCTATGGTGCGATTGTTGATCTCGGACAGGATGAGCGGCCTATTACAAAAGCCCGCGCCTTCCAATTTGTTGAGCTTGGTGAAACCGGTCACAGCCGGGCAGGGGGCAGTCGCGCAGCTGCGCATATTCTCTTCCGGGCACTTTTGAATGAGGCGCGAACTTACGCGCGCAATCCGGCTGCGTTTGATAGCGACCTTCTAAAAGCTTCCGATGCCAAAGCTTTGCTTCCGGTTATCAATGGATCGACACGGCTTTTGGTGCATGTCGAAAGCGCCAATGATATTTTAAAAGTGCTGGAATTGCGCAAGGATTTCCCTGCGCTTAAAATGGTACTTGTTGGCGTAAATGAGGGCTGGCGCGTCGCCAATCATATCGCGGCCGCTGGCACACCGGTTCTCGCATCCGCGCTTAGCGATCTTCCCTATGGTTTTGAGGATCTGGCTGCTACCCAGTCCAATATCGGCCGTATGAAAAAGGCCGGGGTCAAGGTGGGGATCGGCATGATTAATGACCGTGATGCTCATCAATTGCGCTATTCAGTACAATATGCAGGAAATTTGGTGGCGCTCAACAAAGTGCCGCGTGCCTCTGGGTTGACTTGGGGAGAAGCCTTTGCAGCGATTACTTCTCAACCAGCTGAAATTATGGGCATGGGCGCACAACTGGGGTCGTTAAAACCCGGACGCCGTGGAGATGTCGTTGTTTGGACTGGCGATCCTCTAGAGTTATCGACGCAAGTAGATCGAGTGTTTATTGATGGCGTGGAGCAGTCTTTGTCCAATCGTCAACAACGCCTGCGGGATCGGTATCGCAATCCTACCCCCGGCGCTTTACCGAAGGCTTATGATTTCTAAAGCCTGACCATGGACATCATGGCTTCGCCATATCGTGGACCAGCGGTGCCACCGACCGGGGCGGCTGCCTCCAACGCTGTAAGATCATCTTGTGTCAGAGCAACATCAACCGCAGCCATGCTGTCTTCCAGAGTGGCTCGGCGTTTTGAACCTGGAATTGGCACCACAAATTCGCCTTGTGCCATGAGCCATGCAAGTGCAATTTGGGCTGCGGAACAACTATGCGTGTTCGCAATCTCTTTAACAACATCGACAAGCTTTAGGTTTTGATCAAAATTATCAGGGCTGTACCGGGGGTCTCGGCGGCGATAATCGCCCTCTTCTAGATCATCAAGACTGGTTATCTGTCCGGTAAGAAACCCACGTCCAAGTGGGCTATAAGGAACAAATCCTATATTC
Organism: Parasphingorhabdus sp.; assembly: GCA_039978835.1. Lineage (GTDB taxonomy): Bacteria > Pseudomonadota > Alphaproteobacteria > Sphingomonadales > Sphingomonadaceae > Parasphingorhabdus. Next base: position 546,686 of record JBDWAQ010000005.1, read on the forward strand.
AGGTCCTGACATAGCGGAAGGATTTCATCTTCGACGGTACGCTCCCACAGCGAATATTCTGATTGAAGCGCTGCTATCGGGTGGGTGCCATGAGCTTTCTTGATAGTCTCCGGCCCTGCTTCTGAAAGACCGATATAGCGGACTTTTCCCTCTTGAATTAGGTCGGCCACTGCGCCGATGGTATCTTCAATTGGAACGTCGGGATCAACCCGGTGTTGGTACAGCAAATCGATGGTTTCAATGCCCAGTCGCTGCAAAGAACCTTCGCAAGCGCGGCGCACGTTGGCGGGTGTGGAATCAACGCCGATTTTTCCTGGATTGGTAAGATCGAAACCAAATTTTGTCGCAACGACCAGTCGATCCCGTCGACCCTTTATGGCCTGACCAAGCAATTCCTCATTCTTATAAGGCCCATAGACTTCCGCTGTGTCAAAGAAAGTCACACCAAGTTCTATGGCACGATCGATGGTCGCCAGGCTTTCCGATAGATCTGCTTCTCCGTACATGCCGGATCCTATGCCCGCCATTGGCATACAGCCTAGACCGAGTGCAGAGACTTCGAGTTCTGATCCCAATTTGCGATATTTCATCCGATATCTCCTTCATTTCTGGCGATGGTGGCGGTTACACTCATGTTCATACTGACATTGGCCACTGTGCGCATGATATCAGGGAATGTCTCGATCGCCAAAAGAAGAACTAATGGTTCGATCGGAATCCCCATTGCCATACAGATGGGCGCTATTGATGTGATGAAACTGATGGAACCGGGTAGGCTGACCGCGCCCATGGTGGTAATAGCAGCCACAACCAATCCAATTGCAAGCGCAGCGAAGCCAAGTTCAATGCCCATCAGATGCGCGACGTAAATCGCTACCGCGAGGTTCATGCATGGGCCGGTTGCGCGGAACAAGGCGACAGCGATGGGCAAGACAACATCAGCCGAGCGTTCTCCAACGCCTAAAGCCCTAACTCCGCTTACCATAGCCGGCAGCGATGCCAACGAACTTTGTGTAGAAATTGCAACTGCCTGAGCCGGTGCAGATGCGCGGAAAAAGGCGACAGGACCTTTGCCGGCTGCCAGCCAGGTCATGATATAACTAAGTAGCCAGATAACCGCTCCGATACTGCTGACAATAACAACATAATGGAGCAGTGCGCCAAAGGCAGCCAATCCAGCTTTTGCTCCTACACCCAGTGCCAGGGCAAATACCCCTATAGGAGCCAGCGCCAGAACCCATTGAATGATGATCAGCAATGCATTGCCCAAGGCGTTGAAAAAATTATCCAGTAAGGCGCGTTGATTTTCAGGCAAGCGGGATATCGCGAATGCGAATGCGAGCGCGAATATCATAAGCGGTAAGACAGCATCTTCGGCCGCAGCAGCAATTGCATTTGTGGGAATTAGCGCGCGTAAAAACTCAGTGAAGGGAGGGACTTCTCCCGGTGATTCTGTCTCACCCAAAGCAGCACGCAAAGCTAAAGCGGCATCGCTATCCAGCGGAAATAACTGGAGAAGTGCGGGTGTCGCGAACGCCGCCATGGCGGATGAGCACCAAAGAATGAAGATCATGAAGAAAATGGCTTTGGCCGTCATGGTGCCAGCGCGGGCCATAGCTGCTGCCTTCCCAATGCCAACAACGAGCAATGTGAAAACCAGTGGAATGACTGTCATACGTAGTGCATTTAACCACATGTTTCCGACTACATCTGCAGCGTCGACAAGCCACTCAGACTTTGTTCCCACTGATAAACCGATCAAAACTCCGGTAATGAGGGCGATGAGAATGATAAGTGCTTTTTTGATGAAATTCGTCCCTGAAAATTATAATGATATGTTGAACCACGCTCAGTCTAGTCTGGCAACCCATGATTGGATGTAAATTGGAGCAAAGCTTGTTTTCTGACTTGGTTTGTAAGCACCGTATCGGCTAAGGAATTAGAAAAGTGGTATAACCCGGAAAGTGGCTTGAAATGGCTAAGAAATTCTTTGGTACAGACGGTATAAGAGGTCTGACCAACAAACACCCAATGACCGCCGAAATCGCGATGAAAGTCGGACAGGCGGCAGGTCGTCACTTCGTGCGCGGCGATCATCGGCATCGGGTCGTTATTGGGAAAGATACGCGTCTTTCTGGCTATATGATGGAAAATGCATTGGTTGCAGGCTTCACCAGCGTGGGAATGGATGTGGTTCAGGTCGGACCCATGCCCACACCTGCTGTGGCTTTGCTGACCCGATCAATGCGCGCTGATCTTGGCGTCATGATATCAGCCAGCCATAATCCCTTTCATGACAACGGTATAAAGTTGTTTGGACCAGATGGATTCAAGCTTTCCGACGAAGATGAAATGAAGATTGAGTCTTATTTGGAGGAAGATGCTCAATTGGCGGAAGCGGCCGATATTGGCCGTGCCAAGCGGTTTGAAGATGCAAGAGGGCGTTATATTCATGCCATAAAAATGTCGTTGCCGGAACATATTAGGCTCGATGGCCTGAAAATTGTTTGTGATTGCGCCAATGGTGCAGCCTATGAAGTGGCGCCGTCTGTATTTTGGGAATTGGGAGCTGAAGTAATTACTATAGGTGTAAATCCTAATGGATTGAATATAAATGATAAATGTGGCTCAACAGATGTAACTACATTGCAGGAATCTGTGGTTGCCAGTGGTGCTCATATCGGAATCGCATTGGACGGAGATGCTGACCGGCTGATTGTCGTCGACGAAAAAGGTCAGATTGTTGATGGGGATCAACTGATGGCTCTCATCGGTTGGAGTTGGAGCCGCAATGGATTGCTTCGCGGGGATGGTGTTGTTGCCACTGTGATGTCAAATCTCGGCCTGGAACGCTTTTTGAATTCCCAAAACCTGGAATTGGTGCGGGCAAAAGTGGGTGACCGTTACGTCCTGGAAGAAATGAAAAAGGGCGGTTTTAACGTGGGCGGCGAACAATCAGGTCATATGATCCTGTTAGATCACGGAACTACTGGAGATGGTACAGTGGCGGCTTTGCAGGTTATGGGTGAACTGGTTGAAAGCGGAAAGCCTGCCAGTGAGCTGCTACACCTGTTTGATCCAGTACCGCAGTTACTTAAGAATGTGCGCTATGCGTCAGGTGATCCGCTGGCAGACGAAAGGGTCAAATCGGCAATTGCTGATGCGGAAAAGGAGCTCGAAGGTTCTGGTAGATTGGTTATTCGTGCTTCAGGAACAGAACCGCTCATCCGTGTTATGGCGGAGGGCGATAATTCTGACCAAGTAACGCAGGTTGTTGATCGCATTTGTGCAATAGTTGAAGAGGTGGCTGGTTAGTGGCTGAAATCCAGGCCAAATGTAACAAATATAGTTTGGGTTTCCTGACGGATTCCAAGGATGCAAACGGTTGTTTTACTTGATGGTCAATATCGCCTCATGACGACCCAGCCGCCAAGAGTACTCACTATTGCCGGTTCGGATAGCGGCGGCGGTGCGGGTATTCAGGCGGACATCAGAACAATCACCAATTTGGGCGGTCATGCGATGACAGCTGTGACCGCTGTAACGGCCCAGAATAGTGCGGGTGTAACCGCAATTGAGATCATGACGTCAGACATGGTTTTGGCGCAAATTTGGGCCGTGATGGATGACTTCGGTATAGATGCGGTAAAAATTGGTATGCTGGGGTCGGTTGACAATGCACTGGCGGTTGCCGGTTTTTTGAAGTCGGTTCGAGGCAAAGCTGTTATTTTCGACCCGGTGATGGTTGCAACCAGTGGAGCGGAGCTTTCGGATGATGGGACGGTGGCCGTATTTCATAAGATCATTCCTCACGTAACGCTGGTAACGCCCAATCTTCAGGAAATGGAACGTTTGGGCGGCGAAGAGATCATTTCGGACTATGACGCCCGATTTCTCCTAAAGGGCGGGCATGGTGACAAGGATGTGCTGACCGACCGGTTGATTGACAGAAATGGAGATATCGCCAGCTGGGAAGGTTCTCGGATCGATACGAAGCATAATCATGGCACTGGGTGTACGTTATCTGCAGCGATTGCGACATATCTGTCCACTGGAGACCCGATAGAGGATGCAATTGCTAAAGCTCGCGAATATGTGCGGGAGAGCTTAAAAACAGCTCCTGGCTTTGGCATGGGCAGTGGCCCGATGGGGGTACCTCGTCAATGACGTCTTCTTCAATCGCTGGCGTTGATGAAGCGGGCAGGGGGCCTTTGGCAGGACCAGTGGTGGCTGCTGCAGTTATCTTGCCAATTGATCACGGCATTGAAGGGCTTGACGACAGCAAGAAGTTGTCAGCGAAGAAGCGTGAACGCCTGGAAGCGTTAATTCTTGAACAAACACACTATTCCATTGGGATATGTGACGAAGATGAGATCGATACACTCAATATATTGTGGGCAACGATGGAGGCGATGAAGCGCGCGGTCGACGGTTTGCCCAAGGCCCCGGATCATGTGCTTGTCGATGGTAATCGTCTTCCAAACTGGGCGTATCATGCTGAAGCTGTCATTGGCGGAGATGCTATCCATTCCTGTATTTCTGCGGCTTCCATCCTAGCAAAAGAACATCGGGACCGATTGATGTTGGTAGCGGCAGAGAAATATCCCGAATATGGTTGGGAACGAAACAAGGGTTACGGTACTGCCGAACATCTAGCTGCGCTTCGGAAATATGGTCCGACACCACTCCACCGGAAAAGTTTTGCACCGGTTGCGCAGCTCGAATTGATTTAATTTTCAAATCGAGTCTTTTTGGTCACACCACTAGGGATTGAGTCCTGCGTCCTTTAACAGACTCCATATCTGGGGATGGACTCTTTTCGTTCTCATTGTTTCAACCTCGTTAACCATAAAGATACGCCTTTAACCTAAGTTAACGGCCTTGACCGGAAGCGTCGTTGGACTCACCCTGTGCGCAGCTGGTAACAAAAAAGGAATATCTCTTCATGGGGATTATCGAGCGCATCGACGCGCCAAAAAGTAAAGTCGCACCGCGAAAGAAAACTGGGCGAGCTTTGAAACAACGCAGTGGGCAAAAAACTGCTAAAGCGGCGACGCTGCCGCTAAACTCCATCCTGAAGATGGATTGTGTGGAGGCGATGGCTTCGCTTCCCGATGCAAGCGTGGATCTAATTTTCGCTGATCCACCCTATAATTTGCAATTGGGTGGTGATCTTTATCGTCCCGAAGGCGGTCAGGTGGATGCCGTCGATGATGAATGGGATCATTTTGACAGCTTTGCTGCTTATGACGCTTTTACAAGAGCTTGGCTCAAGGAAGCGCGGCGTATCCTGAAGCCCAACGGTTCGCTTTGGGTAATTGGCAGCTATCACAATATTTTCCGTGTGGGTGCATCGCTGCAGGATCTGGGCTATTGGATCCTCAATGATATCATCTGGCGCAAAGCCAACCCAATGCCAAATTTTAAGGGAACGCGCTTTACCAATGCGCATGAAACACTGATTTGGGCTTCTAAGAGCGAAAAGGCGAAATATACGTTCAACTATCGTGCGATGAAAAACCTCAACGATGAACTGCAAATGCGCAGTGATTGGGTCATGCCTATTTGTGGTGGACAGGAACGTTTGAAACGCAACGGGGTTAAAGCGCATCCGACGCAAAAGCCAGAGGCTCTGCTGTACCGCGTGATGCTGGCGACCACCAATCCCGGTGATGTTGTTCTGGATCCATTTTTTGGCACGGGAACAACTGGTGCGGTTGCAAAGCGTCTTGGACGTGACTGGATTGGCTGTGAGAAGGAAGATGCCTATTGTGAAGTAGCCGAAGAACGAATTGAAGCCGCTTTGCCGCTTGATGAGAGTTCGTTGAAGACCATGCAATCTCCCAAGTCGAAACCCCGCGTTGCGTTCGGTACCCTGGTGGAAACTGGATACCTGAAACCCGGCGACGAGCTGTGCAGCAAAAATCGCAAGTTCAAAGCAAAGGTACGTGCTGACGGATCACTGGTTTGGGATGGCAAGGAAGGATCGATCCACAAAATTGGAGCAACCGTTCAAGATGCGCCAAGCTGTAATGGTTGGACCTATTGGTATTATAAGGATGGTAAGAATTTGAAGGTGATCGACGAATTGCGTCAGACCTATTTGCTCGCTACCGAACCCTAATGAGCGCCGGAATCATGGAAGAGATGGAAGCCTGTTCACCGGATTCAAAAATATATTTGAAGCCGGTTGGATTTATTGACAGTCCACAGTTTTTTGAATCCAGAAATATGCGATTAAACAATAGTTTAATTTGGTTTTCTCAGATTGAATATACTATATTTAATGGGGCTAATCCTGTTGTCAGAGGATTGGCTTCCGTTTCCGATTGGTTAGAAGCGTCCAAGTCTTTGGCCGAGCCGTTGCAGCGACGTGCAGAAACCCAATTTGCAAATCTAACTCGTCAACATGAGCCGCTGGAATGCGGCGAGCGTGTGATCCGATTTGATCAACCGCATGTGATGGGCATATTGAACATTACGCCTGACAGCTTTTCCGATGGCGGAAAGCATGTCGAAGATCCGCAATCTGCAGCCAGTGCAGCGGTTGATATGGCTGCAGCAGGGGCCTCCATCATCGATATTGGCGGCGAGAGCACGCGGCCTGGCGCAGAAACCGTTTGGGAAGGTGATGAGATTAAGCGGGTTGTTCCGGTAATCGAAAAATTAGGCCATTGCGGTGCGGCAATATCTGTGGATACCCGCAAGGCAGCCGTTATGGAGGCGGCGCTGGCCGCCGGTGCACATATTATCAATGATGTGTCGGCTCTTTTGCATGATAAACGCTCTCTCGAAGTTGCGGGTGTATCCGGACGCCCTGTCATTTTGATGCATGCGCCTTCTAGTGGTAAAAACCCGCATAAGGGTGATGGTTACTGCAACGTCGTTACGGACACATTTGATTGGTTAGAGCAACGCATCGCAGATGTGGTTGAAGCGGGGTTTGAACGCGAAAAAATAGTTGTCGATCCTGGTTTGGGTTTTGGCAAATCACTGGCGGACAATTTGGCATTGATGAATAATATCGCGCTTTTTCATTCGCTCGGCCAACCGCTTCTCATTGGTGCCAGCCGGAAACGCATGATCGGCGCACTTTCCAAAGAAGCGCCGGTTGACCAGCGTCTTGGAGGCTCCGTCGCATTTGCGCATCATTCCATCCAGCAAGGCGCTCAAATCGTGCGCGTTCACGATGTTCCGGAGACTGTGCAAGCGGTGCAGATTTGGCGCGGTATGCGTGATGCTGGGTTAACTGCGAGGGTTTGATACAGGTTGGCTTTACACCGAACGCTCAGTAACTGCTGGAACTGATTACCGCCGGCTAAAAATTGATCTATCTAGTCTGGATTTCGGTTAAGATAGGCCGTTACGTAAGCGGATCAATTTCCGTTAGTCGTCGAAAGGCAGGCCTTACTATCAGTCACCCAATCTATGTCATATGTGGCTGGCACAATCTTGTCGCTACCTGTCGCAGTGTTTTGACCATTCGGGTCAAAATAAATCCATGCCATGCTGTTATCGAAGGTGCCAATGCGATCATTGTCTCGATTTGCGCTTACAGCATCGAATTCTTGTTTTTCAACCCGGGAACCGCGAATCATGCGGATAGAACCTTCACGGAGATCAAAAGCACGATAATAATTTCTACCAAATAATCTTGTGTTATAGCCGCGTTTGAACGACCACTGCATCGCTTGCGTGTCAGTCGGAAACCGCACTGTCGTTACATAGCAACTGAAATTGGAGCTGGTATAATAAGGTAGATCTTGATCTTGATCCTTTGCCCTAATTCGCTTGTTTGGCGGACTAAATCCTCCGCCGGGAAGTGCCATTGACTTGGCACCATCGCCATCATCATCCCAGTCGACCGTTCCCGTGCCGCTAATCATGAGTACGCTCGCCTGTGCGTTTTGATCGAATCGCCATTTGACATCGTCGACAGTCTGCCACGTGTCGCCGATCATCTGTTGGCGCATTGCGCTGAGCAATTGATTGGGAGCTAACCCGGACAATTGAACTTGCTGTCCCAAGCCCTTAACACCTCGGGTAATGGTAGTGCTAATTTTCCGCGCGGGTTTATCAAATCCTGATCGTGCATCGATTTCAAACAAGTTAAGTTCGTCAGGCTGTTTTGCCGGCTTCCAAGCAAGAGCTTCTATCGTGGCACCTTTCGCTCTAAGCGGTAATATCCACCGGTAGGGGAAAACCGTTTCAGAGCTTGGCGGGACGACAGGCGGCAGCGTACCATCCAGATAATATATCTTACCATCAATCAGCGCTCGCACCAGAACATGATCAAACAGCCCTGGGTTAGGAAGCCTTTCATCAAGGCCATCGTCACCACCAGCGTTGTTTGCGAGAACCGGCTCTGCCTTGATGCCTAGTTCATTTAGTATCCCTAGCAATAAGGCGGTCTTACCCTTACAATCACCGTAACGACGCTGCCAGGTTTCTTCCGCTGATGCTGGAGTCAGGTTTCCCTTGTTAAGTCCAACGTATATGTAACGGACATTCTGTTGAACTAACTTAAGTGCCGCGTTTGCACGATCAAATGGACTTTCATGGGCATTGGCGATGCGCTTTGCCTCTTGTTTCAGTGGCGAAGCGTCGGGAAGGCGCGATGCTGTGTTGAATAACGTCGCAAACTGCTGAGAGATTGCTCCCCAATCTGAAAAATCGCTATACTCGACAATACGCTGCCAGTTGTATCGCGGTGGGGCATCCTTGGCGGGAGTAAGATGAGGTGGGTTATCAAAGCGAAACTCGACTGCTTGTTTTCCTTTTTGGGCAACGTTCTTTATATCATTGGTCATCTTTATATTCGGCTTTTGACCTTCGATCCAGTTTAACCCGAAACGGAATCGACCAAGAGGCGGATTGGCTTGAAGAAAGAGCAAGCCAGCATCGTTATCACCCAAAGTGAGATCACTAAAAGGAACCGTGTAGGCGAATTCAAGTTCATCGCCCACACGTAAGTCTGGAATCTGTACGACCGCAGTAAGGATGCCATCAAGCATTGCTGCTTCCAATTGACCCTCTCGACGCAGTATTTCGAATCTGACTTCCGGTAGTGTATTATTCACTTCGCCATCACGATACACTTTCATTGTATGTACGGTCGGCGCACCAGACGCAGGATTCCAAGAAAGTGACAAGTTACCGATTTGCAAAGCGTTTGGATGGAGGATTTTTATGCGAGAGTTATTGTGATGTAGTTGCCCTTTTTCATCGAGACGAATCAGAACGTCTTGTCGCCTCACGAACACTAGCCCACCAGCGTCTTCTGGAACCGCCATGAGTGGAGATGGAACAACCCAACTTGGCGCAGGGCCTCGCAAAACTTTATCGTTCTGTGCGTTAGCCACACCGTGGAGCAGGATTGATGTTATGAATATTGAGATAGCAAAACGCAATTTTATCCCCTATTTTCCAAATAAAATAGTCAACAAAAAATGATCATGCAAATAAAAAGGGGGGAGTATTTTGGTTTCTACCAGTTTGCGAACAAGAAAGACCACTTATGCGCCATAGGCACATATTCGCAATCAATCCGCCAATTCAACCTGCCGCACATCATATCCTGATTTGTTCAAGTCCGTGATCAAAGCTTCAAGATGCTCACGGTCTTTGGCTTCACATTCTATATCGGTTATCAAGCCTTTGGCAGGGAGATTGGTGAAAACCCGCTGGTGATAGACTTCGATTATATTGACTTCATGATCGGCAAATTGCTTGACCACATTGTACAATGCGCCGGGTTGATCACGCAGATGCAAACGCAGGCGAGCCAATCGTCCGGTGCGCGCGAGGTCTCGGAGCAAGACATTGGCGAGCAAGCGAATGTCGATATTACCGCCGCAGAGAACCAGACCGACTTTTTCGCCGGCAAACTTTTCCTTGTTACCGAGCAATGCGGCAAGACCAGCGGCGCCAGCACCTTCAACCACTGTTTTCTCGATTTGTAGAAGCAGGCTGACCGCCTCTTCCAACTGAGCTTCGCCGACGAGTAATATCTCGTCGACATATTTTTTGATAATTTCTGCTGTGAATTCGGAAGGATTCCTAACCGCTATGCCTTCCGCCAATGTATCACCGCCGGGATTAACCTCCTCACCGGTAAGTTTCCCGTACATGCTCGGATAAAGCTTGGCTTGGACGCCGGTCATCTTGATGTCAGGTTTGATTGCGTGCGCTGCTGTAGCCATGCCGGAGAATAATCCGCCGCCGCCGATAGGTATAATTAGTCGGTCCAGATCGGGTATCGCTTCAAGCATTTCAACGGCCACGGTGCCTTGTCCGGCTGCCACATCGGGATCATCAAAGGCGTGAATATAGGTGAGACCGCGTTCTTCTGCTAATTCCAGAGCATGAGAATAGGCTTCATCATATGTGCCGCCAAACATAACGATTTCTGCAGCATGCCCGCGTGTTTGTTCCACTTTGACCATGGGTGTCGTCTTGGGCATTACGATAGTCGCCGGAATATTCAGATTTCTGGCGTTATAGGCAAGTCCCTGTGCATGGTTGCCAGCGGATGCCGCAATGACGCCAGCCTGTCTTTTGCTTTCGTCCATTAACAACAAGGCATTGAGCGCGCCGCGTTCTTTATAAGCCGCTGTAAATTGAAGGTTTTCGAATTTCAGGAAGACTTCCGCACCGGCCAACTCGGACAATGTGATGCTTCGGAGCGTGGGTGTTTTGACGACGCGGTCTTTGATCCGCTCATGTGCTGCTTGAATATCTTCAAAATCGAAGGAAGGCAGGGAGGATGTTGGTGTGATTGTCATAGCGAAAAGGCCTCTAACGCATCTGGTCATATAGGGAAACAATGATTATGCCCACCCACAGGTTCAATACAGGGGATTGCGAATTACATGGCTAAGATCGGATTTATCGGAATTGGTGTGATGGGCGGACCCATGGCTGGCCATCTGGTCAAAGCGGGACATGAGCTAACTGTTTATAACCGCACAAAAGCAAAAGCGGAGCAGTGGGTGGAGGAATATGGCGGCGTCGTTGCTGATAACCCGTCTGAGCTCGCTAAAGATGCTCAGATCGTGATTTCCTGCGTCGGTAATGATGATGATCTTGCTGCGGTTACTATGGGTCGTGATGGTGCTTTCTCAAGTATGCAAAAAGGTTCGTTGTTCATTGATCATACCACTGTGTCGGCACGAATTGCCCGGCAATTATCAGTCGAAGCACAGGGCAGGGATATTCATGTTATCGATGCACCCGTATCCGGTGGGCAAGCGGGCGCGGAAAACGGAAAGCTATCCATCATGTGTGGCGGCGGTGAAGAAGCGTTTCAGGCCGCTGAGATCATCATGTCAGCTTATGCGGGCCGAATTGTCCATGTGGGAAGAATCGGTGCTGGACAGACAACAAAAATGTGCAATCAAATAGCCATTGCCGGCATATTGGAAGGATTGTCAGAAGCGTTGCGGTTTGCGCAGGCTAGCAAGCTTGACCTTGATAAAGTGTATGATGCGATTTCTGGCGGTGCGGCGCAAAGCTGGCAGATGGACAATCGCTGGGCAACCATGGCGAAAGATGAATTTGATTTTGGTTTTGCGGTTGATTGGATGCGCAAAGATCTTGGGCTAGCGATAGAAGAAGCCAGAACCAATGGAGCAGCTATACCGGTCGCATCGCTGGTCGATCAATTTTACTCCGAAGTGCAAACGGCTGGGCGAGGGCGGAACGATACCAGTTCGCTGGTGACGCGATTACCGAAAACAGGAGGTGGCAAGTGAGTTTATTCTCCAAATCACTCGCGACTGTGGCGATCAGCTTAGGCCTGACTGCCTTTAGCGTAAGCACGGCCAAGGCCGATAGTCTGGTCGAAAATGTCAACGGCATGACGATGACCAAGCAAGGCACTGTCCGGCGGTTCAATGCGATGTTGATTGATGATGATGGCCGGGTAAAGCAGCTTCTCAATCGCCGCGATAAGCGTCCCAAACAGGTCGATTTTCAATTTGATGGGGAAGGTAAAACTCTGATCCCCGGGTTTGTCGATGCGCATGGCCATGTAATGGGATTGGGATTTGGTGCGCTGACGCTCGACCTATCAAAAACCAACAGTCTTGAAGAGGCGTTGGCAGCTATCAAGGCATATGCAGAGCAATATCCAAACCGCCGGTGGATTTTGGGGGGTGGTTGGAATCAAGAAAAATGGGGGCTTGGTCGTTTCCCCACGGCGGCCGAGTTAGATGCAGTAACCCCTGATCGCCCCGTATGGTTAGAGCGGGTTGATGGTCATGCCGGCTGGGCCAATAGTGCCGCAATGAAGGCCGCCGGTTTTTCTGCTAAGAACGAGGCTCCTCCAGGCGGAGAAATCATAAAAATAGGCGGGAAGCCGAGTGGTATCTTTGTTGACAAAGCATCGACTCTTATAGCCGCAGCCATTCCTATCCCCCGGCCGATTGAACGGGATCTGGCATTGGCCAAAGCCCAGGAGATATTGTTGGCCAATGGCGTGACGACAATCGCGGATATGGGGACGACTATGCAGGATTGGCAAAGTTTCCGTAGAGCTGGCGATAAAGGTCAACTGAACATTCGTATTATTTCTTATGCCGCAGAAATTGACAACATGATTGCAATAGGTGGCCCAGGCCCGTCGCCTTGGCTCTACAATGATCGTCTAAAACTAGCAGGTGTGAAGCTTTATTTAGATGGTGCTCTGGGATCGCGAGGGGCCTGGTTGAAGCAACCATATGCAGACAAACCCGATACAGAGGGGCTCGCTTTACTTACGCCTGCACAGTTAAAGAACAAAATGAGCCGGGCAGCAATGGACGGTTTTCAGGTCGCTGTTCATGCAATCGGTGATCGGGCAAATGATGAAATCTTATCCGCCATCGAGGAAATGGAGGGAACATTCTCTGGTGATAGGCGTTGGCGAGTGGAACATGCACAAATTGTTACGCCTTCGGATATTGCTCGCTTCGCAAAAACAGGAGCAATAGCATCTATGCAGCCAGTACACCAAACATCGGATCGAATCATGGCCGAGAAAAGGCTCGGTCCGAACCGATTAAAAGGTGCGTATGCGTGGCGCTCTATTCTTGATTCGGGTGGAAGATTGGCATTTGGAACCGATGTACCGGTAGAATCTTCGGACCCATTCGCTGGGTTTGCAGCCGCCATTACAAGAGAAGATGCGTCCGGTCAGCCGTTTGGCGGATGGATCCCGGAAGAAAGACTTTCACGGGAGCAGGCATGGAAGGGTTACTCAATTGATGCGGCCTATGCTGCATTTGCAGAAGACCGGATAGGGAGCTTAGAGCCTGGAAAACAAGCAGATTTCCTTATTGTTGATGGAGATCTGATGCTTGATACACCTAGCGTTGTCCGTAAACAAAAAATACTTCAAACTTGGGTTGGGGGGCGTCCAGCCTTTGTGAATAAGTAATTGCTTTTGAATCTATAAATCGTTTCGTCTATGGAACAATTCATTCAGACGTAAATTATTGTTTCCCAACTTGCTTTTATAAAACCGCTACTGTAATCGACAGTTAACGAGATCGTAAAAGATAAGTCGCATTTGTATTTCGTTAAAAGTTTGGGGGCAATGAACCGGCCTTCGGTTTGAGTTTAGGTTTAAATAAAATCCTGATTGGAGCATATAATGAAATTGAATAAGATGGCAGCAGGCATTGCAGCAGCATCCCTCGCAGTCGCACCTGTGGCGGCACAAGCTGCTGATAGCGTTGCACCAGCAGTAGAGCGTATTGGCGCTACTTCTGAAAACTCAGAAAAGCTTGAAGGCGAAAATGGTATACTGATCGCTTTGTTGGCCGCGGCTGCTGTGATCGCAGGCATCATTATTATCGCTGATGGTGATGATGATCCAACAAGCCCTTGAGGTTTTTGATACATAGAATTTGAAAGCGGGGCTTTTGCCCCGCTTTTTTTTACCCTGATTGAACCATCTTGGTCACTCTCAATGAATCGATGTGGTAAATTGGCTTTCCATTCTTCCTTGTAAGCGCCATAACTGATTTTTTGATTCATGAAATATGACAAAGGTTGGTATTTGTGACTGCACCGGTTCGCTTTCCGCGATTTTTTGTAACCAATCCTAGCCCATGCCCTTATTTGCCTGGCAAGAGCGAACGCAAGGTTTTTACCGAGCTTAATGGTCCTCATACGGACGAATTGAACGATGCGTTGGGACGCATTGGTTTTCGGCGCAGCCAAAATGTAGCCTATCGACCCAGCTGTTTGGAATGCAAAGCTTGCGTATCTGTGCGTGTCTTGGCGGAAGAGTTTAAACCGAGCACGACACAGCGAAAAAACCTGAGACGCAATCAGGATTTGGTTGTTGAAGCGTGTGAACCCTGGGCAACCGAAGAGCAATTTCAATTGCTTCAAAAATATCTCTCAAAACGTCATCCCGGCGGCGGTATGACGGAGATGGATGAAATGGACTATTCGGACATGGTGGAGCAGACGCCGGTAAAGTCCTTGGTCATCGAATACCGTGAGCCAACCGAAGACGGATCAAAGGGGCGCCTTGTTGGCGCGTGTCTAACAGATCAGCAAGGTGATGGCTTGTCGATGATTTACAGCTTTTTTGATGCTGATCATGAAACGCGATCCGGCTTGGGCAATTATATAATCGCAGATCATATCATGCGGGCTAAACGCGCTGGATTGCCCTATGTGTATCTTGGCTATTGGGTGGATGGCTCAAGCCGTATGGAATATAAAATTAAATTCCGTCCACTCGAACGCCTTGGACCAGACGGCTGGCTTCGATTTGATTCCACCGAATATCTACGAAAACAGAATCAAAGCTAGTAACCAGTTGTTCGATTAGCTGAGCTAGTTCGGATACTAAATACCCGCCAACCTTTAGGTCGGCGGGTTGTTTGTTTTAATATCCGTCAGCTTACTGGTCGTAGTAACAGTTCGCTTGCTGACAGCCCTTCAAAACCGGAGCCGGTTTGGCGCGTGGTTTCCAAACGCGTTTGGCCGGTTTGTAGCGTTTCTTTGCTACATATTGCGGTTTCTCGTACACATATTCTTCTTCGATTGTGGTTGTTGTTGTGGTCGTGGTCACTGGTTGAGATTGAATCACAACTGTAGTGGTCTGTGGCTGATAATAAGCAGGTTGTTGATAATAACCCTGCCATCCGTAGCCATAACCATATCCATGATGGGCTTGTGTTGGTGCCCGCTGCACAGGAACACGGCGTTCAGCATAATCGCGGTCATAGCCGTATTTCTTCATAAGCTTGCGGCAACGATCTGTGCCTTGATCTATGGCTGCACCAGCAATGGCACCAAGGCCGCCGCCAATGAGCGATCCACCTAGTCGGTTACCGCGTCCAGCTATTCGATTACCAGCTAGCGCGCCAATTGCGCCGCCTACAACCGCTCCGCCAATGCCGCTGCTTTTGCGGCACTGCTGCAGATAGGCAATTTCTTCCTGTTCTCTGCTGTAGCGGCGATCGTAATCGCGATCGTCATACTGACGCGCTACCGGGCCACGACGTGCGTAATTTGCGCCAGCAGGTGCGGCTCCGCCTTCACCTATAAAGGTACCGGCATATTCACCTTCATAAACACGGCCGTCGGCGCCCTGATACGTGCCCTGCCAACTCCCTTGATAGGAACCGTCTTCACGATAAGCACCATCCCAATCCCCACGATAGGTTGTGCCGCTTTGCGTAACAGGTCCGCCGGGATAGGTTGGTGTTCCTACCACACGATGATCGTAAGGTATTTGCTGGCGACTTTGCGCCGCGATGCGTGCAGCCGGTTTAGTCAAGCCTTTGCCTTTGGGTGCAACTGTTTCAACAACAACGGTAGTTGGAGCTGGTGCAGGATACGCAACCGGTGTTGGAACAGGATAAGGAACTGGGTAGTAGGCGGGTTGAGGTTGTGCATAGCGATAGGTAGGCTGTTGCACATAATATGTTGGCTGACTATAACCTAGCGTCGGAAAGCCACCGCCATAGAAAAACCCGAAATTGCTGTTCCGGAAACCTCGACGGCCTTTATGTCCTTTGCGGTAGCCTCGGTTGCGGCCGTAGTTTTTCCCGCCAGTGCGGTGACGCATTTTGGAACCGTGATGACGCTTCATGCCTTTCATCCGATGACCACGCATTTTATTCATGCCGCGCATGCCTTGGCCGCGCATCTTGTGCCCGCCCATTTTAGCACGGGGAGCCTTCATGCCCTTTGAACTGGCTGCAATCGCATTTGGTGAAGCGAAACTCAGGTCAATCACCGAGCTATTTGCTGGTGCCGAGTCGACGGCCGCAACTGCCGTGCCTGATGCAGCGGTTAAAACACCGGCAAGGCCAGCAATTAAAAGGGTCTTCATGGTTAACAACTCCCTAAATTTGGTCATGCCTACCGCACGACCACCCATGTATTGGTTAACAAATAGTTACCATTTTCTGCGGGCTTTGACCATTAGAAGCTTGTAAAATAGGGTAGATTCTAGGAGGTGTCTCGAATTGGGGCAGATTGTGAAACTGGGTTTACCCAATTTCAGGTCATTTTTATTGGCTTAACGAGGGTGTGATTGCTTTTATTAACTGCTCAAGGCCGGTCTGATCCTCTGCTCCGAAACGATCTTCATTCGGGCTGTCCAAATCCAAGACCGCGATCACTTTTTGGTCTTTGAAAATGGGTATCACCAGTTCACTGCGGCTCTCCGCATCGCATGCAATATGCCCGGGGAAAGCATGAACATCGGCAATCCTTTGGGTCAACCCAGATTCCGCTGCAGCTCCGCAAACGCCTTTACCCATTGCAATGCGGATACAAGCGCTTTTACCCTGAAAGGGGCCGAGAACCAGTTCGCCATCGATGACCCGGTAAAAGCCAGCCCAATTGAGATCAGCGACATATTGCCAAATGAGCGCAGATATATTGGCCATGTTGGCAATGGCATCTGGTTCACCATCAGCCAGCGCTTTGGCAGCGCCAATCAGATCGTCATAAAATGCTTCATTTGTGCTGTCTTGTGAGACTGAAAAATTGTACATTGGAACGTTCTATTCGCCAGTTTCTTTGTCGGTATTTTTGGCGGGATCATATTTGGCAAACCAGCCCATAATATTATCCACTTTAGCAATTAACTGACTGGGTCGGCCAGCAATTAGATGCGATGCGCCCGGAACGCGAACCAAGACTGTGTCGACATTCTGCACCTTCAAAGCGGTATAATATTGTTCGGCTTCCCAAGCTGGTGTGCGCCAGTCAGCTTCTCCAACCATAACCATCGTTGGAGTCTTTACATTTCCAACCAGGGAAAGGGGCGACCGGCGCCAATATTCTTCAGGTTGTTCCCACGGTTGAGCGCGGAACCAATGGCGACTGACAAAACGGGATATATCCGCAGACAGCGCCATGCTGGTCCAGTTGATGACCGGCTTGATAGTTGCGGCCGCTGCAAATCGATCGGTTTTTCCAACTGCCCATGATGTCAAAACGCCGCCACCGGAACCGCCGGTGATAAATAAGCGATCCTTGCTGACGTAGTTTTTTGCGATCAAGGCATCGACGACGCTCATCAAATCATCATGGTCTTCACCCGGATAATTGAGATCGATCAGTTGCGCAAATTGTTCACCATATCCAGTTGACCCGCGCGGATTGACATAGACGGTGACATAGCCTTCTGCCGCATAGCGCTGAATTTCGGCCGCGAAGAAAGGGCCGTACATGGTATGGGGCCCGCCGTGTATTTCCAATATCATAGGATAGCTGCCATCTGTTTGAAAACCCGGGGGCAGGGCCACCCATGCTTCAATTTCTCGGCCATCATGCCGGGATGGAATCTTGACTTCCTCAACTCTGGCCAGGTCAAGATTGCCGAGCGCGTCGTCGTTCAGATTTGTAAGCGTCCGTGCCGCGCGATTTCCACGCGTCAAGGCCACTTCCGCCGGTCGCGTCGTCGTACCCTTGGTATAGGTTATGATTGGGGAACTACCGCCAGCACGCTTTGCTACTGAAAAACTACCACCCGCATAGGGACGGCCAATAGACGTGCCGCCAACATCCTGGACCAAAGATCGTACGTTGCCTGAAAGATCGATTGAAACCAGCGTCAGAAACCCATCCACTTCCGATTGCCCAATCAACGCGCGACCATCGGCTCGCCATTCTATCCCGCCAATCGAACGACCATAGTTAGCGGTCAGGTTACGCGCACCTGATCCGTTTGCATTCATTACATAGACTTCGGTTTGCTGATAGGCCTTCAACTTGTCGTCATAACCCAGATAAGCAATACGAGCGCCGTCTGGGGATACGGTCGGGGCCATGTCTGGGCCATCACGCTGGGTCAGGGCGGTTCGAGAAAGATCGCCTAGGTCTATGCGGTATATTTCGCTTTCAATTGGATCAAGTTCGGGATTATCGACGTCATTGCCGGTCACTAATAACGTGCCGTTATCCAGCCATTCCGGCGAGCCAAATCCATTTTCGCCTTTGGTAATTTGGCGAGCCGTTCCGCCTTCGGTGTTTAAGACAAAGACATGATTGGTTCCATTGGGCAAATAGCCCGCACCATCAAACCGAAAAACAAGGTCATCAATAACTTTAACCGGCTTGGCCCATTCCGCTCCTTTTGGAGTACGGGGCGGTTTGGTCAGGCTGGTATTCTGATCCGGAACAAGCATCGAAAACGCCAGGCTTTTACCATCCGGTGACCATGAAGGTGGGCTAGGCGGAAATTCAAACTGGGCGAGTGAAAAGCTCTCTCCACTATCGGTGTAGCGCAGCCGCATATCTGGTTTACCGTCGGTAGAAGTGAGATAAACCATCCGATCACCATTGGGAGACCAGCGCACGGATGATTTTGATGCCTTACCCGTCACCAAAGGCCGATGATTACCGCTTCTGGTATCAATCGACCAAAGATCACTTTTGACCCGGTCAGAGAATTTATCCATCGATTTGCGAGAATAGACTATGGTTGATCCATTTGGAGAGATCCGCGGGCTATCAGCAAATTCTAGATCAAAAACCCGGTCAGCGGTAAATTTACGCGAATCGTCTGCTTCTTCAGCGAGCGCTGCGTATGAAAGTAACGAAAGACAGCAAGCGGTGACGAGATAGCGCAATTTCATGATGATCCCCAGTGATGAGATGCGCATCTTATTATGCTCAACATTGGATTGCTAGCGATAATACAATATTGCTGTTACTTGAAATATTTGTAATCAAGTCATTGAAAATCTGAAGATGAACCCCATATTAATAAAAGGAAGAGGGGAAATACGTGTTTGAATTCTGGTTGGCTGACGAAAATATCATTTTTGCGGCTGCTTTTGTTTTCATGTTACTTCTTGGTATTCTTCAAACAATTGGTTTGAGCGATTTTGGTCCGGATTTTGGAACCGACTTGGATGGCGATGTAGACCTAGACTCACCAGCCGATGGAATGCTTGCATTTCTTGGCGTTGGTCGGCTGCCGCTTATGATGCTGATTGTGATCTTCTTAGCTTTGTTCTCAATGGTGGGATTTGCTGGGCAGCAATTTTACGAAGCGCTGTTTGGCCAACTCTTAACACCGTGGTTAGCTGTTCCAGCTTCCGTTCTGGTGTCGCTACCACTTTTGGGAGCCATCGCTGTTCCCCTATCGCGTATCATTCCCCAGGATGAAACCACAGCGATACATATTGAATGGTTAGTCGGAAAGCGCGCGAAGATTCAAATTGGTGAATCACGTGTTGGATATGCAGCGCGGGCAAAGATCGAAGATCGTCACGGACATAGCCATTTTATCATGGTGGAACCCGATAGTGATGGAGATTCCTTTGCTGCGGGAGAAGAAGTCCTGATCGTCCGCAAGGAGGGCGAGATATTCAAAGCGATATCCCCCGAAGCCTACAAACAGCTCGCCTTGGAGCAATAACAACATTCGCAGCCGGTTTGCCATGAAGGCACAGCAAAAAGCGAAGCAGAGAAAAGAGAGAAATATATGCTAGAGAATCTAATCCCCGTCGTCGGCTATCCAGTCGCAATTATCATCGTTGTTATCATCTTAGCTGTCATTCTGACCCGCCTGTATAAGCGCGCGACAAAGGAAATTGCCTTTGTGCGGACCGGGCTTGGCGGCGAAAAAGTTGTGATGAATGGAGGGGCGTTGGTTCTTCCAGTCCTCCACGAAACAATGCCGGTCAATATGAACACAGTTCGGTTAGCGGTGGAACGTAACAATGTGGATGCGCTCATTACACTCGATCGTCTGCGGATTGACGTGAAGGCCGAGTTTTATGTTCGCGTTCGTCCGGATGCTGGCGCGCTGGCGATGGCTGCTCAGACATTGGGACTGCGAACGATGCAGCCGGAAGCTTTGAAGGATCTTGTTGAAGGTAAGTTCGTTGATGCGCTGCGTTCGGTTGCAGCGGGTAT
Source organism: Parasphingorhabdus sp. (assembly GCA_039978835.1). Lineage (GTDB taxonomy): Bacteria > Pseudomonadota > Alphaproteobacteria > Sphingomonadales > Sphingomonadaceae > Parasphingorhabdus. Next base: position 567,071 of record JBDWAQ010000005.1, read on the forward strand.
GACAATGAATGAATTGCATGAACAGCGGGCTGACTTTGTTCAAAAAGTGCAGCAGGCCAGTTCCGCTGATCTTGCCATGAACGGTTTGGAGCTAGAGTCCGTCTCACTGACCGGTCTCGATCAGACTAGCATTGAACATTTCAATGCGAACAACGCATTTGATGCAGAGGGATTGACCAAACTGACTGAGCAAATTGAACTTCGCAAAAAAGCGCGAAACGATATTGAACAGGACACGCGTGTTCAGATGGAAACCAAAAACCTGGAGGCTGATCAAAAGTCTTTCACGATCGGAAGAGACAAAGAATTTGCCCGCCTAGAGCAAGAACGCGAAGTTGAAGTAAGGCGTGCGTCCCAAGTTTCTGAGGTTGCCAGCGAACAGGCTGTACGAAATCGCGAAGCAGAAGAAGCACGAATTACTGCTCAACAGAAAATCGACTCTACCCAGATTGAAGCCGACCGCGCGGTTAAAGAAGCCTCCATTGCACAGGAGCAAGCGATTGAGATAGCGCGTCAGGATCAGCAGATTGCCATTCAGAACAAAAGCCGTGACGAAAGTCAGGCCAAGGCTGAAGCTGATGAAGCGCGGGCCAAAGCGGTTGCTGCGGAGGAGTTGGTCACGACATCTCGCCAAACTGAGATTGCTGATCGTGAAAAGCGGATTGAGTTGATTGAAGCGGCGAAACAGGCCGAACGCGAAGCTATCGGTGTGAAAGTCGAGGCTGAGGCAGAGAAGGAAGCTGCATCCAATCGCGCTGAAGCGATCAGGCTGGATGCTGCCGGTGAAGCCGAAGCCGAAAAACTGCGCGCAGATGCTGCGAGAGTTCGCTTTGAAGTGGAGGCGGCAGGACAACAGGCCGTGAATGAAGCGGCGAACATCTTGTCATCGGATCAGATTTCACTGCAAACCAAACTGGCATTGCTCAATGTCTTACCTGAAGTGGTCAGGGAATCAGCCAAACCGATGGAGGCGATTGACTCGATCAAGATCGTGCAGGTTGATGGCCTTACCAATAACGGCGGTGGTAGCGGCAGCGCTGGTGCCAATGGAAGTGGGCAGGGCAGCGGTAATCTTGCCACCGATGCTGTAGCCGCCGCTTTGTCCTATCGTGCGCAAGCACCGGTTATTGATGGTTTGATGAAAGAGCTGGGTCTGGATGGCGCATCGCTTGATACGCTGGTTACCGGCGCAACAGTTCAATCTGGCGGAGTCGGCGGTGAAGACGCAAAGATAGACCAAACGCCAAAGGTTGTTCCAGTTGCTGAGCAAGCGAAGTCGGCAACGGCTCCAAAATCAGCGGAGCAAAAAAAGACCGATGTGTCAAAACCCGGCGGAAATACTGAAGTTCCAAAGGGCGACTGAGCAGGTTTCTTTTTAAATTCCGGGAGTGGTTGCGCAAAATGCAATCGCTCCCTTCTTGTTTGCATAGCGAGCTAATGGGCAACTGGTCTGAATTAGTTTAACAGGCTCGCTATGACCGATGCTGAAATCGCGCTGCTACTGGCCCGGATCCAGTTTGCTTTTACCGTCAGTTTCCATTTTATTTTCCCGGCATTTTCGATTGGATTGGCGAGCTTCCTCGCAGTTCTAGAGGGCTTGTGGCTGAAGACTGGCAAGCAACTCTACATGGATCTGTTCAAATATTGGCTGAAGATATTTGCGATCACATTTGCAATGGGGGTCGTTTCGGGCATTGTGATGTCCTACCAATTTGGAACCAACTGGTCGGTGTTCTCGGATAAAGCCGGACCGGTGATTGGGCCACTAATGGCCTATGAGGTGCTGACTGCCTTCTTCTTGGAAGCTGGTTTTCTGGGTGTCATGCTGTTCGGTATGAATAAGGTGGGAAAGAAACTTCACTTTGTTGCGACCCTAATGGTTGCGGTAGGAACGTTTATCTCAGCCTTCTGGATATTGAGCGTCAATAGCTGGATGCAAACGCCTACGGGTTTTGAAATGGGAGCGAATGGGCAGTTTCTGCCGGGTGAAAGCTGGTGGGATATTGTGTTCAATCCCAGCTTCCCGTACCGGCTCGTCCATACCGTGATTGCGGCCTATCTGACCACGGCGTTTGTTGTCGGTGGGGTAGGGGCTTGGCACCTTCTCAAAGATAAGAGCAACGCACATGCGCGAAAAATGTTTTCTATGGCAATGTGGATGGCTGCATTGGTTGCGCCGGTACAGATTTTTGCTGGTGATCTGCACGGCCTGAATACGCTGGAACATCAGCCCACAAAGATCATGGCCATGGAGGGGCATTATGATAGCCATCCAGAAGGCGCGCCGTTAATTCTGTTCGGTATTCCAAACAGCGATGAAAAACGAATAGATTACAAAATCGAGATTCCTAAACTGGGGTCATTGATTCTCAAACATGATCCTGATGCTCCTATGGCTGGATTGGACACCGTACCCGAAGCCGATCAACCACCGGTTGGTATTGTGTTTTGGTCTTTCCGGATCATGGTTGGTATCGGATTTGCGATGATGGGGATCGGACTTTGGAGCCTGCTAGGAAGATTTCGTAAAAAACTGTATGATTGGTCGTGGTTGCACCGTGCGGCGATCGTCATGGGGCCAAGTGGATTTGTTGCGGTAATTGCCGGCTGGGTTACCACCGAGGTTGGCCGTCAGCCGTTCACCGTTTATGGCCTGCTTCGTACGAGCGAGAGTGCATCACCGCTTGCCGCGCCAGCGGTTGCCACCTCATTGCTAGCGTTTGTTGTTGTCTATTTTGCGGTGTTCGGTGCGGGTACCTGGTATATCATGCGATTGATGAAGCAATCGCCGAAATCTGGGGAGAAGGGTGTAAAGTCCACCGAAACAGGACCAATTCGAGCAGCAGGGATAGCGCCTGGTCCTGCGCAAAAGACTATGACCGACCTGAAAGGGACAACCTGATGGATTTAACAGTCATTTGGGCCTTTATCATTGCCTTCGCGGTTTTTGCCTATGTGGTAATGGATGGTTTCGATCTGGGCATTGGAATCCTATTCCCATTTTTCAAAGTCGGGGATGAGCGCGATCAGGCGATGAACAGCATCGCGCCGGTATGGGATGGCAATGAGACATGGCTAGTGCTCGGCGGTGGTGGATTGTTCGCCGCCTTTCCATTGGCCTATGCGATCATCATGCCGGCAACCTATCCCTTGATCATTATCATGCTACTCGGTCTTGTTTTTCGGGGTGTCGCGTTTGAGTTTCGCTGGCGTGATCCCGAGCATCGCCGCTTTTGGGATATCGCATTTACCTCAGGGTCCTTTGCGGCGGCTTTTTCGCAAGGGATGATCCTTGGTGCCATATTGCAAGGTGTAGAGGTAGTTGATCGTTCTTATGATGGCAGCTGGTTTGCGTGGTTTACGCCGTATACGTTGTTAACCGGAGTAGGAACTGTTGCTGGTTACGGGTTGTTGGGCGCTACTTGGTTGATATGGAAAACAGAAGGAAGCGGGCAGGATGTCGCATATCGACTGGCCAAACCAATGGCTTTTGCGACGCTGGCTCTAATGGCAGGGGTAAGCCTCTACACACCATTTTTGGAAGCGCAATATTATCAACGCTGGTTCACAATGCCGAACATTATATTCGCAAGTCAGGTGCCGTTGCTGGTTCTAATTCTCAGTTATTTTCTGTTTCGCGGATTGTACAAAAAGCGCGAGGCTTCTCCCTTTCTATTATCGTTGGGCTTGTTTGCGCTGGGTATGGCTGGGCTGGGGATCAGTATGTTTCCCTATATTGTACCCCATCAAGTTACGATCTGGGATGCGGCCGTTCCGGAAAGCAGTCAGATGTTCATGCTGGTTGGCGTTGTCATTACGGTACCGCTAATCCTCATCTATACAGGATGGGCCTATTGGGTGTTTCGCGGCAAAGTTGGTACCGAGGGTTACCACTAACGATGGATGTTGAAACCTCTCCGCTATGGCAGCGTCTTGGATGGATGGCGTTAATCTGGATTGGTAGCGTTTCTGTGCTTGGAATTGTTGCGTATATATTGCGCCTTTGGATTAAGGCATAGCCATTATCCCATCTAACTTAGTCTAATCTAGGCTTTCCGCGCATTTTTTTGACGTTGCTTTTTTTCTTTTTGGAGTCCACGCGCCGAGCTTTTGCGGCTCGGCTCGGTTTTGTTTTAATCCGCCGCGCATCGCGCTGATGCGCTTGGACAATCAATTTCTCGACCCGCTCACGCGCTTCGGTCCTGTTTGCTTCTCTCGTTCGATGTTCACGAACGGTGATTATCAATTCACCTCCTGCCGTCATTTTACGACCGGATAGCTCCTTCAATTTGCGAAAGGCAAAAGGAGGAAGGCGCAGCGCATAGACATTGACTCGCATCTGCACGGCGGTTTCAACCTTATTGACATTTTGTCCACCGGGGCCGGAGGCTGCCAGAAAGGTTTCTGTAATGGCGCTGTCTGGAATTTCGACCATGAACGTTCTCTAACGGATCATCATTTGAACGGATAGTGACACGTTAACAAAGTGGATGATTTGGCCTTCAAATTTGACGATTTGATCGAAATTTACACCGATTTTGTTCGGAATATTCGGTTTTGCTCCTCCAAAATTGAAAAAAGTTAATTTTTTTTTTGAAGACTCGAGAGTCCTGAAACGACTCAATTCTGCGGGTTACAGACTCATTTGACTCTCCACGACTCGTGCTGAATCCTGCCTTAGGGAAAAATTAACCTTTTCAGTTCATCTAATTCATGGTTAATAAATCACCTATCGGGCCGTTAGTGAACTGGTTCGGGGGGAAGTAATTTAGAAAAGGGGCTGCCTGATGCGTGTGCTGCTAATTGAAGATGAGCCAACAACAGCAAAAGCAATTGAACTGATGCTGACAACTGAAGGCTTTAATGTGTATACAACCGACCTTGGTGAAGAAGGCCTCGATCTCGGCAAGCTCTATGATTATGACATTATCTGTCTCGATCTAAACCTTCCCGATATGCATGGATATGACGTGCTGAAGAAACTGCGTGTCGCCAAAGTGCAGACGCCCGTTCTCATTCTTTCCGGTATCAGCGAAATGGACAGCAAAGTGCGTTCATTCGGATTTGGTGCCGATGACTATGTGACCAAGCCTTTCCACCGCGAAGAGCTGGTTGCCCGTATTCATGCTGTTGTGCGTCGTTCGAAAGGCCACTCACAATCGGTTATCCGCACTGGCAAGCTTGCTGTGAACCTCGATGCCAAAACCGTTGAGGTCGATGGCAATCGTGTGCATCTGACCGGCAAAGAATATGCAATGCTTGAATTGCTCTCTTTGCGCAAAGGCACCACGCTGACCAAGGAAATGTTCCTCAATCACCTTTATGGTGGGATGGATGAACCAGAACTCAAAATTATCGACGTGTTTATTTGTAAACTTCGCAAAAAATTGGCTCTGGCCTGTGGCGGCGAAAACTACATCGAGACTGTCTGGGGTCGCGGTTATGTTCTTCGTGATATGGAAGAAGAAATCGGACCAGAAGCACAGGTTGCTTAAAATAACTACGGGTCGCTTAGTAAATTAATAGTATTTAGCTCACTACCCAAAAAATTAGACCGGCCGAGTGCAAAAGCATTCTGCCGGTTTTTTTATTCGGCAGTATCAATATACCAATGATCCGCACCTTCGAGACCAATGGCAGTCAATTTTTCTGAGTAATAGGCGCCGGTATCGATTCCGATCCGGTTGCTTTTTTCCACGACGTCAGTGTTAATCGTATGGCCGTAGATGATTACCTTCTCATGCGGCTCTTTGCTCGATAAAAACTCTTCGCGGATCCAGCGCAAATCTTTTGGTTCTTGATCCGAAAGGGGAATGCCAGGCCGGATACCGGCGTGAACGAAGGCATAGTCCCCCACAATGACTTGGTCTTCAAATGCCGCGATGAACTTGACATGTTCTTCGGGAAACAAGCTTGGAATTCTTTCCGCCAGGCTTGTGTGATCCATATTCATATATTCTTTGATCGATATATCGTAACTGAGGATAGTTTCCTTGCCCCCGATGCGATTGAAGAATTTTACGGCTTTTTCATTTCCGTTTGCGGCCTTCAAATACACTTCCTCATGATTACCCATCAGGAAGCGAACGTCACCCAGTTCTTGTTTCAATGCAATCGCGGTTTCAATAACGCCGCTGCTATCAGGCCCGCGATCAACCAGATCACCCAGGAAAATAAGTTCACTTTCAGCATCGCCACGATCACCATCGTCAGCCATTATCTTCTCAATCAACTTATTGAGAAGGTCATTGCGACCATGAATATCGCCGATAGCATATACGCGCCGCCCATCAGGGATACGAGCATTGTCCAGCGGGCTGCTGGAAGATTTGCCAAATAGACGTTTGAACATGATAGGCTTAAGTTTGTCCTGATTTACCCCGTTTCAAGGGTTGTATCGACTTTATTAGCTGAACCTTCAATGATCTACTTAACTCTCAACCGTAAAGCTCAAACCGGCGCTGGCTTCCAATCGCTTAACGATTTTTTTGCCCATCAGAGCGCCCGGAGTCCATACACCGCCGCCATGCTTGATCTTATCTTGTGCCAAACAAAGTGCAGATTCTGCTATCATTTTGGAAGTGGAGCCATAGCCGGGATCTTTATCACCTTTTACACACAGGCTTGCTGTGTCACCATCTTCTGTCTTTCCAAGAAATAGAACATCATAATGGCCATTGTCTCGTTGTTCTTTTGTCGGCCCTTCGCCTGGCTTTGGAGCATCATCGCCGCCAAAAGGGTTGGCTTTGGACAACATCTCAGCGGCTTGTTTGCCCATTTCACCAGCGCTGGTTACTACCATTTCGTCATACTTAAAATCTTCACCATAGGGAAAATCAGCGAGAAAATTTGTTCGATGCACGTTTTTTGTATTGATCGGCGCCATGACAAAAGGAGCAACCCAACTATCAATATCTTTATCATGCTTTGGGATCAGCATATTGGGCTGGTCAGGGCCTTCGAAGCCTGGCGTCAAGCCAAAGCTGCTCGCGAGGATTTTGACCAGCGCAGGATTTTTTGCCAGCGCTTTCATGGTTGCGCCCAAACTCGCTACTGTGCCACCTGAAGGGCCGCCCTCCATCGCGCGGACACGGCATTTCACTCTGCTAGCCGGTTTGCCGAAACGTTTCGTCATGTCCTTTTGCAGCATGAGCACACCAAGATCGAATGGGATTGAATCAAACCCACAGGAGAAGCAAATCTGCGCGCCGGATTTTTCGGCGGCTTCTTGATGTTCGTCAATTTTTTCACGCATCCACCCCGGTTCACCGCAAAGATCAACATAGTGCGTGCCATTTGCCACACAGGCGGTCACTACGTCATCGCCATACAACTGATAGGGGCCAACGGTCGTACAGATAACGGTGGCGCGCTTTGCCATAGCATTCAGTGAGTCAGGATCGTTTGCATCGGCAACTACCAAAGGAGTGTCCGCAGGCGCACCAATTAGGTCTCGGACTTCTTCCAGTTTTTCTTGAGAGCGTCCGGCCATTGCCCATTTAGGCGCATCACCACCGACCCCATATTGTTCCGACATGTATTCAGCGACCAGGCGGCCTGTATAGCCAGTTGATCCGTAGATGATGACATCAAATTCACGTGCATCGGACATAGGGTGCTCCTCCAAATAGTGTTGTCATGCTGAACTTGTTTCAGCATCTCTTTCGAGCATAAGTGCCTTTGGAGATCCTGAAACAAGTTCAGGATGACGGTATAAGACTTGAAGAATGCTTATGGCTTACAGTTTGGGTAGAGTCACACCTTTTTGACCCATATATTTGCCGGATCTTTCAGCATAGCTGACTTCGCACGGTTCATTGCCTTTTAGAAACAGGAACTGACAAGCACCTTCATTGGCATAAACCTTCGCGGGCAGGGGAGTTGTGTTAGAAAACTCTAATGTTACGTGACCTTCCCATTCTGGTTCCAGCGGGGTCACATTGACGATGATTCCGCAACGCGCATAGGTGGATTTGCCCAGGCAGATGACCAGAACATCGCGTGGTATCCGGAAATATTCTACAGTGCGGGCGAGAGCAAAACTGTTGGGTGGAATGATACAGCAGTCGGTTTTGCGGTCTACAAAGCTGTTGTCCGAAAAATCTTTAGGGTCAACTATCGCGTTGTTAACGTTGGTAAATACTTTAAACTCATCTGAGACTCTGGCGTCATATCCATAGGATGATAATCCATAGCTAATGCACCCATCACGTTTTTGAGATTCCACAAACGGCTCAATCATACCGGCATGGTTGGTTTCGTTACGGATCCAGCGATCGGAGAGAATTGTCATTCAGAATTTCCTGTCAGAATTTATGGTCGCACTACGTTCCAGTTCACCGGGCCGTCAACCCCGCTTATTCTTCTGATATTGGATGCTCGCCACATCACCCAGGGTTTTGTTGCATAGTCAGGTGGAAAGAAGTTGTCTTCAAGCCAGAATGTGCGATTTATTCCGCTGGCCAGATTATAGTCTGCTTCCAGTTCAGGCGACACGGCAATCACGGCCGCTTTTCCGGTATGCGCCTCAATTTGATTGAGGAACGTGTTAAGTTCGCTCAGCACCAGCGCGCGTCCCGGCCTTTCTCCGCATTTTTCTTTGTAATCTAGCCGAACGGCGGGGGGCAGCATGTTTTCATTACGCGGAACGGTCGTAACAAACATTGTCGCTTGATCACTGGCCAGTCGGCAAAGCGAATATTCATGCAGCGCACCATATCGAACGCCTGCCTCGCGAGCGCCTCTAATATTGGCTGCAAAATTTGTATCGCGTTTTTCGGCGCCGTCGGTTGCGGTCAGATAGGCAAAGTCCACGCCCGTTGCGCCAGCAACATGCCACACAATATTTCCATGGCTTTCATCAACCGATACCCCCTGAACTGGATATTGGTCGCGCGGCGGTGCCCATCCAATGGCGATATTGCGAAGCACCAATGCGATGATCAACAACATAGTTACAATCAATCCAAACTGGATTGTGAGTTTCTTATAATTCCGATCTGCCACCCTGTTTCCCTGTACTGATACTCTGGGGAATTAATTCTTGATATGCAAAACGCAGATCAAAGTGAAGAGGCGTCTTGCAGTTTTGAAATCAACTTCAATTTTTCCTTCGAGCCTTTCCTGCAATAACTCAGCACCTCGGTCATGGACACCGCGTCGCGCCATATCGATTGTCTCAATCTCCGCTGCCGTTGCTTTGCGAATTGCTTGATAATAACTATCGCAGATAGCGAAATAATCTCGAACAGGCCTACGAAAGCGCCCGAGCGCAAGGATCAATGTCTCTAGCGGGTCATCATTCTCTCGCGAGATAGCTAGAACCAGACGACCTTCTTGTACACTTAGGCTTAGCTTATACGGCCCAGCATAGTCATGGTCATATTCGCGAAGTGGCTTGAAGTGATTTTCTTCAATTAGGTCAAAAATAGCAATCCGGCGCTCTTGCTCAATATCGGCATTTCGCCAGATAATCGTCGCTTCATCAAGCGCTACATCTATGATGCGTGGATCAGACATATCGCCCTGTTGCCGCAGTGTGTCGGATTGGACAAGAGTTTTTGCAGCGCAACAATTTTTATCCACATATTGTGTCTGAAATGTCCCCACATGATTTGGTAAATTCATCGTAACCATCTTGCCAGAATCCAACTGAACGTGGATGAGGGGGCATGGCCGAGTTAATGCAATTTGATAACGATGACAGCGAAGAGCAGCGCCTACCGCGCAATGTTGAGGCGGAGGCGACGTTTCTCGGCGCGTTGTTGATTGACAATCGAGTCGCTGAGGACGTGCAAATAAAACTGCGTCCCGAACATTTCTATGAACCGCTTCATGGCCGGATATATGAGCAGGCATTGAAACTGCTCGATAAGAACATGGTGGTTACGCCGGTAACACTGAAACCATATTTCGATTCTGATGAGGCAATGAAGGTTCTTGGCGGCCCATCCTATTTGGCGAAACTCACCGGAGACGGCGCTGGTCTGATCGGTGCGCGTGATTTTGCCAATCAAATTTACGACCTCGCGCTGCTAAGAGAATTGGTGAGCGTTGGCCGCACGCTGGTAGATGGAGCTTTGGATACGAGCGAGAGCGTCGCCCCCAAGGAGCAAATTGAAGAAGCGGAAACCGCACTTTATCGGGTCTCCGAAGGCGAAGCACAAGAAGGTGGGGTAAAATCATTCCTCGCAGCTTCCACTGAAGCCATAGCCAATGTTGAGCGAGCTTTTAACAGCGGCGGTAAAGTTTCGGGCATCACCACCGGCTTGACAGATTTGAACGCAAAGATGGGCGGTCTGCATAAGTCCGACCTTCTCATTCTCGCAGGGCGACCTGGCATGGGTAAGACGTCGTTGGCGACCAATGTCGCCTTTAACGCTGCACAGCGCTGGATGCGTGATCAACAAGATGGGATTGCGGAGGAAGACTCACTCGGGGCGCGGACGGCGTTTTTCAGCCTGGAGATGTCGGCCGATCAGCTCGCCACCAGAATTTTGTCTGAGCAAGCCGAGATTAGTTCGGAACTTCTCCGTAAAGGTCAGATTAGCCGCGATGACATGCATCGTCTCGCGATGGCATCACGCGAGCTGCAGGATTTACCGCTTTATATAGACGATACACCAGCGCTGACCATCGCGGCACTTAGGACGCGCGCGCGTCGGCTGCAACGGCGTAGCGGGATTGGCTTGATAGTGGTTGATTACCTGCAATTGCTTCAAGGTTCCGGTCGCGCCAACGACAATCGCGTGAACGAAATTTCAGAAATTAGCCGGGGCCTGAAAACTCTTGCGAAAGAGTTGAATTGCCCGGTGGTTGCACTCTCCCAGCTAAGCCGTGCGGTGGAGAGCCGCGATGACAAGCGCCCGCAACTATCTGATCTGCGCGAATCTGGTTCGATCGAGCAGGACGCAGATATCGTGATGTTTATTTTTCGCGATGAATATTATCATTTGGCGGTAAAACCCGATGATCCGGATGAGAGCAGCACGGAAGAACAACGTGCAAAATATCTCGCTTGGGAAACTGACCATCAAAGCAAAGTGAACAAAGCGACCGTGATTGTCGCGAAAAACCGTCAGGGTTCAACTGGCAATGTCCCGCTTAGCTTTATCGCAGAGTTCACCAAATTTGGTGATCTAGCCTATGGAGATTCACCCGAAGATTATTAGGTAAAAGCAACTGTCTGAGTTGCAGTCGGGTATGCTAGCACGCAAGGTATTGAATGCTTCTAGACTAAGCTCTTGCTAAGAAGTTCTGCTGCTTCTACGTCAATATCATGGATCACTTGTTCAGCTGAATTAACTTCGTTGATGAGCCCCACGGCCTGACCGACGGTAATATGCGCTCTACTATAGTCTTCCTGCTGAACACCCTCCAAATAATCTTGGATCGCTTCTTTGGGGTTGGCGCGAAGCTCATCGGTTTGACTTTCCCACTTGCGATGCAACTGGTTTCTTATCGCTCGAAAATCAAATTGCTTAGGCCAATTTTTGCTCCGCAATATATCGAAGATCCCGCTTCTGGCCGTTCCATCACCATCGATCGGAATCGCCGTCTGTTTTGCAGCGTCGGCGGCCAAAGATTCTTCGGTTGCCCAAAGTCTTGATCCTATGAGTGCGCCGTCAGCACCCAGCATCAGAGAGGCTGCCAAGCCTCGACCATCGGCTATACCGCCGGCAGCAAGTAAAGTCGTTTGAGGGGAATGATTAGCAAGCCAATCTGCAATTTCCGGTACAAAGGTGAATGTACTTCGACCTTCGAAACTATTCATTCCATGGCCGCCTGCCTCGGCTCCTTGCGCAACGATGACGGAAGCACCAGCATCCACTGCTTGGGGAAGCTGTGAAAATGATTGTATCTGGCAAATGACCGGGATTTGATGATCAATCAAAATTTTGGAAAAGTGGCTTGGATCGCCAAATGATAACATGATAGCGGCGGGTTTTTGTGGTTGATCGAGTAACCAGTCGAAAGCACTGCAATCTTCTTCAAGTCTCCAAGATATAAAGCCGCAACCAAGATGTGACAAACTTAGTTCGTCACCATCGAGCCTGGTCAATGCATCCATATATTCACGCTTAGTCCAAGACAGATCGCCGTATCCGCCGCCAACCAAACTCAACGCACCTGCTCGTGCACAGGCTGCCGCCAGATTGCCACCAGTTGCAAGGGCCATAGGAGCCAAGGCAATGGGTGTGCTCAGATTAAACTGTTGAACAAATCCGTTTTTGATTGATGGCTGTTTCATGCCAAGCGACTAGATAAGCTTTCTATGGAATTCAAACGATTGTTGAATGCATGATCATTCAAAGAACACATCTCCACGCAGAATGTGCGCGACTTTCTATTCTAGAAAATTGGATCATTCGCTCCGTTGTCATCGGTGCCCGGCAACGGCGTTACGTCTTCATGTATGCCGCATTCGGTTTTGTCCCAACCGCGCCACCGACCCGCTCTTGGGTCTTCGCCAGGTTTGACTTTTGATGTGCAGGGCGCACAGCCAACCGACAGATAGCCTTGTTCTTCGAGCGGATGACGAGCGATATTATGATCTTCAAAATAGGCCTCGAGATCTTCCTTGGTCCAATCGCCTAGTGGATTGATTTTTAGTTTCCCATCTTTGACTTCAAATCTTGGGAGGTTTTCACGCGTGACTGACTGGAAAGATTTTCGGCCAGATATCCAGGCATCCAAACCGGCTTTAGCGCGTGCCAGGGGCTCAACTTTGCGAATTTCGCAGCAACCATCCGGGTCAAAAGACCAGCGCAGACCATTTTCGTCTTTCTCAGCCAATACGTCGGTTTTTGGAGCCACGACCTGAGCATTCTTGATGCCCAATTCACTGATTAGCTGTTCACGATATTCCAGAGTTTCCGGGAACATTTTTAGCGTATCGACAAAAATGACGGGAACCGTAGGATCCGCCTTCGCAACGAGATGCAGTAATACTGCGGCTTCGGTGCCAAAGGATGAAACCAAGCCCACTGTGCCCAGCTGATTTTCTGTAAACAATATCTTCAACATTGTGGCTGTTTCAACACCCTCAAAGCGGGCGTTTAACTCATCTGCATCGGCCTGCGTAAACGCTGGTCGTGCATCGATAAAATCGATTTTTCTTGCTGCCTCACCCATGACGTAACTTCCAGATTGGGGACCGTTGATCGGTCGTTCCCTGATAGACGTTTTCGTAGCGACCAAGTGATCGCTCCATAACCTCGGGATCAATCGGTTTTTCAGGAGCGAAGGAGTCGAACCCGCAGCGGCGCATATAAGCGATCTGATCGACCAGCACATCACCGCTCGCGCGCAACTCACCTGTATATCCATTTTCGCGCAAAATTTGGGCAGCGGAATAGCCGCGACCGTCGCCAAAAGCAGGGAAGTCGACTTCGATCAAAGCCAGTCGTTCAAGATAAGGCAGCAACTGACGGACATCTTCGCCAGCCTCAATCCGCACCGCAGTGGCATTGGATTGATCCAGAAAGCTGTCCATGGAGCCTGCTGGCTCTTCATGCGGTTCGTCATCGCGAAAACGGATTGCCTCAACCATAAATCGCCTCCTTGAATTTCTCCATTCCGACACGGCGATAGGTATCGATGAAGCGTTCATCTCCCTGTTTCTCTTGCAAATACAGGTCGGTAACTGTTTCAATTGCCTCGATAACACCATCTTCGGTGAAACCCGGGCCAGTTATCTTCGCCAAGCTAGTGTCTTCGGCAGCTGACCCACCCAACAAAAGTTGGTAGTTTTCGGTACCTTTACGGTCGACGCCGAGAATGCCGATATGTCCGGCATGATGGTGACCACAGGCATTGATGCATCCAGAGATTTTGAGCTTCAGTTCACCCAATTCCTTTTGACGGCCTTGATCAGCAAATTTCTCACTGATTTTCTGGGCCAATGGAATGGAGCGTGCATTGGCGAGGCTGCAATAATCAAGACCGGGACAAGCAATGCTGTCGGTAATAAGGTCTAGATTGGCTGGCGCGAGACCGGCTTCATCGAGTTTTTGCCAAAGCGCATAAAGATCACTCTTTTTGACATGCGGTAAAACAATATTTTGGCTGTGCGTTACGCGCAGTTCGTCAAAACTATATTGCTCCGCCAGATCGGCCATCAAATCAATCTGTGCAGAAGACGCATCACCGGGAATACCGCCTTGCGGTTTCAGACTGATTGTAGCGATAGCATAGCTAGAGTTTTTATGTGTATCGACATTTTGATCGACCCAGATGGCAAAGTCAGGATCGGATAGATCCAAGTCGTTGCTGGCGTGTGCATCAAATGCTGGATCAGCGAAATGCTCTGAGATCCTCGCAAGCTCTTCAACTGGTGGGTTGAGACCCAGCTCTTTCATATGGGTAAATTCTTCTTCAACTTGCCGCGTATATTCGTCTTTGCCCAATTCATGGACAAGGATTTTGATCCGCGCCTTATATTTGTTATCGCGCCGTCCGTAGCGATTGTACACGCGCAGGCAGGCCTCGGCATAGCTGATGAGTTCATCCGCTGGAACAAAGTCGCGAACTTCCGGCGCGATCATGGGGGTCCGGCCCATGCCGCCACCTACATAGAATTTTGCACCCAGTTCGCCCGCATCATTATGGACCAGTTGAATACCAATATCGTGCAACCTCATGGCCGCGCGATCAGTATCGCTAGCGATCACAGCGATTTTAAATTTGCGCGGTAGATAAGAGAATTCAGGGTGGAAACTTGACCATTGGCGCAGAATTTCTGCCCAAGGACGTGGATCCGCAATCTCATCGGCTGCTGCGCCTGCAAACTGATCCGATGAAATATTACGGATGCAATTGCCGCTCGTTTGGATGGCGTGCATCTCCACGCTGGCCAGTTCAGCAAGCAAATCCGGTGCATCTTCCAGCTTGATCCAGTTATATTGTATATTTTGACGTGTAGTAAAATGACCATAATCGCGGTCATATTTACGAGCAATATGAGCCAGCATCCGCATCTGTTTGCCGTTCAACGTGCCATAGGGAATGGCAACGCGAAGCATATAGGCATGAAGTTGCAGATAGAGGCCGTTCATCAAACGCAGCGGTTTGAATTGATCTTCGGTAATTTCACCGGCCAGGCGGCGTTTTACCTGATCACGAAATTCTTCGATACGCGTGTCGACCATTTGTTGGTCATATTGATCATATTGATACATGTTAGATTACCCAGTCAGCGGCATTGGGATCAGCCGGTTTTAAAGTTAGATCGGGACGGACGGTCGGGCCAAGTGCGCGAACCCGTTCCTTGATATGAGCCGGGCGGGGACCTTCATCAGTCTGCTTTGCGTCAATAATATAGGAGGCATTGACGCGGCGTGACGCTTCTTCCCGTTGCAAAATGGCTTCGCCATCCTCTGCAACATCCGTAGCATCCGCGACAAAGCGCGACCAATCGAGTCCATTCCACCAGATCACATCTCCGGTTTTCAGGTCATTGCCTGTTAGTAATTTCATGCAAGCACTCCCGCTGCTTTTGCAAATTCAATAAATTTATCTTCGGCATCGCCGTATCGCGCGACTTCCCCGACAACGAGCAGGGCAGGGCTCTTTACTTCTTCACGGCGTACCATGTCGCCTAGATCGGTAAGTAACGTGCGCAATGCTCGAAAATTGTTCCGCGTGCCGTTTTCCAGAACAGCCACTGGAAGGTCTGGTGCAGCGCCATCGTCGATGAGTTTCTCAACAATCGCCTCTGCATTGGCCACGCCCATATAGATTACAAGCGTTCGGCCTTTTCCGGCCAGTCCTGACCAATTTTGGTCAGACAGGCCTTTGCATTGGCCGGCCACAAACGAGACGGCGCTGGATGCATCACGATGGGTTAGCGGCATTTTTGCTTGTGCTGCACAGCCAAGGGCCGCGCTTATGCCTGGTACAATCTCAACCTCGACACCGGCTTTCGCGCAATCATCGGCCTCTTCACCACCACGTCCAAAGATAAATGGATCGCCGCCCTTTAGCCGGACGACCAAGTTACCAGCCTTTGCCTCGGCAACCAGTAATTCATTAATCTTGTCTTGTGGAACGCTGTGCTTGGACCGTTTCTTAGCGACAGAAATCTTGCGCGCACCTGGGTTGGTCAGAGCCAATATATCGGAACTGACCAAGCCATCATGGATCAACACCTCAGCCGCAGCGAGTAATCGAGCGGCGCGAAGCGTTAGTAAATCCGGGTCGCCGGGGCCGGCGCCAACCAGATAAACTTTTCCTCCGGTGGGAAAGTGATTGTTTGAATTTTCCATGTGGTCGATATGATGGAACGTCCGCTTTTCTTCAAAGCAGAAGTTTTTTCAACCGCATAAGCTAAGCTATTGTGTTCAGGCTTCAGCCTTTTCCGCGTCTTTCAACCCTACGCCAATGGATGCACGGGTTTGCTCTGCTTCCATTGATACCACCGGGTAAGCGCAATAATCTGCGGCATATAAGGCACTGGGTCGATGATTACCTGAAAGGCCGATGCCGCCGAAAGGCGCTTCTGAGGATGCGCCGACAGTCATCTTGTTCCAGTTGACAATACCTGCGCGGCTGTTTGACCAAAACTGATTATATTCACTCGCTGATCCGCCAATTAACGCGGCTGACAGGCCATATCGGGTATTATTGGCTTCAGCGATGGCCTCGTCAAAATCTTGGACCTGAATGACCTGCAATATGGGGCCAAATAACTCGATATCGGGCCGCTCAGCCATACCGGTTACATCGATTATACCGGGTGTTAAGAACGGCCGCTCGTCAATCGGGCGGGCCATATGTTTAATCGGTTTACCACCGGCGCTCATGAGAGCTAAGAAGCTTTCAGTGAGACCATCAGCAGTATCGTTGTCAATCACAGGTCCCATGAAGGGAGCTGGTTTGCCAAATGGTTCGCCAATGATGAGACGATCAGCAATTTTCTTAGCCTCTCGTACAACCTGATCGTAAATTCCATCGCGCACAATTAGCCGGCTTGCCGCCGAACATCGCTGACCTGCGGTTAGGAATGCTGATTGGACAATCAAAACAGCCGCGCTGTAGATATCATCTGTATCCCATGCGATAATTGGATTGTTGCCACCCATTTCCAGCGCAAGTATCTTGTCTGGACGATCTGCAAACTGCCTGTTCAGTGCGATCCCGGTTTGGGCAGAACCAGTAAAAAGAACACCGTCTATGTCTTCATTCTGGGTTAGTTGTTTGCCAGTCTTGACGCCGCCCTGCACAATATTGACAACGCCAGCTGGTAAACCAGCTTTTGCAAAGCAATCAACCAAGAACTCACCCACTGCTGGGGTTTTTTCAGATGGTTTGAACACAATTGTGTTGCCAGCAATCAGGGCTGGAACAATATGTCCATTGGGCAAGTGAGCAGGAAAATTGTAGGGGCCCAGCACGGCCAGAACACCATGTGGTTTATGCCGCAGAGCCGCGCGCATATTGGGCTGGCTGGGCAGTTGGCGCTGAGACGTTCGCTCGGCATAGGCCGTAACTGAAATGTCGACTTTCTTCACAACGGATTCAGCTTCGGTCCGGGCTTCCCAAATAGGTTTCCCTGTTTCTCGAGCGATGAGTTCAGCCAATTGATCCGACTGACTGCGTACCCGATTGGAATAACGACGGACTAGCTCAATACGTGAAGTAAGGGCCATAGCCGCCCATGCAGGCCATGCGCTACGTGCATTCGCAACAGCTGCGTCTACATCGCTTTCCTGACCTTCCCAGAGAACGGCGCCAGTTGCCGGTTCGGTTGAGATTAACTCGCTCAAAATATGTCTCAATTTCCTTTTTTGGTGTCAGAAAGATTATTTTCTGACGCCGAATTACTGTATCTCTTGATACTACTAGCAACAATAGGTGCAAGATGATAAATTATTTATGATTTTTGGGATCGTCATGACACCTAACTCGCAGGGCTTGAGCCATATTTCGGATGTTGGATATTTTTTGCGCAAGTGGCTGCCAGTCGTCATTATCGGCGATCGCAGCCCAGATGGACTCAACCTCTTCAATATGCATGGAACAGGGTGATTCCTGATCCCAATATTGATGATTCAGCGAACGTGAAGATGTTCTTTCCTTAATTTCACTTCGTAGATCGTTATATTCTTCACCAGAGTAGCTTTTGGAATCCGGCTCGCTTGAACGCCCCCAGTCGTGAAAGAAATTGTCGATCTTGCTGGTTTTCGTCGCAAGCGCTTTCTCAGCGGCTACGACCAATGGCTTGTCCTTCTCAAATCCCTCCGATTGTATACCTAATCGCCAGCAAAAATGTTCGGTAAAGGCTTCACCATAGGCACGTGGGAAACTTTCTAATGTTGAAACCAAAGGATCACTGTCGGAAATCAGGCGAAGAGAATTTGCTAACTGTGCTAAATTCCAGTGAAGGGCTTCGGGCTGGCGGGCGAAACAGTAAAGACCCTGGTGATCAAAATACGCCGCCGTGAAGCCTGGTTCCCAATAAGGTGTGAAGCGCCAGGGACCATAGTCGAAACTTTCTCCAGTAACATTCATATTGTCCGTATTGAGAACGCCATGGACAAATCCCGCCGTCATATATGCCCCCGCTAGTCGAGCAACTTTCTCGGTAACATGAGCGAATAACTCGGCAGCAGGATCGCCGGTTTTTGCTCCACCGTAGAAATGGGTTAGACAGTAGTCGACAAGTTGATGCATCAAGCCTTCATCTTGTTCAAAAGCAATCCGCTGGAATGAACCAAACCGAATATGACTGTGGCTTAAACGCGTCATTACAGCGGATCGTGTCGGTGAAGGTTCATCTCCGCGATGAAGGTCTTCCCCGGTTTCTATGACTGAAAATGTCTTGGACGTATCAACACCAAGCGCTTCCAACATTTCGGTTGCCAAAATTTCTCTCACAGCCCCTTTTAGTGTCAGCTTCCCATCGCCATCGCGGCTCCATGGGGTCGTTCCAGAACCCTTGGTACCCAGGTCCATCAAGCGATTTTTGTGATCTCTCAGCTGGGCAAACAGAAACCCGCGACCATCTCCGATATCAGGGTTATAGTTGCGAAACTGATGCCCATGATAGCGAAGGGCCAAGGGTGGATTTAGATTTTCGGGTAGCGGTTCAAATTTTCCGAAATGGTCAATCCACTCATCCGTGGAGAGAGAAGCTAAGCCGACACTGCTATCCCAACGATCGTTGCGAAATCGCAATATATGTTTTGGATAGTTGGCGGCTTCAACAGGATCGCCAATCTTCTCGCCAAGATCTGTAATTTTGATATCGGCATGGTAGGGAGAACTTTTCGGTTCAGATTGCGGTTTGTATGGCATTTTGCGTTAGTGGCCGCTAATGCCCTTCGCAGCAAGAGGATAAGGTTAAATAGGGGCACGGATGTCGAACGAAAATATCTATCGAAATGTCTATTGGCAATCAAACGATGGATTGAAGCTCCATTGCCGGGATTATCCTTCGGCGGCCAACAAAATCCCGATAATTTGTATTCCTGGACTAACCAGAAACGCAAGAGATTTTGCACATTTGGGTCCATATGTAGATGGCAAACGCCGGATAATAATGGTCAACTTGCGTGGTCGTGGGGAAAGCGAATATGCAAAGGACAGCAAAACCTACCATCCGAAATCCTATGTCGCTGATATCATCAAATTGATGGATGAATTGGATATCCCAAAAGCAATTTTCTTGGGGACATCTTTGGGCGGGATCGTGACAATGGTATTGGCGGCTTCCCATCCGTCGCGTGTGGCCGGAGCCATGTTAAATGATATCGGACCCGAAGTTGATCCAAAGGGACTTGAACGCATCGGCAACTATGTTGGGCAGGGACGTAGTTTTGAAACATGGGCGCATGCAGCGCGTGATATGGCGTCGACGAGTAACGACATATTTCCGGATTACAGTTTGAATGACTGGATAGCTTTTTCGAAAAAACTGTACCGAATGAATAGCTCCGGTCGCATCAAACTAGATTACGATTTGAAAATTGCAGAGCCATTTGATTCCAAGGGTGGTGGCAGTGCCGCTCTGTGGAAGGCGTTAGAAGCATTGAAAAATAGCCCGACTCTATTGCTGCGAGGAGAATTGTCGGATTTGTTTAGCGATGAAACTGCCGCAAAGATGTTGGAAGTGCTTGATGATGGTGAATTGGCAATCATTCCAAAAGTGGGCCACGCTCCAACGTTGGAGGAGCCCGTTGCACTCGAAGCGATATCGGGTTTTCTAGAACGGATGGCTTGATGAAACCATCTAAAATTCTCCATCTGCACAGTACCTTTAACCTCGGCGGAAAAGAGGCGAGGGCGGTACGCCTGATGAATCATTTCGGTGATAAGGCAGAGCATATAATTTTGTCTGCCGAACCAGAGCAATTGTCTGCGCGCGAAGCGTTGGACAAGAGCATCAAGGTGGACTTTCCAAAAGGTGCACCGTCGTTGGCAGGCAAGCCGTCACTCGGCCGCTACCGAGAATTTGTTGAATATTTCCGGCAGTTTGACTTGATCCTATCATACAATTGGGGTTCGATGGATGGTGTGATGGCCCGTACGCTGTTCGCGCGGGTTGGAGGCTTACCCCCGCTGATCCATCATGAAGATGGGTTTAATGAGGATGAACGTGAAAAACTGAACTGGAAACGGAATCTATTTCGCAAATTTGCGCTGGGCGGCAGTATGGCATTGGTTGTCCCGTCCATTCGATTGGAGGATATCGGGAAAAATATCTGGAAACAGCCGGCAAGTAAAATACAGCGTATTCCCAATGGCATAGATGTTAAGCGGTTTGAGAAGAAACCACAGCGGGGATCAATCCCTGGATTCAAGAAAGCCGATGACGAACTTGTTGTAGGAACGATTGCTGGATTGCGAACGATTAAGAACTTGCCACGGCTTGTCCGTGCCGCCGCCGCTGGCGGTGATAAGGTAAAGTTAGTAATCGTCGGGGAGGGACCAGAGAAAGAGAATATCTTAGCGGAGGCAGAAAAGCATGGCATGTCGGATCGACTGCTGATGCCGGGTTTCCTTCCTGACCCCGCCCGTTATGCCGGACTTTTTGATGTATTTGCTCTCTCTTCCGATAGTGAGCAATTTCCCATCTCGCTGATTGAGGCAATGGCTGCTGGGTGCCCAGTAGTGGCGACCGACGTGGGCGATGTAAAATCCATGGTGTCACAGCCCAATCAGGGCTTCATAAAGTCGCCATCAAATGAAAAACAGTTTGCAGAAGCTCTGGTGACACTGGTTCAGCATAAACAACTACGCGAAGATATAGGCGCGCAAAACAAGATGAAGGCGCAGGCAGAGTATAACGAAAGCAAAATGCTTGGTCGCTATGCACAATTGTACGGACATGCTCTAGGCCGGAGTGATTTGGGAGTCTAAAAGAGTGGGACGCACCCAAGGTTCGTTTTTTTGGAGATTTTTCGAAATAGAGTGCCTATAGCGGCGCCAAGGGGAACGCAGGAGATTTCATTGTTTAAGGGTTTAAAACCCATCCAATATGGCGGTCGCGAAGTTTGGCCGTTAATTGAGGGTGGAAAAGGGGTCGCTGCAACCAATCATGCCAGCTCAGGAGCCTGGGCTGCCGCGGGCGGAATCGGAACGGTTTCAGCTGTAAATGCGGATAGCTATGATGAAGATGGCAACGTCATTCCGCAGATATATCATGGCCGGAAGCGCGAAGAACGGCATGAGGAATTGGTGCAATATGGCATTGATGGAGCAGTAACGCAGGTTACCAAGGCCTATGAAATCGCCAATGGAAAAGGCGCTATCAACATCAACGTCCTATGGGAAATGGGCGGTGCAGAACAGATTTTGCACGGTGTTTTGGAGCAAACCAAAGGCATGATTGCCGGTGTTACATGTGGGGCTGGAATGCCTTACAAACTTGCCGAGATTGCCAAGCAATATGGCGTCAATTACTTGCCTATTATCAGTTCAGCCCGAGCCTTTAGAGCGCTCTGGAAGAGATCTTATAAGAAGGTGCCTGAACTGATGGCTGCCGTGGTCTATGAAGACCCTTGGTTGGCTGGCGGACATAATGGTCTCTCCAATGCCGAAGATCCGTTAATGCCCGAGGATCCTTACCCGCGCGTCAAAGCTTTGCGGGATGTTATGCGAGGGGAAGGTATATCGGATGATGTTCCTATCATCATGGCAGGTGGTGTTTGGCACTTGCGTGATTGGGAAAACTGGATCGATAGCGAAGAACTTGGTCAAATCGCTTTCCAATTTGGAACGCGACCATTGTTGACTAAGGAAAGTCCAATTCCGGAGAGCTGGAAGAGTGAGTTGATCAAGATTAATGAAGGCGATGTTCTGCTTCATAAATTTTCACCAACTGGTTTTTATTCATCTGCAGTACGCAACGAGTTTTTGCGTAGCTTGGAAGCTCGGTCAGAGCGCCAAATTCCTTACTCAACTGAAAAAGATGAACAGCATACACACCAACTTGATGTTGGGGTGAAGGGTAAGAATTTTTGGGTAACGCGAAACGATCTTTTGCGCGCCCGTGAATGGCATGGTCTAGGTTTTACCATGGCGATGAAAACGCCAGATAGCTCCGTGATTTTCGCAACACCGGAAGAGGCAAAAATGGTTCGCAAGGATCAGGCCGACTGCATGGGTTGCCTGTCACATTGCGGCTTTTCGTCGTGGAAAGATCATGACAATAACAGCACAGGTCGATTGGCCGATCCCCGTAGTTTCTGCATCCAAAAAAGCTTGCAGGAAATTGTGCACGGAGCTCCGGTAGAAGAACATTTGATGTTCGCGGGTCATGGTGCCTATAATTTTGGCAAAGACCCCTTCTATTCCAACGGCTTTGTTCCGACAGTGAAGCAATTGGTTGATCGCATACTGACTGGCGATTGAATTCAAGCGAATATTAACAGTTCCTTTCCTTTTGAACGTTACAGTTTGACGGAATTGGGGATTATTGTGGCTTTGAAATCGACACGATATCAAAAGGTAAAACCGGCGGCGCTAAACCGTCGCGCGATGGCGCGTCACCAAGTCAATGTTACCGGCTCTTTTGTGAAACGCAGCCAGAAAAACAAAATCCAAGCAACCATATTGGACGTTTCGATATATGGCTGTAAATTGGCCCTCGACGCCATTTTACCGGAGGGCGAGGTGATCCAGATACAGATTGCTGATACAGATACAGTGGATGCTACCATTGTATGGCAAAAGGCCCGGGAGGTTGGTTGCCGGTTCGCCGATGCGATTTCTCCACAAAAAATGAAAGCACTCACACCTTCAAGTTAACCTGGCAGGTAATTGCATCTTTCAGTTGTTTCCCCCTACTGTGAACAACCATGATATAGGTTGCGTGGAGGGGAAAATGCTGGAGCGAGTTTGTTGGGTAGTACTGGCGTTGATTCATCTATCGCCATTTGCGGCCTTCTTTGCGCCAACGATGATCACTCGCTTATACTCTGTTGAAACAGGCGATCCAAGTTTCGCGATATTGCATCATCGGGCGGCGTTGTTTGGTTTGATTGTCATCGCATGCCTCTGGGCAGTTTTCGATCCGAATGTCCGGAAATTGGCCGTAGTTTTAACCTCCCTATCAATGTTCAGTTTTCTGTTAATCTACATGGCCTACGGACAACCGCTGCCGCTCAAAGCAATAGCGATTGTCGACATTTTAGGGTTACCCTTTTTGGCTCTTGTCGCCTGGAAAGCTTTTAGTGTTTAATCCAAATCCCAAGCGCGTTCGCCATGGTTAGCAATGTCTAAACCATCGCGTTCATCATCTTCACTAACCCGCATGGGCAGTATGAAGCTGATACCGAAACCAAGTAGGAAAGTTGCGAATGCGGACCAGAGTGCAACTGTTGCCACACCGATTAACTGGGCCACAAACTGGCTGCCAAAGGCCATGTTTTCGGCATAGCCTGTTCCACCAAATCCTTCGCTGATGAAAAGAGCCAAAAGCAATGATCCCAGTATTCCGCCGATTCCGTGAACAGCAAATACATCGAGGCTATCATCGATCCCAAAACCATTTTTAACCAGACCCACTGCGAAGAAGCAGACCAACCCGGCCAAAGCGCCAATAATGATGGACGCTCCCGGGCCCACAAAACCAGCCGCTGGCGTGATAGTCGCTAGACCTGAAATTGCACCGGTTGCAATACCGATTGCTGTGGATTTCCCGACCTTTATTTTCTCTATAACTATCCACATCAGAGCCGCCATTGATGCGGCGATATGCGTGTTGATTATCGCCTGTGAAGCGTCATCGGTGGCTGTTAATGCTGAGCCACCATTAAATCCAAACCAGCCAACCCAAAGCAAGCCGGCACCGGCTACGGTGAGAGCAGGGCTATGCGGCAACATAAGTGTCTTCGGCCAGCCTATCCGCTTGCCTAGCATGATAGCCACTACCAAAGCGGATACGCCAGCTGTCGTGTGCACTACGATACCGCCGGCAAAATCTAGCACACCCAGTCCGGATAGCCAGCCTCCGCCCCAAACCCAATGGGTGACCGGAGCATAAACGACGAGCAACCATAATGCTGAAAAAGCGACGACCCAACCAAAGCGCGCCCGTTCAACCCAAGCACCGACCATAAGCGCGGGGGTAATGACTGCAAAAGTCATCTGGAACATCGCGAATGTTGATTCCGGAATAGTAGTGGATTCGCGCACATTGCCGAGATTGAGGAACATCCAGTTCAGGCCACCGCCTAAAAATCCGTTGGTTACGGGACCGAATGCCAGCGTATAGCCCACAATGACCCAGAGTATGGAGCAGATTCCGCCAACTGCCATGCATTGGATGAGAACGGACAGAAAGTTTTTGGATCGGACCAGACCGCCATAGAACAGCGCGAGGCCGGGGAGGGTCATCAGTAATACCAACGCGGTTGCGGTAATAATCCAAGCTGTGTCACCGCTATCATTGACGGCTGCTGTTGGATCAATCACATCCTGAGCAAGTGCTGGTGTGGCCAATAAAAAAGTCACGAGCATAGCGCTCAGATATTTGCTCAATTTATTCATGATCTTCCCCGAAGAATCCTAGATGGGCAGTTAACTAGTCGAGAGAATTGGTTGGTTCAACTAATATACTTAGGCCCAGCCTTCCAACACTTGATCCGGAGGACGGTGACCATCGGCCCACACGCGAATATTGGCTATTACACGTTCGCCCGAAGCTTCGCGCCCCTCAAACGTTGCACTGCCCATATGAGGCAGGAGGACCGTATTTTTGAGATCCAGAAATCTCGCGTCAACATTGGGTTCTTGTTGATAAACATCTAGTCCTGCGCCGCCAATTTTCTCTTCTTGAAGCGCATTAATCAAAGCATCCTCGTCGATCAGATCCCCGCGCGCTGTATTGATCAAATAAGCGGACGGTTTCATCGCTGCTATTCGCCCTGAATTGATCATCTCATGGGTTTCTTCGGTATGCGGGCAATGCAATGAAATAATATCGCATTCCCGGATCAATGTATCGAGATCTTCAATATAGTTTGCGTTGAGTGATTCCTCCACAGCCGGGGGTAACTGTCTGCGGTTATGATAGCATATCGACATGCCAAATCCGGATGCGCGGCGAGCAACGGCCTGGCCAATGCGACCCATGCCAACAATGCCCAATTTTTTGCCGCCTATACAATGTCCCAACATTCCGCCAGGACGCCAGCCAGTCCACTTTCCGGATCGCATAATTTTTTCACCTTGGGCCAACCGACGGGGAACAGAGAGGATCAACGCCATGGTCATATCGGCGGTATCTTCGGTAAATACGCCCGGTGTATTGGTAACCAATATCTTCTTGGCTCTAGCTGCAGCAAGATCAATATGATCCACACCTGCGCCAAAGCTTGCAATTAATTTTAGCCGATCCGGCGCTTGTTCGATCATTTCAGCGTCGATCTGATCTGTAACGGTTGGAACCAGCACGTCGCAGTCTGCCATCGCTGCGATCAGTTCCGCCCTAGAAAACTCTTTGTCTTTATAGTTCGGAACAGCATCGAAAAGTTCGCACATACGATCCTGATTGCTGTCAGCCAGTTCACGTGTGATGATAACGCGGGGTTGTGTGGGACGTTCATATTCAGCCATAGCGCAACGCTATGCCCGAAAATTTTGACAGGTCAAGCAGGCGGGCCTTGATGAAGAATCCCTTTTCAGTTTAAGAGCAAATTGTCGGGGGACAGTTTGAGTATGACCATGCGCATTATAATAGCCTTTACTCTTGGTTCGATGGTCGTTTCGCCTGCTTTGGCGCAGCGTGAACCGCCCTATTGGGGCTCGATAGACGAACCAGAGGCCAGAATGCGCACCGGCCCAAGCACCGAGTATCCCACAATGTGGATATACAAACGTGAACGGATGCCAGTCAAAATACTGGCTCGATACAAGGCTTGGCGTAAAATTGAGGATGTTGATGGTGTGCAAGGATGGATGCATGCGCGGCTTCTGAGTGCGAGCAGAACAGCATTGGTGCAAGGTGAGGCCGAAAAGGTACTTGTTCTGAGATCAAACCCTAGTGGTGATGCCAAAGTGACCTGGCGCGTTCAACCCGGGGTGCTGGGTAACATTAGCCAGTGTCAAAGCGGCTGGTGCCTGTTCGACGTTACCGGTCGCCAGGGGTATATTAAATTTGATCAGATTTGGGGTGAAGAGGCACTGAAGTGACAAGTGCTTTGGCGTTAGTCCGCCAATTCAACCGCAACCGCCGTTGCTTCGCCGCCACCAATGCACAATGCTGCTACGCCCTTTTTTAGACCGCGTTTCTTAAGAGCAGCAACCAATGTAACCATTATCCGCGCACCACTGGCGCCGATGGGATGGCCGAGCGCCGTCGCACCGCCATTTACGTTCAATTTGTCGCGGGTGATGCCAATATCCTGCATCGCAAACATGGCAACACAGGCAAATGCTTCGTTTACTTCCCAAAGGTCTACGTCGCCAACTTCCCATCCTGCATTTTTAAGAACCTTTTGAATGGCCGAAACGGGAGCAGTGGTGAATTTAGCTGGTGCATGAGCATGCGCGGCATGCGCAACAATTTTTGCAACTGGCTTTAGGCCTTTTTCTTCCGCAACGCTGGAACGGGAAAGTACCATCGCAGCGGCACCATCGGAAATCGACGAAGCATTGGCAGCTGTAATGGTACCGTCTTTAGCAAAAGCAGGTCGCAATTGTGGTATTTTATCCGGACGTCCTTTGAGAGGTTGTTCATCTTTGTCGACAGTCACGGTGCCTTTTCGGGTTTTTACTTCGACTGCAACAACCTCATCGTCGAACGCATCGCCTTCTACAGCGGCCTTTGCCCGGGCTAGCGATTCGATTGCATATTCATCCTGCGCTTCGCGGGTCAATTGATATTCGCCGGCCGTTTCTTCGGCAAAGCTTCCCATTGCGCGACCTGGCTCATAAGCATCTTCCAAGCCGTCGAGGAACATATGGTCCTTTACTTCAGCGTGGCCCAACCGCGCGCCACCGCGCATCTTTGGTAACAAATATGGAGCATTGGTCATGCTTTCCATGCCGCCTGTGACGATCATATCAACTGAACCCGCGGCAAGGGCTTCTGCACCCATGATGGCGGTCTGCATGCCCGACCCGCACATTTTGTTCACGGTGGTAGCTTCCACTGATTGCGGCAAGCCGCCCAATATGGCTGCCTGACGGGCAGGGGCTTGTCCCTGACCGGCTGACAGTACGTTGCCCATATAAATGCGCTCAACATCTCCACCATCGATGCCCGCGCGTTCGACCGCAGCTCTGACCGCGGTCGCGCCCAAATCTGACGCGCTCACTTCACCAAGCGTTCCTTGCATGCCGCCCATAGGAGTGCGAGCGTATGAAAGAATGACAATGGGATCGGGGTTAGACATGGGAGTGGCCTTTCTTTTTTCGCTTGTTGCGAAATCTGATTTATCTTTGGCGCAGACATAGGGGCGGCTGCTCCAGTTTTCAATCGCGAGATTGCACAGAATGGTTGCGCGTGGCAAATCTGAAAAACCATGATTCTCGATGTTGACCTGCCATTTTTTGCTTTACCGATAGCAGGAGCGATCCTGGGTTTGATTGTTGGTAGTTTTTTAGCAACGTTGGCGGTGCGTTGGCCGCAAGGGCAATCTGTCATGAAGGGTCGTTCAAAATGCGATGCGTGTGACCGGCAACTTGGTTCCTTGGAATTGATTCCCATTATCAGCTGTGTTTGGCAGAGAGGCAAATGCGTGAAGTGTGGGGTACCCATAAACAAACGCCATTTGGCTGTTGAACTTACAGCAGGCTTAATCGGTGGATTGGCTCTGATAGTTGCCCCTGATGCAGTCGGATTGACGGGCGCTGTTTTCGGATGGATACTGCTGACCTTGGCAATGCTCGACATAGATCATTATTGGTTGCCGGACAGATTAACCGCTTTGTTAGCGGCGCTGGGGTTACTGTCTGTACTCATTGTGGAACAGCCAACGGTAGTGGATCGCCTGCTCGGCGGTTTAATTGGTTATTTTTCGTTGCTTTTGATTGCGATAGTTTATCGTACAATCCGAGGACGAGACGGGCTTGGCGGTGGCGACCCCAAGATGTTGGGAGCAATTGGGTTGTGGCTCGGGTGGCAGTATTTGCCGTTCATTCTATTAGGTGCATCAATCATTGGGTTAGTAATTGCAATCGTGCTCAAGTCGAGAAACCAACCTGTTGGGTTGGAGAGTCAATTTCCATTGGGTAGTTTGATGGCGATAGCAGCATTTCCAATCTGGCTAATCCATTCGGCAGGCGTGAATCTTCTGGGCTAGCTGACAACCTTCTAAAAACCATTGCCAGCCCGCAACCAAGTCGCTAACAGAGCGGCGTTTTGATGGTCGCTAGATAGCGACCTAGTCAATAAGTGCCCCTGTGGTGGAATTGGTAGACGCGCTCGACTCAAAAGGTTGAGTATATAAGGAGGAACGAGACTAAAGCATTTCCGAATTACATTTAAAAACAATGACTTAGTGAAGCATGCAGGGCGATTTGACATATACGCGCCCGACAATGTGTAGATCGAAGTTGGGCGCGGCTAAGGTGGTCACGTCATGATGTGCGGGCGTGGTGGAATTGGTAGACGCGCGGGATTCAAAATCCCGTTCCGCAAGGAGTGTGGGTTCGATTCCCACCGCCCGCACCATCAAATAGCGATAATATTCGGAAATGTTTAGCTAGTGCCTATTAGAATCGACTTTTCGGGTGGTTTTTGTCGATTATTTTTGCCATCAAAATTGGTCGATAGAATGGCAGAGCATCGATAATTGACTTTATCTATTTTTTGGAAGGCTTCTGGGCCGATTGTAGACTGTCCGGTTTGTACCTCGACATCAGACAAATCGACATTCGACTTACGCCCCAGTTGCCGTCGTTTCCGCTGATTTTTCATCTACCTGAAAGCTGTCTTAGTTATCGTCAGTTGATTCAAAAATTGTAATAAAGATGAAGTTACATGATAATAAATAATTAACTGACCAAATATTGATGAAATATTTTGATTGAAATAAGTTCCCAATGAGATGGAATTAGAATATCTTACAATATGACGATTATTTGTCTTGTGTTTAAGATTTTCCGTACTTGCTTGGGGATGTTCAAAGAAGAGTTGCTCGATACCGACTGGGCGTCAGGCCCGTTTCGCGCTTAAATGCCTTGATGAAATGAGCTTGGCTAGAAAACCCGCTTTTGAACGCGACGTTTACAAAGGTCTGTCGTTTGTCAGCAATTAGTTTTTTGGCCAAGTTCAATTTCTGAGCAGTAACATACTGGTGGGGAGTTACGCCGACATTTTTTTAAAGGTTCTCGAGCAGAAAGGCGTTTTAGTCAGGCTGAGCTTGCAGAGATGGTGGGGGTTTCCGGAAACTCGATCAATTCTATTGAGAATGGAAAATTCGATCCTTCATTGCCGCTGCCATTTCGTATCGCTCATGTTTTTGATCATTCGGTCGAGGAGGCGTTCGAAAAGGTCGAAGCAGTAGCAGAGATCAAGTAAACGCGGTCGGAACGGCCGTCCACAACTGGGGTCGAAAGCCGCCACTACCGCTTCAGTGAGTTTGCGTCTGCTTTCGCCGTCTTCAGTTCCCAAAGCAGACCGTCGGTTTACCACCCCATAAGCTGACGCTGTAATGCAAACTAGCGCGTTCTGGTAGCTGACTGGCTGTTAGCGTGATTTAGCTGCTGAGAGCGGCATTTCTTCCAACGACCCAATTGCGGACATTCAAGGTCGATGGCCGCGGCAGCTCCTGCCAACTATAGCGGGCTGCATCTAATATTTGATCACGTATTGAGTGCAGCCCGATCAAGTCAGTCAAGACGTAAGCGGCCAGCGGCGAGCGCCTCAGTCAGTTCTGCTAGCGTTACAAACCCGTCTCTATTTACGTCTGTCACCCTGAATTCGGCAAGGGTTGCCTTGCATCTAAGGGCTTCTTTCTCTGTGATTTTTCCATCTTTGGAACGATCACACTGTTCCATCAAATGTGGCGCTGCGTTCGTCTGCGACGGCGTCGCACACCCCGTTAGTGGGGCGAGGATTACGACTAAAATGAGAGAATTTCTAATCATTATCGATACTCCGGCAATGAAGATACTGTGGGCAATAGGATAGTCACCGCGACAGGGCTGGAGCGGTCCCCCGGCCCTGTCGCGGCTATCGGCTAGAAACGAACGAGCGCACCGACCGATATTTTGCTCTGCTTGAAATCCTGATCGAAATTGGTGCGATTATATTCCGCCCGGACGGCGAGATTTTCGGACAAGGCGAGCTCAATGCCGCCGCCATAAGTGAAGCCCTTCTGCGTGATCGTGTTTGAGAAATTGCCGGCGGCTTGGTCCACCACGGATTCCTCAACCCTCAGCCAGCGGTAACCGCCACGCCCATAGACAACGAGACCATTTGTGGGCGTAATGCCTGCACGCGCCGTTGCGTCATATGAAAGGCCCGGATCAGCTTTGTAGCGGCCGGGCGCAGTTAGAGACAGCTGGTCAACCGTACGGCCACCCAGGCCTACGCCGACCTCGGCACCGACCAGTAGGAAGTTACCGAGGACCAAATCATAACCGGCATGAACGCGTCCGCCGAAGCCTTTGCGCGAAGCCTCAGTGGTGCTTGTCGGTTGACTGACCTCGTTGGAATCTCGTGTTGCATCAATACCGAAATGCAACCCTTGCAGTTGGTTTTCAGAATTGTCCTGCGCGGATACCGCAGCTGGCGCGGCCAGCAGTGCAGTTGCCAAGAAGATAAAGGGGGATTTCATTGTCTACTCCATTTTCATATGGCGGCGGGCTGCCAACCATAGCGGAGTAACTGAACCTGGATCGTCGAGTTTGTGTCAGTTCTTTGTGGAGAATTGTTGGAGATCGGATGAGTGCGGCAGTCTCATTTCGACGACCGTTCCGCCTTCGTCGGCATTCCTGATAAAGACGTGTCCGCGGTGCGCTTCCACTATGGTTCTTACGACCGCAAGCCCCAATCCGGACCCACCAGTATTTCGATTTCGCGATGCTTCGCCCCGCCAGAAGCGATCAAAGGCTAGGGTTTCTGCGCCAGACGGCAGGCCCGGTCCTGAGTCGGTTATCTGTAGAACCGCATCGTCGCCCGCAACGAAGGTCGCAATTTTCAACATGCCGCTATCGGGCGCGTAGCGCACGACGTTCGATAATACCGCTATGATAACTTGCCGCACCCGCATCCCGTCGGCAGCCAATGGCACCGCGTCCAGCTTCAACGACGCCTCCAGATTTGCTTTTTCCAGATCAGGACCGACTACAGCCAAAACTCGGTGTACTTCTTCAGCCAAATCGATCTCTTCCAGCGTGAGCACCAGCCGCTGCGAGTTAGCCAAGCTAAGCGTTTGCAAATCGTCAACAAGCCGACCCAGCCCTTCGACTTGCAGAATAAGTCCGGTAATTTCGCCGGGCTCGAGGTCAAAAACCCCGTCCGCAATCCCATGCAAACGTCCCCTAAGGACGGTAAGCGGCGTTCGGAGTTCATGCGCGATCGAAGCAGTGCTTTCGGCAAGCTCTCTTTCCGCCCTCTCTAGTGAAGCCGCCATCGCGTTGAAATCATCGGCCAATCGAGATTCTTCGGACGATGTAAATTTTGACCTTCTGGCCCGAACGGAAAGGTCACCTTCGGAGATGCTTCGCGCTGCGGCGCCAACATTGCTCAACCCGCGGCCTAAACGGCCGACAGCAAGATATCCGATGCCATAGGTTGCCGCAGCCGCGACAAGTACCATTGTGTAGAGAATTAAGTCGGATTGATCATCGAGCTCTGCAACAATGGTTTCCAGTTCCGGACTTAACTTTTCCCATTCTTCTGGGGTTGGAATTTGCCCATCGTTCGATTTCTGCAGGATTTCCCTCACGTCGGGCGGCAGTTCTGAAACGCCCTGAACAAATGCGTAGTTGCCCCAGGCATCCGTCGCTACAATGATCAGCATGGCATTACCGACCATCGCAACCGCGAACAACAGTGATATCTGCCGAGTAAGGGGCCAGCGCCGCAATCTGGCTGCTAGCGCACTTAAAATGCCGCCGCTCATGCCGCGATCAGCCGATATCCAACACCGCGAACGACAACGCAGTGGCCGGGCGCCCCGACCGTGGTTAGTTTGCGTCGCAAATTGCTGACATGGCTATCGACAGTGCGCTCCAATGCGTCGCTTTCGGGCATACAGACATCGACCAGCTCTGCGCGGCTGAAAACCCGGCGCGGCGCTCGGGCCATGTGTTCCAGAATTCGGTATTCCGTCAGGGTCAGTTCTAATGTTTTGTGTTCGTTCCCGATCGCTACACGGGCGATGTAACATTGGGTGTCGATCTCGATGGAGCCGACGCGGATCATCGTCGAATCTTCAGCTCCGCCACTGGTGCGTCGCAAAACCGCCTTTACCCGTGCGACGACCTCCATCGGATTGAATGGCTTGACAACATAATCATCTGCCCCAACGTGGAGCGCGGATAACTTATCCAAATCGTCCGCGCGTGCTGTCGCCATAATAACCGGCGTACTGCCCCGGCGCCTCAATTCCGCAAGAACCGAAAATCCATCACGGATCGGCATTTGCACATCCAGCAACACCAGATCGGGTTTTAACAGTTGATGGTGCATCAAAGCTGTATGACCGTCGTTCGCAGTCACCGTGCGAAACCCATCACGCTCCAGATATGACACGAGAATCGTGGCAATCTCTTGCTCATCTTCTGCCACCAATATTAGAGCATTTTCCACGACCGGAGCCTTTCTCACTTGGGTCCACGACACTCGGTAATCTATAGCGACGCAAGTGTCGAGATCGCGTGGAGTAATGGCCGAGATTTATCGAGATCGGAATTTACCGCGAGTTTCGCACCGCCTTAATGCAATCTCCACTCTCTCTTCGCACACTCGCCCTTTTGTCAGTCGCAATCATGAAGAGGGCGTGCCGATATGCAGAAACTTGGACTCTATATTTGCACCGGTGCGGTAGCATTTCTTTTAGCGTTCTCTGCACCTGCATCGGCTCAACACACAGAGTCAGACGATTGGCCTAGGGCATCAAGTGCGGAGCTATCTGTCCTGACATATAACGTGCGCGGATTGCCTTGGCCGATTGCCAAGAACCGTTCACGCGCACTCAGAAAAATCGCAGCAACGCTTCGTCAAATGCGCGAAAATGATGAGCACCCGCAAATTGTATTGCTGCAAGAAGCATTTACTGGCTCTGCGCGCGCGATTGGCAGGTTAGCTGGGTATAAATACGTAATCTCTGGACCTTCGTCGAAGGAGAAAAACAATGCTATTGCCAGCCCTGCCGACAGAGAGTTTTTGACGTCGGCACAATGGGACAAGGGCGAGGGATTGGGAAAAATCTTTGGCAGCGGCTTGCAGATCCTGTCTGACTATCCGGTCACCGAAATCCATAAATTGGCGTTTCCAAAATATGCGTGCGCAGGCTTTGATTGTCTCGCAAACAAGGGTGTTGTGCTGGTCACCGTGGACATTCCGCGGCTCGGCTCGACGGTTCAGATCGCCAATGCCCACCTGAATGCAAAACGCAGCTCAAGAGTAAGCGAAGAACGTCGGAAGTTTGCTGTCCAGCGTCAGATCGAGGCTGCTCACGCGTTCATTGGGCAACATCTCGGGCTAGGCAGCCCGCTCATTTTCGGTGGTGACTTTAACGTCGGCAACGTCGCTTGGCGCAGGGAACTGCTGTTTGGGATGGATTGGCCGATCAAGCTCAATGCAGATGCCCTGCGAAGGCTTGCGGCCAACACAGAGTTAGAAGCCGACGCACAGGAGGCGTTGGACCGTGCGACCGATTGGCAGTTTTTCCATTCGGGCAAATCACTACAGATTATCCCTCAGCGCGTATCAATCCCTTTCGGGCGCGACGTCGATGGCAATATGCTTTCAGATCATGTCGGTTATACGATTATATACAAGCTCACTAATATTGGAACTGAGAGTCCAGAGGTCGCGGTTCCGACTCGAGAAAGCGGACTTACTAGACCGGCATCTACGAGATTTGCTGGGACTCGATAAACCGAACTGGGTCTGGTTCAATAATGTAAAAATGAACTTGCGGCCGGATGCCCGACTTCCCTAGGCTTGACGAGCAAAGCACTTTCACGCGGCGTTTCCTTCTTATTACTGGGCGATCACCGTCCCCGCTCTACAATGCTCAATCCGAATGAATGTCGGTTTCCGCCCATTACCTGCCGTTGCAATGGGATCAGTAGAATGGCAGCCTCCTACCCCAATGTCTGTCGTTTCGCTGCCGCTCGAAGTGGGCCGATTGCACACTGTCTGCTGCGAGAGGCAGTGAAGCCATAAACTGCCATTCATCTAATACCACATTTGCAGACGTTCATTCCACGAAGATAAAGCAGTCGATATCGCATCGACGCGGACTTTCCGCATTCGCTGGTGACCTAGTCCAAATTGGCCCGGACCGCCGCAATCATCTGTTCACGCCCACTTTCATATTCGCCAAGGAAAGTATCAGGCGCATTGGATTGAATCTGTCTGATGCATCAGGCGTGGCCGGCGGCTTACAGTCGGTTCCAGCTTGCATCCGAAGCGCCGTAGAAGTACTCGCCGATCTTGCCGACGGTCTGGACACTGCCGTGGTCTGGACCGGCTTGGCCTCAATTCCCATGGTTTCGAGATCGTGGACCGTATCGGCACTGATGCCGAGTTCGACCTTGATCTGGTGGTTATTGTCACGCTTAAAACATCTCACCATTCAATAGATTGGGCGCAGACTTTCAAGTATCATCTTGATGGTATTTTTGGCGTGTTCGACCTTTATCGCATCGTCGAGGAGTGGGATTATCTGATCAGGGCTCTCCCCAGCGGGACCTATACAGCACTCTGTCCTGGGCATCTAGAGCTGCGGTCCTGAGTGTGCGGTGTTCTTTTATTGGCGCGGCCCGCACTCTGGATCAGCGACAACGGATTGAAGTGCCGCCGGGCAGGCGACAGATCCCGCCTAAACCAGCGGCGCGGGAAACCAAATAGCAGGGACCTAGTTTGCAACAACAATGAATACTTTAGAACGAGCAAGGAAATCTCGGAAGAGCTTCAAAACCATATGGAATTTAGTGTACCGTCAATGTCGTCAATCTAAGTTTGTCACAAAAAGCAACTACAATGATGATCAGTACAATTTAAATTTCATAATGGGCAGAGGTTTTGGTTGCCACGTTTTCTGTTGAGACCCCGGGAGCCAGCTCTACTAATTTGAACGAGTTTTGGTGGTCGGCGCGTTGCATGACGCATAAATCACTTATGATCATATCCACGACATTTTGCCCGGTCAGTGGCAGCGTGCACTCGGGAATGAGTTTTGGACTGCCGTCCTTGGAACAGTGATCCATGACTACGATGATTTTTTTCACACCGGCGACCAGGTCCATGGCGCCGCCCATCCCTTTGACCATCTTGCCCGGTATCATCCAATTGGCAATATCTCCGTTTTCGGCAACCTGCATCGCGCCCAGCACGGCGAGATCAATATGACCACCGCGGATCATCGCAAAACTGTCGCCGCTCGAGAAGAAGCTCGATGTTGGTAGTGCACTGACGGTTTGTTTCCCGGCGTTGATCAAGTCCGGGTCTTCCTCGCCCTCAAATGGGAACGGCCCGATACCGAGCATCCCATTTTCCGATTGCAGAGTTACCTCGACTCCATCGGGAATATGATTGGCCACCAGCGTCGGAATACCAATACCCAGATTGACATAAAAACCATCCTGCAATTCCTGCGCGGCCCGCGCCGCCATTTCATCGCGTGTCCAACCTTTTTGCAATACAGTCATCCATCGTCCTTCCCGACCATTTGTACAGGGTCTTTCAATGGCACATGAATAGCCCAGCGGTCCTGTGCAGGATAGATCGACACAGCCAAATATCGTTCAGATCATGCGCTCAAAAAACTAATCCGAAGTCGCAGGATAACGGGGTGAAATGCAGCTCCTTTAGCGAATCTAATCCGGCATAAGAGAAAATCTAAGATGCAATATGGGTTGAGTCCGATCATTGTGACGAGGTGTATTTTGGGTGATGGGATAATGGCGAAAATCGACAATATCAGGGTGGTCATTGCGGATATTCCGACCATTCGCCCACATGTACTCGCCATGACCACGATGATGTCGCAAACCATGGTGCTGGTTTTTGTCCGGCGTGATGATGGCATTGTCGGGGTAGGTGAGGCCACAACCATAGGCGGGCTAGCCTATGGAGAAGAAAGCCCGGAAAGCATCAAGACCAATATCGATACCTATTTTGCACCAATGTTGATCGGGCAGGATGCCGATAATCCGGCGGCGGCTATGGCGCGGCTCGCCGGACTAATCGTCGGTAATCGCTTTGCCAAATGTGCGATAGAAACCGCGCTGCTGGATGGATTGGGTCAAGCAAAGAACCGGCCGGTGAGTGCCTTGTTGGGTGCGGTACAGCATGAAAAACTGCCGATTGCCTGGACGCTCGCCAGCGGCAATACCGAAGAGGATATAGAGGAAGGCGAGCGTGTTTTGAGCGCGCAGCTCCACAGGGATTTCAAACTGAAAATCGGCACGCGCAATGTTGCTGATGACTGTGCTCATGTTGCGGCCATCGCCCGCGCTTTCGAAGGACGAGCCAGCATTCGGGTTGATGTGAATCAGCATTGGACTCGGGAACAGGCTGACGAGGGCGCAGCGCTGCTGCAAGATGCTGGCGTTGATCTGATCGAGCAACCTCTGGTTGGTCATGATGTCGCGGGGATGAAGGCGTTATGCGATCAGTTTGATATCGCGATCATGGCGGATGAGGCTCTGACCGGACCGGTCAGCGCGCAGCGTTTTGCGGATGAACAGGCCGCCGATGTCTTTGCCCTCAAAATCGCGCAATCGGGAGGCTTGACGGCTGGACGCGAAGTGGCTGCCATCGCGAATAGCGCCGCCATCGCGCTGTATGGCGGGACGATGCTGGAAGGGGCGGTCGGGACCGCTGCGTCGGCGCACCTGTTTGCCACACTGGGCCCGATGCAATGGGGAACGGAGTTGTTTGGTCCATTGCTGATGACTGAAGAAATACTGGAAGAGTCGCTCGAATATGGTGACTTTTCACTCAGCGTACCGGCCGGGCCGGGGTTGGGAGTAAAAGTGGATGAGGACAAATTGGCGCGATTTGCCCGCAGCTGACAGACAAGGAGAAGATGATGTTGTTCATGGTAGAGATGGTAGTGAATCCACCGCTGGATATCGACAAGGATGAATTTGAAGCGTTGAAAGCGACGGAAAAGGCGCGCGCGGAAGAACTGCAGAATAGTGGAAAATGGCGACATTTATGGCGGGTGACAGGGCAATATGCCAATGTCAGCATTTTCGATGTTGCCGACGCGCAGGAACTACATGACATTATGATGAGCCTGCCGCTTTATCCCTTCATGGATGTGCACGTCACATCACTTTGCCAGCATCCATCCGCAATTGAACAGATTTAATCAGGAGAGCAATCATGACTGACATAGTAAAAGGCGCAGCCGTTCAGGATCTTCTCGATCGCGCTAGCGGACTGAGCGAGGATGATAGCACGCCCCGCCTGAAGGCGATCACCCGGGACCTGCTGGAAGCCATCATGGCTATTGTTGAGAAGCACGATATTACCGAAAGTGAATTTTGGGAAGCCACGGCCTTTTTGCAGGGCGGGGCAGAGGAATTTGGTTTAATCGTCCCCGGTGTCGGACTGGAGCATTTTCTGGATCTGCATATGGATGCCAAAGATGCTGAAAATGGCTATGAAGGCGGGACGCCCCGCACCATTGAGGGACCTCTTTATGTTGAAGGCGCACCGCTGGCAGAAAATGGTGTGAATCTCTCCACCGACCCGGATGATACCGAAACATTGACCATGTCCGGAGTATTACGCGGACCGGATGGTGAACCGGTAAAGGATGCCATCCTGCATGTATGGCATGCCAATTCCAAAGGTTTCTATTCGCACTTCGATCCAACCGGTGAACAATCACCGTTCAACAATCGCCGCCGTATCCAGTTGGGCGATGACGGGCGCTATGCGTTTGAATCGAAAATGCCGCGCGGTTACAGCTGTCCTCCTGGCGGTGCGACCGAGAAGCTGATGCAGCTGCTTGGTCGTCATGGCGACCGGCCGGCCCATGTGCATTTCTTTGTTGAAGCTCCCGGTTACCGCGCATTGACCACGCAGATTAATTTCGGAGATGACCCGCTGGCCCGCAGCGATTTCGCTTTCGGGACACGAGATGGTTTGTTGCCTGTGCCAAATCGAGATGGCGATACCGCCCATGTCGAATTTGATTTCGAGCTTCAGAAAGCCAAATCATCGGACGATGAAAAATTCTCAGCTCGACCGCGTTTGAGCGCTTAGATGGTACAGAAAGTCTTTGATAATCCGGAAGCTGCTCTGGAGGGCGTGCTGTTCGATGGCATGACAATAATGTCCGGCGGTTTTGGTCTTTCGGGAAACCCGGAAAGCCTGATCCCTGCCATTCGGGACGTGGGCGTCAAGGACCTGACAATAATCTCGAACAATTGCGGAGCGGATGGCTTTGGGCTGTGGATGTTGCTCAATAATGGTCAGATCAAAAAGATGATCAGCTCTTATGTCGGTGAGAATAAACTTTTTGAAAGCCTGTATCTGGAAGGCAAGCTGGAACTGGAGCTCAGCCCGCAAGGAACATTGGCTGAGCGTATTCGTGCCGGTGGTGCCGGAATTCCAGCGTTCTTTACCAGGACCGGCGTTGGAACAGTGGTTGCTGAAGGGAAACCGGTCGAAGAGTTTGACGGGGAGCTTTATGTGCGCGAGAAATGGCTGCGTGCGGATTTGTCGATCATAAAGGCATGGCGTGCGGACACGGCCGGTAATTTGATGTTCCGCAAAACTGCGCGTAACTTCAATCCCAATATGGCAACCGCGGGGAAAGTGACAGTGGTGGAAGTGGAGGAGATTGTTGAACCCGGAGCATTCGATCCGGACTGCATCCATATTCCCGGCATTTATGTCGACCGGATCATTCAAAGCACGATCAACGAGAAACGCATCGAAAAGCTGACCACAAGGCCGCGACCGGTATGACGGCGGGCAGCTTCCTCACCGACGACGGTTGCCGGATAGTCTATGATTATCAGCCCCGGACAGGCACACCGGTTATTCTGTTCTCTCCTTCGCTAGGTACGGCAATGGCGCTTTTCGACGCGCAGGCAGAGGCGTTGGGAGCGCATTTTTCCGTGCTGCGCTATGATATGCGTGGCCATGGCGCATCCGATGCACCGGATGGCGGCTATGCAATGGACCGGCTGGGCAGGGATGTTGTCGAGCTGCTTGATCATCTCGAGATTGAAAAAGCGCATTTTCTGGGCGTTTCGCTGGGCGGTATGACCGGACAATGGTTAGGTTACCGCGCGCCGGAGCGGATTGATCGGCTGATACTGGCCAATACTTCGGCCTATATGGGACCCCCGGCCGGCTGGGAGGATCGCATCGCGGCGGTTCTGGAAAGTGGGATGGGGCCGATGGTTGAACCGGTTCTGGAGCGTTGGTTCACACCAGATTTTCGGGAGTCCGGCGATGCAGCAGTAGAGAAAATAGGCCAGCTTCTGGAACGGACCAAAGCGACGGGCTATGCCGGTTGTTCTGCTGCCATTCGGGACATGGATATGCGCCCGATCCTGTCGTTGATTTCTGTTCCTACCTTAGTCGTTGCGGGACTCAGAGACCCGGCAACACCGCCGGAACATGCACAGTATCTCGCAAATAATATTCCGGATGCAAGTTTCGTTGAACTGAATGCCGCGCATCTTAGCAACGTTGAGTTACCTGACGAGTTCTCGGTTGCAGTGCGCAATTTTCTGGGGGTTCCATCGTGACCGACCTCAAACAGGATTTTCTGCAAGGCATGAGCTTTGCGGCCGCGACCGTCAACATTGTGACGACCGGCGGTCCAGCTGGGCGCTCTGGTGTGACTGTCTCGGCCATGTCATCGGTATCGGCGGACACGGAAAACCCGACATTGCTCGTCTGTGTCAATGATGCCAGCTCTGGCGCTGCGCCGATCATGGAAAATGGGGTGTTCTGCGTGAATATCTTGCGTGATGATCAATCGTTTATTTCAGACACATTTGCCGGGCGCTATGGTGACAAAGGCGAAGCCAAATTTGCGTGCGGGAATTGGCAGGAATTAGCCACTGGCGCACCTGCGTTGGAAAACGCGCTGGTTTCGTTTGACTGCCGCCTGACCAATGACGTGGTCGTTGGAACCCATCATGTGTTCTTCGGTGAAGTACAGGCGATGAAACTCGCGGATACGGGCTTGCCGCTGATTTACGCCAATCGTTCCTATGGTACCCCTTTCAGCTTACCCAATGCCGCACTCGAAAAATCCTCCCGACAGGAGAAAGTGGACAGGGTCAGGCTCGGTTGCCTCAATTCCTTCGGCCCATTTATACTGCCCGAGCTGCTGACCGGTATTCAAAAAAAGCAACCGTCCCTGCAGATTGAAGTGATCGAAGGGGATCAGGCGCAGGCGGTTGATGCAGCAGCCAGTCACGATGTGGATTTTTCGATCGTTTATGATCGGCATTTGCCGGATAGTTTATCTGTAAAACCGCTGGCCGAGCTGCGACCCTATATTCTGCTTCCCGAAAGTCATATTTTGGCGAACGAGAAATCCGTTTCATTGGCGCAGCTTCAAACAGATCCGCTCATTCTTCTCGATGCACCACTCAGTCGCGAATATTTCCTGTCGCTATTTGAGGCCGCCGGTCTGAAACCTCAAATCGGAATGCGAACGTCGTCGTTTGAGCTGGTTCGTTCGATGGTGGCCAATGGTGCGGGCTATGCGTTGCTAGTGACCAAGCCAGCCAATATGATGAGTTATGATGGCAAGCCGTTGGTCACCAAACAGATTACCGATGATGTCGAAAAAATTGGCATCTCAATCGCCGGCCGTGCCGACACTGATCTGTCCGAAGCGGCAAAATCGGTCGAATTATATTGTCAGGAATATTTTGCGGAACTGCGAAACAGTAACAACACACCCTAGCGCAGATACAGTCCGCCATTGACGTCATAGGTTGCACCTATGGCCGATACTGCAGCAGGGTCGGCCAATAACAGAACCAGCTTTGCGATATAATCGGGATCGCCGAGAACACCGGCGGGAATGGATCTGGTTACGGCTTCCAACTTGTCGGGCGGCAGCAGGGAGCGAACGGAATCCAGGTCCAGCGGCCCTGGCGATATTGCATTGACGGTCACGCCATCGGCGGCGAGATCGCGGGCAAAGACCTTGGTGAGAGTCATGATGCCGCCCTTGGACGCTGCATAGTGGGCGCCCGTTGCCGCGCCACCATTTTGACCGGCCAAAGAGGCCATATTGATGATCCGTCCATAGCCGCTTTCACGCATATGCCGTCCCAGCACCTGACAGCCGACAAACGTACCTTTCAGCGCAATTGCGGTAACTGCGTCAAATTCTTCGGGAGAAATGTCGAACAGCGGCGTTGTTTTTGTCAGTGCCGCGTTGTTGATTAGAACGCCGACACCGCCCCATTTTTCGCTGGCCAGTTCTACGACCGCACGAAAGCTCTCGGGATCGCGCACGTCCAATATGGTGGTTGTTACCTCTCCGCCTATCTCCGCCGCAGCAGATTCAAGACCACTGGCATCAACATCAGTCATGACAACCCGATATCCTGCACCAGCAAGGCGATTGGAGATTACCGCACCCAGTCCGCCTGCGGCCCCGGTGACAATAGCCACGTTATGATGCGCGGGTATCGTCATAGCAAAAAAGTTATCCCGGCAAGGGCGTCCGTAGAGTTTATCAAACGCACGATTTTCCGGACGACTTTAAAGCTATCGCCGTAAGGTCGTAAAGACCATGTAACGTTGGCCGCATAGATACCATGCTTGTCGAATTTATACTGCACCAGATTTTGTGCACAGCGAATATGGATGTTGTCGTCGCCGTCATTTTCAAGCCGGCGAAACCGTGAAACCGTACGCAATGTGTGGGCCGCGTGAGCAGCCGACATCGATTGCCCGCTGGACAATCTGCGTACGCGCATGTCGCGCATGGCGCCGCCGTCATAGGCATAATTCAGACTATTCTCGAAATCCGTTTCGAGTGGATCAATCGGGATGATATATTTCCCGTCATCGTCCCACAATGTGAGCCATTCCTGATAGTCCTTCTGGTCGAGCAAATCCGCCTCAAACCAGATAAATTCTGCTGCGGCGGCCAGATCGGTTTTCAGCTTCTGGTTCATGCGACCATCATCCTTTTCCACATTTGATAGGCGGCCCGCATCCCGGTTTCAGCGGTTACATCGCCGGCATTGGTGGTGGTTTTGTCCTCTCCGCGATTGAGCATGATCCAGATGTCATCCTCTCCGGCTTCGGAACCGCGCTGGACACGCTCCCATGCTTCCGCATCATCGGGCGTACCAAAGCCCATGGGTCCCTGAAAATGTTCGTGCAGCCGCAGCCGTGCCTGATTGGCTGCAGCCGGGCCGCCGTCCATGCCAATGGCGATATGGCGAATTTCGGTTTCCTCGACCGAAAGGGGTCGCAGCACCCGGAAAAAGGCCATGGAACAGGCCAGATTGGGAAACAGGTTGACGTTGAATCCGGTTCCGGTGACCGCGCGAACGATCCGACGAACTTCCTCTTCGCTATGATCCTGACGCAAATCTTCCGCCAGTTCGGCAAAGCGTTCTGGAATGGGATCATCAAGATTGGCTTCCAGATCCACCAGTTCGGGGATCATCACCATGACGCTGTGACCATTGCCAAGATCTTCGACATAGCCGCCTGCATCCATAAAGGAAAATAGCTGTTCCGTGTCGCCATCCAGCGAGGTCAGGAAGCTTTTGTGAACCACCGGAAAATGATAGGCGTCGGTGGTGTTCTCCAGCTGGATTTTCCAGTTACCAGGGAAGGTAAACTTATGTTCACCCATGGTTTTGACCGGAAACCCGCCGCCCTGTTTCATGAACAGGTCGATCCACGGTTTTGCCCGACCCAAAAATTCATCGAGCGGTTGTACATCATCATTCATGGTCGCAAAGATCAGACCATTATAGCTTTCGGTCCGCAGCGTGATCAGGCCATATTCCGACTTGTCAAAATCCTTATAGCCTTTGGGCAAAGGCAAGCCTTTCAGGCTTCCATCCTGTCCATAAGTCCACGCGTGGTAGGGACAGACAAAGCCAACCGCATTGCCCTTCTTATGCTCGCAAATCGTCGCGCCGCGATGGCGGCAGCGGTTGAGCATCACGCGTATTTCACCCTTTTTGTCGCGATTGACGATCACTGGCTGGCGGCCAATATGAGTGGTTAC
The DNA here is from genome assembly GCA_039978835.1 of Parasphingorhabdus sp. Taxonomy (GTDB): domain Bacteria; phylum Pseudomonadota; class Alphaproteobacteria; order Sphingomonadales; family Sphingomonadaceae; genus Parasphingorhabdus. The sequence continues at coordinate 610,900 of JBDWAQ010000005.1, forward strand.
AAAGTCACTGGGATTGGGCAGTTCGCTTTCATGAGCAACCCAGACCCAGGTCTGGTTGAAGATGCGATCAATCTCTTCCTCAAAAATTGCAGGATCTTTGTAAAGTGATGTGTGAACGCGATCTGGTTTCACAAGGTCTTCATAGGACACGGATGTCATTTTATCGCTCCATCTTTTGAATTATCTGGTACCGGAATATCTTCGGCGTCGGTCCAGCGATCGACACGACGCGCAAAAATATTGGTGCTGCGGAAACGGGAAATACGCCACGTGCCATCTTCATTCCGGAAATCGATATTCAGACAGGCACTACGCAAATCCGATTTGTCATCTGCATAAGTCGAACATTGGAGCATCATCCAGGCACCGCTTGCAGTGGCGCCGGAGACCTGAATATCTTCCGCAGAAAAGAAATGGCCGGTCATCGCAAAATGTGGGTCGGGCGCGCAATAACTACCAATCATGGCGACAATCGCGTCGCGGCCTTGATAACCACCAAAGGCCTTTGCATATCGCCCCTTGCCTTCCCACAAGGCATCGATCGTGAACAATTCGCCCAGATCATCCAGCGGAGTGTCCGGTCCCAGATCATCGCAGATCTGGAAATAGCGCGCCATCAACTGCCGGATTGCACTTTCCGATTCCAATCGCTCCAAACGTTGGCTCAGGTCCGAAAGAGAGATGTCACTCATTCAGGCATCACCAGTTCGCGGCCAATGCGGGCTTCGACGCGCATATATTTCCATAAGCGATAGTCACTCACTTCGGTGGTGCGAAACAGGTTACAGGCTTCTACAACGGTTTCACGCGTGTCGACATGGGCCAATATGTAAAAGGTCCATGGAAAACCGGTTGGCGATGTGCCGACCATGGTTTCATCATCATCCATCGTGCCAATCACTTCGACACCAGGGATCTCGCGCATGATACGGAGCATTTTTCCGGTCGCTTTCAAAACGTCCATGATATCTGCGGAGGGCAGATCAAAAAACGATTGCAGTACTGCACCGCAAAAGAGCACACGTAGTTTTTCAGGTTGGTCATTCATCAGTCGATCCTTTGTCTGTTATGCTGTTCGCTTATGGATATCCCGGAGGCGCTCCGTTGCCGAGCAATACGGAGCCGCCCGATTGCCAAGTTTCATCGTTCATAAAGGCGTGCTGGGCGACAACCATCGCGTCTTGCACGTGACGGGATAGCGGGTGTGTGTTGAAGATACCGGTAGTGCCCGACATCTCGAAAGCGCGGCGCGTGACATCGGCGCCAACGCGTGCCGCATTGGTTGATGCAATGCGGATCATCGCCAGTTCCTTTTGCGACAACTCGTCGCCAGCGACAATCACCTCCCACGCCTTTTCAGTCACTTCATAGAACCACGCCCGAGCTGACCCCAAAGCGGCTTCCATTTGCGAATAAGCGATCTGAAAATTGGGTCGATCCGACATGGACGGTGCGCCGGTGATGGAATTTTTACGGGTGGCGAGGCGGACGATCTCATCAATGGCCTCACGTGCGACACCCAATCCGACAACCGCGAGCACTTGTGCGGCAATGCCCATGCTTGGGTAACGATAGGCCGGTGTATCGATGGTTGGTGCGGCGCCGCGAATGAGCGTATAATGCTCGGGGACAAGAACGTTATCTACAACCAGATCATGACTGCCGGTGGCCAGCATGCCCATAACGTCCCAGTTTTCCTCGATTGAAATTTTGCTGCGCGGCATGACGGCCATACGCGGCAGGCCTCCACCTTCGCCTTCGATCTTTATACCAACGCCGATCAGCGAGGCACCCATTGAACCGCTGCCAAAGCCCCAACGGCCTTTGACCCGGTAGCCACCTGCTTCCTTGACCGCCAATTGTGGCGGGAAAACCGCACCGGCAAAGACGATATCAGGTGTATCGGCATATATTTCAGCCAGTGTGTCGGCGGGAAGCGAGGAGAGATATTTGGTTGCAAAGCCAAAGCTGGCAACCCAACCGGTCGATCCATCGGCGGAGGAAATTTGCTCAATCACGCGAAGGAATTCCATTGGCGTCTTCTCGGTTCCGCCAAATTGTTTCGGAACAAAGGCGCGATAAATTCCGGCAGACTGAAACCGCTCGATGATATCCTGTGAGATATGCCCCTGCTCATGAAATTCCGAACGCCGTGCGCGGATATCATCCAGCAGAGCGGAAAAATCGCTATCCTGATCTTCTTCCTTCAGTTTCACTACGCTCATATTCTCTCTCTCCTCATCCTTCAATCGGCACCAGGCCAGCAAGCGCGCAAAGCGCTTCGTCCTGGTTCATTTTTCCCACAAGCTGCATGGCAACCGGACTTCCCTCAATCTCTCCGATGGGAAGCGATATGGCCGGATGCCCTGACAGATTAAACGGACGGCATGTTGTGGTAATGGGAATGGCTGCTGCAGCATCCTTCGCCGCGATCAATGTGGGTACGGGGCAAGGCATGCTTGGCAGGACCAGCGCGTCGACCAGTTCCAATGCGGCATCAACCTGGGCGCGAAAAGCGATCCGGATATCCTCCGCTTTTTGTAATTGTGCATCGGTAATCTGTTTCGCAGCGGTCAGCCGATCGGCAACATCCTGCCCGACCTGTCCTGTTTCCAGCAAGTGAGCAAAGGCATTTGCAGTTTCATGTCCGATGATTTTCATGCCCGCATCGACGGCATCCATGAACAAAGGTAACGTAACTTCAGTAACATTGAAAATCGCCTTGGCCTGCTTCCGGACCATGTTCGCAATCGGCGCATCGGATTGGGTCGTCACAAAACCAACGCGTCCCGGTGTAATGGGACCTACCGGTTTCCAATTCGGGACCAGTATTGCCATGGCCCGGGCAATCATATCAACCGACATGGCAAAGGGGCCGATGCAATCCAGGCTGCTTTTATCTGGCACGGCGCCAATCCTGCTAACCCGTCCATATGTGGGTTTCAGGCCGGCAATACCGCAACATGTGGCAGGTACGCGGATCGAGCCGCCAGTATCTGTACCAATCGCGAAGTCGACGATATTGGCGGCGACCGCAGCAGCAGATCCACTAGAGGAACCACCCGGGATCAGATCAGGATATCTGGGGTTTATCGGAGTCCCGGTCCAATGATTGACGCCGGTGACACCAAAGGCCAGCTCATGCATATTGGTGCGACCGATCAATCGGCAGCTTGCGGTTTCAAGAGCTGAGATAACATCGGCTGAATCATTTGCGGGTTCAGCATTGGAAAGAGCCTCGCATCCTCCGCCGGTCACTTCGCCTTTGCGGTTGAGAACGTCCTTGTATGCGACGCGCAGTCCATCCCCTGAAGCAGGAAATTGCTCCAGAAAAATGACTGATTGATCGCACATTAAGGCCATAGCTGTCATTGGCTCCCAATATTTCAATGGCCCTGTACGGCCATTCAACAGAAGCAACATAAACCATCACAGCACTATCGGGACATGAGTTCTACTTATGCGGTTGCCTGAATCTATTTTGTTCCAGGCTGGGAAAAATCAAGGGCAGCGTGTTTCCTCGCATTTGAAAACTTCGCCATTTTTCATTACGAATTTCACCGATTGTAGCGTTGAAATATCGGTGAGAGGGTTTCCTTCAACGGAAATGATGTCAGCCAGTTTTCCCACTTCCAGTGTCCCGAGATCTTTGCTTTTGTCAATCAAATCGGCGGCATGTACTGTTGCTGACTTGATCGCATCGGATGCGGGCATTCCGGCCTTAACGTAAAAAACGAGTTCATCTGCATTTTTACCATGCTTCGTTACACCAGCATCGCTTCCAGCAGCAATTTTTACACCTGCTCGATAGGCCGCCATGAAGTTCTTGGCATGACCATCAATGAAACCTTGCATTACAGTGCGCATTGGACCTTGCGCCTTCTTTAACCCTGCACGGACGTTATTTTCGACAACTGCTGTTGTAGGGACCAGGAAGCCACCGTTCCTTTTCAAAATGTCTCTCGCCTCTTGTGGCATAAAAGAACCATGTTCGATTGAATCAGCTCCGGCTTTTACCGAGCGTAAAATACCGTCACTGGCATGGCCATGAGCCGCAACCCGCATCTGGCGCGAACGGGCGGTTGCGATTATCGCATCCAATTCATCGTCTAGAAATATTCCCGGAGCATCTTTCTGACCACAAGGTTTGCTGCCGCTGCAAGTGGCATAGATTTTTATGAGATCGGCGCCCATATCAATTTGCCGGCGAACCGCACGGCGGCAACCTTCCACGCCGGAACACGCGCCCGGATCATCACCGGAACCGGGATGAAGTGTGTGCATGGCCGTTAAAATCCGTGGTCCATCAATTCGGCCAGCATTGATTGCCTGTTTTAGTGCCGGTATATGCCATCCGAAGCTGCCAACATTGCGTACAGTTGTATAGCCAGCCATCAGCGTTTTGTTGGCATAGCCAATTGCATTGATCATCCCGGAAACATCATCTTTTTGGTTTTTATCAAGTCCGGCGATTTCATCTGCTACGCCTCTTAGTTTGAAATCATTGGCATCATACTGAAAAGAAAGATGCACGTGCATGTCCATCAGACCGGGTAGAACAAACCGGTCCTTCATATCGATGACATGGTTATCATCTTCATTGTCCTGCGGCGGTGAAACAAACCCGTCTGCAATCGATTCAATGCGGTCGTTGCGAACTATAATGGTCTTGTTTGACAGCACGGATTGGCCAGGTTCAGCTAGCAACTGGCCTGCATGGACATATGTCACCCGGTCCGGTTTCTCAGCCTCCGTCTGTTCGGCATCTTCCGCCTCAGCCATTGCGGGAGAGGACAGGATTGTCGCAGCAACAAGTGCACTGGCCAAAATATTTCTCATATTATTTACTCCGTTTGTCCGGGTTCCATTCACCAGCTTTCTGAAACTCCGGTGCGGGCACGGGTTGGTAGTTCTCCAGTTGCTTCATCATTTCTGCGATCGCCCGATCCAGTTGTTGATCGACGCCGTTTGCAAGCTGAGCCGGGTCATTGGCAACTTCAATATTGGGACGCACGCCTTCATTGCCTTCTGCCCACTTTCCATTGACTGTTGCTACGCGAATAGGGGGAGCGGAGATGAAACCGCCATTGATCAGCGGCAATGACAATCCGGGGCCGATTAACCCGCCCCATGTCCGCTCTCCAATGAGCGGGCCAAGTTTGGCTGTTTTGAACAGCAAGGGAAATCCGTCGCCTCCTGAATAGCTCCATCCATTGATCAGCATAGCCTTGGGACCGCGAAACGCGTTTTCCGGCAGTGGATAGGATGTGCTGTTGCGGGCCCGGAAATAAATCAGTGGAGGACGGTTTAGCAGTTCGACGAACCTGTCACCCAAGGCTCCACCGGTGTTGAAACGCTCGTCTATGATGAGCGCATCCTTGTCGATCTGGGATCGATACTGGATCATCAATTCGTTTTGGCCTTCGCGACCGGTGTTCGGCACATAGATATAGCCGATACGGCCACCGCTAGCCTTTTCGACCTTTTTCCGGTTTTCCTCGACCCATACCAGTTCGCGCAACTTGCGCTCACTTTTGAGTGTTTTGACTTTTACAGTTCGCGCATCCGAACCATCGGGCGAACTGGCGATTCGCAATTCTACGGTTTTGTCAGCCAGACCCTCAAAAGGTTGCCATGGATTTGTTGCCGTTGTGATGGGTTTATCATTAACGGCCAAGATAACGGTTCCCTCATTGATCGCCAATGCAGGATCATCCAGTGGAGAATGATGTTCAAGATGCCGATTACCGGTTCGGATTATCTTGCCGACACGATAAACATCGCCATCAGGAACGAAATCGATCCCCAACAGACCTACATTGTCAGCATCGCTGCGACGACGCGGGGCGGTCGCGGACGCATAAACATGGCCGCCTTCCAGTTCACCCTCCATCTCTCGGACAATAAAGGTCAAATCATCGTCGATATAGGCATAGGGTAGCAGCGCTTCATAGCGGGAGCGAACTGCATTCCAATCCACACCGTGAATCGTTGGATCATAATAAAAATCGCGAGGATAGCGCCATGCATCTGCAAACATCTGCCGATATTCTGCCTGCCGATCAACGGTCGCGGTCAAACCATCGGTTTTCAGGGCTTTGACTTTGCCTTTCTTGGCGGTGTTGACAATGAACAGCTTTTTATCCGCTTTAGTCAGCATGTAAGGGCCCGCCGCGCTGGCCAACGACAATTGAGTTTCTTCCTGAAGCGTCACTGGTTTATCGGAACCAAACACATATTTCTCTAGGATACTCTTGGTTCCTTGAGATCTATCGCCTTGCCGCAGCAATGCATAACCATCATCGGTAGCGGCAAGAGCTGCGATATTGCCCGGTTTGGCTCCGAGAAGCGCAAGCCGCCGTTCTGCGTTTCGGGGGGATATCGTTACGCGTTCCGGTTTCCCGGGCATGGCCCAATCCTCCGAGCCGGGACTTGGCACGGCGGGATTGAGCGGCAGGATTACGGCAGCGACACTATTGGTATAGGTCCATGTTGCATCAACAATAAAATCGCCATAGGTCGCGGAAAAATTGCGGTTGGACAGAAACATCAGATAATTGCCACTGTCATCAAAAACCGGCGAAAAGTCGTTGTACAGACCAGATGTAAGCTGGTGCTTCCGTGCGGTTTCTATCTCATAGGCGAAGATAGCGTGATTACGATTGTCGAGGCCATTGGCATAGCTGATCCACCGGCTGTCTGGTGACCATGCGATTGGCAATGTGCCCAGATCCCAATGAAACCACCACTTGCCCTGATCGACGCGTGTTTTGATGCCAGTTTCAATATCAACCAGCCACAAGACCTGTTGATAGTCCATTAATGCGACCCGTTTCCCATCCGGCGACCAATAAGGATTGTAGCGGAGCCCGGGTCCAAAATCGGCGACTTTGCGTTCCACGCCATCGGAGCTGCGAACATATAGTGCATATTCGCCATCACTATCGCTGAAATAGGCGACGCGACCATCGGCAGAAATTTGCGGATATCGCTCCGCAGAACCGGACGATTGCGTTATATTTGCAGCGTTCTTCTTGCGGCCCTTATAGCGGAAAATATCCCCCCGGGCTTCGATAACAACATCGCCATCGCCATTAATCGCTGCATTACTAATCCGGTCTGCAACTTTTTGCTGTTTGGGTTTCCATTTCACCATGTCCATTTCGGTGCTGAGAGAAATGCGTTCCGGGCTGGATTTAGTGGATGGATCCAGGCGATAAAGCTGTCCGCCAGCCTCAAAGATTATTTGCCTACCATCGGCAGACGGACGACGGACATCCGTGTCTGTAAAATGGGTAACCTGAACGGGTTCCTGACCGTCCTGACCCAGCCGCCAGATGTTGGACCGGCCATTATCGTCTCGCTCGGTAAGATAATAGACGGCATCTCCGACCTGCATCGGAGTAGAATCAGAAGCTTCATGATTGGTGAGCTGGTTTCCGCTTCCGGTTACCGGATCATAGGACCATAGGTCCGGTGCGCGCCCCCCGCGATACCGTTTCCATGCTTCCTCCTGAAAATCCCGCAAATAGCTGTAGAGGATGGTTTTACCATCATTGGCATAGGTGGCTGTTTCGCCATATGGAACAGGTAGCTTTTTTGGCAGGCCGCCTTGTGCCGGCACAATATGCAGTTGGTTGTACACAGCACGTGGACTGGACATGGTGGATGCGAATAACACGCCTGTGCCATCTGGTGACCAATCCAGAGCATAATCTTTGGCTGGATGGTGTGTTATCCGCTTAGGTTCGCCGCCTGCTGCGGGAATGACATAGATGTCGAGATTGCCGTCTACCTTTGCCGAAAACGCAATTTGGGAACCGTCGGTCGAAAACTTCGGTCGGCTCAATTCAGTGCCGAATTCTGTCAAGGATTTTGCAGCCCCGCCGTTCGCGTTCGCGATCCAGATCTTGTCGGCATAAGCAAATGTTATCTGGTCTTGATGGATATCGGGATACCGAGCCAGTCCGATATTTTTGGCTGCACTTGGAAATGAAATACAAAGTAGCGAAGATATTATGGCTGAGTATCCAAGTTGTTTGGAATATGGCATAGAATCTGGTTCCTCAATGCTACTTATACCCGCAGTGCCGGGTTCGGCATTTTCCTTGTTGCGGACCATATTGTCGACTGAAACCAACTGACAATCAAATACTGCTCATTGGATATATCAGCGCAGGTAATGACCCAACCAGTTTCGTAAAATTGAACTCGATACAGCCGAGAACTCTGCAAATCAGTCTGTTTGGAGTGCATGAGTAATATTGTTGTCAATCCCATGAGGACAGGTAATGCAGAGTGCAAATTTATCTAGATTGTGGTTTCGATGCCTCCATTCGTAAATTGCAGGCAATGACTGATGCGGCGTTTTCGGCATCTTATCCAAGTTTAGGCCGGGGCAACAAAAGCATCAGTCAGCAAACCAGTTTGGAATTGTCGGTGCGGTCGGAGAACCGTATTGGCGCTTAGGGAGGTTAATATGGCTGCAAGAGTAAATAGTTTTTCCGGTTTGCGCAGTACTATCATGGGTGGAATTTCAGCAGTTGCTTTATCGGCAACCATTGCAATTCCAGCACAAGCGCAAGATGCTGCCGCGGAGGAGAAAGACAGTGGTGTCGGTATCATTGTTGTAACGGCACAGCGACAACAACAGACCATCTTGGATGTGCCGGTGAGCGCTACTGTGCTAACTGAAACGGCGCTAGAGCAGACCAATTCCCAAAGCGCGTTGGATTATTTGAAGCTTACCCCGAACGTTAGTTTTCGGCAGTCAGGCCGGAACGGTGCGCGTGAGATTGTTATTTCCATTCGCGGTATTGCTGATTTGAAGGGCGGCGAGAAAGTTAGTACACAAAGTGCGTTCACAACCTTTGTCGATGATTTCAGTCTCGGTACATTGGCAACTAGTCAAGCCAACCCCAATATCTATGACGTTGAGGCGGTTGAAGTACTACGCGGCCCGCAAGGCGTGTTTTTCGGACGTAATGCCGAAGGCGGAGCCATCAATATTCGCACCAAGCGGCCGGAACCGGAGCTGGGCGGCCGGGTTGATGTGGGCTGGGGACGTTTTGATAGTTTTGAACTGGCTGGTGTCGCTAATATCCCCATTTCGGACACGGTGTTTACTCGCTTTTCCGCGCAAGGGACGAAAACGGATAGCTTTTTGACAAACTTGCACCCGACCGGCGGTGATGGCGGTAATGAGTATCTCAATATTCGTGGCCAGATACGCTGGGTTCCAACGGATGCAACGACGATTGATCTGCAGGTCAATCATACTACAGACAATCAGAATTACACGCCCAAGCTTTCAACCTGTGTCAATCCGAGTTTCGGTTTTAACCCGTTTGATGGTAACATATTGGGTGGTATCGGTTGTTACAGCCCAAATGGAGCATTGGCGACCGAAGTAGCTGCGGGGCGTGTCACGCTGCCTGCTGGTGTTACTCTGGCTTCTATAGCGGACAACCGTAGCCTTACCTATCAGAACTCTCCAGAATACACTCGTAACAAAACCAATTATTTTATTGGCCAGATCGAGCATGTCTTTAATGATTCAGTCGTGCTTAATGCGGTTTCGGGTTATTCCGAATCGAAAAGTGACCAATATCTTGATCTCGACAAATCGGGACTCGATTCGGTCGACCGTTCCGGGTTTTTTGAGACAGAATCCTATAGTCAGGAGATAAGGCTGGCTTCCGTCGGTGAAAATACTATCGATTGGACCATTGGCGGTATTTATTACAGTGAAAAATCTGATGCACAGAACAAAATTCGTATCAAAGGTTTCTTGGGCCCATGGCTAAGAGGCGATTTTGCCAACGAAAACCGTATTGGTGTTGAACGCGATGGTTGGGGTATTTTCGGTAATGCGGAATGGCATGTCAGTGATCAGTTCTCGATCATGGGTGGTTTGCGTTATTCCCAAGATAAAGATTCTCAGAATTGGACGGAAGTCTTTGCTGCTTGTCCTCGCAGACCGATCGGAACACCATTGGCTGCTGGCTGTACACTACGTCCGGATCAATTGCTGATCAATACAGCGCAAGTGGATGCTATGGGCAATGTGTTCGTCTCTGGTGGACGGCAATCGCAAACCACCGGAACATTCGGAGAGGGTAAAACAAAAGATCTCTCTGGCCGTGCGGCTGTAAACTGGAAGCCCAATGATGAAATAAACCTCTACGCTTCAGTTTCCAAAGGCTATAAGCCGGGCGGTGCTCGGGCTAACCCCGATGCGGGAACTTTGGCCAATGTCAGTATCTTCGGCAAAGAGACTTTATGGAACTATGAAATTGGCGGAAACGCCTATCTCTGGGACCGTAAGGCCTTACTTCAGTTTGCTGTATTCTACATGGATTGGCGCGATATGCAGGTCGAACTGCGAGAGCAATTCTGCACGAACGATCCTGCCAATCCTGTACCCATTGATCAGTTTGTAGGAACAGGCTGTGTTATCACGCCGCTTGATCGGACGGTCAATGCCAACAAGGCGCGGTCCAAGGGCTTCGAATTGGCCGCGGTCGTTAAGCCACTTGACGGCCTAACGCTGCGCGGCGCTCTCGGCTTCACGGATGCCAAGTTTGTCGATTTCCGTGACACTGTTCGCAACACGCCGGCGGATTTGTCAGGTCAAAGGATCGGTCTTGCTCCCAAGTGGACTGGCTCCGCCGGTGCGCAATATGATTTTGCCGTTGGCGATGCCGAAGCAAATATCGGCATAGATTGGAGCATCCGCAGTTCGGCAGACCTTGGCTTGGTCCAGCGAGCAGCAAACAACTTTCCCGGTAAAATCCCGGCCTATGGAACGGTCGATATACGCGGCGGCATTGATTTCGGGAATCATCGCCTAAACATCAAGTTCGAGAATATATTAGGCAGTGACTATTATACCGGTACTGATGGCTTCAGCTTTGGCGGTGCTCAGGTAGACTATCACCCAACCAGCTACTTTATTAGCTGGACGGCCGAAATGTAGTCCAACACCAATGGCGATGAGCGTCTCCATTTAAACGTCTTGCGTGATGATCGCATGAAGGAATTCTCATCCCGGGAATCGTTCATGCGGTCATTGCGATATAAAGCGCCCGCGACATGGAGTTTTGGGAGAGTGAAATGAACGACACCTATTCTTTGGCAAAATGGTTTAGCTTCATTTTTTTTGCGGCACTTCTTTTTGTGAATCCCTTGGGAGCAAGATCGGCGGAGGCGAAGGCCGGCAAAATCAAACGCCCCAATATCATCCTCATTGTCACTGATAATCAAAGTGAGCGGCTGTTGGGAGCCTATGGAAACACCCATATCAAAACGCCTCATATCGATCAGCTTGCGGCGGAGGGAAGCCTTGTTGCAAATGCCTTTGCAGCCAGCGGTGTATGCTCCCCAACCCGCGCCGCTCTGTTGACCGGATTGATGCCGTCTCAGACCGGCATTCATGTTGCGCTGCCGCCGGTTGTGGATTTGGAGAATTGGTCCGCGATAGAGGAATTTCGCAATCTACCGTCTGCGCTGTCGGCGGCAGGTTATGTAACCGGTCTGGTTGGCAAATATCATTTGGGAAATCATTATAAGCCTCAGATTGGCTTTGATCATTGGGTCACATTCCATGGCGGGCATACGACGACATTCTGGGATCAGGAAGTTGTCGATAATGGCGAAACTTATAGAATGCAGGGCCATCTGACGGATTTCTGGACCGACAAAGCGATAGAATTTGTCCGTGACCAAACGGACAAAAAACCGTTTTTTCTGATGCTCGCCTATAACGGCCCCTATATGTTACCGCCAACGGTACTGATGGAACCGCGCGGGAAACACGCCGCTTACTATAGCAAAAATATTCCCCCGATGCCGCAGACACCGATCCACCCCTATCTGGAATCCTGGGCTCGGGGCAAAGGTCCGACGGGACAGATGGTAAAGGATGGAACAACCGCCTGGCGGGCGATACGCGCGTTGAACAATCCGATTGCGATGATCAATACAGCGGCCGAAATGTCCTTGCTCGATGATGGTATTGGTCGTCTAGTGGCTTCCTTAAAAGCGCAAGGATTGGATGAAGATACGTTGATCGTCTTCACATCGGATCAGGGCAGTTCCTATGGCCAACATGGCCTGTGGGGTAACACCTCGTGGTCATTTCCTTTTGCCGCCTATAATATGAACATGCGGGTTCCATTGATCGTGCGTTATCCGCGCTTGATAGCCGCGGGGCAAACCACCGATCGCATCGTTAATCAGGTCGATATTTTTCCAACCATATTGGACTATGCGAATGTTGCGGACAAAAACATTCCCAATTCATCGGGAAAAAGCATTGTGTCTATATTGGAAGGCAAAAATACTGACTGGGACGATGTTGCTTTCTTTGAATTTGTGACGGTTCGGGTGATAGAGACGCCCAAATGGAAGTATAGCAAAAGCTATCATGATGATGTGACGGCTGAATTATATGATTTAGAAGCCGATCCGGAGGAGCTTAACAATCTGATTGCTGTGTCTGAACATACGAAGATCATAGAACAGCTGGATCAGCAGTTGGATGCCTATTTCACGAAATATTCAGACAGCAAATATGATCTGTGGCGTGGCGGCACGGCAAAGGCACAATTGCTCGGCAATCATTACGGCAAAGATTATATTTTCTCAGACCGGTTTCCCGATTGGAAGACTCCCAAAGTTGAAAAGCTGTCTCCCTATGTTGAGAAATGATAGCATCGCAGAGCCTTCCTCAACCCAATAGCTTGAACATTCCCAGACCGAAGAAATTCCCTATGGCATAGCCCAGCATGCCGGTTGCGATGGCGGGTGTGACAAGGTTTTTCCATCCTTTGGCTGAAGCAATACCAGCAGCCGGTGCTGCTCCGACAATATTGGCACCCGACCCGATGATGGTTTCCGCCAGGTCGAATTTGAAAATCTTCGCGACCAGTAACATCAACCCGATATGACCAAAAATTATGATCAGTCCGTAGAGAAAGAATATGGGCGCCTTGGTAACGAAAGTGATCGCATCCGTGCTGGCCCCGATGGCGGCGAAAAACAGATACATGCCAAACATTCCAAACTCGAAATCACCCTTCAACTTGTTAAGAGATGCGGAGAATATGTTCGCTAACAGCACGGCGATGATTGTGATGAGAAACAAGAGATAGTTACCAAGATCGAAATAGTCGGTAATCATCTCGCTAACGACGCAAATAATTGCGCTCAGAGCCAAAGCCCCGGCAACATGCGTCAGCTTAAACGACACATGTTCAGCCTGCATCGACGGCATGTTTTTGTCTTCAGCCTGCTCATCCATAATTTTGGATGAAAAGTGCCGGCGAATGAAAGGTATCTGAGGTAGAATCGCGAGAGTGCTAAGACCAATAATACTCACTGGCGCACTGGCGCTTACCACTACAGAAAATTCTGATGGTGACATCTGGGTAAGCTCTGACAGGGCAACGAGATTTACCATGCCGCCGACCCACGCTGCGGTGTAGGTCGCAGCTACTTTTGGTCCCAGTTCACCGAGATCGAGAATATAATAGCCGAGTAGTGCAGCAATAAAAACGGCCACTGATCCGATGAGGAATATCGGTAATACCATGCCACTTTCCTTGAGGATTTTGGTGAGCGTGGCTTTGTACAGAAGGAGGGGGACTGCAAGCGGCAGAATATACCCAAATATCACGCCATACAGATCGGACTCAAAAGGAAGAATTCCGGTGTTTGATAAGGCCACTCCCAATATCAGTATCCACACAACTCCGGGAATTTTGCAAGCGATCGGATGGGTTTCGGACCAGAATCCAAACCAGACCAGGCTCAGGAGCACAGCCAATTGAAGAAAATAGTCTTCCGCACCAATTAGTGTCATTTTCCGTCCTCCCCAACGTCGCTTCTACGACTTCAACCACCCGTTGCCGGTGATTTTTCTTACAATTGATTCTGCTCTAACACCTCTATCGAGATCAAGTTGATCCGACACAAACTGACCCGTATTGCCAAGTGGATATCGCATTTCGGGCCCGGGCTGTTCCACAATGTCGGCAATTTGACGGGCCACCGTGTCCGGATCATCGCCGGTTTCATTCCCTGCAAAGCCCGTTGCTATCGCACCGGGTTCAATCACAAGTACGCGAATGGCGCGCGGGGCCAGTTCGGCGGCGAGGCTCTGGCTCATACCTTCTAGCGCAAATTTGCTTGCAGCATAGGCTCCGTCGCGCGGAAGTCCGACCAGACCCGACAGTGATGAAATCATAACGATCGTACCGCCATCTGGCATGTAAGGCAGAGCCGCCTTGGTAAGGCGCCAGACACCAAGCAGATTCACATCCAGAATATGTTTGAAATCATCTTGTTCCAGATCCTCCAACCGACCATCCATATGTATCCCGGCATTGTTGATAAGGATATCCAGAGCGCCTTCGGCGGCACTATTACCGCATGCGTTAGCAGTGGATTCGAGATCACGAACATTTAGTGAGACCGGAGAGATTGTCCCGTTCGAGCTATGATCAAATTGCGGTTTGTTGGAATAATAGCCTGCGTGAACGTGATCGCCGCGCTGTGCGAATTCCTGGGCCAGCGCCCGCCCCAGGCCGCGTGATGCGCCACTAATCAATATATTCGCGATGGAGCCTACTCCCGATCAATATTGTTTTCCGAAGACGAGATTACCGGAATTTCGTGTATTACGATGCATTTTTATTTTTAGGCACCCATGAATATTGCTCACGCGGCCTATCAGCGTGACTAATTTCCCACTGCGTCCAATTATCGATACATTCGAGATCACGTTCAAAAAATTGGATTGGGGAAACGATGGCGGATTTTGATGTCGTGGTTGCCGGCGGCGGCGTAAATGGCCTTGCCTGTGCAGCGACGCTTTCCCGCAAGGGATTGAAAGTCTGTGTGGTGGAGCGCAATCCGTGGGTCGGTGGCGGCGCCGTTACGCAGGAAGTAACGCTCCCCGGATTCAAGCATGATCTTTACGGATCATCGCATGTCTGGATTCAGTGTAACCCCGACTTCAAGGAAATTCAGCCTGACCTTGAACGGCTTGGTTTGAAATATCTGGAACCCGATGATCATATCACCGGTCATCCCGACAAAAATGGTGGGCCAGGCATTGTTATCTACAAGTCCATCGACAAGACCTGCGAATCCATCGCCGCCTATTCAGAGGCCGATGCCGCGCGATACAAATCAGTCTATGCGGATTTCGAACAGGTTCGGGAAGGCTTTATCAAAGCCTTTTTCTCGCCTCCCGCGGCACCGTCCGCGCTATCCAGTGCGCTGGAAACCAGCGAGGCGGGGCTTCGCCGACTGCGGGAGTTTTCCATGTCGGCGCGTGCCTGGGTAGAATCGAATTTTGAAAATGATTTTGTCAAAGCAGTCATGCTCAATTGGGCACTGGCTCCGCAGATACTGCCGGATCAGGAGGGTGCAGGCCAATCCTTCTACATCATGATCCCCGCTATCCACTATTACGGACAGGCTATTCCCGAAGGCGGCAGCATGGAATTGCCAATCGCCATGGCGAAGCTGGTGGAGGAGCAGGGCGGAAAAGTGATGACTGAAGCTCCGATCGACAAGATTATCGTCGAAGATGGTCAGGCGAAAGGTGTGCGGTTGGAAAGCGGCGAAACGATCATGGCGAGCCGTGCCGTTGTCTCGGCGCTGGAACCCAAACAGATGTTCCACAAATTTATCGGCGAAGAGCATTTTGAGCCGGAATTCAACGATATGGTGAAAAGCTATTCTTTCGGCAAGATCAGCATCTGTCGTGCACAGCTAGCACTCAGCGAAGCGCCTGAGTTCACCAACGGCGCGGATATGAGCAAATGTCCGTTCCACCGGATCGTGGATTCGATGGATCAGATGATCAACTTCTATGCCGAACTGGCTACCGGCAAGCCGCCCAGTGATCCCTTTCTCTGGTCGGCTTGCTGGACCAAGCTGGATCCCACGCGTGCACCCGAGGGACAACATACGTTGATCTTTGACACTTATGTTTCGAACTGGCTTGCGGATGGACGGACGTGGGACGAGATCGGCGAGGAATATACCAAGACGGTCTTGCTGCCAAAGCTTCAGGAATATGCGCCCAATATCAATGAGAAAACTATATTGGGAATGCACATTCAACACAGACACACACTCGAGGATGCCAATCCCAGCTTTGTCGACGGAACGACAAATGGCGGGGAACGGATTGCCGCACAATTGGGAAGTTTCCGGCCTTTCCCCGGATATGCCCATTACCGCTCACCGATCAAGGATTTGTACATGACCGGGCCGCATTGCCATCCGGGCGGCGGAATTTCGGCAATGGGAACGATTACGGCACGCGTGATGCTTGACGATATGGGAATTGAACCTGCGGACTTCTGGTAGGCCGCACTGAAAGAGGAAACAAAGATGACAGCACCGAAGATTGACAAATATACCGCATTGATAATGCAACCTCATGTTGTGGTTGCTGATGATCGTGACGGGATTAAACAAAACCTCGATCGCGCAATGAACATGATCGATTTTGGCGTCGGGTACTTTTGGGAATTGCCATCGCGTCTGGTCGTTTTTCCGGAATATTTCATGCAGGGTGTGACAACGCCTGGCAAAGGTGAGCATGGCATTGACAGCTTCATGAAGAAGGCCATTACAATTGACGGTCCGGAAATGCAGGCGCTTGGTGAAAAGGCCAAGGAATATAATCTCTACATTGCTGGTGGCGGGGTCATTGAAAAGGTACCGGAATTTCCGGATCGCTGGTTCAATACCGCATTCATTATCGGGCCATCCGGGGACGTTGTTCTAAAATATCACAAATGGCATATTCCGGCTTCCATTGGCCTTGGTACCAGCCCGCACGATATTTTTGACGAGTATAAAGAGGTCTTCGGTGGCGATATCAGGGACCTGTTCCCGGTTATCGATACCGACATTGGTAAGCTGGGCACCATGACCTGTCACGATGGCTGCACACCCGAAGTATCGCGGGCGCTGGGTTACAATGGCGCTGAAGTCATCTGCCATCCGGTGGCACTGCAAGAAGTCGAAGGCGTTTCCGAGCCTTGGGATTTCTGGATGTTCACACGCCGCACACGCGCGCATGATAATATGGCTTATGTGCTGGGATCCAACTGGGGAACGGTGGATTATGATTTTTACCCCAAAGCTTTTTGCCCCGGCAACAGCTTTGCGATTGATTATCAAGGCATGGTGATGCGTCATTCGCCCTATCCGCAGGAACAGGTAATGGGTGTCACCATCGATATCGAAGGTTTGCGTGAGCATCGTTCGCGCTGCAATCACAATACATGGGTGGACGTGCGGACCGAAGGCTTCCGTCAGATTTACGAGAATCCGATTTATCCGGCCAATCAATTTCCGAGCGGAAAGCCGCCGCGGACATTGGCCGATAAAATGGATCCCGTTAAGGAAGTGTTCCGTGACATTTATGGCCGCGGGCAGTTTACTCCCCCAGCCGGCAAGACCGTCGACGACATGGCCAATCAGCATGCAGAACGTGTGAAACGGGCGCAGGATATTGGTACGTTGAAACGCGACTAAGGAAGGGTTACTAATGCGTGTAGTCAGTTCTCTTGCTGATATTGATTTTAGCATAGGCCGTATCGTCCGTCGCGGCGGCAATATGGTCATTGAAAGCAGTGCGGACAGCACGCTGGAAACAATTGTGACCGTTACCCCGCGAGATGCTTTGAAGTCTCTGGTGGCATTGGCCGTCAGCCCGTCGGCGTGGATATTTGTCTTAACGCTGCCCTTTGCTCTGCTTGTAAGGGGGAATGGATCAACCGCTTCCGATGATGATTGGGAGGAGCGGCGGTCACGCATAGGTTTGAACAAGCCGTGGTAGAACCGGGTGCTTTCGATCGAATTGCACAGGATCGCATTGTTCCGGTGGTCATTCCCGGTGAACCCATACAGATGGAGGGACTTGTTGAAGCGCTTTTTCTGGGAGGGCTGGGAACGATAGAAATCACCCTGCGTTCCGAAACTGCAATTGATGCCATTTCCATTGCGGCAAAACAAAATAATCTGATTGTTGGCGCGGGAACCGTCTTGAGCGTTGAGCAGGCGGAAAATGCGGTTGGAGCCGGAGCAAGATTTCTGGTTAGCCCGGGCTTCGATCCGGCAGTTGTTGGCTGGGCAAAGCGCAATGATGTACCGATAATTCCTGGAATTGCGACAGTTAGCGAAGCGATGCGTGCGATCGGTTCGGGCCTGCATTTTGTGAAATTGTTCCCGGCTGAGCAACTGGGCGGTGCGAAAACGGTACAAGCCATGGGTGCCGTGCTCCCGGACCTTAAAATCATGCCAACTGGTGGTGTTACGCTGAAAAACCTGACGGATTATCTTTCTGTGCCAGCAGTTGGAGCCGTCGGTGGAACCTGGATCGCGCCAGCTGATGATATTGTGAATGGCCATTTTGCCAAAATCACCGAACGAGCGAAAGCCGCCGTGGCTTTGTCACTTTCCCTATAATGTCCGTTTCACGATCAATTATCTGTTTCGGTGAAATGCTACTCAGACTTTCTGCCTCGGAAACTGATCAGGAGTTGATAAGCTCATCACATTATTCCTCTCGCGTTGCCGGTGCGGAAGCAAATGTCGCTATCTCCCTGGCTTCGTTAGGACTGCAATCCCGTATGGCAACGATCCTTCCTGACAATATGCTGGGTGATCGCGCTTTGAAGACCTTGTCGGATCACGGCGTTAACACCGGACCGGTCGTTCGCAAGCCGGGCCGAATGGGACTGTTTTTCCTGAACTCGCAAATCGCTGGCCGGGAAGGGGGCTTGATTTACGACCGGGAGGGTTCGGCATTTGCCTCGGCTGCTCCTGACGAGATCGATTGGACGAAAGCATTATCGAATGCGACATGGCTACATATCTCCGGTATTACCGCCGCTTTGGGAGAGGGTCCTTTACAAGCACTGCATAATGCCTGCACCGCTGCCAAAGATGCTGGCGTCAAAATCTCTTTTGATTGCAACTATCGGCCATTGCTCTGGCAATACAGGGAACAGGAGGCGCCAGCAATCTTGGCGGCATTGGCACAGCATGCAGATCTACTCTTTGCCGGGCCTTGGGATGTATCACTTATGACTGGTACGCCACAGAGTGAAGAAAAAGCGTTGGATGCGTTTGAGAGTTCTGCGGAAGCGGCCTTTCGAGAATTCCCCAATCTGGCTATGATTGCAGCCACTTCACGAACCATCGTCGGAAGCGAACATCATCAACTTGGTGCGCATATCGGCACACGATCGGGAGCAGTTCACGAGCCTCCGCAAACAATAAACCCGGTAATTGATCGTATAGGCAGTGGTGATGCTTTCGCTGCGGCGGTGCTTTATGGTGTCACGCATGATTGGGATGCTACACGGATCGCGAGATTTGCCCTGCAGGCTTGTGTCATGAAACACGCAATTCATGGTGATTTTAGCAATCTGAATGCAAGGGAAGTCGAAGCAGCATTGTCAGCTGAGTAAATTTAACTGGATTCTGCCTCTTGATCTTCCAGCTTTAGTCCCCCCGCAATCATGGTGGCTATTGCTGCAAACCCGGCAAGCGTAAACAGCACACCCTGTTCGCCAAACGGTTCGATCAATGGACCAAGCATGGCCGCACCGAACACTAGCGCGATATTCCCGCAGACCATTGTGAAAGAGAATTGGGTCGCGGCGATCATCTTCCAGCATTGCCTCATGGTGGCTGCAAAAAACGCGATGAAAATGAACACCAGCAGCATTTCAAAAGCAGCAAGATAAAGCCCGCCGAGTTGAAACCGAAGTGCCATTGCCATTGCAAAATTAACGGCCATAAGTGTTGCAAAAAGTGTGACCAGTGATCGTCGATGTCCCAGGTAATCCACCAGCACTCCGCCGGCAAATATACCGGCAACACCGGCAACAAGTTTGAGGCTGGATCGAAACTGGGAATAGTCGGTTTCGTTCCAGTGAAATTCCTGCACCAGCAATACGGGCAGCAAGGCACCTGACAATCCGGCGATCAATCCTATGCAGATCGAAATTCCAATCAAACGCATCGCAGACGGACGGCGGATGGCAGCAAATAACTGGGCCAGCAGTATCTTCCAGCTGGAAGTCTGTCTTGCTGCGGTTTCGGCGCTAGTCGCGCCAGCAGTCCAGGGCAGAAAGCGCTCACCTGACCGTTCTTTCACAGCAAGAACAAATATTAGCACCACAAGCAATATTGCAGCGGCAAAATAGGCCATGGCTTCAAATCCGGCAAAGGCGAGTATTGCCGCGCCGCTGGCTCCGGCAGCAGCGGTGCCAAGGGTTTTGCTGCCCCACATGATCCCATTGGCGCGGCCCTGCTCATGAGACGGCACAACATCCATCACCATTCCGTCAGTCGCAACGTCCTGAAACACCGTCGCCAATGTGATGCAAAAGGCACCAATAGCGAACAGACTGAGGTTATCCGCTGGTTCACCAATGGAGGCGAGAAACAGAAAACTGATGGCTATTCC
Organism: Parasphingorhabdus sp.; assembly: GCA_039978835.1. Lineage (GTDB taxonomy): Bacteria > Pseudomonadota > Alphaproteobacteria > Sphingomonadales > Sphingomonadaceae > Parasphingorhabdus. The sequence continues at coordinate 631,409 of JBDWAQ010000005.1, forward strand.
GAACTGGCCAAAAATTACCCAGGGTCGCCGTCGCCCCATCGGTAGATAGGCCACGCGATCAATGAGCGGTCCGACAAATAATTTTGCCGAGTTTGGCAACATTGCAGTCGCCAGAAAAGTTCCGATAGCAGCTGCTGTCATCCCATTTGCGGCCAGATAGGCCGGAAAGATGATCAACACCATTGCATCGGGAATACCCTGTGCCGCGTAAAGTGTTGCAAATGCGGAATACCGCAGCCATTTATTCTGACTGAGATCGAATTCCGTCATCCTACAATGTTGTGGAGCGGTTGAACATCACCAGTGCCAAAGCGTTCCGTCTTCCAGGCGGTTTACCGGCAAATAGGCGGGTTTGTAGGGATATTTCGCAGCGAGCTCTTCATCGATATCGACGCCATGGCCCGAAGTATCTCCCGGGAAGAGCGCTCCGTCCTTGAAGCTGTAACTATGGGGGAAGACCGCATCGGTTTCTTCGGTGTGACGCATGTATTCCTGAATACCGAAATTGGGCACCCAGATATCGAAGTTCAGAGCTGCTCCCATGCATACCGGCGACAGATCGGTTGCGCCGTGGCAGCCGGTCCGGATCTGATACATGGCCGCAAGATCGGCAATGCGCCGCAAATGGGTTATCCCGCCAGCATGGACGACCGTCGCGCGGATATAATCGATCAACTGATTCTGGATGAGATCTTTGCAATCCCAGATTGTGTTGAATATCTCACCGACAGCAAGCGGTGTCACCGTATGTTGCCGGATCAGGCGAAAGGCCTCCTGATTTTCTGCGGGCGTGGCATCTTCCATCCAGAATAGTCTGTAAGGTTCGAGCGATTTTCCCAATCTGCCAGCTTCAATCGGGGTCAGCCGGTGGTGCACATCGTGCAGAAAATGAGGTTCGAAACCAAAGCGTTCACGCAGATGCTCAAAAAGCTTTGGCGTGTGATCAAGATATTTTTCTGTCGACCAGACGTTTTCCGACGGTAGTTCGGCATCAGCAGGCTCGTAATACATCTTGTCCTGTGACACGCCGTATGTAGACGCCAATCCCGGAATACCAGTTTGCGCCCGAATGGCTTTATAGCCCATCTCGATATATCGAGAGACTTCATCCGAAGTTTCTTCAATGTCGCGTCCATTGGCATGGCCGTATACCATCACCGATTCCCGGCTTTTTCCTCCCAACAACTGGTAAAGGGGCATCCCGGCGGCTTTGGCTTTGATGTCCCACAATGCCGTATCAACGGCGGCTATGGCGGCCATCGTGATCGGCCCGCGACGCCAATAGGCTCCGCGATACAGATAGTGCCAGATATCCTCAATTCGACTCGCATCCTTACCAATCAAACAGGGGATTACATGATCATCAAGATAGGACACAACCGATAGCTCGCGCCCGTTGACGGTAGCATCCCCGAGTCCGTAGATTCCCTCGTCTGTTTCGATTTTCAGCGTAACAAAATTGCGCCCAGGACAGGTGACGATCGTTTTTGCGGATATGATTTTCATAATGTGTACCATCTCAGTAACAGGCTGTGACTCAATTGACTAAAGCAACCGGGGGTCGCTTTACAAACTGGGGTTAGTCATTCAAAAGATTAGCCTAACTTATGTGGTAGAAAAATGACCCGCCGCTTACCTCCTCTTTTGGCTTTGCGTGTCTTCGAATGCGCCGGTCGACATCTCAGCTTCACCAAAGCTGCCGAGGAGCTATGTGTAACACAGGCTGCAGTTAGCCATCAGATAAGAGCCCTCGAAACATGGTTTGGAAAACCGTTGTTCAAGCGCCTCAACCGATCATTGAAATTGACCGTCGAGGGTGAACGGATGCTGGGTCCGATGACTGAAGCGCTGGATATAATGGCTACGGCAACATCTGAAATCGCGCAGGATGACGATAGTCAGGTTTTGAATGTCTCTGTGCTGGATTCGTTTGCCAGTGTCTGGATATTGCCGCGGTTGCAGAGTTTTCATCAGCGCTTTCCTGATATTGATGTCCGCTTTGACTCGTCGCCGGTCGAAGAAGATAGTTTGGGCAGCGGTCATTCGGATCTGGAAATCCGTTATGGCAATGGTACTTGGCCAGGGCTGCATGTCTACAAGTTCATGGATGAGGAAATTTTCCCCGTTTGCAGTCCGAAATTGCTGGAAGGACGGGATTGCCCGACCAGTCTTGACGAGTTGGAGGAGTTTGAGTTGCTCCACGATGTCATGTCGATCGACTGGGAACTGTTCCTGAAGAATTTTGGTGTGAAAGCAATGAACGTCCGGCGCGGTTTCGGGTTCAACCATTCCCAACTTGTCGTTCAGGCCTGTATTGAAGGGAATGGATTTGCGCTGGGCCGCGGTGCTTTGGTTGCCGACGCGATAAAAACAGGCAAACTGGTAAGGCCGTTTAAGGAATCAATGCCGGCAGGACTGGCCTATTACGTTGTTTGCCGGCCCGGAGACTCTGACGATGCTGCGATCAAGGCATTTTCCTATTGGTTGATGGATGAAATAGAGGCAGAAAATGCGTTGGAAACTAAAGACGCATCATGACCGATCGTGTTTCGGTAAACGCTTTTAACCCCTGAAGACCGTGCTCCCGTCCGATGCCGGATTGCTTAACACCGCCTATCGGCATGGCCAGCTCCGGGATTCCATGATCGTTGATCCAGATTATACCTGATTCAATATCCGCCGAGAGGCGCAGTGCACGGGACAGATCCTTGGTCCAGATGCTGGCGGCCAGACCATATTTGCTATCGTTGGCAAGCCGCAAAGCATCGGCCTCGTCATCAAAGGGTGTTATTGTCACAACCGGCCCAAAGACTTCCTCTTGCACGACGGCGCAGCTTTGCTCCGCCCCGGTCAACACTGTTGGCGCATAGAAAAATCCGGCGCCGTCCAGTATTTTTCCGCCTGTCACGATGCTGGCACCATCAGCTGCTGCTTGTTCGACCATCGCATGAACACCGTTTCGGTGATTGCTGCTGATTAGCGGACCCATAGTGGTGTTGGGGTCAACCCCTGGTCCAACCTGATGACCCTCCGCAATGGCAGTGATGCCGGAGACAATTTTATCAAAGATACCGCGCTGCGCATAAATGCGCGAGCCAGCCACACAGACTTGCCCGGCATTTCCAAAAATCGCGTCGGCAGCGGTCGGGATGGCGATGTCGAGGTCGGCATCATCGAAGATCAATACCGGCGACTTGCCGCCGAGTTCCAGCGATAGCCGGGTGATATCGTCTTTGCTATCCGCCAGCAGTTGTTTGCCAACGCTGGTTGATCCGGTGAACGAGACTTTCGACACCAGCGGATGTTTAACCAGAGCTGCGCCAACATCCCGCCCTTTTCCGGGCAAGACGTTGACAACGCCGTCCGGAACGCCCGCTTCCATTAGCAACCGGCCCAGGTAAAGCGACGACAAAGGTGTCAATTCCGCTGGTTTTAAAATACAGCTGCAACCCGCCGCCAGAGCAGGGGCTAGTTTCCAAGCGGCCGATACCAGCGCGCCGTTCCATGGTGTAATCAACGCCGCAACTCCAACCGCGTCCTCCCGGACAAAGGCGTGATATTCGCGACCGGGTACAGAGGGTTCAAAAACCTGTCCACCCAGCTTCGTGACCCATCCGGCATAATATCGAAACGTCTCCGCACAATGCGGAATTTCGCCATGAAGCGCACCTCCATAGGGCTTGCCGCCATTTATGGTCTCAAGCTCCGCCAATATTTGGGCATCACGTTCAATCAGATCGGCCACACGCAACAAAATCCGCTGTCGTTCCGCCGGGGTTTTTCCGCGCCAGCGTTTGTCGACGAATGCGCGGCGCGCGGCAATCGCGGCACGATCGGCATCGACTGCCGTGGCCAGCGCCGCGCTGCCGATCTCTGTCCCGGTGGCGGGATCAAGACACGGGATAACAGACGCGCTGTCTCCCATCTCCCATTTTCCATCAATCAGGAAGGGCTGTGTTTCGTTTAGGAAAGACGTCGCGGCGGAAATGCTGTGCATGATATTCCTCTATCCGCTTAGCTTGCCATAAATTCACGCAGTACCGCAATGACGCGATCATTTTGCTCGGGAAGGCCGACCGTGATGCGTAGGCAATTCTCCGGACCACCGGCATTGACCGGGCGTGGAATTATGCCATTGGCCTCCAGATAGGCGCCCGCACCAGCAGGCGTTTTTGCATCGCTGGTAAATTTCAGTAGATAGAAATTCGCCACCGACGGGATGAACTCTATGCCCATTTCGGTTGTTGCAGCCGCAATGCGTTCCAATTCCCTATTGTTCATATTGCGCATCTGCTTGGCATAATCCTGATCCAGTACCGCGGCTTCCGCAGCGGCCAGAGCGGCGGCATTGGCGTTAAACGGTGTGCGGATGCGTTGCACCGCGTCAATGATCGCGCTGGGCGCATACATCCAGCCGATCCGCAGAGCTGCAAGGCCGTAGAGTTTGGAAAAAGTTCGGGTCATCACCGTGTTTTCACCTGCCGATACCAGCGCTGAACCGTCCTCATAGTCGTCATTTTCGACATAATCGGCATAGGCGGAATCACACAGTAAGATGATGTGAGGCGGCAGACCATCGCGCAGGCGCTGCAACTCGCTGCGAGAAATATATTGCCCCACCGGATTATTGGGGGAGGCGAGTACTACCATTTTGGTTTTGTCCGTTACTTTTGCCAACATGGCATCGGTATCCGGTTTCAGATCATCCTCTGGTGCGGTAACGGGCGTCGCGCCCTGGGCGATGGCATGAACATAGGCCATGCCAAAACTATATTGGCTGACGACCACCTCATCGCCCGGAGACAGATAGGCTCGCATCAACAACTGAATCAGTTCATCGGATCCATTGCCACAGACAATGTTATCAGGGTCGATATCAAAAGTGCTGCCAATAGCGGAACGTAAGGCAAATTGGCTTCCATCCGGATAACAGCTCAAGCCATTGTCGTCGGTAAAAGCAGCATAAGCGGCCTTGGCCTTCGGGCTGGGCCCGGACATGGATTCATTGGAAGAGAGTTTGAGCGGTTTTTCTACCCCTTCGATCGCGCCTTTCCCCTGTACATAGGGAGATAGGCTCAGGACGCCGGTTGTCGGTTGGGGCGTATTGCTGTCCGATATGATGTTGAGATTATTTGTGGCCATCGACTAACCCCTTTTGCAACCATCTTCAAACACCGGCTCGCGTATGATGAATGGCCAAGGTGTTGCCATATCCTCTGTCGGGACCTCTATCAAGCAAGGTTCGCGCCGTTCGAGAGCAGCTTTTACGGCTCTCTCCAACGCTTCAGGTGAGGTTACGCGCTCGGCTCTTATACCAAAGCTATCTGCATATTTGATAAAATCAGGATTATGCAGGTCAGAAGCGATCAATCTTCCATCAAACCACTCCTTTTGCTGACGCTGAACATTCTGGAACTTATTATTGTTGAACAGCACAGTGACGAGCGGCAGGTTGTAAGCTGCTGCCGTTGCCATTTCATTGGCGGTAAACATGAAACCGCCGTCACCAACGATATTCACAACAGCTTTGTCGGGATGAGCAGCCTGCACACCCAATGCCGTGGCATAACCATAGCCCAATGTCCCTTGATAACCGCAGCTAACGTGGTGGCGTGGTTCATATACCGGGAATGCATACCAAGAGGCATAACCGGCCTGCGTGATTTCATCCACGAAAAACCCATCATCAGGTAGGGCGCGGCGGATGGCATCGAGAAAACCGACCTGCGGTTGAACTTGTTCCTCAATCTGACGACGCAGATTGGCTTTAACACCAGTGAGCTCCTCTTCACGCGATGCTTTCGGCTCGCTGATCTTCTCGAGCGCTGCGAGCAGGGCAGGGACTGCATCTGCGGCGTCGGCATGGATCGAAACTTCGGGGACGTCGATACGGTCGAGTTCCTCCTCGTCAATATCAATGCGGATGATCTTCATATCCGGGCCGATACCCCAATAGAGATATTGTTGCTCCATCCGGGTACCCAGGCCAATAATAACATCGGCCTGTTTCCACATATCATTTCCGGCTGGGAACATTTGCGACAGATAGCCGCGATCACTAATCACGCCGCGTCCGCTGCGGAAACTGACCACCGGTGCTTGCAGGAAAGTTGCGAGTTGCTCCAATGCGGGACCAGCTGCAACTGCGCCGCCACCGGCAATGATCATGGGTTTTTTCGCACCTGCCAAGAGTTTTGCCGCGCGGTCAATGGCATCGGTATCCAGTGCTGGCCCAGCCGGTATATCGGCGGCGGGTAAAAGCGACACATCGACTTTCTCTGCCATGATATCCATCGGCATTTCCAGACTGATCGGACGTGGGCGTCCGCCGCACATGTAATTAAACGCTTCATTTACCAATCCCGGAGCCTCTTGCGGTGTCATCGCACGGTCCGCCCATTTGGTCAGGCTGCGCATGGTCGCCAATTGATCGGGCAGTTCGTGCAGATAGCCGATGCCCTTTCCAAGGCCGACAGTCGGAATTTGACCGGTCAGGCAAAATACCGGCGCGTTGGTGGCATAGGCCGAACAGATCGCGGCTGTGCTGTTCAATACGCCAGGACCCGGGACAACCGCATATACGCCTGGCTTGCCGGTGGAGCGGGCATAGCCAAATGCCATATAGGCAGCGCCCTGTTCGTGCCGTGTACAATAAGTCGTGATCGTATCACCGGCATTATACATCGCATCAAAAAAGTAATCTAGCTGTCCACCGGGAAGACCAAATACCGTATCTACACCGTTAGCCATAATTTGACCCAATATTGCTTCGGCACCTGTCATTTCAGTCATTGGGTTCTAGCTTCTTTCTCATTTGCAGCATTTAGCTGCTTGTTGCAAATTGTTGAACTCAAAGCGGACACTTTCCCACTTCAGAGCGCTATGTTCGAGAAGAAGCCCGATAAGCACAATTGAATCAATCTAACGCTATCGGATTAGCTGACCTAATCACTGACTGTAAAATCGAGAATATCGCTTTTGTCGTCAGCTGAGTTACTGACAACTGTCGCTGTTTTATGATGGGGAAAGCGCAGCGTGCCTGCAGACACTTGCGGCAGAGGTAGCAGTGAAAGAACCTGGTCTGCCAACGTTGTCCACCAGCAAGGCGTTTAACTATGCCCCAGCCTAAAGGCACTGCGGATTACAACAGGCACTAAGGGCCGCATGTGGCCCTATCCTGATCTTCTGCCGACGCCGGAGGCATCGGCTCAACCCAAACCGGTCAGTCATTGGCAATTGGAGTGATCTAGCGGTTGGTTCGATTTCAGAGTGTGCATGAGTGGAAAGCGGACAATAAGCGGACGTCGATGTTGCCAGTTTAAGGTTGCTATTGCTATTTCATTTAGAGGAACACCATAATAGGCTCGGAACGCGAGTTCTTTTCCTGCTTCGAACCTCGGAAACGAATGCAAATTCGTTTGTAGTATGCTTAAAGCGACCATGCCCGTCTGAATTGTGAGGGAGTGAAACCGGTAGCCTTACGAAACTGGCGCGTGAATGCACTCTGATCAGCATAGCCGGTATCCAAAGAAATTGATGCAATCGGCTTGTTAGTCTTAAGCAACTCTTGACGGGCGAATTCCAACCTTTGCTTCAAGATCCATTGCCCGGTTGTGAGCCCAAAAATATCTCGTATTCGGCGATCAACTTGATAGGCTGAAAGGCAAGCCATCTTTGCTAAGGAATCGATTTCTGGAGCCTCCGACAGATTCTCCATGACATGATCAATCGCCACAACCAGTCGTTCATATTCAGAGTGGGAAGTGTCGGGAGCACGCAAGTCTTGGGATACGCCGGCAATTCCAATCAGTATGTCATTCTCATCAAACAGAGCATGTTTATTGGTTAGGCACCAGCCAACCTTGCGGTTAGGATAGATGTGCATTTCCAGCTTGTTGGTGATAGCCTGACCAGTGCTAATCACCTGTTGGTCCTGACCCTCATAGCTTGCACCAAGGCGTGCGCCCAAAACTTGTGATGGGCGGCGTCCAATAAGCTCAGACTTGTGCTGCAGGCCGGATCGCTCGACCAATGTGTTATTCACGCTCATATAATCGCCGTCGATGTCTTTGGTGAAGAACACGGTGTCAGGAAGGCAGTCAAACAATCCTTCCAATGTCGAGATTTGATTGCGCTCGTTCACTTCGCCCATCGACCACCTTGTCTATAAATTGTGCAAAAACACTAGTTTTCATTCTTCTTCTGGTCAAGACATTGTCCGCGCTTAGGCTATCATCGTGCACAATATGATCGCTGAAGAATTGGAATTGAATATGACTGACGGTGAAAATGTATTCTCTGGGTGCATGCCCGCCCTGATGACACCCTGCGATGCTGCTGGTGTGCCTGATTTCGGGGCGTTGGTCGCAAAGAGCCAAGAGTTAATAGCGGCCGGTATGGAGGCGGTCATTTATTGCGGCTCAATGGGCGATTGGCCTTTGTTGACGGACGAGCAGCGCTGTGAAGGTGTGCAAAAACTATGCGAAAATGGTATCCCAGTGATTGTAGGTACCGGTGCGCAAAATACGCAGCGCGCAACTACCATCGCGGCCCATGCCGAGAAAGTTGGCGCAGCCGGACTGATGATTATCCCACGGGTTCTGTCGCGTGGGACATCTCATGCAGCGCAACGCATACATTTTGCGTCTGTTCTGGATGCTGCGCCCACTTTGCCCTCGGTAATTTATAATAGCCCCTATTACGGTTTTGAAACGAAGGCGGAGCTGTTCTCTAGTCTTCGGACCGATCACAAGAATCTCGTCGGGTTTAAGGAGTTTGGTGGGTCGGATTCGCTTAGCTACGCGGCTGAAAATATCACCGCCGGTGACCCTGATTTAACCTTGATGGTCGGCGTGGACACGCAGGTCTATCACGGCTTTGTCAATTGCGGGGCCAGCGGTGCGATTACCGGTGTAGGTAACGCATTGCCACGCGAGGTGCTGCGCCTCGTGGATCTATGCGAGAAGGCCGCTACGGGAGATGCCGAAGCCCGCAAGTTGGCTTATGAATTGGATACTGCCTTGCATGTCTTGGCCACGTTCGATGAAGGGCCTGATCTGGTACTGTATTACAAGCATCTGATGGTTCTTGAGGGAAGCCCGGAATATGAGCATCACTTCTACGGAACGGATAAGCTCAGCTCAACTCAGAAAGCCTATCTTGAGCAGCATTGGAAGCTATTCCGCAATTGGTGGGAAAGCTGGCCAGGCGGCACCTTTTGAGCGCCTTTTCCAATAGTAAACTGAGCGACAGACTGTGCATGTAATCGACTCACACACCGGTGGGCAGCCAACACGAGTGATCGTTGACGGCGGTCCTGACTTGGGAACTGGAACGCTGGCAGAGCGCAAGCTCCGATTTGGCGAACGGTTTGATGATTATCGTATGAAAGCGGTTTTGGAGCCGAAATGCTCCGACGCAATGGTTGGTGCGCTGTTGTGCCCGCCGACATTGCCTGATGGTGATTGTTGTGCAGGAGTGATATTCTTCAACAATAGCGGTTATCTGGACATGTGCGGCCACGGAACAATCGGTCTGATGGTCACGCTTGGGTATCTGGACAAGATAGGTCTCGGCAAACACTTGTTGGAAACGACAGTTGGCATTGTTGAAACTGAATTGCTTTCATCGAACACCGTTTCGGTCGAAAATGTGGCAAGCTACTGCCTGAAAAAAGACGTCACCATTGACGTGGACGGATTGGGGCCCGTGGCCGGGAACGTAGCTTGGGGCGGCAATTGGTTCTTTCTCGTGGAGCAAGCACCGATTCCTCTCAATAGATCAAACATTCGGGCCTTGTCCGAAGCTGCTACAGAAATACGCCGGGCATTGGTCCAGCAGTCCATCACCGGCGTCGATGGCGCGGAGATCGACCACATCGAGTTTTTCGAAACACCGGAGGATGGGCCTGCCGACAGCCGCAATTTCGTCCTTTGTCCGGGGCTGGCTTATGATCGCTCGCCATGCGGAACCGGCACTAGCGCAAAAATCGCCTGCCTTGCCGAGTCCGGAAAACTTGCACCAGCCGAGGAATGGACCCAAGAAAGCATCATCGGCAGCCGCTTTCGCGGAGTATACCGCCGAGACGATGCTGGACGGATCATTCCCACCATCACTGGTGAGGCACATATCTACTCTGACACTCAACTGATTTTTCAAACTGGCGATCCTTTTATGCACGGGATCGGGTAAGATGAAGTCGGGTCAAGAAGCGGTGATCATTATCGGTGGCGGGATCATCGGAATTTCCTGCGCTCATTATCTTGTAGATGCTGGGTACAAGGTGACGGTGATCGAGCAGGGCACCATTGCCGGTGCATGTTCACACGGGAATTGCGGGTATATCTGCCCCAGTCATGTCCTCCCGCTGACCACATCAGATGCGATCTGGGATGCGGCAAGATCGCTGTTTAACTCGGCTGCTACTTTCCGCGTGAAACCGCGTTTCGATGCTGCCTTTGTCAGTTGGATGTGGCAGTTCGTTAAACGCTGTAACCAGCGCGATATGCTGAAGGCTGCGGGTCACCTTCACGCTATTCTAAGCTCGTCGATGGCGGAGTATCACAAGTTACTGGGTGAAGACGAGATGGGTAGCCAGTGGCGTCGGAGCGGCCTTATGTATGTATTCCAGACGGAAGTTGGGCTGAGCGATTTCGCCAATACAGACGAATTGCTCACCGACCAATTCGGCGTGACCGCCCGGCGGATCGAGAGCGCGGAATTACCAGAATTGGATGTAGCACTTCGCCCGGATCTGGCGGGTGCGTACCTGTATGAAGGCGATGCTAGCATTCGGCCGGATCGCTTGAGCAAGGCTTGGACGGAAAAGTTAATCCGTGCCGGTGTGCAATTTGTCGAAGGTTGTACTTTTTTGGGTCTTGAGAAAAAGACGGACGCAGTCAGTCAAATCATAACCTCGCATGGGACGATGCAAGCTGACCACTTTGTTTTAGCCACAGGTGCGGTTAGCGCCAAGCTTGCCAAGCATTTCGGCACCGACATACCGATCGAGCCGGGCAAAGGCTATTCCATTACTATGGAAAAGCCACAGGATGGGCCAGAGTATCCCATGCTTCTGCCTGAACATCATGTTGGTGTCACGCCCTTTGACGATGGATTGCGGCTCGGATCGATGATGGAATTCGTCGGTTATGATCGGTCAATTCCTAAATCGAGATTGCAGCAGCTTAGGCAGTCAACACAGCTCTATTTGCAGTCTCAATTGCCTACGACTAACTTGGAAGAATGGTACGGTTGGCGTCCGATGACATGGGATAGCTTGCCAATTATCGGACAAGTTCCCGGGTTCGCAAATGCCTATCTTGCGACCGGACATAACATGCTTGGCCTGACCCTGGCGCCGGCGACAGGGAAACTCATTAGTGAAACAGTTCAGAGGCAAACGCCTCATATCGATCCGGAGCCATTTTCTCCGGACAGGTTTAGATAACCGCATCTTACAACGGCCAACAAAAAGGAACTAGCAATGTCAGTTTTTAGAAACTTTATCGACGGTGATTGGATACTGTCGGAATCGACAGTCAAGAACATCAATCCAGCTGACACTAATGATATCATTGGTGAATATGCGCAGGCCGATGCTGATCAAGTGGAACAGGCGATTGCTGCGGCGAATGACGCCTTTACGGGCTGGTCGCGCGGTAGCATTCAGCAGCGTTTTGATTGTCTAGACGCGATCGGCACTGAAATTCTGGCTCGGAAGGCGGAGCTGGGCGAGCTACTGTCGAGAGAAGAAGGCAAGAGCCTAGCCGAAGGCGTCGGTGAGGCTGCGCGTGCTGGCCAAATATTCAAGTTCTTTGCTGGCGAAACACTTAGGCTACAGGGCGAATTGGTTGCGTCGGTCAGGCCGGGTGTCGATGTTGAAATGACCAGAGAGGCTGTTGGCTCGATTGGCATTATAACGCCTTGGAACTTCCCCATTGCCATTCCGGCTTGGAAGATCGCACCGGCGCTCGCCTATGGTAACACCGTAATATTCAAACCGGCCAATCTCGTTCCCGGCAGTGCTTGGGCGATAGCGGAGATTATTGCCCGTTCGGGTTTACCAAAGGGCGTGTTTAACTTGATCATGGGATCGGGCAGCTCGGTTGGAGGCGCTCTTCTCAACGATAAGCGCGTAAAGGCGATCAGCTTCACTGGTTCGGTGCAGACAGGCGGTATTGTCGCTGCTGCATGCAGTAAACGGAACGCAAAATATCAGTTGGAAATGGGCGGTAAGAATCCGCTTATCGTTCTTGCCGATGCAGATATTGATAATGCGGTAAACTGCGCATTGAACGGCGCATTCTTCTCGACCGGTCAACGTTGCACCGCATCGTCGCGGCTTATCGTCGAAGCTTCCGTCCACGATGCGTTTGTTGATGCGTTAAAGCTGGCCATTGAAGATTTGACAGTGGGGGATCCACGCAAAGATGGCACCCAGATCGGTCCGGTAATTGATGAAAAACAGCTGAAGCAGAATCTGGAATATGTTGAAATCGGTAAGGCAGAGGGAGCTACCCTGCTTACCGGTGGGAGCCGATTGGATCGCGAGACGCCCGGTTTTTATCAGGCACCCGCACTGTTTGTTGATACTCATAACGATATGCGCATCAACCGTGAGGAAGTGTTTGGTCCTGTCGCTACTGTCATCAAGGTGGCGGATTTTGACGAGGCAATTGCGATTGCTAACGATACAGAATTCGGCCTTTCTGCAGGCATTTGCACCACATCTTTGAGATTGGCGGGTCGGTTTAAGCGTGAGAGCCAAGCGGGCATGGTGATGGTGAATTTGCCGACTGCTGGTGTCGACTATCACGTACCATTTGGCGGTACAAAAGGGTCCAGCTTTGGATCCCGCGAACAGGGAAGTTATGCGCGCGAATTTTATACGACGGTCAAAACCGCCTATATTTGCCCCTGACATTTTTGGCATGGTACCGGCTGTTGGACTACTTCACGGACTTATCTGGTCTCCAATAGGAATTTTTGCTGTGACTATGCCGTCACTTCCACCCTTTGTCGACGATATCGAGAGGGGACAGAGGATAAACAATCTTCGGGTCGCTATGGCGGGCACCGGTCAAGATGTGGTTATTTTGACTCCCAGCGCCAATATGCGGTATTTCCTCGGTCAGACTTTTTATGAAAGAGAACGGTTTCACGGAGCGATCATTACAAGTGATCGTGCGATATTCATCTGTCCGAAATTTGAAGATACGGCGGTAACTGCCAGGCTTGCGGTGCCAATGGAGATGGCATTTTGGGAAGAGCATGAGAACCCCTATGCGCTTGTTGCAGCCATACTGGCTGACCGTGGCGTCAAGCTGTGTTCGTTAGATACCAATTGTTCGTATGGACACGCCTCGCAAATCTTTGATGTTCTTACGTCATTGAATCAGCCGGTTCGCTATGGCTCGGCAAACTCGGTCATCTCACCGTTGAGAACTTGAAAGTCCGATGTCGAACTGGCACTCATGTCGGCGGCTAAACAACTCACTTTGGGTATCCACCGGACAATCTTCAGCTGGATACAACCGGGCATGAAAGCCAGTGTGGTGATTGCAGAGATCGATCGCCTACACCGCGATGGCGGTGCGGATAACGGTAGCTCTTTTTGTGCCGTTCAATTTGGCGAAGCGACGTCGCATCCTCACGGCGTCCCCGGTGATCCTGTGTTGCAGAATGGCGACCTTATCTTGATCGACACCGGCTGCACAATTGATGGCTATAATTCTGACATCACCCGGACATACGCCCTGAACAAGGTGGATGATGAAATCGAGGATCTTTGGCAAGTCGAGAAGGAAGCGCAGGAGGCCGCGTTCGATCTGGCAGCGCCCGGCATCGCCTGCGAAGATGTAGACAAGGCTGCGCGCGATGTCCTGATTAGCCATGGATTGGGCCCGGACTATGATCTGCCGGGCCTACCTCATCGCACGGGCCATAGCATTGGTCTGGAGATTCATGAACAACCCTATCTGGTAAAAGGTGACCAAACGTCGCTGGCCGAGGGCACGTGCTTTTCCAATGAACCTATGATCGTGGTTTCGGAGAGGTTTGGTATCCGGTTGGAGGATCATTTTTACGTCACACCCACAGGTTCAGCGTGGTTCACTAAGCCGCAACACGGCCTGTACCAGCCATTTGAAGAATAATGTTTTCAACGGAGGAGGTCGCGACGTGTGGGAACTAATGTCCGCAATTGGGTTGAATCATTGCCGATATCTCTTGCGGGCGGGATAAACGGGGCTGGCTGCAAAGGTACGCGGGCGTGGCGGAATTGGTAAATGCGCGGGATTCAAAATCCCGTGCCGCAAGGAGTGTGGGTTCGATTCCCACTGCCCGCACCATCAAAACTGGCAGACAGTTTCGTAGGCATTCGCGCGGAACATCGGCGATTTGGTTAGTGGTCCAGAAATCAGAACTCGAGCGACAATCACGCAGCGTAAGACAGGTCGGCCTTTCCAGTTTGAGATCGCGGCAGACGCCAGAGCAAGCCTGTTCGCCTGGCTGGAACTCAGAGGTGGTGACGTCGAGGACTTTGTGTTTCCAAGCCGTGTGGATCACGCACGGCATCTCAGCACTCGGCAATATGCAAGGCTGGTCGATGAGTGGGTTGAAGCGATTGGCCTGCGACCTGGGGAATATGGCACGCATTCGCTGCGCCGAACTAAAGCTTCAATCATCTACAAAGCCACAGGCAACATCCGGGCAATCCAAATATTGCTCGGGCACTCCAAGATCGAGAATACCGTGCGATACCTTGGCGTCGATATTGAAGACGCTCTCACGCTTGCCGAGAAGACTGAGATCTGACCGATGTTGGATGCCAGCCTTGTCCGGGCTGGCTTCCGCAACTGGGGGTGGAAGCTGACGATGGCGTTCAGTCCGAAGTGTAGCGGCTCCATTCCAATGGAGAAACGTGACTTCGAGGATGTAGGACGAGCTTAAGTTCACACAGTTTTGATTAGGCTTGTCGATATTCCGACGGCAATACGCCTGTCCAGCGAACGAATGCGCGTCTAAAATTTGCAGATTCGCTTACTTGCAATTCGGGAGCTCGAGGGAGCATTTTTTTCTCTTCTTTGTGGTGAAAATGTTGGTCAGAGGATCAACAGCCCATAGAATGACCGTCGATCCTCTCAATCCGTTGCGGAGCGTTAAGCGCTACTCAGCTCTGTCAGCATCGTTTTGAGACGCGTTTGCGCGTCAGACGATAGCGGCAGAAGCGGCCGACGAGGCGCTCCGACATCTGCGCGTTGAAGAGCAAGGCCTGCTTTGACAGCAGCGGCAAGACCCGATGTCACAATGAATTCGAGAAACTCGAATTGCTTGTAAAATAGACTGCGCGCTTGATCATCATTGCCCGCCTGAATGGCAGTGAACAACCGACCCGGCAGATCCCCGATGAGGCACGGTGCAGCGGTGCACCAACCGCTTGCGCCTGCATTGATCGCTTCGAGCGCCATGTGGTTGCACCCATTGAAGAACGGGACTTCACCACCCGATAGCTTATAGATCTTGTGCATGCGTTGAATGTCGCCAGTGCTTTCCTTGATCATAGTGGCATTGTCGATTTCATCGACCATGCCCAGCATGAATTCGGGTGACATATCGACGCCGCAAGTCGCCGGATTGTTGTAAATCATGATCGGCAGTGGGGTCGCGTTCGACACGGTCTGATAGTGCTGGAATATCTCTTCTTCGCTCAGCTTGTAGTATGAGAAAGGAGACAGCATGATCGCGTCGGCTCCGATGGAATGCGCATGTTTGACGCGTTTCACCGCTTGCTCCGTCGTCAGTTCGGCAACTCCAATAACGACCGGGACCTTGCCAGCCACATAGGTCACCGTTTTCTCAGCAACCGCATTCCATTCCGCTTCGCTCAGATAGGCCGCTTCGCCAGCGCTACCCAGCGCTGCGATGGCATCCACTTTGGCAGCGAGCAAGGTATCGATCACCGTTTCAAGCTTGCCAAGATCGACATTCGTATTGTCATCGGTGAACGGGGTGACGGGGTATGCAATAATTCCTGAAAGGTTCATATTCTTAGTCCTTAGATACAATCTGTGTGTGTTTTGAGCGCTTGGCGCACGAAGTAGGCGAAATTCACTTTGTTGCGTTTGTCGGTTGAGACCCAGTCATGCGCTTCTTGAGCGAGTTCATGAGAGACAGGCTGGATCTGCCCAGCAGCCATGGCGAGCAGTTGAAGCTTTGCGGCGCGCTCTATCAGAACGGCCAGGTTGCATGCTTCTTCGATGGTCTTGCCGGTGACGAGTTGACCGTGATGAGCCAAGAACAGCGCGCGATTTTTGCCCAGTGCTTCTGAGATCAACTCGCCTTCCTCATTGCCAACCGGCACGCCGGGCCATTCCGCCAAGAAGGAACAATCATTGTAGAGCGCGCAGGTGTCCATTTGAGAGATCATCAAAGGAACCTTCAGCATTGAAAGCGCGGCAATGTTCGTGGGGTGTGTATGGATGATGCAATTCACATCCGGATGCTCTTTGTAGACCCAGGTGTGAAAGCGATTGGCAGGGTTCGCCATGCCTTTGCCGTCCAGCGGATTGAGATCTTCATCAACCTCAATCAAATTGTCCGCGGTGATCTCGTCAAAGCCAAGGCCAAAGCGCTGGGTGAGGAAAGTTTTGGGCTGTTCGCTGCGACAGGTGATCTGTCCGGCAAGGCCGGAATCATGGCCTTTGTCGAACAGAATTCGGCAGGTGATGGCCAGTTTCTGGCGATCGGTTAAAGCGACATCCTGAAGAAGATCGCTCATAGCGCTTTGAGCGCTATGCATCAGATCATCCTTGGTTGCGGTTGCTGTTTTCATTTCTAATTTCCTTAGGGATTCGGAGAGTTTTTATTGACAATGATTATCAACTAGAGATAAACAGGCCCAATAGTAAGGCCCAGTTTGGCAAATATGACTGGTCCAGATTGGAGTGGCGATGTCGAGAGCTTGGGACGTCCAATTTTCGCTGGAGAGAATGGCAGGCAAAACGCTGCATGCCAGCCTGCTCGAGCAGCTCATATCTGACATAACAAGCGGGCGACTGCTGCCGGGGAGTATGCTTCCAGGAACACGGGCATTGGCCCAGCAGCTAGGCATCAACCGCAAGACAGTGCAGCAAGTGTATGAAGAGCTTGAGGCGCAAGGCTGGCTGGAAACGCGCAGCCGTTCGGGCACTTTTGTATCACAAAGTCTGCCTGAGAATGGCCTGACACAAAGCGACGCAGCTCTGGTTGAAACGGCCACGAGCGCCAAAATGCCCTCGCAGCTCTTGGAGGGTTTGTATAACGAAGCCTTATCAAGCTTCCAGCATGCCAATATGGTGAATGACGGTACGCCGGACCAGCGCAATATCCCCTATGAACTTCTTGCACGCACATACCGCCGCGTTTGCATGGGCATGAGGCAAGGCTTTGAACTCGGCTATGGTGACCCCAAAGGCACGCATGGCTTTCGCAAGTCCGTCTGCACAATGTTAAACAGTGATCGGTTCATGAATTGCGATCTGGATCAGGTGTGCATTGTACGCGGAAGCCAGATGGGCATTTACCTGACTGCAAAGGTCCTAGACCCGCAAGCCGGGGCGATCGTGATGGAGGAGCTCTCCTATCTGCCCGCCAAAGCCGCGTTTCAATCGAACGGTTTTGAAGTGATTGATTGCCGTCTCGACGAGAACGGGCTTGAGATCGACCATTTGCGTAACATTCTTGAACGGCAACCGATTGCAGGGATCTATCTAACTCCGCATCACCAATATCCGACGACCGTATGCCTTCCAATGGACCGGCGCTTGGAGCTGCTCGATTTGTCGCGAACATACGGCTTTGCAGTGATCGAGGATGATTACGATCACGAGTTTCACTATGCGGCTAACCCGATTCCACCACTCGCAAGCCTGCCGAACTCGGAAAATGTCATCCATATCGGCTCAATGTCCAAGGTGTTTTCACCAGGATTGAGGCTCGGGTATGTTGCTACCAGTGCACAGTTCATAGAACGTATCGCACAGGAAATCATTGTGGTTGACCGTCAGGGTAATACGCTGAGCGAACTGGTTCTTTCCGACCTTATGGAAAGCGGCGAGGTGAAGCGTCATATTCGCAAGACGCGCAAGCTTTACGAGGCGCGGCGTGATTTTGCTGTGGTAGAGTTTCGGCGGGTGTTTGGCGATCAGGTATCATTCACAACGCCGAGCGGTGGTCTGGCGATCTGGGCTGACATCTCAAAGCTGACCCATGGATTTTCGTCAGTCGATTTCGGCAGCCGCGATCTGACGTTGAACACATTCTACACCTCCGATGAAACACAGCCCACGCATGTGCGATTTGGCTTTGGAGGTATCAACGAGCGGGAGATTACCCGTGCAATCGAATTGTTGTCAGAAGCTATTAATCGGAAGGGAGCCTAAGCAAAGAAGGTCTAGTGTAACGCAACCGTTGTTATCGCGGATACATTTGTACGCTGACCCAGTAATAGGTCCCGCAACGGAGCGGAAAACGTATTAGTGCAACTAAAGGTTACATTTCAATGTCCGCAAGTGGGTCGGAAGTCGACTGTCAGCTTTCTGAAGTGCAGGAGCCTAAACAAGACAGTCCGCAAACGGCCCAGAATCAGCCATAATGGATGCAGCGATTGCAGGTGCTTGCCTAAATTTTGTTTGCGTTACCTATGCCCCGCTTAGACTAGCTGGAGCAGAATAATTGCTGCAGAACGATCAATTTTATAAAACGCTTGATCAGGTTAATGAGGCAAATTGGGATCAACGATTATATCAATTTGGGTCAAGACAATGGCTACTTTGCTTACTTTGATTCTTAATGGGAGGGGAGGGTATTAAACCGCATCAGCGAGCACAATACTTACACAAAACCTTACACACTTTTCAGTTGTGCAAGATAATATGTTATGTTATCAAATAGTTACGTTAGTCCCGTCTCACTCAAAATCGAGTTCCGCAAGGAGTGTCCGTTCGAGTCGGACCAGGGGCACCATTTCCCAAATTTGATCGATGAACGCGAAGGAGAGGTGTTCTCGGACCTCCTTTACATGATCTCGCTAAGCCGCGAGATTGGATGTCATAATGGTTGTTTTTGCGACGAGACACTGTGGCTATGTTGCAACATTTACGCTGTCAATTGACTATTTTGTGGTGAAATCATCGAGTGCCGCAACATAATTGCTGGACTTAATCGATTGATTAGTTGAATGTTATGCGTGTTGGGAGACGAGCAAAAGCATCGCTCCCATTAAACGGGATTGGGAGAGAAGAATGCGTAAGTCGCTATTATTTGCCGCTACAGCTATATCAACACTATCTGTGCCAGCTATGGCTCAAGATCAAAGTGATGGTGCTGCTGATGATAATATCATTATTGTTACCGCACAACGTCAGGCGCAAAGCCTACAAGAGGTGCCGATTGCAGTTTCCGCTTTCAATGCCGAGGCACTGGAAGCACAGCAGATTGAAAACGCATCCGATTTGCAACTAACACTGCCAAATGTTCAATTCTCCAAAGGTAACTTTACCGGCGCGAGTTTTACCATCCGCGGTATTGGTGACCTTTGCGTTGGCGTTTCTTGCGATTCGGCTACCGCTATTCACTTGAACGACGAACCGCTTTTCGGAACGCGTTTGTTTGAAACTGAATTCTACGATATAGAAAGAATCGAAGTTCTGCGTGGCCCACAGGGTACTCTATATGGTCGTAACGCGACTTCCGGCGTGGTCAATCTTGTCACCGCCAAGCCCAAGCCAGGCGTATTCGAAGCATCTCTCGACGGCGAGTATGGCAATTTTGAAGCGTATAAACTTAAAGGCATGGTCAATGTGCCGTTGGGCGATACATTAGCTGCTCGTGTGGCTGGTATTTATGTCAAACGTGACGGTTACACCACCAACACATTTACAGGAAACAGCATTGATGGTCGCGATATATACAGTATTCGTGGCTCGCTTCGTTGGGAGCCTGGCCCGGATACAACAATTGACCTGCTAGCTTCCTATTTCCGCGAAGATGATGACCGTCTCCGTATTCAGAAGCAGACCTGCCAAACGGACCCGACAGGTGTGTTAGGTTGTTTGAATAACCGCCGAGATTTTGGCAAGGTTAATACCAATGCAACATTTACAGGTACCTTGGGGTCATCTGAGTTTTTGACTACACAAGGTGGGCCAGGATTTGGTGCGCTTGGATTGAACAGCATCTACGGACAAAATGGGCACTCAAATTTCACTGAACCAAATGATGTTCGGACCGTGACAACTGATTTTGAACCTGAATATTTTTCAGACGAACTGCAGTTACAAGGCAAAATTGCTCATAATTTTGGAGCGATAACGGCTAAACTCTCAGGTACGTATCAGGAAACGAGCATCGATTCTCGACAAGATTACAACCTTTCGATTGTTGACCGAACAACTTTTGCAAACCCATTGAACCCAAACCCCTTGGGCACAATTGGAGTAGCCCCTGGTTTTGGTCCGGTAGCTGCTGCGATAACACCCGCCGGTGCTGCTGGAGTACTTTGCACATCGGATACCGACGAAACCGGATTCGGTAGCTATGGAGGCAACAGTATTTGTGCCAATACGCCATTGTCGTTTGACCGATCGAATTCAGACAATAGTGCATGGTCGGTTGAGGGAATTATTTCCAGCGACTTTGATGGTGCATTCAACTTCCTGCTGGGTGGCATCTATGCAGAAAGCCATCTGACTGAAAACAGCTATTATGTGAACGCGTTTGCAATCGACTATATTGCAGGCATATTGGGTGCGTCAAACGGCGTATACCTAGCAACGCCGTTTTTCCGGAACAACACCGATGATTTCAAACTGAAATCCTACGGTATTTTCGGGGAAGTCTATGTCGATGTAACCGACACGTTAAGTTTGACCGGTGGCTTGCGTTACAATAATGATAAGAAATCCGTTCGCGCGAGATCAACTCTTGCCAGCTTCCCAGTCGCGTTCGGAGCGACCGGAGGCAGCGTATTTGATCAGCCTGGAGCAGCAGGCTTTGATGCTGATCCAGGTACAGCTGGAAACCAACCGTTTCAGGAACGTAGCGTTGCTTTTGACGAAGTTACGGGGCGCTTTGTAGCAAACTGGCAGTTCACACCAGATAATCTACTCTATGCATCTTATTCGCGCGGTTATAAGTCCGGCGGTATCAATCCACCTCTGCAACCAATTTTTGCGGTTCCGGAATCATTCGGACCAGAGCAGATTGATGCTTTTGAGATTGGTTCAAAAAATACCTTTGCGAATGGTGCTCTTACTCTGAACGCGACTGCTTTTTACTATAAGTATAAAGATTTGCAGCTTAGTCGTATTATCGCTCGTACGTCGGTTAATGATACGATCGATGCCGACATCTACGGCGTGGAAGTAGAGGCATTGGTTCGTCCTGACCCGGATTGGTTGATCAATATGGGCTTCAGTTACTTGCACACCAAAGTCGCCGGTGATCAGTTCCGTAGTAACACACGGGATCCAGGTGGTGGGCGTGAAGATGCGGTTATCATCAAGGATATCTCTAACGGTGCAAACTGTGCAGTTATCCCAACAACACCAGGAAATGCAGCAGCATCTAACGGGTTTGTGAATGCTGTGAACGGTGCCATAAACGCAGGTCAAATTCCTGGTCTTATGGGCGGCGCTGGTCTTCAAGGAACAACACCATTCCCGGCTGATGGTGGCATTGCCTCGACAGGTGCATTTAGTTTTTGTGGTGTGCTTGAAGCAACGGCAGCAACTATTGGTGCACAATTTGGTGGTGTTGAGGTTCTTAGCCCAGGTGTGACGGTGAACCTGCGTGGGAATAAACTTCCTCAGGCGCCTGTAGTCAAAGCTTCGGTTGGTGTGCAGTATACCAACACCTTTGACAGCGGCATGAGCTTGGTGCCACGACTTGATCTTACCTATACTGGTGACAGTTTTGGTAATGTGTTCAACGGACGGGTGAATAAAATCAAAGGATTTGTTCAAGCCAATGCGCAGATCCAATTTAATGGTACTGATGATAAATGGTATGTGAAAGCATATGTCCAGAATATCTTCGATAGCAATTCGACAACTGGACTATATGTGACTGACGCATCTTCGGGCCTGTTTACGAACATCTTTACGCTGGATCCACGCCGTTATGGCATCGGAGCCGGTATCAGGTTCTAGTAGCTTTGTTCCAAATTAGAAAAAACGCCCTGCCGGGAAACTGGCGGGGCTTTTTTTTAAGTTTCTATGGTGGGAATGATAATGCAAGATATGTTCCTACATTTGGAACATTCTAGCCAACACCTTGGATTTCTGGCGTTTCCAGGTGGCAAGTTAGTCAAGTTTGAGTTTGAACGTTGGGGTTCTATCAAATACGAGCAACCATCTTTCGGATGGTCACTTTTTCTGAAGAATGGTGCCGCTTATCCGACTCGAACGGATGACCTACCGCTTACAAGGCGGTTGCTCTACCAGCTGAGCTAAAGCGGCATATGCTGGAATTGCAGCGCGCTATTAGCCTTAAACGACTCCAAAGGTCCAGCCTTCTTTTTGTGCAATTTCATTGGTCATTGCTGCAGGATTCCAGAGTGCCGGATTGGACGCCACCTGTTTCATCCATGAAGCGGTTATCAGCGCATCTGTACTGTGATCATCATATTGCGGCAATCGTTGCGGGCAGGGCGTGTTCAACGCATTTAAGGCTGCTTTCAAACCTTGTCGGTCCCTCACTTTGCTGCGGCCTTTTGGAAGTTTAGCTGCCAGCGCTGCTATCGTTGTATATATCTCTACAATAACTGGTCCGCGCTCGGGTACAGCGTCAAATGGCCAAATCGGAATAGCATCGTTCAATTGATGCAGCATTCGCATGCCGGTCAGACTGGATTTTCCTACTTGAGCGGCGCCAACCAGATTGAAGCAGCTAGCGCTGTTGCCCTGCTTCGTGCGGCGTTGGTGATGTTCTACAATCCGCAGGCGTCCGGTGCCGCCATGGAACAAGTCTCCGACTTTCCCCTTGCTATGACGAAAATGCCGATATGCTTGTGGATGTTCGATGAAACTGGAAACACCGAGAAAAGGATCTTTGTCACAAATCTCGTCCACTGCCTTCCACAAAGTTCGTGCATTTTGCGGGCTATCTTCCCATTCAGGGAAATAAGTGCCTTCATCTTCAAAAGGTAGGCCCATGGAAAGATCAAGGCCAATCAGCATATCTTCTTGGTTTTCCGAAAGTCTGAGCAGCCAATCCCTTATGTCTTGTCGAGACCATCTTGGTTTTGGCGACAAAAGGGCAGGTGGCTCATCCTGTTTTATTAAGCCTAATGCTATCCCGGGAGGCCTTTCTATATTGGCTCCGGACCAATCAAAGCAGGCGAATTGAGAGAAACTTCTCATTGTTCGTGTTTAACGAACAAACGACCGAAATGAAAAGGGGCGAACTGATAAGTCCGCCCCTTTTCTTATCCATATTGAAATCGCTTACTTTTTCGCAGCGGTTTTCCGTGCTGCAGGTTTACGAGCAGGCGCATTTGGATTGGCACCGTCTTGGGTCAGGTCTTCGAGAACCTTACCAGCCACGTTGCGTCCACCCCAGCCAAAGGCAAGAGCAGCTGCTGCAGCGCCACCAATCATAAGAGCTGTAAATGCTGTTTGAACGATTTCTTCACCAACTCCCATGAATTGAAGACCCATGAAGGCAAACAGTAGCAGTGCCGCATAGCGAACAATCGCTGCAGCCATCGCATTTTCACCCATCAGCCTCGCCAACAGATTGGCGATGAAGAAGCCGATCACAATCACAACCCCACCAAAGACAACTCGGCCACCCAATTCCAACACATTGTCTAGAATCGACGTCAGTTCCGGGAAGTTAAGCAGGCGTGTTGCGGCAATTGCTGCAAATAGCATGATAGCAACCATGACAATTTTGGAAACGATTGATGATGCGGTGCTGCCTTCGGGCAAAATGCTCATCGCGCCTACAGAGCGATCAACGCCCAGACCTGGAAGAATCTCTTCAACCAAACCGCCAACCCAACGTGCGATGAGATAGGCAATGCCTAATACAATCGCAGCGCCAATGATCAGCGGAATTGCGCTCAAAATTGTTTCCAGCAATGTTACGGCAGGACCGCTTATCGCAGAAATTTGCAATGCTTGTAGCGCGGCAATCGCTACTGGAACGATGATCAGAACATAAACAATCGTACCGATGGTACTGCTAATTGCGGAGTTTCCGGTTACTTCATCTGCACCTGCCTTATTGGCCCATTTGTCCAAATTTACGGTTTGCATAGCAGTTGTAACCAAATCGCGAACGATTTTGGCAACGATCGAGCCGACGAAGAAGATTATGCCAGCGCCAACAATATTGGGAATGAAGCCCATAACATTGTCGAGAAGAGCCCGCAGTGGCTCGGTTACGGCATCTAATTCAAATACCGTCAAGATGGCGATCCAGCCAAATAGCCAGACCAAAAGGCTAACAATACGGCTCAGTGAATCGCCTACTGATTCTCCGCCGCCGGTGTCACGCTGCAAGAATGAAATGCTATTTACCAGCTTTGCAAAAGCCCACTTGACTGCTTTCGCGACAATCCAGGTAACAACCCAAATTAAAATTGCAGAGACGATCTTCATCCCCCAGTCGCTCGCGATATCCATATCGAGAGCGTAATTTCCGATCCGTAAACCATCCATTTTGCTTTTCCCCTATGTGTAAAACTCGCGATCCCATTTCGCGATTCTGGATACGCGTTAACACTTTCTCCGGTTTAGTTACAGAGGTGAGGTGCCTCAGAACGGGTTATTCATGTAATCACATGTAAAATCAGTCTATAAGAAGAACGGCGCGACCAACAACTTTGCGTTCCTCCAGTGCCAAAAGAGCACTCTCTATCTCATCCAGAGCAAAGCGATGGGAGATATGTGGGCGCATGGCTCCGCGCGCAGCCAAATCGATCAATGCTTGTTTTTGTCTCGCCGCAATTTCTGGAACGCGGCGCGGCGTCGCCCCGGCCCTCACGCCAATAACCGTATAGGTCTTAATCAATATATGGTTGGCGGGAAAAGAGGGTATGTCGCCGCTAGCAAAACCGATGATTAAGTACCGACCACCGTGAGCGATAGATCGGGTGGCTTTGGTCGCCAAGTCTCCGCCTACGGGATCATATACGACTTCGGCACCCATGCCGTTCGTGATGTCTTTAACTTTCGCAGCTAACTCGGGGTCCGCTGGATCAAGAGCATGATCAGCTCCTGCTTTGAGAATGATCTGCCGCTTTTCCTCTGTGGAACCTGTCCCAATAACCGCTGCGCCAATATCCTTGGACAATTTGATCGCAGCCATACCGACACCGCCGCTGGCACCCAAAATCAGAACGGTCTCGCCTGAGATTAGCTTCCCTTGTTCGACCAATGCATGCCAAGAGGTGCTTGCCGCTGTTTGCCAACAGGCGCCTTCGTCAAATGACAATGCTGAAGGTAATGTTGAACAGGCCGCAGTGGGGACGACCATC
The DNA here is from genome assembly GCA_039978835.1 of Parasphingorhabdus sp. GTDB lineage: Bacteria > Pseudomonadota > Alphaproteobacteria > Sphingomonadales > Sphingomonadaceae > Parasphingorhabdus. Next base: position 656,934 of record JBDWAQ010000005.1, read on the forward strand.
TGCTCTGCAAACGTACCGCCTTTGGAACCAGCCATGACCCGGTCTCCCACCCGCCAGCGTGATACGTCGGATGCTACTTCGGAAATTACTCCGGCTGCATCTAATCCGGGAACGAATGGCGGTTCAGGTCGAAATTGATATTTTCCGTATGTCATCAACAGATCGGGAAAATTCAATCCTGCTGCTTTCACAGCCATGCGAACCTGTCCCGGTTGAAGTGGATGAGCAGTTCTTTCCTGAATCTCCATCGCCTGAGGTCCGGTAAGGTCAGTACAGACCGCGGCGCGGTAGGTGCTCATTTGCCCACTGCTGCCACTACAGCGCGGGTAAAGGCTTCAATATCAAAGCGGGTATCACGGGTATCGTAGCCTCTTCGGACAATTGCTACTTCCATTGATGGGATGATCACCAAATATTGTCCTCGATTGCCAAAGGCCGCGAACGTGTCATTTGGAATTCCGTCAGACTGGTTCATTAGCCAGAACTGCGCGCCATAACCAAAGTTGCGCCCGGTCGGCTGCGGTCCCGACGGTGTACTGACATATTCTCTCCAGTTTTCAGGCAACAGCCTTTCACCGTCCCACGTACCATTATTCAGATACAGCATGCTCATGCGCGCCAGATCACGCGCAGTGGTCCAGACTTGGCTTGAGAGAATGTAGTTATCTTGCCAATCTGTCTCCACGAAGGTTCGCGTCATGCCGAGTTTCCGGAAAAACCTGTATGGATCGAAATCATGAATTTGGGGCATATAGTTTCCGAGTTTGTTTTTTTGATCCTCGTGGGCCGCCTGGACAGCGAGAACAGCTATCAAGGTATCATTGTTGGCGTACCGAAACTTGGTTCCAGGTCTGTGTAGCAATGGCCAAGCTGTCGCTCGCTGACTGACGCTAGCTCCGCCCATGTATATTGCATCTGTGCGATTGCCGGCTGTATCACTGGTCAGTCCGCTAGACATTCTGAGCAGGTTATCAATGGTCAAAAAAGCACGTGGGTCTCCAAACTTTTTCCATTGCGGAATTTGAACTCTGGAAGTGACATCGACCATTCCCTGATGGACGGAATGTCCAATAATTGTCCCGGCCATCGATTTTGCAACTGACCAGGTGCGCTGAGCGGTATGCAGATCATGACCCATTTTGTATTGCTCGGCGATAATCTGGCGGTCTTTGATAATCAAAACCGCACTGGTCTTGCTGTTTGTGCCGAAGCTTTTCCCATCAAAGGCATCTGAAGCCACTTGGCGTGCTTGCACAACTTCTTTGCTAGCTCGAACCGAGGGAATTCTGTCACCCATTGGCCAGGGTCGGTCATCAAGAAATGTGCGTTCTTTGATGGGTGTACCGGTTTTCAATCCACCAAAACCGATTGGCATGGCAGTGCAACCAGAAGTGCGATTCCAAATTGCGATGCGTGGCGGCATGTCGTTGCTATATTTTACCCGAACCTGACGCTCAGTTTGATCAACATTGACATCCAGTGTCGGCACTATGTTTGCAATTTTTGGATAGATTCCGGTAAGTTCGTCGGCGGAAATATATTCCGCTGACTTATTGCCGTTCCAAAGCCCAGAGCAGGTAAATTGTGCTTTATAACCGGCTGCCAATGCGCGATCATAATCACGTTCACTGTTGGTTTGTGCCATCGCACAACCAGCCATTGAAAGACCTATAAAAACACTAACCAGTTTTTTGATCACGCAAATTCTCCCAATATTCTAACCGTTCACGTATCTTGTGTTCAAACCCACGATCAGCGGGTTTGTAGAATTTTTCTGGTTCCATCTCCGGTGGCCAGTAATTGTCCCCTGAAAACCCGTCATCGGCTTCGTGATCGTAGCTATAGCCGTCACCATAACCAATATCTTTCATCAGCTGGGTGGGTGCGTTCAAAATATTTTGTGGAGGCATGAGCGATCCTGTTTGTTTTGCTGACTTCCAAGCGGATTTTTGCGCCCGGTAAGCCGCATTGGATTTCGGTGCTGTTGCACAATAAAGGCAAGCTTGGACAATGGCGAGTTCACCTTCGGGGCTTCCCAAGAATTGATAAGCATCTTTGGCGGCGAGACATTGCACCAATGCTTGCGGATCGGCGATACCAATATCCTCACTGGCAAACCGAACTATTCTGCGCAAAACATAAAGTGGTTCTTCGCCAGCAACTAACATACGGGCGAGATAGTATAAGGAAGCTTGTGGATCGGACCCGCGCATAGCTTTGTGGAGCGCAGATATAAGGTTATAGTGACCTTCGCGATCCTTATCATAAACTGCCATGCGCCTATGCAGCAATTTGGCGAGTTCGGAAGGCGTAAGAGAATTTTCTATTTTGAGCGAAAACAGTGTTTCCGCTTGATTGAGAAGAAATCGGCCATCGCCATCAGCGCTTGCGATCAATGCTTGCCGGGCATCTGCAGTGATTGGGAGCGTCTTTCCTTCTAATGCTTCCGCTTTGTTCAGTAAGTCGTCGAGCGCTTCTGCGTCTAGCCGATTGAGGATCAGAACTTGTGCACGGCTCAATAACGCGGCGTTTAATTCAAAGGATGGGTTCTCGGTTGTTGCACCAACCAAGGTCACAAGACCCTTCTCCACATAGGGTAAAAAACTATCCTGCTGTGATCTATTGAACCGGTGTATTTCATCCACGAACAACAATGTTGAATTGCCAACTTGTTGCTGCCGTTCTGCTTCAGCGAAAACTTTTTTGAGATCCGCGACACCCGAAAATACCGCGGATATTGCTTTGAAGTGCAAATCGGTTTCGTTGGCCAATAGCCGGGCGAGGGTGGTCTTGCCCGTGCCTGGCGGGCCCCAGAATATGATCGAAGAGAGTTTTCCGGCTTTGATCATTTGGGATAGCGAACCATCGTCACCAACCAGATGATTTTGTCCGACAACCTCCGAAAGCTCTTTAGGCCTTAAGCGCTCGGCCAATGGCATGTTGGAACCGTTTGATGTAGAGAGATCCGTATCTTTATCTAACTGAAAAAGATCACTCATTACCAGCTCCTAGCGTAATGCGTCAGCGGACAATGGTCCTCGACCACCTTCTCGTTGGCGGATCAAGCGAATGTAGGTCTGCGCTACAACATCGTTAATTTGATCCCAGCCAAATTCCTCTGACCGCTTTTCACCAGCCTTACCATGGCGTTGTCGCAGCTCGTCATTCTGACAGTAATCTTGCAACGCGTCTGCAAAGTCTCGAATTGCTCCCGGGAGAATTAAGCGGCCAGACTCGTTGTCCCTGACCAAACTTTGACTGCCTGTAGCCTTTGCTGCCACTACAGGAAGGCCGCAAGCCATCGCTTCCAATGTTACATTGCCGAAAGTCTCTGTAACTGAGGGGTTGAACAACATATCCATGCTCGCAACGGCGCGTCCCAAATCAGCGCCATTTTGAAATCCGACAAAAGCCGCGCCCGGTATACGATCTTCAAACCATTGCCGGGCAGGTCCCTCACCGATCACAAGGACACGGTGACGAACATTGCGTCGTTTAAGTTCGTCAATACTATCGGAGAAAACATCTAAGCCTTTTTCCATAACCAGTCGACCTAGAAATCCGATTACAATCTCATCGTCAGCAATGGCTTGCTGTTGGCGCCAAGAAAGATCGCGCCTCCCGGAATTGAATATTTCTTTGTCGACACCGCGAGACCATATACCGATGTCATAGTTCATCCGCTGATCTCTGAGGACCTGAGCCATAGATTCTGAAGGCGTCACCAATGCGTCGCACCGCCGATACAGCCGTCGCAAAATCGCTTCGATTACAGGCTCGAGAAACGCCAAGTTATAGTAGCGTGGATAGGTCTCAAAACGGGTATGCACTGAGGCCAAAACAGGAATATCGTTTTTGCGCGCCCAGCCGACCATTTTATGACCTACACGATCTGGACTGGAAATCTGCATAATGTTGGGCTGAAACTTTGCTAGATCCCCTTTTACATTTGAGGATATATGTGTCGGGAACTGATATTCCCCTCGTCCTGGAAATGCGACAGAAGGCACGCTTATTAGATCGCCAGTCGGTTCGAACGCGGGTGTATCAGTGGTTGGGGAATATACTCGCACAGCCGCGCCCTGGCGCAACAAATAGTCAACGAGACGGTTTAGTGCCTGATTGGCTCCATCTCTGACAAAGTTGTAATTGCCGCTGTAAAGCGCAATCCGAAGATCACTAATATCCATTGAAACCTTAAAAGCATAATGAGAGGGAAATTGCCAATATGATCTTACTGAGCTAGCGCTGTTGATATGATCAATACCATTCTCGATACAGTCCTAATCGGTACCCCGCAACCATTCCGTGAGGATGGGGAGTTGAGCGCCATAGTGAAGCAACCTGTCAGCGAAGCTATTCAATTGGGCGAGTTTGGCCTGGAAGGAAACCAGGTTGCAGATATGTTGCATCATGGCGGTCGCGACAAGGCTGTGCATCTATATCCGATAGAACATTACGCATTTTGGCAAGAGAAGTATCCCGATGTTGATGCATTGAGATTACCCGGGGCATTTGGTGAAAATTTCAGTTGTACGGGGATGACTGAGGATGAACTTTGTTTGGGTGATGTATTTCGAGTTGGAGAGGCCGTGATCCAATGCAGCCACGGACGTTCTCCTTGTTGGAAACTCAACCATCGGTTCGGTAAAAAGGATGTTCTGAAAACAGTTATCAAAACAACCAAGTCGGGCTCCTATTACCGCGTGTTAAGCTCCGGGACTGTAAAGGCTGGTGACGTAATTGAGCAAACCGAGCGGCCTTTCCCAAATTGGCCAATTAGCAGGGTTTTTAGGCTTATTGTGGGCGGTGGTCACAAAGGCAACAGGGAAGATTTGAACTACCTTTCCAAAGTTGCGGTACTCGCAGAATCCTGGCGAAAACGCGCACATCAACTAGCCGTGAATAGCTAGTCGTCAGCCCGCTGTACTTTCGGGGCGTGCAATTTGATCCGTGTTACCCGTCGGTCGTCGGCTTCCAATATATCCAGTTTCCAACCGCTGGGATGTTCCAACTCTTCACCAACCGTTGGAATGTGACCTGCGAGGACAAATGACAATCCGCCGATCGTATCAACATCTTCCTCTATCTCCTCCAAAGCCGGGTCAATTTCTTTACCGATATCCTCAAGTTCAGCGCGAGCATCAACTTCCCATACACCGTTTTCAATAGGTGTTATCATCGGAATAGGCTCATCGTCGTGCTCGTCCTCAATCTCGCCGACAATTTCTTCGACGATATCTTCAATCGTGACCAAACCTTCGGTCCCGCTATATTCGTCCAATATGATCGCTAGATGGGTCCGATTTGTTCGCATGTCTGCGAGTAGATCCAATACACCCATGGATTCTGGCACAAATAGTGGTTGCCGCAGAAACGGTTGAATATCGGTCGGGTGTTTCTCGCCCCTCGCGACAATAGCAAAAATATCTTTGATATGAACCATGCCGATAATCGTATCGAGGCTATCCTGAAAAACCGGAATACGGCTGTGACCATGGTCAGAAAATATGCTGATATACTCCTCAAAGGGAGCACTTTCTTCGATCGCGATAATATCGGCTCTCGGCACGGCAATATCATCTACATCATGATCACTGAAATGAAGCAGGTTTTTGAGCATTTCGAGCTCAACGGCTGACAAGTCTTTGTCATCCTTGTCGTCATCACCAGTTTCATTTTCATGCTCGTCAATAACTTCTTCGAGTTGAGCACGCAGGCTGTTATCTTCCGGATCACCGAATAGCAGAGCCTTCAGGCTCCGCCATATTCGTCCGGGTTCTTCATCGTCTTTTGCCTGGCCATTGGATTGGGCAATTTTTTCTTCGGGCATTCGTTGTTATCTTTTCACACTGTCATCTAAATAGGGATTGGCAATACCAAGCGTTTGAAGTGCTTTTACTTCAAGTCCTTCCATATGCAAAGCCTCAGCTTCATCCTGATGATCATAACCCAAAAGATGTAAAGTGCCGTGAATAACAAGATGGGCAACATGGCTTTCCAGTGAAATCTGTTTTTCCTCGGCTTCGTCCTGACACACGGTTTTTGCTAGAATAATATCTCCAAGCAATATTTCTCCACCGCCGCAATCGAAAAGCGATTCCAAAAGGTTACTTTCTAAAAGTGGGAAGGATAGAACATTCGTTGGCTTATCTTTTCCACGATACGCTTTATTGAGTTGCTGGACTTCAGCTTCGTCGGACAATTTTATGCTAATTTCAGTAGCAGTTTTTTGTGATAGCATTTGATCAAACTGCGAGACAGACAGGGCCGCTATTGCACTGTTTTCAGCAATTTCGTTCCAGTTTATTTCGGCACTCCACTGCGAACCAATAGCAAGCTCAATCAGCGGCATCTTTGCCCTCGTAAGCCTCAACAATCTTACCGACCAAAGGATGACGGACAACATCGGATGCACCAAATGTTACAACACTAACTTTCTCCACATCATTTAGCTTGTGAACGGCATCGGCAAGACCTGAAACTGCGCCATTTGGAAGATCGACTTGTTTAGGATCTCCGCAGATAACCATACGACTGTTCATGCCGAAACGAGTGAGAAACATCTTCATTTGCGCCGGAGTTGTGTTTTGCGCTTCATCCAGAATCACAAATGCATCGGCTAATGTCCGACCGCGCATGAACGCGATAGGTGCGATTTCAATTTCACCGCTTTCAATGCGGCGTTCCACTTGCTCTGCCGGAAGGGTGTCGTACAGGGCATCATATAGCGGGCGTAAAAAGGGATCTACTTTTTCCTTCATATCACCTGGAAGAAAGCCTATTTTCTCACCTGCTTCCACAGCTGGACGAGAAAGGATCAAACGATCAACGGTTCCAGTAATTAGCTGTGAAACGGCCTGAGCAACCGCCAGATAGGTTTTTCCGGTACCGGCAGGCCCCAACGAGAAAATCAAATCATCCTTTGCCAGAGCTTCCATGTAAACGGCTTGGCGTGTTGATCGCGGGAAGATCGTTTTCTTCTTCGTCTTGATCATAATTTTGGGAGGTTCAGAGACATCTTTGCGTGTTGAACCATTGCCAACGGCAGCGTTGGCCGTTTTTGCGACGCGCGGATCGGCTGCCATTGCAATGATAGCTTCAACCGCGCCAGCGTCTATTTCCTGTCCTTTTGCAATGCGATTATAGATGCCCGTTAGCACGTCACGTGCTTGCATGACTGCTTCTTTCTGACCCTCAATTTTCAGCTTTTGTCCGCGAGCGGCGACATAAACGTCCAGCCGGTTTTCGATTGCAACAATATTGCGGTCATATTCGCCAAACAAGTCGCCCAGAAGCTGCGGATCATCGAACTCCACATCCAGCGTTATCAAATTGGATTTATTTTCGTTGTTGGCCTTTTGCGTCATTAAGCGGCTATTCTTTCGCTAAGTTGACCCGCTAAGCTATTCGGGCCGGCGCTTTCAATATCGACACCTACCATATCTCCAATGGACAAATTGGGAGCAATGATATGAACCGATGTCAGCCAGGGCGTTTTTCCAACAAATTGCCCTTCCAGTTTTCCAACGCGCTCGAGTAATATATCGGTTTTCCTGCCGACCAACTGTTTGTTAAAATCATGTTGTTGCTCGTTGAGCAGTGCTTGCAATCGTTGCAACCTTTCATCCATGACTTCACGCGAGATTTGGTTGTCCATAGTGGCAGCAGGTGTGCCGGGGCGAGGAGAATATTTGAACGAGTATGCCTGCGAATATTCGGTTTCACGAATGATGCTAAGCGTATCTTCAAAATCGGCTTCGGTTTCACCGGGAAATCCAACGATAAAATCCCCTGATAGAGCTATATCGGGCCGGGCCTCTCTAACGCGGCGGAGAACATCGAGATAGCTATCTCTCGAATGTGACCTATTCATTGCTTTCAAGATACTGTTGCTACCCGACTGTACCGGTAAATGCAGATACGGCATGAGTTTGGGGATTTCACCATGGGCGTTGATCAAAGCGTCGGTCATGTCATTGGGGTGACTGGTGGTATAGCGTATACGTTCCAAGCCATCAATTTTATCCAGCGCGCGGATCAAGCCGTCCAGACCTTGAGATGTACCTTTTCGATCTTCGCCAGTCCATGCATTTACATTTTGTCCCAGCAAGGTGATCTCTTTTACCCCGCCATCTACCAGAGCTTTTGCTTCGTCCACAAGATCGGACCACGGACGAGAAACCTCTGCTCCCCTTGTGTAAGGTACAACGCAATATGTGCAAAATTTGTCACACCCTTCTTGTACCGTTAGAAAAGCGGATGGCCGTGACTGTTTTTTCCGGGTTGGCAGTACATCAAATTTGGATGCAGCCGGCATATCTGTATCAAGCGCTCTTTTGCCATTTTTTGCAGCATCAATCAGCTCAGGTAGACGATGATAGGCTTGCGGGCCGACTACAATGTCTACGCTTGGTGCACGGCGGGAAATTTCCTTCCCCTCCGCTTGGGCGACACAGCCAGCAACGGCAATCATAGGGCTGCTGCCATCCTTTTTGCGCAAACGACCAATATCGGAATAGACTTTTTCGGCGGCTTTTTCGCGGATGTGGCAAGTATTGAGCACCACAAGATCGGCCTCTTCGCCATCCGAGGCACCGGTCATGCCCTGATCCACGAGCATTTCGGACATCCGCTCGCCATCGTAGACGTTCATCTGGCAGCCGTAATTTTTGACGCGAAATTTTTTAGAGTTGGCTTGAGTCATAGCGCCCGCCTATACAATGGCTTTGCCGCCCAGTGAAGCAGAAAGCTTCTTAGAGATTTGGCGACGTGCTTCGGCTGCGATTTCTTTCCGGTCATCGAAATGGTCAGGATCAAAAGGCTCCAGAAAATGAACCTGTACTGGAAAGCCACCACGACGTGTGAGCAGCCTCCATGCATTGTCAGGAGCACTCTCATCACCAACCCAACCAATTTCATACGCATTTTCGCCGTAATCCAGAAAAATAGGCTGGACCATGATACCGGGGGGAGGGGTTTCAAGCACTTTCAAAAGTGGTGCCTTAAATGGCAGAAGCGTGGATCCGTCAGTCGTGGTTCCTTCTGGAAAAATAGTGATTGCCCAAGTTTCTTCTAACGCATCTCTCAGTTCATTGATTTGTTGCGCGATCGCCATCCGATCGCCGCGTGATACAAATACGGTATCGTTGAGTCTGCAAAGCCACCCAATAATTGGCCAATCAGCAATTTCCTGCTTTGAAACGAAGGCAGTTCCGCTGTGTCCACCCAATATAGCGATATCAACCCATGAGATATGGTTCGAGATGAAGAAGACATCGCGTTTAATGGGGGTACCGAAGATTTTTACTCTTGCTCCGCAGGCATATGCTGCAATTTTGAGAAATGTTTTGGGCCATGGATTGGATAATCTCAAAACGCGCCAGATATAATAGAATGGAACACAAGCGATCAATGCGGTGAACAAGAGTAACATGCGAAGGCCAAATCGGATGTAGCCCATCAGAGACGTCCCATCCCATAGTCGGTATGCCATAGGATGGGTGTCACAAGGCCGTGCATCCGGGTCAATATCGGGCAAATCAGCTTTTTCTGGCGAGAGATACGCCATAAAGCTCCATGCGATGGTCGACCAATCGATATCCCAGTTTTTCCGCAATTACTTTTTGTAATGCTTCTAATTCTGGATCAACGAATTCAATTACCTTGCCAGTTTCAACATCAATTAGATGATCGTGATGGGATTCGGGTACGGCTTCATAGCGCGCACGGCCATCACCAAAATCATGACGATCAAGAATTCCTGCCTCTTCGAACAGGCGAACGGTCCGGTACACGGTTGCTATAGAAATTCGTGAATCAACGGCAGCTGCACGTGCATGTAGTGTTTCTACATCAGGGTGGTCCTCGGAGTCTGAGATTACGCGCGCGATTACCTTGCGTTGATCAGTGATCCGCAATCCTTTTTCCGCACATAACGCTTCAAGATCAATTTTTTGCGGCATCTTCCCCGTCCGTTCATTCGCTTAGGACTCTATGCTCTACGGACCACAATGAAAAGGAGAAATTACGGTGATTTACCGTAACTTCTCCATAGAAATTGTGATAAATGTTGCTCCTCAGGCAAATTTATTTCTTTTTGGTACGCTTACCCTTTTTCTTTCCAAGACCAATGGCTCTAGCTAATTCAGCTCGTTTTTTGGCATAATTTGGAGCAACCATGGGGTAGCTTGCGGGAAGTCCCCATTTGGTTCGATAATCATCCGGAGTCATTTTATAATGAGTCATCAAGTGGCGTTTTAGCATCTTTAGTTTTTTGCCGTCTTCCAAGCAGACGACATAGTCAGGCTTGATCGATGATTTAATCGGAACGGCGGGTTCCGGTTTTGCTTGCTCTGCGGCTTTCCCTGAAAGATCTGTTAAAGCGCCATGTACGCTGCTGATGATAAGCGGTAAATCTGAAACTGCCACGCTGTTGTTACTTACATGTGCAGCAACTATGTCTGAGGTGAGCGTTATTAACGTCTCATCCAGAGCGAATTCTTCCTCTGTCATACTATTCCTTAATGTGCGACCATCTTTGTGGTTATTTGGCTTTTGCCGACGTTCTATTTACACGAATGACAGCAGGCCGCAACTGTCAAACATCGGCAGTTGAAACGTTATCTAGTCACCACTTTGCAAAAGCTTTCGATATGTGTTTGCATCATACTTAACTTTGTTGCGCCCAGTATAATAAGCGGTTCTTACACCGATTTTCTCAAAGCCTTGTCGCTGATACAAAGACTGAGCGGGGTTATTGGAGCGAACTTCTAGAAATATAACTTCAACGCCTTGTTCTTTAGCCCTCGATGTAATTTCTTTTAACAGAGATGTTGCAATGCCAATTTTTCGAAATGCGGGATCAACAGCGATCATTAGCAATTCTTCTTCACCAGCGACAATGCGGCAAATCGCAAAGCCGCACAATTCACCACCAAGTTTGGCAAGAAACAGTTGTGTTCCAGGTAAAGATAACATTGATCGACTTTGATTGTTGTTCCAGGATTCGCCATAAGTTTTGGAAAAAGAGCGTTCCATTACAAACATAACTTCAGTCAGATCCTCGATCCCTCCAACTGCAACCTTCAGTTCGTCGGGTTTGTTCGATACGGCACCTCTCGAGGATTCATTACCAATCATGATGTAGCTGTCTTTACGGCATCAGGCTCACGAACATATATTGGAGCGACGTTGGAGACCATTTGCATACCATCTAGCAAAATAGCACTAACAGCGTCGGGTAATGCAACTATTGAATGGATATCACTATCTTTTGTTTCAGGAAGTATAGCATTCCCAGTTCCGATAATTGTATCAGATAGTTTTTTCTCCATGGCGGCATTTAGGGCTAGAGATTCCAGGTCATCAATCGCAATTCCTGCATCTGAATAATTCTGGACAAAAAACTCGCCATGGCCAGCTTGCATACAAACATAAATGGGTTTTTTGTTATCGATTATTGAAAGTTCTTGCACGGCTAAAAGCTGAAGACATTGATACCCTCCCAGCTTTGCGTTCCAAGCCAACGAAAGAGCCTTTGCAACAGAAATTCCTATCCGTGTGCCGGTAAAGCTACCAGGACCGCAATTCACCAAAATTTGATCGGCGCGACCTTTTCTCGGCAAGTCGGCAATCATCGGCACTAATTTTTCAGCATGTCCTCGACCGATTTCGGCATAGTCATTGGCAATCAATTCATTCTCTTCAAACAAAGCGACGGAACAGGCAGCTGTCGCTGTATCAATTACCAATAGTCGCCGACCCATAAATCAAAGTATCGCGTTAAATTTTGAGAAATCCGGGCGCGGGCTGCGGTCAAATATGGTCGATGTGTCACCGTAACCTAAAGTGGAAATAAAATTGGATTTGACCTTAGGCTGATCACTAAAGAATTCCTTGTCCACTGCATCATTGTCGAAGCCAGACATTGGCCCCGTATCTAAACCCAATGCTCGTGCCGCTAAGATAAAATAGCCTCCTTGTAAGGAGCTATTGCGCATTGCATGGACCTTGCGCGCTTTTGGATCCCCAGCGAACCAACTTTTAGCATCATCATGTGGGAAAAGCGCAGGCAAGTGTTCATGAAAATCATAGTCCATACCAATGATTACAGATGCAGGTGACTTACGTATTTTTTCTTCATTGCCCGGAGAAGAAAGAGAGGCAAGGCGGTTTTTGGATTCCTCGCTATGGCACCAGATCAATCGAGCCGGTAGCATGTTCGCGCTGGTTGGACCCATTTTCATCAGATCCCAAATAGCGTGAAGCTGTTCACTGGAAACCGGAGTATCAATATACCCATTAAAAGTACGTGCTTTACGAAACAGTTGATCTAAAGCCGCGTCGTTGAGAGGTTCGTTCATGCTATTCTCCGATGTGGAACCGACAACTCTAGGCGGCTCTAACTTCGGTCACTTCTGGAACATAGTGCTTCAGTAGAGATTCGATGCCATGTTTTAAAGTGGCGGTGGAGGAAGGACAGCCCGCGCAGGCACCCTGCATTTTTAAAAATACAATGCCCTCATTGAAACCACGATAGACAATGTCGCCACCGTCATTGGCAACTGCAGGACGTACACGTGTTTCGATAAGCTCTCTGATTTGAGCAACAATATCCGCGTCTGCAGGATCATCATGTACTTCCTCTTCCGGAGGAACAGAAATTTCTCCAGCGGATCCTGGTTTGAATAAGGGCAGGCCGGCAGAGAAATGATCGAGCAAGATACTCAAAACTTGAGGCTTCAATTCTGCCCATTCAGACCCTGGGCCTGCGGTAACTGAAACAAAATCGGAACCAAAAAAGACGCCTGTAACATCCCCAAGAGTAAACATTGCTTCTGCCAACGGAGATATTTCGGCATCTTCTGGTGTCGCAAAATCTCTAGTGCCGTCAGACATTACGGTCTGACCCACCAAGAATTTTAGTGTCGATGGATTCGGTGTTTTTTCAGTTTCTATCAGCATTGTTAACATGTGGGATGATTTCCACAGCCTATCAAGGGCAAAGCCAAAGATTCCTCCGTTTTTGTGCCGATTATTCACTGGCCAGTCAGATTGGCCCTGCTTATACCAAATGCATGAAGTCTATCTCATTGCGTTCCTTAGGAACATTCATTGCATTATCCGTAGCGATCTGTGTTCCGGCACAATTCCAATCGACTTGGGCGAAAACGGCAACCTCCAGTAAAGAGAATGAGAGTAAGCTGCCTTGGTTGTATAAAGGTAGCGATGTTCCAGTCGATAAAAGCTGGACTTTTGGAGAACTGAAGAACGGGCTGCGTTACGCTGTGAAGAAAAACGGTGTTCCCCCTGGGCAGGTATCCGTTCGAGTGAGACTCGATGCGGGCTCATTGATGGAACGTGATGACGAGCAGGGTTTTGCACACTTCATGGAGCATCTCTCTTTTCGAGGATCAAAATTTGTTCCGGATGGGGAAGCAAAGCGAATCTGGCAAAGGCTTGGGGCTACTTTTGGAAGCGACAGCAATGCTGAAACCACGCCTACGCAAACGGTGTATAAACTTGATTTGCCCAATGCCAATCGAGAAAGTCTAGGAGAGAGTTTAAAAATCATTGCCGGTATGATGAGTAATCCAGGGCTGACTGAACAAGCTGTTAATGCTGAAAGACCAGTTGTCATTGCTGAACTGCGCGAGCGCGCTGGACCGCAAGCGAAGGTTCAAGATGCTACTCGCGAACTACTTTTTACAGGTCAAAGGTTGGTAAACCGATCACCAATCGGGACGGTCGAAACGTTGAACGGAGCAACTGCAACAAAAATGCAGTTATTTCATCAGCGATGGTACAGACCGGAAAATACGGTAGTAGTGATTGCCGGAGATGGTGATCCCGCTATGTTCGAGGAACTGCTGGAAACACACTTCTCAAACTGGAAGGGCAAGGGGGAACCTGGAATAATACCAGATTTTGGAACGCCAACCGATGCTGGTGAGAAAAGCCGTGTTGTTATCGAACCAACACTACCTCGCTTTATTACCATGGCGACAGTTCGTCCGTGGAAACAAGTCGATGATACCATTGTCTATAACCAGCAGATTCTTATCGATTTGTTGGCGTTGCAGCTAATTAACCGCAGGCTTGAATCAAGAGCACGTGCAGGTGGCAGTTTTCTGCAGGCTAGTGTTTCGCAGGACGACGTGAGTCGATCGATTGATGGAACGTTTATCAATATCGTACCTTTGGATGATGATTGGGAAGCAGCGCTGAAAGATGTTCGTGGTGTAATCGAGGATGCTACGACAACAGCACCTTCAGAAGCAGATATTGTCAGGGAAATTGCCGAATTTGACGCAGCTTTAGCTATTGGTGCTGAAGGTTATCCGACCGAAGCCGCGCGCAAACAAGCTGATGATATCGTCAATGCCGTTGATATCCGCGAAACTGTTGCGACGCCGCAAGTGGCTTTGGATGTCTTTCGCGATATGCGAGGTCTTTACACTCCTGAACGGCTTCTTGAATCTACTCAAAATCTGTTTCAGGGTACGGTCACCAGGGCATTGCTGAATTCTCCAACCGTCTTAGACAATGGCAAAGAACGATTGGTGTTGGCGTTGACTGAAGATGTCAGAGCAGCCTCTGGCGCAAGATTGGAACAAGCCAATATTGGTTTCGACAAACTTCGAAAGATTGGTCGAAAGGGTAGGGTAGTTAAGTCTCGCGATATTGAACGTTTTAACATGGAGAGCTTAGTGCTTTCCAACGGCGTTCGCGTGTTGCTGTTTCCAAATAGCGCCGAACGTAACAAGATCATGGTCAACGCTAGATTTGGGTCAGGGTATAGCGGCTTTTCCCCAGAAGAAGAGAATATCGCATGGTCCGGCGGTATGGCGCTCATGGCCAGCGGTGTCGATAAATTCGGTCAGGAAGAGTTGGATAAGTTGACGACAGGGAGACGTATCGCCCTTGGGTTTGATATTGATGATGACGCGTTTGAGATGACGGCTGATACCCGAGCTGCTGATTTGGAAGATCAGTTGCACCTTATGGCTGCAAAATTGAAATATCCTCGGTGGGATGCCGCACCGGTACTTCGGGGCCGCGCAGCTTCCATCATTGGCTATGAGAGTTTTTCGGCGTCGCCACAATCCGTTTTGCAGCGCGACCTTCAATGGCTTGTGCGAAATAAAGATCCTCGTTGGAAAACACCGGGCAAAGACGATTTTGAGGCATTGGAACCCAAGCAATTCAGAGAATTTTGGGAACCCATTTTGGATAGTGGCCCGATTGAATTGATGCTCTTCGGTGACTTTGAAAGAGACGAGGCGGTTGATGCGATATTGGAGACATTCGGCGCTCTCAAAAAGCGGAAAACATCTATTCTTCCTGCTAATTCAAAGTCTCCATCCTTTCCGAAAGGGAATGCGGGACCAAAGGTTCTGACCCATAAAGGAGACGAAAACCGTGCCGCAGCGGTGGTAGCATGGCCAACTGGCGGTGGATTGGAAAATGTGCGGGAAAGCAGACGTCTTGAGGTTTTGGTTTCGATCTTTAACGATAGGATGTTCGAAATCCTAAGGTCGCAACAAGGCGCAAGCTACAGCCCGCAGGTGTCTAACAACTGGCCTGTAGATTTTGAAAGTGGCGGTTATATTAGTGCTACAAGCCAACTGACGCCTGGCAATGTAGATAGATTTTACAATGTTGCTGATCTTATAGCGACGGACCTAAGAGAAAAGCCAGTAAGCGAAGATGAGCTAAAGCGTGTCGTGGAGCCCCTTCGGCAGTTAATTGCGAGAGCGAGTAGTGGGAACAGTTTTTGGATGAGCCAATTAGAGGGAGCAACACTGAGACCAGAAAAATTCACAGCTTTGCGAACTTTACTATCCGACTACACGGTGATCACCCCCACTGAAGTTCAAGCGCTCGCGCAGAAATACTTATTGGATAATAGTGAGTGGAAGTTGGTTGTACTGCCAGAAAGTCAAACAAGTAACTCCAATGGGAACTAGATTCCATCGAGTAGCAATAGGAGCTGCGCATTAGTTGGGCGCTTTTTAAAATCTCCGGAAATTGACTTTCCTTTGATAGTTCCATCTTCTGCAATGACAAAAATTGAGGCATATGGAACGCCCATTGCGCGACCTTCGGTGTATTGGGGGTCTCGGACTTGGAAGGCATCGATAACTGATGAATTCTCGTCGGAAAGCATTTGATATTCCAACATCTGATTCATTGAAAATCGATCTTGAGCATCTGGGCTGTCGTAGCTGACACCGTAAATATCATAACCCCGTTCTTTGAGGTCAGGGACAATACCATTGAGAGCCTTTAGCTGAGTTTGACAAAATGGGCACCACTCTACCGACCGGGTAAAAACCAATATAGCGGCACCATCCTTCAAAATATTTTCGAGCTTTCGTTCGCCATCACTCGTCGCAAACACCGCATTATCTGGAGCTTTGTCACCAACTGAGAGACCCACATCGATTGTGTCTGCCACATCAATTGGTTTTACTTCGACCTGTGTAAGTGGACTGGCTGCCTTAACGTCCTCGGTTAGGGTTTCTTCTTTTGGAGCACCACAAGCTGCTAGCGCAAAAGTTGAAACAACAGCGAGTGATAATTTGTTCGACTTCATAACTTGCTCCGCATCATTGCATGATTTCCAAAAATAGAAATTATCTATAGCACATATTTCGAAAGGTCGGTGTCTTTAGCGACATCCGATAGCTGGTCGTCAACATATTTCGCGTCGATGGTGATTGTTTCACCTGTTTTTTCTTCAGCTTCAAAGCTGATGTCTTCCAGCAGTTTTTCCATAACGGTCTGAAGACGTCGCGCACCAATATTCTCTACCGATTCGTTCACATTGGCGGCAATCTGTGCCAATTTCTCAATTGCATCATCGGCAATTTCAATGGTCACGTCTTCGGTGCCCAGTAAGGCAGTATATTGTTCGGGCAAGTTCGCCTTGGTTTCAGTTAAAATTCGGACAAAGTCTTTTTCTGTCAATGCACGTAATTCAACGCGAATGGGCAGCCGGCCCTGCAATTCAGGCAACATATCGCTTGGCTTGGATATATGGAACGCGCCAGAAGCGATGAAGAGAATATGATCCGTCTTCATCGGTCCATATTTGGTGGCAACCGTTGTGCCCTCTATTAGGGGAAGAAGGTCGCGTTGCACACCTTCCCGGCTAACCGACCCACCGCGGACATCACTGACAGCAATTTTGTCAATCTCATCCAAGAAAACAATGCCATTTGCTTCTGCATCATTGATGGCAGAGCGAGAGATGTCATCGTCGTCCAAGCGCTTGTCTGATTCCTCCTCGATCAACTTGTCCCAAGCATCGGCAACACGCATTTTCCGGCGCTTCATATTCTGTTGGCCAAAAGCTTTACCCATCATATCGGACAGATTTATCATTCCGACTTGACCAGTCATTCCTGGAATTTCCATCGGCGCGTTTGGCGTATCTTCAACTTCAATCTCGATTTCAGTATCGTTCATGTGGTTGTCGACAACACGTTGGCGAAAGCTCTCGCGGGTGGCCTCACTGGCATTTTCCCCGCAAAGCACATCAAGGAGCCGTTTCATTGCAGCATCCGACGCTGTTTCGCGGACTGCTTCCCTGCGTCGCTCGCGTTCCAGTCTTACGGCCTCTTCGGCGAGATCTCGCGCAATCTGCTCAACATCCCGGCCAACATAACCAACTTCGGTGAATTTTGTTGCTTCGATTTTGATAAATGGCGCATCGGCCAGTTTTGCCAACCTGCGGGATATTTCGGTTTTACCACAGCCTGTGGGGCCAATCATCAATATGTTTTTTGGCGTGACTTCATCGCGAAGTTCATCAGGCAGGCGTTGCCGACGCCAGCGGTTGCGCATTGCTACGGCAACAGCGCGTTTGGCGTCCTTTTGCCCAACAATATGTTCATCCAGAGCTTTAACAATGGCTTTGGGTGTTAGATCATCCAACATAATCAACCTTTGGTTATTTTGCTTATTGTGATTGAAGACAAGCTACTAAGAAGCACTGTCCATCATTTCGATAGTCACCTGATCGTTAGTGTACACGCAGATATCAGCAGCAATAGTCATCGCTTTTTTGGCTAGTTTTTCTGCATTTTTTTCGTAGTCCATAAGGGCGCGCGCTGCCGACAAAGCATAATTTCCACCAGAGCCGATAGCGGCGATACCGTGCTGAGGCTCCAAAACATCACCGTTACCCGTCAAAATCAACGTAACGTCTTTGTCCGCGACAATCATGAGCGCTTCCAAGTTGCGCAGATATTTGTCAGTACGCCAATCCTTGGCAAGCTCCACGGCTGCGCGCATTAACTGACCGTTATGTCGTTCAAGCTTTGCTTCTAACCTTTCAAACAACGTAAACGCATCTGCCGTTGCCCCTGCGAAACCCCCAATTACCGTGCCATCATGAAGCTGCCGCACTTTGCGAGCATTGGGTTTCATTACAGTATCGCCCATCGAGACTTGTCCGTCGCCAACTACAACGACTTTGCCATTCTTGCGTACCGATAAAATTGTAGTGCCGTGCCATGAAGGCAGGTTGTTAGATTGATCATTTCTCATAGTCGGCATATGGGCAGTGCTGATCATATGTGCAACTGTCAGATGCTCAACTTTGTATCATAACCTTAACTTCTTCACCGGAATACATCCGGACGTCCATTGCTTCTATTGTAAATCCCGATAAGGCTGCATTAAAATGCAACATATGTGGGGTTTGAAAATGAGTGTTCAGACTGTCTTCGCTATCCCAACGTTCAGAGATGTGAATTAGTCCAGGATCGCTAATATCCTTTGCAAAACTGTAATGAAGGCAGCCTGGCTCTTTGACGGTCTCGATCATCATAACCGAAGCTGCCGGGACTATTTCATCCAAGTCATGCTCTGACACTCTTATCCAACCTTGCACGAAGATCATGATAAATCCTTTTTTCGTATGGCAAAAAAAATGGCGACCAGAGGCCGCCATTTTAAAAACTATATGCTCCTGATATCAGGGGCTGGTTGGTGTATCGTCGCTACCGTCTGCAGCAATGATGATACCTGCGATGACAGCAGCAGCTGCCAAGATCGCCAAAATAATGCCAGATCCGCCTTCAAGATCACTCTCGTCAGCTGTCTGTGCGCTAGCGCGTACAGGCTGAGAGACTGACTCAACAGCTTGTGCCATTACAGGCGCGCTTACTAATGATGCAGCTGCAACAGCCGCCATTCCTAATTTACCGAAACGCATAAAAAGCTCCTTTAAGATTGCGCATCTCACTCAATACGGATGTGCAGTTGCCATAAAAGTTTGGTTAAATCAACCGTCTATTCTTCAAATTTGGCTTTTTCCGCTTGTGTGGCAAAGATCACACAGAGGGCTACAGCTCAGCTGCCTGACCTGATCAATATGGGTTCTTAGGTCTTGGGAAAAGTAATTCGCTGCATATCTTTGTCGTTTTAGAGATTGTGCCGGAACGGAACACAATCGCGTTAACCAGCTTTTGCCGTGGATTATATCCCTAATAAATTGTTAACGTCATTTAATGGAACAGACAAGAACGAGAAAACTCGCATTGCGAGACGAGGGTGCGAGGCATCCGTTCAGACTCACATTACCCAGAGAAATACTACAAATCGCTCTGAATGAGGCCGCTATTGAAGAAGCTGCGCCTCCGCCAAAGTTTTGGCAAACAGAAGATGCGCAGCTGTTTTCGTTTAGCTTTCTGGCTTTTTTTACGGCATTCTATTTGTTTATTTTTTGATCGCTTCGCCGGTCACGGGATCGTCACAGGCAAGATGAAGCTGTTGGCCAAGCCAAGCTGCGACCAAGCACATCGCAGCAATCAAAAGAAGTTGCTGAATTGTTGTTACACCTGCGATACTGAGGCCTAGTGCCGCCAGTGAACCCAAAACCATACCCCCGCTGTTAACAATATTGTTCGCTGCAATCGTCCGAGCTGTCTGGCTGATTTCCACTGTTGTTGTCAAAAACGCATAGAGTGGCACCACGAAACTTCCTCCGGCAATTGCCACTCCGAGCAGGGTAATGAGCAAGCCCCAGCTGCCTGTGTAACTCATGAAGGTCATAAAATCGTACAATTGTCCATCGGGCAATCCTTCCCATCGTGACGATACAAAGAACAATATTACGACAAATGCCCCCATGATGAGCACGCTTATCGGAGCAAATTTTGCTGACACTTGGTTTTTAAGCAACCTGTTGACGATGACAGATCCAATCGCGATGCCGACCGAGAATATACCTAGGAATAGACTTGCTACGGTTGGATCAGCTGTGAGGACATTTTTGACCAACGGTGGAAATTGAATCATCAATACTGCACCAATAGTCCAAAAAAAACTGATAGCAACAATCGCCAAAAACAGGCGTTTGACGTGCATGGTTTCGCGAACTAACCGATAGGATGATCGTACAAAATTATAGTCAATTTTTTCAACGGTCTTTTGCGGAGGAGCTGATGGTATATATCTCGCGCTAACCCAACCAATAATTGCGACCATCAAAACAAAGGCAGCAGCAGCTTTTTCATTTACGAGATCAACGATAATACCACCCAGAATCGTACCGCCCAAAATTGCGATATAAGTACCCGCTTCAACCAGTCCAGTTCCACCTAGCACTTCTTCTTTCTTCAGATGTTGGGGTAGAATGGCGTATTTTATTGGGCCGAAAAAAGTGGACTGAACGCCTAAAAGCGTAAGTGCCGTAAGCATAAGGGGAATATTGTGAAGGATAAGGCCCGCACCGCCAATTAGGGCAATGATTATCTCCAATGTCTTCACAAATCGGCTGATTGTCGCTTTATCATAATTGTCTGCCAACTGCCCGGCAACGGCAGAGAAGATGAAGAATGGCAATATGAACAATCCTGATGCTAACGCGCTAAATTGGAACTCCAATGCCGGGTCATTGTAGATTTGGTAGATGACCAGGATCACCATCGCAAACTTGAAAAGATTGTCGTTAAACGCCCCGAGCAGCTGTGTAACAAAAAGTGGTAAGAACTTTTTTGTACGCAGCAAATGCATGGTATTTTGCATGTAAGATTATCTCTTCTCCGGTAAAAACCGGCTTCCAATGCCCCTGTGAGAAGACTTGTTTAGTCGATTCCATTGATCGGTCAAACAGATAGAAAGGTGAGTAGTAGCACTAATAGCTAAAATTTATGAGCTTAGTGTTTCAAATTTGGATCAAATTTGGTTATGCGACCCTCCTATATGCTTAATCTGCCAAACATATTGACTCTATCCAGAATTTTTGCAGTTCCGCTGCTTGTATGGCTGCTCTGGTTCCCTGGCTGGAAATTGGGATACTTGTTAGCAACCGGACTATACGCTTTAATGGCCATTACCGACTATTTTGATGGTTATCTCGCGCGAACGCAGGGCACGGTCTCTAAGCTTGGTATTTTTTTGGACCCCATTGCAGACAAAATCATGGTTGCTTCAGTCATTTTGATACTCTGCGCGACAAGGGATATTCAGGGTTATCACGTAATTGCTGCATTGATCATCCTGCTGCGGGAAATTGCAGTATCGGGGTTACGTGAGTTTTTGGCCGGACTTCAGGTCAGCGTGCCCGTGAGTCAGCTGGCCAAATGGAAGACGACACTTCAGTTGGTTGCTCTGGGAGCATTGATCCTGGCGGGCGGTTTTCCTGAACAAGACTGGATTCGAACAACCGGAATCGGCGCCCTTTGGGCAGCGGCGTTGATAACCGTTATCACAGGCTGGGATTATCTCCGAGTTGGCCTAAAGCACATGGATTGATGGCACGGATTCTAAACATTGTATATTTTGCTTGGGTGAAAGAGCGTCTGGGCAAGGGGCAGGAAGCGATGGAGCTTTCCAGCGATTTGGATACTATATCCGATCTTGTTGAACTCCTATGTAGGCAGGCGCCTGAATATACGGATGTGTTTGCCGATTTGACCAAGTTGAGATTTGCTCTTGATCAAGAATTTACCTCCATTGATGCATCAATTAAGAATGCTGAAGAACTGGCAATATTTCCTCCGGTGACGGGCGGATGATAAAGGTCGAGGTTAGCGCTGATGATTTTGATGCAGGTTATCAGATTTCAAAGTTGTCAGCACTCGGAGGTGGCGCGGTTGCTAGTTTCATTGGTCTGGTTCGCGGTGATGACGATGTTGAGGCACTGGAACTGGAACATTATCCCGTGATGACTCAAAAAACGTTACGCGACATTGCTGAAACTGCCAGTGATCGCTGGCCGCTGCATGGAATCACCATAGTGCATCGAGTGGGGAAAATTTCTCTAGGCGAACAAATTGTTCTGGTTTGCACTTGCTCAGATCACCGCAACGCCGCCTTGGATGCATGCTCTTACATTATGGATCGTTTGAAAACAGACGCTCCGTTTTGGAAAAAACAATGGTTCAAAGGTGGGCGCAGCGAGTGGGTAGAGGAGCGTCAATCGGATTTGGATGCGAAGTGCAAATGGTAGATTTATTGAACGGTAAACTTGCAGTCTAATCTGACTTCCAACTGCTTTGCTCCTCCATAATTTTTGCCAATAACTTAAACTCTTCTCTGCGGGGACTATTTTTGCGCCAGATTAGGGCGATGTTACGATAGGCATGATCGGACTTCAAAGGGCGAGTCACAATATCAGTTCTATCCAAAATGCCGCTATCAATCGCCATTTTCGGAAGCAGTGTGAGACCGAGATCATTGTCCACCATTTGCACCAATGTGTGCAGTGAGGTCCCCATCATTCGTGCGGAGGCTCTTAGCTCCGGCCGATTACAGGCCGCCAGTGCGTGATCTTTCAAACAATGCCCATCTTCAAGAAGTAGTAACTGGTTTTCGTCAATTATCGCTGGATCAACAATCTTTGGTGGATCGCGCGGATCGTTCTTTGGAAAGGCGATTAGAATCTCGTCTGAGAAAAGTGTTGCAGATTCGACGTCACCGCACGGGAAAGGTTGGGCGAGCAGAACGCAATCTACTTGGCCGTGATGCAAAGAATCGCAGGCGGCCTGACTAGGTTCTTCCTTTAAATATAGTTTTAGATCAGGACGGTCTTGGCGCAATTTCGGAAGCAGACGCGGTAACAAAAAGGGAGCGATCGTGGGTATGACACTCATTCGAATATCACCAGAAAGAGGTTTGCCCGCCGATCGCGCCATTTCTGAGAGTTCCTCCGCTTCCCGCAAAATTCGATGAGCTTTTTCAACTAGTGTGTTGCCGAGTTCCGTAAACCGAACGACTCTTCGCGTGCGTTCCACCAAAACAATATCTAGGAGCGCCTCTAGTTCTTTTATGCCCGCCGACAATGTGGATTGCGTAACGAAACAAGCTTCTGCTGCCCGACCAAAGTGACCATGCTCTTGTAATGCAACAAGATATTGCAATTGTTTCAGTGTTGGCAGGTAACTAGACATGAACGATTTCCTCGATAAGTAGCTCCATTCTAATCATATTTGTGGATTAATTCGAGCAATTTCCCGTTTGAAGTAATATAAGTTTCAAAAAAAGACTGGTAATCAGACAATCAGAAGACTAATTTTGTTACTCGAAGCCGACTGGAGGAAAATATGCTACGGGCATTGGGTGAATATTTGGATTCCATAAAGGCTAGAGATCCGGCGCCGCGATCTCGTTGGGAAGTACTGCTCTATCCGGGTGTGCTCGCAGTTGGTTTGCATCGACTTGCCAATTGGCTTTTTCGTGGTGAACTTTACTTTCTAGCGAGATTTGTGAACCATTTTGCAAGATTGTTCACGGGTATCGATATCCATCCGGGTGCCAAAATTGGCAGGCACTTGTTTATCGATCATGGTTTTTCGGTGATTGGCGAAACCGCGCAGATTGGGGACAATGTTACGATCTACCAATGCGTTACTCTAGGCGGTACCAATCCCACGAGCGGAGTTGGTGGAAAACGCCATCCAACCATCGAAAACGATGTCATATTGGGATCGGGTGCTCAAGTCCTTGGACCAATAACAGTTGGCAAACGAGCGCGTGTTGGGGCTAATGCTGTAGTTACTCAAGATGTTCCCGAGGGTGCAACAATGGTCGGTGTAAAAGCGCGCCAAACGCTACTGGAAGCTGAACAATATCAGAAAGAGTTTGTCCCATACGGCACGCCTTGTAGTGAGGTTTTTGATCCAGCGACACAAAAACTTGAGTTGCTTCAATGTGAAATGGAACAACTACAAAAACGCATTGCGTCTTTGGTCGAGGAGCGAAGCTCCCGTAGCGAAGATAAGGCAGAAGAAAAGGGACGTGATAGCGCCTGATGGCAATAGATCAGACCAATGTAGCAAGTTTTACAAGAGGCGCATCTAAGCCATCACAAGTCGGTTTTGAACGCAAGGAAATTGAAAAAATTCTCGGCCTCTATGGCCGAATGGTCGCGGCGGGGAATTGGCGCGATTATGCGATGGATATGCGAAAAGATGTGGCGATCTTTGCTGCTTTTCGTCGCGCATCCGAGAGGCCTCAGATACGTATTGAAAAACGGCCTGCGGATAGAAACAAGCAAGGTATGTGGTCTTTGCATGGTGAGCATGGGCAAGTATTAAAACGTGGTCACGAGCTTTCTGGCGTGTTGTCTCCGATTGAGAGGCAATTGGTAAAACTTGTTAGCGGCTAGCGTTTTGCTCGATTTCAATCTTCATGATTGTAAAAAAAATGAAATAAAACTGACACTATCGCGCAACGTAAAGATCATAGATTTGTCACCTGAAATTAAAGAGTAATCAGGGATGACCTTTGCATGAATTTGAAATCAGTTTTTGTTGCCAGTGTTGCAGCCGTAGCACTTTTACCAACGCAAGCCATTGCTGCTGCAATTACGCCTGAAGAGGCTTCTGCTTTACTGGATCGGTTAAATGCCTTGGAGCAAGAAGTGCTGACGTTACGAGCTAAGCTAACCGACGTAGAAACTGTTCAGCAAAAGCAATCAGAGCAGGTAGCCGCAGTTGAAAAAGCGACCGAATCAAAGTCAAAAACTGTGATCAATTGGAAAGGTGCTCCGGAGTTAAAAAGTGATGATGGCTGGAGCTTCAAACCTCGAGGTCGCATACTTATTGACGCAGGTTCTTTGGGTTCTGTACCTTCCACGATTACGACAAATGATCGCGGCTTTTCAAACGAGGCACGCCGAGTTCGATTGGGTGCGCAAGGAACTATTCCGGGTGGATTCGGATACAAAATAGAAGCAGATTTGCTCGATGGGGTAGAGCTGACAGATGCTTATCTCGATTATAAAGATGGCAATATTAAAATTACAGTGGGACAGCATAACAACTTCCAGTCTTTGGAAGAGCTATCCAGTTCCAACGATACAAGTTTTATTGAACGTTCGGCATTTACCGATGCCTTTGGCTTCCAACGGAAGATAGGTGTTTCTGCCGAGTATAAAGCTGGCGACGTACTTTTGCAGGGTGGTGTTTTCACGGATAATATTGAAGATCTAAATGGAGCGAACGATAGTATCGGACTTGATGGCCGCTTGGTGTTTGCTCCAAAATTGGGTGGTACTCAGCTCCACTTTGGTGGTTCCATTCACTGGAGTGATCTTGGTAACAACATTACTTCCGTTCGCTATCGACAACGGCCATTGATACACACAGTTGATACACGGTTTATCAGTACAGACCGGATCATGGGGGCCACCGAGGAAACCAGCTATGGTTTGGAAGCGGCTGTTGTTTCCGGTCGCTTTCATGCAGCGGGCGAGACACATTGGGCAAAAGTTAGCCGAACAGGAATGCCTAACCCAACGTTTTTCGGCGGTTCGATTGAAGGTGGAATATTCCTTACCGATGATAGCCGGGTTTATAAAGGCGGCGTTTTCAAAAGCCTGAAGGTCAAAAACCCAGTTGGCCAAGGTGGCATTGGTGCCTTGCAATTCAATGTCCGCTATGATCACCTCGACCTGGTTGATGCAGGAATTATCGGCGGAACCCAGGATGGTTACATGGCATCATTGATTTGGACTCCGGTCAACCAAATCCGGTTTCTGATCAACTACGGACATCTATCTTATAGCGATGCATTCGGAATTGTTGCTGGTGCACCAAATGACTATTCAGTCGATGTATTTGGCGCAAGAGCGCAGGTCGTTTTCTAATCAACAGATAACCGGTATTCTTGATGTTTGTTTAGTTTAAAGCGTCGCTATCTAATGCGTAACCAGCCGACCGGACGGTCCGAATGATATCGGGCTGCCCGTTGGCATTTAGGGCCTTGCGCAATCGACGAATGTGAACGTCTACGGTACGGAGTTCAATATCGCTATCTTGTCCCCAAACGCTGTCTAACAAGCGCTCCCGAGAAAAAACCCAGTTGGGATGTTCCAAAAAATGTCGGAGCAATCTAAACTCAGTTGGGCCGAGAGGGATAACTTCACTATCCCGTTTTACCCGGTGGGCTACCGTGTCCATTTCCAAGTTACCGAATGCTAATTTCTCACCGGCTAGCGCGGGCCGAACTCGGCGTAATACCGCCTTTACTCTGGCGATCAGCTCTCTCGGACTGAACGGTTTGGTTACATAATCATCAGCCCCGATTTCCAAGCCCCTGATCTTATCTTCTTCTTCGCCGCGAGCGGTTAACATTATTATAGGAATATTTGCTGTGTCGGGTGAACGCCGCAATTGTCGGCAAACTTCGATCCCTGACAAATTCTCGATCATCCAGTCGAGTAATATTACATCTGGACGATGTTCTTTAACAAGCAACAGTGCTTCCTCACCGTCAGCTGTCTGAATAACATCATAGTCCGCTTTTTTGAAGTTCCACGACAATAGTTCTGCAAGCGCATCATCGTCCTCTACTATAAGCAGCTTTGGATTATGCATTTTACGTATCTTTGTTGTCGGTATTGGGTCCTGCTATGTATTCAGCAGGATTTTCGCCTTTATCGCGTTCTGGCATTTGTTCGCCTTTGGCGGCAAAATAAACCATTTCGGCCACGTTCGTTGCATGATCGCCAATGCGTTCTAGGTTTTTGGCGATAAACAGAACATGTGCAGCTTGACCAATATCCTTTGGATTCTCGATCATGTGCGTAATGGTCGCGCGAAATATGCTGGTATAGAAATCATCGACCACCTGATCGCGATCACTGACATCTTCTGCCAAAACCGCATCTCTGCGGGCAAAAGCTTCGAGTGAATCATGAACCAGTTCAGAGGCAACTTGCGACATGGAAGGAAGGAGTGACACTGGTCCAAGTTTTTTGCCTTGCGACAATACGGGAACTCTTTTCGCGATATTTTTTGCATAGTCACCAATACGTTCGACGACGCCGGAAATCTTAAATGTCGCAATAAGTTCGCGAAGATCGTCCGCCATGGGAGCACGCAAAGCTATCGTTTGGAATGTGAGTTCATCAATTCGGCGTTCCAAGTCGTCAATAAGCTTGTCTTCTCTAACGACCTCGGCAGCCAGTTTTAGGTCTGATTTTTGAAGTGCACGCATGGCCTTTGCTATTGCCAGTTCGCTGCGCCCACCAATTTCTGCAACCATGCCGCGTAGCTCATTTATATCTGTATCGAACGCTTTTACGGTATGTTTTGTGCCGCTATTTGGCATTGTTCAAATCCCTTCTGCTGCGATCAACCATATCGACCGGTGATGTAGTCACGTGTTTTCTCTTCGGAAGGGTTGGTGAAGATGTCGGTTGTAACACCATATTCAACCAAGGTACCTAAGTGAAAGAAAGCAGTACGCTGCGACACGCGTGCGGCTTGTTGCATATTGTGCGTGACGATCACGATAGCATATTTTCCGCGAATTTCGTGGATAAGCTCTTCTATTTTTGCCGTAGCAATGGGATCGAGTGCCGAGCAAGGTTCGTCCATCAGTATAACTTCAGGATCAACAGCAATGGCGCGTGCAATGCATAATCTCTGTTGCTGACCGCCAGATAGAGCAGTCCCACTATCTTGTAATCGATCTTTTACTTCGTTCCATAAGCCTGCACGTTGAAGCGAAGTTTCAACAATATGGTCCAATTCGTCTTTGCCCGATGCCAATCCATGAATCTTGGGGCCATAAGCGATATTGTCATAAATCGATTTTGGGAACGGATTGGGTTTCTGGAAAACCATACCAACCCGCGCACGCAATTGGACAACGTCCATTTGTGGCGCGTAAATATCTTCACCTTCTAACGTGATATCACCCGTCACTTTCGCAATGGGGATGGTGTCATTCATCCGATTGAGGCAGCGAAGGAAAGTCGATTTTCCGCACCCGGATGGGCCAATAAAAGCCGTTACGTTGTCCATGTTCACATCGATTGAAACGTTATCTATGGCTTGTTTTTCGCCATAGAATACGTTGACATTTCGAGTGGTCATTTTTGGTGAACCATCTCCGGCGGAAATTGATCGCGAAGCCCGCTCAGCCGCAGAATCTCCGCTTTCCTGTATATCACTAGAAGTCATATCGTCCATTTTGTCACCTACCAGCGGGTTTCAAATCGGTTGCGAAGATAAATTGCAACCGCATTCATAGTTAGAAGAAATACCAACAACACGATAATTGCTGCGGACGTTTTCTCGACAAAGCCTCGATTTACCTCATCGGACCAAAGAAAAATTTGGACAGGGAGTACCGTTGAAGGATCGGTAACACCATCCGGTGGCTTTGCGATAAATGCGCGCATGCCGATCATCAAGAGAGGGGCCGTTTCACCTAGAGCTCGGGCCATGCCAATAATTGTACCGGTCAAAATACCGGGCAGGGCGAGCGGAAGCACATGATGAAACACTACCTGGATCGGGCTTGCGCCAATACCAAGTGCGGCTTCCCGTATCGAGGGGGGAACTGATTTTACTGCATTTCGACCCGAGATAACAATCACCGGCATCGTCATTAGAGCCAATGTCAAACCGCCCACCAGAGCAGCTGAACGTGGTAGTCCGAATATATTTAAAAACACAGCAAGGCCCAATAATCCAAAAATAATGGAAGGCACTGCCGCCAAGTTGTTGATTGAGACTTCTATCAGGTCAGTATAACGATTTTTGGGTGCATATTCCTCGAGGTAGAGTGCAGCTGCTACGCCGATTGGAAAAGCCAATGCGAGCGTAATAAACATGGTAATGAGTGAACCTTTTAATGCGCCCCAAATTCCAACTTGCATCGGATCGGTTGCATCCGAGTTACCCATAAAATTGCTGTTGAAACCAGTGGAAAGCTGATCCCCAAGTTCGGTTATCTTCTTCTCGACTGCAGGATTCCCCGATCCTTTATATGCAACATCTAACTCGGATTCCACGGGTAAGTAAAATGTCGTTTTCTCGATGAGAACCGAGGGATTTTTAAGTATGGCTGATTGCACAGATGTCCAAGCGCCGGCGGAGAACAAGTCGGTTCCATCATTGCCATATTGAATTTCGATGCTGCCATTCACGATATCCTGCACACCAAGAGACCTGATTCTGGCTTCCGCATTGGGGCCTTCAAATTGAGCAGGTTGTGCACCGTTAGTTAATGCTGGGAAATCGATTTCGACCGGCAATTCTGTTTGGGTAAAACCACGAAACCCGTTCCCGACCATTACAACAAGCAGGAAGAATAGAAAACTGGCGGACAATAGGATCGCACCAAGGCCAAGAGCCTTGAAACGACGTTCCGCCGCATAGCGTTTTTTGATACGCCGCTGCATGACTTCGCCACTCCAATCAGTAGGAGTAGGGTCAATTTTGGAGGTCGCTTGGTTATTCATAAGCTTCCCGATATTTTTTAACCACGCGCAAGGCGATTAGGTTGAGTAGCAATGTAACAATGAACAAAACCAGGCCAAGAGCAAACGCCGCAAGTGTCTTTGGGCTATCAAATTCTTGATCACCGGTGAGCAATTTTACGATTTGAGTAGTAACAGTAGTAACGCTTGAAAACGGATTAGCTGTCATATTGGCTGCTAATCCCGCCGCCATAACCACAATCATTGTTTCCCCGATAGCGCGGCTGACTGCCAATAACACACCGCCAACAACGCCAGGAAGAGCAGCAGGGATCAAAACTTTTTTAATTGTTTCGCTCTTTGTTGCACCCATGGCCAATGAACCATCACGCATCGCGCTTGGTACTGCCGCGATGCTATCATCTGCCATTGAGGAAACAAATGGAATGATCATAATCCCCATGACGACGCCTGCTGCCAACGCTGATTCCGAAGATGCGCTCGAGATGCCGATTGAAACCGCGAAATCCCGAAGGGCAGGGGCTACAGTAAGCGCGGCAAAATATCCGTATACGACAGTCGGAATACCGGCCAAAACCTCCAATATAGGTTTCATCCAAGCCCTAAACTGAGCTGGCGCATATTGGGTCAAATAAATTGCACTCATCAAGCCGAGAGGAATGGCGACAAGCATCGCAATAATGGCGCCGATGAAAACTGTGCCCCAAAACAACGGAATGGCACCAAAGCCGGTTTCACCTCTTGGACCTGCAACTGCCTTTGGGTTCCATTCCATACCAAATAGGAAATCGATAGGGGACACCATCGAAAAGAAGCGTGCCGATTCAAAAATCAACGAAATGAAAATACCGATCGTTGTAATGATAGCGATTAGCGACGCTAGAAGGAGCGTTATCATAGTGATCCGCTCAACCTTTGTGCGGGCTCTAAGATTTGGCTTCACTTTCAACCAAGCAAATGCTCCGCAAGCAAAAACAAGTAAGATCGCGGCGGCCATTCCTATTGTTTGATAATAAGTAATCGCGGTCCGATATGGCTCAACCATTGTTTGGGACAACGGATTGAAAGCCTTCTCTTGATTTCCGCTCGCGATTGACCGGGCTTCGGCCAGAATCGACCCTCGGGTAAACGAATCTGTTGGGAGCTGTTGTGCAGCTGAACTGGTAAGTGCTGCGTCGGTTATCAATGCCGGACTAACGATATTCCACACGAGTAGGAATACAGCAGCAGGGATGGCAGCCCAAAGAGCAACATACCAACCGTGATAACTGGGCAGTGAATGGACTTCATCGCGCGCGCCGCTGGTAACAAAACCAGAAGCTTTAATGCGGCCAAAGAACCAAGCAACACCGCCCAATCCTAAAACTAAAACAAGGAGTGCAGTAGATGACACAGTTAGCTATTTATCCCCGGTTTTTTCGGGCCACCATAACAATATGATGGCCCGATCAGTATTAATGGATCTATTTCAATTCCGCTGCGTCAACTGTGGACCAGTTCGCAACAACGTCAGTCATCTTGGTTCGGACATCATCTGGAGATGCGATTAGACCGGCATCAACCAAATATCCATCCTTAGTTCCAGCATCGAGAAATGCAGTCAGATATTGCTGCAAGCCAGGAATGACTTCGGCATGCTGTTTTTTAACGTAGATATAGAGTGGTCGAGCACCCGGATACTCTCCAGAGGCAATCGCATCATATTCCGGTACAATGCCGGAAACAGAGATTCCACGAACCTTGTCGCTATTTTCTTCCAGGAAGCTATAGCCAAAAATTCCAACGCTATTGGGGTTTGCATCCAGCTTTTGCACGATCAAATTATCGTTCTCACCTGTGTCAATGTAAGGGCCATCGGCACGAACATCGTGACAAACAGAATCAAACTCGTCTCCATTTGATTCTTTCAGTGCTTTAGTGGGTTCATCGGTTTTGCAACCAACTTCCATGATCAGTTCCGTTAAAGCATCACGTGTACCGGATGTTGATGGCGGTCCATAAACACTGATTGCAATATCGGGTAGCGATGAATCCACGTCAGACCACTTCTGAGTTTCGTTTTTGGTGCCGTACGGACGTTCGGCAATAGCTTCGTAAATCTGCTTAGGGGTTAGTTGAAAAGATGGGCCACCATTGGCTTGAGCGATAGCAATTCCATCAATGCCAACTATGACTTCGACTACCTCTGTAACACCGTTTTCGCTGCACATCGCCAACTCGCTGGCTTTCATACGACGAGAGGCATTTGCGATATCGGGTGTGTCCGCGCCAACGCCGGAACAGAACAGTTTCATACCGCCGCCGGTGCCGGTTGATTCCAAAATCGGAGCAGAGTTACCGTCAGCTGCAAATTTTTCGGCAACGGCCTTCGCAAATGGAAAGACTGTCGACGAGCCAACGATTCGAATTTCACTGCGATTGCCGCCTTGACCGCCGGATGCTTGATCCTGACATGCAGCCAATGCAAGGGTAGAAACCGCCAAAAGTGCGAATTTTTTAATCATTATAATGTCCTCGAACTTGATGATAAAGTTTGTCTCGAACAAAGAATCATTCCCTTCCGTTCGAGTTACCTTGTAAATATGAGAAACTCAGGTCTCATAGATGACATATTTGTTACAGTTATATGACGGATTCAGAATTTAGTGGAGTGAATCGCTTTATTTGGGCTTGTCGATTATCGGCAGAGAAACAGAAACATTTGTTCCCACTCCGAGCTCACTAGAAATCTCTAACCGCCCACCATGACGTTCCGCAATATGCTTCACAATGGACAGGCCCAAACCTGTGCCGCCAATAGCCTTGCTTCTACCCTTGTCCACTCGGTAAAATCGCTCGGTTAGTCGCGGCAAATGTCCCGGGTCAACTCCCTCACCCTGATCAATGACCGATAGCCTAACCATTGATCCAGAGCGATTTGGAGTTAGCTTGATTTCAATTGGTTCCTTTTTGGCCCCATATTTGAAAGCGTTGCTGATCAAATTATGCAGTAGCTGCGCCAATTGCGCACGATCACCTTTTACAGTTGGGATCGATTCCGGAAGATTTAGCTTAAAATCGGCTTTTGTCTTATTGCGACTGCTGACAAAAAAATCTGTTGATTCTTGAATTAGAGCCCTGAGATTAACTGCATCACCGGGGAGTTGGTATCTTTCCGCTTCAATCCTGGAGAGAGACATAAGGTCGCTGACCAGTCTTTGCATGCGATCTGCTTCATCATACATGATTTTCAAAAAGCGAGCACGGGTATCCGCATCGGCCCCCGCTTCCGGGTCTTCCAATGTTTCAATAAAACCCTTAATCGCCGCCAGCGGTGTGCGCAATTCATGGCTAGCATTGGCTACAAAGTCTGTTCGCATTTTGTCCGCAGCGTAGCGATTATTTTGATTTGACAATATGACCAGTTTCAAACCCTCAGCCATTTGTGTGACTCGCAATTCCCATCGCTGGTTTGGACTGCCAACGCCAACAAGCAAAATTGGATCACCGCTGTGTTGCGTTTTTGGATTGGCCAGCCTTTCGGCAGCGCTAGGATGGCGAATCGCAACGCGCACATCTTCATTGATAATATGATCTCCAAGGAGTTCGAGAGCGGCAGGATTTGCAATCAACACGCGCGCAGATTTTACCAATAAGACCGGATCATGAAGTGGTTCGATCAATTCTTGATACGCATTCATGCGAGCATCTTGAAGCAGATCTGCTTCTCGTCTTTGTAACATCAAAGACTGAGATCGAGGGGATTCTGGGTTTTTGACGGCGTTCATCGCCAACGCCAATAGCCCAAAAGCTGTCATGATAATGACCGGGCCGATAGTACCAGAGAACTGATTGGCAAAAATAGCGCCAATAAAGATCAATAGAATTGCGATGATTGGACGTGGGTTCATTATCTGGTTCAGGTTCACCGCATCAGGACTGACTCTCAGCTTTCCTTTAGCGATGATCGGGTCGTCCGGGCAATGATATTGTTGATTGTAACATGCCAATTAACAATTGAACCGGGCTTGTCCCGATAATGGACGCGCAACAATAGATGCGACTGTTTACTCGCAATTAACCCGAAACCTATTTATAAAGGAACCACAAAGGATTATCGACAGATGACTGACCAACCCGCTAAAAATGCCAGCCAACAAGAAGCCAATGGGATTGTGACCCGGCGGCGTGCCTTAATGATGGGCGCTGTGGGCGCATCTGCGGTTGTCAGCATTAAACCGGCTTTGGCACAAACCGCGGGATCCGTTTTAAACTGTGAGATACCGATTCCGGGAAACCACGTAAGTGGCGGTTACATCGCGCCGGATGGAAAAATTGTTCCGCCTGATACACCTGGAGCATTTGCGCCCCAGGGACGCACTTATACGGGAGAAGAGGTAAAACGTGCTATGCGAGGCAGCAGTTTGCCGGGTACTTCATATGACGAATCACAAGCCTATGTGAACTATGTGCGGCGTCTTCAGCATGGGCAAAGTGGTTTTACTTGCTACGCTTCGCTTCAAATGCCGAGGTAGTACATAGATAAACTAAGCAAAATTAACGATTTTCTGCTAGGCGGCCTGCTTATCTGATGAGTTAGTCAATGAGCGCGCATGAGCCAGCAATTTAGAGCTGCCAATCCCGAAGAAATCATCTTGCATATGCTGGATATGATGACGCTTGTCTTTCATCGGCCTTCAGGACTGACCCATATTGTAGCCGACCCGGTGCCTGCCATCTTGGAAGTCATGCAGGGTGGGGCGTCCACTCCTTCTCAGATTATTGCAGCATTGGAAAACAGTTTTGATCTAGAAGAAGGCGCCGACGTTGAAAATGTCGTTTTAGCACGACTCGATGAGCTGTACGCGCTTGGATTGGTTGAGCGGGTGTCGACTTAATGGGACGAATGCATCAAACCCATTTGCGCGTTGGACCGGCGACATTTCGTATTGCATCCGATTGGCAAAAGCCCGTTGAACAATTAAATTCACTGTACGAAAACTACCCCGCACCAAACAGCGATTTCGCAGACTTTACCGTACGGCTTGAATCTAAGGGTATAGCGCGAAAACATTTTCGGCCATCAGTACATATTAGCGGGGATTTCTGGTTGCCAGATGCTTCTCCATTGCCGCTTTCGCAAGGCTTGTTAGCGGCTGAAATGGGTATGAACCTTCAAATGGCGCTAGGATGGCGTAGGCATCTGTTGTTACATGCGAGCACCGTTGAGAAAAATGGCAAAGCGCTCCTGATGACAGGATTGTCCGGGTCCGGGAAATCCACGCTCTCTGCGATGCTCGGCGAAAAAGGTTGGCGGTTCATGGGTGATGAATTTGCCTTGATATGCCCTGAGACCGGCCTGGCGCATAGTTTTCCGCGTCTAATCAGCCTTAAGAATGAAGCCATCGCGGCAATGGAACGAAATACGCCTGGGGATCGCTTTGGCCCATTGCTTGAAGACACTCCTAAGGGAAGTATCCGGCATTTGGTTCCATTGCGGGAATCGTTGGAAGCCTCAAACCAGCCTGCGAGGCCGGCATTGCTAATATTTCCGCGATTTGGTTATGACAAAGCTGTCCGTGAAATTGGCAAGTCAGAGATATTTGTTCGGCTGACACAAGCCTCGACTAATTATGTCGCTTTGGGTGAGACAGGGTTCAAGGCATTGACATCATTCGTAGACAATGTCCCGGCTCGCGCCATTGATTACCACTCGGGCGATGAAGCTGAAGAATTGATCGACCAACTTTGGGATGAGTTGGCATGATGAAGGACGCTATGACACTGGTCCGCACTTTATGTGAACCCCAGAGTACTCTGAATCTTGATGGAACCGGCTGGTCCGAGCTCATCAGCATTGCCCGGGCGGAATCGTTGGTAGGCACTTTGGCGCGTCAATTGAACGGTATCGATATTCCAGCAGACGCCCAATCTGTGTTGGATGATGAAATTGATGCCCATGATCTGGTAAGACAACGGGCATTGTGGGAAGCGGAATGTGCGCGCAGAGCTTTGTCCGGATATGACGGAAAAGTCCTATTGATGAAAGGCACAGCCTATGTCGCATCCGGCTTGAGCGCCGGGATCGGGCGCAATATCGGCGATCTCGATATCATGGTCTCGCGGAAGGATCTGAAATCGGTGGAAGATATGCTTCTCACTGCGGGGTGGGAATGGGTGAAGCCTGATCCTTATGACGATCAATATTACCGCGAGCATATGCATGAACTACCGCCGTTAATTCACCGGGAGCGCGATACTATGATCGATGTGCATCATACGACGCTTCCGCTGACTGCAAATCCGACACCGGATGCACAGGCGATGTTGGATGATGCGGTCATGTTGGAAAATGGGCTCTTCATCATGTCGCCAGTGGACATGCTCTGCCATTGTGCAGCGCACTTGATGGCTGATGGAGATTTGGCTGGAGGACTACGGAATCTATGGGATATGCATTGCCTACTGACTGAGTTTTCCAGTGATGATCCCGGTATATGGGAAAAACTGGGCAAACGCGCCGAGCATCATCAGTTAGGACAAGCCGTTAGGCGATCCGTTTGGCATGCGCATGATCTTTATGGAACGGATATCCCGCCATTCTGGCAAAGGGGTGAGTCAGGGAAGGGTGCTATTCGTCACCGTCTACTGGCGCGCGATGGATATGGCCGCGAAACGCGCAAGCTGACACGTCAGGCCTTCTATATTCGTTCGCACTGGTTGCGCATGCCGCCATTGATGCTGACCAAGCATCTCTGGACAAAATGGCGCAAGGGTGGGGCGGGGCCGTCTTGAGTTTCAACAAGCATTTACAAATCGCCGTTCAATCGGGCTGGCATAACAAAGCTGCTCATGGCATGGGCGCGCAAAACTCTATGCAGGAATATTGCGATGACTGATCACCCATTAGCAGCAATCATACTGGCCGCCGGTCAAGGCACGCGGATGAAATCAAAGAAGCACAAAGTGCTACATGAGATTGCCGGAAAACCGATGTTGCATCATTTAGTGGATGCCGTTGATGCACTGAACCCCGCCAAAAAAGTGGTTATCGTTGGCAGTGGTAAAGAACAGCTGGAAGCCGCTCTGGAAGGATCTGGGAGCGATTTGGCGGTACAGGAACCGCAATTGGGTACCGGCCATGCCGTGCAAATGGCGGAGTCCGCTTTGACGGGTTTTAATGGCGATGTGCTGATCCTATATGGTGACGTCCCGTTTGTTCCGACCGATACGATGCAAGCGATGATTGATCGTCTCAACGCTGACGATGAACCGGCGGTTGTTGTGCTGGCGTTTGAGCCGGAAGATACCCAGGCTTATGGGCGAGTTATCACCGAGGGTGATCGTGTCACCAAAATGGTTGAACACAAGGATGCCAGCGAGGCTGAGCGCGCCTGCCGAACCTGTAATTCTGGCTTGATGGCTGCAAAGGCTTCCGATCTGTTCGCGCTGCTCAATCGGGTCGGCAATGACAATGCGTCTGAGGAATATTATCTGGTCGATATCGTCAATATCGCCAATGAAGATGGCCGCCATTGTGCGGTTGTTTTGACCGATCCATTTGATGTTGCGGGCATTAATAGCCGCGCGGAACTAGCGCATATGGAAAGCGAATGGCAAAAACGCCGCCGTGTACAAGCGATGGCTGATGGCGTGTCTTTGATTGCACCAGAAACCGTATGGTTTTCGCATGATACAGAAGTTTCTTCAGATGTTGTGATAGAACCCAATGTATATTTTGGTCCCGGTGTTTCCATTGCCAGTGGTGCCACAATCAAAGGTCATAGCCATATTGAGGGCGCGACAATTGGTGCCGATGTCAGCGTCGGCCCTTTTGCTAGGCTACGCCCCGGTGCAGTGCTCGAAGAAGGGGCGAAAATCGGCAATTTTGTTGAGATGAAGAAAGCGACTCTTGGCAAGGGAGCAAAGGCCAGTCATTTGACCTATCTCGGTGATGCAGAAGTGGGCGAAGGCGCGAATATCGGTGCGGGCACGATTACCTGCAACTATGATGGCTATTTCAAATATAAAACTGTGATTGGCAAAGGCGCATTTATCGGCAGCAACAGCGCGCTCGTTGCGCCTGTGACCATTGGGGCTGGTGCGATTGTTGGGGCGGGGGCTACGGTGACTAAAGATGTCAAAGATGGTGATCTGGCATTGGTGCGCGCTGAACAGACTGCGAAAGATGGTTGGGGAGACCGTTTTAATGCTGCTAGCGCCAAGAAAAAGGCCGCTAAAGGTAGATAGCTGTTTTTGGCACAAATATACTATCCTCTGACACGAGATTGCGCCATGTTTCACGCAATCAAACCAAGCAGAGGAACCCCAAATGCAAAATAGTCCGTGGAGCCATGCCCGCCAATCCGGTGTGAGCGATGATGTTGATTTTGAAATCAAGGGACAGGAGTTGCAATTCTGCGAGATTGAACTTGATCCCGGCGAAAGCGCGGTGGCTGAGGCGGGGGCGATGGTCTGGAAAGACGCCAGTGTCGAAATGACAACGGTTTTCGGCGATGGCAGCGCCAAAGAAGGCGGCTTTATGGACAAGATGCTCGGCGCTGGCAAAAGGCTAGTGACAGGGGAAAGCCTGTTTACCACCGTTTTTACGCATAATGGTCATGGCAAGGCACGGGTTGCCTTTGGTGCACCGGTGCCGGGGATTATCCTTCCGATAAAGCTGGATAGCGTTGGCGGAACTTTGATTTGTCAGAAAGACAGTTTTCTAGCTGCGGCGAAGGGGGTGGAAATCGGCATTGCTTTCCAAAAGCGTGTTCTAACCGGCCTTTTCGGCGGTGAAGGCTTTATCATGCAAAAACTTTCCGGCGATGGCTGGGTGTTTGTTCAGATGGGCGGTATGGTGATTGAACGCGAACTGAAGCCGGGTGAGGAATTGCATGTCGATACCGGCTGTATCGCGGCGATGACTTCTGATGTTGATTTTGATCTGCAGACCGTCGGCAGCGTGAAATCTATGCTGTTTGCAGGTGAGGGTGTGTTTTTCGCCCGTCTGCGCGGTCCGGGGAAAGTTTGGATCCAATCCCTGCCGTTCTCAAGGCTGGCGGGAAGAATGTTGGCCGCTGCGAAACCGAAGAGCGGCGAGAATAGAGGCGAGGGGTCTGCGCTTGGGACGCTTGGGGATATTATTGGTGGGAATTAGCAATGTCAGAAATTGATTGGGTGGCAACTGGCGCAATGCTTCAAGGTTGGGCAACGATAGCTGGTGCTGTTGCAGTTGCATATGCAGCCAAGGTTGGCGCAGATTCGTTTGAAAATTGGCGCAAGCAAAAAGTAACGGAGCGTCGAATTGGACAAGCAGAAAGAATTTTGACAGCGGCTTACAAGGCGAAAAGAGCATTGAAGGCCATTCGCAGCCCGATGATGTCAGGATATGAACTACTGTTGGCGGAAGACAAGCTTAAAGAAAATATGAATTTGTGGGATCAGAAAAACCAACAAGAACGCAACAAACTGAAATCACTGCAAGCTTACTATCATCGCTTAGAACGATCGCGATCAGAACAGGATGAGTTGGATGAATGCTCGCCGATTGCGCGAGCGTATTTTGGAGAAAATGCCGAAAAAGCTATTCAGGACCTCAACCATCAATTTTGGATAGTGCAAGTTGATGCAGAAAGTTATTCTGAAGACAATGGGCAAGACCTTGAGTTCACAAAAAAACTTAGGCGTGGGATATGGGATGTCGCACCTGGAGATGAAGTAAATGAAGTCACTAATCGCATCAATGACTGCGTAGACATTTTAGAGAAACAATGTTTGCCGGATGTTCGTGATTGACATGATATCATGATATGATATCAATATATCATGACTCGCATACTCGCCGATTTATCCGAAGACGATGTGGCTTGGCTTGACGCGCAGGCGGCGGAGCAGGGAAAGTCGCGGGCGCAGTTGCTGCGGGAGGCTGTTGCGGCGTTTAAGGCCGATGCCTCCAAGGAAGGGATCGAGAAATATTTCGGTATCTGGCGCGATCGCCGGGACAAGAATGATCCGGTCGAATGGCAACGCCGCGAGCGGGCTTCGTGGACGCGGCCATGGGATCCCGATTACTGGGATGTGCGCAAGGAATTTCCCGATCTGTTCGACGCCAGTGATGACCGCGAAGCCGAGCGCTATCGCCAGAAAGCGGGCTGACGCACATGAACGAGGCGGTTTTCGACAGCAATATCCTTTTTGATGCATTGAATGACATCGGCCGCGCCAATGTCGAGCTGCAACGCTATGATCGCCGCTATATCAGCCGCCTGACCTGGGTGGAGGTGCTGACCAAGGCGCTGCCTGACGATGGTGACAGGGCTGAGGCATTTCTGTCCTTTTTCAATATTATCGAAGTCAATGAAGAAATCGGTAGGCGCGCAGCGATCCTTAGGAGCGATCGGCGGCGGTTGAAGGCGATGGATGCCGTTATATTGGCCTCTGCGCAGCTTACCGGACGTATTCTTATTACACGTAACAGTCAGGATTTTCCGGCCGAAATGCCGGGAATTCGCATTCCCTATACTCTCTAGAAGAAAGCCAGAAATACTATGTGCGGAATTATTGGAATTGTAGGCAAAGATGCGGTTTCGGATCGTCTGGTTGATGGCCTGAAACGGATGGAATATCGCGGCTATGACAGCGCCGGCGTGTGCACCGTGCACGATGGTGAGCTGGTGCGCCGCCGCGCTGAAGGAAAGCTGGTCAATCTGGTCAACGTGCTGAAAAATGATGACGCGTCCGGCAATATCGGGATTGCCCACACACGCTGGGCTACGCACGGTGCGCCAACAACCAGCAACGCACATCCCCATGCGACAAGCGAAGTGGCATTGGTTCACAACGGCATTATCGAGAATTTCAAACCGCTGCGTGAAGAATTGTCCGCACGCGGCCGCAGTTTTGAGAGTGAAACTGATACAGAAGTTGTCGCGCATCTGGTTAGTGAACAAGTCGAGGGCGGAAAGTCCCCTGAAGACGCCGTAAAAGAAGTGCTGCCTCAGCTTCGCGGTGCCTTTGCTTTGGCCATTGCCTTCAAATCCAATCCTGATTTGCTAATTGGCGCACGTCTCGGTTCGCCTTTGGTTGTCGGCTATGGTGATGGGGAAACTTATCTTGGTTCCGATGCGCTGGCTCTCGCTCCTTTGACCCAGAAAATTGCCTATCTGGAGGAAGGCGATTGGGTTGTCGTAACTGCCGACGGCGCACAGATATATGATGAACAAAATAATGCAGTTGATCGCGAAGTTACGACGTCCGGCGTGTCAGCGGCGACAATCGAAAAGGGGCAATATCGCCACTATATGCAGAAAGAGATTTTTGAGCAGCCGACTGTGGTTGCTCAAACATTGTCTTCCTATATCCGTCCGC
The DNA here is from genome assembly GCA_039978835.1 of Parasphingorhabdus sp. Taxonomy (GTDB): domain Bacteria; phylum Pseudomonadota; class Alphaproteobacteria; order Sphingomonadales; family Sphingomonadaceae; genus Parasphingorhabdus. The sequence goes on from JBDWAQ010000005.1 coordinate 697,978, forward strand.
TGGAGCAGCAGGTCGCATTGCCACAAATGGATTTTGATCTGAAGGAAATCCAGCGGATTACTATCGTTGCCTGTGGAACATCTTACTATGCGGCCATGGTTGCAAAATACTGGTTCGAGACTTTCGCACGGGTGCCTGTTGATCTCGATGTGGCATCGGAATTTCGTTATCGCGAACCGGTGCTGGAACCCGGCGGGTTAGCGCTGTTTATCTCGCAATCTGGAGAGACTGCGGATACGCTGGCCGCGCTGCGTCATTGCAAGGAAAATGAACAGAAAATCGGTGTGGTGGTCAATGTGCCGACCAGCAGCATGGCGAGAGAGGCGGATTTGTTGCTACCAACGCACGCGGGTCCGGAAATCGGTGTGGCTTCAACCAAAGCATTTACCTGCCAGCTTGCCGTTCTGGCTGCGCTCGCCGCACATCTCGCGGTTGTTAAGGGTAAGATGAGCAGGAAAGAAGAGCAAGAAATTGTTGGACATCTTACTGAAACACCGGCTGCGCTAAATGCGGCGCTGGATCACGACAAGGACATCGCTGCGATGGCTCATCTAATCGCACCAGCACGTGATGTGCTCTATCTGGGGCGTGGTCCAGACTTTCCTCTGGCACTGGAGGGCGCGCTCAAGCTTAAGGAAATAAGTTATATCCACGCAGAAGGTTATGCGTCGGGAGAGATGAAACATGGTCCGATAGCACTGATCGACGAAAATGTTCCTGTTATCGTTCTCGCTCCCTCTGGACCATTGTTCGAAAAGACGGTGAGCAATATGCAGGAAGTGCGCGCGCGCGGCGGTAAGGTGGTGTTGATCTCTGATGCCGAGGGTTTGAAGGAAGCAGGAGGGGGATGTATGGCAACCATTGAAATGCCAAAGGTGCACCCGTTAATCGCGCCTTTGGTATATGCTGTGCCGGTGCAATTGCTTGCTTATCATGTTGCGGTTGCAAAGGGCACGGATGTCGACCAACCTAGAAACTTGGCTAAATCTGTGACGGTGGAGTAGAATATGGCAGATAACCTTTCAATTGTTACGGTAGAAACTGCTGAGGGCAAATTCCAGCAGAACGTCTCTGTTGGTGGCCATCAATGGCTTGCCGATGAGCCTATTTCCTTTGGCGGAACCGATACTGGCCCTTCGCCTTATGATCTGCTTCTTTCAGCGCTCGGAACATGCACATCGATGACAATAAAGATGTACGCTGATCGGAAGAAATGGCCGTTGGAAAGCGTACATATTGAACTCGAACACAGTCGTGAACATGCGGCGGATTGCGATACCTGCAACAATGATGACAATCGGATCGATGTTATTGATCGCTCAATCACCTTGCACGGTGATCTGTCGGACGAGCAGCGAGCGAGATTAATGGAAATTGCGGACAAATGTCCCGTGCACCGAACACTGGAGAACCGCATTGATATTCACAGTACGGAAGTGCGGAAATGACCAACGTCTCGGGCGGATGTCACTGCGGTGCCGTTCGTTTTAAGGCTTCAACGGAACAGCATCCAGAATTGCTGGACTGCAATTGCTCCATTTGTCTTCGTACAAGATACCTGCACTTCTTCGTTCTACACAGCCAATTCACCCTTTTGTCGGGTGAGAATGATCTGACCAGTTACAAATTTGGCAGCGGGCAGGCGGATCATTTGTTTTGCCGGCATTGCGGTGTGAAGAGTTTTTATCAGCCGCGCTCGCATCCGGATAGCTGGTCGGTAAATTACAATTGTCTGGATGCAGGACATGCACTCCAACCCACAATCCGTAAATTTGATGGTCAAAATTGGGATCAAGCAAAAGCGGCGCTCAAATGAAACGGCCCGCTGGATTGCTCCAACGGGCCGCACCACCAAAGTTCTGATGATTTACGCTAGATCGAAACGATCTGCGTTCATCACCTTCGTCCATGCAGCGATAAAGTCCTGTACGAATCGCTCTCCGCTATCCACTTGCGCATAAACTTCTGCGACAGCGCGCAATTGTGAGTTTGAACCAAATGCGAGGTCAACACGGGTTGCCCGCCACTTTTCGTCTCCGGATGCGCGATCTGTCCCAACAAACTCTTCGTCATCGCTGCCATCAACAGGCGCCCATTTGGTTCCCATATCGAGCAGGTTTACAAACCAGTCATTGGTCAATTGACCAACACGATCCGTGAAAACACCGTGCGTGCTATTGCCGCTATTCGCGCCCAGAACACGCAGCCCGCCAACCAGCGCAGTCATCTCCGGAATGGAAAGTCCCAGTAAATGTGCACGATCAACAAGCATATCCTCGGTACTGACGCTCATTTTGTTAGCAAGATAGTTACGGAAACCATCGGCTTTTGGCTCAAGCGGTTCAAAGCTCTCTGCATCGGTTTGCTCGTCAGTCGCATCACCGCGACCACCTGCAAAAGGTACTTCCGCATTGGATGCTTTTTCAACTGCAGCATTACCGGCTAACACGATCGCATCGGCCATGGAAATATCGCCACGCAGTTCATCAATCTTCGCGAGAACTTTTGACAACTCGGCTGAGTCATTCACTGCCCAGTCTTTCTGTGGAGCCAATCGCACGCGAGCGCCATTCGCACCGCCACGATAGTCGGTTTGGCGATAGGTAGAGGCAGAGGCCCATGCGGCTTTTACAAGTTCGCCAATGCTCAATCCGCTATCGAGGATCGCTGATTTAAAACCGGATAGTGCGCTATCGCTTGGAGAAGTTCCAGTTGGAATAGCGTCCTGCCAGATCAAGTCTTCGGAAGGAACTTCCGGTCCGTGGTAGCGTGCTTTTGGACCCATATCGCGGTGGCATAGTTTAAACCATGCGCGAGCGAATGCATCATCGAGAGCAACTTGATCGTTGCGGAATTTCTCGGAGATTTTCCGGTAATCAGGATCAATCTTCAATGCCATATCCGCCGTGGTCATCATGGTCGGAACTTTTTTGGATGGATCATGAGCGTCAGGCGCCATGTCTTCTTCTTTTTGATCAATTGGCTGCCACTGCTGCGCGCCGGCGGGGGAGTGAACCAGTTCATAGTCATAGTCGAGGAGAAGACGGAAATAGTTGCCGTTCCACTCGGTGGGAGTATTGCTCCAGGCGCCTTCAATCCCGGACGTTGTGGTCTGGCCTTTGCTGATTTGTTCTTCGTTGGTCATCCAGCCAAAGCCCATCCGATCAAGGCTTTCACCTTCAGGAGCGTTGCTCAGGCTTTCCGGGTCAATCGCGCCATGGCCTTTACCAAAAGCATGACCACCAGCTGTGAGAGCAACTGTTTCTTCGTCATCCATTGCCATACGAGCGAAGGTTTCTTTCATGTCTCTGGCAGACAGTAGTGGATCGGGGTTTCCGCCCGGTCCTTCCGGATTCACATAGATCAAACCCATTTGAATAGTGGCGAGTGGGCTTTCCAGATCCCATTCCTTATCGGGCTGAATGCGGGTTTCCGCTCCTGTATCAACCCATTCTTCTTCGGTGCCCCAATAGACATCAATCTCAGGCTCGAACACATCTGCACGTCCGCCGCCGAAGCCGAAGACAGGACCGCCCATAGATTCAATCGCGACGTTACCGGTTAGAATAATAAGGTCAGCCCAGCTGATCTTATTACCATATTTCTGTTTAATCGGCCAAAGCAAACGGCGTGCTTTGTCGAGATTGCCGTTGTCAGGCCAACTGTTGAGGGGGGCAAATCTTTGTTGCCCGCTGTTGGCACCACCACGGCCGTCTGCGGTACGATAGGTACCGGCGGCATGCCAAGCCATGCGGATGAAGAACGGACCGTAGTTACCGTAGTCAGCTGGCCACCAAGACTGGCTGTCGGTCATCAATGCGGTTAGATCTTTTTTAAGCCCATCATAGTCGATTGATTTAAAGGCTTCGACATAATCAAAGTCATCACCAAGCGGACTGGGAGTCGTGCCACGCTGGGTTAGAATGTTAAGTTGTAGCTGATCGGGCCACCAATCCTTGTTGGTGCGGCCAAGCAGCGAACGAACACCTCCGTCGCCGCCTTTTCCAGTGAAAGGGCAGCTTCCAGTGCTCGACATTAATCCAGTTTTGATATCCATGATGAAACTCCTAATTTGGTGGTTGGGGGACAAGCTTTTTTCTTCAATGAAATTGATATACCTTAAATCAACATATCCATTAAATGAATTAAGGCATTATCTTTAATCGATTTGATCAATAACTCTATTGGGCAGGCCGCAATTGAGGTTATCGTTGCATTGACCGTGATCATCCGCACCACTATACGTGAGCTTTATTGCGACAGGCGGCCAATCCGGTCGCCTTTTCTATTTTGACCTGAAAGGAAATAGCCATGACGATCACACCGCTAATGCCCGTATATCCCCGGTGCGGATTTCGCCCTGTGCGAGGTGAGGGCGCCTGGCTAATTTCCGAAGATGGCAGCCGTGCGTTGGATTTCGCCAGCGGCATTGCGGTGAACTTGCTCGGTCATGGGCATCCACATCTAACCAAAGCGATCCAGGATCAAGCGGCGACACTAATGCACGTGTCCAACCTTTACGGTAGTCCTCAAGGGGAAAAATTTGCGCAGCGCATAGTCGACACGACTTTTGCCGACACGGTGTTCTTTACCAATAGTGGTGCAGAAGCGGTGGAATGTGCGATCAAGGCCGCTCGTGCTTATCATCAGTCACAGGGCAGTGACCGGTTCGAAATCATCACGTTCAAGAACGCATTTCATGGACGTACAATGGCGACCATCTCGGCTTCTAATCAGGAAAAAATGCATCACGGATTCTCTCCGCTGCTTGCTGGTTTCAAATATGTTGAGTTTGATGACTTGGAAGGCACCAAAGCCGCTATCACAGACAAGACGGCGGGATTCCTGGTTGAGCCTATCCAAGGTGAGGGCGGTATTCGTCCCGCGTCACAAGAGTTTATGGTCGGACTTCGCGAACTGGCCGACGAACATGACCTAATGCTGGTACTGGACGAAGTACAATGCGGTGTCGCGCGCACTGGCCAGTTATACGCGCACGAGCTATACGACGTTAAACCTGATATTGTGGCGAGTGCCAAAGGTATTGGTGGTGGATTTCCTTTTGGTGCCTGTTTGGCAACTGAAAAGGCAGCACGCGGAATGGTCGTCGGCACACATGGTTCTACCTATGGTGGGAATCCGATGGCGATGGCGGCGGGCAATGCCGTTTGGGATATTGTCGCCAATGATGAGTTTCTTGAAAGCGTGCGCTCGACGGGCGACAAATTGAGAGCCGCTATCGAGCAATTTATTGGAAACTATCCCAATCTATTTACCGGCGTTCGCGGCGAAGGCTTGATGCTTGGTATTAATATGAGCGAAGCCCCGCGGCCATTTGTGGCACATTTGCGCGATAACCATGGTTTGCTAACTGTTGCGGCGGGGGACAATACCTTGCGCGTGTTGCCCCCTCTCAATATTGGTGAGGCGGAAATAGCGACCTTCATCGAGAAACTCTCTGCTGGTGCTGCTGACTATGAAAGTCCGGACGAATGACCCGGCATTTTCTGAACCTATCTGATGCAGGTGGCGATGCTATTGCCGCAATGATTGCTGATGCGATTGACCGGAAAGCAGTTAGGGAAAATTTTCCTAAAGGTAAGCATGATCCAGATGCACCGTTGGAAGACCATATTCTTGCGATGATCTTTGAAAAGAGCAGCACAAGAACGCGTGTTTCCTTTGATGTCGGAATTCGCCAATTGGGCGGATCCAGTATTGTTATGGATAGTGGTTCCATGCAGCTTGGGCGCGGTGAAACTGTTGCGGACACAGCAAAAGTGCTATCGCGTATGTGCGATGCGATTATGATTAGAACAGATGATCATGACAAAATTGTCGAATTGTCTGAGAACGCCAGCGTGCCGGTAATTAATGGCCTGACTGATCTGTCTCATCCATGTCAGATTATTGCGGATCTGTTGACTTTGGTAGAGCATGGGAAGGCATTGCCCGGTCTGGAAGTGGCTTGGCTCGGCGACGGCAATAATGTGCTGAACAGTATTGTTGAAGCAGCGGGATTGATGAAATTCAATGTCCGAATTGGATGTCCGCAAGGCTATGATCCGGACCGGACGTTTGTCGATGCAGCACAAGCTGCTGGCGCGACTATTTCTATTCACCGCGATGAAAATGAAGCCGTTGCGGGAGCCGATGTTGTTGTCACAGATACCTGGGTTTCAATGGGGCAAGAACATGCACATAATAAATTGGCGGCGATGATGCCCTATCAAGTCAATGATGTTTTGATGGAACAGGCCAAGGGTGATGCTCTGTTTTTACATTGTCTACCAGCACATCGTGGCGAAGAAGTAATGCCTTCTGTAATAGATGGCCCGCAATCCGTGGTCTGGGATGAGGCGGAAAACCGCATTCATGCGCAAAAGTCAATTATGCGCTGGTGCTTCGGTCAAATCTAATGGCTGATGAGACGTTTTTCGATCAAACGCTGACTTTTTCGATTCCTGATAAGCATTGTCGGGGGCGGGCCTTAAGGCTGGGTCCTGTGTTGGATGATATCTTGTCTGCGCATGCTTATCCGTCAAATATCCGTGATTTGTTAGCAGAAGCTGTTTGCTTGACTGCCATGATGGGCTCTTTGCTCAAAGACGATGAATCGCAGGTAACCTTGCAGGCACAGACTGAATCTGGAGTGATCAGCTTGTTAGCTTGCGACTACAAAGACGGTGATTTGCGTGGGTATGTTCAGTTCGATCGGGAGCAACTCGCATTACAACCTTTGACACCCAGCCTGATGGCTTTGTTTGGAAAAGGATATTTAGCGATTACCTTTGACCAACCTGAGCCTCGCGGCCGAAATCAAGGTATTGTTCCGTTGGAAGGTGCAAGCCTTACCGAAGCTGTTCAAAATTACTTTTTACAGTCCGAGCAGTTACCAACTCTGATCCGTGTGTCGGTGGAGGAGCAAGATGGCAAAGTAGCTGCTGGTGGGTTGTTGGTGCAACATCTGCCCGAGGGCGAAGAGGGTAAAGAGCGACTACACGTCCGCATGGATCACCCTGAGTGGGAACATGTAGAGATTATGGGGGGCAGTGTTGCCTCACAAGAACTAGTGAATAAAGATCTTTCTCTGGAAAATATTCTCTGGCGCCTGTTTAGTGAGAGCGATGAAGTGAGAGTTTTGAGCGGTAAACCGTGCGTTAAGGGTTGCCGCTGTAATGAAGATCATATCCGGGACGTAATCGCACGATTTCCGGCAGAAGATAAAAGAGATATGATCAATGAATCGGGAAATATTGCGATAGATTGCGCATTTTGTAACAAGAAGTTTACGATTTCTGGCGCGAGTTTGAACAACTAAACTAAAATTTGTCGGATATTTCCTATTAAGTGCCATAATTTGATGGGATAAATGTCACAATTGGCGATTACGAGCGAATAGGAAGAAAGGAGTACGATATGAATATCATGAGTTTGATTAAGGTAATTGGCGTGTCTGCTACCGCTTTCTTCGCTTTTACAATAGCTGCGCCGGCGCAGACCCCAGGATTAGTTTTGCTTGATGGTCTAAAAAAAGGCGCTTGGATTTTGAAGCCACGCGGATCGACTGAAGAAGGCGAACGTGTCTGTCTCGGAGATCCCAAGATATTGCTTCAGATTAAGCATAGCGGTGCTTCTTGTTCTCGCTATGTCATTGAAGATGGACCTCAAAATTTGCGGGTCAGCTACAAATGTGGCGGGCTAGGACATGGCGTAACCACTATTCGCGGGGAATCGAGTGGATTGGTGCAGATTCAGTCGCAGGGTATTGAAAACAATGCGCCCTTCTCCTTTTCTGTTGAGGCGCGGCACGTCGGTTCTTGCTGATATTCGGGCTCGCTGATAGCTTTTTTCTTTATGGTTAATTCAATATTAACCCTCTTTTGGCAGAGAGGTTTCGCATACTTTGTATGTATTCCTCCTTATAACGGCTGAAAAGTCGAACTAGGCCGCTTTCGATAAGAAACGCGGCCTTATTTTTGCCTACGGTCTTGCGTCAGCCGTACAAGACGACTAGCGCGGCAAAATTATGTCCGATCAAACGAAAAATGCTGTCCTGCTGCTTTCCGGCGGTCTTGATTCTATGGTCTCGGGTGCAATTGCCAAAGAACAAGGCTTTGATCTAATTGCTCTGACCGTCGACTATAATCAACGCCATAAGATTGAATTGCAATCCGCTCAAAAGATTGCCGATCGGTTGCAGGTGAAGGAGCATATCGTCCTACCGTTGGACTTGGGCCGTTTTGGTGGCTCTGCGCTGACGGCGGATATTGATGTTCCAAAATCGGGTGTGACGAACGATATTCCGGTTACCTATGTGCCGGCAAGAAATTTGATATTTCTATCTCTGACTTTGGGATTGGCAGAGACGCGGAAAGCCAATGATATATTCATTGGTGTAAATGCCTTGGATTATTCCGGTTATCCAGATTGTAGGCCAGAGTTTATCTCCGGATTTGAAGACTTAGCTGATCTTGCAACGAAGGCAGGCGATCAAGGAAACGGATTCACGATCCAAACTCCTCTTCAGTATATGACCAAAGCCGATATTGTTTTGGAGGCCGACCGGCTTGGGATTGATGCGAGTTTGAGTTGGTCTTGTTATGATCCGGCTGAAGGGAATCTCCATTGCGGTCTTTGTGACAGCTGTCGGCTTCGCAAAAAAGGATTTGAGGAAGCGGGTATAGTCGATCCCACTCGCTACGCCGTCTGATGAGCTATGCGGTAAAGGAGATGTTCCTCACGCTGCAAGGCGAGGGCGTTCATTGCGGGAGACGCGCTGTATTCTTGCGATTTGCAGGTTGCAATTTGTGGACGGGTCTAGAGAAAGACCGTTCATCCGCCGTCTGTCAATTTTGCGATACAGATTTTGTGGGTTTGGATGGTGATGGCGGCGGACGTTTTGTCGATGCTCATGCAGTGGCTGAATCTGTTGCCGCAATCTGGGGTGCGTCACAAACACACCGCTTCATCGTCATCACCGGTGGTGAACCGATGCTACAAGTTGACGACGAACTCATTGATGCGCTGCACGATCACGGGTTTGAAATTGCTATTGAATCAAACGGAACATTTGCGGTTCCGCGGTCCATTGATTGGATTTGCATCAGTCCAAAAGCTGGAAGTGAGACTGTTCAAAAATCCGGAGACGAGTTAAAACTGGTTTGGCCACAATCCAACAGTGATTGGAATGAGATGCAGGAGTGGGACTTTGCCCACCACCTGATCCAACCGCTGGATGCGCGCCACGACGATAAGTCCAGCATTGCAAATTTGCAGTCCGCTATAGAATTTGTGCAAACCAACCCCAAATGGCGCCTGTCATTGCAGACGCATAAGATATTGGGTCTGGCCTAGTTTATTCCGATTCTTCTTCGGAGGAATCCTCACTGCTCTCTTCTTCGCCAGCAGCTGGTTCATCGGTGGAAGCTTGAGAATCAACATCAACCATATCATCGCTAATCGTGCCGTCGATGATGTCTACATCATCCATTCGGGTTTCCGATACTGCATTGGCTTCGGGAGCATCAGCTTCGCCGGAGCAGGCCGTTACGGCGACAGTCAAAATAGAAATACCGGCAAGTTTGATTAGATTACGCATGATTTTTCTCTCATTTTGAAGACACATAGATATTGGCAGTAGGACTATTTTTCAATTGCTTCTAGAAATGCAGGGAAAGTCTTCTTCAAAGCTGCATCAAAATCTCCCAAAGCTGCATTTATCCCGAGCTCCTTCAGGCTGGTAACTGGGAATTCACTTATACCGCAGGGAATAATGCCACTGAAATGGGATAAGTCTGGATCAATATTGACAGAAAATCCATGCATGGTCACCCATCGCCGGATGCGAATGCCGATGGCACCGATTTTGGCTTCCTGACCGTCGGGCGTGTCGCACCAAATTCCAACTCGCCCATCGACTGCGCGAGCGGCAACGTCAAACTCACCAAGTGCAGCAATGACCCAATCCTCCAAAGAATGAACAAACCCGCGCACGTCGGCGCTTCTGCGTTTGAGATCAAGGATCAGATAACCAACGCGCTGCCCGGGGCCATGATAGGTATGCCGTCCACCGCGACCCGTTTCGTATACTGGAAACTGAGAACTCAGTAACTCAGCCGGATCACTGCTGGTTCCAGCGGTGTAAAGGGGAGGGTGTTCCAGGAACCAGATGAGTTCATCTTCCTCACCAGTCTTAACAGCGGCATTGCGTTTTTCCATTTCAGCAATAGCTTCAGGATAAGCAACTAACTCGTTACCGATCCGCCATTCGATTTGATCATCTGCGGTCATGGATTTTTCGTGCACTCTCGGGAATGTGCTGGCAAGGGGGAGTTAGAATTTTTCGCAAGAGGACTTACAAAATGAAACTGGACTATATGGTCTGTTGGAATGACGCGATGGCCATGCTGGGCGCAAACAAGGAAGCTGTCGCAGCCATTGCGGGTGTATTCCTTTTTCTTCCAAGCTTGGTCTGGGCCTATTTTGTTGGGGAGCCTCCAATTGAAGGTTTGACTGATCCGGCAGAGATCCAGGCTGCGCAATTCGCTTTTCTAGCGGACAATGCATTTGGCCTAATGGCATCTAATCTTTTTGTCGGATTTGGTAGCTTGTCACTTTATGTGCTTTTGGCTCCGAATCGTCGTGATACTGTTGGTGATGTTCTAAAAGCGGCACTCGGCCTTTTCGTGTTTTTTCTTGTCGCAAACATCATCGTCGCCTTCGGAATGCTTTTGGGCTTTATTTTGTTCATCGTTCCAGGCTTGTATTTGTTGGGTAGATTTTCATTGGTACCAATGGTGATTGCTGACCAGGAAGAACGGAACCCAATCGATGCAATCAAAAAGAATTGGGAGCTGACCAAGGGCAATGGATGGTCGATCCTGCTTTTCTTAGTGATGATCATTTTGGTTGGCGGAATAACCATCCTGGTGGCTGGTCTTGTCGTTGGCTTGATTGTGGGTTTGGCATCTGGCGGCGCTGGATGGCCGTTTTTCGAGAGTATATTCACGTCGGCACTAGGGGCGGTTTTTCAGGTAGTCTTGATTGCTGTCGTGGCAGCTATCTATCGGCAGCTGTCCGGTAATTCTCAGGACGTGGAAGAAGTGTTTAGCTAATGATGGGGATATGCGGCCCGGCAGTTTTTGGTAGCAGTCCCAGCAGACGCGGGTCACGGCCCATACTAACTTCGCGTTTAAATGCTTTGAAGCCAGATTTATGATAAAACCCCAATGCAAAGGGTGAGTCCAATGTGCAGGTATGCAACCAAACGCGATTAACATTCGGACGCCATGCACGATTGAGCGTTTCGGCCATCAACCAAGATCCATGACCTTTGCCGTTAAAGGATGGGATTAATCCAAAGAATCCGATTTCACATTGACTCGTTTCACCGAAATCCAGTTCCAACAATCCAACAGGATTGCCCTCAGAACATATTTGGAAAACGTGATTCTGGTCATGGTGGAGGATCGTGGTAAGTTCTTCCACATTCATTAACAATCTTGAAAGCCATAGCCATCGCTCACCAACGGCGCGAAACAGTTTAAGATATTCCTCTGGTTCGGGATTTTGCCATTCAACGATACTCAGCGATGATTCTGGAATTGTGATTTCTGGCCGAATATGCATTTCCAAGTGGGTGATAACATCCGCGATATGCCCTTGCGGAACATCCATCGTGATTGGAACATCATTAGACATAGAGCATCATTCCCATTTTGCTTCAGGAGGAAGGCTCATCAAAATCGCATCTACATTTCCGCCGGTTTTCAGTCCAAATGTGGTTCCGCGGTCATAAACCAAGTTAAACTCGGCATAACGACCACGCCAAACCAACTGCTGACGTTTCTCTTTTTCAGACCATTTCAAATTCATTCGTTTGCGTACAAGTTCAGGAAAAATATCCAGAAATGCGCGGCCAACATCTTGTGTAAAAGCAAAGTGCCGATCAAAATCTGGTTCTTTTTCCAGTTCAAGGTGATCATAAAAGATACCACCGACGCCGCGATGAGCTTTGCGATGCGGAATATAGAAATAATCATCGGCCCATTTTTTGAACTTCGGATAATATTCGGGATTGTGAGGTGCGCAGGCAGAACGCATGCGCGCATGAAACTCCTCCGTATCCTCTTCATAAGCTATGGCGGGGTTCAAGTCGGCGCCGCCGCCGAACCAGCGTTTCGTGGTGCAAAGGAAGCGAGTGTTCATATGCACGTTTGGCACATGCGGGTTCGCCATGTGCGCAACTAGACTAATGCCGGTCGCAAAAAACCGTGGATCTTCTCCTGCTCCATGTATTTGTTTTGAGAATTCCTCACTGAATGTACCATCAACCGTTGAAATGTTAACACCCACTTTTTCGAAGATTTTGCCTTTCATCAGGCCCTGGGTTCCACCACCGCCGGGGCTGCTATCTGGGTTTTTTCGATCCCACTTTGTAAATTCAAAAGAAGCTTCGCTGTCTGCTTCGCGTTCTATCGATTCAAATTCGGCGCAAATATCGTTACGTAACTGAGCGAACCAGTTTTGGGCGGTCAGTTGTTGATCGTCGAGTTTTGATGTCATTGTGGAAATTGTCCTGTCTGTCGCAAAGCTTCACCCAAAGACATGCCAGCCGATACGGCAAGGTTCAAGCTGCGCATGTCTTTTTGCATGGGTATGGTGATTCGTTCATCGGCACGTTGATGCACATCAGTGGGAACGCCTTTACTTTCCGATCCAAAGAGCAAAATGTCATCATTTCGATAGGAAAATTTGTGATATGAATGATTGGCCTTACTCGAAAGCAAGACGATTCTTGCAAAGTGAGATTCGACAAATGCAAGAAATGCATTCCAGTCGGTGTGTCTGGTATAATCCGCGTGCTCAGAATAGTCCATTCCGGCGCGCTTTAAACTACGATCGCTAAATGGGAAACCACATGGCTCAATAATGTCGACAGGGACGTTTAGGCAGGCGCAAGTCCTTAATATCGTTCCCAAATTTCCCGCAATATCGGGTTGGTATAGTGCTACTCTCATAATGGTTTCACCATGAAGTCACAAACTATGTTTGGTCAAACGAAAATTCCCTGTTGGCAAACCCCATATGGTGCGGCTATCAGGCGCTCAATTCATGCCTACCAAATCTGTTGTTGAGGGAGAACAGTTGGTCTGGCAGACAGGGGTATAACCAAACGATAGGGCTTGATTGCATGGGAACAGTTGAAGCAGCTGAAGCACCAGCACCGGAAGGCGAAGTTCGTCGCCGGGATTTCATAAACATAGCAGCGGTAAGTTTTGCGGGGGCGGGCGCAGTTGCTACCGTATTTCCGCTGGTCAATCAGATGAACCCGAGCGCAGACGTTCTCGCGCTTTCATCTGTCGAAGTTGACATTTCCGGCGTTGAGCCAGGACAAGCGATTAAGTTGAGTTGGCGGAAACAGCCTACTTTCATTCGTAACCTTACGCCCGCCGAGATTGAAGAAGCCAACGGTGTTAGTGTTGACGAACTTCGCGATCCGGAATCACTGGCAGATCGCACAACACCGGGCAAAGAAAACTGGTTGATTACGTTGGGTGTTTGTACCCACTTGGGTTGTGTGCCGCTTGGTGCTGCACAAGGTGAGGTCAAAGGGGAGTTTGGCGGCTATTTCTGCCCGTGTCACGGTTCTCACTATGATACCGCAGCTCGCATTCGCAAAGGCCCGGCACCGACAAATTTGGTAGTGCCAGAGCATGAATTTCTTTCAGAAACCGTCGTGAAAATCGGTTAAGGGGCAAAATAATGAGCTTTCCTTGGGCAAAACAATATGAGCCAACAACTGATCTAGGCAAATGGATGGATCAGCAACTACCATTGCCGCGCTTCATCTATAATAGCGTCGGGGCTGGTTATCCGGCACCGCGAAATCTAAATTACTTTTGGAATTTCGGATCACTTGCGGGTCTTTTCCTCGTTATTCAAATCATTACCGGCGTCATTTTGGCAATGCACTACGCAGCTAATGCAGATATTGCATTTGACTCGGTTGAGCACATCATGCGCGATGTGAACAGCGGATGGATGTTCCGCTACGCACATGCGAATGGTGCTAGTTTCTTCTTCATTGCTCTCTATCTACATATTGGACGTGGTCTTTATTTCGGTTCTTACAAGGCACCGCGAGAGATGCTATGGTTGCTTGGCGTTGTGATCTATCTTCTTGCAATGGCGACCGGTTTCCTTGGATACGTGTTGCCATGGGGTCAGATGAGCTTCTGGGGCGCGAAGGTTATTACAGGTTTATTTGAGGCTATTCCGTTGGTCGGAAAGCCCATCCAGGAACTTCTATTGGGTGGATTTGCTCCTGATAACGCAGCGCTAAACCGTTTCTTCTCGTTGCACTATCTGTTGCCGTTCGTGATTGTTGGCGTTGTGATTTTGCACATTTGGGCACTTCACATTCCGGGTTCCAGCAATCCGACAGGCGTTGATGTTAAGGGGCCTCAAGATACGGTTCCTTTCCATCCCTATTATACGGCGAAAGATGGCTGGACAGTTGGTGTTGCGCTAATCTTCTTCGCGATCATGTTGTTCTTCCTGCCAAATGCACTAGGGCATGCCGATAACTACATTCCAGCAAACCCGCTATCTACGCCGGCGCACATCGTTCCGGAATGGTATTATTGGCCTTGGTATGCAATTTTACGAGCCTTTACCTTCGACTTCCTGTTCATACCGGCAAAACTTCTGGGTGTGATAGCAATGTTCTCTGCCATATTGGTTTGGTTCTTCCTACCGTGGCTGGACACTAGCCCGGTTCGGTCAGGAACTTATCGTCCAAAAATGCGGATTGCATTTTTCATATGGATACTTGCAACCGCCGTACTTTTCTTCTGTGGCGGCGCGCCAGCTGAAGAGCCTTATGTGATGATGAGCCAGGTAGCAGGCGCATATTACTTCGGATATTTCCTGATCATATTGCCGCTGCTCTCAAGGATTGAAAAACCGTTGCCATTGCCAAACAGTATCACTGAGGCAGTGACCGGCAAACCGCTTGAAAAAACCAGCTAGAGAATTGGGGATTTAGAAAAATGGTAAGATTTTTTGGCATTTTGATTGGCCTATTCTTTTCAGGCTGGTTGCTGGTTTCGTTCGTGATGGGTGCAGTGGAATATACGACCAACCCACCTGAGAAGCCTGTAGAATATGCGTTCCATGAAGACCCTAAGAAGGTCAAATTCAACAGCGATGGTCCGTTGGGTAAATTTGATCGTCAACAGCTGCAACGAGGGTTTCAGGTCTACAAAGAAGTTTGCGCAGCCTGCCACTCTCTGCGTTTGGTTGCTTTCAGAAATCTGGAAGATCTTGGCTATAACGAAGATGAAGTGAAAGCTATTGCGGCGAATTGGGCCATTCAAACACCGGCTGTAGATCCTGACACTGGCGAAATGAGCACGCGCCCGCCATTGCCAGCTGACAAATTTCCTAAGCCTTTTGCCAATGATGTTGCGGCAGGTGCTGCGAACAACAACGCGATTCCACCTGATCTTTCGCTAATTACAAAAGCACGGACCGGCGGAGCGCCGTATCTCTATTCGCTGCTCACGGGATATCAAGATCCACCAGCAGATTTGCCTGAAGCATCTCAGCCCGGTCCAGGACTTCACTACAATCCTTATTTTGCTAACCTGAATCTAGCAATGGCATCACCATTGGTAGCCGATGATCAGGTTACATATTCGGATGGCACGAATGCGACCATTGATCAGATGGCAAAAGATGTTTCTGCCTTTCTGATATGGACTGCGGAGCCGAAGCTGGAAAACAGGAAACAACTCGGTTGGGCAGTTATAGGTTTTCTATTAATTGCTACACTATTGGGATATCTATCCTTCCGTTCTATCTGGGCAGATGTGAAAGCCGAGAAAAAGAAGAAATAGCGTAAGAGATTATCACTATCGAGAAAGCCCGCTTTTGGCGGGCTTTTTTGTGTCGGCCTCTAGTTGTACAGCAATCGATCAACCGCATTTTGCCAACCAGCTAAACGAGACGCCCGCTCGGTCGGCTCTATTGATGGTTGGAAACTTTCTACCGTGGAAATCATCGATGAAGCCTCTTCCAATGTCTCATAGATTCCAGCGCCAACGGCCGCCAACATCGCGGCTCCCAGTGCTGTTGTTTCGAAAAATTCAGGACGGTCTACATTAATATCCAACATGTTGGCCAAATCCTGCACCATCCAGTCATTGGCAACCATGCCTCCATCAATCCTAAGGCTTTGCCAATCAACTCCGTCGCCAGCAAAAGCTGTTTTAAGATCGTAACATTGATACGCCATGGCCTCTAATGCGGCTCTGACGATATGTGCCTTTTTGTTTGCAAAACTTAGGCCTGAAATGGTGGCAGCGGCATTTGCTCGCCAATGCGGTGCTCCTAAGCCAGATAGAGCAGGTACCAGATACACGCCGCCATTATCGGGTACGGAGCGTGCCAATTCTTCGCTTTCGCCTGCAAATTTGATCAATCCAATATCATCTCGCAACCACTGCATCAGGCTACCGGCAACGAAGACAGATCCTTCTAGTGCAAAAGTTCTCCTTCCATTGATCTGAAAAAGGACTGTGGATAACAAGCGGTGGTCGGATCTTTGTGGTTGGTCACCGCTATTAGTCAGTATGAACGCACCAGTACCAAATGTAGCCTTAGTCTGGCCTTCTTGCAGGCAAGCTTGTCCAATCGTTGCCGCTTGTTGATCACCAGCAGAACCACAAATTTTTATCGGACCGCCGAACAACGCGGTGTCAGTCGTTCCCAAATCACCAGCGCAGTCGACTATATTGGGAAGCGCAGACTTTGGAATATTAAACAACGCAAGCAGCTCTTCATCCCATTCCTGGCCATCAAGGGCCATCAGCATAGTGCGGCTAGCATTGCTTGCGTCTGTGATGTGCCTCCGGCCATTGGTTAGGCGATAGATAAGATAGGACTCAATCGTTCCAAACGCCAAATTGTCACCGGCCTTCGCTACGTCTGGCCAATTTTCTAACATCCAACCAATTTTACTGCCTGAGAAATAAGGATCCAAAAGTAGCCCGGTTTTGGATTGGACCATCTTTTCCAATCCATCAGCTTTTAACGCATCGCATTTGTCTGCCGTTCGTCGATCTTGCCAGACGATCGCTTTGCAAACTGGTTCGCCCGTTCTTTTATCCCAAGCAACAATAGTTTCTCGCTGATTGGTAATACCAATGGCAGCAATCTTGTCAGCTCCGCCAGCCTGTTCGATCATTTTTTGGCAACATCTTAGAGTTTTGTCCCAAATTTCGGACGCATCGTGCTCAACCAGGCCGGGTTCGGGATAAAATTGTTCTAATTCCTCCTGCTGAGATCCCTCTAATTTTCCAGTCGTGTCAAACAACATGGCCCGTGTTGAAGTTGTGCCTTCATCAATGACCAAAATTTGCTGCAATGCCATTCTATACACTCCAAGAATCCCATGCTCACGCTAATTCAACTTAGTTTAATTGCAAGCGATTGCAGAAAAATGGAGAATTGGATGCAATGTGATCGACCGCAACCAAGAATAACAATATATATTGCGGTGCAACATTGAACAAATCAACCAACCGTCTATGAGGACAATCATGTACGATTTAGCGATAATTGGTGGCGGAATTAACGGTGTGGGCATTGCCCGCGATGCGGCGGGAAGGGGATTGAAGGTCCTCCTCGTTGAACGTGATGATCTAGCTGCACATACCAGTTCTGCCAGCACGAAACTGGTGCATGGCGGTCTTCGGTACCTGGAACATTATGAGTTTAGCCTGGTTCGTAAAGCGTTAAAAGAACGGGAAGTACTCCTCAAGGCCGCTCCGCATATTATCTGGCCCATGCGGTTCGTTTTACCAGTAGATGAGGGAATGCGACCAGCTTGGTTTTTACGCCTGGGTCTTTTTCTTTATGACCATCTCGGTGGGCGAAAAATTTTACCAGGTACAAATACTCTCAACCTTCTGGATGATCATCGCGGCGACCCGCTAAAGGCACGGCTTAAAAAGGGTTTCGCCTATTCGGACTGCTGGGTGGAGGACGCTCGTTTGGTTGTTCTGACCGCTCGTGATGCAGCGGAGAGAGGCGCTGATGTTCGAACGCGTACCGAATGCGTTGGACTTGAACGATCGTCCGATCATTGGGCATTGAAGTTAATGGCTAAAGGGCAAACCACAACCGAAAAAGCGAAGGTAATGGTGAATGCTGCAGGACCATGGGTAGATCCGGTCACTGCCTTGTACAATCAGAGTAGCAATGCTGCTAAACTTCGCCTTGTTAAGGGCAGCCACATCGTCATCAAACGAAAGTTTGAGGGCGAGCATAGTTACATATTTCAGAATAAGGATGGCCGAATCATCTTTGCCATTCCCTATGAGCATGATTTCACTTTGATTGGCACCACAGATCAACCTTGGAGTTATGACGAAGGGGTTGCAAAGATTTCGGATAATGAAATCGATTATCTATGTGCAGCGGCCAGTGAATATTTTTCGGATCCGGTTGAACGAGAGCATATTCAATGGACATATGCTGGAGTGAGGCCGTTGTTTGACGATAAAAGCCAATCAGCATCGACGGTTACACGCGATTTTGTATTCGATTATAATGATGAAGGCGGTGCGCCGGCTTTGTCTATATTTGGCGGAAAAATAACAACATATCGGGTGCTCGCCCACAAAGCGATTAAAACACTAAAATCAGCATTGGGCACAACGACCGATGACTGGACTGCCGATTCTGCTTTGCCCGGTGGTGATTTTTCGGTTGAGAGTTTTGATGCGCTGGTGACGCAATATGCGGGGCTGTGGCCTTTTGTTGAACATGACGTAATTAGAAGGTGTGTCCGGGCTTATGGTACCGATACAGCCAAAATATTGAACAATGCGAAGGAATTGTCAGACTTGGGGCAATGTTTCGGGTCCGGACTTTTCGAAACGGAATTGGACTGGCTGATCGAAAAAGAATTTGCCCAGTCGGCGGAGGATGTTCTCTGGCGCAGATCAAAGCTAGGTCTGCATATGACTGAGGCAGAGCACGCGTTGGTGCAATCATGGTTCGAAAAGAAGGAAAGCCAAGTAAAACCAGCAGTCACCGTTTCCTGATTGACGCAGGCCATTGGCGATGGCAATAGGCCGGTCGTCCAATGCGACGATCAAGCGGGTGTAGCTCAATGGTAGAGCAGAAGCCTTCCAAGCTTACGACGAGGGTTCGATTCCCTTCACCCGCTCCATCGCAGAATAGACCGCTATCGTTGATAGTTGCGCTTTCTCAGTTTCAAAACTGAAGCTAATGTTCGGTGTTTTGGGGTAGCAAGCTTTGAGGCTTGGTTTCAAATGTCTGCAATATCCCGAAATCAGATGTGGAGAGTTCTCGCTACCCGTGTTTCGAGTTAGTGTGCCAAATTCGCAAATCTCTTGCGTCCTGCGTTTGCAAGATCGTGACCAAATTATGCTGCAATCAAAAAGTTGGAAAGCTGAGTATCAGCTTCACCGGAATATTCATAATTATCCTCCATGCGCGCGTTTAGGAGTTCGCCTATTTTGAAGGACCGATATACAGGTTCCTCATCTCGCACGACTGTTTCTATGATTGCTCCCGGTTTTGGGAAATAGAAATAGGGGAAAGAAAACCGCGAAACACCGTTTTTGACTGGCAGAACACGGTGATTGGCAGCCTTATAACGATTGTTGGAAAATGCCTGCATCAGGTCTCCAACATTGACAACAAAACTATGCTTTACCGGCGGCACATCGATCCAACCATCCTCATCCGATTCAGTTTGAAGACCGCCACTTTCATCTTGATAAAGAAGTGTAATGGCGCTTGGATCTGTATGCTGACCGAGTGCTAGGTCTCCAAGCATATGCTCTTCATCTCGATCTTGCTGCGGCAGCGGATCATAATGTGGATAATGGTTTAGCCGCGCCAGGCTAGAATGGTCTTTATCAAAAAGAGGCGCAACTTTTTCCGCCTCGCCATTCATCACCGAACACATTAGCGCGACGACCCTTTCGGCAAGCGCGGTATTTTCAGCATAGAATTTCGTCAAAGCTGCTTGAAAGCCAGAAAGGCCTGCAGCTTCGAGCTGACCCTTGTCATTCTTTGGCCAAAAATCAAATATCTCCACCGAATCAATAACCGTGTCGTCAATCGGCTTCCCGTGATAATCAAACACTTCTTTTTTGTCGCGCTTACCTTTGGTGAGTTCGCGGTCAAAATAGCCGAAAGGGCTATGTTTTGGCCTTAAAATCGCTGTCTTTATGTCACGCGGCGCATCAAAGAACATCTCTGCCTGATGATGGATATCATCAATAAGGTCATCGATACCGTGCCCAACAAGTTGGAAAAACCCATGATCGACGCAGGCCCGATCCAGCTCCAATAAACTATTATCGTTCAAATTATGCAGATCAATCGTCGGAACGCCAACCATGATATCTCATCTCCTAAGCAGATATCATGGAGCAACTATGTCAATATAGTCAACTAACAGCATAAAGCTTTACCGGCGAAAAAATTCCAATGGCCTAATTGTTAAGCGGAAGTGGAAGCCTCTGTCCTGAATATCACGGGTTCCGGGTATCGCTACCCTCTTCAGGCGGCGCGCATAAGTGAATTGTGCTCGGATAGCGGGCGAGGGGGTCCATGCAAGGCTAGCGCCGATGCTGGCAAGTTCATTTGGATTGGCCCGTGCACCTGCTTGGTTTTTCAAAATTGCACCATCGACAAAGGTTGATGCTGAAAATGCACCTAGATCAAAGTCGGATCGCGCGTTTTTTTTTCCTAGCAGGCTGAAACTTTGAACCAATTCCGCAGAACCGACAGCTCCGGTATCGGACAGAACCAAAGTCTCACGATAGCCTCTCACAGTGTCTGCTCCGCCAGCAGAGAAACGTTCTCCCGAATAGAGAATCCCATCCGCCCATTGTCCCGCCAATCGCGCGCGCAGTTCCAGTCCTTTTTCATTGAGGCGTCTCGCATAGCTGACTTGTCCACGTATCGCTCGAAAATTAGGGTCGGGCCGAACCAAATCGGGTATATTCGCATCAGTTCCTTCAAGGCCCTGTGTCCCGGTAACGGATACCGCAAAAACAGTGTTAACTCCGCGCTGCACCAAGTCAGCGTTCAGGCGCAAAGCCGTATATTCGGTCCGTCCGTTAACAGCACCGGGACTGAAGGAGAAACGGCGACCGAACAATTTGGTCGTCGATTGTCGATGCGCAACAGTCAGGCCCAAGGTAATTGTACGCGCAGATTGCCAGCCGCCTTTTTTAACTCTGGGAGACAAAGGACGTTGTTTGATGATATGAGAAACGCCACCTTCAATATGCCAGTCTGACGCGGCGATGTTTAGTGCCAGCAATTGCGGATCGATGACCGCAGCATCGTTGAATCCACCCCGAACACGCAGCGACGTTCGTGGACCGAAGAGCGGGGTTTCATAACCTGCAATGAAATCATATTTGCCTGCGGTTCGCCCCGATTCCACGCTCAGGAAATCACCGGGACGAAGCGCATTACGAAAGGAACCACCGACAGAATAGCGTTCGCCTCCAATGGATGGTGATCGGCTGTTTGCAGCAGAAAAATAGATGTCAAGCAAAGGCTTTGGGTTCACGGTCAAAAGCAACTGTGCTTCGCCTGGTTTGGCTCCAGGGCGCAATTCTGCATTGACAGTTTGAATGGCGGGATTTTCGGTGAGCAAGCGAAATTGTTGCTCGATTTCAATCGCATTGAGCGGAACATTATGGACTGCAGGCATACGATTTATGACATAATCTTCACTTAATCGATTGCGTCCATCCGGCCCCCAATTTACGATTAGGCCTGATGTTGCCGGATTGCCGCTAGCAATTCGACCGGATATTAGTCGTAGCTTAAGCGAACCACCGTTTTGGGGCGGCGCTCCGTCTATCAGCAAGCCAGAGTTAATGTAGCCATTGGCGATGAAAGCCCGATTTATAATTTGCACCAAGCTGGAGATTTGATCGAGTGGCACATTAGGTGAAATCAAGCCGTTAAGATAGAATTGACGTTCTATCCAAGCGATATCAAGAACCTCTTCGGGGGCCAGCTCGAGTTTCAAATCCGATCCGGGTATATTGGCTGGTTGCCAGCCCGGTTGCGGACTAGCCGGAACCGCGTTGCCATCGTCAATTTCTACTTTTGTGACATTTGCGAAGCCGCTTTCGGCTATCAGAGGTATATCCTGAATTTCAGCACGGGGAAATTCGGCTTCGTCCGGAAATTCGGGAAAGGACTGGCTGGCATTCGGGCCGACCCGTTCGGTGATCGGATTTCCGTTCGATTGGGTGCTCGCAAAAGCTAGCGTGTTCATGCTGATCCACAAAGCTCCGATAGCCATTGCAGGTTTCAGCACGCCAAAGATCGGATTGTTCAAGAGCACGGCTCCAGTGTTTTACGGAAGGCAAGCGGAACAGTATCTGTTCCAATTTCTTCAAATATGACGGGAGAATAGGGCCCTGTGATCTGTCGGATAAAGCGGCTGATTTGACCTGAGGATCGCGTGCCGGCGCATTGCCCACTCAAGATTCCTGACGCATCAAGGAAGGGTATATCAATAGCTTCTGTGCCGGTAATTTGATCCCCGATCTGGCTATCTAAAGTCAGTGATCCATCGACCGACAACAAGTTTAAACGATCTGCGGAACGGATGAAAAATTGTGAGCGAATGACAACATTGGCACCGCCTTGTTCCCCCAAGGCTAAGATATTGCCGCCATCGGAAAGAATTAGAAAGGGATTCGAAATTGTAATGATGCCGCCGGTATTTGTGCCCGAACTGGTGGTGATAACGCCCGGTAATGTGCCGGCGAGCAACAGGAAGCCATTATCGGGCAGAGAAAGATTGATATTGCCTGCCGGTCCATTGGCTGAATTGGTTGTGATGCTACTGCCATCCTTTATCTGGATCGTATGTCCTGAAACGGATATGGCTCCGGCAGCTGAAACGCCGGTTGAAACAGATCGGATGGAGCTGGCATTGAGATTTACAGTGTCAGCGGTAACAACAATGTTACCGGCATTCCCGGTACCGGCAGTTGAGGTTGAAATCACCGCGCCGTTGGACATATCTAGCTTATCGGCAGCCACCAAGGTAACGTTCCCCGCATCTCCGGTTGAACCAACGAGAGCTTGTGAACCAATGATCGCAACTCTACTCAAGGTTGCGTTATTCACGTTAATGACGATATCGCCTGCGTTACCCGAAGACACCGGCGCAACAGCTGCAATGGATCCGATATTTGACGATGCAACATTGCCTAATCCTCCTGTCGATGAAGATATCACTCCGCCAAACATTTCTAGCGAAGTTGCTGTTACCTCTACCGAACCCGCATCGCCATCTCCTCGTGTCGAGGCGGAGATTGTTGCATCATCGGTGAGAGACAGCGTACCGGCTACAGTAGCCGTAACAGTTCCGGCATTGCCCGTGGATCCTTCCAGTGCTTGCGAGTTGATCGATGCGTCGCCGCTTAAGGCTGCGTTGTCGGCAACCACCGTAACATTGCCTGCCTTACCGCTACTCGATGTGGAAGAGTTAATCTGGCCGCCCGACATTTGCAGGTGGGTTGCTTGAATATCGACCGTGCCGGCGTTACCGGAATCAACGGTGAAAGATGTAACTACACCTCCGCTCATGTCTAAGCTAGCTGCTGCGATATTGACGGATCCGGCATTGCCTTGCCCCGATGTAGCTGCCGAAATTCTGGTACCATCTGTGATTTCAAGGTTGTTTGAGATTTTGACGAACACCTGACCGGCGTTGCCGCCTGCTATGGCTGGATTATTCGCCGGGATAGGTATCGCATCATTTGACACTGAATCGATTGTCGCACCGGTACCCAAGAACGCGTTTTGCGCGCTGACTGTAACTGTCCCAGCATCGCCATTATTCTGGGTGAAAGAAGTGATTTGACCACCAGACATCTGAAGGTTTTCCGTCACCGTTACGGTCACTGTGCCTGCATCGCCGGAATCTACATTAGCAATCCGCCCACTGGTCGAGGAGGATATTTTGCCAAAATCGTTAAATGATAAGTTTCTAGCATTGACAGTGACATTCCCCGCGTCCCCGGTACCTGCGGTGGACGCCGAAATTTCAGACAATTGAGATAAGCTTAGATCGTTGGCGATATTGGCTAGAACTTGACCGGCATTGCCAGCCGCCGACGTATTGGAATTGATTGAAGCGTTAAAGTTGAGCGTAGCGTTATCGGCAGTTATGGTCACGTCACCAGCATTTCCGGCACCCGATGTAGAAGAGGCGATCTGACCACTGGTTAACTCCAGTTCTTGCGCGACAATATCGACAGAACCGGCATCTCCTGTATTCACGGTTGACGAGCTGATTCTACCGCCCGACATTTCCAGGCCACTTGCGATAATATTGATCGATCCCGCATTTCCGGAACCGGTTGTTGAAGCCGATATCCCGGCAAAATCATTCACCGAAAATGAATCGGCAACGGTGATCGTAACGCTGCCCGCATCTCCTGCATCACTAGAGAGTGATGTGGTTCGCGAGTTGATAGATGATCCTCCGTTGACGACAAAATTATCTGCAACAATATTCACGTTACCCGCATTACCAATACCCAGAGTAGAGGAACCGATTAGACCATCAGTCACTATGAGATCGCCGACGGTGACGTTCACTGTTCCTGCATTGCCCACAATCTGGGAAGCTGACGAAATTTGACCACCGGCCATCGCAAGCGATTGAGCCGTCACATTCACGGATCCGGCGTTGCCTATCCCATCTGTTGAGGCCGAAATGGCGGCACGATCAGCTAGGTTTATACTGTCAGCAACACCAACCGTTACTATGCCGGCATCTCCTGTCGACCCGGGGAAAAGAACCGACGCCCGAATAGATGCAAATCCGCTCAGATCGGCCGTGTCGGCAGTGACATTTACGTCGCCGCCCATACCGCCACCGCGCGTAGACGAAGTGATCGTCCCACCTGTCATCTGCAATTTGGATACAATGATATCGACGGATCCCGCTTTGCCAGAACCGGATGTGGCTGCAGAAATTTCTCCGACGTCGGCCAGAAGGAGGGTATCGGTTGCGGTAACTGAAACGCTGCCTGCGTCACCTGCGTCATCAGCACTCGAGAAAGTCCTGGAATCGATTGATGCACCTTCGATCAGACTCAGGTTACTGGCAATAACCGCGACATTGCCGGCATTGCCTGTGCTGTTAGTGGAGGAGCCGATCCGACTACCTGCTACATTGAGCGCCCCACCGCTCATTGCCAAATTTGTTGCTGATACACTCACAGAACCAGCATCGCCTTCGCCGCTGGTTAGAGAAGTAATATTGCCGCCCTCATTGACGATATCGTCGGCGGCCACCGCTATGGAACCTGCATCACCAGCATTGAAGGTCTCGGAGCGAATATCGCTCTTATCAATGTTTAGTAAGCTTGTTACGCCAATCGCAATGTTACCTGCACTGCCTGCATTAGTGGTGTTAGATGAAATCGCGCTCGAACTCATTAAAAGCTCATCGACATTTATAATGATCGAACCAGAGGTTCCTGGCCCAATGGTTCGAGAAGTAATCTGGGCATTGTTGGTCAACATGAGACGGTTGGTTGCGCTAATATCTATCGCACCAGAAGCATTGCCTCCGTTCGCCTCTGTACTGATTACGCCATTATCTATGACAAGATCATTGACCTGGACACTAAGGCCTCGCGTAATGTTGCTGCCACCGTTTCCGGTCAAAACGATGTTAGCACTGTCGAGAAGAATATTGCTTGCAGCCAAATCTATATTTGAACCAAATATATTTGATAACGGTGACAATTCTATTTGGCCGTTGCCAATCGCAGAAAAAGGATCCGCAATGGAAACCTCTGCTACATCACTTCCAACAGCGACCAGGCCCAAATCTACTCCTTGCGAGAAAATATTGCCTTGAAGAGAGAGATTTCCGCCGATCAGTAAACTCGATCTGAGTCCTGTCTGGATATTTATACCAGCTGATACTTCAATATTCTGCTGTGCCCCAAAAAAACCAAATGCCTCGGGTGGGGCACTGGAGAACGTTGAGCCGTCGGGAGTGACGGTCGAGAAGGCGGCCCCGCTACGAAATCGCATTTCCTCTGCGGTTGAAAAATAAACCGAGTTAGGAACATTGATGTTGGCTGCTCCGCCAAAAATTATCCCCGCCGGATTGATGAAATAGAAATTGGCGTTGGATAGGTTCGTCGAGTTAATTGTGCCATCGATATTGGATGCCGAACCGCCTGTAACACGGCTGATAACATTGAATATCGACGCAGTGTTCGCGGCATTTGCAGTCCATGTCGCAATATCAATCTGCGCCAAATCAAACTGAGTAAAACTGTGAAACAGATTGCCACCTGATAACTCTCCGCCGGTAATCGTGTGGGTGTTGCCTCCGATGGTGACGATGGAGCCGGTATCAAACGGGTTGCCAGCATCGGGTGTTATCGTTGTAACAGTTTGTGCTTGTGCACTGCCGGCTGCTAGGGCCACCAACGATAGGCCGAGAAGATAACGTGATAGTCTCATCGCCAAGCCCCCAACAATGTAAACGCCGCCCAGATTCGCGGATCAGAGAAATTGCTGCCATCGCCGATTAAGGCCAGTTGCGCATTGCGCAGGGCCTCGGCCTTGCCTTGGCCTTTGGCATAATTTCTGTAGAACTCCTCCATCAACGCGGCAGTACCAACATCGTCCACTTCCCACAAAGAGGCGAGGGCACTCTCTGCACCGGCTTGAACGGCTGAACCGGCCAGACCCATCGAAGCCTGATCGTCGCCCAGTGCCGTTTCACAAGCGCTTAGTACGATGAGTGAGAGTAGCTCTCCGCTGGCGCGGTTGCCGGATATGATGTCGCGCAACTCGCTTAACAAGATTGCCTGATCCTCGGCCACAATGAAGGATCGATCAGACCGACCATTAAACGAAGCATGGGTGGCTAGATGCAATATGTCGATAGGTTGGCCGGCAAAGGCTGTTTGCAACTGGGCTCTCGAGAAATTGTCCAGATGGACACCAACAGGATTACTTGCATCCCCCAACCCGGATGCCATTTTGGCTTCCGAAGATGTTCCGTTTAACGCGATAAAGGAACCAGCTGGAAGATCCACCGCTTTGGATAAGGATGCGGCCACCACGCCGGCATTTTTGTTCAACTTGGTACCGGGCTGAGTATAGGCCAATGACGGTGCGATGGAGATGCGGGTTTTTTCGATCAGCAAATTGCCATCAGCATCTTTTAGCGCAGCAAAGGGGAGTCGGCGCAAAATTCCGTCGGGTACAATGACCAAGGTCGTTTCTGCGCCTAGTAAACCTTCGATCGGTTCAATCAACAGTCGATAGAGTTCTATAGCCGGTTGTTCCCAGCTATCATCTTCACCATAGCCAAGCTCGAAAGCTGCTTTCTTCACCAGCCTAGCGATTGTTTCATTGTCGGCATTTTTATCTTGCGTGAAACGTTTGTAAACTGGCGGGGCACCTCCTTTGACTTTAGCTGCGTACAGCAGCTCAACTCTGTCTTCGAGTAAAATGGGATAGAGTAATATCTCCCCGTCTTTCAGATCGGTCGGGCTCACCGGAATACGCGGGGGGACACAGTCGGCGCCAAAGACATATTGTATCTCTGCCTGACGGAATGATTCCACAATCTGTTGTGCTGCCAATATTCCACCTGCTTCCAAACCCGTTGACGGCTGAGACAACTGTACATCAACTGCTGCACTGAAAACCGGCTGCATGCGCAATTTAAAAATCGATTCCTCGGTTATAGGGTCAATCGCTGGCAACAAAGGCCTTATTGCTTCCAACGCCCGGTATGCCTGCATCACATGCTTTTGTTCATCCGATTTATCAGCTCCGGCCAACAGCAGATACCAATCCGCGATCCGAAGCGGTTGCGGCTTCTGGCTTTCAAAGAATATCGCACGGCGAAATAACGCTGCGGCCTGTTCTATGCGGCCGCTGGTCAACATAACCCGGCCGTGTAACGCATAGACTAGCGCCTGTTCACCCGGATCACCAGAAAACGTCTCACGTAGCGTTGCCAGATTGTCAGTAATGGGTTGTTTGTTGGCGAAACCCGCATCAATTGCGGTCTCGGCAAGCCGCGACATCATATCAAAGCGCTTTGCCCTGTTCGTAATATTGTTGGCGACCAACAGGCCGATAAGTGCTGCATCACCTGCTTGTTTGCGTAACTTCTCGCGGGTTGCGGGTCGGCGTTCTGACTCTGCTAGCGTGATGCGTCCTATCTGGAGTTGTGCTAGCGCTTTAGTTTCATCGGCTGTTTGCCCATCGGCGCTAAAAAAAGCGCATTCCAACGCCAGCTTAGAAGCCGCCCAATTGGACTCATTATCCAAATTTGCGCGCAAAAGTGTACTGCATTGATTGTTCGCCACAACATCATCTGTCGGAATTTCCAAAGGCTGTACTGTCTCGCTAATCGACCGTCTTGCAGATCGGGTATTCGGACGAACGGTTAAATTTCTGGATACGAGGGCTAGTCGGTAGGCAATTTGTGACTGGACATTAATCGTATTTGCTTTTTCTGCCGCATTCAGTGCAGTTAATAAGTAGGTTCGTGCACGCCTGCCACTGCCGGAACGGGCGATACGCATCGCTTCTCCAGCAGCACTGCAATAGGCAGCCAATGTTGATGATGAGATTTCTGCATTTACATCATTGCTAACGACCAATTGTTCCAGAGCTTTGTCGCCCAAGAGCAGATCAGAGTTTGACCCTGAAAGGGTTTTCTCCGCGGCTTCTGTCGCTTGCCTCAAATCTGAATCAAGTGCTGTAGCGAGAGATTCATTTGGAGATGATCGGCCGCATAGCTCTTGAGGCGTCGCCGCGATGGCTGGACCGGCGGAGACGTAAAGGACAATACCAACAAGAGTTGCAGTAAATTTTCCAAGTGAGAAAAATGATCTATTGCCGCGCTGGCTCATACCGCACGCCCAAAATATGGGTCTATTCGATAATAGATACAGAGCCTTTTATAGCTACTTTGCGAGGCTTCGATCAGTGAACAAGAAACTTGCACCGGTTTCAACAAATCAATCATTCGATTGCCTTCAATCATTTTGTCGGCCCGTTCTTTTCTTCGACGTAATGCATTATGTTGTCAACGTTGAGAAAAACCAGTGAAATCATTTTTATGGCTTGAAAATCATGCGCACAGATTTTCAAAATAGTTTATGTCAGCAATCGTGCCTCAAGTGGAGGTTTTGATTAAACTATGTCAACAAAAGACAGTTGATCGCCGGGATATTGGTTCATTACCTATTTACTGCACTCGCTCCAGGCCATTTTCCTATCTTTCGAAGGGATGAACCAACCCCTTAAATTGATACAATTTGCGACAATTTTCTTTTGTTCTGACAAAATTCAGCGACAAGTTGGCACTAGAACAACATTCATGGCGATCAGAACCGGTCGTTGTCCTGAAGATAGAAGATGAGGATTTTGAACATGAAAAAGATAATTTTGATTTCGAGTGCTACCGCTTTGTTAATGGCCGGTGGTATTGCGATCGCTGCACCAGGAGGGAAGGGCATGCGTGCCGATACCAACGGTGACGGTGCGGTGACAAGAGCTGAGCATAATGCCGCAGTAGAAAAACGCTTCGCAAAAATGGATGCAAATGGAGATGGCCAATTGTCGAAAGCCGACCGTCAGGCGAGAAAGGCTGAACGCTTTGCCAAGATGGATACCAATGGCGACGGCGGCGTATCTCAAGCTGAAATGGAAGCTTTTCGCGCTGAACGTAAGGCAAAGCGGTTTTCTAAGGCAGATGCCAATGGCGATGGCGTTCTTTCCCAAGAAGAGATGAAATCAATGCGCGGTAAGCGTGGTGGCAAGGGAAAACGAGGTAAACGTGGCGGTCGCGGGATGGCGATGATGAAACGCGCGGATACCAATGGTGATCAGATGGTCAGCAAAGCCGAATTCAAGACGGCTGCAATGGCGCGGTTCGACAAAGTCGACGCCAATGGAGATGGTCAAATTACCAAAGCGGAACGTCAAGCGCATCGTGCGGAACGGCGTAGCCAGCGCGGTGAAAGACGGAATAAAAGAGGCGGTTAATCCCTGAACCACTCTTTTGCGAACGGATCGCTGACCTTTCTCCCTCCTCCCCCAAATGGTCAGCGATCCGTTCCTTTTTTGAAAAGCTGTGTTAGAGAATTGAAATGACGGACCATCCGAAAATTTTACTCGTTGATGATGAAGATAGTCTTCGTGAACCGCTGGCGGAATATTTGGTAAAACAGAGTTTTTCCGTGGATCAAGCCAGCGATGCCAGCAAGGCAAGGGCGCAATTGAAAACTGCTGTCTATGACATCATCCTATTGGACATAATGATGCCGGGTGAAGATGGCCTGAGTTTCTGCCGGTTTGTCCGTGAACATACTGAAATTCCGGTAATCTTTATCAGCGCCAAAACCGAAGAAACGGAGAGAATTATAGGTCTGGAATTGGGCGCTGATGACTATGTTACAAAGCCATTCAGTCCCCGGGAGTTGGTTGCTCGAATCAAAGTAATTTTGCGACGGGCGGGCGGTACTTCTCATTCTAGACTAAACAATAAATCAGGTAAGACATTTGAATTTTCAGGTTGGGCTTTGCGCACGGACCAACGAAATCTCCGTGATGGTGATGATGTTAATGTGGCCCTTTCTTCCGGTGAATATGAATTGCTACTCGCCTTACTCGAACGGGCTGGGCAGGTTTTGAACCGTGACCAACTTTTAGACATCACACAAGGTCGTGAAGCCGGGGTCTTTGACCGTTCCGTCGATAATCAGGTGAGCCGGTTGCGGCGAAAGATTGAAGCTGATCCGAAAAACCCGAAGATCATAAAAACCGTTTGGGGCGGCGGATATGTGCTGGCAGGAAATGTGGAAGTCGAATGAGTAAGCTCCTCCCTAAAAGCCTGGTTGGGCAATTGTTGCTGATCGTGGCTGTGATTTTGTTCATTGCGCAGGGAATAAACATGTTTTTGCTGTATCGCGGCATGGCCCAACAAAACAATGTGGCAGCGTCGGCTTCCGCGGTGACTCGAATGGCTGTTGGATTAAATCGTCTGTCTTCTGCGGAAGAGCAACCTAGGCGGGGGGCAAGGCGAGGGGGGAGGTTTCGTAGGGCGCAGCTCGATTTTTCTGATAAACCGGTTGTGAATAGTACTCACAAACGAAACTTTAAAGTGGAAGAGCGTGCTTTGCAGGCTTTCTACTCAATGGGTGTCGAAGCTTCGGAAGTAAGGGCCGCACATTATGAAACTCTGCCGCCTGGACTCTCCGATAATTTAATTGATCTGCCACGCATGCGTCCAAGGACGGATGCAGTGGGTCGAAACTTAGGACAACGTCGTCCTCCTGTGCAGATCGACGGATATGTTGTTCTTTCTACTAAGCTAGCGGATGGACGATGGGTTAACTTGGCATCAGCGGTGCGGAATGGCGAACCTTTCTTGATCCGCACATTGATTTTTCAAACCGTGATACTTTACCTATTGCTGTTGCTTCCACTGATATTATTGGGCCGTTATATTGCTGGACCGCTGAAACAGCTGACGCAACAGGCCAAGTCTTTCGGTGTCGGCGAGAGGGACGAACTCCGAGAATCGGGACCTCCAGATACGAAGCAATTGATCGGAGCATTCAACGATATGCAATCCCGCGTTGGTGCCATGTTGGATGAAAAAGACGTGATGCTCGGTGCAATTGGACATGATCTTCGAACGCCTTTGGCAGCACTGCGCGTTCGGGTCGAAAATGTTGAGGATGACCTCGAGCGCAGCCGGATGGTAGCTGGCATTGAAGACATGGCTCGAACGCTTGACGATATATTGTCGTTAGCGCGTCTCGGTCGTTCTCGGGAAAAGGCGGAGCAGAACGATCTTGCCGCACTTATCCAGACGGTGGTCAATGAGTTTGAGGATCTGGGCAACACTGTCGAATTTCAAAAAGATGATAAAATTCCTATCAAAATCAGAGCAACATTGATCCGGCGAGCTTTAAGAAATCTTATCGACAACGCTGTCAAATATGGCCGGCAAACCTCGATCTCTGTTGATAGATCTGAAGGGAATCTGACAATTTATGTGGATGATAATGGTCCCGGAATTCCTGAGGAACAACTTGATGCTATGTTCGAACCATTTACCCGGGAAGAGAAATCTCGAAATCGGGCAACCGGAGGTTCCGGTTTGGGATTAACCTTGGCACGAGCCATTGCTCGCGAGCACGGTGGTGAAGTGGAATTGGAAAATCGAAAAGAAGGTGGCTTAAGGGCTTCACTCACTCTGCCAATGTGATCGCCTGGATATGAGAGCGCACTGTACGACTATGAAGGGCAATAACTGAGCTAGTTTCCGCTCGAGACGACTTTTCGCCAGAGCTTAAAAGCTTTATAGACTAGGATAAGACAAAGTAGCAGCAAAACAGAGGCAATGATCAATGCTGCTACCGGATTGGCAAAAGCCAAAATCAACAATCCGCCTGTGGCAACATCCTCGCCAGTTGATACAACGGCATTGCTAAATGGTTCGGGGCTCGTGTTGACTATTGCTCTGGCGCCAGCTTTAGCGCCGTGGCTCATCAAGGCCGCACCGCCGCCCAATAGAAACACAATCACTTGCCAGGCAGGGTCGCCAGCATCCACAACCGCTAACGCCAATAAAGCGCCTCCTAACGGACGTATTACCGTATGGATTGTGTCCCAAACGCTGTCTAACCAGGCTATTTTGTCGGCAAAAAACTCAGCTATTGCCCCAACGGCGCTGATGCCCAAAACCCATGGATTAGCCAGCGTATCGAGCATTTGAAGGTTTTCGGGTAAGCTGATCCACTGCAGTCGCATTGCTAGACCGGTCACAAAAATAGTTAGATAAAGGCGCCAACCTGATAAAAGGCTGACGCTTCCGGCTAAACCCAACAGCTCGATAATTCCCATTAACCGATAGTGGCATGGGTGAGAGGTTTTGGCAAATTTGGAAAACTTATCAATTCTATGGTTGGCAGGGAGATCAATTGCTGGTCATATGCTTTTTATGACTGAATCGAATTTGCCCAAAAACGATCCTTTTACCGGAAAGCCGCTAAAAGAAGCATCACCTGCTGCAACTGTTGTCATTTTTCGAGAACAGCCCGGCGATCAACCCCCGCATATCTTAATGGTAGAGAGGTCCTCCAAAATGGCTTTCGCCGCTGGTGCAGCCGTTTTTCCCGGCGGCCGTGTCGATGAAGCTGATTTTGACTATGCCAAACATTTGGGATTCGAGGATGTCGATGAGTACGGCGCGCGAATAGCCGCCATTCGCGAAGCTATTGAAGAAACTGGCATTGCGGTAGGTATTGAAGGAACCGTTACCGAGAACCAACTTAAGGAAGCGAGGCATGCTCTCAATGAGGAGAGAAGACCGTTGTCCGAGCTCTGTGAGAAATTTGGATGGAAGTTGGATCTGGAAGCATTGATTCCATTTGCACGTTGGCGACCCCCATTTAACGAAAAAAGAATTTTCGACACACGCTTTTACATCATCGCGGATGACGACGACTCGATCGAAGCCATTGTTGATCAAACCGAAAACTATCATCTCTTTTGGGATTCTGCACAGGGCGTGTTGGACAAACATGAAGCTGGAGAGGTCTCTGTGATTTTTCCAACCAAACGCAATTTGGAACGGTTGGCGCAACTTAATGACCTAGAAGAGACGAGAAACCATGCCGAGCAGTTTCCTTCTGAACTAGTGGTGCCTTTTGTGGAAGAGCGTGATGGGAAACCACATTTGTGTATCCCTGAGGGTCGCGGATATCCAGTGACCGCGGAAGCTATGAATACTGTAATGCGCGGGTCAAAGCCAGTGAAGTAATTGGCGCGCCCGACAGGAGTCGAACCTGTGGCCTCAAGATTAGAAGTCTCGCGCTCTATCCAGCTGAGCTACGGGCGCGCGCCGAGAAGGCTTTAGCGATGTTTTGCTGCGCTGCAAATAAGGATATCACCGAATATAGTTTTTGCTTGTCAGCAATTTTCGACTAGACCTCAGAAAATGACAGATAACCCTATCAAAAGAAGTTCCGCACGCAGTCAATCTGGCCACAATTTTCGTTATTTCGACTTTGTGATGGCAGCCTTTGTAACGGTTTTGTTGCTGTCGAACGTCATTGGAGCAGCCAAGCCGACGTTCATCGAGATAAATGGTGAACAATGGATCTACGGCGCAGGAATATTGTTCTTCCCGCTGGGTTACGTCATCGGTGACATATTGACTGAAGTTTATGGATATGCGCGAGCGAGGCGGGTGATTTGGGCTGGCTTTGGCGCTTTGATCTTCATGGCGTTTATGAGTTGGGTTGTTGTATCCCTTCCCCCAGCAGCCAATTGGGACGGACAGGAAGCCTATGAAAGTGTTTTTGGACAAGTCCCTCGTATTGTAGCGGCGTCCATCGTTGCGTTTTGGGCGGGCGAGTTTGTGAATAGCTACGTCATGGCAAAAATGAAGGTTTGGACGGAAGGGAAAATGCTTTGGTCTCGCACTATAGGCTCAACTGTGGTTGGGCAGGGCGTGGACAGCATAATTTTCTATCCATTGGCTTTCTGGGGCATTTGGGAGCCGATGACTGTGTTTACCGTCATGGTCACAAACTGGCTGTTAAAAGTTCTGTGGGAAGCTGTTCTTACGCCAGTTACATATGTTGTAATTGGTTGGCTGAAGAAGCGTGAAGGGGTCGATATTTACGACGAGCAAACCAATTTTACGCCATTTAGTACGTCAACTTAGCTAAGGACTGCGCGCCGCTCAAAATGGCGAGCGAAAAATATCAGACCCAATGCGACAATCGGGACTAATACAGGCATCAATATAGCGACACCTGAAAGTCCTTCCCAATATCCCTCCAGATAGAAACCGGTATATTGAGCGGCAACCGCCACGAACGATAGGGTGAGCATCCTGACAGCCAGTTTTCTACGAAGCAGCAGTAATACACATCCCACAAAACCAGCGAGAACTGCAATGGCAAACGCCACAGTAATCCACTCTGGTTGATTAGAGAGCAGGTCTTGCTGGGCGGGATCAAGATTGCGGAAATCTTCAGCTGTCATGAATGCTTGTTGCAGGTAAACCATTACGCCTAATGCATTCCAAGCCAACGCTAAGCCGGATATAATCCAATACCAAATTGGTGCTTTCCCAGAATTCATGATACGCTCCCTCTACCTGCCGATAGAATGCAGTTTTTGTCAATTGATTTCAAGTGGAACTAAAGTTGGAAATGCCTCGTGATGCGATAACGCCTTTTACTCGCGCTTAGCAGCCGTGTACGCTAAACTTGTTCAATGGAATTTCGACGAAAACCGATTATCATGACCGCAACGATGGGAGCAGCCGATTTTGCTTGGGCCGATGCTCTTAGGCAAAAATACTATCCGGTAGAGAAAAACCAGCTACCGGCGCACATTACGCTATTTCATCATCTTCCCCCTCAAGGACTGGATGAAATTGTAAGGCTAGCGAAGAAAACAACCGAAGAGTATTCGTGCCCGCTATGCACATTGATGGAGGTTATGCAGTTTGATGGGGGCGTAGCTTATCGACTATCTTCACCACAATTGCTCGAGCTAAGGCAGTTTTTTGTAGAGTCTTTCCATGGCTTGCTCGTTCAGCAGGACCAACAAAAACCACGTTTTCACGTTACTGTTCAAAATAAGGTTGCTCCCGACGTGAGCAAAAAGCTGTTTCGTGAACTATGTGAAAAATTTGAAACAAGGTCTTTTGAAATTACCGGGCTGGCGCTTTTCTATTATTTGGAGGGGCCTTGGGAAGAGATAGGGCGTTGGCGCTTTCGCGGCAAATCAACATCGATTTAAGCGAATTCGACTTCCTTGATTGGAATTTCCGGGTTAGCCAATTGTGTTTTGTCGAGAGAAAACGAGCCTACAACAGCTTTTCGACCCTGCACGTAATCTTTGGTGGCATTAACGCAGTCTAGAGCAATGACTTTGTTATCGCGAAAATAAATGATCGAGAAACTGGATGTTTGGGTGTCGCCGCGTAACAGATAGTCGTCAAAGCCAGTTGAAATACCAACAGTCTGTAGTTTTAAATCATACTGATTTGACCAAAACCAAGGCACCGCGTCATATTCACATTCTTGACCAACAATATCAAGCGCGGCGACCTTTGCCTGATCATTTGCATTCTGCACCGATTCAAGTCTGATTAGGGCACCTTTAGCAAATTTGTTGCTGTGAAGCGCACAGTCCCCGATTGCATAAATATCTGCAAGACTTGTCCGGCAATGCTGATCTACATCAACGCCATTTCCAGCGGCAGCGCCGGCTGCTACTAATGGCCCCGTTTCGGGAATAATACCGATTCCAACAATCACCATATCCGCGTCAAATTTCCGGCCATCATCCAAAGTTACTGCTGTCGCCATACCTTCATCGTTAGTTTCGAAAGAATTTACCTGCGCATTGAGTTCCAATATCACACCGTGTTCGCGATGCTTTTCTTCATAAAAACGAGATAGTGTTTCTCCAGCCACCCGAGCCAATACGCGATCCAAGGCTTCCAGAACTGTCACCTGCTTACCAAGTTTGGTTAGAACGGCGGCCGCTTCCAATCCAATATATCCTCCGCCCACGACAACAACTTTATTAGTCGTGGGTAATGCCGCCATGATCTTGTCGACATCTGCGCGAGATCGAACCGCATGAATATTTCGTGCCTGACTCCCGGGGCAATCAAGCATGCGCGGCGACCCACCCGTGGCCCAGACCAATTTCCCGAAGCCAACTTCATCATCATTGGCCAAGATAACCTTATGCTCTTCGGCCTTAACTCTCGACACCCGGCAACCGGTCAGCAAATCAATATTACGTTCAGCCCAAAAGCTCTCCGGCCGCAACAATATCCGGTCAAATTCCTTGTCACCTGCCAGATAGTCCTTGGATAATGGTGGACGTTCATATGGTGGATATTTTTCGTTGCCCATCAGGCCAATCGTGCCGTCGAACTTTTGTTGGCGTAGCGCAATTGCAGCTTGAGCACCGGCATGGCCTGCACCGACAATCAATACGTCGTATGATTCGTTCATTGTTCGCCCCTAAGCGCTTTAAAGTCCGGAAAGCCTCCGATAGCCTGCATTGCTCATTCTGTGCAAGACAAAGCAGAAAATCGACCTGTTCTGGTTGACCCGAAATCAAGCTATGACTATAGCGCCGCGATCCAATGAATTTGATGATGTGTTTAGCTATCACTTTGGACATTGGCGGAGTAGCTCAGGTGGTTAGAGCAGTGGAATCATAATCCATGTGTCGGGGGTTCGAGTCCCTCCTCCGCTACCAAAATTCTCTTTCCCCATTAAAAGTGATTCTTGTTGATTTGGTGCTTGTCGAGATGGGGGTGGCGGCACTATCTGAATGTCAACTGAAAGCACTAGGAAATATCATGGCGGAAATTCACAAAACGAAGATGCTTATCCTTGGTTCGGGACCTGCTGGTCTTTCGGCCGCTATTTATGGCGCACGGGCCGGTTTGGAGCCTATTGTGGTGCAAGGACTGCAACCTGGCGGGCAATTGACTATCACTACAGATGTAGAGAATTATCCAGGTTTTCGTGATGTGATTCAAGGCCCTTGGCTAATGGAAGAAATGCAGGCCCAGGCTGAGAAAGTTGGCACCAGAACAATTTTCGACACGATCGTAGATGTTGATTTTTCCCGACGGCCTTTTCGTATGACCGGCGATGGTGGTGATATCTATGAAGGCGATACGATGGTGATTGCTACCGGTGCGCAAGCCAAATGGTTGGGAGTCCCAGGAGAAGAAGAATTAGGTGGCAAAGGGGTTTCGGCCTGCGCCACCTGTGATGGCTTTTTCTATCGTGGTAAGAAAGTCGTGGTCATCGGCGGTGGTAATACCGCGGTTGAAGAAGCGCTTTACATGACCAATCACAGTGATGACGTGACGTTGATTCATCGCCGTGATAGCTTGCGTGCAGAGAAAATTTTGCAGGATCGACTATTTGCGAACCCTAAAATTTCGATCCTCTGGAACAAAACTGTGGATAGCTTTGTCGCTGGCGGTGACCCCGAAGGTCTTGTGGGTGTTGATCTGATTGATACACAAACTGGAGAGAAAAGTCATGAGCCAGCACATGGAGGCTTTGTTGCCATTGGCCATGCGCCGGCCACTGAAATCTTCAAAGATCATCTTGATTTGATTGATGGCGGCTACATTGCGGTGGAACCTGGTACGCCAAAAACCAAGATCCCTGGTTTGTTCGCATGTGGCGATGTTATGGACCATGTTTACAGACAGGCGGTAACTGCCGCAGGAACCGGTTGTATGGCTGCATTGGATGCCGAGCGTTTTCTGGCGGAAGAAGAATTCGAAGCGGTAGCGGCTGAATAGTTCAGG
Source organism: Parasphingorhabdus sp. (assembly GCA_039978835.1). Taxonomy (GTDB): domain Bacteria; phylum Pseudomonadota; class Alphaproteobacteria; order Sphingomonadales; family Sphingomonadaceae; genus Parasphingorhabdus. The sequence continues at coordinate 736,460 of JBDWAQ010000005.1, forward strand.
GGGTGCGAAGGCACTCCAATATTCGTTCCCGCAACCAAATTTTCGACTGCTCATCTGCAAAACTATGCGAGGCGCTATCAAGCTTTAAGAGCGAAAGACTCGAACGTTCTCGCAATTGTGAATAATCATCGCTCTTCCATGAAGCCATGAAGGCGAGAGCAGTGGTGTCTTTCTCCGCAATTAGTATATCTATGCGATTGTTTGACTCAATGAGCGCATCTCGAAGTTTGATCGCCAGGCCGGTGTTTTCTTGTCTTTTGGATGCCTGTTTCAACCCTTTGAGTAGTTTGGAAAGATCTATTTTCCCGGTCAGTAAGTCGATGAAGGAACGAGGGTTCTTAACCCGGTCCCAATACCGAGACCTGATAGCTGCGGCACTCGGAGAGGGCGTTTCTGATGGCTCGCTTTGGTCATTCTCAATGACCCAAGGATTAGCTAGAAGATAGGCATGGATTTGAGCCGATTTACCAAACAACGCCAAAGCGGTTGCTGCATCGCAGTTTCCAAATGCAACGATCCTATTTAGGTTTGGACAAAGTGTTCGGAGTTGTTTTGCTGCTGCTATTATGTCCTGTTCGCTCGACATGAACTCCAAATTTTCACCCGAACTTTCACCAACACCGCGCCGATCAAATCTAAACACCGGAAAGCCTTGATTTGCGACATATTGTGCTAGTTTCGACATCCCAGCATGGGCTCCCGATCGGACTTCATTACCGCCACTTACTATTAGTAATCCGGTATCTTCGGAGCCTGAATCGAGCGTCCCAATGAGTTGTTCATCTTCACTGCTAAAGTGATGAAAGGATCGACTCATGATTTGATCCACTCTTCCAAATCATCTGCAATCGACTGTGATAAAATGGGATCTGCCTCTGGTTCTGCGCGCAGCCACAGGGGACTGCCAGCCAGTTTGCCATCCGCCGGTTGACTATCAGTATCAAGCCGCATTGTTCGTAGAGCGTTTGGCTCGATTATATCAGCTTCATGCAGCTGTTCGAACATGGCTGGACTCAGGATATTACCGGCCAGCTCAATTGCTTCATTTTTCACTTTCTTGGTGAGTTCGCTCATGGTCACTATCGAACCAGCTTCTTTATCCGAAGCAATGCGCGTTCGCATCATAGCGCGAAGAAGGCTTTTCCCTTTGACGGGCGTCAAACGCCATGTGGGAAGGTTGTTTGATATTCCGTCGATCAAACAGCCGCCGCGAAAAGAAGCAACGTAAGAGCATTCTGGATGGGATTCGAGACAGGTTTTTAACGCGTCGCGCCAGACTTCCAGATTTGTCTGACGTTGCGGGAAAAGACTTTCATTGGATCCAGGTAGATCCGGTAAAATGGTACCGACGCCGCGTTCCGAAAGTATTCGCATCGTATCGACGATCATGTGCCTCATACGGTTCATCTCATCAAATAACGGCGGAATTAGTAGTATTTGATCACTGCTTTGGGTACCGGTTCTTAGGCAATATTCATCCCGGTCAGAAAATCGATAGCTCGAACAGTCGAGCGGTTGCTTCACTCGGCCACTTTCATTTCTGCAAATGCGATAAGATTTCCGAAAGTTTCGAATAACTCACCGTCGACTTCATCATCTTCAATGATGATATCAAGGCGATCTTCCAACTCGGTTAGCAATCCGGCAACGGCCATGCTGTCAAGTTCGGGTAAGGCACCAAAAAGTTCAGTTTCTGCATCAAATTCTGCGACTTGTTCTGCGTCCAGGCCTAAGATGTCTTGCATCACAGCCCGCACGGCTGCTTCCGGTGTCAAATCAGTATTTTCCGGCATCTTTCCCCCCGAATCTCGAACAACGGCGCTTCCCTAAAGGGATCAGCGCTTTCCTACAAGATCAGACATGTATCGTTTTGTGATTGGTAGCCAGGATAACGGATTGTTGGGCCAGAACAGGGTAAGTCGGTAACGATCCCGCACTTCTTCCATCCAGTCCCTTTTATATCCGTCATTACCGGTTCCAAAATCAATCAAATTGACATGATCGATATCCATAACGTGTTGGAACATCGCGACAGATAAAAGCGTGCCAGGAGAAGACTTTGTTGCATCCTCGATATGCGCCAGTTTGTGGATCAAGGCTTCGCCATTTTCCACCGTCCAAAATTGAGCCGCTACTGGTTTCCCATCGATGTAAGCTAAGCCAAGTCGCAAGCATCCAGCCTTAGCTTCCTGTTGGGCTAGTTTTTTGAGGAAATCAGGATTTCCTTCAGATGGTTTCCAACTATTCTCGTATACCGCGAGGTAATCCTCCCAATCTTCTTCATGAAATTCTCTTTCAATGCGCGTGGAAACCAGGTTTTTCTTGGCCTTGCGACGCACCGTGTTGCGCAGTTGCCCCGGACGTTCGGCCCAATACTGGTCAAAATTACGACCTTTCACACGAAGAATATGGTTTTCGTCTGCTTTTTCCCGGTAAACAATCCAACCAGCCTGTTCAAAAGCGCGTTCGGTCAGGCTAGTCTCTTCATCTTCATTGGGAACGGGTGCAATTTCAACGCGATGCGCTTTTGTTCGAAGTTTCGTTGCAATGTTGGCAAGCAGCGCCAATTTTGTAATTTCGTCAAAGTCACCGGTAAATATCGGGCGGTAGGTAAAATTGTACCAATTGGCCAATGCACCGTAACTTCCGGCCCCCTGTTTCATAAGGAACATCCAGGCTTGAGCGCCATTTTCTTCGCTATGCACAATGGCGGGTGAAAGGTCGGATAGGCACAATGCATGAAGTTCTTTCAACCAATCCAACCGATCAAAAAGTGATCGTTGCACCGAGCGATCTAGGTTTTCACCAGCTACCGCTTGCACTGACTGAAAATTATCGTGATATTCACTGTTCATGGTTATTGCTGTGTTTGTCACAATTTTCTTCATTTTCCCATAGGTTACTGCATTGAACATACTGGATCAAAACACTGCATTTCCGCTTGATTGGCTCGCTATTGGCGAGGATCAAGATGCAATTGCTTTGGTGACCCGTTCTGGGTCTCTTAACTACAAGATGTTAAATCATCGTGTCGGACAGCTGGCTTTTTGGTTGCGCGAGCAGCGAATACAGGTCGGTGACAGAGTAGCGGCATGGCTTCCCAAGACGGAACTGGCCTGTTTGATGCCATTGGCTTGTGCGCGTGCAGGGTTAGTCTATGTTCCGATAAATCCGGTGCTCAAACCAGCACAGGTCTCTCATATTCTTAGTGACAGCGGGGCGGTATTGTTGATTACCAATGTTCCGCGGATCAAATCCATGGAGGGTGATATAGGGACCCGCAATTGTCGGTTAGTCGATGATAAGCAGGTTTCTCAATGGATTGCTGAAAGTGAAACTTCTTTAGTCCCAAGTAGCGACAACATAAATACCGATACGCTTGTCGCCATTCTCTACACCAGTGGCTCGACCGGGCGGCCAAAAGGCGTGATGCTCAGTCACGGTAATTTGAGTTTAGGAGCAATCAGCGTCGCACGGTATCTGAAACTGGGCGCAGATGATCGGACGTTATGTGTATTGCCGCTCAGTTTTGATTACGGCCAAAACCAACTCTTGTCTACTTGGGCTGCCGGCGGTTGTGCCTTGCCGCTCGACTACCTCGCACCCCGTGACGTTATCAAGGCATGCACTCGTGAACAGATAACCACTCTGGCGGCTGTGCCTCCCTTATGGGTGCAATTGATCGAACAGAAATGGCCTGATGGATCGGCATCCACGATGCGGCGCCTGACCAATAGCGGAGGCGCGCTCACACCTACTTTGGTAAGTGAACTGCGATCAATATTTGGCTCTAAAACAGATATTTATGCGATGTATGGACTGACCGAAGCATTCCGTTCGACCTATCTTGAGCCGTCTATGATTGATAAAAACCCGACCAGTATGGGAACAGCAATACCATTTGCAGAAATCTTGGTGGTGAATGGTAATGGAAATATTGCCAGACCATCTGAAGAAGGTGAACTTGTCCATGCTGGTCCGTTGGTTGCGCAAGGATATTGGCAAGACTCTGAACGCACAGCCAAGCGCTTTAAACCCGCCCCGAAAGATTCGGAATATGGCGGGATTGCTGTTTGGTCTGGAGATACTGTGCGTAGGGAAGCGGATGGACTTCTTTACTTTGTTGGTCGAGATGATGCGATGATCAAAAGTTCAGGTAATCGAATAAGTCCAAACGAGATTGAAGAAGTGGCGATAGAGACAGAATGGGTTGCAGAAGCAGTCGCCATTGGCATTCCTGATGATCGATTGGGGCATGCCATTCGATTGTTCATCAGGGCTTCTGATAGCTTTAAGAATGAAGACGTAAATGCTCGTCTAACAAAATATCTAAAACGGAATTTACCGAATTTTATGCAACCGCAGGATATTGTGGTGCTGGATAAACTTCCCAAGAATCCAAACGGGAAACTGGACCGAAACGCGTTGGCAAAGGCTGAAGTTTAATGTCTAAAGTAAAACCGACCGGGCCTATTCCACAGGGATATGATGACAAGGATGGGGAACTGCTCATTGGTGGAGAGAAAACCAGTCAGCTAGTTGATCTACATGGTTCCCCGCTTTTCGTATATTCAAAAACTCATTTGGATCAAAGGTTTGCTGAGTTGCGTAACGCTATGCCAAAGCAATTGCATATTCACTATGCAATGAAGGCAAATCCTTTTTCGCCTCTGCTTTCTCATATGGTTTCGCTTGCTGATGGGATAGACATTGCATCAGGCGGTGAGCTGGGGATGGCAATCGAGGCCGGGGCGAAACCGGATCATATTAGCTTTGCTGGACCCGGGAAAAGGGATGAAGAGTTGCTTCAAGCAATTCGTGCCGGTGTTACCATTAATATTGAGTCGCCCACCGAATGTGACCGTGCATTAGAAATCGCTGATGAAGAAGGGGTTCAACCGCGATTGGCTATTCGTGTAAACCCTGACTTTGACCTAAAAGGCTCCGGCATGAAAATGGGTGGGGGAGCCAAACCATTTGGGCTGGATGTTGAACTCGTATTCCCTACGGCGGATCGTATTATAAATGCGGGTGCGCACTGGCGAGGTTTCCATATTTTTGCTGGCTCGCAAGCATTGAAGGCTGACGCTATAATTGAAACCCAACAGCAGACGATCAAGTTAGCAGCTAGGCTTGCGGAGAAAATTGGGAAAGCTCCGGAGCATATCAATCTTGGTGGAGGGTTTGGAATTCCATATTTTCCGGGGGATGAATCGCTTGATGTCGAGCAAATTGGTACAGCTTTGAAAACGGAACTTGCGAATCTTCCTGGAATTCTGACTAGCACTCAATTTGCAATAGAATTGGGTCGGTATCTTGTAGGAGAAGCAGGCGTATACCTGACAAAAATAGTTGATCGGAAAGTGAGCCAAGGTCAAACTTTCCTGGTGACCGATGGCGGTCTTCATCATCAATTGGCCGCCAGCGGAAATTTCGGAACAGTAGTACGCAGAAATTACCCTGCTGCGATCGCTTCAAAATATTCCGCTGAGTCACAGGAAGTCGTCTCGATCGTCGGTTGCCTTTGCACTCCTTTGGACCGCTTAAATGACAATGTTGAAATGCCAAAAGCAGAAGTTGGTGATATCGTCTCAATATTCTGCGCTGGTGCCTATGGCGCTTCAGCCAGCCCGGCAAATTTCCTTGGGCAAGGTCCAGCGAAAGAAATTCTGGTTGATTGACTGATTTCAACTCTAACGCCTTAAGAGATGGCGGTTATTAATCTCAAATTCAGGTAATCCTAACGCTATCTTCACTATTTTCTAGGATAGCTATCTCGTGACCTTGCGTGATTTGCCGATTTTCTGCGGAAAACGGTGTTTTTGCAAGGGGCTAACGCGAGGTAGTGAACATGAGTTTTGAGTTTAAAAGCAGCAAGTTACCACAACGATTGATCGGGATCAGCTTGGTTTCATTGATGGTTGCTGGGTGTGCGGGTAGCGGCTCCGGGCCACAATTGCCTCCAGCTTCCTTTGTGTCAGCACAAGAAGGGCCAGGCGAAGAATATGTCATTGGCCCGCTTGACGAATTGACGATTTTCGTATGGCGAAATCCTGAATTGGGCGCAAAAGTCCAAGTGCGTCCGGATGGCCGTATAACCACACCGCTGATCACTGATATGCCGGCCGTAGGCAAAACCCCAGCGATGCTAGCTGAGGATCTCACACTCCAGTTGTCTCAATATATCAACGAACCAATTGTTTCTGTGATCGTTAACAATTTCTCCGGTACATTTTCACAGCAAATTCGCATTGTGGGCGCAACTGAAAAGCCCGCTTCCATTCCATACCGCGCGAATATGACATTACTTGACGCAATGATTGCTGTCGGCGGCCTTTCTGAATTTGCATCCGGAAATAAAGCACGATTGGTCCGTGCGAACCGAGGAACCGGTCAACAACAGGAATATCGAGTGCGCCTCGGTGATTTGCTGAAACGCGGCGATACCAGCGCAAATGTAATGCTCCGCCCGGGTGATGTGATCATCATCCCTGAGAGCATGTTTTAAGTCTGCAGTGCGAACCTAATAGGAAACGAAAAGCCACATGAACGGTCTTTACGACGAATTTAGAATAGCAGTACACAGCGTCTGGAACAGGCGTTGGCTTGCTTTGGGTGTTGCTTGGGGTTTGTGCCTCTTAGGGTGGCTTGTGGTCGCGCTTATCCCGAACACATATGAATCGCAGGCTCGCGTTTTCGTGCAGATGCAGTCGATATTATCCAACAAGGTAAACATTGATTCCAGAGAGCGGAAAAAGAGCATTGAGCGAGTGCAGGAAACTCTGGTTTCCTCGGTTAATCTTGAAAAGGTAATCCGTGGCACTGATCTGAATCTATCGATTGCCAGTGATCGCGAATTGGCGAGCAAAGTAGAAACATTACGCAAGAACATCGAGATAAAGACGGAAAAAGACAATCTGTTTGAAATTACCGCCAGATCTTCGGCGAGCAATTTTTCAGATGCTGAAAATGCGAAACTGTCCCGTGAAATTGTTCAAAAGATGATCGATATTTTTGTGGAAGAAAATCTTTCAGGTGATCGCGGTGAAACTGCTGAAACCATTAAATTCTTGAACACACAGCTCACTAATCGTGAGAAAGAACTGCAGGACGCAGAACAAAAACGCGCTCAGTTTGAGGCAGAAAACTTGGGCATGCTTCCCGGTATTGGTTCGGTCAGTCAACGTGTTGAAGCCGCACGCCTAGAATTGCGAACGATAGATTCGCAATTGATACAATCGCAAAGTTCGCTCGCGGCTTTAAATGGACAATTAGCCGGAACGCCACCAACAATTTCGGCTCCCGTTTTTGGCGGTGGGTCTGGTGCTGGCGCATCACCTTTGGCGCAAGCCCAAGGGCAACTAGCCTCGGCACGTGCCGCGGGTAAAACAGATGCCCATCCGGATGTCATAGCTATCAAACGACAAATAGCTGCAATGCGTTCATCTAGCGGTGGTACCGGTAGCAGAGGTGGTTCACGATCATTTACCACACCTAACCCTGCTTATAGTTCGCTGCAAAGCATGCGTTCGGAAAAGCAGGCATCAGTTGCAGCGCTACAGGCAAGGAAAAGTGCTCTGCAGGCTGATATGGCCCAACTATCTTCGCAACAGGCATTGGAACCGGGTGTTCAGGCTGAATATGACCGGATCAATCGAGACTATGATGTTTTAAAAGCACAATATGACAAAATTTTGGGAGATCGTGAGCAGATTAAGCTTCGTGACCAAGTCGAGTCTGAAACCGATTCAGTGAAATTCAGAGTTATTGATCCACCTTCCAGTCCACGCTCTCCTGCGGCACCTAATCGCCCATTGCTACTGGCCATGGTGTTGTTTGCAGGTCTTGGTGGCGGGGTCGGTGGAGCATTTGCCTTAGGCCAGTTGCAGACGAGCTACCCGACGGCAAACAAACTGGAAAAAGCCAGTGGTTTATCAGTGGTCGGATCGGTTTCGCAGGTTTTGACCAATGTTCAGCGGGAAATTCGCAAAAAGAAAATGCGGATGTTTTACAGCGGAACCGGTGCGCTTTTCGGTGTGTTTGCTCTCCTGATGGTGGTGGAATTCATCCAACGCGGAATGGTGGCTTGAGGATAGAAATATGAACAAACACACGCCTCTAAACAAATCTGGATCGTTGCTGGAACGCGCTGCCGAAGTGTACGACTATGTTCCTGCACTACGTGGAGATCCTGAAAACAAGGCCCCAGTCCAGATATTGCCGCCTGAGCCTTCAACGTCGGCGGTATCCGTTGTAAAGCAGGCTGAATCTTACAACGGACCTCGAGTAATCCTGGATCGCGACAAGCTTCGTGAAACCGGTTTCATCGTGCCAGATGGTCCGGTGACCGGAATTTCCGAAGAGTTTAGAATTATAAAACGCCAGCTGTTGCTTGCTGCAAAAGGCAGCGCAAAATATCCGCCACTGCCAAACGGTGAACGGGTCTTGATTTGTTCTGCTCATCCCAACGAAGGCAAAACATTTTGTGCGCTAAATCTTGCACTATCGATTGCAGCGGAAAAAGACAACGAAGTGCTATTGGTCGATGCCGATTTCGCTAAACCAAGTATTCTTTCGAGTCTCGGCCTAGAGGGTAGCCAAGGCTTTATGGATGCGCTTGCCGATCCGGAAGTGGCGGTCGAAAACTGTATTATCCATACCGATATTCCGGGCTTCACAGTTCTACCTGCGGGTGATCAAACCAATAACGACACCGAATATTTGGCTTCTGCCAGAACGGAACAGGTTTTAAACCAACTGACTCAAAACAACCCGACGAGGATTGTCATTTTTGACTCCCCTCCAGCACTTTCGGCTTCCCCAGCATCGGTTCTGGCATCTCATGTCGGGCAAGTTCTGATGGTAGTAAAAGCTGACGAAACAACTGAAACCGCCTTGCGCGATGCGCTGAGTTTGATGGCGGCTTGTGAACATATCCAATTGCTTCTGAATGGCACGAAGTTTTCGCCAACCGGAAGAAGTTTTGGATCCTACTACGGATATGGAGAGTAACCATGACCACTGTTAAACTCAAAAAAGCGCTTAAATCTGCAGCTTTAATATCACCATTGGTGATGATTGCCGTACAGCCAGCGCAAGCACGCGACCGGAATGTCGACGTAGCTCCTTATCTAGAAGTGCAGCAGGTGTTGGTTGCCGACCTGCAAGATGGCACTGATGTTCTGACTTACACAAGTGTTGCGGCAGGTATTGATGCTTCGGTGCAGACGCGTCAGGCTGAAGCGTCAGTTAATCTGCGCTATGAACGCCGTTTCTTTTATTCAGATGGTTTAGGTGATGAGGATGTCATCAGCGGTTTGGCGCGTGGTAGCGTTCAAGTTGTGCCTAATCTATTGTCATTGGAAGCTGGAGGCATAGCAACTAGAGGAAGAATAGACATTCGTGGGGAATCGCCATCGAATATTGTTGGTGCCACTGACAATGTGACACAGATTTATTCGGTATATGCCGGTCCTTCTTTATCCACCAACGTTGGTGCCTTGGATGTGAACGCCAATTATCGCGTCGGATACACCAAAGTTGAAGCGGACGATATTGGTGTCTTGCCTCCAGGACAGGATCCAGTTGATATTTTCGATGATAGTGTGAGCCATTCCGCGAGCGCCAGTATCGGAATGCAACCAGGTGACCTACCATTTGGTTGGTCAGTCAGCGGTGGATGGGAACGTGAGGATTCCAATCAGTTGGATCAAAGGTTTGAGGGTAAATATGCTCGTGCGGATGTGACTGTTCCAGTTACTCCTACGCTGGCCGTTGTCGGCGGTGTTGGTTATGAGGATATTGAAATATCCGAGCGAGATGCTGTTCGTGATGTAAATGGTGATCCTGTTGTCGATGCAAATGGTCGATTGGTGACCGATGGAAACTCTCCACGTCTACTTTCCTATGATCAAGATGGTATAATCTGGGATGCTGGCGTTTTATGGCGTCCCAGCCGCCGGACAAGTTTCGAGGCTAGAGTTGGACAACGTTATGGCAGCGAAACTTACTATGGTAGCCTTGGTTATCAACCCAATGAGAATACGTCATTGAACATTTCTGCCTACGATACCGTGTCAGGTTTCGGTAATCTGTTGAATGACAATTTGGGGCTTTTGGGAACTGATTTTACCAGTAGCCGCAACCCATTGAGCGGCGAACTAAACGGGTGTGCCTTTGGTCAAACGAGCAGCCTCTGCTTTAACGATGTATTGCAATCAGCTTCATCATCGGCATTCCGTGCTCGCGGAGTAAATGGACAACTTGCCTACACACACGGCAATTGGAACACAGCATTGGCGGTCGGATATTCACGCCGTCGCTTCTTTGCATCTCAGCTAGGCGCAATACCGGCAACCGATGGTCTGGTAGATGAAAACTACTATGCCAATTTCTCAATCGGAACGAACATTGACGCAGTTTCTAACTTCGATGCTAACGTGTATGCAAATCTTTTGGATAGCGGCGTTCCTGGCGCACCAAATGTGTTGGGACTGGGTGCGAACGCGGGCTATTATCGGCAAATCCTGCCGGGCTTACAAGGTACAGCAGCGGTCGGTCTCGACAGTTTCAAGCAGGATGGTTTTGACAGCGAATTGACAGCATCCGCCTTGTTGGGATTGCGTTATGATTTTTAAACTAAACACCACGAAGAATGCTTGTGGGAGCAACGATTATGTATGAAGCTTTTTATGGATTGAAGAGTCGGCCATTCCAGTTAACACCGGATCCGCACTACTATTTTGAAAGCCTGACGCATAGGAAAGCATTGTCATATTTAGGCTACGGTTTGGCACAGGGCGAAGGCTTTATCGTCATTACCGGTGACGTAGGTGCGGGCAAGACAACCTTGGTTGGCCATCTGATGGCGACGATCGACAAGGCACGTCTTACAGCCGCCAACATCGTGACCACGAAATTGGATGGCGAAGATGTGGTTAGGGTTGCTGCCAACAATTTTGGCCTCGATACTGATGGAATGGACAAGGCGCTACTTTTGGGTGCTTTCGAAACGTTTCTCAACAGCGAAGCACGCGCTGGTCGTCGTTGTTTGCTTATCGTCGATGAATCGCAAAACCTCGAACCAAGCGCTTTGGAGGAGCTTCGTATGCTTTCCAATTTCCAACTGGGCGGAGAGGCGCTCTTGCAGATTTTCTTGCTCGGTCAACCCGAATTTCGTGACATGTTGCAGAATTCAGATCGGCTTGAACAGCTGCGTCAACGGGTTATTGCGCACCATCATTTGGACCCGATGGAGGCCGCTGAGGTTGAGCCGTACATTACGCACCGCTTGTCAAAGAGTGGATGGTCCGGCCGCCCGAAAATTACATCTGATGTGTTCAAACTCATCTATTCTGATACCAGTGGTGTTCCTCGGAAAATCAATAGTTTGATGAGCCGGGTCCTGCTAATGGGTTCCGTGGAAAAAGCGGAATTGATTGATCAGGCTCTGATTGGACGAGTACTGGCGGACCTTAACGGTGATAAGGTAGAAATTACCGAACCTGAGAAACTAAGTGATGAACAGTTGGCTGAAAAAAGCCCTTTGTGGAAAAAACCTTCCAAGGTCTCCGCCGAAGAACCAGTGCACAGCGATCCGATGCCGACGTCGCATGTGGATGAAGAGCAGGACACGGTTTCGCCGAAAGTTGCAAATACGGAAGTTGCCAAAACTGTATTTGAAGAACCAATCCAAAAACCTGTATCTGAAGTGGTGTCGAGTTCATTGGAATCATCGGATAAAGGCGTATCAAAGCGCGTTGACATAATTTCTAAACGCCTGTCGCTGCTGGAAAGCCGGATGAACGAACAGGAAGAAAATATGCACCGTGTCTTGACGATGTTGGTGAGTTGGGTCGAAAGCGATGTTCGAAGCAAGGAAAGCTATATCAATGCAGGACGCGCGGCCTGAGTCCTTTCAGCAAGCGGGAAAGGCGGATGCTTTACTCAATGCTATGTCCGTCGATATCGAGGACTGGTTTCAGGTGGGAGCCTTTGAGACAGTCATCAATCGTGCCGATTGGGATACATTAGAGCATCGGGTCGAGCGCAATACAGATGCTGTATTGGCGCTTTTTGCCGATGCTAAGATTAAGGCGACATTCTTTACCTTGGGTTGGGTGGCGGAGCGCTATCCGAATCTTATGCTGCGTATCGCAGATGCCGGACATGAAATCGCCAGTCATGGGTATGATCACGCGCGCGTGTACACCATGTCTCCTGATCAATTTCGAAAAGACTTACTGCATAGCCGGAAGCTGTTGGAAGATAGTACCGGGCAAACGGTGGTCGGATATCGCGCGCCTAGTTTTTCTATTGATCAGCGGACACCATGGGCACACGAGATTTTGGCAGAACAGGGATACAAATATTCGTCCAGTGTCGCACCGATTAAACATGATCATTATGGCTGGGCTGGGTCACCACGCTTTTCATGGAAGCCTGTAGAGGGTTCGGACTTGATCGAGTTGCCGGTTACCACAGTGAAAGTGGCCGGCCGAGTTTTGGCTGCTGGGGGAGGTGGATTTTTCCGTCTGCTACCTTACACTCTCTACGATTGGGCAATCTCCAAAATGCAGAGAGAAGAAGGTCGTGGAGCCATTTTTTATTTTCACCCATGGGAAATAGATCCTGAGCAACCACGTGTCCGGGATGCGTCTCTAAAATCGAAACTGAGACATTATTCGAAGCTTTCGAGTATGGAGAATAAACTAAGGCGTGCTGCCAAAGGTCGTGATTGGGGAAGGGTGGATGAACTGGCTGTAATTGAGGCGGAGATGCTCAAGTGAATATGCCGTTCAATCCGCAAATGTTAACGATCAAGGTTATTGATAAATTGGATGCCAACCAATTGTCGCGCTTAGACAAATTTGTTTTAGAACAAGGTGATGGAACACCATTTCATCGTCCAGCTTGGGTATTGTCTGTAGCCGATGCATGTGGTCATCAGTGGCGTTATCTTGCGGCGGAGGATCAAAACTCTGAAATACAAGCTATATTGCCTCTGCACCTTGTTCACTCTTCGCTTTTTGGGCGAGCTTTGGTGTCATCAGGATTTGCAGTCGGTGGCGGTATTTTAAGCAGATCGACACATGCTACACAGCTTTTGGCAGAAGCAGCTTGGAAATTTGCGGAATGCCATAGCTTTCCGTCAGTTGAATTGCGCGGGGGGCCTGCACCCGAGGAAAACTGGCAGCGGAAAGACGGTGTCTATGCCGGCTTTGTGAATGATTTGGCGGATAGTGATGAAAATCAACTGCTGGCAATCCCGCGGAAACAAAGAGCTGAGGTTCGCAAAGGTCTGAAAAATGATCTGGAGATTAGAGTTGGTAATACCGAGCAGGATCGAGCGGATCACTATGCAGTTTATTCTGAAAGTGTTCGTAATCTAGGCACACCTGTTTTTCCTTTAGAGTTGTTTGCAAATGTCTTGGATGCCTTTGGTGACGCTGCGGATATTTTGACGGTGCTTTCAAATGGCAAGCCGGTGGCTAGCGTTCTCAGTCTCTATCACAATGGCACGGTCATGCCCTACTGGGGCGGTGGTACTTGGGAAGCGCGCCGGTTAAGAGCCAATGACATCATGTACTACGCGCTCATGAACCATGCACGCGGTCGCGGTTACAAACACTTTGATTTTGGTCGATCTAAGGTCGGTACGGGAGCCTATTCGTTTAAAAAGAACTGGGGTTTTGAACCAGAGCCGCTGTCTTACGCGGTCCGCACTGCAAATGGTGAAGAGGCGCGTGACGTCAACCCGATGAGCCCAAAATACCGATTGCAGGTTGCACTTTGGCAACGTTTGCCGCTTTCAGTCGCTAACAAACTAGGACCATTTATCGCTAAAGGACTGGGATGATGGGAGATATCCTGTTTCTTGCGCACAGGGTGCCGTGGCCTCCCAATCGAGGCGACAAAATCCGATCCTATAACCTCCTAAAGAAATTGATGGAAGCTGCGCCGGTTCATTTAGCATGCTTGGCAGATGATCAGAGCGAAGCTTCTGAAGGTGATTCTATCAAAGAACATCTTGCTTCTTGTGAGATAGTGGTTCGTGATAAGCCGCAGTGGAAAGCTGGCATAGAAGCCTTGGTTTCGGGAAAAGCCGTATCGTTATCCTCGTTTGAAAGTGCAGCACTAGCTGATTCAGTTAGACAGACAATCCGGAACAAACAAATTGACTGTATTTTTGTATTTTCCGGACAGATGGCGCAATATGTGCCCGTTGACCTCAATGGTCGATTCATCATGGACTTTGCCGATGTCGATAGCGCAAAATTTGAAACTTATGGTGCTGCCGGTTCTGGCCCGATGGCATGGATCAACAAGCGAGAAGGAAAGCTTCTAAAAACATTCGAGGAACAGATCGCAAAACGCGCCGATACATCCCTTTTTGTAAGCGAAAAGGAAGCGGAGTTTTTCCGTAAACGCACTGGTCTAGGCCTAGATAAAGTTAGTGCTGTCGGAAACGGAATCGATTTGGAATTTTATAACCCTGCCAAAGCGGCATCGATACAGAAACCGGCATCCGGCCCGCTGATTATATTTACCGGTCAGATGGATTATCGACCGAATGTGGAAGCCGTACAAAGTTTTGCGAATGATGTAATGCCGGTTATTTTGGCCGAACATTCTGACGCTTGTTTTGCTATTGTTGGTCGCGCTCCGACAGATACAGTCGAAGCACTGCATGGACGCAATGGAGTGATTGTAACCGGCGCTGTTGCTGATATCCGGCAATGGTTGAAAGCGGCTGATATTGTTGTTGCACCGCTGCGCATTGCTCGGGGTATTCAAAACAAGGTCCTCGAAGCTATGGCAATGGGGAAGCCAGTTGTAGCTTCAACGTCAGCGGCAGAGGGAATTGCCGCAGAGCATGGTAAACACTTCTTGATTGCCAAATCTACCACAGAAGAAGCGCAACAAGTTTCTCAGCTAATTAAAGACAAACCATCTGCTGATCAATTGGGAGAATCTGCCGAGCAGCTTATTCATTCTTTCTATAGTTGGGATAATCAGCTGTCCAACTTGCATGAAATCTGCGGTTTAGAGACTTTGCAGGTAATGGAGGCAGCTGAATGACAACCGTCGCATTGCCAAATGAAGATCAATCTGTTTCTCGCAATCCAACACGATCGGATTGGGCATTACACATGCGTTATCTGTTGGTTGCTTGGGCCGGAATATCACTTCTATTTTGGCAGGACGTTTGGACAATGCTTGCCACTTGGTGGGATGTGTCAACCTATAATCACTGCTTACTTATCTTACCTATCATCTATTGGTTGGTTCACCAGCGACGAGAAGAGTTGATTAAAATAACACCCAAAATTTGGTCGCCAGGACTTGCTTGGCTTGGTGTTGCGTCAATTGGTTGGATGTTAGGTGAAGCTGCGGGTGTGACCTTTGCGAAGCACCTTGGTATAATCATGATGCTTCAAGGTGCGGTCGTAACTCTACTTGGAGCAACGGTAGCTAGAGGTTTGATTTTTCCTTTAGCTTATAGTTTTTTTCTGGTTCCTTTTGGTGAGGAATTGGTTCCGGCTCTTCAAACCTTAACGGCAAAAATGTCCATGATATTGCTTGGTTGGACAAATATTCCAGCCTTTATCGATGGTATCTTTATATCGACTCCGACAGGGTATTTTGAAGTTGCCGAGGCGTGTTCGGGTATTAAGTTTCTTATCGCGATGGTGGCATATGGTGCGCTGGTGGGCAATGTTTGCTTCCAGAGTTGGAAGCGTCGTATCTTATTCATGTTGGCCTCCATTATAGTGCCCATAATCGCCAATGGTATTAGGGCATTTGGTACAATCTATATCGCGCACCATACCTCTATCGATTTTGCATCTGGTTTTGATCATATTTTCTATGGTTGGTTTTTCTTCGCTTTTGTTCTGGCGTTGGTGATGTTGATCGGTTGGCCATTTTTCGATCGCAAGATAGACGATCAAATGATTGATGGTGATCAATTGGAGCGTCGTCATAGTCAAAAAACCAGCAAGTTGAGTCTACCAAAACTGGCTGCGATCATGATCGCGGTTATTGTAGCGCCGATGCTATGGCTATCGGTTGTCGCTGCCCAGAGTTCTGAAGTTCCTGACAAAATTGAATTGCCTAAACTGTCCGGTTGGGAACAGGTTGAATATCGACCTATGTACGATTGGCAACCTCAATTTGCAGGCGCAAGCCACACTCTTTTAGGGCGATATCAAAACGCTTCGACCGGAGAAGAAGTTGACCTCTCAATTGCAGTTTACGACAAACAAGAAGATGGTCGAGAAATTGTGGGCTATGGGCAGGGCGGACTTGTGCCAGGCACAGAATGGGCGTGGAATCGCAACTTGAAGGCGTCGAGCACATCGTCTGCTATCCAGATTACCGCACCCGGACCGGTAACACGCGATATTGTGAACTTTTACCGGATAGGGGGAGTGCTGACCGGAAGTGGATCGGTTGTGAAACTCAAAACGCTAAAGATCAAATTGTTAGGTGGTGATCAACAAGCCGTCGCTGTTCTGGTATCTGCGGAAAAAACCGGAGATCCAGAAGCGATGATCGCGATCGAGAAGTTTCTCGCCGATTTGGGTCCGGTTGATAAATTGGCTGACGAGATGGCTGGCCTGCGCTAGAGCGCTCGATATGTGCGGCATTGCGGGAATATTTCATCTGGAAACGGCAAAGCCGGTTGATCCTGTACGTCTTAGAAAAATGACTGATAGTATGGGGCACCGGGGACCAGATGGTTCAGGCGCGTGGACAGCTCCGGGAATTGGTTTGGGGCATCGACGTCTTTCTATTGTTGATCTCGAGGGTGGGGCGCAGCCGATGACCACCGCAGATGAGGCGCAAATCATTACCTTCAATGGGATGATCTACAATTTTCTTGAAATCAAAGATGAACTCGAATCTCTTGGCCATGCATTTGAAACCAGTAGTGATACAGAGGTTATCTTATACGCCTACCGGCAATGGGGTGTGGAATGTTTGAAGCGGCTCAACGGTATGTTTGCTTTTGCGATATATGATCAGCGTAACAAGCAGCTATTTGTCGCTCGTGATCGACTTGGCGTAAAGCCGTTTTTCTACGCGCCGGTCTCCGATGGAAGTGTAATTTTTGGTTCCGAGCTGAAGGCTCTGTTAGCCAATCCGTCACTTCGTAGAGAACCAAATATACGTGCGGTCGATGATTATCTCGCGTTTGGATATGTCCCGGATCAAACTTCGCTTTTGAAAGGTGTGAGGAAACTGCCCGCTGGTCATTATCTGTTGCTGGAACAGGGAAAGCCAGAGCCCGATCCAGTCCAATATTGGGATATGGATTTTAGTCAGCGCCACACTGCTTCAACCGGCGATTTGGAAGACGAGTTGATATCTATTTTGAAGGCATCGGTTGGTTCCCGCATGGTGGCAGATGTACCGTTAGGAGCGTTTTTATCCGGTGGTGTGGATAGCAGTGCAGTCGTTGCACTAATGGCTGAAAAAAGCCGGCAGGCAGTTAAAACATGTTCCATTGGATTTGATCAACAATCTTTGGATGAAACGGGTTATGCCAAGCGGGTTGCCAAGCGGTTCCAAACTGATCACCGGGAACGCACTGTTGCCGCTGATGACTTTGCATTAATCGATACACTTGCCGATCATTTTGATGAACCTTTTGCCGATGGGTCGGCTTTGCCAACATATCGTGTGTGTGAACTTGCGCGGGAAAATGTCACTGTGGCGTTGTCAGGCGATGGGGCGGACGAAGCGTTAGCAGGGTATCGCCGCCACGTGTTCCACCAAGGTGAGGAGCGGGTAAGGGCGTTGATACCGCAATCTTTCCGGGGTCCAGCGCTTGGTTGGCTCGGCTCTGTCTATCCAAAGGCAGATTGGGCGCCGCGTCCATTTCGCGCAAAATCCACATTGCTCTCTCTCTCCAGGTCCGGGCCAGAGGGGTATGCAGAGGCTGTTGGCGTAACAACGCCTGCGGGTCGCAATGCGATCTATTCTGCGAAATTGAAGAGCGACCTTGCCGGCTATCGCGGTGAAGGCCGGATGATAGATCTGATGAAAAATGCTCCCGCACGCGATGGCCTGGATCAGGCGCAATATGCGGACATGAAGCTATGGCTGCCGGGAGACATTCTCACGAAGGTTGATAGAACGAGCATGGCGGTGGGCCTGGAAGCACGAGAACCGTTACTGGATTATCGCTTGATGGAATTTGCCGCAAAGCTTCCAACCAACCTTCGCGTCCGAAAGGGGCAGGGGAAGTATCTCTTGAAAAAATCGATGGAAAGATACTTGCCGGATGATATTCTCTATCGTCCAAAAATGGGTTTTGTAACGCCAATTGCTCAGTGGTTTCGCGGCCCGCTTGCCGATCAGGCCCGAGATATTGCCAAGTCCGGCGCACTGTCCCGAACGGGATGGTTTGATGAAAAGTCACTCGCCAAAATCGCCGATGATCACATCTCGGGCAAGTCCGATCATAGTCGTTTGCTGTGGCAGTTGGTTATGCTTGAAAAATCGATTCAACGACTATTCAATGTCTGAAGCCGGATAGATAGCCTCTACAAAATACAGGCCATCCGGCGGTGCATTGAAGCCCAACGCATTCCGATCTTTCGCCGCAAGGGCGGCTTTCAGGTCAGCTGCAGACCATTTACCAACGCCAACCATTTTTAAGCACCCAACAATGGATCGCACCTGATGATGCAAGAAGGATCGGGCCGCAACTTCCACTTCAATTTCTTCGCCAAAACGGGTCACCGAAATACTGTCGAGAGTTTTAATTGGACTTTTTGCTTGGCATTGCACCGATCGAAATGTGGTAAAGTCATGTTGTCCTAAAAGGCATTGAGCAGCTTCGTGCATGCCGTCAGTGTTGAGGTCAGGAGCAACCTGCCAGCTTTGTCCTTTGTCGAGTGTCAGCGGCGCACGGCGGTTGGTCAACTTATACAAATAGCGCCGGCCAATGCATGAAAAGCGGGCATGCCATTCTTCGTCAACGACGTCGCACGCCAAGATGGCAACGGGTTGCGGACGCAAGCGCGCATTTATACCCTCCATGATGCGAAACGCGGTTAGCTGCGTCTCCAGATCAAAATGCGCGCGCATGGCCAAAGCATGTACGCCCGCATCAGTACGACCTGCGGTATGCACTCGCACTTTCTCTCCAGATATTGCCTCGATCGCTTCTTCAATCGCTTGCTGCACGCTTGGACCGTGGCTCTGCCTCTGCCAGCCCATGAAGGGCCGTCCGTCATACTCAACTGTTAGAGCGAAGCGCGGCATTAAAGGATCGACCCTACCGAAAAGTTTGTACCGTTGAGAAAATCTTGCAATTCCATCTTGGGTTTTCCAGCACGTTGAATGACCTTGGGGCGAATTGCTCCTTGTTCGCAACCAATAGTCAACTGGTCATCGAGCACGGTTCCTGCTTGACCGGATTGTTCCAGAATTTGGGCGGAGTGAATGCGGTAGCGTTGTCCCTCAAATTCAAAGAAACCTCCTGGCGACGGATTGAAAGCACGAATCTGACCCTCCACGTCTTCCGCAGATGTTGCAAAATCCAGTTTCGCTTCCTGCTTTGCGATTTTCTTTGCGTAAGTCGCAAGTGAATCATCCTGAACTTCTGGTTTGATTTTGTCTGCTTTGGCTAGGTAACGGACCATCAACTCTGCGCCGATACCTGCCAGCTCACCGGTAAGCTCACCCGCCGTTTTGCGATCTACCGGTGTCCCGGATTTGAGTAACATTGGCCCAGTGTCCAGACCCGCTTCCATCTGCATGATGGTAATCCCGGTTTCTTTGTCTCCCGCCAATATGGCACGTTGCACTGGCGCAGCTCCGCGCCATCGGGGCAGCAAGGAGCCATGAATGTTTAGACAACCCATTTGAGGCGCATCCAAAATGGCTTGAGGCAGTATCAGGCCATATGCGGCAACGACTGCGGCATCGAGGTTCAACGCTGCAAATTCAGATTGTTCTTCTGCTCCCTTCAAAGAAACTGGTGTATATACTGGTAAACCAAGCTCCTCGGCAGTTTTTTGAACAGGCGAGGGGGTTAGCTTCTTTCCCCGGCCCGCGCGGCGAGGTGGCTGTGAATAGACGGCGGCGATTTCATGTCCAGCGGCATGCAGAGCCTTCAATGCCGGAACGGCGAAATCCGGTGTGCCCATGAACGCGATTCGTAGGTTTGGCATGTCCATTTGCGGTAATCTCTATCCAAAGTTGACTAAATTGACTCTCAGAAAAGGCGGATTTTCAACATTTCCAACATTTGGGATATTGGAATCCAACATTCACAGAGATTGACCATTCGCATGGCATTTTTTCCCAGAGTAGGACAGGGGCAATTGCGCGGCCGCTGCAGTTTGTCTCATTAGCGCTTGGCAGGTGCTGTTCTATCGCCTTAAAGATCACTCATGGCGTCGCAAGAGATCGAAAATCTGGTTCAGGCACTGTCCAAGCTTCCCGGATTGGGGCCTCGCTCGGCAAGACGAGCGGTGTTGCACCTGCTTAAGCGGCCTGAAACGGCGATGAAGCCGATATTGGCGGCGATGGAGCGTGTTGATTCCAACCTGAAAACCTGCGGCATATGCGGCAACGTCGATACACAAGACCCTTGCCAGATATGCAATGATCCGCGCCGGGATGAGAAGTCTCTATGTGTGGTTGAGGAAGTGTCTGATCTATGGGCGCTTGACAAATCTCGGCTGTTTCCCGGAAAATTCCATGTGCTTGGCGGGAAGTTATCCGCTTTGGATGGCGTGCGCCCGGAAGATATCGGGATCGATAAACTCATTAAACGAGTTGAACTTGGCGGCATAGATGAAGTGGTCCTCGCGATGAATGCGACTCTCGAAGGGCAGGCAACATCGCATTACATTGCTGAGCGTTTGGAAAATTATCCGATTAGAATGAGTCAGTTATCGCACGGTATTCCCGTTGGTGGTGAACTGGATTATCTGGACGAAGGCACGCTGGCGCAGGCGCTTCGTGCGCGAAGACCGATCGGGTAAAGTTATGATTTCAAATCAATATCTCCGAATGATGTCCCGTTATAATCGCTGGCAAAATCAATGGATGTACAGTGCTGCAGAGCAGCTACCTGATGAAGAAAGACAAGAAAACCGATCGGGGTTCTGGGGCTCCATAGAATCCACGCTTTGCCACATTTATTGGGGCGACCGGATTTGGTTCTCACGATTTGATCTGGTTGACCCGCCCGGTGTGCCGATTGGAGAGAGCTCTTCATTTGTAAGCGATTGGCGCAAACTAACGGAAGATCGCGAACAACTTGATAATCTGGTGATGAAGTGGAGTGATGATTTTGAAGAGGGGCCAATTCTAGGATCATTGGAATGGTTCAGCGGGGCTGCCAATAAAGACATGAAAGCGCCCTTATCGATGGTATTGCCTCATATTTTCAATCACCAAACACATCATAGGGGGCAAGTTCACGCGATGCTGACCGCCGCAGGAGCGCCAACCCAAGATACGGATTTGTTTTTAATGCCGGAAGAGTTTTCGTACTAATAGCCAGGTCGAGCCACGTTGCTTGACGAATCCTCGCCGAATCCCTAAATTTCGCACATGTCTATATTACCAATTATTGAAGTGCCAGATCCCCGGCTAAAAACGGTTTCAGAACCCGTCACTGCATTTGATGACGACCTGAAAACGCTGATCAAAGATATGTTCGAAACCATGTATGATGCACCGGGCATCGGCTTGGCTGCAATCCAGGTGGGCGTTCCCAAACGGATTT
The DNA here is from genome assembly GCA_039978835.1 of Parasphingorhabdus sp. Classification (GTDB taxonomy): domain Bacteria; phylum Pseudomonadota; class Alphaproteobacteria; order Sphingomonadales; family Sphingomonadaceae; genus Parasphingorhabdus. The sequence goes on from JBDWAQ010000005.1 coordinate 758,217, forward strand.
TGGTGATCGATTTGCAAGAACCCGCTCCGCATGACCATGAGGATGGCGAGCATTGCGATCATGATCATGGTGTGATCAATGACCCGCGTGTATTCATCAATCCGGAAATTATTGATCCATCCGAAGAATTGAACACCTATAGCGAAGGGTGTCTTTCGGTTCCCGATCAATATGCAGATGTTGATCGTCCCGCAGCTATTACGGCGCGCTGGCAAGATGAAGATGGTAAGCAACATGAAGAACAATTGGACGGCTTGTTAGCCACGTGTTTGCAGCATGAGATGGATCATCTTGAAGGGATATTGTTCATTGACCATCTATCGCGTTTGAAACGTAAGATGGTGCTCAAGAAATTGGATAAGTTGCGCAAAGAACATGGGGTTGCCGCTTAGTTCCTATTGACTATAATCATACCAAATTCATTTCAGCACCTCCATCGTATCTCACCAAGTCGGCTTCTGAATCAGGTTTAGGATGACGAGTGTTGCATAATGATATGAAGCGAGATAAGTTCACTTTTCGTTCTCATTGATTGGAAACTCGTTTGGACCCTGTAATCGCAATGTTTGCCTTTGCTCTTGCTCTGTTGATTGGCGGTGCAATTGGTTGGCTTGTTTCCGTTAAAACCCAAGGTGCGCAGTTGGATGTGGCTAAGGAAATGACCGGTTCTCTTCGTCTTCAGTTGGATGAAGTCCAAAAAGAACGTGACATAGCCAAATCAGCGCGAGAAGCACTAGCAACCGAGTTGGCGGCCAATAAGGCGGCGCAACAGGAGCGTGATAAAGCACAAGATGAAAAGATCGTGGAGCTTCAGAAAGCGCGAGAACAGCTCTCGGCGCAGTTTGCGGAAGTGGGCAACAAGCTGCTCGAAGAAGCGCAGGACAAGTTTCTAAAGCGCGCTGATGCGAAATTTGATGAGGCTGGTAGCAAAAGCGAAGAGCGATTGAAGCTTCTTCTGTCGCCGATGGATAAGGCGCTTCAAGACTATCGGTCTCAAGTAAGTAAAGTCGAGAAAGAACGTTCAGAAGCCTATGGTGATCTGAAAGGTTTGATGGACCAAATGCGTGTTGGACAATCTCAGGTGCGCGATGAAACCCACAGGCTCGTCAATTCTCTTCGCAATGCGCCAAAGGCGAGGGGGCGTTGGGGTGAACAGCAACTCAAAAATGTCTTGGAAACCTGCGGATTGGCAGAACATACTGATTTTGTCACCGAGCTGAGCGTGAATACCGATGAAGGACGGTTGCGGCCTGACGCCATTATCAATGTGCCGGGCGGTAAAAAGTTGATTATCGATGCGAAGGTATCATTGAATGATTATCAGGATGCTTTTGAAGCCGACGATGAAGACACTCGTGAAACCGCTATGGCACGCCATTGCTTGTCGATGAAAAACCATATCGAGGGATTGTCACGCAAAGCCTATTGGGATCAGTTTGAGGATGCACCGGATTATGTGATTATGTTTGTTCCCGGCGAGCATTTTCTAACCGCTGCACTTGAGCATGAACCAACGCTATGGGATCATGCTTTCGACAAGAAAGTATTGCTAGCAACACCGACCAACCTGGTCGCCATTGCTCGGACCGTAGCCGGTGTATGGCGGCAAGAAAAAATGGCCGCAGAAGCGAAACAAATCGGTCAGTTGGGCAAAGAAATGTACGACCGCCTTGCCACCGCTGGCGAGCATCTGAAACGGGTTGGTTCGGGGCTGGGCAGTGCGGTTGGAAATTACAATAAATTCGTGGGCAGTTTTGAACGTAATGTCATGGCGACAGGACGGAAATTTGCCGAACTCCAAATTGAGACGGGCAAGAAAGATCTGGAAGAAGTGCCTGAAATTGAAGCACTTCCGCGTTATAGCGATGATATGACAGAAGACCTCATCGAAGACGACACCGCGTTCCAAGAAAGAATTGAGGATTAGTTTTTTAGGGCGGTCCGTCCGGGCCTTCTTCAAAATCACCACCGCAACCATTTAAAGTACCGCCATCGCTGACTTCAACCTTCACGGTATCGGCATAGGCTCTATCGCTCATGCCATCACTGCATTCTTCGCCAAGCGTGATATAGAGATTGATATTATGCTGGTCGGAAAATCCTTTCACCGTCCAACCCGTGTCCGTTCTATTCATCCTCGCAACGGGCAAAGTAAAATCATTGCCGTCCGGAGTCGAAAAAGTGATGTTCTCGCCTTTAACTTCAGCACTCCAGAATGGTTCTGTACCACTAGCAGTGTAGTCGCCCAGTTTCTCTTCTTTCGCAGGCGCTTCTGCGACAGGTTCTTCGCAACCAGTCAAGGCCAACACAGTCGCCAACGAACTCAAGATTAGTTTTTTCATAATGCTGATCCCCCTAAGGAAAGGATAGCGTAGCATATCGAGCAACAGTTCCAAACATCATCTGCGTGACTGATTCAAAACCTCATACGCAACAACCGAAGTTGCTACCGCGGCGTTTAGACTGTCGGCTTTCCCCATCATTGGAATTTTGACCAGAGTATCGCACTCTTTTTCATATTCTGATGGAAGACCTTGTGCTTCATTGCCAACCAGCAAGAAAGTTGGTTTCTCATAAGACACTGCTTGATAATCTTTTTCAGTGTTCAAACTGGTGCCAACCATCTGCCCTTTGCCTGCGCGCAACCAGATAAGAAAGTCATCCCAACTTGCTTGTACTATTTTTTGGGTAAAAATTGCACCCATGCTGGCGCGGACGGCTTCAACCGAAAATGGATCCACACAATCATCGACCAGGATCAAACCTCCTGCGCCAACAGCATCACCGGTGCGTAAAATTGTGCCTAAATTTCCCGGATCACGAAGTGATTGTGCAACAATCCAAATGTCGGAATCATCTCTGTCCAATAGGGATAGATCAGTCGGATGATCTTTGTAGACACCGACGATGGATTGAGGGTTGGACTTGCCAGTCAATTTGGCGATAATTGCTTCGCTTGTCTCGATGACCATACCATCCGCTTTCGCGGTTGCGATTTCCAACCTTTCCGCCAGTGGATGCAGTGCAGTGTCTTCCACTAAAACCAGGACTTCTGGCGTAATCCCTTCCTCCAAAGCTTCAGTGAGAATGCGCAGGCCTTCTGCCAGAAAATGGCCTTCTCGCTTGCGATGCTTTTTTTCACGCAGGCTCCTGAGACGTTTGATGGTGGGATTGGAAAAACCGGTAATTTGTCGGCGCATGGATTGACCTAGTCCTCACCGAAGCCGTCAAAAACCAAACCAACAAGCTTTTTCAATGTTGCATCAGCATTTTCGCCCTCGACAATAATGTCGATATTGTCGCCTTTGGCTGCTCCCAGCATCATCAAACCCATGATAGAGGTCCCGGTAACTTCTGTTCCGTCCTTCGCAACCTTTACCAAAACATCGTCAGACAATTTGCTAACATAGGTTACAAACTTTGCGCTGGCCCGGGCGTGCAAACCCTTCTTGTTGGTGATTTCTACGGTTTGTTTAAGAGAGCTCACGCATCGCTACCCAAAATTTCGGACGCGACACTTATGTATTTTTGGCCGGCTTCTTTTGCTGCTCTGACGGCCTGTTTCAGGTTCATTTTCTTTCTAGCGCCATCAAGTCTAATCAACATGGGTAGGTTGACGCCCGCAATCACCTCGACCTTACCTTTATCCATTAGCGAGATAGCCAAATTCGACGGTGTACCGCCAAAAAGATCGCTCAATATTATGACCCCGTTGCCTTTTTGCACGTCTGCAATCGCTGTGGAAATTTCACGTCTTTTTTCTTCGACATCATCATGAGCATCTATGCAGACAGCAGCAATGGATTTTTGGGCACCCACTACGTGTTCCATCGCAGTTACGAACTCTGTGGCCAGATTTCCGTGTGTTACAAGAACTAAGCCGATCATTACCTTCAAATGCCCCTATTTCCGACCGGTTTTTGCATAGCTTCAAGGGCCTCCATTGGCCGGGACGCTAGATTACGGTGCGTGACCGTGGTCGAAAATCCAGCTTCATGCAAGTTATTGCTCAGTGCCTCTGCTACATGTACCGATCTGTGACGACCACCCGTACAACCAATTCCAACATTTACATACGACTTGCCCGCTTCCTGATACTTGGGCAGCAGAAATTTCAGCATGTCTTCGAACCTTGACATTGCTTCATTGTAGGACGAGTCTTTCGAAATATATTTTGATACTTGATCATCCAAACCTGTCATGAGTTTCAAATTCTCATCCCAAAATGGGTTGTTCAGAAACCGCACATCAAAAAGCAAATCAATATTATTTGGCAATCCTCGAGAAAAACCAAAACTTGTTATTGTGACAACTGTTTTCCCCGTATCTTCAATTGCAAATTGCTGTCTAATGTTATGCTGCAAATCATTGGAAGAAAGAGTGCTGGTATCGATTATCAAATCGGCCCAACGTTTTAACGGTTCTAATTCTGACCGTTCAAACGCAATGCCCTCTTTCGCTGGCCTGTCCAACGCTAAGGGATGACGCCTTCTTGTTTCACTATAACGTCGTTCCAACTCGTCATCTGTGCAGTCGAGGTAGAGTGTTGAGATTAGATAGTTTTTGTTTTCTTGCAGACTTTTAATTCTATCGATTAGTTTAGCTGGTTCAAATCCCCGAGTTCTGCTGTCGAAACCTATGGCAAGTGGCGGGTCGATATCATCGCGAGAGCTAGGAAGGGGCGTGTCCAGCAAATTGTTAACAAGACGGATCGGGAAATTGTCGACAGTCTCCCATCCGATATCTTCCATTGTCTTTATAGCAGTGGTTTTCCCAGCCCCAGAAAGACCTGTAATCAACAAGACTTGTTTGGCTTGAGCTTCCATCACTTTCTCACCATCACATTTTCGATCCTTTGGAGTGCCAATTCGACTTTGATCGCTGCGGTTGATCTATTGCTATCAAGAGTTATGGCTGGCACATCAATACCAAAAAAACGGTCGGTTGGTTTGCTAAATGGGAATCTTTCCGAATCATTTGATAGTTTAACAATCATCGAAAGAGCTATGTTTGTTACAAATGATACCTCGAAAACACCCAATGAATAGACTTCGATCTTACCAGCAATTTTCTGCGGTGGATTAAGAGCAACAATATCGTTTTCGAGGGTCACAATCACTTGATCATCGCTGATCAGCAATGCACCGCGATCGATCAATTGAAGAGCGAGATCGGATTTCCCCGACCCGGACGGCCCCGTGATCAATATACCCGTTTTTCCGATGGCAACCGCTGTGGCATGAATAGACTGCCGATTGTCGTCTGACATCGCCACTCGATCAATAACCTTTGGGAAGTCTGATTTCAAAACAAGCTCCTTGCTGCTCATCAAGCCTGTCTATAGCGCGAATTTGTCCTTCGTGACCTTCAACAATTGTTTTTGCAATCGCCAAACCCAAACCACTGTGCTTTCCAAACTCTTCTTCAGCAGGCCTGTCGGAATGAAATCGTTTAAATATGGAACCGCGTTGTTCACTCGGTATTCCTGGGCCTTGATCAGAAATATGAACGATGACCTCGTCTCCATCAGGAGTAGCCATAATTTCTATCAATCCGTTTGCTGGGGAGAAAGATACGGCATTATCGAGTAAGTTACTGAAGACCCGTTCTAATCTACCGTCATCACCCATTATTGTAGTCACTCCTTTGCCGGGTCGGGCATAGGCAATTTCGACGCTAACATTCTCCTCTCGCCTTTCGCGAGCCGCCAATAGTTGTTCAATCATGCCGCCAATATCAACTCGCTCGAATTTGGTGCGTGCCAATTCAGCGTCGACACGTGAAGCGTCGGATATATCATTGATCAAGCGATCAATTCGTTGAACATCGTCGCTAGCTACGGTGAGTAGCTGACTTTGCAAATTTGGATCATCTACTCTCCCCAAACCTTCTAAAGCTGACCTTAGCGAAGCCAGTGGATTTTTTATTTCGTGTGTAACGTCTGCAGCGAATGCTTCGGTGGCATCAATCCGTTGTCTTAAAGCGCCGCTCATATCCGATAATGCACGAGCCAATTGACCGATCTCATCCCGTCTTTCTGGCATTTTGGGTATCATCATTTCCGGTTCACGCCCCATTCTCACCCGCAGCGCGGCTCGGGCTAGTTTGCGTATGGGACGAACGATGGTTCTAGCGAGAAAAAGAGACAATAATATTGAAACGATTGCAGCCACTAACATTACTAGAACAACGCTGGATCGCTCAGCGCGGACAATACGGGTTATGTCTCGCGCATTGCTGGTTAACAGTATGCTCTCCGTACCATCTTCAGTTTTAGATCCGGCAATAATCACCGGTGTTCGGTCTTCAGCATATTTTACCGTACTAACCGGTGCTGTTTTCGAGCCCAATCGTTGTAGTGAAGGCCAATTTTCTGCAACATCAATTTTGGGTTCACTAAATGGCTCGATAGCTTGGCTAAAAACAATGTATTCCACGGACCTATCGAGAAAGCGAGCAGCGTCTTTGCGCCAAGGCTCTGTACTAGGATCAATGAGTTGGTAGGTTGGCTCTGCAAGTTCAAAACTGTCCAGAGTTTTTGAACCTTGGCTGTCATAAACCCTGATTCTGTTATCTAGATGATTTGCAAACTGAACAAGCAACGCGGCTTTGCGCTCTTGTTCCACAAATTTCATTGCATCTGTCACTATAGACATTTGCAATCGGGCTTGCGCGAGGCGTTCTTCCGTTAGGCGATTTCGATAATTGTTGAGGTAAAACAAACTTCCAGCGAGCAGCGCTATCGCTAGCACGTTAACTGCCAAAATTCTACTGGTCAGAGACATACGCGCCGACCAGCTGAGCGAAAGCGACGTTTCGCTCTTTCGTTCCTGCTTACTCTGAAAAACGATATCCGGCACCATATAGCGTATCAATTGCATCAAATTCTTGATCTACTTCGCGAAACTTTCGCCTTAGCCGCTTGATGTGACTATCGATGGTACGATCATCCACATACACATCATCTTGATATGCCACGTCCATCAGTTGATTTCGGCTTTTTACGACTCCAGGTCGAGTTGCCAATGCTTCCAATATCATGAATTCGGTGACTGTTAACGTCACGTTCTTGCCTTTCCACTGAACAATATGGCGTGCTGGGTCCATCTCCAGGTTGCCTCTAATCAGTGGTTTGCTCAGCTCGTCGTCATTTGCGTCTTCGGTTTTGACAAGTTCGGTTCTTCGCAAAATTGATTTCACCCTGGCAATTAACAGCCTTTGGGAAAAGGGTTTTTTGATATAGTCATCGGCACCCATTGCGAGCCCCAACGCCTCGTCAAGTTCTTCATCCTTTGAAGTCAAAAAAATGACCGGCAAATTGCTTTTCTCCCGCACCCGACGCAGCAATTCTAATCCATCCATTTTTGGCATTTTGATGTCGAAAATCGCTAGGTCTGGGGGAGTTTCGATAATCGCTGAAAGCGCTGCTTCGCTATCGGAATATACGCGTGTGACGAAACCTTCTGCCTGCATCGCAATAGAGATAGAGGTGAGAATATTTCGATCATCATCGACTAGTGCAATATTGGCCGTCATTTTGATCCAAAAACCTCTAACTAAGAATAATGGCCAAAATAGACCGTGGTAGCAAGCGATACAAGTGAGCATTATATCATTGAGGAGTGAATCTCGACAAGACGGCTCACAATTTAGCGGAATCATGTATAGTCTGCCTCATTGATAATTGACTGGCGCGATTCGGTTCGATAAGCGCTCGCAATTCTTCCATGATTGTTGGCTAAGCAATCAGACCATTCCATTTCCATAGGGGAAACACTGTGCCAAACAAATCGGCTGTTACTTTGAATGATCAAGGCTTCAACACATCTGCTGAACAACATTGGAACCTTGGTTCTCCCGCACTCGTTGAAGCCGCCGTTTCCCGTGGTGAGGGGCATTTGGCAAAGGACGGTCCGTTAGTGGTAGAAACTGGCAAACATACCGGACGCTCAGCGGATGCGAAATTTATCGTTCGAGATGATGAGACTGAAAATTCGGTTTGGTGGGGTAAGACTAACAAAGGGATGACGCCTGATCATTTCGCTGCTTTGAAAGAAGATTTTCTCTCAGCTCTGAGTGAGAAAGAGACTTTGTTTGTGCAGGATCTTTTTGGAGGTTCGCAGCCGGAGCACCGGGTAAACGTTCGTGTTATCAATGAACTGGCATGGCACAATATGTTTATTCGTACGATGCTGGTACGTCCATCAGGTGAAGAACAAGCCAATTTTCAACCTGAATACACGATTATCGACCTGCCAAGCTTTCGAGCCGATCCTGAGCGTCATGGTACGAACGGTGAGACTGTTATCGCAGTTAACTTGTCTGAAAAACTGATTTTAATTGGTGGAACCGCATATGCTGGCGAAATGAAGAAATCCGTATTCGGTTTACTCAACTACTTGTTGCCACTGGATTCCGTAATGCCAATGCACTGTTCGGCGAATATTGGTGCGAATGGAGACACTGCAGTTTTCTTTGGTCTTTCTGGAACGGGAAAAACAACACTATCAGCCGATGCTAGCCGAACTTTGATTGGTGATGATGAACATGGTTGGTCTGATACCGCAGTCTTCAATTTTGAAGGCGGCTGTTATGCAAAAATGATCCGTTTGTCAGAAGAAGCTGAACCAGAGATTTTCGCGACAACCAAAAGATTTGGTACGGTTTTGGAAAATGTAGTGATGGATCCAGAAACCCGTGAGCTAGATCTTGATGACGGTAGCAAAGCCGAAAATACTCGAGGCGCCTATCCGATTGATTTTATTCCGAATACATCGGAAAAGAACATGGGACCGGTTCCAAAGAATATTATAATGCTAACAGCAGACGCATTTGGTGTGCTTCCTCCAATCTCGCGACTGACGCCCGAACAAGCAATGTATCACTTCCTTTCGGGTTACACAGCCAAAGTTGCTGGAACAGAAATTGGCGTGACGGAACCAGAGGCAACATTCTCAACTTGTTTTGGAGCGCCATTTATGCCGCGACATCCTTCCGTTTACGGTAATTTGTTGAAAGAACGTATCGCCAAAGGCGGAGTAAAATGTTGGTTGGTCAACACTGGATGGACCGGCGGGAAATACGGTGAGGGTAACCGTATGCCCATCAAAGATACACGGGCATTACTCAATGCCGCACTTGATGGTAGCCTCAACAACGCAGAATTTAGGCTGGACGAGAATTTCGGGTTTGAAGTGCCTGTAGCTGTTCCAGGTGTAAATGATGGTATATTGGATCCTCGCTCAACTTGGGCAGATACCGTTGCCTACGACGAAACCGCTCAAAAATTGGTTCAACTGTTCATTGAAAACTTTGAACAATTCGCCGAGCACGTAGACGAAAATGTGAGGGAAGCAGCTCCGTCTGCAGCTTAATCCACCGATCGACTGACTTCGATCTTTGTGACTAAGAAATACTAACCGTAACATTGGTTAAGTTTGAGGTTGGCTCGAGGGTGATTTTTTCACCCTCTACGAGCCCATCGACTACGATTTTTTGCTCAATTTTTCCATTGATTGTAATATCATGGCAGATTCTAACCAGTCTTTTTATGGCTTCGCTCTCATTCATATTTGGAGCAGTCCTAAGCGTGACCTCTTGGTCCGAAAAATAGCTCAGTCCGCGAGTTTTCATGGTTCGATCACCAGATTTTATTATCGCTATTTGGAACAATATCGGGGTCGGGCCGCCAGTCAAATAGTCATCTGCGGATTCTTCAAAATGCTCAAAATCTATTGATTGTTGGGCAGGAAGCCATCCCAAATGGGTGGCGGAGACAGATTGTCCTAGAAGTTTAGCAATTCGAATAAGCGCGCGATTGATTGAAGGTAAGTGTTTCCCGCTTTTAAGGTGATCACCTAGCCAGATGCCAATACTCTTAGAATTATGCTTTGCAGCTGAGTTGAAAAGAGTGGTAACCGAATTTTGTTGAAGCATATTTTGGGTTTCTGCTTCGCTAAACAGCTTCAGATCAAAGGTCATACCATCTGAGATGATCTCATATTGATCAAAGCCAACATATTTTTCTCTGTTAAATAACAATTTGGATCGAATTGGGTCTGATTGTAAAAGGGCAGAAAGTTCAAATGAATCCGGATAAAAACCTATGACGAGTAAAGGAGGCAGGCTTCCTGTCATTTATATGTCATTCCTCTCTCATACAAAAAACATGTTCTATAAAAAAGCTCTTTATGATCTTCATATGTTCTAAAGAAATTTTCTTCTTTCACAATGTGAGTTTACTCCAAATCGGATGAATATCCCAAACTATGGCGAAAATTAATGAGCTGCAATGTGAGCTTTTGCAAACACTAATGACAATACGCACGCTCGATTGTACAATATGTTCCTGATCTAGCTCAAACAAACGTGGAATAAATTGACGACATGATCGACTGGCTGTTATCAATATTAATGATTGCTGGCGTAGCATTATTAGCTGGCGGTATTTTTATACTGCGCAAAGGAACCAATCGGAAGCAAGGCATTTTGATGCTTATTGCTTCAGCTGTAATGTTTGGCAATTTGGCAATTTGGTTGGCACCGGTGCCAGAAGGCTCGGATCCAATCGAATCGCGCTGATGTGACCCGGCTATTTGATTGGCGAATCGGGTGCCAATCGCATGTCGAGATAATTGTCCACTGAGCCCATCAAAAGCTCCATTTCATTTTCGTAAAAATGGTTGGCACGTGGAATTTCATCATGATGGATGGTGATGTGCTTTTGGGTGCGTAACTTATCGACAAGTTTTTGAACCGCGTTAGGTGCGACAACTTCGTCATTCACACCTTGAATCAATATTCCAGAAGAGGGGCAGGGCGCTAGGAAATTGAAGTCGTACATGTTGGCGGGTGGTGAAACTGAGATAAAGCCCCTGATTTCCGGTCTGCGCATAAGTAACTGCATTCCGATCCATGCGCCAAAACTATAGCCAGCGATCCACGTGGTCTGGGCTTCGGGGTGGAAACTCTGCACCCAATCGAGCGCGGCAGCGGCATCAGAGAGTTCGCCAATGCCATTGTCGAAAACACCCTGTGACCTGCCAACGCCCCTAAAATTAAAGCGAAGCACGGCAAAACCCCGATTGACGAAAGTTTTGTACATCGCTTGGGTGATGCGGTCATTCATCGTTCCGCCAGCTTGAGGATGTGGGTGCAAGATCATCGCGACCGGTGCTCGATCGCGGGGAGGGGGGCTGAAACGGCCTTCAAGGCGACCTTCTGGTCCGGTAAAAATTACGTCAGGCATAGATGCTTCGATTCTGTGGTTGGTTTTGCGTATATGTTTTAAAACGAAAAGCAGATTTGCTTTTGCGCATTTTGAAGCGCCTATATAAAGAGAGTTGATAAATCCGCAACTCAATCCCGAATGTTGAAGGGCAATTGTCAGAATTGTGACAGATCAAAAACGAATCTACCTTGATTATGCGGCGACAACGCCGCTTCTAGACGTAGCGAAAAAGGCGACTCTGGAGGGTTTCGAGCAATGGGCGAATCCATCTTCGCCCCATGCCGATGGTCGTTCTGCGCAATCAATGCTCGAAAACGCGCGAAGCCGATTTAGATCGGCGCTTGATTGGGATGGCGATGTCATTTTTACAAGCGGGGCAAGTGAAGCAATTAGTATTGCTCTCAATCATTCTAAACCTGACAACCAATATGTTTCTCCGGTCGAACATGACGTCGTTTTGCGTTCGGCGACCAGTGCAAAACGATTGCCGGTTGATATGAACGGTATGGTGACACCAACGAACCTCAATCATGTTCTAAAAAGCGCTGAAGGGCGCGCTTTGGTGGTTGTCCAATCGGTGAACAATGAAACTGGCGTGATGCAAGATTTGGCAGCATTGGGTAAAGTGTGCCGAGATCGCGGTGCTGCCCTGTTGGCCGATTGTGCTCAATCAGCAGGAAAAATGCCGTTGCCTGACGCTGATATGATCGTGATTGCAGGTCACAAATTTGGCGGTCCTCCTGGCGTCGGAGCATTGCTGGTCAAGGATTTGAAGTTACTCAATCCAGCGGGAGGCCAAGAGCAAGGTTACCGAACTGGGACCGAGAATTTGCCGTATATTATGGCCATGACAGCGGCATTGGAAGCGCCGAAAACTTGGGCAGGCCGCGCAACCGAGTTACGTCAACATCTCGATGATGCGATCAAAAAGGAAGGCGGTTCTGTTGTCGCTGAAAATGCCCCGCGTATAGCCACTATAGCCAGCTATCATATGCCCGGTGTGGCTGCGAACACCCAACTCATTCGTTTTGATATGGCCGGTTTCTCGGTCTCTGCTGGCAGTGCTTGTTCCTCGGGTACACTAAAAACAAGTCATGTTCTGGAAGCAATGGGAATGGACGAATCCATATCGAAGGAGGTTATTCGAGTGAGCATTGGTCGCGACACGTCGCGCTCACAAATTTATGCCTTCGTTGAACAGTGGAAATCAATATTCAATCAAGCCAGACGAACCTGATCGATTTTGAAGTCTCCAATCTACCTTGACAATCAGGCCACAACGCCACTCGCACCGGAAGTTTTCGATGCAATGGTGCCTTGGCTGAAAGATCACTTTGGAAATCCACATAGTGCACATAAATTGGGGCGGCAAACGGCGGCAATCATCGACGTTGCGCGAGAACAATTGGCAGTGTTGCTTCCCGAGCAAGGCAATGTGATTTTCACTGGTAGCGCAACTGAGGCGATAAATTTGGGGTTTGGTGCGATTTACCAACAGCTGAAGCGCGGACGAAACGAAATTATTGTTCTGGAAACAGAGCATGCCGCGGTCCGGGATACCGCAAAGTCATACGCAAAAATTGGATTTGAGGTTGCCTTCGTACCAGTCGACAGCAACGGAATCGTTTCACTGGAGGCATTGAAGTCTCTGGCAAGCAGCAAGACCGCATTGATTGCGGCTATGTTAGTGAACAATGAAATTGGGGTGATTCAACCAGTCGAGGCTATTGCCGAACTGGCTCATCTTCATGGTGCGTTGATGCTATGTGATGCAGTTCAAGGTTATGGGCGAGTAGCAATCCCTGATAACGTCGATATGATCGCGATATCCGGTCATAAAATATACGGGCCAAAAGGAATTGGCGCGCTTTGGACCCGCGCAGGATTGGAGTTGCCAACGTTGATCCACGGAGGTGGACAGGAAAAGGGTGTCCGATCGGGAACATTGTCGCCCGCCCTTTGCGTAGGATTTGGCAAAGCCGCGGAACTTTGTAATTCAAATTTGACCAAAGATATGGCGCATATTGAAAAACTATCTGACTATGCCCGAGAACTTTTTGGTGATTGGTTAGTCAATGGGGCGATTGACCGACGATATCCAGGAAATTTGAATTTACGGAAAAATGGTTTGGATGTTGGGCGTCTAATGTCCGATGTTCGCGATGTCGCGTTTTCGGCGGGATCAGCCTGTGCCAGCGGCTCTGGCAGACCGAGCCACGTTCTAACTGCTTTGAGGCTAGAACCCGCGGAAGTAAGATCCTCTATCCGCCTAGGCTTTGGACGGTACACAACCATGGATGAAATTGAACAAGCTGCTAATATGATCAACAGTGCAGCAAAGGCGCAATTATTATGAGCGAAATCAAGATAACATTCGTCAGTGTCGATGGTGAGAAGAGCGTCGAAGCTACAGCCAGAGTGGGTGATAATCTTTTGACGATCGCACAGGTTAACGATCAACCTTTAGAAGGAACATGCGAAGGACAAATGGCCTGTTCCACCTGTCATGTGATTGTAGACACCAACGATTTTGACAAGTTGCCAGAAGCCAGTGAAATGGAAGAGGATATGCTTGATCTTGCGGCGGGCGTGAAACGAACCAGCCGATTGGCGTGTCAGATCACACTGACGCAGGATCTGGATGGTTTAACCGTTCGTATTCCTTCTGAAAGCCACAATATGCAGGGTTTTTGATATGATAAATCGTAGGACGATGCTGGCCGGAATTCCATTTGCTCTTGCCGCCGGCTGTATGCCCGGACGAAATCAAGCGAGCATCATGACCAATCCGGCTTTCTCTAAATTGGAAAAGCGCATTGGCGGCCGATTGGGCGTGGCATTGGTCGATAGCCAAGGCAATATTGTCAGTTCGCATCGAGGGAATGAACGATTTGCAATGTGTTCTACCTTTAAGGCGCCGCTAGCTTCAGCTCTAACCTTTGCACATGCAAGAGGCGATGTGGACATGAACGCAAAATTCCGACTTAAATCGGAAGATAGTGTTCCATACATGCCGTTCTTTGAGAAGCATTTGAAAGATGGAACGGCCGTATCCTTGGGTGAACTTGCGAAAGCCGCAGTTCAGACAAGCGACAATGCGGCGGCAAATTTGGTTTTGAAAGCAATTGGCGGTCCCAAAGGGTTTACCGATTTTGTCTATGATCAGGGCGATCGAGTGACGCGCCTTGATCGATGGGAACCCGAATTGAATGAGAACATTCCGGGAGATCCGCGCGATACTACTAGCCCGGTTGCTATGGCTTGGTTGATGCACAAACTTCTGATCGACAATTCTACAAAAGGCAGCAGCAGATCCAATGTGCAAAACTGGATGATTGGTAGCAAAACCGGAGCCGATCGTATTCGCGCTGGATTGCCAGCAGGTTGGCCTGTGGGAAATAAAACCGGAACAGCGGGCGGCTCTGCGTATAACGACATTGCAATCATCTGGCCTTCGCGGGCGGAATATGGGACGTCACCGGTAATTTTGACGGTTTATACCGATAGGCCGACAGCTTCGGCGAAAAAGGTAAATGCTACTATTGCTGATGTAGCGAGAGTTGCGGTACGATTGATTGGCTTACCTGACTGATAGAAGGTGCTTGAAATTCTGCCAAACCGCCGCCATATGCGCTGCGGGAGTCGGGTGGACGTAGTTTTCGCCAACCCGGTCAGGTCCGGAAGGAAGCAGCCGTAACGATTTTTCTGCGGGTCGCCCGGCTCCTACTCGATAGAAATTTGATGATTTTGCAGACTGATTTCACTTTAAGCCTTCGACAATTTGGCAGTGTGCGACTAGACTAAAAAGCATGTCCGATTCATCAGATATCTTTACGGCTAGCGGTGTCGAAGCCCCGGAGCAACCAGCGCCTGGTTCTGAACAACCCTACCGTGTCTTGGCGCGAAAATATCGCCCTGCCAGATTTGATCAACTGATTGGTCAGGATGCCATGGTGCAAACTCTTGGCAATGCAATAAAGCGAGATCGATTGGCTCATGCCTTTTTGATGACTGGAGTCCGTGGTGTCGGAAAAACGACGACGGCACGGCTGATCGCAAAGGCATTAAATTGCATTGGAGAAGATGGGCAGGGCGGACCTACTATTGATCCTTGCGGTAAATGTGAACCCTGTACCTCGATTGCCGTGGGTAGCTTTATCGATGTTATCGAAATGGATGCCGCCAGCCATACGGGCGTCGATGATGTTCGGGAGATTATCGAGGCCGTGCGTTATTCATCCGTCTCTGCGCGTTACAAAATATATATTATCGATGAAGTCCACATGCTTTCCAAAAACGCCTTCAACGCGTTGCTCAAAACGTTGGAAGAGCCTCCGGCGCATGTGAAATTTATCTTTGCGACGACAGAAGTGAATAAAGTACCAATTACGGTCCTTTCTCGTTGTCAGCGCTTCGACCTGAAAAGGATCACACCTGCACTTCTGGCTGAAAATTTTCGGATGATTTGTAACAATGAAGATGTTGAGGCTGACGACGATGCACTCAATCTCATTGCGCAAGCGGCTGAAGGCTCAGCTCGTGATGGTCAGTCTATTCTCGATCAAGCAATCTCTCATGCTGATTTGGAAGGTGATGGCCGTGTCACGGCTACTCAGATTAGAGAAATGCTCGGCTTGTCTGATCGCGGAGCCATTCGCCGGTTGTTTGGTCAATTATTGGCAGGTGATCAGGATGCATTGCTGACTTCTGTTGAGGAGCAGCATAAAATTGGGGTCGAACCGCTTTCTATAATGAATGGACTGCTTTCCCTTTCACACCAAGTTACTTTGTTCAAAGTGGGACGTGTTACCGACCCAACATTATCTGAAGAAGCCAAAGTGCAGTTTGAGAGCTGGTCGAAGCAACTTTCCTACCCCGTTCTCCACCGGTTATGGCAACTTCTTTTGAAGGGGTTTGAAGAAGTACAGCGAGCTCATTTGCCACGAGAAGCATGTGATATGGCGTTGCTTCGCATATTATGTGCTGCCGATATGCCTGATCCAGGGAAGCTTGCTGAACTATTGAAAAGTGATACCAGTTCATCACAGCCTGGAACAGACAATCCACCGGCACCCCCAGCCGCTGTTGAACCCGTAAGTC
This sequence comes from Parasphingorhabdus sp., assembly GCA_039978835.1. Taxonomy (GTDB): domain Bacteria; phylum Pseudomonadota; class Alphaproteobacteria; order Sphingomonadales; family Sphingomonadaceae; genus Parasphingorhabdus. The sequence goes on from JBDWAQ010000005.1 coordinate 774,547, forward strand.
TTTTAGAACAGCCGGAAGTTTCGCCAAATAGTATAGATAGAACTGAGCCAGGCCTATCCAATATGCCTGAGAGCTTTGAGGCAGTTGTGACTATTGTGGGTCAAGTATCACCAATATTGGAGAGCATATTGATTGCCGATATGCGAGTTGTGAAATTTGAAGCCCCGGTGATTGAATATCAATCCGCGCGTGCGATATCCGATACGGATATTCGCAAGATAGCAGATGCTCTGAGACTAAAAACAGCCGTTTTATGGGAAATTCGCGAAGGCGAAGGAGAGGCAATCCCCAGTATCGCTGAACAAGCTCAGCAAGCCTATGAAGCAAAACAGCAAGCAATATTGGACACGCCGCTTGTGAAGGCAGCAATGGAAGCCTTCCCTGATGCAGAACTACTGGATGACGAGCAGTCGTCCGAACCACAAACCCGGAGTGCATAATGAAATCGATGGAAGAAATGATGAAAGCTGCCCAGGAGGCTGCGCAAAACGTGCAAGTCCAAATGGAAGAGGCGCAGAAAAAGCTGGATACGTTAGAAGTTGAAGGCAAATCTGGTGGCGGGCTCGTTTCGGTGAAAGCCACTGCCAAAGGGCGGATATTGGGCGTTTCTATCGATGACAGCCTCCTGAAACCGGACGAAAAGGGTATATTGGAAGATCTGGTAGCAGCCGCTTTTAATGATGCACGAGACAAGGCCGATGCGGTAAGCAATGAAGAGATGAGCAAAATGTCTAGTGGAATGCAGTTACCCCCAGGTTTTAAACTGCCTTTTTAGATCATTCATGCCTTTTGTCGCATCCCGCTTGAAGTGATGTTGGAAGCCACCATATAGTTGAAAATAGCGCACACCTGCGCTGATAGTTGGAGTTTTCATGCCTGAGACCGAGTCTAATCCTGCGCCATCATCCAAAACGCTTCCATTACTTCCACTTCGAGATATCGTTGTATTTCCGAATATGATTGTTCCTCTCTTCGTTGGGCGGGACAAATCGGTGGTCGCGCTTGAAAAAGCTATGGATTCCGACAAGGAGATATTCCTTGTGGCACAACTGGATCCTGCAGAAGATGATCCTGTCCGTGATCAACTTTATGATTTGGGTGTCGTTGCAACGGTGCTCCAACTCCTAAAACTGCCAGATGGAACGGTTCGTGTTTTGGTTGAAGGTAAACAGCGCGCGAAACATGTTTCCCTAGATGAAAAATCAGATGGCTTTGTTCTCGCCACAGTCGAATTGCTAGAAGAAAAGTCGACCGACACACCGGAGACCGCTGCGTTGATGCGATCTGTCGTTGAGCAATTCGAGAATTATTCAAAACTCAACAAAAAAATGCCCGCAGAAACAGTAGTTCAGCTTGGCGAAATTGAAGAAGCCTCTCGTCTAGCCGATGCGGTCGCTGCCAATATCAATGTGAAAGTCGCAGACAAGCAAAGCCTGCTTGTTGAAGGCGATGCAATGAAGCGCCTCGAAATGGCGTTTGCTTTTATGGAAGGCGAATTAGGCGTTCTTCAGGTAGAAAAGAAAATCCGCGGCCGCGTGAAACGTCAGATGGAGAAAACACAGCGCGAATATTATTTGAATGAGCAGATGAAAGCTATTCAGCGCGAGCTAGGTGATGAAGACGGCGAGGGTGACGAGCTTTCCTCTCTTGGTAAGAAGATTGAAGAAACCAAACTTTCCGAAGAAGCGAAAACCAAAGCAACGACCGAGCTAAAAAAGCTGAAGGGCATGCAACCCATGTCAGCGGAAGCGACAGTTGTTCGCAACTATCTTGATATTCTTCTTGGGCTGCCATGGGGTAAAAAGTCGCGCCTCAAGAAGGATATCAAAAAAGCCGAAACTATCCTTGATGATGATCATTTCGCACTGGAAAAAGTTAAAGAACGGATCATCGAGTATCTTGCGGTTCAATCCCGTACGAATAAGCTAAAAGGCCCAATCCTGTGTCTCGTTGGCCCTCCTGGTGTTGGTAAGACCTCACTCGGTCGATCAATCGCACGTGCAACAGGCCGAGAATTTGTACGTCAGTCCTTGGGTGGAGTGCGGGATGAAGCAGAGATTAGAGGGCATAGACGGACCTATATAGGTTCGCTTCCTGGCAAGATTGTTTCTAACCTGAAAAAAGCGGGAACATCAAATCCACTCTTCCTGCTCGATGAAATTGACAAATTAGGACAGGATTTTCGTGGTGATCCAGCTTCTGCTTTACTTGAAGTGTTGGATCCAGAGCAAAATGACAAGTTTCAGGATCATTATCTGGAAATTGATATCGATCTATCGGATATCATGTTTGTAACGACTGCGAACTCGCTGAACCTTCCCCAACCACTTCTCGATCGGATGGAGATTATCCGGCTTGAGGGTTACACCGAAGATGAAAAGGTCGAGATCGCCAAGCGGCATCTTTTTGAAAAACAAGTCGAGGCACATGGCTTGAAGAAGGGCGAGTTTGCCCTGACCGATGAAGCTCTGCGTGATCTTATTCGATACTATACACGTGAGGCAGGTGTTCGGACGCTCGAACGCGAGATCGCCAAGCTAGCCAGGAAAGCATTGCGCCGTATATTGGAAGGTGAATTTGAGAGTGTAGAAATTACAACTGATAATCTTTCCGAATATGCCGGTGTTCGTAAATTCCGACATGGCGTCGGCGAGGAAGAGAATCAAATAGGTGCGGTCACTGGATTGGCTTGGACCGAAGTTGGCGGTGAACTGCTTACTATCGAATCCGTGACAGTGTCAGGAAAAGGTCAGATTAAGACAACCGGTAAGCTCGGTGAAGTGATGACGGAATCGGTGCAGGCGGCACTGTCCTTTGTGAAAGCGCGGGCACCATCCTATGGAATTAAACCTAGTTTATTCGCGCGTAAAGATATTCATATTCACTTACCTGAAGGTGCTGTTCCTAAAGACGGGCCGTCGGCAGGTGTCGGTATTGTGACTGCTATCGTTTCAACGCTCACCGGGATAGCAGTGCGCAAAGACATCGCAATGACAGGCGAAGTTACTCTGCGCGGGCGTGTTCTGCCAATTGGCGGATTGAAGGAAAAGCTGCTTGCTGCTTTGCGCGGAGGAATCACAACCGTACTTATTCCTGCTGAAAACGAAAAAGACTTGGTTGATATTCCAGAGAACATAACCTCTGAATTGAAAATCATCCCGGTAAAGCATGTCGATGAGGTTCTAGCTGAGGCGCTTGCAGACAAGGTTGAACCGATCGAATGGAGTGATGAAGAAGAGTTGGCGAGCCATGCAACTGCGCCGGTGGCGGATGAACCGAGTTCTTCTGCACGTCATTGATCCCATTTTGCGAGTCGTTTCGACTGTTACTTTCCGCGTCAGTTTGGCTCTAGAAAACAGGTTTAGCTTGTCTGATTGGAGATATTGAGAAAGAATCCATCAGTTTAGTTCAGAAAAACGCATTTTCGCCCGGAAAACAGCGGTTTTCCTTTGACACATCAGCAGAATTTCGCATTAGTGTTTTCAGGCAAAAGCGCGATTCAAACCGAGTTGCATATTTAGAGAGGGGGATTCCCAGAATGAACAAACAGGATCTTATTAGTAGTGTAGCAGATCACAGTGGTCTCAGCAAAAGCGATGCGGGCAAATCCGTAGACGCAGTTTTCGACTCTATCACATCAGCACTAGCAGGTGGCGGTGAATGCCGTCTGGTTGGTTTCGGAACTTTCTCAACATCAAAGCGCAAAGCATCAACTGGTCGTAACCCACGTACCGGTGAACCGATGCAGATTCCTGCATCCACACAAGCAAAATTCAAGGCCGGTAAAGGTCTGAAGGACGCCGTTAACAAATAATAGATGAAAAGGGGAGCCGTTGCGTTCCCCTTTTTTCGTGCTTTGCTCTGATATCAAAGGCGGGACCTCATAACGAGGCCCGCCTTTTTCATTGTTAAGCGCTGTCATACAAATTGCGAAAAAATGGTGAACGCACCAGGGTTCGAACCTGGGACCCGCTGATTAAGAGTCAGCTGCTCTACCAACTGAGCTATGCGTCCAAAATGATTGCCTTACGACATATAGTCCGGCACTTTGATTCCTCATGGTTATAACTATCCAAAGGCACTAGATTGTCTTCCAGGATGACGGTCAATTGACATCAAGATACCAACGCAAATCATAATGGTCATCATCGAGGAGCCGCCATGGCTCAAAAAAGGTAAAGGTATACCCACCACGGGTGCCAGACCCATTACCATCATCAAATTTATCGCAACGTAGAAGAATATAGTCGCAGTTAAACCAACTGCGACCAATTGTGAGAAGCGTGTTTTAGCCTTCATCGCTACACCTAAGCCCCAGCGAAACAGCAGGAAGAACCCAAAAAGAACAACGACGCCCCCTAACAACCCCCATTCTTCTGCCATAGTGGCAAAAACGAAATCGGTGTGTCCTTCCGGCAAATAATCCAAATGGCTCTGGGTACCGTTTAGAAAACCTTTGCCAAACACCCCGCCAGAGCCAATCGCGATTTTCGATTGTGTAATGTGGTACCCGGCGCCTAGTGGATCGTTTTCTGGGTTTAAGAATGTAGTTACGCGGCGTTGCTGATACTCTTCTAGGCCAAAGAAAAAGGCAATTGGTGTCAAAACCGCCAATGCTACGGCTCCACCCACAAACAATCTCATGGGCAAGCCAGCGAGAAAGGCTATCGTAAGAGCACCTGCCGCGACTGTTATCGTCGTGCCAAGATCAGGTTGTAAAATTATCAACCCACAAGGGAAGGCTAATAGGACCAATAAAGGCCATATTGCACTCCAACTTCTTATTTGACTGGGGGGAAGCAAGTCATAAAAGCGCGCAACGGCCAATATGATTGCGACTTTCATCAGCTCTGAAGGTTGTATACGGATGAACCCCAGGTTCAACCAACGCTGGCTACCTCCTCCAACTGCGCCAATCAATTCTACACCAAGCAACATTACGACCACCGCAATGTAAACTGGAAAAGCAATCGCTTTCCAGAAATTCTCATTTAACCTAGAAAACACAATCGCCATTGCTAGGAACATAAAAAATCGAACCATGTGCAAGCCTGCCCACGGGGTCAAACTGCCACCGGCGGCAGAGTATAGTACAACAAAACCGAAGCTGGCCATGATCAGTAATAGAAGAATGGTCTTCCAGGGGAGTTGCGCAATGGGAGCTGGGACAAAATCACTCAATGTCTATTGCCCTACCTGAGGTTCCGTATTTTGATCCGAGATGTCATCGTCGGAGGTTGATTGGATCCGACCTTCTGCGATTGCCTTCTCCAGTTCCTTTTGAGCGCGATAGGCCGTCATCTTTTTCGCCGTTCGTTCCGCGATATTGCCACCCCACGATTTCTCCAAGGGTTCCAACTGTTCCATGGCCTTTTCGCGATCGAACATAAATGTCATGACATCGCGCGCTACAGGATAGGCAGAAGATGAGCCTGCACCGTGTTCAATGACAACTGACATAGCGTAGCGTGGATTATCGACTGGTGCGAACGCGATAAACAAACCATGGTCACGGAATTTCCATGGAACGTCTCTGCCTCCACGCCCAACGTTCAAGCCAACGACTTGTGCGGTCCCAGTTTTTCCGCCCATGCGAATGCCGTCTAAAGGGAGGCTTGCGCGGCGAGCTGTTCCACGACCACTTACGACATCAGCCATTGCTTGATGGGCGTGCATCAGATGCTCTTGTGAGAAGTTTATAGCCGGAACTTCAATTTTCTTGTTGGTAAATAACAAACGCGGTTGAACTTTTTTTCCCGATGCCATTCGAGAGGCCATAACTGCCAGCTGTAAAGGATTGGAAAGTACGTACCCTTGGCCGATGACCGAGTTTACCGAATCAAAATTTGCCCAAGGTCGTTTATGCTTCCTCTCCATCCAATCTGAGTCTGGTACTGTTCCGTAGCTTTGTGAAGGTACTGGCAGATCATATTTTTCTCCCATGCCTAACTCTCGAGCAGCTTTAGCAATTGGATCATAACCTATGCGCAGAGCCATTTTGTAGAAATAGGTATCACAGCTTTGCGCAACAGCCCGGTTCATGTTGACTGAACCATGAGTGCTATGACAGTTGAAAAAACGGTTTCCAACCCGAAGCCCTCCGGGGCAACTTACGGTTTCTTCCGGATCAATTCCTGCTCTCATCAATGCTAGAGTATCCATCGGTTTCACTGTTGAACCTGGAGGATAAAGGCCGCGTAATGATTTGTCGCGAAGCGGAACATGGTCATCGTCCCGCAGCATTCCGTACTCAGTTACGCCGATGCCATCTGAGAAACTGTTCGGATCAAAAGATGGCATTGAAGTCATCGTTAGGATTTCGCCGGTGTGGCAATCCATGACCACGACCGAACCACTTTCAGGGCCCAATCGTCGGGCTGCATATTCTTGCAACTCCGCATCAAGGGTCAACTTGAGTGGTTTTCCAGGAACATCGGATTGAGTATCCAATTCCCGAATAATTTTACCACGAGCGGTGACTTCCACACGTTTTGCTCCGGGTTCACCCTGCAGACGGTCTTCAAAATGCTTTTCAAGTCCGTCCTTACCAATTTTGTAACCCGGCGTGATAAGTATCGGATTGGGGTTTTCTTTATAGTCTTCTGCCGAGGCAATGCCCACATATCCAACCAAATGACCGACGGCAGCACCTGTCGGATAGAAGCGTGAAAAGCCCTGCCGAGGTGAGACGCCTGGAAGGTCGGGAAGCCTGACGCTGACTGCCGCATATTTTTCCCAATCAAGACCGGATGCCACTTGGATTGGTTGGAAACTATTCGTTTGCTTCAGTTCGTTGTTAATGCGTTCTACTTCCTCAGCATCAAGCGACAATAGCTTAGCCAGCGTGGCTACGGTTTGTTCCTTATTGGGTGTGCGATCTGGGATGATATCAACCCGAAAGTCAGATCGGTTGTTGGCGATTGGTTTGCCATTTCGATCAACTAACCAACCGCGTCGTGGAGGAATTAGCGTAAGGTTTACCCGGTTACTTTCGGACAGTAATTGATAACGCTCGTTCTCGGCCACCGAGATATAGGCCATTCGACCGGCGAGTAACAATCCTATCCCAACTTGGAGGCCTCCGATGATCGTCGCTCTGCGTGTGAAAGTGAGCGATTGAACCGCACTGCTAATGACCTTGCCGCCGTTCATGAAGAAACTCGCCAATTGTCAATCGCGCCGACCAGCCTTGCTATGAACGGGTACAAGAGAATGGACAGCAATATCTGCGGAATCAAAACGTCAAGAAACAATAAATTACGAGGAAAATCTACGATGAGCATCCCTCCTACTAACACAAAAGCTATGGCGACGCTTGCGATGAACCAATCTTGCCAATAATCGCGGTTAACGGTCTTTCGATCCAGTGTGTCCAAGACCACAAATACGGTCGACCAAAGGAAGACCGCGCTTCCAATAGGTTGACCACTAAAGATATCGTCAATCAGACCGAGTGGAAAACCAATCCAAACCGGCCAATAACCTGGGCGGATCAGGCGCCATGCTAACACTACCAACAACCCCATTGGCGGTAAGATGGGATGGTCTGTAATAATTGGCAGTGCAGTGATTATCGAACCGAATATTACCGTTATCGGCGGTACAGCTTTGATCCGAAGCTTAGAGGGTTGGCGATTAATTGTAGATCGATATCCCTTCGCCACTATTCGGCTTCCTCTGAATCGGCAGTTTCACTTTCTGCCTTTTTAATTTGTGCTACCGTTTCTGCCTGGAAAATGGGTTGGACTATGACATGACCAACATTGCCGGGATTGGCCAAAAGGCGCGCAATTGCGCCGGTATCAGTTTTTTCTATGACCATGGCTATAGGGATGCCTGGGCTGTACAGTCCGCCGCTGCCAGATGTTGTTAAAAGATCTCCGGGTTCGAATGGATTGTCACTGATATTTATCGGACGAACATCGATCGTACCATCGCCGCGACCGGTTGCAAATGCAGGCAATTCATCTTTAGCCCGTTTTACCGGAGTTACATTCTTTCCATCCGATACCAGCAAGATGCGGGCGGTTGTAGGTCCTGTTTCCAGAACACGTCCAATCAATCCTTCTGGTGCACGAACAGGTTGGCCAATCAGAACGCCGCTGGTGCTGCCAATTCCCAAAGTAGCAATACGTCTTGAGCTGGAAGAAGTGGAACTTATCAATCTCGCGATTCCGATCGAATCATTCATTTCTTCTTTGAGTTTGAGAAGTCTTTTCAACCGTTCGTTTTCTTGTTTAATCGCCTTCGCTTCTAGCAATTCGACCCGGTTCTTTTCCAACTCTCGTTTCATTGCCGCATTTTTGGATGCCGCGTCAAAATAGGCAGCAATATTGTCGGCGGCGCTTCCTGTGGCACCAGTGGCTTCTGCTAGCGTCTTACTAACCGGTGCAGTCGCTTCAGCACCAAGGGTTCTAAGCACAGAAAATCCACGTGGATCGATAAAGGAAATCAATAGAAGAAGTAGCCCTACGACGGCTCCTAGTATCCCTAAAAGATAACTAGCGAATATCGAGTATTGCGCCCGCTTGGAGAAACCAGGACGCCGATTTGTTGGCGGCGCCATCTCGGTTTATCCTTTTGAGTCAGTTATGGTCAAAGCGGTTTTTCGCATTAGGCAGTCGTCAAAACGCCTCGAAACATTTCATCTTCCATCGCGCGTCCGGTTCCAATGGCAACGCAGGCCAGTGGATCTTCTGCAACAGTCACTGGTAATCCAGTCTCATCACTAAGTTCAGAGTCCAAGCCATTGATGAGCGCACCGCCACCGGTAAGAACAATGCCCTGGTCGACGATGTCTGCTGCAAGTTCAGGAGCTGTGTTTTCGAGAGCGATACGGACGCCTTCGACAATTGTACCAATGGGCTCACTCAATGCTTCTGCAATTTGGCCTTGATTGATCGAGATTTCTTTTGGAACGCCATTTACCAAATCACGACCCTTGATATGGATCGTATGGCCAACCCCGTCAGCAGGTGCTTGCGCAACGCCAAAGTCTTTCTTGATGCGTTCCGCTGTGGTTTCACCGATCAAAAGATTATGGTGGCGCCGAACATAGGAAACGATCGCTTCATCCATTTTGTCACCGCCGGTACGAACGGATGTTGTGTAGGCGAGGCCTCGCAAAGACAGTACGGCGACTTCGGTTGTGCCGCCGCCAACGTCAACGACCATAGAGCCAATAGGCTCCGTAACCGGCATATCAGCTCCAATTGCTGCCGCCATGGGTTCTTCTATTAAGAAAACTTGACGCGCACCGGCATTGGATGCCGCATCGCGAATAGCACGTCGTTCAACAGATGTTGAACCACTGGGCACACAAATCACAATTTCAGGATAACTGAAGAGCTTTGCCTTGCCATTCACTTTTTGAATGAAATGCTTGATCATCTGCTCGGCTACATCAATGTCGGCAATTACACCGTCACGCAATGGCCGGATCGCTTCAATACTGTCGGGTGTTTTACCCATCATCATCTTCGCGTCATTGCCTACTGCTTTGACTTTTTTGATCCCGTTGATTGTTTCAATTGCCACAACTGATGGTTCGTTAAGTACGATGCCCTGGCCCCGCACATAGACAACTGTGTTCGCCGTACCCAAATCGATGGCCATGTCTTGGGAACGGAATTTGAACAGATTTTCAAACATATTTTGATCCGTATTCTGAGTGAGTCGTGGAACTCACGATCGTTAGTATCCTTAGCGTGACAACAGCTGAACAAGACATGAAACTAACGCGAATGTTAACCATGAGAATCGTGCCGCAAATCAGGGGTCGCTTGGGGAGTTCGCTTGGGCTAGGAACGACAATATGTCAATAAGAAGACTCCCAAATACTCTGATCAATCGCATCGCTGCAGGCGAGGTGGTAGAAAGACCGGCCAGTGCGCTGAAAGAGCTAGTCGAAAACGCTATCGATGCAGGTGCTTCACAGATTAGCATCCGAATAGAACAGGGCGGGCTCGATCTGGTTGAAGTGATTGATAATGGATATGGCATGACCCGCGACGATATCTCGTTGGCTCTTGAACGACATGCGACTTCGAAACTACCCGATGAAGCCATTGAAATGGTTACAACAATGGGATTTCGGGGAGAAGCTCTACCATCTATTGCGAGTGTATCTAAGCTAACCATTGAAAGCCGAGTTGAAGGCGGAGACGGTTGGAAACGTGTGATCGATCACGGTGCGTTGATAGACGAAGGACCTGCGGCTATTCCACCGGGCACCAAAGTTCGCGTGGAGCAACTTTTCGCAAAAATTCCGGCCAGACGTAAATTCTTGCGAACGGCGCGTAGCGAATATGCCGCCTGCACTGATGTTGTTCGACGCCTTGCAATGGCGCGTCCCGATATCGGGTTCATGCTGGAACATCAGGGACGCAAGGCAATTTCAGTACAGAGCGGAGAGACCAGCCCAGATCGTGTTGCTGCGCTTACCAATCGCGAACTGCGCGCAAACAGTGTTCCGGTCGATTTGCTTCGGGAGGATGTCCATCTGACAGGTGTAGCTGGTTTGCCAACTTATAATCGCGGTGTTGCGGATCATCAGTTTCTATTTGTAAACGGTCGCCCTGTGAAAGACCGGTTGCTGGTTGGTGCAGTACGCGGTGCCTATGCCGAAATGTTGGCAAGGGATCGACATCCGATCGTTGCTCTATTCATTGAAATGCCACCAGAACTCGTCGATGTGAACGTCCATCCAGCAAAAACCGAAGTGCGCTTTCGTGAACCGGCTATGATCCGCGGTATGATTGTTAGTGGTCTTAGACGAGCGCTTGATGACGGTGGCTTTCGAGCAGTGCAGAGGCCAGCGAATTCCACACTGGCAAACTGGCAAACCGAGTCTGTAACGCCCGACCCTCAGCCAAATATATTCACTTCTCAAGGCAGGGCAACGGTAGAGCAACAACCCCATCCATCGGCTGCGCCATTGCATGAAGATGTTTCTGTTTTTCGCAATCTTGATCAATCCGATGGATTGGCCCCGATAATGGGCAAAGCAGAAGAGGCATCTGAACCCGTGCCCGATGGTATAAAACATCCACTTGGTGTGGCGCGCGGACAAGTAGCCAAAACCTATATTGTCGCGGAGGCTGACGACGGTCTTGTGATTGTTGATCAGCATGCGGCACATGAACGATTAGTACTCGAGCGAATGCGAAAAGCAGTCGAAGGAGGCACTGTGGCTTCGCAGGCGCTGCTAATGGCCGAGGTTGTTGAGTTGGATGAAAATGCCTGCGACCGCCTCGAGACCAGAGTGGCGGAACTATCCGAATTTGGTTTGGAAATGGAACGTTTCGGGCCCTCTGCCATGCTTATACGTGCAACGCCGGCAATGCTCGGTTCCGGAGATGTCAAAGGTTTAGTCACAGATCTAGCGGATGAACTTGGTGCTTATGATGAGGCACTGTCACTGAAAGAACGGATCGATCATGTCGCCTCGACTATGGCCTGTCATGGATCTGTCAGGGCAGGGAGAGTGCTCAATGTTGCGGAAATGAACGCTTTATTGCGTGAAATGGAAATCACACCGCATTCAGGGCAATGCAATCATGGGCGTCCTACCTGGGTAAAATTGGCACATGGTGATATTGAAAAACTGTTCGGGAGAAAGTGATGAAGTTGTTCGGAACAACCGGATTGTTGATAAGTCTTTGTGCTTGTAGTCCAGTGAATGGAAACGAAGAAAAACCTAGTCAACCTGCTGTCACAGAGTCTTCTCAAGACAAAGTAATGCCGGTGGAGTCATCTGGAGATATCGGAGATGGTATAGAAAGACCAATGTTGCAGATGATGAGCTATCAGGAATTTAGCGGAGCCATCGAAGCGGGCATGGGGTGCAGTTTTATTGCCAACAACAATGATGATCCTATTTTTGTGGCAACCGCGGAAGATAGCGCTTCTGCAAAAGGAAAAGCAGCTGTTAAGTTAAACGATCAAGTCGTCATGTTAACGCAAGAGGGTACAGGCATTGCTCAAGTAGAGAAAGGCGGTCTGTTTTTCAGTGAGGCGGTCGAGGTTACAATAGATCATCCGGAAATCGATCCTACGAGCAATGCTGAAGCAACCTATTATTGGGATGCGACACTTACCATTGCCCAAGACGAAGTAGGATCGAATAGCTATGAAGGAAGGTATGAGTGCGGGGCTTAGTTTAGCGCTCTTTTACCGCGATTAAGCCGGTGCTTTGCATCGTCATAACTGGCTGGTCATTCTGATTAAATACCGTCAGGCGCCCGATGGTGATTCCCATCTCAGGTCGACTTTTTGATCGGCGTTTACTGATAACCTCACTCTCACATCGCAAAGTGTCACCGGGAAACACTGGTTTAATCCAGCGGAGATTATCAATGCCCGGTGAACCCAAGCCGGCTTGCTGATTCTCTTTGAAGTTTTCGACCATCATCCGCATTGCCATAGATCCAGTGTGCCAACCGCTAGCAGATAGTGCTCCGAAATGAGTCTTCGCCGCTTCTTCGTCACTCAAATGGAAAGGTTGCGGGTCATATTTTGAAGCAAAATCAATAACCTCATCTCGAGTGACTTTATAATGGCCAAATTTTTGGACCACACCAATCTCGATGTCTTCATAGTAAAGCATAACGTGGATTTTCTTTATTTTAAGGCGTTAGAAATTGCTTGAAAGGATCTAGACTTCCTTCGCTCTCATTGGGAGTCACGCCGGTAAGATAGGCAACCATTGAATAGATGTTTACACTATCAAAAATAGGTTGTTCTCCAGCCGACTTTACATATGGGCCGTTGGCTAGAAAAAACGCCGTCATATCAGGGTGACGATGATCATATCCATGGCCGCCACCAATACCGGTCATCCATTCAGGGACATCCTGAAAAACCACCCATCCAGTTTCAGGTAAACAGAATATGGCGGGAACACGTGAGTTTTTGCCATATTGAAAATGTCCTGGAATATTTTCTCGTTCCCAGCATTCCATGTTCTTGTGAGGCTTGATGAAGGCATTGCGGAGGTTGGCATAATTGCCATTAAGTGGCTCGATGCCGGCGTAGTTGCCATCTGTAACAAGACGGTATTGTTCGCGCGGCATTAACGTATCAAGGGATATTATCCGTTCTGGCGACGTTTCGGCCATGCCGTGATCTGATGTTACGATAATGTTGGCGGGTTGATTGAGCTTAGCTAACTCTCCGACCAAGTCACCAATGCGATCATCAACTTCTTTGATGGTAGCATTTAATTTATCGCCACTTGCGGGGCCGAAAAAATGCCCAGCCATATCAACGGTATCAAAATAGAGTGTGACAAATTTGGGGCGAATATCTGTGGGTCTTCTCATCCAATCCACAACCGCGCTTATGCGTCGATCGTTAGATAGCTCTTGGCTAAACGGCCACCAATCACTTGGTCGTTTCCCATCAAAATCCACCTCGGACCCTGGCCAAAACATGGTTGCGCTGCGTATGCCCTGTTCTTCAGCGGTGATCCAAATTGGTTCTGCCTGATTCCACCAAAAAGGGTCTTTGGTGGACATACGAAAAACCTCGTCAGGTCGTTCAGGGTCTACCATGGTGTTTCCCACGATTCCGTGATTATCTGGGCGTTTTCCGGTAACCAAAGTCCAGTGATTGGGGAAAGTTTTGGTAGGAAAGGCCGGTCGCATGGGACCATAAGCTCCATTTTTCGCCAATATGCTCAAGTGCGGTGTAATGCCGCGATCAAGATAGTCGGGTCGAAAACCGTCTATGGAGATCAATATTGTAACGGGTTCACGGATTACACCTTCAGTTAAAGGAGTTGTTACTGCCGTTTGTGCACTGGCGCTACCGATCCACAGAAACGCAGTGAAAACTGCCAAAGTCAAATACCGAATCACGACCTTCTCCCTAGCAACACGGATAGCCTAAAGACAATTTGAGACAAGTTCAGACGTTAAATTTGAAGTTAAAGATATCACCATCAATGGCGATGTAGTCTTTTCCTTCTTGCCGTAATTTTCCGGCATCGCGAGCGGCACTTTCACCACCGAGTGTCACAAAATCATCGAAAGCGATGGTTTCCGCACGAATGAAACCACGCTCAAAGTCACTATGAATTTCTCCCGCTGCTTCGGGAGCTTTAGCACCTTTGTGGACGGTCCATGCGCGCGCTTCTTTTGGGCCTGCTGTGAAAAACGTTTGCAAACTGAGCAATTGATAGCCAGCACGGATTACCCGAGCGAGACCCGATTCTTCGAGGCCCAATTCCGTCAGATATTCGGTACGATCTTCCGCTTCCATGCCGACCAGTTCGGATTCGATCGCTGCAGATACAATCACGGCTTCTGCTCCTTCGGCTTTGGCTTTTTCAAAAACTTGAGCACTGAGTTCATTGCCATTGGCTGCGTCGCCTTCATCGACATTGCACACATAGAGAACTGGTTTGGCGGTCAGTAATTGTGACTGGTCAAATATGCGTTGTTCTTCGTCGTCATTGGGTTGGGTAAGACGGGCGGGCTTTCCTTCTCGCAGTAATTCCAAAGTCTGGCCAAGGACGCTGGCGGCAATCTTGGCTTCCTTGTCACCGCTTGTCGCTTTTTTCTCAAAGGCAGGAACGCGTTTTTCAAGACTTTCTAAGTCAGAAAGCAACAATTCGGTTTCGACCACATCAGCATCGGATGTTGGATCGATTTTGTTGGAAACATGTTGAATATCATCATCTTCAAAGCAACGAAGTACATGCACGATCGCATCAACCTCACGAATATTGCCAAGGAACTGGTTGCCAAGACCTTCGCCTTGCGACGCGCCTTTGACCAGGCCGGCAATGTCGACAAAGGCCAATTGAGTTTCGATGACTTTAGCGCTGCTGGCTATCTCTGCAATTTGCTGCAAGCGTGGATCGGGTACAGCGACCTGCCCGACATTGGGCTCAATCGTACAAAACGGATAATTGGCTGCCTGCGCTGCCTGTGTTTCGGTTAACGCATTAAAAAGTGTTGATTTTCCGACATTGGGAAGCCCAACGATACCGCATTTAAAACCCATATTATTTCTACCTTGTCACGCGCGCTTTAACGCCTTCTAGATTCTCGTCATCCTAAACTTGTTTCAGGACCTTGTTCCGTTGTGAGTGCTCTATCTGGCAGGAGATGCTGAAACAAGTTCAGCATGATGAAAAAACTCAATCCTGCATCCTCAGCGCCAATTCACTCATAAATCGCGGATTGTTATCTTCTGCCAACCAATCCGCCTCGGCGGCAATCGCGCCCAACATTTCCGCTAAATCATCTATCTCTGCTTTGACGTAATTGCCTAAGACATGGCCATGTACTCGTGATTTATGGCCCGGATGACCTATCCCAATGCGCACGCGCCGAAAATCAGGTCCGATATGTGCATCAATAGATCGCAATCCATTGTGACCCGCATGACCACCGCCGACTTTCACTTTGACCTTGAAAGGTTCCAGATCAAGCTCATCATGGAAAACGGTAACATCTTGGGGTTCCAGTTTGTAGAAATCCATCGCTGACCGAACCGCACGACCGCTTTCATTCATAAATGTTGCCGGCTTGAGGAGTAGTAACTTTTCACCACCCAATCGGCCTTCCATTGCCCAACCTTGAAACTTCTGCTTGGGGGCAGGGAATCGGTGTACTTCTTCCAAAGCATCAATAACCATGAAGCCGACATTGTGCCGGTGCATGGCATATTGCGCTCCCGGATTTCCAAGGCCGACCCATAGTTGCATGTTGTTAGTTGCTCCCAATAAAAAACCGTCCGAGCTTCAATATCAAGCGCGGACGGTTTTCGATATGTTTGTTTTGAAAAGCGAGGTCTAGTCTTCTGAACTACCTTCTTCGCCTTCGCCTTCAGCGCTTTCGCCTTCAGCACCTTCTTCGCCTTCGCCTTCTTCACTTTCACCGTCTTCAGCTTCGTCGTCAGAAGATTTCAGAGCGGATGGTGCGGCAACGCCAGCAATGGTAAAGTCACGATCGGTAATCGAGCTTTCCGAACCTTCTGGCAGAGTAACGTCCGAGAAGTGAATTGAATCGCCGATTTCAAGGCCGGTTACATCAATTTCGATTTCTTCAGGAATTAGATCGGCGTCACACATCAGATCAAGTTCATAACGAACAACGTTCAATACGCCGCCACGCTTAAGACCAGGAGATTCTTCTTCGTTGATGAAGGAGACAGGAATGTTGACTTGTACCTTCGCGCCTTTTGATAGACGGAAAAAATCAACGTGGATGGGGCGATCCGTAACAGGATCAAAAGCAACATCTTTGGGAAGCGTCCGCGTTTTATCACTACCAACTTCGACCTGAACCAGTGAGTTCATGAAAACACCGGTGCCGAGTAGCTTGTTCAAAGCTTTCTCTTCAATGTGGATTGGTTGTGCGTCTTTTTTGTCACCGTATATTACGGCAGGGACACGGCCATCGCGACGTAGTGCACGGGAGGCTCCCTTGCCAGCCCGTTCGCGAGGCTCTGCTGAAATGGTCAGCTGATCACTCATAATGTTGCTCCAAAATTAGAATTTTCTAGATTTCCGTCACGCCTCCAGGGTGGTCCGTGTCCGGAAAGAGGGCTCTATAGTGTAGGACATTCCCAAAAGCAAGGGTAAAGGGCGGGTTTAAAGCACCTAGCGGAAAAACCCAATCTGATTGCTAACGGCCAATAGAACCCCATTTGCACACCAAAGCTCAACGCGAGAATCGGTTGCACTGTTCCTAACGGTGGCGCCGTCTACACGGAGCAACATATAGTCAGAACCTGCCGCCGCAAGATCATCGTCACTGGCGTAGATATAGGTTCCCATAGAAACTGTTGATCCAGGTCTGAATTGTTCACTCAAGAAAAATGATCGTGGCATCGGCGTGTCACAGATCGAAAATAGATTAATACGATCCAGCGGTCGCCCATCGGCTTCTTTTATCCACACCAGCGCTTCTGGAGTCTCATTCACAGCAAAGGGTATGCCTTTGGCAATTTGTTGATCAAAAGTAGAAACCCATTGCGGTGCCATATCGTTCCCGCGATGCAGGTTTATTGATTCCACCGGCGGTTTTGCGTCCGGCATATCAATTTGATAGGTAATATCCGTTGGTTTGCGATTGCTGGAAACGATATCAGCTACCAAAGCCGGGTTTCCATTTTGAGACAGCTCAACTCGCCAAAATTGTGTCGAACCACCAGAACGCAACAGTTTCACGGTGACCAGAACCTCTCCGGGACCAATGCCTGCTAGATAGGTTGCTTGTTGAGAGACAATTAACGTGCGACGTTCTTCATGCATTTCTACCGCTTTTGCGGCAATCGCCGCTCCCCATCCACCGAAAGCCATGCCAGTGGGATTGCGGTAAACCTCGCTAGCATCAATTGTATAACTGTCTGCGTCGCGAGGAAGTAACGCTGTTTCTCTATCAAATATATATGTCAAAATTACCCCAAATTTCCCAAACTATTGAATTTTTTCAATCTTATAACCCCGTTCTTCGAGCATGGATTGAACTGAATCCGGGCCAACCAAATGAGCAGCTCCAACAGCAACGAAGGATTTTCCTGATTCTTTTAAGATTGTGTCGAGTTGATCAGCCCAGTTTTGGTTGCGAGAGACCAGCAGCTTATCTTTAATTTGAGGGTCTTCCAATAGGCCGCCAGCCGACAATGTGGAGAGTGTCTCTTCATCTCCTGTTATCCAGGCGTTGAACAACTCCTCGAACGCTGTTTTGGCGTTTGCTGCTTCCTCAACTACCGTCATCAACATTTCACGTTGTAGGTTCTCTGGTAACTGGTCAAAATAGCCCAGTTGTTGTTCGATAGTTTCCAAGCCTTTGATAGGTTTTTTGTTGCTCCGAAACTGTGCCGCTAGTTTTTTGTCCACACCTTCCACAGAGCTAAGCCCCAAATTCGTGGTTTGGGCGGATGCTAGTGAAAGCGCTGCGGCCCAGGTTTCCATTCGATTTAAAGCGAATTCTGGAATATCAGCTTTGTCGATCATCACATCCAACTCGTCCCGCAGTGATGGCTTTATGCGCTGCTCTACCTCTGGTTGTTTGGTTGAAATCGCCAGTTTTGAAAAGATTTTGGCTGCTGCCTGAGTGTCTTCCAGGCCCAATACTTCAATGGTTAGATTGTCCGATTCACCGATCGCTTTTTCCAGCAATGCAGACCGCCACTGTACATTTTTGGGTAACAGATGGATGGTTCCAAACATATATGCTGAACCCAGTTGATCCGGTTTTGAACCCGTTACTTTCCAGAGAGCCGGTTTGCCTTCTTTCACTGTGTCCAATTGTGCAGGTTCAGATGTGCTGCATGCCACCAATAAGACGGCGAACATGGCGGCGACGAGTGTTTTCAAATATTCCATAGGTTGTATCTGGGTATCATTTGTTAAAAAATAAGATCGCAAATCAATATTCGATCTGTTCGGCGTTCAATCCTTTTTCGGCAAGTAGCTCCTGTAAACTGCTTTTGCCGGCGAGATGTCCCGCGCCAACTGCCATAAACACCGTACCGGGTTCTTCCAATCGACCCTCTACCCATTCGGCCCAATTGGCGTTTCGGTTTGCCAATAATGTGTCATACAAGATTTTGTCTTCCAACCCGGCATTCATCAGTTCGGCGAGAGCTTTCGTATCTGCCAGTGCCCAACGAGCGACCATATTATTCATGCCGTCGACCATTTCATCGATTGTTTCGATTGTGAAATTAAGAAAGCGGATTTGCGCCTCTTCGGGAAGGTTGTCAAAAAAACCGAGTTGCTGACGAGGTGTTTCAAGTCCCACAATTTTCATTTCTCGGTATTTAGCGAGGGCTGTCAGGTCCTTCTCGACTCCACTTGAAGAGTCATATCCATTTTCCATCAAAGGAACGAGAGAGATATTCACGCTGGCGAACCAAAGTTCCAACGGATCAAAGGATGCAACTGGTAGCCCCAGTTTGGTCAGTGCGGCTTCATATTTTTCTCGATCTTCAGCATTCAGTTTTTCACGAACGGATATCCCCGTCTCATCGATCGCAAGCGCGGATACTATTTTGGTCATTTCAGCTGGACCAGGGTCTATCATTTCCACAACAAGTTCATCGGAGGCATCAAATGCTTCTTTTACCGCCTCATCAAACCAACTGAGCCCCGGTTTCAGAATGTGAACCGTTCCAAACAGATAAATGGATGTGTCATCATCCTTTACGAGCCAAATTGCTGGGTCCGGGTCATCTGGGATTTGTGCGATTTCTGTGGTGGTCGGTTCCGTATTTCCGGCGGAGACAATTTCTTTGTCGGGTGTTGTACAGGCCGATAGGATCAGGAAAAGTGGAAGAAAACCCAGTCGTTTAATCCATCGGTTATGCATTCGGCATTGCTCCTGTCATCCAATTTTTCTTTCGTCATTTAATCTAAGTCAGCAAAAGGCAGTAATTGCCAGCACAATTTTGATTGTTGGTGAATAGAGGCTAGCTTCGTTTCTGACATAATGTTAACTGTGCAGTTAAATCAGGAGAATGACCATGCCCCAAGTTCACGCCCGTACTTGCCATATTTGTGAAGCCAATTGCGGTGTGTTGATTGAGGTGGAAGGTAGAGAGATTTTGTCCGTTAAAGGGAACCCTGATCATGTTTTGAGTCGCGGTCATATTTGCCCGAAAGCCACTGCCATTGCCGACCTTCAGGACGATCCCGATCGATTGCATAAGCCCGTAAAAAAGGTTGACGGCGAGTGGAGGGAAATTGGCTGGGAACAGGCGTTTTCTGAAATTGCCGCCAAGCTAACAGATATCAAGGGGCAGGGCGGCAAACCGGCTATGTATCTGGGAAATCCAAGCGCGCATGATTACGGGATTACGACACAAGTTGGACAGCTTCGCCGGGCAATTGGTCTCAAAAACCTCTATTCCGCATCAACGCTCGATCAGATACCGCATCATGTGGTTCAGTATCATATGTATGGGCATGTTTCACTGTGTCCCGTGCCCGATATTGATCGTTCGCAATATCTGGTGATTGTCGGTGGAAACCCAATGGCATCCAATGGCAGCATCTGGACGGTTCCGGACTTCAAGAAGCGCGTGAAGGAAATGCAAGCGCGTGATGGAAAGTTGGTTGTTATTGATCCGCGACGGACCGAAACGGCCAAATTGGCGAATGAGCATCATTTTGTGAAACCGGGAACGGACACGGCTTTGTTTATCGCAATTCTAAAATCAGTCTTGAAGCGCAAACCCGATTTGAATGCGCAGTTGGATATGTTGGTGGACGACAGCTGGAACAATGTTGCGCCGGCTGTCTCCGGTTTTGATATGGCTAGCCTATCCTTACATTGCGGTGTTTCAGAAGATACTATTGAGAGTATTGCTGAAAACCTTAGCGAAGATAAGCCCGGTGCTATCTATGGTCGGATGGGCGTTTCTGTCACGGAGTTTGGTACACTGAACCAGTGGTTGATTCAGGCAATTAACATAGCTTCTGGCAATCTTAATCGCGAAGGCGGCACATTGGTTCCTGAGCCAGCCTTGGACACGATCAATATTGTCGGCCGCGGTTCGGTGGAAAAAATTGATACCGCGCGCGGGGAAATGCCCAATATCATGGGTGAATTGCCGACGATTACCTTTGCCGAAGAAATGCTGCGTGAGGATGATGAACGGATTCGCGCTCTGTTTGTTATGACCGGTAATCCGGTGCTTTCCGCTCCCGATGGCGCGAGGATGGATCGGGCTTTGGATAAGCTCGACCTGATGGTCTCGTTTGATATGTATGTGACCGCAACCAGTCGCCATGCGGATTACATATTGCCGCCATGTGGACCGCTTGAAAAAGATCACTATCCCTTCTTTTTCGGGCCTTTGGCGGTGCGTAACTATGCCAGCTATTCCCACGCGATATTCGATATGCCTGAAGGCGAAAAAACCGATTGGGAAATTGTGGCGGAATTGGCACGGGCAATTTTCGCAGCTTCCGGAAAAGATGTGCCCAACATCCGCGAGCCGCGTGATGTTTTGGACAATATGCTGCAAAGCTCACCACGCGGCATGACTTTGGCGGAGATTGAGGCGGAGCCCAATGGTATCGACCTTGGCCCGCTAATGCCGCATCTGGAAGATCGATTGCTAACCGAAGACAAGAAAATTCAGGCAGCGCATCCGGACTTTTTGGAAGAGTTAGGGAATTTTGCGGCTTCTTTGGCAGAGGATCAGTCGGATAGCTTGCGCCTTATCGGACGCCGCCATGTGCGTCAAAACAACAGCTGGCTTGCTAATTCAAAACGCCTCCAAAAGGGTCCCAATCGCTGTACCATGATGATAAACCCGCAAGATGCCGCAGAGCGCGGGTTGGCTGATGGAGACATGGCTTCTGTAACTAGCCGTGTGAATAGCGTGGATATTATCGTTGAAGTGACCGATGACGTCATGGCGGGTGTGGTTTCTATCCCGCACGGGTTTGGGCATCGACGCGAAGGTGTTGAACTGTCTGTAGCGCGCGAAAATCCGAATGTTTCGATCAATGATCTGACCGATCCTGAGGCCTATGATCGGTTGTCTGGCAATGCGGTTTTGAATGCCACGCCGGTTACAGTTACAAAAACGGAGGAATTGGTTGCGGCGGAATAGCGAAAAAGCGTCAATGACGCCTTGACCCTCTGCCGCCCTTTCGCCAAAGCAGCCGATAAATATTGCACCTCTTTTTTTGGCATGCGAAGAAAGCCTTCATTTTGACCGATAAGAAGCCACTCAGCTTCCAGCAGATCATCCTGAAACTCCATGAATATTGGGGCGAACGGGGCTGCTCCATCTTGCAACCCTATGATCTGGAAATGGGGGCAGGGACTTTTCATCCGGCGACCACCTTGCGGGCTTTGGGGCCTGATCCCTGGAACGCAGCGTTCGCACAACCATGTCGTCGCCCAACCGATGGCCGTTATGGAGAGAATCCGAACCGGTTGCAGCATTATTACCAATATCAGGTGGTGCTAAAACCTTCGCCGCCCGACATTCAGCAGCTTTACCTCGATAGTCTGACTGCTATTGGCATTGATCCGATGCTCCACGACATCCGCTTTGTTGAGGATGACTGGGAAAGCCCAACACTCGGCGCCTGGGGTTTGGGCTGGGAAGTCTGGTGTGACGGTATGGAAGTCACGCAGTTCACTTACTTCCAGCAAATGGGCGGTTTCGATTGCAAGCCAGTGGCTGGCGAGTTGACTTATGGGTTGGAACGGCTCGCTATGTATATTCAAGGCGTCGATAGCGTCTATGATCTAGATTATAACGGTAACGGAGTCAGTTACGGCGATATCTTCCTAGAGAATGAGAAGCAGATGTCGGAATGGAATTTCGAGGTTGCTGATACCGATACGCTGTTTGAAGCTTTCAAGATGGCGACGAAAGAGTGCGAGCAATGCCTGGATAAAGAACTACCACTTCCGGCCTATGAGCAAGCGATCAAGGCCAGTCATGTGTTCAACCTGTTGCAGGCGCGGGGCGTGATTAGCGTACAGGAGCGGGCCAGTTATATGGGACAAGTTCGCGATCTCGCGAAAGGGTCTTGTGAAGCCTATATGGCGAAGAACGGGTGGACGGCATAATGGCTGATTTCCTCCTCGAACTCCTGTCTGAAGAAATTCCGGCGCGGATGCAGGCCAAGGCGCGCGCCGATCTGGAGCGGCTGTTTGTCGCGCAGATGGACGCCGTCGGCCTGAAAGCCTCTGGCGTCACGGTTTACTCGACGCCAAGGCGGCTTGCGCTGATCGCAAAAGACCTTCCGGAGCAAACAGAAGCGGTGAGCGAAGAGTCCAAGGGACCTCCAGAAGCGGCTCCGGATCAGGCTGTGGATGGGTTCTGCCGGAAAAACGGATTGACCCGCGATCAACTCGAAGTGCGCGATGTTAAAGGCCGCCCAACTTACTTCGCGGTGATCAATAAACCCGGTCAGGATACGAAAGACGTGCTGGCCGCTGCTGTTCCCGCGATCATCAAAGCGTTTCCATGGCCAAAATCCATGCGTTGGGGTGATGCTAGCCAGAGCACCGAAAGCCTGCGCTGGGTGCGCCCGTTGAGCGGAATTGTTGCGATATTGGGTGATGATCTGGTTGAATGCGAAATTGATAGTGTGACGTCAGGCTTTGAAACCGCCGGGCATCGGTTTCACCATGACGGCATGATTACTATCGGCAATGCGGGCGATTACGCTGAGAAGCTAAGGGCTTGCCATGTTCTGGTCGATCATGAGGAGCGGCAGAATATTGTCCGTGAAGGTGCGGCCGAGGCGGCGTTGGAAGCTGGTTTGGAGCTGGTTACCGATGAGGGTTTGGTGATTGAAAATGCAGGCCTGACCGAATGGCCTGTGCCGTTATTGGGCTCATTTGATCCCGCTTTTCTGGACGTACCCGAAGAAGTCATCCAGCTAACGGCTCGCGTAAATCAGAAATATTTTGTGTGTACTTCTCCCCTCCCGAAAGCGGGAGGGGCCGGGGGAGGGCCTGAAATTCAAGATAATCCCTCCCCTAGCCCCTCCCGCTTTCGGGAGGGGAACTTAGCCCCGAATTTCGTCTGCACGGCGAACATTGATGCGACAGACGGCGGCAAAGCCATTGTCGCTGGCAATGAAAAGGTCCTCGCGGCGCGGCTTGCGGATGCGAAATTCTTTTGGGAGCTTGACCAGAAGACGTCGCTGGAGGATCATGCGAAGAAATTGAGCAACATTGTGTTCCATGAAAAACTGGGAACGGTTGCCGACAAGGTAGAGCGTGTGGCCAAGTTGGCCGAGTGGCTGGTTTCTTTAGAAGGGAATGGTTTTTACCAGTCCAGCCCCGGCGATACACTTCATGGTGAAGTGTCTGAGGCCGCACGTCTCTGCAAAGCCGATCTCGTCACCGAAATGGTCGGTGAGTTCCCCGATCTGCAAGGATTAATGGGCGGCTATTATGCAGAGAAACAGGGCAAGTCAGCGGCAATCGCGAACGCGATCCGTGATCATTACAAACCGGTCGGGCAGGGTGATGACGTGCCCACCGATCCGGTAACGGTGGCGGTGAGTTTGGCGGATAAGCTGGATACGCTGGTTGGGTTTTTCTTCGAAGATGAGAAGCCGACGGGTTCAAAAGATCCATTTGCGCTCCGACGCGCTTCCATTGGTGTAATCCGCACCATTCTAGAAAACAATATTAGGCTAAATCTAAGCGAAGTATTGGAGACGGCGGTGTTTCCTATTGCCATTCGCTTGATTGTTGATCCAAACTTCGAGCTTGCTAAAGCCTATGAAACAGTCGCGAACTGGAGAAACGATCGGTTTATTCCCGACCGCCTTATATCTGATCTGCTTACTGCCAAGGTGAAGAGTTCCAATATAAAAATTGAGGAACGGAAAGCAAAATCCAACACATCCAACAATGAATTGCTCAACTTTTTCGCAGACCGCCTCAAAGTCCAGCAACGCGAAGCGGGTGTTCGGCATGATCTGATCGGTGCAGTGTTTGCGC
Source organism: Parasphingorhabdus sp. (assembly GCA_039978835.1). Classification (GTDB taxonomy): domain Bacteria; phylum Pseudomonadota; class Alphaproteobacteria; order Sphingomonadales; family Sphingomonadaceae; genus Parasphingorhabdus. The sequence goes on from JBDWAQ010000005.1 coordinate 798,996, forward strand.
TTGGTGGAGAGGATGATCTGGTCCGCTTGCTCGCCCGCGTGAAGGCTTTACAGGCTTTTGTGGAGACCGGGGACGGAGAAAACCTGCTCGCCGGTTATAAGCGCGCTTCGAATATCTTGAAGAAAGAGGGCGGCAATAAAGATCGTCATCCTGAACTTGTTTCAGGATCCAAAGAGGACAGCGCAAAAACGGACGAGATTCTGAAACAAGTTCAGAATGACGGATATGATAAAGAACCCGCCGAAAAAGCACTGATCGACGCTCTCGACGCTGCACAACCGCAAGTTACGGCTGCTATCGAGGCAGAAAAGTTCGAAGAAGCCATGACGTCACTCGCCGCTTTGCGCGCGCCGATCGATAAATTCTTCGAAGATGTCACCGTGAATGACGACGATTCGGTCAAACGCGAAGCAAGACTGGCGCTGCTCAACCGTTTCCGCGATGCCGTGCACCAGGTCGCCGATTTCTCAAAGATCGAAGGATAGTCGTTTTGGATCAAACCGGCATCCTCTTGACACTTGTGTTCGGTGTTGGATTTCCGGTCTTTTTTGCAGGAATCTATTTTCTGGTCTGCAAACTCGTTTCGCTGAGAGGCTGGCAGGGATATGCCAATAAATATACCGGCCAAGCCGACTTTCCAGCTGATTTTACCTGGCAGTCGTTGATGATCGGCGGCAATATTGCGCCCGCCAACTATCAATTTGTTGCCACCGGCGCTGTCAATGATGAAGGCATTTTCTTGAAGATGGGGGCATTTTTCAAAGCATTTCATCCGCCTTTGTTCATTCCGTGGAGCGCCATCGAAGCGATTGAGCAGAAAAAGGCAATCAAGGGTGTCTACACTGCTATCTCTTGTCCGGACTTGCCCCGTCTGGTCTTGTTCCGAAAATTTGGTGATGCCGTTTTTGCGAAGTGGCAAATAGTGCACAATAATGGGAATACCGAAAAATGACCCAATATGTATATCGATTTGGCGGCAATGTTGACGCAGACGGCGCGCCTTCGGATGCAACCGAGGTACGCAATCTGTTGGGCGGTAAAGGCGCCAACCTCGCGGAAATGGCGAATATCGGTCTGCCAGTGCCTCCGGGATATACGATTTCCACCGAAATGTGCACGTTATTCATGCAAAATGGCGGTGTCTACCCCGATAGCCTGACCGCAGAGGTTGGACAGGGTGTGGCGCATATTGAAGGCGTTACCGGCAAGAAATTTGGCGATGCTGCCGATCCGCTATTGGTTTCGGTGCGTTCCGGTGCGCGGGCGTCGATGCCCGGCATGATGGATACGGTCCTCAATCTGGGCTTGAATGACGAAACCGTTGAAGGTTTGGCGAAAACGTCAGGCGACGAGCGCTTTGCATGGGACAGCTATCGCCGGTTCATTCAAATGTATTCCGATGTGGTGCTGCAACTGGATCACGATGCTTTTGAAGAAGCATTAGAAATCGCCAAGGAAGATAAAGGCTTTTACACCGATACTGAGATGCAATCTGAAGATTGGAAAGCCTTGGTCGCGGAATATAAAGGACTTGTTGAAGAAGAATGGGGCAAGCCATTCCCGCAAGATGTGAATGATCAGCTTTGGGGTGCGGTCAGCGCCGTATTCGGCAGCTGGCAGGCCGATCGCGCCAAAGTCTATCGCCGTTTGAACGATATTCCCTCTGAATGGGGCACAGCGGTCAATGTACAGGCCATGGTATTCGGTAATATGGGCGAAACCAGTGCAACTGGCGTAGCGTTTACACGTAACCCATCTACTGGCGACGCATCTTATTATGGCGAATGGCTAATCAATGCGCAGGGTGAGGATGTTGTCGCGGGCATAAGAACACCACAATATCTGAGCAAGGCCGCCAGAGAGGAAGCCAATGCCAAGCCGCTTTCTATGGAAGAGGCCATGACGGAAACCTATGGCGAGTTGACCGACGTGTTTGATCTGCTCGAAAAGCATTATCGCGACATGCAGGATATCGAGTTTACCGTAGAGCGCGGCAAACTGTGGATGTTGCAGACCCGGTCGGGGAAACGCACAGCCAAAGCTGCCCTTAAGATCGCGGTCGATATGGCCAATGATGGCTTGATTACGCAAGAAGAGGCCGTCGCAAGGGTTGATCCCATGGCACTTGATCAATTGCTCCACCCAACGCTTGACCCGGAAGCCAAACGCGATGTTTTGACTACCGGGCTTCCAGCTTCTCCAGGCGCAGCAGCGGGTTTAATCGTATTTGATAGTGATACCGCCGAACGCCGCACAGAGATGGGCGATGATGTGATTTTGGTGCGTGTCGAAACATCGCCAGAGGATATTCACGGCATGCACGCGGCAAAAGGTATTCTTACAGCCCGCGGCGGCATGACGTCACACGCTGCCGTTGTGGCTAGAGGCATGGGAAGACCCTGTGTTTCGGGTGCTGGAAGCCTTTCGATCAACAACGATACGCAGACCATGAAAGTCGGTGATCGTGAGCTGAAGGAAGGCGACTTGCTTACCATTGATGGCAGCAACGGCCAGATTATGGCCGGGCATGTCGAAACCATTCAGCCCGAGTTAGTGGGTGACTTCGGTGTCCTGATGGAATGGGCCGACAAAGTTCGCGGTCTGGGCGTTCGTACCAACGCTGAAACGCCGAATGACTGTCAGGTCGCCCGGGATTTTGGTGCAGAAGGCATTGGCCTTTGTCGCACAGAGCATATGTTCTTTGATGCGAGCCGAATTACCGCTGTACGGCAGATGATTTTGGCGCATGACGAGGCTGGACGGCGTGAAGCACTGGCCAAATTGCTGCCAGAACAGCGTAACGATTTCCGCCAGATATTCGAAGTGATGGTCGGCCTGCCTGTAACTATCCGCTTGCTCGATCCGCCGCTCCACGAATTCTTGCCGCATCATGACAATGAATTTGAAGAAGTAGCAAAAGCTGCAGATGTGGGCGTGGAAACGCTAAAGCAGCGGGCCAACGAACTGCATGAGTTTAATCCGATGCTGGGTCACAGGGGTTGCCGCCTTGGTGTTACCTATCCGGAAATCTATGAGATGCAGGCTAGAGCGATCTTTGAAGCGGCCTGTGAAGTGGCGGAAGCCAGCGGAGAGGCGCCAATTCCGGAAGTGATGATACCCTTGGTAGCAACGGCCCGGGAACTGGAATTGATGAAAGACGCCGTGGATCGGATGGCGAAAGAAGTATTTGCCGAAAAAGGCCGTGAGATAGAATATCTGGTCGGTACGATGATAGAATTGCCGCGGGCAGCCCTCATGGCCGACAAAATTGCCGAACATGGTGAGTTTTTCAGCTTTGGAACCAATGATCTGACGCAGACCACTTTGGGTGTCTCCCGCGATGATGCAGGACGTTTCCTCACGCAATATGTCGACAAAGGTATTTTCCCTCGTGATCCGTTCGTCAGTCTTGATATCGAAGGTGTTGGTCAGTTGATTGAATTGGCAGCGGAGCGGGGCCGGAAAACACGCTCTGACATAAAATTGGGTATATGCGGCGAACATGGCGGCGATCCGGCCTCGATCGCGTTTTGTGAAGAAACCGGACTCGATTATGTGAGTGCTTCACCATATCGCGTACCCATAGCGCGACTGGCTGCTGCACAGGCCGCGCTGGCGAAGAGCAAGGAATAGATCAACAGGAGATTGGCGATCCGATATTGGTTGGTAATTTGTGCGGTTCTCTTCCTGGTCACTCCGGGAACCATTGACGCCAAAAAAGTGGCGCTGATTATTGGCAACTCAAATTACGACCATACGACGACGCTGGCCAATCCAGTAAATGACGCCATGTTAATTGCTGCGTCGGCCGATGAGGCCGGGTTTGATGACGTGACAATGGCGCTTGATCTGACGACGGACGATTTCCAACAAACTTTGCGCGAATTTCGAAAAAAGGCTGACGGTGCTGATGTCGCAATGGTTTATTATGCGGGCCATGGAATTGAAGGGCAGGGCAAAAACTGGCTGATTCCTGTCAATGCAGAGCTAAATGCCAGTCTAGATCTGCCTTATGAGGCTATGGAACTGGACCGCGTTATGGAATCCTTGTCTGGCGCCCAAATTCGCATGGTGGTGTTGGATGCTTGTCGGAACAATCCTTTCGCTCGATCATGGAAATCCAGCACTCGTGCCGTTAATCGCGGCTTGGCCGGAATAGAGGTCGATGACGTTTTGGTGATCTATGCCGCCGCTCCCGGTCAGACAGCAATGGATGGCGGCGGGGTTCATTCACCTTTTGCCGCATCATTTGCCACGCGATTGCCTCAGGCCGGACTTCCTGTTCAGTTGCTCGGCGGTATGGTGCGAGATGATGTGCTGTCAGAAACTGGTGGGTCGCAGCGTCCCTTCGTCAGTGCCAGCATCACGGGTACTCCGGTATATTTAGTTGAAGGGGGAGACAGGCTTGTTCTTTCCAGCGACAATGAGTTTCCTGAAACCGCTGCATTGAACGAATCTGAACTGGATGCACTGGCCTGGAAAGGTGCTTTGGGTGTAAACTCCATGCGTTCCTATCGCCTATATTTGGATCAGTTCCCGGCAGGTCAGTTTGCTGAACTGGCTAGCGATAATATCGCTAAATTAGCTGGCACGGATAGCGATGGTAGTGCGGAAAAACCCATTGCTGGCCTGATCGCTGGATTTTTACCCAATAAAGCCGATGTTGTGGAATCAGAACCATTGCCGATCGATGGAATCTGGAAAATATCGACTCTGAAAAAACGGATAAAGATCGAAAAAGGCAGAGCGTTCGCAATTGATGGCTGGACCCACGCGTTCATACTGAAAGTGATGCCAGATATGGTGGTCTTTAGAAACATGGAGCGCACTGGAAATGGTCAATATCACGCTGATGACCTGCCATTATTATCAAAAGCTGAAATGACATTGAAGCCTGACGGGAATATTTCTGTGAAGGTCAAAACCGCACCATTCCCTACTTCCTTTACGTTAATCAGAGAGACGCTTGAAGATGCAGATGCTATGGCGGCAGAGCAGGATTTGCTTACAGCGGAAAAATGATAAAAACGGGTTGCCAGAGGGGGCATCTATCCCTATCTGCACCCACTGGTAAGCGCTCGTAGCTCAGCTGGATAGAGTACTTGACTACGAATCAAGGGGTCGGGAGTTCGAATCTTCCCGAGCGCGCCATTTTCTTTCTACTGATATGATGTCATACTCCCTTTCAGGAGAAAGCCATGTCCAAAGACCAAAGATTAAATCGACGAGAATTAATTGCTGGCACGGCAGCAATTGCTGGTTCACTGGCTACCACGCCAGCTTGCTCTGAAGTCAAAGCAGATACAGCGACTCTATCGGGGAAATCAATTCTGATAACCGGTTGCTCCTCTGGCTTCGGGCGACTCGGAGCAGAGCATTATGCAAAACTAGGCGCCAAGGTAATCGCGACAATGCGGAATTTACCGCGTCCGGAGGCAGATGAATTGAGGGCGCTTGCAAAGCGAGATGGATTGGATATCCATGTTCTAGAAATCGACGTACGTTCTGAGGATCAAGTAAACGCCGGAGTTAAAGAAGCTGAAAAACTGGCTGGCGGTGTAATTGATGTTCTGATCAATAATGCTGGATTAGGTATCTCTGGGCCGGTTGAAGTGCAGGATATGGAAGCTACCGAGTTAACATTCGACACCAATGTGTTCGGCTGTCTTCGAATGGCACAAGCAGCGTTACCGGCCATGCGCCAAGCCAAGTCAGGCCAGATATTCAATATTTCCTCTCAGCTTGGCCGGATGATTGTTCCCAGCATTGGGCATTATTGCGCTAGCAAATTTGCGCTGGAAGCAATGAGCGAACAAATGGCTTATGAACTTGTTCCCCATGGTGTCGAGGTGACGATCATAGAGCCAGGCGGTTACCCAACAAAAGTTTGGACCAACCGCAATCAATATGCAGCTGATTTAAGGCAGCGAACAGGAACAGAATTGCAGGCGGCCTATCCAGAACTGGTGGAAGCGATGGGTCACGAGGATGGCAGTGGGCGGACAACGGACCCAATGGATGTTCCCAGGGCAATTGCCGCAGTGATAGCTTTGCCCGCCGGAAAACGACCCCTACGAAAGATTGTTCACCCCAGTTTCAGGCCGCAAGAAGCGATCAATAAGGTCAGCGCAGATTCTCAGTTGGAGTTTTTAGGTCAATCGGCGTTCGGACCCTGGGTAAAAGATGTTTTGGATTAACTTATACCGATAGATTAAGTTACGCCCGCTGGTACACTTGCTTGGACGCTAGTGGTGGCTTAGATCATTGGCATTGCGTTTGATATATGAAGGAAAATTACGTGGCCGACTATTCCGATTCCATCGTTGATGCCTTGGCAGAGCGGGAAGCCCAGAAGATTGAAGTTCCTGACGAAGTGCAAGATGCGGTGAGAACCCTTCTGCGCTGGACTGGGGACGATCCTGAGCGCGAAGGGTTAGTCGACACACCCAAACGGGTTGCTCGTGCTTGGAAAGAATATTGCGAGGGTTATGGCGAAAACCCAGCGATGCACCTAGCCCGCACCTTCGAAGAGGTCGGTGGTTATGATGAACTGGTGCTGTTGAAAGACATTCCATTCCACTCGCACTGTGAACACCATATGGCGCCAATTATTGGTAAAGCCAGCATAGCATATATGCCTACCGACAAGGTGGTAGGCATATCAAAGTTGGCACGGGTTCTCCATGGGTTTTCGCGTCGTTTGCAAGTCCAAGAGCGCCTGACTGCGGAAGTAGCGCAATGTATTTGGGATAATTTGAAGCCACATGGTGTCGCTGTTGTGATTGAAGCAAGCCACAGTTGTATGACAGCCAGAGGGGTGAGGACGCCAGGTGTGGGTATGACCACGAGCCGGTTGCTGGGATGTTTCTTGGACGACCCCAAAAGTCGTAAGGAAGTTATGAGCTTGATGGGCTACTAAACCCTCAATCTTATCTCATCCATTTGCGCAATAGATTATATTGAACAGCCTGTAGCCGGGTAAAATTTTCGTGCCTCATGTTTAGGCCTTCCAATGCAGCCACTTCATTTAGCTCATAAAGTAGGTTCCGATTGATAACATCGGGTATTTTGCTCTGAATGAAGGTAATCGCTACCATTCGTTCGCCTTGAGTTATCTTCTCAACTTCATGCAGAGTATGTGAGGGGTAAACGATTGCGGTACCTGGTAGTCCCTTGAAACGCATGCCAGCTTCACCGAATGTGACGTTCAGCGCCCCTCCTTTGCAGTCATTCACATCACTAAGAAACACGGTGCAACTTAGATCCGAGCGTAGTGGGGCATCTGACATAGGGATGACGGCGCTGTCTGCATGAAGGCCATAGTTCATACCAGGTTGGTATCTGGTTATCAAAGGCGGCGCAATTCTTTCAGGAAATGCAAAGTCAATAAATTCTTGATTGTTCATCAAGGCATCGTGTAAAATTGTAGAGGATTTATTGTAAGCCTCAACATCATGCATCTGCAGGTTGTTTTTGATCTTTGAATGTGGGTTGCTTATCTTGCCATCTACAAACTTCGCTGACGCTGCAATGTGTTTCAATTCAACCACCTGATTGTGGTTCAATAAACTAAGTTGTTTGAACATTATGGTCTCGCTTCAGCTTGTTCCATTGCTCGCGCAATGATTTGTTGGTGTATTGCCATTTTTTCCACCCATTGCATAGTATGGCGAATGGTTTCTGAGTGGTTTTGTGCTGCCTCTTGTAACAGTTCTTCTCGAAGAGTCGGGCTATAGTCGTACTCAGGAGCCTTGGAGTATCGATTCATAATCGGACCTTGGATTAAGTCATTAATCAATTGAGGCTGCATTTGCAGGTCAAAATGTTCTGCGGCATTTTTTAGTTGTATGTCGGGTGCAGATAAAAACGTATCAAAATTCATCCATTTGATATTGCAATCTTCGGAATCGTCATAAGCCTTTGTCAGAGTGGCCATTTCACACAGCCAGCCAAGCGCAATTTTTTGACCGAGTGACAACTGTGACTTTTCAATTGTCTGATTCTCCAAAAACCGATTTAATCTCAATATTCTTACGTCTGCCAGAGCATTGGCTTCTTGGACAGATGCTTCCCCTGCCAATATGGTTTGTAAATATCGTTCAAGAGAGGCGTAAAGAAATAATCCGGTACCTTTGTTTTTCAGCAAAACTTCGGCTAGAGGGCTTACAAAGCTGCTCGCTTTGATCATCACATTTTGAGTGGGGTGAAATGATCGGGAAAGCCAGCGTTGTACTTGGTCCATACGGCGATCAAAAACCTCGACCGCCCATGGTGTACCCACGCCTTTTTCGGCAGTTTGCATTTCAGAAAACTGTCTCAAGATCGCGGGTTCGCGCAATGCCAGAATATCTGAATGTTCGCCCAATAGTCTTGAAATTAGTGTCGAGCCGACATGTCCGATATGAAAAATGTAGGAAGGTTTTGGTGATTTCTTGATTGGAATTTTGGATAGTTCATCCCAACTCACCAATTGCCGCGGTAGCTGCGGCGTGACTATTCTTTGATCAAGAAAGCTGATATTTCTATAGTCATCCTCAGATAGACGCACCAGCATCACCTGATCTGCATTTACATCCATCAAAAATGGTAAAAGCGCTGCATCAATCGGAAATCTATCTTGCCAAGGTGTGTTCGTGTTCAAGTGCACCTCTCATAAAGACAAAGCCCGGGGATCGAAAGCTGGATTCAACTTCATCTCCCCGGGCCTTATAAGCCATTTTCGTAAAACGACTATTCCTTAGCGTCGTGGCTTTCTTCAGCGGTTGTTTCAGCAGTTTCTTCAGACACTGTTTCTGCGTCAACGTCTTCATCGGATGAAGGCGCATTAGCGTCATCTTCGGAACCATCATCTTCGCTATCAGGAGACAGAGCAACAGCGGCCAGTTCAGCCTGCTCCTCCTCAAACATCTGAGCGATAACGTCGATACCATCTTTTTGCAGATCAGCTTCATCATCTGAACGCGCTACATTGGCCTGTACAGTCGTGTTAACTTCAGGGTGTAGGCGAACTCTGACATCAAAAACACCAAGTGTTTTGATGGGTTTTTCCAAAATCACCATGGATTTTTCTACCACGGCGCCTTCGGCGGCTAGAGCATCAACAATATCACGTACAGTAACTGAGCCGTAAAGCTGGCCACTGGCGGATGAAGCACGGATCAGTACGATCTGCTTGCCATCAACATCTTTAGATGCGGTTTCAGCATCTTTACGTTTTGACTCATTGTCAGCTTCAATCTGCTTCCGATTGGCTTCGAAAACTTTCTTGTTCGCTTCATTGGCGCGCAAAGCTTTCTTGTTTGGCAGCAAATAGTTACGTGCATAACCGTTTTTGACGGTTACAACGTCACCAATGCTTCCCAGTTTCTCGACTTTTTCGAGCAAAATAATATCCATCGCTTCGCTCCTATTTCACGAGGTAAGGCAGCAGGCCGAGATGACGCGCGCGTTTAATTGCTTTGGAAAGCTCGCGCTGCTTCTTGGCGGAAACTGCGGTGATACGACTAGGTACGATTTTGCCGCGCTCGGAAATATATCCTTGCAGCATTTTGACATCTTTATAGTCGATGGGTTTTGCGTTTTTACCGGAAAAGGGGCAGCTTTTGCGGCGACGGAAAAATGGACGTCCCATGAGTTAACTCCTTCTTTTCGGTTTAGTCGTGGTCGCGGCGCGGTTTGCGCTCGCGGCTATCACGGTCGGGTTTGCGCATCATCACGGACGGGCCTTCTTCATGCTCGTCAACGCGGATGGTCAGGAACCGCAGAACATCCTCGTTGATGCGGGTTTGACGCTCCAATTCGGCAATGACATTGCCTGGCGCATCAAGACGCAGCATTACATAATGCGCTTTGCGGTTCTTTTGAATTTTGTAGGCGAGCGTCCGCAAGCCCCAAGTTTCGGTCAACATGACCTTGCCTTCATTGTCTTCAACAATTTTGGTGGCTTCCTGCGCGAGAGTGTCAACTTGAGACTGGCTCAAATCCTGACGCGCTAGGAAGACATGCTCATACATTGGCATGCAATTTTCCTTCATTTACCGCCGATCGCTGACGCCGCACCATGCAGACACGCCCCTCCGGCTTTCTTGTTTTCCATGCGATTCGTTACGTCAAATCACGCGGAAGCGCGGCCTATGACGAAATTTCCGAAGAAACGCAAGATATTGCTGCTAATAGTTGCCGAAGACAGATGTCAATCTGACGACGACTGTTCACTGCGGGCATTAAGCCATATTGCCACCGCTAAAAGGAGCGTTGCCAACGTTCCGCTCGCGCCTCCTGGAAACACCAAAGCCAAGCCTTGCGGTAAGGCCGCTATATTGAGGACTACTGCCGCAAATCCAGCGATAGCGGTTATAATGCCTATTCCCTTGCTCATCGACGTTTGACCTCGGAAGAGCCGCAAGCCAAAAGCCATTGCCGCAAAACCGATAAATACTTTTGCCAGAAAGAAAAAAACGAAAGCGCCAGCAAGCACAGTATCCCATAAGGGAGCGAAATCTTCTCCAGCCTCAGTTGCGGGCAGAAACATGGATAGACCGATCCCGGCCTGAATAATATTTACTAGTCCAAAAACTGCGATAGCTGCCCAAGCCAAATGTAACTGGGATGTTCGTACAAGAGAGGCAAAACCGGTTGTTGCAATAATTGAAAACAGGAGCAGTTCAATTGTCCATATTGTGGAACGCAGAGGCCATCCCTCTACAATGCCAATGTCGGACAGTGCAGCCATATAGACGATTTGAGAAACGACGGTCAGCAAAAGGCTGGCGGCGACAATTTTTGACAAATTCTGATGTGCTGGTTCCATGAGTATCCCCCTTATGTATTTTGTACTTGTCACAGGTTCGTCCCAAAGGTGACTATGGTTACAAACTCAGTGTCAGCTTGCGACTATTTTTTACGGTTTAAGAATCCAAACATATCGCCACCAATTTTGCGCATCTGTATTTCTTCTGCACCTTCGGTAATCCGATATCTTCTGTGGTGGCGATAAATATGCTCAAATGGCTTGTGCCTGGAATAACCCATGCCTCCATGAACTTGCATAGCACGATCAGCTGCATCGCAACACAAGCGGTTTGCTCGGTAGTTACACATGCTAACCTGCGCAGATAGATATTTAGCGACATCCGGTTTGGGCATGGTGTCCATCTTGGCCGCGGTTGCGTAAATGAGTTGCCGCAACATTGCGGCTTCCGTGTGCAGTTCTACCAATGGAAATTGAATACCCTGATTGACCGATAGTGGTTTTCCAAAAGGTTTACGCTCTCCGGCATATTTTACGGATTGATCAATGCAATATTGCGCGGCACCCAGAGAAGATGCGGCTTGCCGTATGCGGTTTTCATGCACAAAATGCTGGGCGCAGGCGAGGCCCATATCGAGATCTCCCAATACCGCATCGGCAGGAATCCAAACGTCTTTGTATGAACATTTTGGATGGTCGGTGGGCATATTAAATGTCCACATATATTCGCCGACTTCAAAACCTTTCGCATCCACAGGCACAATGAAGCAACCAATTCCGCGCGCGTCACCATCCTTGCCGCTATGTCTGGCAAAGGTCATGACATGGGAAGCTTTATGCAGGCCGGTGGTCCACATTTTATTGCCGTTGATTAGCCAGCCATCGACGCCGTCACGTGTTTCGGCTACAGCCGTGGTGTCCATCCAGGTGGCATCGGAGCCATGGTCCTTTTCGGTCAATCCAAAGCACCATCCCATGCGTCCGGCTAGCATCTCCGGAATATAGTCCTTCTTTTGTTGCTCTGTACCAAAGTCACGCAGCATCAGGGGTTGAACCAAATTACCAACAATGGAATTTTCATTCTGAAGATCGTTATGCAAACCAAGCCCCTTGGCAGCGAGATGCTCTCTGATGCGTGCCATACCCAGATTGGTACCATTTTGACCGCCAAATTCTTTGGGCAGGGCATAGCGATAATGCCCTGCAGCATCTGCTGTTTTGCGCATTTCGACGAGCAATGTTTCCCATTCCTCGGTAGGCAGCCCTTGATCGTCCCAATTGGTTCGAGAATCTTCGCGGCGATGATCAAAGAAACGAATATTATCATCGCGCTGTTCGATTGGCTTTATCTCATCTTCGATAAACTGATCGAGCACCGTAAGATAATCTTCAATGTCCTGTGGAATTTCGAAATTACTCATTTGCTGCTCCATTTATTAAGCGCGATGCGTAGCCCAGCATATTTGGGTTGATCGATTGATAGTCTTTCCAAAGCCGTCAGGCGAAGATGGTTCCAGATTGCGGGTTCACTGATGCTTCTTTCGCCGGTTCTCATTGCCGCGCAAAGCTGAGTCGTTGAAACTCCGATATTAGCTAATCGTTCTGAAGATCGATTGGCGTAAATTTGCCCCCACGCGGCGTGTCGTTGAACAATGCCAAGCGCGTTATTGGCAACCCGAGATTCGAACAGAGCATGCCCTTTAGTGGAAGGCATTACTTTTTCTTTGTTCCATTCCATTAGCGCATTGAGGATTTCCGCATACTCGACTTCACCATCATCGGGTAGCAATGCAGGTCTTTCCTGAGATAGTTTTGGGCCAGTCGCCACTGCCATTTGTTCAAAAAGAAGTAGCAAGTCTATTTCGACCTCTGAAGCCCGTCTGCCTATAATGGTTCGTTCCAGAACGTGAACCGTACCATCGCGGTAGCTATGCCCCATCCTCAGGCACGCCACGCCCCACCACAACGTGTTATAAATCAGCCACCAGTTGAATCGATCGCGATCTACGATTGTTCCACTAGCTTTCTCATATGCAGCAATTAAGTTTTCCGCAGTATCAAAACCACCGGCTTCCTTTTCATAATGTCCGAAGCGCCAACTGGGCGTGCAAAGATAAGATAAATCCTCCATAGGATCGCCAAGATGAGCAAGCTCCCAATCCAGAACGGCTGAAATGCCATCGGCATCGATCATCAAATTACCCATGCGAAAATCTGCATGAAGCAATTTGGAATCTTCAAGTTTCGGGACATTTTCTTCTAGCCAATGGAACGCATGGTCATAGGCTGGAATTTTAATGTTTAGGTCTCGATAGGCTTGCTCCTGAAGAGAAAGCAGGCTAGCGACATCCACAGATTGAATCTCTTTCGGAAGTGTCGAAATCTTGATCGCATGGATTGCCGCTAGTTCTGTCGCACATTGGTCAGTCAGGCGGCTCACGGCCTTTTCGAAATCCGGATTGCTCAGTATCTTGTGCGGCAGTGTTTCACCATCAGCTCGCACCATCAAGAAGCCTTGTCCAATGCCATCTTCAGGCTTCAATTTTGCCAACACTTCAGGCGCTGTAACATTGGCGCTTCGTGCCAATTCGATCAGATCAGCCTGCGTATCCAATGAAATGGCAGATACGGTTGCTGCATCTGCCTCGTTGTCAGCGATTCCATCTGGCAAGCGACGAAGGACAATATCTTTTTCGCCAAATCTGAAGGCCCAGCTTTCCATGCTGGCACCACCGGAAAGGCGTTGGAGGTCTTCGATATCGCCATCGCTGCTAAATCGTTCTTGGCAAAACGAATTGAGCTTATCTTTGAGGTCGTCATCTCCCATACACATCGTTTAATCAGTCGATTAAATTATAGCAATGATTTTACTGTCTTAGATTGTGTCGCTTGCAAGCCCGTTCATTCCATCTTACCTGACTTTCAACAAATGAAATTACAGGGGCGAACATGAAAGCATTTATTTTCCCAGGGCAGGGTAGCCAAGCCGTCGGTATGGCTAAGGAACTCGCAGAAGCGAGTAAAACAGCACGTGAAGTATTTGAAGAAGTTGATCACGCGCTAGAACAAAATCTGTTCAGACTGATGAGCGAAGGCCCTGAAGACGAACTCACTCTTACGGAAAATGCACAGCCAGCGATCATGGCCAACGCCATTGCTACTCTTCGGGTGATGGAAAAAGAGGGCGGTAAGTCATTGCCTGATTTATGCAGCTATGTCGCCGGTCATAGCCTTGGTGAATATACTGCACTGTGCGCAGCTGGTGCGCTAAACCTCACGACCACTGCGGAATTGCTAAAACTCCGGGGTCAATCGATGCAGAAGGCTGTACCGGTGGGCGAAGGCGGAATGGCGGCTTTGCTAGGGGCTGATATCAAAAAAGCTTCTGGTCTCGCAAAAGCTTCTGCGCAGGGTGACGTTTGCACGGTGGCCAATGATAATGATCCTACTCAAGTTGTGATTTCCGGTCATGTTGGAGCGATTGAGCGCGCCATAGTTGCCGTTAAAGATCATGGGATCAAGCGGGGTGTTTCACTTCCGGTTTCAGCGCCTTTTCACTGTTCCCTTATGACGCCGGCGGCTGAGGCGATGGAGGCGGCATTGGCGGAAACCACCATAATGCCTCCTGTTGTCCCGGTTTTTGCTAATGTTACTGCCGATGCTGTGAACGATGTTGATCATATCCGTGAGCTATTGGTTGAACAGGTAACAGGAACTGTTCGTTGGCGGGAATCTGTCGGTAATATGTCAGAAGCCGGGGTTGAGACATTTGTTGAATTTGGCGGCAAAGTGCTTGGCAGTATGGTGAAACGTATCAACCGGGAGGTGGAGAGTATCAGTCTGATATCAATGGATGACATAGAGACTTTCCTGAAAGACGTCTGAATTGACAGATATAGGCAATATTGAAATTGTTGAGATTACGGCTGAAAATCAGTCGCTCATGAGCAATGTTGCCGATGACTTGTTTGATGAACCGGTCCAATCAAGCCTTTTGCAATCTTATCTGGCCGAAAAGACACATTGGCTTGTGGTCGCGCTGTACGACGGTGTGGTGATTGGCAAAGCGACAGCTATGGTCCATCGCAGACCAGATAAGGAAGATGAGCTTTATCTCGATGAGATTGATGTTATCCCGGATCTCCGCAGAAAAGGTATTGCCAAGATGATACTCAAAAAAATCTTGGAAATGGCAGATGATTGGGGCTGTGAAGAATGCTGGCTGGGAACGGAAAAAGACAATATACCAGCTCGGAAACTATACGAATCAAACGGTGCAAAACCGGAAGATTTTGTACTTTATTATCTAGAATATTGAGGAAATATACATGTTTGATCTGACGGGAATGACAGCGCTGGTAACGGGTGCATCAGGCGGTATAGGGTCTGCTATCGCATCGGCTCTCGCGGATAGAGGTGCTATACTTGCAATTTCCGGCACGCGAGAAGATGCTCTGCAAAATACACAATCTCAATTGGCTGGCGATGGGCATGTTTTACTGCCGTGCAATTTATCGGATTCAGCGGCGGTTGATGCACTGGTTCCTTCCGCGATAGAAAAACTGGGTAAGTTAGATATACTGGTAAATAATGCTGGTATTACGAAGGACGGGCTGGCCATGCGGATGTCGGATGACGATTGGTCAGACGTGTTAAAAGTGAATCTAGAATCGGCTTTTCGTTTGGCTCGGTCTGCGGCTCGTCCGATGATGAAAGCACGCCACGGTCGGATAATTTCCATTACCTCGGTAGTAGGAGCAACTGGTAATCCGGGACAGGCCAACTACGTGGCTTCGAAAGCCGGTTTGGTAGGGATGTCCAAAGCATTAGCGCAGGAACTTGCTTCACGCGGAATTACCGTAAATTGTGTCGCTCCGGGTTTCATAGAGTCACCAATGACTGACGCGCTAAACGACAGCCAAAAAGAAGAGATCAATCGCAAAATTCCAGCCGGAAAAATGGGAACGGGTGGTGATATTGGTGCTGCCGTCGCTTATCTGGCAAGCAATGAGGCGTCCTATGTCACCGGACAAACACTGCATGTGAACGGCGGGATGGCTATGATCAGCTAGAGAGCGACTTGAAAATCATCAATTTCGTTCCAATTTGACCTTTACTGGCACTTGCAAGCCGAGCGCCATGCCACTAGGACAAAATTTGAATCATATTCCTAACTAAAAAAGGACATCTCATGAGTGAGACCGCAGATCGCGTAAAAAAGATTGTTGTTGAGCATTTGGGCGTAGAAGCCGACAAAGTGACCGAAGTAGCATCGTTCATTGATGATCTGGGCGCGGACAGCCTCGACATTGTTGAGTTGGTTATGGCTTTTGAAGAAGAATTCAGCGTCGAAATTCCTGATGATGCGGCTGAGAAAATCTCAACCGTTAAAGACGCCATCGATTTTATCGACAATAACAAGGGATAATTGTTGTTGAGGTACGACCATGAAACATGGACGTACCTTGGGGCCAATGATCGCTAACAGAATTACAAGCGGCTCACCGGCCCGGGAAATCCCGCAACCGGTGGCCGCTTTTGAATATTTACAAGCCTTAGCCCGATAGAGGAGCTTTATATGCGTCGTGTAGTTGTAACCGGAATGGGGCTGGTAACACCGCTGGGCGGAGATGTAGAAACTAGCTGGAAAAATATCTTGGCTTCGAAGTCAGGTGCAGGACAGATAACACATTTCGACACTTCCGATCAAAAGTGTACCATTGCATGTGAGGTTAAACCTGCCGATCATGAATTCGGCTTTGATCCAAATCTTAGGGTGGATCACAAAGTCCAGCGCCAAGTCGATCCATTCATTGTCTATGGTATTGATGCAGCTGGACAAGCCTTTGAAGATGCCGGTTTGACAGACATGAGCGATGAGGACAAGATACGCACTGGTTGCTCGATAGGTTCAGGTATCGGCGGATTGCCTGGTATTGAGAAAGAGTCTTTAGTTCTGGCCAATCGTGGTCCTGGCCGCGTGAGCCCACATTTTGTACATGGGCGGCTTATCAATCTGATTTCTGGACAGGTTTCTATCAAATACGGCCTCATGGGTCCAAACCACGCTGTTGTGACAGCATGTTCTACCGGTGCGCACAGCATTGGTGATGCTGCGCGTATGATTGCACTCGATGATGCCGATGTCATGCTGGCGGGCGGTGCTGAAGCCACAATCTGCCCGATTGGGATTGCCGGATTTGCGCAAGCCAAAGCACTTTCAACGCGGAATGACGATCCGCAGGCCGCATCACGTCCTTATGATAAAAACCGCGACGGCTTTGTGATGGGTGAAGGCGCCGGCGTTGTTGTATTGGAAGAATATGAGCGGGCGAAAGCGCGTGGAGCCAATATCTACTGTGAAGTAGTTGGATATGGGCTTTCCGGGGATGCACATCATGTAACAGCTCCACATCCGGATGGCGTTGGTGCATATCGGTCTATGGAAATGGCTTTGAAACGCTCAGGTCTGTCGACGGCTGATATAGATTATGTGAATGCGCATGGCACCTCAACAATGGCTGATACGCTCGAGTTGGCAGCGGTTAAACGCCTCTTTGGTGATGATATTGCGACTATGTCAATGAGTTCAACCAAGTCGGCCATTGGTCACTTGCTTGGCGGTGCTGGCGCTGTCGAGGCGATCTTTAGCATTTTGGCTCTTCGAGATCAGGTCGTTCCTCCGACACTTAATTTGGACAATCCTGATGAAGGCACAGACGCCGTAGACTTGGTCCCTCACACCGCCAAAGACAGAAAAGTGAAAGCCGTATTGAGTAACAGCTTTGGTTTCGGTGGAACGAATGCCAGCGTAATCATGAAAGCGGTCTAATATATCATGCGCCGTATGGGCTGTCTTATAATAGCGATAGCCGGTCTGATCATTGCAGGATTGGCAGCTAACTTCATTTGGGGTTGGACAGCCAATGGGCCGCTGGAAAGTGACCGTAGCATCATAATCAAACGAGGTTCCAGTCTGAGCATGGCGGCAAGGGCATTGGAACAGGGCGGTGTTATTAAATCTGCGGATACCTTCTTAACCCGCGCTAAGATATTGGGCGGATCCGAACCGATAAAAGCGGGGGAATTCACTATCCCGGCAAAGGCGAGTAATTCTCAGGTTTTAGGTATTTTGCAAGGCGGTAAGTCAGTCCAACGTTTGGTCACGATCCCCGAAGGAATGCCGTCCATTCTTGTTCACGAGAGGCTTATGGGGGAGGAGTTACTGTCGGGTGAAATTCCGGTTCCTGCGGAAGGCTCGGTGCTTCCTGATAGCTATAGTTTCGAACGTGGTGAAAAACGTGCGGCGGTTCTTTTGCGAATGCAATCCGCAATGAAGAATACGATCGATGAATTGTGGCCCAAGCGCGGGAAAAACACCGTGGTCAATACACCGGAAGAAGCAGTAACTCTTGCTGCGATTGTCGAGAAAGAAACTGCATTGGCAAGAGAACGACGCAAAGTGGCAGGCGTGTACAGTAATCGTGTGCGAAAAAATATGATGCTGCAGGCAGACCCAACCATTATCTATCCAATCACAAAAGGAAAACCTTTGGGGCGTCGAATTCGGCAATCGGAAATTGCGCAAGTAAATGATTACAACACTTATTCGATGGTTGGCTTACCCAAGGGGCCGATTGCCAATCCGGGTCGTGCATCCATTGAAGCGGTACTAAATCCAGCCGAGACCAGCGCTCTTTACTTTGTTGCCGATGGAAAAGGTGGCCACGTATTTGCTGACACACTGGAGCAACATAATCGCAATGTAGAAAAGTGGTTCGCAATTCGGCGTGAACGCGGTGAGATGTAACTTAAGATCGAATGTTTTACTCGTGCCTAATGGCTAGTGGATTGCGTGAACTACACGAGTATATTGGGGAGTTTCTGTGAAACTGAGGCAGGAAAACTGGACAGGATTTAGTCTTAGCATTGTTCTTTTAGGAATAATGTGTTCACCGATGTCTATCGCAGCGCAGGAGATATCTTCCAATGCTCAAGACGCTAAAAAGATCGTCACATTAGCGACCACAGAAAACGACTTAACTACTAACGCTGAAGACGGATCGGGTACAATAGATGGGGTGTCCGAACCAGAATCAGAAGGTTTGGAGGGCGCGAGTTCTTTCTCAAGTTTGTGTGGAAATGGGCAAGGCAAACCCGATGAGAATGAAGTGCGGAAGAAGCGCAAGGGTATATTCGGGTTAGCTGATCGCGCGGCCGCTATGACCCGAAAAATTCCATTGATAGGCGATAAGATGGTCGACACGGCCAATAGTCTGTCACAATCTTTGGCCTGTCGGCTTTACCCCGAGGAACAGAAACAGGCAGCCGAGGCAACCGAGCAAGTGACGCAGAGCGAAGAGATTGGAAAGACGGTTGAATGGAAAAGCACGGTAAGAGAGAATGTCTCTGGAAGTTCTACGGTTTCCGCCAAAAATAGCTTGGCCAATGGAACACCTTGCTTGACAATTACAGACGTTGCCATTGTTGATGGTGATGAGATTAGACTTTCAAAGAAAATGTGTAAACTTCCTGGGGCGCATCGTTACACAATCGTAAACGCTTGAACATCGCTACTAAGCGCGGTGAAGGAGATGATTCAATGAACAAACCAACACAAGTTGAAAAATTGTCAAAGGGTACGTTTATATTAGTCTGCCTTGATGGTAAAAATACTGAAGATATTCGTCGCGATCATATGTTCGGCCACCTTGATCATATAGAAAAGTACAATGATTTGTATCGCGTTGCAGGACCTCTGAAATCTGATGACGGTGAATTCTACGGCAGTTTTTTTATGGTTGTTGCGGATAGCGAAGATGAGGCCCGGTCCGTCATTGACGGCGACCCTTATGTAACAAGCGGCTTGTTTGAAACAATCACCGTATATCCTTTTATTCCGGCCTGTGGCCAATGGATGGGCGGGGTGACATGGGATCAGGACGTAGTGCGCGCCAATATGGAGCAATATTCCTAGTCAATTTCACGGCTTATGAAGGGACGGCCCCTGGAATCCGCTTTCCTTTTGTTCGACTGGTTAGATGATATTTTTGACAGCGGTCGCAAAGATACAGTCTAAGCGGAATATCTGCTTTAAGGACAGCAGACAAAGCTTCCCGCTCCGTTGAGTAACGCTTCTTCCTGGCGCAAATGCTTAGCCTTGTCCGCATCGATTGGGCAACTGATTCAGAATTTCCATCCTTCTAGTGTCGGAAGCTGACGCCCATTCTCCAATCTCTTTTAAAGTACGACCGCACCCTTCGCAAAAACCGGTTTGCGAGTTGATCGAGCAAACTTGTATGCACGGAGATTGAGCGTTTTCCAAGCCTGACTGTTTACGACCTTCAATAATTGAAACGCTCTTTCAGGCTTTCACGAGCCGCGCGATACTCTCCAGTAAACTGATCGACCATTTCCTGTACGCTCATAACGTCCTCGATCAAGCCAACCCCTTGGCCGCAGCCCCAGATATCTTTCCAAGCTTTTTTATCTGTATTGCCACCAGAACCAAAGTTCATGGTGCTATAATCACCTTCCGGAAGATTGTCTGGATCTAAACCGGCATTTTCGATGGACTGACGCAGATAGTTACCTTTCACGCCGGTAAACAGATCCGAATAGACAATGTCGGCAGCTTTGCCTTCGACAATGCCTTCCTTGTATCCTTGGTCAGCATTGGCCTCTTTGGTAGCAATAAAGGCGGAACCCGCATAACCAAGGTCAGCGCCCATGGCTTGGGCCGCCAAAATAGAAGCGCCGCTGCCGATCGCGCCGGACAGAGCAACGGGGCCATCAAACCAGGTACGAATTTCCTGCATCAGAGCCAAAGGAGATAATGTGCCCGCATGACCGCCAGCACCGGCTGCGACAGGGATCAAGCCATCGGCACCTTTTTCAACTGCCTTACGGGCAAAGAAATCATTGATAATGTCATGCAAGGATATGCCGCCCCAACCATGGACAGCGTCATTTAGCTCTTTGCGCGCGCCCAATGATGTAATGGTGATGGGTACTTTCCATTTCTCGCAGGTTTGCAGATCCTGCTCCAACCGATCGTTCGATTTGTGAACAATCTGGTTCACCGCATAAGGGGCGGCAGGTTTGTCAGGGTTTTCCCGGTTCCACGTAGCCAATTCCTCGGTAATTTGATGCAACCATTCATCCAACATACTCTGCGGCCGCGCGTTAAGGGCAGGGAAGCTTCCGACGATTCCAGCTTTACATTGTGCAATTACCAGTTCCGGTCCAGACACAATAAAGAGAGGTGATCCGATAAGCGGCAAGCGAAGGTTGTCGAAAATGGCTGGTAAAGTCATGATATCCCCAAATGCAAAAAGTGAACCGCCGCAATAGCGCATGTTACGGGCGATTCCACTGTTATTTTAACTGACTGCTTAAATTCTATTCACTGCGCTGAGTAGGGCTTCAACAGATGCACGAGATACGTCACTGTTAATCCCGACACCATAAAATTCCCGGCCATCTCCCGACTTACATTCGACATAGGCCGCTGCCGTAGCGTCTTTACCGGATCCCAGAGCATGTTCGGAATAGTCTTTGATCTCTAAAGTAATGTTTAGTGCGGTTGAAACGGCATCGACCACACTGGAAATCAACCCGTTGCCGCGGCCACTGACTGAGAACTCTCCATCGGGACCGGAAATTTTTCCGACAAAGATACGATCATTTCCAGTTTTCTGCTCTTCATAGTCAATCAGAGAATATTGTCCGCTTCCATCGAGATGGTAACGCGCCTGGAATGCGCCCCAGATATCGTCCGAAGACAGCTCTCGGCTCGTTTCATCCGCCAGTTCCTGAACCGTTCGGCTAAAATTAGCTTGCAGGCGTTTGGGTAGTTTTAACCCATAATCCTGCTGCAATATCCAGGCAATTCCGCCTTTGCCCGATTGGCTGTTAACCCGGATGACCGCTTCATAGTCACGGCCCAAATCGCGGGGATCAATTGGCAGATAGGGCACATTCCACAATTCATCATTGCGTTGATCCTGCGCCGCAAAACCTTTCTTGATTGCGTCTTGGTGAGAGCCCGAAAAGGCGGTGAATACAAGTTCCCCGGCATAAGGATGCCGTTCTGGAACCGGCAGTTGATTGCAATATTCCACAGTATTGACAATTTCATCCATATTGGAAAAATCGAGTCCAGGATCAACACCTTGCGTGTACATGTTCAGGCCAACGGTCACCAAATCAACATTGCCAGTGCGCTCACCATTGCCGAACAGACAACCCTCCACACGGTCAGCACCGGCCATCATTCCCAACTCTGTTGCGGCTACACCCGTTCCCCGGTCATTATGGGTGTGCAGACTAACGACAACATGCTCGCGTTTGCTGATATTTTTGCAGATCCATTCCACCTGATCCGCGTAAATATTGGGTGTGGCGGCTTCCACCGTTGCCGGTAGATTTAGGATCAGCGGTTTCTCAGCGGTGGGCTCGATAATATCCATCACGGCTTCTACCACTTCCAAACTGAAATCAATTTCAGCCGTTGAGAAGGTTTCCGGTGAATATTCAAAATGCCAATCGGTATCTGAATATTTTTCAGCTTGTTCGCGCAAGATCGTGGCACCTTCTTTTGCGATGTCTTTTACGCCTTCCTTACCGAGCTTGAAGACAACATCCCGCCATGCGGGTGAAACTGCATTATACAGATGCACAATGGCTTGTTTTGCGCCTTCTAGGCTGGCGAAGCTGGTTTCGATCAGATCACGGCGTGACTGGGTCAACACTTGCACCATGACATCATCCGGAATTCTATTGGATTTCACCAATCCGCTAATGAAGTCAAAGTCCGTCGCACCCGCTGATGGGAAACCAACTTCGATTTCCTTAACTCCAATTTTCACGAGCAGGTCGAAAAACCGCTGCTTCTTTTCAGCGTTCATCGGATCGATTAGAGCCTGATTACCATCTCTAAGGTCTGTAGACAGCCAACGAGGGGCTTTATCGATAATATTGGATGGCCACTGACGATCAGGAAGGTCGATTTGACCAAAGGCTTTGTATTTCAAAGACGGATTTTTATGCATGTCGCTACTCTTATGCTGCTGACGAAGGTCCGCAAAGACCTATTTCGTCTGTTTCTAACAATGTTTGAAATTTTTCCCTTAGGCGGGGTGCAGCCTGGTTCAGGCAGCAGTTAGCGCACGCCTAAGGGCGTGTAAGTCGTAGTAGCGAGAGAGCTGTTAGCCTCAACATGCCCGCAGTTTTATAGGGCTCCGCGCATAAATCAACCATCATTGGTGTATTTTTTTTGTTCCGGGTGAAACCTTTCGGACAATCGAAGCGAAACAGTCATTGAGCAACACGGCTCAAGGCTAATTTTTAATCCCCCAATTTGAGTTGTTGAAATTTTACCAAAGGACAAAAAAATGAAATCGTTTGTTTTACCATTCGCGCTTGCACTGGCGGCAACCACCACTTCCATGGTTGTTGTTTCTGGCGCGGCTATTGCAGGCCCAACCTTCACCGGTGTTGAAGGTGCCAATGTCGCGGTTAGTGGATATGACGTAACGTCGTATTTCTCCGGTAGCGGCGTTCCAGTCAAAGGAAGCAAGGCCCACCGAGTGAGCTACAAAGGCACCGACTATTATTTCGCTACTGCTTCAAATGCCGACAAGTTTAAATCTTCTCCGGCTCAATTCGCGCCTCAATATGGCGGTCATTGCGCATGGGCAATGTCGCGCGGTTCCTTGGCACCAGGGGATCCCTTGCTATCAAAGGTGGTCGATGGAAAACTATATCTAAACTTCAATCGCAACGTTCAGAAAACCTGGTTGAGCGATATTCCTGGATTTGTCAGCAAGGCGAATACCGAATGGCCCAAAATTCCTGATACCGCCAAATTTGGTGGATAAATCGAAACTGTTCACTGTTCAAATTCGTCACGCATTGAATTTTCAACACCTAACTTAGACAAAGGAAAATATTATGAGTACCCAACGTAAAATTGGCGCAATGCTAGCTGTTGCTGGCGGACTAACCCTGGCAGCTGTACCGGGTGCAGCGGTTGCACGCTGTTATGCAGCTCCGACCAAAACCCACAAAGCTAAGAAAGTTAAAGCACAGAAAGTATCTGCCTGTGCAGCTACTAGCTGTGCAGCATCTTGCGGTGCGTGTGCCGCATCATGTGGTGCTTGTGCAGCATCTTGCGGTGCGTGTGCAGCATCATGTGGTGCTTGCGCCGCTGGTTGTGCGCCCTCATAATGACAAGGGAAGATCGGCAACAGGCATTGTTGTTGATCTTCCCAGAATTTAAAAAACAAGGATCGAATAATGAATAAGAAATTTTTAGCAGCAATCGTGATGGCAACTTTGCCCATTGCTTGCACATCCCCCGCCTCAGAAAATGCTGAAGCAACTGAGGTAGTGGAAGTTGCCGATGAAACAGTGGCTGACTTTGCCGAAGTTTCGGACGATGTAAAAGTACCTGTGTTTACTGGCCCAGCTGGTTCCGAGGCCATTGGCATTAGCGGCTATGATGCCGTCAGTTATTTTGTCGGCGATGGAACTCCGGTTGAAGGCACAAACGACCATCGTGTGCGCTATAATGGCGTAGAGTATCATTTCGCCAATGCAGAAAACGCAGCAACTTTCCAAGCGGAACCTGCGAAATTTGCTCCGCAATATGGCGGTCACTGTGCATGGGCTGCCTCTAAAGGCAAGCTCGCTCCAGGTGATGCCAAATTGGCGAAAGTTGTCGACGGAAAACTCTATTTGAACTTTAATGAGACAGTTCAAAAAGACTGGTTGTCTGACATTCCTGGCTACATTGAAAAAGCTGACAAGGAATTTCCAACGATTTCTCCAGATGCGCGTTTCGACGACGCTTAAAATCCCCAATCAGGGTATAGAAAAGGCGGTGGAGTTTATACTCCGCCGCCTTTTTTTGTTTTTCCAATCTTTGTGAAACCGAACATGTTTCAGCATCTTATGGGGACAGCGAAAACTGCTTGAAATCATCAAACAAGTTCAGGATGACGAGTATTGCAGTTATCAGTTCTTTTCTTTGTCCACCAATTGGTTGGCACTGATCCATGGCATCATTGCACGTAGCTGAGCGCCTGTTTCCTCAATTGGATGGGCTGCTGCGGCTTTACGCGATGCTTTCAATTCTGGTTGCCCTGCACGATTGTCGAGAACAAAATCCTTCACAAATCGACCTGATTGGATATCGGCGAGAACACGTTTCATTTCCGCTTTAGTTTCATCGGTGATAATCCGAGGACCGGTCTTGATATCTCCATATTCAGCCGTGTTTGATATGGAATAACGCATGTTGGCAATGCCGCCTTCATAAAGCAGATCAACAATCAACTTGGTTTCATGCAAACACTCGAAATATGCCATTTCAGGAGCATAGCCAGCTTCTGTCAGCGTTTCGAAGCCAGCTTGAATAAGATGTGTGATGCCGCCGCAGAGAACGGCTTGTTCACCGAATAAATCGGTTTCACATTCTTCACGGAAATTGGTTTCGATAATACCGGAGCGGCCGCCACCTACGCCCGATGCATAGGCAAGAGCCACATCGTGCGCGTTGCCGGAGGCATCGCTTTCAACAGCAATCAGGCAAGGCACACCGCCGCCACGTTGATATTCGCTGCGAACAGTATGGCCTGGACCCTTTGGAGCGATCATGATTACATCAAGATCTTCACGCGCTTCAATCAAGCCGAAATGTACGTTCAAGCCGTGAGCAAAGGCGAGGGCGGCGCCCTGTTTCATATTGTCATGTAGGTCGTCTGCGTAGATTGCGGCCTGATGCTCATCTGGTGCGAGGATCATAACAATATCAGCCCAAGCAGCGGCTTCCTGGTTGGTCATGACGTTGAAGCCAGCGCCTTCTGCTTTCTTCGCGGTCGCAGATCCCGCGCGCAGGGCGATGGCTACATCGGTTACACCGCTGTCACGTAAATTTTGTGCGTGAGCATGGCCCTGACTGCCATAGCCAACTATTGCGATCTTCTTGTTTTTGATGAGGCCAAGATCGGCATCTGCATCATAATAGACTTTCATTGGGAGATCCTTCGATAATTAAAAATGGAAAAACGGTTTATGCGGGGTTTGGCCCGCGAGAAATGGCTACAACGCCGGTACGACCGACCTCAACCAGACCAACTTCGCGCATCAGAGCGACAAATGTTTCAATCTTTTCAGGTGAACCAGTGATTTCAAAGACGAAGCTTTCGGTGGATGCATCCACTACCCGCGCGCGATACACATCAGCAAGGCGCATGGCTTCTATTCGGTTTTCACCTTTGCCGGCGACTTTAACCAGCGCGAGCTCGCGCTGCACATGTGGACCTGCTTCAGTCAAATCTCTTACACTATGTACCGGTACCAATCGATCCAACTGCGCAATAATTTGCTCAATCACATGAGGCGGGCCGTTGGTGGCGATGGTAATCCGGCTAATCGCGTGATCTTCGCTGATATCTGCCACTGTCAGGCTTTCGATATTATAACCGCGTGAGGTAAACATACCTGCGATACGAGCTAAAATGCCAGCCTCGTTGTCAACCAATACAGCTAGAACGTGGCGTTCTACAATCTCATCCTTGATCCGCATTATACCAAAGCCTTTGCTTGATCGTCCATTGTACCCTTCACATCTTCAGGTGAAAGTAGCATTTCTGTATGGGCCGCTCCTGATGGGATCATAGGGAAGCAATTGGCCAGTTTGGCGACTCGGCAATCAACGATCACCGGTCCATCTGTTTCAATCATTTGCTTGATCCCAGATTCCAATTCACTTGGCTTTTCAATACGGATACCAGTCCAGTCGTAGCTTTCACCCAACTTAACAAAGTCTGGGAGGCTTTCGCTATAACTACTTGAATAACGACTTTCGTAAGTTAACTCCTGCCATTGGCGGACCATGCCCATATATTCGTTGTTCAGAATGAATATCTTTACCGGTAGGCGGTATTGTGTCGCAGTTCCGAGTTCTTGAATATTCATCTGTATCGAGGCTTCGCCGGCAATATCAATTACGAGAGCATCCGGATTGCCCAGTTGCGCGCCGATGGCGGCTGGTAGACCATAACCCATTGTTCCCAAGCCACCACTGGTCAGCCATTTGTTGGGTTTATCAAAGTCAAAATGTTGAGCAGCCCACATCTGATGCTGACCAACTTCGGTTGTGATAATGGGATCGCGCTCATGGGTGGCCTCCCATAGTTTGCGAATAGCCTCTTGCGGCATTATTTCTTCGTTATTCTCTGGATATTCCAGACATTTCGTGGTCTGCCAACCTTTGATACGTGCCCACCATTCATCATAGCCAGGTGCCGTGAAGCGGCGACCTTTTAGCACTGCTACCAATTGCTCCATAACACGACCTACATCGCCCACTATCGGACGATCTACCCGAATAGTTTTGTTGATCGAGCTTCGATCTATATCAACATGAATTTTCTTACTATTTGGCGAAAACGCGTCGATACGCCCGGTTATCCGATCGTCAAAGCGCGCGCCAAGGCAAACCACCAGATCAGCCTTGTTCATCGCCATATTGGCTTCGAATGTACCGTGCATGCCCAGCATACCAAGCCATTGATCGGAATTAGCCGGAAATGAACCAAGACCCATGAGAGTAGAGGTAACCGGAGCACCGGTTAACTCTGCCAATTCGCGTAACGTTTCACTGGCTTTTGGACCGCTGTTGATAATGCCGCCTCCAGTATAGAGTATAGGCGCCTTCGCGGCCATGATCATCTCTGCGGCTTCGTTTACAGCTTTGAAATCGCCTTCGATCTGCGGTTGATAGCGATTATTTGCTTTCGCCGCATGACGATTAAACTCGGTAGCTGCGACTTGCACATTTTTCGGGATGTCGATGACAACAGGTCCTGGACGGCCCTGAGTAGCGATATGGAAGGCTTCATTGACTATGCCAGCAAGCTCAGACGGTTTTTTGACCAGATAGTTGTGTTTTGTGCAATGTCGGGTAATTCCAACGGTATCCGCTTCTTGGAACGCATCCGTTCCAATTAAGTTAGTGGCAACCTGTCCAGTTAATACAACCATCGGGATGCTGTCCATCAATGCATCGGTGATACCGGTAACTGCATTGGTTGCACCAGGTCCGGAGGTGACCAATACAACGCCCGGTTTTCCGGTAGAACGCGCATATCCTTCGGCAGCATGGGTCGCAGCTTGTTCGTGACGCACCAGAATATGCTGGATTTTAGGGTGCTCGTACAAAGCATCATATATGGGTAAGACGGCGCCACCGGGATAACCAAATACGGTGTCCACCCCGAGATCAATCAATGATTCGACCAATATATCTGCGCCACTTTTTTCGGACACTTGATGCTCCCAATACTAGCTATCCCTTACGGGAAGGCGGGTTGATAGGCTATGCTGCAGTGCGACGCAATGCGGAATTTACCCATGTTCGGCGCGTCGCTACATAGTTGAATATAATATGTCAATGGTTATTCTTGAAATAAAGTTATAATATTATTGATATTTCTAACATTTATTTCTTCTGCAAAATGACGCCATGACGTCGGACTCTGGTTCCGGAACCAGGTATATTGGCGTTTGGCGTATCGGCGCGTTGCCATTTGCGCTTGGTCAATTGCAGTTTCTTTATCGATCTTTCCTAACAGTAGATCCCGGATGTCTGGGACACCGATGGCCCGCATCGCAGGGCGATCATCCGGCAAGTTTCGTTTCAATAACGCTTTAACCTCTTCAACGGCCCCAGTTTCCAACATTATGGCAAACCTACGATCGCAACGCTCATAAAGCCATTCGCGCGGGGGGAGTAGGATCATTGCTTTCAGATCAATCTGCTCAGCGATACCTCCCACCTTATTCTCATGCCAGTGATCCAATGGTTTTCCCGTTGAGCGTATCACTTCCAATGCCCGTTGAATTCGGTTTCTGTCGTTCTCATTCAACCTGTCGGCTGCAATTTTGTCCTCCTGAGCCAAGGCCCGATAGGCCTCTAACGTCTCTAATTGTCTGATTTCTATTCGAATTTCTGGATCAATCTGTGGAATAGGTGAAATTCCATCTAACAAAGTTCGAATGTAGAGTCCGGTCCCCCCTACCAATATCGGTAACTTATCCATTTGATGGGCTTCATCGATCGATTTTTTGCAATCTTGTGCCCAACGCGCCGCAGAACAAGCCTCAGAGCCGTCAATATAGCCGTAGAGTTGATGTGGTATGCCTTGCATTTCTTCTTTTGACGGGCGGGCGCTTAAAATTTGCAGATCGCTATATACCTGAGCGCTATCCGCATTGATAACAACAGAGTCTTGCTTTTTGGCCAGTTCCAGTGCCAATGCGGATTTTCCGCTGGCCGTTGGGCCAACGATCAGCGCGACATCTTTCTTATTTTTCGGAGACATCATGTTCATTGCAACGATCATAGCAGCAGAAAGGCTGCAAAAGGGAGAACTAAGTTCCGCTGTCAGCCTTCTAAAAGAAGTTGGTTGCACAATTCAGGATGTTGGCGCTGTTCAAGATGATAAAGCAGCGGATATCTGGTTCGATGGCGATCCTGAAATGGCCGACGAAATCATGACGTCACTTCGTAAAACATCGGACGTTGGTATTTTACCGGCGGAAAATCGCCGGAAAAAACTGCTTATATCCGATATGGATAGCACAATGATCACTGTAGAATGTATAGACGAATTGGCTGATTATGCAGGTATCAAAGATCAAATTGCTGAAATTACCGAACGTGCAATGCAGGGAGAGTTAGATTTCGAAGAGGCTTTGAGAGGCCGCATAGCCTTGCTGAAAGGTTTGGACGAAAGCGCAATCAATCAATGTTTGACTGAACGAGTCCGAATAATGCCGGGCGCCCATACGCTGGTAAAGACGATGCGCGAGTTGGGGGCTGAAACTATTCTCGTTTCAGGCGGGTTTACAAGTTTCGCCGAGCCAGTAGCTGGAAATATTGGCTTTGAACGTGCAGAGGCGAATGTTTTGGGGATTGTAAACAATCGACTGACAGGTCTGCTAGATGGTCCAGTTTTAGATTCAACGCGAAAAGCAGAAATACTCAATCAATCAATAGAGTCGTCCGGGCTAAGCGCGGTTGATTGTTTGGCCGTCGGCGATGGTGCCAATGATATCCCCATGATTGAACGTGCTGGCCTGGGTGTGGCTTATCACGCAAAGCCGAAGGCGGCGAAGGCGGCCGACGTGGCAATCAATCATAACGATCTAACGGCTCTGCTATATCTGCAGGGAATTTCGTCCAGTGAATGGGCGTCGGCCTAACGGTCTATTTCGCTTTCACAATACAGGCATTGCCGGTTGCTTTCACATTACTGCACATGTTTTGTGCTTGTGATTTTGCAGAGAACGGTCCGGCCTGCAGTCTTGTGATGGTGCCAGCCTGCACCAGATATGGCTGCAATTGACTAAGTCCGGAAACTCGACCTTCCAAAGTGCCCCAAAGCCGTTTGGCTTTGTTAACATCACCAAAGGCACCAAGCTGAACCCGCCAATTTCCAGAGTTTGATGCTCGAATGGGCGCAGGTGCAGCCGCAACAGGTGCTGGGGCAGGTGATGGATTGGGTGCATAAGTAACACCTGGTCTAACCGGTGCAGGAGTAGGAGTGGGCACTGGTGGTTGATAAGTCGTTCGAGGTGGTGTCGCTTGTGACGGCGGTAACTGTGCAGTCTGGATTGATCCGCTAGGTTGTGGTGGGCGCAATCCCCCGACTTGGGCAGTCCGAACGCGTTTTTCATTCTGTTCCATTTGGCCTGCCAATTCAATTGCGCGTCGGCGATCATTTAGCGGGATGTATTTATCCATTTGAGCCAGATTCGAAGTCGCCTGTGGTAAGCCTTGACCTGATGCCCGAGTCATTAGGGCATATGCTTTGATCCAGTCTTTTTCGACAAAATCACCGTTAAAATGACCGGTTCCCAAAACATATTGAGCCCTTGGCTCTCCCCGTGCAGCCGATTTTACTAAATAGGGTTGTGCTTCTGATCTGCGATTATTTTGAAAAAGGATCAGGCCGTAATTGTCATTTGCCTGCAGGTGTCCTTGATCTGCCGCCTTTTTGTACCAGGTTTCTGCCTGATTCAGATCTTGCTGCACACCACGACCGAGTTTATAGGCCTGCGCCAAGTTGAATTGAGCATCTGCATCACCACTAGAAGCGGGGCCCCGCCATTCCGATATTGCAGTCTCATAGTCTCCACGACCCCAAGCATCAACGCCCGCTTTAACATCTGCAAAAGCCGGAACGCTTAGGATCAGAACGCCTGACGCACAAAGCATCTTGATCGATTGTGATGAAATACTCATGCGAAATACCCTTGACCAAATGAAAACAAAGATTTGAAGTTAAGAATTGAAATTAACCTAAGCTAATATGCATTATCTCTTTAAGTCTAGTAAATTCAGTATGAGCAAATGATGAATCTAGATGTAACGCGGGGCAACATTTTTTTGTTAAGCATGAAAAGTTAGAAGTGCCGTTAACCCTATTTTAGCCCTGTTCTGCCAAACAGACCCCTGAAATTCCAATTGGGTGATGAATTTACCCGTGATTGAACAAGGGGAATAGCGTGCGTGTTCTAGCAATGGCATCGCAAAAAGGTGGATCCGGTAAGACGACTTTGTCGGGTCATCTGGCTGTCCAGGCTCAACTGGCAGGTGCCGGCCCAGTTGTATTGATCGATATTGATCCGCAGGGTTCTTTGGCCGATTGGTGGAATGAGCGTGAAGCTGAACTTCCGGCATTTGCCCAGACAACTGTATCTCGACTTGCTGCAGATCTGGCGATATTGCGCCAGCAAGGTTTTAAACTTGCAGTGATTGATACGCCACCTGCGATTACAATGGCAATTCAGAGTGTGATCTCGGTTGCAGAGCTGATTGTTATTCCTACGCGTCCCAGTCCGCATGATTTGCGTGCCGTTGGCGCCACCGTTGATTTGTGTGATCGCGCAGGCAAGCCGCTGTTATTTGTTGTTAACGGAGCGACACCAAAGGCTAAAATCACTTCTGAAGCAGCCGTTGCTTTGTCACAACATGGCACCGTTGCTCCTGTAACGGTTCATCACCGCACCGATTTTGCTGGTTCTATGATTGATGGTCGTACGGTGATGGAAGTGGATCCGGAAGGTCGATCCTCCAAAGAGGTCCAGCAGCTATGGGCTTATATATCCGATCGACTTGAGAAAAACTTCCGTCGTACGGTGTTTTCAGCTCCTACCACGGCACAGCGTCCACAACAAAATTTTCAACGATCGACCAATGGGTTCGGTCGCCGCGTTATTGGTTCTTGAGGGGCGGGGCTAGTAACATGAACGAACCTAAACCTCTTGCATCTCTGTCTTCGAGCTTACTTGCCCGTAAAGGCAAGGCAAAACCGGCCATGCGACGGCAGGGTATTAACTTTCCTGAAAACGCAGTAGAGGGCGATCACAACCCGCATGAAGACCTCGGTTGGAACGACATGGGTTATGATACCAATCCAGATCATAATGGATTGGGTAACGTCGAACAGATTCACCATAATCCTCTGGCAGGTGCCATTCCAGAAACAGTCCCTGCTGTTAAACAACAGCAGGAAGAAATTGCAACCAAGTTGGCACCCGAAAAGGAAACCAAGCAGGTAGTGAAAGAAGAACGGATATCAGAACCTGTTCCACCACCACCATTGTCAATTTCCAAGGAAGTCAAGCCACTTGAAGAGCATAGTGCCGTTGTTAAGGCAGCTCGAGAAACCAAGCGCCGTCCTAAAAAAGCACGACCCGCAACCAAATCGCGGACACGTAAAGCCAAGGCGGCATTCACGCTTCGTTTGGATGCAGATCGGCACCTAAAATTGCGTTTAGCAACGGCCGTAAAGAACGTTTCTGCGCAGCAGTTGGTAACCAAAGCTGTCGACGAATATTTGAAGAATATACCTGAACTTGACGATCTGGCGCAGCGTGTTCCGTCACGCGGCACCCAGTGAACCTGTGATGATAGTTATGAACTTGAATGGAAATACCGAATTTACAATTGCGAGGGCATTAAAATGAAATGCGATATGATACTGAAACTAGCTGCGTCCACAATGGTCGTCAGTGTGACTTTGACCGGTTGCGGTCCGTTTGGCGGTGATTCAGTCGCGTCTTCATCCAGTAAACCGGCGACGGTCAAGGATGGCGCCAAATATGCCAAAAAAGCAAATAAGGCTCTTGCTAAGGGACAGACAGAAAAAGCCATTGCGTTCGCTGAACGTTCCGTTGCTGGCGTAGGTACTGACCCAGAAACTCGGGCATTGCTAGGACAGGCATATTTATCCGCTGGCCGTTTTGCCTCCGCTGAACGCAGTTTCCTGGATGCAATGGAACTCGGTAACAATGATGCTCGCACGATATTGAGCCTTGCTCTTGCCCAATTGGGACAGGGCAAAGCTGACAAAGCAAAACGCCTTGTCCAGTCCAATCGCAAATTTATACCGACCGCGGACTTTGGTCTTGCATTAGCACTTTCAGGCGATGCCAGTGGTGCGGTAGACGTTTTGGAACAAGCCATTCGTCAAGCAAATGTGACGGGCCGTACTCGTCAGAATCTAGGTCTTGCATATGCGTTAGATGGACGTTGGAAAGAAGCCAAACTGATGGCGATGCAAGATATGACCCCCGCAACCGTCGACACACGGATAATGGAGTGGGCGCAAATGGCCCGTCCTGGTGCGTATCAAACACGTGTTGCATCGGTTCTGAACGTCCGCCCGATCGCCAATGATCCGGGTCAACCAGTACGTTTGGCGTTGAATGCAGCTCCAGCTGTTGCCGCTGTAGCTAGCGCTTCTCCAGCACAAGATTATAGTCGCGAAGTCGCCAGTTTTGATCGCAGTTCTCCTCTTCCAGCCGTCGGACCGGCGCCGCGGGTGGAAAAAGAAGCGGACTTCATGGCGAAAGAAAAGAATGTCAAAGTTACAAAAGTGTCATTGCCAGCAAGCAAAGCAGTTCCTGTTAAGCCCACGCCAACTGCTAAGGCCGTAAAGGTTAAACCTAGCGTGAAGCCAAGCAATAAGTTTGTAGTTGAGAGCAAAAAACCAAAAACTAAAAAACCGGTACAGCTTGCACAGGCAACACCAGTTAAAACACCAGCGGTTCAATCTATCGCTGCGATAAAACCAGTGCTTCAGAAAATAGCTTTCGCGCCTAAGCCGCGTGCAAGCTCATCTGGCTCGCATTTGGTCCAGCTTGGCGCGTTTTCATCAGCAGAAGGTGCAAAACGGGCTTGGAACATATTGTCTACCAAGAATAGCGATCTGGCGGCGTTTCAATATGCAAGCTCTAAGATCAACGTGAAAGGCAAAACGCTTTACCGTTTGGCAGCCATCGGTTTTGGCAATTCGGAAACTGCGAAAGCAATGTGTTCCGGTATCAAAGCCAAGGGCGGAAGTTGTATTGTTCGCAACGTAAAAGGTGTTAGCAAGGCAGCACCAGTTCGTATGGCGGCACGCTAGAAAAACTATAATTTTTCTAAAGGCGGGAAGGCTACAGGGCTTTTCCGCCTTTATATATTGCGGTAACGCGGCCTTGCACGGGCAAGCTATCAAACGGCGTATTACCAGCCGAGGCAGCCATTTTTCGGGTATCAATCCGCCATGGTGTATCCGGATCGATCAAGATCAAGTCAGCCTCGTAATCTTTGACTAACTTGCCTGCTTGAACTCCCAATATCTGTGCTGGATTGGTTGATAACAATTCAAACACCCGGTTCATGCTAATCAAGCCATCACGCACCAAGTTCAGCGATAATGCCAACAGGCTTTCTGCGCCTGCCATGCCGACCTTTGCTTCAGCAAATGGTAAGCGTTTATCCTCGGGACCTCTTGGGTCATGACCTGAGGAAATAACATCGAAAGTACCGTCTTTAACCGCTTCGAGGCAGGCCTCCCTATCCGCTTCAGAGCGCAAGGGGGGCGATAGCCTGGCAAACGTCCTAAAATCGCTTACAGCGATATCAGATAAGAATAAATGTGCAGGTGTGATACCGCAGGTAACCGGCAATTTATCAGATTTTGCTTGCCGGATAAGGTCAAGGCCTTGTTTTGTCGTAACTTGGCGAAAATGCACTTTTGTGTTGGTTTCACGAACCAAGGTAATATCACGCATGATGGACAGTGCCTCTGCGGATGCTCGCGCGCTGGACAACCCCAACCGTGTGGCAGTCTCTCCAGCGGTTGCAACAGCATTGCCGGTTAAACCAGCATCTTCACTGTGTACAATCAATGGAAGATCCAGTGATTTGCAATATTGTAACAGTTTCAGCATCATGCCGCTGTCCGCGATCCATTGTCTTCCCGTTGCAACGGCTTTTGCACCCGCGAGTTGCATCAAACCGATCTCGGCTAACTCCTGTCCAGCCAGCCCTTTTGTTGCCGCAGCAATAGGGTGAGACCATAAATCCGGTTTTCCTTCTGAAGCGAGATGTTTCACCATGGCCGGCATGTCCAGAATGGGGTTTTGGTCGGGCATAAGCGCCGCACGCGCAATTCCACCAAAGTGGAATGCGGGCTTATCTATCGCGAAGACGCCGAGGTCGACAATTGCGGGAGCTAAAATCAATTTTTCGCAATCCACCTTTTGCGAATCATTTGAGTCTATTGCATCACCAACTTCAGAAATGGTGTCGCCATCGGTTAGAATAGAGCCCGGTTTTGGAGCGTCATGTGCAGGCAGGATCAAGTTAGCATTGCTGAAAAATCGTTTCATGACCAACCCTCCACATTGCGTGATTTTCTGGTCAGAATATCGAGGCAGGCCATGCGCACGGCAACTCCCATTTCGACCTGCTCCGTAATGGCAGAACGTTCCCGATCATCGGCAACCTCGCTGTCTATTTCAACCCCGCGGTTCATCGGCCCGGGATGCATGATCAATGCATCAGATTCAGCCTTTGCCAGCCGTTCTTTGGTAAGACCATAAAGATAATGATATTCGCGCGGACTGGGAATGAAGTCGCCACTCATGCGTTCACTTTGCAGACGAAGCATCATAACAACATCCGATCCAGATAGAGCTTCATCAAAATTTGTGAAAGATTCGACGTTCATACGGTCGAGAGCATCAGGTAATAGCGAAGGCGGCGCGCAGACACGGACCTTTGCTCCCAAAGTGGTCAGGCAGTAAATATTCGATCGCGCAACGCGGCTGTGCATCACATCGCCGCATATAGTTATAGCCAGACCACTAATATCTCCTTTGCGCCGTTGTATGGTGAGAGCATCCAATAAAGCCTGTGTGGGGTGTTCATGGCGCCCGTCTCCAGCATTGAGCACCGGGCAATCCACTTTATCTGCAATGAGCTGTACTGCTCCGGAGCTGGTATGACGGATGACAATGGCGTCTGCTTTCATGGAATTCAGGGTCACTGCCGTATCAATTAGCGTTTCTCCCTTTTTGACGCTAGATTGTGCGGCGTGCATATTCACGACATCGGCACCCATTCGTTTCCCGGCAATTTCGAATGAAAGGAGCGTTCGCGTGCTGTTTTCGAAAAAGGCGTTTATAACCGTCAGGCCATCCAAACGATCGGCATGTTTGCTCGATTTCTTGTTGAGATCGACCCATTGCTCGGCTTCTTTCAAGAGATACAATATCTCCCAAGGCTGCAGTCCTGCGATACCCAATAGATGGCGATGTGGAAAAGCATCAGATCCTTCCGGAAACTGATGAGGCGAACTGGTTGATGTCGATGTCATTAAAGCGGGCTCTATAAAGTGCTCAATCCAATGCGGCAAGCCCGTCTATCGCCCCTTGCAAAATATATGCTGCGGCCATTTGATCAATAACTTTACTACGTTTCTTACGACTAACGTCGGAGGCGATCAGATCTCGTTCCACTGCCTGTGTACTCCAACGTTCATCCCACAGTAAAATCGGTAGTTCAAGCACACGTAAATTCTGTGCAAAGGCTTTGGAAGCTTGTGTTTGTTTGCTTTGCGTACCGTCTAGATTGAGGGGCAAGCCGGCGACCAGTCCCACTACATTCTGCTCCGACGTGATTTTTTTGATCTGCTCCAGGTCCTTTGAAAACTTGCGTCTGTTTACCGTTTCAGCCGCAGTTGCGAATGACCATCCCGCATCGCAAAGTGCCAATCCGACGGTTTTGGTGCCGATATCTAGCCCTAACAAGCGCCCTCCGGAGGGTAGCGCTGCTTTGAACGCTACGAGGTCTTCGGTGATCAACGCGTCCGAAATGCTATCAACCTCCTCATTACATCGGCCCGGATATTCGCCCAAAATAGACTATAATCGTAAACATGATAGTTATTGCCGGGGAGAGTATAAGGCCCAAGATCTGGCGGATCTCCGATAAGCAAGAAACCCCGTTCGTCGCAGCTAGCCGGAACAGCGCCTTCAACCAATGTGGCATCGCTTAAATCATCATTCGGAACCAGTGTTCCCAGATTCTGCTCGGCATTGGTGGCAGTTTTAGTCGCACCTGCAACGGGATTGGTACAAAGCAATTCCGTGTCTGTCCTCGGTTTCCCGGTAAACCCTTCTGTTCTATCAAAAACTTCCAAAATATTATCATATTCGGCAGGTTCTGCGAAACTCTCCCAACTCAGCAAACAATTGCTCTGATCGGGTGTTTCGCAAGCCTGCAAACCCAGTGCTGGAATATCTGCCTCAACGGACACGGGCCAGCCAACGACGTAAGCGGCAACAATCCGATTGGAGAGCGGCGTGCCCGCGACTCGATCTTTCAGTAAGTTCGTTAGATGCAAACTGCCTTGACTATGCCCGGCCAATATTAGCGGCTGCTGGGCTGGAACCGAAGCCAAAAATTGATCAAAGGCTATCAGTACATCTTGATACGCCGCATCAAGAGCCATTTGACCTTCTTGCTTGTCTGTCAAAAATGCACCGATTGCGGCCTGCCTGTATCGCGGCGCCCAAACATCTCCGACAGCGTTGAAAGCACTGGCCTGGCCGCGCAGAAAAATGCGGGCACGGGCTTGCGATTCTTCGTCATCCAACGGCGCATTCCAGTGGTTTTTCTTCAAAAAGGACGTCGGATGAATGAAGAAGACTGCTGCTTTGCCTTCTTCGCCAATGCTCGTTTCCGAATTCTCAAACCCCTTTGGAAGCCAAAGAGCGGGGTTTTTCTTGGTCTTTTCGGGGTGAGCCATCCACATGTTCACATCCGCATAAACATTATCTTCAAGCTCGACTTGTTCTTGAAACTCGACGTCTGGAACGAAGACCAGTTCAGCCAAATCTTCTCCATATACGTTGAGTGCAAACGCCCCTACGAGAAAGAGAACGGTCATCGCCGCGATAAAATATAAAAACTTACGGGCCAATTATTACTCCAATGGGCTGAATTGCGACTCATTCGGCTTGATAGGACAAAGCGCCAATGCTAGCGGCGCTCGGTACACAACAATTTTCCAAATTACCCGAAAAAAGATGAACCGGAAAAGAATATATCATGTCAGTCGATAAAGAAACGGTCCAGAAGATCGCCAACTTGTCGCGAATTGCCATTACCGAAGAGGAATGTGAGCATTTCGTGCCAGAGCTAAATCAGATTTTAGGATGGGTCGAACAACTGGGCGAAGTGGATTGTTCCAATGTTGAACCCATGACCGCTGTTATCCCTAATAAACTGCGTTTGCGTGCAGATGATGTTACCGATGGCGACAAGCGTGATAAGGTGCTGGCCAACGCTCCGGTCGCTGAACATGGCTTTTTCGCAGTACCAAAGGTGATCGAATAATGGCGAACATTCAGGATTTGGGCATCGCCGCTATTCGCGGCGGAATTGATAGCGGCGAATTTACAGCCGTCGAGGTTGCCGAAACATTTATTGCCCGTGTTAGTGCGGCCGAACCGCTTAACGCTTTTCTAGTGCAAACGCCGGATCATGCACTATCGGCTGCCAAAGCGGCTGATGAGGCTAAAGCCAAAGGCGAAGCACTAGGCAAAATGGCCGGTGTTCCGATTGGTATGAAAGATCTTTTCTGCACCGAAGGCGTTCCAACGACTGCGGCCAGTGGGATTTTAGAAGGCTTCGTTCCGCAATATGAGTCAACTGTTTCCGCCAATCTGTTTAACAACGGTGCCGGGATGCTGGGTAAATTGAACATGGATCAGTTCGCCATGGGCTCGTCCAACGAGACCAGCGCTTTTGGCAATGTGATTTCGCCTTGGCGTCGCAACGATGGCGGCAACACAGATATTACGCCAGGTGGTTCCTCTGGAGGCAGTGCAGCGGTCGTCGCGGGCAGAATTGCTCCAGCAGCAACGGGTACCGACACCGGTGGTTCAATACGTCAACCAGCGGCCTTTGCCGGAATTACCGGATTCAAACCTACATACGGGCGCTGTTCGCGCTGGGGGACAATTGCCTTCGCTAGCTCGCTTGATCAAGCAGGCCCTATGGCAAATGATACGCGGGATTGCGCGATCATGTTGGAAGCAATGGCCGGATTTGATGTAAAGGATTCTACATCGCTCGATCTACCCGTTCCCGATTGGGAGACGGCGTTGAACAGTGACCTTAAAGGTAAGCGAATCGGTATCCCCAAAGAATATCGGGTCGATAACATGCCGTCCAAAATTGAAGCGCTGTGGCAACAGGGCATTGAATGGATGAAGGATGCCGGTGCGACGATTGTCGATGTCTCGCTTCCACACACAAAATATGCGCTACCCGCCTACTATATTATCGCTCCAGCAGAAGCCTCGTCGAACCTCGCACGCTATGACGGTGTGCGATACGGCAAACGCGACCTGCCGGACGGAGCAGGGTTGCAGGACATGTATGCGGCTACTCGCGAAGCTGGCTTTGGTGATGAAGTGAAGCGCCGGATCATGATCGGTACATATGTACTTTCTGCAGGCTATTACGACGCCTACTATACGCAGGCGCAGAAAGTACGAACACTGATCTCGCAGGATTTCGAGGAGGCATGGAAACAATGCGATCTGCTCCTTACCCCAACCGCGCCAAGTGCGGCTTTTGGTCTTGGCGAGAAAAGCGATGATCCGCTGGCGATGTATCTGAACGATGTGTTCACCGTGCCGAGTTCGCTTGCTGGATTGCCCGCGATGTCTGTTCCTGCGGGATTGGATGGGCAGGGCCTTCCGCTTGGTTTGCAAGTGATTGGTAGAGCTCTGGATGAGCAAAACGTATTTAACGCCGGTCTTGCTTTGGAAGAACGAGCTGGATTTGTAACGAAGCCGGAGCAGTGGTGGTGACCACGTTTGAGTGCGCAATCGTTGGCCTGTTACTGTTTGGTTTGGTGTTGCCGATTTGGATTTTCTATCTCTCAGCGTTTTTGTCGAGAAAGATGCAGAATGGCAAAGAGCCAAGTGTGCGCTATTTTGCTTATGCTGAGTTATTGGAATATCTTCACAAGGAAATTCGAGAGGGTGTTCACGGATTAGGGCCATTGTGGATATCTACGATTAGAGAATTACGAAACTATCCAGAATATTACGACATTAGCTTGCTGTATCTCGAGGAAATTAAAATCACCGGTTCGAATAAATTCGATCACGTGATGGAAAACGAGTTGAAGGAAACACAGAACTTTTTGCTTGGAAGAATGAAATGACAGAATCAACATATCGTATCCAGGGTGCAACTGGCGAATGGGAGGTCGTGATCGGCTTGGAAGTCCATGCGCAGATCACTTCTAACGCCAAGCTCTTTTCTGGCGCGGCCACCGAATTTGGTGCGGAACCTAATACGCAAGTAAGCCTGGTGGACGCTGCCATGCCCGGCATGCTGCCGACGTTAAACGGAGAATGTGTTCGTCAGGCGGTGCGCACTGGTCTTGCCATCAATGCCCAGATCAACAAATATTCGCGCTTTGATCGGAAAAATTACTTCTACGCCGATCTTCCGCAGGGTTATCAGATTTCTCAGCTCTATCATCCAATCGTGGGTGAGGGTGAAATCCAGATTTCTCTCGATGACAAAGACCCAGATGCGCATGGAAAGGCGATTGGCGTTGAACGGATCCATATCGAACAGGACGCTGGCAAGCTAATGCATGATCAGCATCCAACAATGTCCTATGTCGATCTTAACCGATGCGGTGTGGCGTTGATGGAGATTGTATCGATGCCAGACATGGCTTCTCCCAAGGAAGCAGCGGCCTACGTTCGGAAGCTAAGATCAATTCTACGTTACGTTGGTAGTTGCGACGGCAATATGGAACAGGGCTCCATGCGCGCTGATGTCAATGTGAGTGTTCGTAAACCAGGTGATGAACTGGGTATCCGTACCGAAACAAAAAACGTCAACTCTATGCGTTTCATTCAGCAAGTTATTGAATATGAGGCCCAGCGTCAGGTCGATGTGATCGAAGATGGCGGTACAATCGTCCAGGAAACGCGCCTGTTTGACACGGAGAGAGGGGAAACCCGTTCAATGCGTTCGAAAGAAGACGCGCACGATTACCGCTATTTCCCTGATCCGGATTTGCTGCCGCTTGAACTGGAAGATGATTTTATCTTCGAATGCAAAGCCAGCCTTCCCGAGCTTCCTGATGAGAAACGAGCACGGTATAAAACGGTGCTTGGCCTAAGCGCTTATAACGCAGCAGTTCTGACAGCAGAGCACGAAACCGCGATTTGGTTTGAAGAACTGCTAGACACGACCGATCAGCCAGAGAAAATTGCGAGCAGTGCCGCGAACTGGATGATGTCTGAGTTATTTGGTGCGTTGAACAACATGGGCAAGCCAATCGAAGAAAGCCCCGTTTCTCCATCAGAAGCAGCCGAGTTGCTTGGATTGATCGCGGACGGCACCATTTCTGGCAAGATCGCTAAGCAGGTTTTCGAAATCATGCTGGAAACCGGTGATGGAGCGAAACAGATCGTTGAAGAAAAGGGTTTGAAGCAGGAATCTGACACTGGGGCGATTGAAAAAGTGATAGCTGAGGTGATCGCAGCCAATGAGGATAAGGTCGAGCAATATCGCGGTGGTAAGGACAAGCTTTTTGGATTCTTTGTCGGTCAAACGATGAAGGCAATGCAAGGTAAAGCCAACCCACAGGTGGTAAATGAGCTGCTAAAGCAGAAATTGGGGTAATTCTGTAACAAAGCCCACTTGCCCTTTGATTGGCTTTCCGCTAGGCGCGCGTGTCAATCGAACTTCGGTAGATTTTAAGGCGTTCTGATGCGGGCGTGGCGGAATTGGTAGACGCGCTGGTTTTAGGTACCAGTATCTTCGGATGTGGGGGTTCAAGTCCCTTCGCCCGCACCATAACGCCTTAGAATTTAACCAAAATACATACATAAAGGCATAGCAAAGAACATGCAGATTGTTGAAACGCTGAACGAAGGGCTGAAACGCGCTTACGAAATCAAAATCACCGCGAAGGACATCGAATCCCGTGTTGATACTGAGGTTAAGAAAGTTGCGCCTCAGGTTAATATGCCCGGTTTCCGCAAGGGTAAGGTTCCAGCGAACCTGGTTCGCAAGATGCATGGGGAAGCTATTACACAAGACGTTGTAAACACAACGATCCAAGAAAGCGTTCAAAAAACGATTGAAGACAATAAATTGCGTCCGGCGATGCAACCTTCCGTCGATTCAAAAGATGGCAAGGAAATCGATCCGAAAACTGGCAAAGATATTGAATTGGCCGTTACTTTGGAAGTGCTTCCAGATGTTCCGACGCCGTCAATTGATGGCTTGAAGCTCGAACGTCTTCAGGTTGAAGCTGACGAAAAGACAGTTGATGAGCAGCTACAAAAGTTCGCTGAGAGTCAAAAACAGTTCGAAACGGCCGCGAAGAGCTACAAAGCAAAAATTGGCGATCAATGTCTTATTGATTTTGAAGGCAAAGTCGACGGTGTGCCATTTGAAGGTGGCAAAGGCGAAAGCATGGCGATTGAGCTTGGCTCAGGTCGCCTGATCCCCGGATTTGAAGATCAACTCGTTGGCAAGAAAGCCAATGATGAAGTGCTCGTTAAGGTGACCTTCCCGGACGACTACAATGTTGACGATCTAAAAGGCAAAGACGCAACCTTTGATGTTGTTGTTGGCGAAGTTCAGAAGCCCAAAGAAGCTAAGGCCGATGATGAAATGGCCAAAAGCATGGGGCTTGAAGGTCTCGATCAGCTGAAAGAACTGCTGAAAGGCCAAGTCGAGCAAGAGCTAAATGGTCTGACCCGGACCCATATGAAACGGAAGTTGCTTGATCAGCTTGCCGACAATCATGATTTTGAAGTTCCTCCCACCATGGTGGAAGCGGAATTCAACCAGATCTGGCAACAGCTTGAGCAAGAAGCCGCTCAGGAAGAAGATCCGGAAGCAGCCAAGAAAGAAATGGAAGACGAGAAAGACGAGTATCGCGATATTGCGGTTCGCCGGGTTCGTCTTGGCCTGCTATTGTCAGAAATTGGTCAGGCCAATGGTGTTGAGATTAATCAGCAAGAAATGTCGATGCTGATCCAGCAAGCGGCACAACAATATCGCGAAGAAGATCGTCAGCGTTTTGTTGAGTATATCCAGAATGATCAAATGGCTGCTGCTCAACTTCGTGC
The DNA here is from genome assembly GCA_039978835.1 of Parasphingorhabdus sp. Taxonomy (GTDB): domain Bacteria; phylum Pseudomonadota; class Alphaproteobacteria; order Sphingomonadales; family Sphingomonadaceae; genus Parasphingorhabdus. The sequence continues at coordinate 842,284 of JBDWAQ010000005.1, forward strand.
GCCTATGTACGAAGATAAAGTGGTCGACTATCTGTTTGAAAATGCAGACATTACCGATAAAAAGGTAACACGCGAAGAGTTGGAAGCTGCGATAGAGGCCGAAGACGAAGCAGAAGCGAAACCGGCTGCCAAGAAAAAGGCTCCAGCCAAAAAGAAAGCAGTTGCGAAAAAGCCTGCGGAAAAGAAACCTGCAGCTAAAAAGGCTCCGGCTAAGAAAGCTCCCACCAAAAAAGCAGAAGCCAAAAAGCCGGCTGCGAAAAAACCAGCGACCAAAAAGGCGCCTGCAAAAAAGCCGGCTGCCAAAAAAGCGCCGGCTAAGAAGTAGTCACAAAGAAATTTGGCCGGAACAGAATATTCTGCTCCGGCCAGCTTGACTAAATTTTCACTTCACTCGCTGAGTTAATTACAGTGCCAAGAATACCATATTTTTTGGCTTCTTCGGTACTCATCCAATAGTCGCGATCAATATCCTTCATAACGCGATCCAATTTTTGACCGGTTGCTTCGGCGATTTTCTCAGCAATGCGTGTCCGCATTTTGACAATTTCTTCTGCTTGAATAGCGATGTCAGATGCCTTGCCGCCAGCACCACCAGATGGTTGATGGATTAGAAAGCGCGTATTAGGCATACAAAAGCGATGTTTCGGTTCAACACCCAAGAAGATATGCGTAGCTATACTAGCAACCCAGCCAGTGCCAACCACAGCAACGGGCGATTCGATGTAGTTAATTAGATCGTGGATTGTGTCGCCAGATTCGACATGACCGCCAGGTGAGTTGATCATCAGTTTGATTGGATCATGACTTACCTGGTCGAGGTAGAGAAGTTGCATGGATACCCGTTCGGCCAGTTTTTGATCGACACCACCGAAAATCATCACGGTGCGCGCTTCCATAAATTTGGTGAGCATGGCGCTGGGAAGGCCGCCAGTCATTTCGTCATCGCCGTGACTGGTGATTATCTTGTCATTCATAGGTATTTCCACTCCGATAGATGTTTCTAATTGGAACGCTGCTGAGAAGAATTGAAAGCAGCTTTGGCACTGTATCTAGGGAGCGCGTAACCTTGGTGCAATGGTCGTGTTGGGATCACTGGAGCAAAAGCTAAAGGATTGGAGGTTTTTCAATTGATATTGGTTCATTCAATATCGTTAAACCTCTTGCACTATCCGGCGATAATACCGATGTAGTGCCGAAGCGAAAAACAGGACGATAAAAACTCATGCATGATCCCATTACCGACGCGCTAATTCCTATGGTTGTTGAGCAATCCAACCGGGGCGAGCGCAGCTTTGATATATTCTCACGTTTGTTGCGTGAACGAATCGTATTCGTAACGGGTCCAGTGGAAGATGGCATGGCCTCCATCATCACCGCCCAATTGTTATTTTTGGAGTCGGAAAATCCGAAGAAAGATATCTATCTTTACATTAACTCGCCCGGTGGTGTGGTGACTGCTGGCATGGCGATCCATGATACGATGCAATATATTCGTCCTCGTGTCGGGACAGTTTGCGTGGGGCAGGCGGCGTCTATGGGCAGTTTCCTATTGGCCGCTGGTGAGCCGGGAATGCGCATGGCGACAACCAACGCACGGATTATGGTGCATCAGCCTTCCGGTGGCGCACAAGGTATGGCATCCGACATTGAGATTCAGGCTAAGGAAATTCTTCGGATTCGTAGCCGGATGAATGATTTATATGTCAAATATACCGGCAAGAAGCTGAAGGAAATTGAAGAGGCAATGGACCGTGACACGTTCCTTGAAGCCGATGAAGCCAAAGCATTCGGATTGGTTGACGAGGTATATGACAAACGTCCCGTACCCACAGAAGATGATAAATAAGGCGTTAGCGGCTTACTAAGTCTAATTTAAAACTGTTTTGATATAGTACGGGCGTTAGGCGACAAGCGGCCAAAAAAGCTATGGCATTTTGAAATTAGCCGGTTAGATTGTTTCTGGCGGGTTTTTGAAGGATTATTATGACGAAATTGACGGGATCTGATTCGAAGAGCACACTTTATTGCTCGTTCTGCGGAAAATCCCAACACGAAGTCCGAAAATTGATCGCTGGGCCAACCGTTTTTATCTGTGATGAATGCGTTGAACTCTGCAATGATATCATCCGCGAAGAAACCAAAGGCGGTATTCCTGGTAAAAAAGATGGTGAAGTTCCTTCACCGCAGGAAATCTGCGATGTTTTGAATGATTATGTAATCGGACAGAATCGAGCAAAGCGCGTTCTGTCAGTTGCCGTTCACAACCACTATAAACGCCTCAATCATGCCGCTAAATCTGGTGAAATTGAGTTGGCCAAATCAAATATTCTGCTCGTTGGTCCAACCGGATGCGGTAAAACGCTTCTGGCGCAGACATTAGCAAAGACTTTTGATGTGCCTTTCACAATGGCCGATGCAACGACTCTGACCGAGGCGGGCTATGTCGGTGAGGATGTTGAAAATATTATCCTGAAATTGCTTCAGGCATCTGATTACAATGTTGAAAAAGCGCAGCGCGGCATTGTCTATATCGATGAAATCGACAAAATTAGCCGTAAGGCGGAAAACCCGTCGATCACCCGCGATGTGTCGGGTGAGGGCGTTCAGCAGGCTTTACTGAAGCTTATGGAGGGCACAACGGCCAGCGTTCCACCACAAGGTGGCCGCAAGCATCCGCAGCAGGAATTTCTTCAGGTCGATACCACCAACATCCTGTTTATTTGCGGCGGCGCATTTGCCGGGTTGGAAAAGATCATCGGCGACCGTCTGGAAGGAAAATCCATCGGGTTCGGCGCGCATGTTGCGGCTCCGGAAGAAGCGAAGATTGGTGAGTTACTGGCTCAAGGAGAGCCGGAAGATCTGTTGAAATTCGGGCTTATCCCTGAATTTGTTGGGCGACTACCGGTTATCGCGACGCTCGAAGACCTGGATATCGACGCGCTGGTAACGATTCTTCAGGAACCCAAAAACGCGCTGGTGAAACAATATCGCAAGCTGTTTGAGCTCGAAGACGTGGGCCTGACCTTTACCGACGATGCGCTGGTCGCGGTTGGTAAGAAGGCCATTGAACGCAAAACCGGCGCGCGCGGTCTGCGCTCCATTGTCGAGAATATCCTGCTCGATACTATGTTTGATCTGCCCGATTTTGAAGGCGTCGATGAGGTTGTGATCGACAAGGATGTTGTAGCAGGCACGAAAGATCCGGTGAAGGTTATTGCGAAGAGCAGCAAGGCCAAGAAGGAAGATGCTGCTTAGATCGCAATATTGAGACTTTATTGTTGAACCAATTTTGGATCAGTGATCGATATTGGTATCTATCTCACAAACTCTTGCTCGAAGTAGAGCGGTAGCATCGTCGTAATATTTAGCATTTCGATGGGTGCGCGCCATGAGTTGCGCCCCATCTACCAGTGCAAGGCAAGCATTCGCTTCTTCCGTGAGATCGCCGATATCTGCAATGGTGCCATCAACTAGACCTAGTTCAAATGTGGCCGCTAACCATTCTATATTGGTGCGATGGAAAATATCCAAATCACGGATCAGTTGAGTATGTAGACTCTGCTGATCAATGTTGAGAGCGATGGATAAGCAAATAGAATCACCTTCATCCAGTAACTCTCTTGTTTCTGCAACATATGCCAATAATCGTCCGCCGGCTGTACCTACGTTGGCCGTGGTTTGATCTAAAAACGTAAAAACCCTGTTGGAGAAATGTTTAAATATCTCAGCGACGAGTTCCGACTTGGAAGAGAAATGATGATATAAGCTGGATTTTTTAATGCCAACATCGCGGGCGATCTCATCGATACTAAAGCCGTTGCATCCTTTCTTGCGGATTGCCTGTTCCGTGACATCCATAATTTTCATTTTTGTTTCCATCGGCAGCACATAGCACCCCGGCCACGCAAAGCAAAATGTCGCATTTATACTATAATTCTGCGTAAGAATGGTGGAATAATGTAGACGACCGTCCGTTCGGTAGATAGAATTGAACCCAGTCGGCAAAGGTTTTGATATGTCTGAAACAAAAGATATAACTTTTTTTAGTGACAGTGATAGCAGACAAAAAGGTCGCCAAGCGATCGCCTTGCAGCCCACGGATTCTGCTATCGAGGAAATTACGGTATCTGACGGAAATCTGACCAAAATAGCTTCGTTGCTGTTAGAAATTCGAACAGATCGGGTAGGTCAATTCGGCAATGGAGACCCCCAAATAGATGATGTTTCTTTTCATATCTTGCTTGATTTGATGGTATCGGAGAGCAGCAGAACATCTATCAGCGCGCAAGATTTGGCAAAGACTCACCAGGTCGGATGGAGCACGATGCTTAGATATATAGATTACTTGATCAGCATTGGGATGGTTAAAAAAGATAAGAGTGCAAAGAATCTAGACCAATCAGTTTTGAAATTAACAAAATCGGGATCGGACCTTTGCAATACAGCCTTGGTCAAAGTTGATCAGAGGCTTGGTAGTTTTTAGGCCAGATACCACGCAGAAATTATTAGTTCTCTGTAGTGCTGTCCGTTCTATCTTTGTTTGAGAGCCTGCAAAGCTCGACGATCGCGTGGTCAATGTGGATTGCAGCGATTTTTGCATTTAACTGATCTAGTTGAGACAAAGTTTGTTCAAGTTGATCGATGATACATCGGAAGGTTTCGGTATCTTCATTCATTGGACTTGAAAAGTTCTCCCAACTCCTATGCGCCAAACATTCCAAACATGGCTCCGTTGGGCCAATTATTGCGATAAGTCAAATTATCGACAAGAATGAATCATGATCACCCCAAGCTTTTTTGTCTTCTAACTGCTAGCAATTCTTTGGCATCCAAGGACAAAGGAGTGGTTTCACTTGTAAACACAACCGTCCAACTTATCCCGCCTCACCACATTGATCCGGGTTAAATCCTTGGCGGCTTTCCTGAAATAGCGCTGTGTGTCAGATTGCCTCGATCAGGAAGATAAGATGATCTCTCGGACTCTGATCGAATATTTAAGCATACAAAGAACTACTTTTAGGTATAGTAGCTGAATCCAATTAGTTTGATTTGTATAATTCTACAAATATTTATATTTTCGGGTTGGCTTCCAATAATCTTGATGCCGTTGATTTACGGATTACAATTTTTAGTGGAACATATATAATTTCCATCAGCATTTAGGAGTCTGCGTGATAAAGAAGATTTTTCTAATCCTTGTGGGCATAGTGTTCTTGTGGTCTGGCTACAAGCTTGGTCCTTATAGCTTTGATCTGTACCAACAAGGAAAGGCTAGTGAATCATGGGTTGCGGTGGAAGCAAATGTCGAGAAGTTTAACTTCCGACCCCGAACAACTTCCCGCACGCCAGGACCCACAAATCCGCATGCTGATGTGCTGTACCACTACGAACATGCAGGGCGAACATATACAGGAGATAGCTTAGGCTTTGGCCCCTATAGTACAGGACAGTTAATCCGTCCCAAAAACGGGATGGCGACTATATATTTTGACCCTGAGAGACCATCGAACTCTGTTTACATTAAAGGAATATCCCAACCCAATCTTGGAGCTTTGGCGTTAGCCATCGGTCTTTCGATCATGGGATTGATTCTGGTCGTTTTTGGCATCAAAGGCATTGTCAGGAAGTAGATCGCGCGCCAATCGAATTATTCAAATTTCCGGTTTTCGCTTATGGAAGTTTCAATGGAGTCACTTGTAAACACACGCGTCCAGATTATCTCGCTTCACCACATTAATCCGTGCGGCAATCGTGTTGCCATAGCGCCGTGTAAAGCCGACGACACCCGTTACGGCACGTTTCTTAGGTAAGGGCAGGGCAGCTGCAATTCTGGCAGCCTCCATGCGGCTTAAATCCTTCGCATCTTTCTGAAAATAGCGTTGTGCACCGGATTGTACCCCGTAAGTCCCGATACCCGTTTCCGCGATATTGAGATAGACCTCCATGATCCGCTTCTTACTCCAGAGCGTTTCGATCAGGAAAGTGAAATAGGCTTCCAGAGATTTTCTGAAATATCCACCGCCTTGCCAGAGAAAAGCGTTTTTTGCGACTTGTTGTGAGATTGTCGAACCACCTCTGATCCGGCCACCTTGGGCATTGCGTTTCATCGCTTGCTCAATCGCGTTTCGATCAAAGCCATCATGACTGCAAAACTTGCTATCTTCCGCAGCGATAACGGCGCGTATCATATTGGGGGAAATATCCTCGAACACCGTCCAGTCTTTGGTGAGGCTATTTTCATCCATGATCATGGTGGCGGTAATCGGCGGAGGTATAATGCCGTATAATCCTACCCATGTGACGGTGATCAACACGAAATAGAATGTCAATTTAAAGAGAAACTTGATCAACCGCATCGCGACAATCTAAATAGAAAACGCCCCGAAAACAAATGATGTTTCGGGGCGTCTTGTCTATTCTGTCGAAGCCTTAACTTGGCGATTTACCCGGCTGCTACGAGCTGTTTTTCTCCAGCAATGCGGAGCATCGCTTTTTGCAGTTTTTCAAACGCACGCACTTCGATTTGACGAATGCGTTCGCGGCTGACTTCGTAGACTTTCGAAAGATCTTCCAAAGTCTTTGGGTCTTCAGACAATCGGCGTTCGCGCAGGATGTGCTGTTCACGATCGTTCAGCGCATCCATTGCTTCGTTCAACATATTGTGCCGAACGTCGGCTTCCTGTGCATTGGCGATCTCTTCATCATGGAGCGGACCATCATCTTCCAAGGTGTCTTGCCACTGCATACTCTCACCATCGTCGGAGAGAGATACGTTGAGCGACGCATCACCACCCATAGACATCCGGCGGTTCATGTTGACCACTTCATGCTCGGCAACGCCCAAATCAGTTGAAATCTTGTTCACGTCTTCAGGAGACAAGTCGCCATCCTCAAATGCGTCGAGATTATTTTTCATCCGGCGCAGGTTGAAGAAGAGTTTCTTCTGCGCTGCGGTGGTACCCATTTTTACGAGGCTCCAGCTGCGCAATACATATTCCTGTATCGACGCGCGGATCCACCACATGGCATATGTAGCCAAGCGGAAACCTCTATCGGGTTCAAATTTCTTCACGCCCTGCATCAGGCCAACATTGCCTTCGGAAATCAGATCCGAGACGGGCAGGCCATATCCGCGAAAACCCATGGCAATTTTCGCCACAAGTCGCAGGTGAGACGTTACGAGCTGTGCTGCTGCTTCCTGATCTTTATGTTCAGAATAGGCTTTCGCCAGCATATATTCTTTTTCAGGAGTCAGAATTGGGAATTTACGTACTTCTGACAAATATCGGTTCAGGCTCGCGTCCCCCCCTAAGGCAGGGATTTTTGCCGGAACATTGCTACCATTAGCCATTTTAGTTCCTTCTTATGTTGTGCCTCGGGGCCTCATCAAGCACCCTTTGGTCATTTACCTATATAAGGTGTGTTACCTATATACGCAACTTCATGAACAGTTCCTGCATATCTTCCGGAAAACCAATAGAAAATATCAATTTTTCGTCCGTTATGGGATGAACAAATCCTAATGTAGCCGCATGCAGTGCCTGACGTCCAAATTGAATATCTTTTCGCCGGGAAAGCAAAGATTTTCTACGAACACCATAAAGCGGATCACCAATGAGGCTATACCCGATATGGGACATATGCACGCGCACCTGATGGGTCCGACCGGTCTCCAAAACACACTCGACCAAAGCAGAGCCATCAAGTGGTTCTTTGACTGTGTAATGGGTCATAGCTGGCTTGCCTTTGTCATCCCCGACAACCGCCATTTTCTTGCGATTCACATTGCTGCGACCGATATTGCCCTCGATAGTGGCCATGGGCGGATTGGGTCGCCCGTTGACGATCGCCAAATAGCGACGGTCGATGTCGTGCTTGGCAAAGAGGGTACTTAGACCCTGATGCGCCTCATCCGATTTAGCTGCTACCATCAGGCCAGATGTATCTTTATCGATTCGGTGGACAATTCCCGGACGCATGACGCCGCCAATGCCGGATAACTGTCCCTCACAATGATGCAGCAGGGCGTTGACCAGGGTTCCGTCGGGATGACCAGCGGCCGGATGAACGACCAAACCAGCGGGTTTGTTGATTATGATGAGATCCTCATCCTCGAACACCACATCTAGCGGGATATCCTGAGGCTGGGCTGGCCCTTCTATCGGTGCAGGAACGATAAGCTCGAAAGATTTTCCGGCATATTTCTTCGCTGCTGGATCGGTAATGGCTTCTCCTGCAATCTGGAGATTCCCGCCGGTGATCAACGATTTGATCCGTTCGCGCGATAGATCCTCCAATAGCCCCGACAAAGCCGCATCAAGACGCTGCTTTTTATCGGTTTCAGGAATTTTACCAGATTTGGTGGATTGCTCCGCTTTCATCGCCTAGATTTGGCGGATGAAGCTGGTCATATCAAGTCAGATGTTAGAAGAATTACAAAAGGCTGCAAAGGACGCAGCACCGGAAGAATGTTGTGGCTTGCTATTTGGTGACGATGGACGTGTTTCTGACTATGAGTTAACAACAAATATCGCCCACGCACCTGAACAGCATTTTGAGATTGATCCCGTTTCACTAATATCGGCCGAGCGAGAGATGAGAGGTAAAGGGCCGGCAATATTGGGATATTTTCATTCTCATCCGACCGGCGATGTTAATCCTTCTGAAACAGATGCGAAGAGTGCTGCACCCGATGACCGGATTTGGTTGATATTGAATGGAAATGACTCTGTTGCTTGGCGTGCGGTGCAAGATGGGCAAATTTTTGGTCGATTTGATCCAATATTGCTTGAATGCATCAATGCTTAGCGCCTAACAGCGCTGCAAGTGTTAATTACGATCAAAGGTTCTTATCCATGGCTCAATCCAATCTCGACCTTGCTGCTTTGCTTTGTTCGAAACTCTGTCACGACCTTTTAAGCCCAGTAGGCGCGATCAACAATGGACTTGAACTGCTGGAAGATGAAACAGATCCAGAAATGCGCGATCGGTGCTTGGATTTGCTGCACGATAGTGCACGCGTATCCGCTGATAAACTGAAATATTTCCGATTGGCGTTCGGCGCAGCAGGTGGGTTTGGGGAAGAAGTTGATCCGAACGAAGCCAAGCAGTTGATCCAGAGTCTGATTGGAGACGATGGCAAAATTACTTTGGGTTGGGCTATCCAATCACCCACACTTCCGAAAAAAGCGATTAAGATTCTCCTTAATCTAGCGCTGATTGCAAAAGAAGCACTAGTTCGTGGTGGTCAATTGGACGTAGGCGCGGAGCAGGGTAGTACTGGGATTGAAGTTGTTATTCGTGCTGCTGGTCAGAAAGTGGTATTGGATGATGGCATTCGGGCGGCTTTGGAGGGCAATATTGCCGAAGATGATTTGACGGCTCGAACGGCAGCAGCATGGATGTCCCGCGAATTGTCCGTGCAAAATGGTGGCGATCTTAGAATATCTCCCGCCGCCGATGGCGAACTGTTATTGGGCGCCATTGTAAACGGATAACTGTAAAACACGGGAGTAAGAGTGATGGACAACATGATCTGGACACCATCTCCCAATTTTGATGAGCGTACGTTACCGATCAGCATCCTGGTGATGCATTATACCGGAATGAAAAGCGCGGATCTGGCAATTCGCCAGCTAGCCAATCCCGAAGCCAAGGTTTCGGCTCATTATGTCGTCAGCGAAGATGGTCAAGTCGTTCATATGGTCAAGGAAGAAGATCGTGCCTGGCATGCAGGTCGCGGGTATTGGCGCGAAATCACCAATGTGAATAGCGCCAGTATCGGTATTGAAATCGTCAATCCCGGTCATGAATGGGGCTACGTCCCATTTCCTGAAGAACAGATGGATAGCGTCACACGCTTGGCAGCGGAGATCGTACAGCGGCATAATATTGTTCCTGCCAACGTAATCGGACATAGCGACCTTGCGCCCAGGCGAAAACAGGACCCAGGTGAGCTTTTTGATTGGGAGCGCTTGGCAAAGCTTGGGATAGCTTTGGAGCGACCAAAGAAAAATCTAACTGACCCTTTGTGGACGGATGCCGGTTTTATGCTTGCTTTGGAACGGTTCGGCTATGGCATTGAAGACAAAAAAGATGCCGTGATTGCTTTTCAGCGCCGTTTCCGTCCCGAGAATTTTGACGGTGCTATCGATGGCGAGACCCGTGCAATTTTGCTGTCATTATTGCTCGACAGGGAACGTGGAGACGCTAAATAGGCATCACCAGAGGGTCGGCCAGTCGCCCACCTTCGCTATAGCTACGGCGGGCAGGCCCCGCCTATGTTTTTGCATCGACGGGCTCGCCCGCCGAAGCCTTGGCGAAGGCGGGAGGAAAGTCCGGGCTCCACGATTTAAAGGTGCCAGCTAACTGCTGGCCAGGGTAACTTGAGGGACAGTGCAACAGAAAGTAGGTCGCGGCGACCTCGGTCACGCGATATTGAAAGGGTGCGGTAAGAGCGCACCGCGGGTCTGGCAACAGGCCTGGCACGGTAAACCCCACCTGGAGCAAAACCAAATAGGGGCGGCATGATGGAGAAATCGATCCGCTGCCCGGGTTGGTTGCTAGAGCGGCGCAGCAATGCATCGCCCAGATGAATGACTGGCTATCCCATGCAAATGGGTGGACAGAACCCGGCTTACAGACCCTCTGGTAATTTCTAATTGATCGTTGATCAGGCAGTTATTCGTGTTATCCAAGCCTATGAAAAAATTCTTATTCGGCCTCGCTTTTTTTGCCTCTTTTTTCGGTTTCCATCATGCGGCGGAGGCCAAATGCCAATCTCCGAAAGCGGATCGAGGTGTTGCGCTGTTGATCGGTATCAGCGCCTATGACGATCTCAATTGGCCGGCACTCGCAAATGCTGTGAATGACATTGATCATGTTTGTGAGGCTTTTGCCCGGGCGGGTTTTGAAATCATCGATGTGCGCGATGCGAATATCGCTGAATTGAACAGCGCGATTGAAGCGTTTTCATCCAAGGCATCTGAGGCCGATAGTGCGATTGTATATTATGCTGGCCATGGATTTGAGTATAATGGTCGGAACTTCATGGTGCCGGTAGGCGCACCCGTTTTCGCAACGAAAAATGATTTGGAAAACGATTTCATTCCACTGGGAAAATTATTGGATGCTGCCTCAAAGGCAAAAAAATACAATCTGTTCTTCATGGATGCATGCCGCACTCAAGATCCGGTAGTACAACTCAAAGATGCCGAAGCTGATGATCCGGCTGGCAGCGTTTCACCTATGGGTCTGTTGGAAATGCAACAGGGAGCTGTGTTCTATTCAACTGCAAAAGGGCGTCCAGCACTCGATGCTGCTCCCGTAGACTCTTTGACGAGCCCTTTTGCAAAGGCGATTGCGAGCAAGCTTGCCATTCCCGGCCTAGAGCTATCTGATTATTTCAAAGTGGTTTCGCGGGAGGTTTATACGAACACCCGGGAGCTGGAGTTGGGACCGCAACAACCTTTTCATTATGGAAGCTGGTTTGATGATATCTATCTAAATCCGCCGGCAGAAAATGCTGATCCCACACTACCAAGCCAGAATTCTAGCCTTGTTTCAGCTCTTCCGATGTCCATGGAACGGCTCGCAACCGAGGATGAGACTGTTTTAGTTGGCGAAATTCTCGGTGAATTTAACATTACCGAACTGATCGCAATTGCGAGCAATGGCGACGCCGTCGCACAATCATTCTTGGGTTACATGTATCACCTGGGGGTCGGGGTTCGTCCGGACCTCAAACAAGCACGACAATGGTTGGAGAGGTCTGCAGCGCAAAACCATCCGGCAGGACAAACCGAGCTTGCCTGGTTTCTTCAAGAAAATGCTCCAGAAGACGCAAGCAGGATCGTTGAGCTATATGTGCTAGCTGCCTCACAAGGATATGCCAAAGCGCAGTCTCATCTTGGGTTTGCCCTTTGGGAAGGAAAGCTGGGCATAACCGACAAAAAACGTGCGCTTGAACTCTTCAACGCAGCATCCGAGGCCGGGCATCCCTATGCGACTTATGCGCTTGGTATCTACGGGAAACAGGAAGAAAAATCTCTCAACCGATTACGTGCACTGGCCAATGCCGGCAATGTTGAGGGAAATAACTGGATATGTGAATTGCAATACCAACTGGGACAAGTGGCAAAAGTTGCGAAAGACTGTTCGCTTGCGGCGCGTGGTGGCTATGCCGGTGCAAGAGTCATTTGGGCGCAATTGCATGATCGTGGTCAAGGCATCCCCAAATCCCCCACCGAAGCAAGATATTGGGCGAGACTGGCGAGCAGCCAACCGGAGCTTAGCCAACGCCCCGACCTAGAGCGGAGTGCTGCCGGTATACTCTCTCGAAAATAACATGTTGAAGAGACTGGCAGTTTATCCCAGTCTTTGATAAAGAAATCCTCATGCCTAAATCGACTAGATCAGATAACTGGGGTTTCCCGCGTTGGGGGAGTTATGAAAGCTCTCGCGAGACGCAAAAGGTGCGTATCTGTGATCGGCATGGCTGTGATGAAGCGGGCAATTGTCCGGCCCCCAAATCACCTAACAGCCCAGAACGTTGGTATTTTTGCGAAAAGCATGCGGCAGAATATAACCGGGGTTGGGACTATTTCGAAGGTCTCGACAAGGAAGAACGCAAGAAACGCGAACATGACGAACAGCGAGATGCCAACGCTTATCAGGAAGCGAAGCATTATAGCTGGATGGGCAGCGGTGATGGCAGCCGGTCTCAGGATGAGATGTTGGCGCTTGAAGTGTTCGATCTAACTGCGGATTGTGATTTTGACGCCGTTAAAAAAGCGTGGCGGTCTATGGCCAAGGAATATCACCCGGATACTAACCCGGGTAACGAAGAGGCGGCCAAGAAATTTCAAGCGGCACAAGCAGCTTATGACATATTAAAAATTGCCGAAGAACGGCGGGTTTGGAAACCAACCTAGTTTTGGTCACGCCCGTTAAGGGAGGTCGCTAAGGCCGTCGCTTCCTCAACTGTAAATCCACCGCTAATTTGCACTTGGCCTCCCCAAACAGGTTCGCGTAAAATTGGTTTGGTCAGCAATTCCTCATTGAAGCAGAGAGCAATTGGCAATCCAATTCTGCCTTGTTGAACTTTCACAAAGCGCTTGTTTCCCCTTTCGGAAAATTGGATGTTGATAACCGGTTGCGCGGTTTGATCGTTGAATCCCATTTGCGCAGATTCAATATCCTCGGCTGTTAACCGCAGTTCGTTGTCCTGAACCAGTTCTGCCGAACAATCATGCTTGTCTTCGGTATATGTTGCGATCGGATCGGCAACCAAGAGAAACACAGAAAGCATCAATTTTGAAACCGTTCTGCAGTCTGATTGATCAGAGCAATCATATTGGGAATACCCTGTGTGCGGTTGGAACTTAGCTGATTTTTCAAATCAAACGGTTGCAGCTTTTCCGCAATCTCTGTCTTCAAAATTTCGCTCGCGGCCTGATCCTGTACGGTTTCGAGCACTAACGCGATAATACCTTTGGTAATCGCAGCATTGCTATCCGCCAGAAAATGTAAGCGTCCATCATCCAACTGCTTGGGATAGACCCACACGGAAGCCGAACATCCGCGTACCAGCGTCGCATCTGTTTTCAATGCATCCGGCATATCATCGAGGTTTTTACCGAGGTCAATCAGAAGCCGGTACCGGTCGTCGGCTTCCAGAAATTCATATTCTTCAATCAGATCTTCTAATTTGCTCATAGGGAGGGCGGTTAGCAGGGTGAGAGATTTGCGTCACCCGGTTTATTTGCCGCTCGCCTCGAGCGAAATCGAGAGGTCTTTTCCAAGTATCTCAACTTCGCTCGAAACGAACGGAACTTTGGTTTGTTAGAGTTCAACACCCGCCGCTATGGCTTCTAGCTTACGAATACGCTCTTTCAGATCAGCCACTTCAATGCGCGAAGTTGCACTTGGTGGATTATCTTCGCGAATTTGCTCCAATTCGCGCGATTTTAGTGAAATCCAATCTCGCCAACCGCGCAGTGCAATTAATGACACTACCGTTAGACCAATCAGCGTAAAACCTGCTGTAATCAAAAACAATGTTGGTTCTTGCATCATATCAAGTCCTTATTCTGGGGGCGACCGACTAGCGGTCTCTCAACTTCTCAATTTCGCTTTCCAAATCGCGAGCACCGCGATCTTCAGTCGCAATCTTTTCAAGCACAGCGACGCGCTCTTTCAGTGTGATAACTTCTTCTTTGAGACGTTCGGAGTCCGGATCAATTGGTGCCTGAGCCAGTGCAATTGAATTTCCTTTTCGATCTTCCAAAATCCCGTTCTGGGCACGATATCGACTGCGCAACACACGGCCAATGGTCATCGCTATTATGGCTACGATAACGACTTCTTCCCAACCCATCCTTTTATTCCTCCATCATTCAGACCGTTTACCGATCCCGTAATTGTTCAATCTCGTTCTCAAGTTTTTTAGTGCTGTGGCCATCGGTTGTGATTTGTTCCAACACGGCAACGCGATCTTTCAGATATTTCATCTCCTCGCGCATCCGTTCAGAATCCGCATCGCTTGCCGCCGGCAATTGCCCGCGCATTTCGATCAGTTTGCGTTGATGTCGTGTCCAGATTGCAAATCCGGCTACAGCAAAAGCTCCAAACGGGATTAGTAGCGCAATAATGCCTTCCATCAGTTCAATTCCTCCGTTTTTGGTTCATCTCTCAAATCTTCAATCTGCTGCGAAACATCATATCCACCGTCGGTAACAATGCGTTCCAGTACGCGTACCCGTTGCTCGAGATGTTGTGTCTGCGTTGCATATTGAGCAGCTTTTTCCGCCGTTTCCTGACCCATTGCCGTCAATTGTTTTTCTTTGAACTCCAAATTCCGTTGATGCGTTTTCATAAAAATACTGCCAACCACTGGAATGCCGACCACGATCATGAAAAAACCCAATATGAAAAACCCGCTCATTCCTGACTTCCTTTCTCAATTCGTCCTTTTATCCTGCAACGCTTCAATTTCTTGTGAGAGGCGATGGCTATCATCAGTCACGATCCGTTCTACATTGGCGAGGCGGTCTTTCATGGAACCAATCTCAGCGCGCAGTTCGGCGTTTTCCTTGGTGAGCAACTTTACGCGCTCAACGGCTTCCTGATCGGATTTTGGATAAACCGATTGCCCCCACATTCCCTCAAGAGGGTAGCCATTCTTAATTTTCAGCCTTGTTGTATAAATCCAGCCTCCGACGGCTAGAACGCCTAATACAGCTACAAGGGGAAGAACTTCCGTTAGTATAAGTACTCTTTCCGGATCCATCAGTTTTTCTCTCTTAGAGCTTCAATTTCATCAGCTGTGCGCTTTGCAGGATCGGTCGCAATGCGTTCAAGTACTTGAAGGCGTTCTTGGAGACGATCAATCTTGCCAACCAACTCCTCGTTTTCGCTAGAGAGCAATTCTATTTTGCGCTGTTCTGAAGGATCCGTTTTTGAAATGATCTTTCCGTTATCATCTTCAATTGGATAGCCATGTTTGGCGCGGATCCAGTTGTTAACGATACCGCCGACAATGCAAACTGCGATAATGGCGATGATTGACTCGGGGCTTCCCCAATTCATAGTGTTTCTCCCTAAAGGCTATCTTCTACCGAAGCTTCTCAATTTCGTTCGACAGCGATGTGTTACTTGCAGTGTAGTACAATTCCATATCGGCAAGTTTGCGATCAATTTCGCGAAAGCGAGATTTGATGTCCCTTGTTGTCCTGCGAGGAGACTGCCGTACGCCCTGCCAGAATTTCAGTTCTTCAGCATCTTCGTGATATAGATGGCTAGGTTTTGCTTCCGCTCTCGCCGCGGTTATCCAATAAGCTATGAAAGTTAGCGGGAAGGGTACAGCAAACGTTGTTAGGATGGCTGCGATGCGAACCCAAGTAACTTTGATCCCGGTATAGTCGGCAATCCCTGCGCAAACTCCGCTCCATTTAGCGCGTTGTTTATCAAGATAAAATTTTGTGCGGCTCGTGGGCATGATTAGCGCCTTTCTTTCTGGAGTTCATCTAACCGTTCCAAAGAAGGAGATGGTATTTCGGACCGACCCGGTAAAGCGGACTGCTTAAAATCGGGATTATCTGCAGCCATGATACGTTCAATCGTATCCATACGATCATCAAGCCGGCGCGCCATGTGATGCAACTCATCAAGAAGATTTTCATCCTCATTGGTCATCGTTGCCGCTGTTTTCCATTTGGTTACATAATGGAAAACCAACCACGGCAGTCCAATAAACAGGGAGAAAATTGCAAATCCACCCATAATTGCTGCTTCAATAGGCATCATTTATCTCCCTTCTTCATAGCTGCCTTCATGGCTTCCAACTCTTCATCCACCTGATCACTGGATTCCAGTGCAGCGATTTGATTTTCTAATGTCTGTGGTTGGCCTTCACCCATGGTCAGCGCATCTGCGCGGCCTTCGGCAAAATCGACCTGACGTTCGAGATATTCAAATTTTGAGAAGGCATCATGTACCTTCTCACTATTGTACATCTCTCGAATTTTATATCGGTTCTCGGCACTCTCGAGACGGTTAACCAAGCTACTTTGGCGAGAACGCGCTTCCTGCAGTTTCTTTTGCAGTTTGGCGATATCCGCTTCATTGGCACGAAGCGTATCTTCCAGCACTTTCACTTCCGACTTTAACTGATCAGCCATATCGGAAGCCTTGCGTTTTTCCAGCAATGCCGCTTTTGCCAAATCTTCACGATCCTTGGATAAGGCCAATTGTGCCTTTTCATTCCAATCCTCAGTCAGATGTTCCAGCTTATCGATATGCCGGCGCATTTCCTTTTGATCGGCAATGGTGCGAGCAGCGGATGCCCTGACTTCAACCAGAGTTTCTTCCATCTCCAATATGATCATGCGGATTAGCTTGGAGGGGTCCTCCGCTTTATCCAGCATGTCAGTGACATTGGCGGCGATAATATCGCGGGTTCTTGAAAAAATACTCATGGGTAAACTCCGGTAGTTTCTGACAAGCGGCCTGGAATGGTTCGAACGTTCAGGTTGCTTGTCATCTTTGTAAAATTCATTTTCAATAAAATCTACTTCTTCAATTTGAAAGGGGGGCCGGGTCTGCACTTCGGCAAGGGGGAAGGAAGGAGACCCGGCCATTTTTCCTGTCACGCTTTGTAGCTGACAGAAGGGGAAGCGGCGCCATCGGTTGAGATCACTGCACTGCCGGCCTCTGCTGGGCCAACCGCGCTAATCAATATGGTCATACCGAACAATACTACCGAGAGCATGGCAGAAAGGTCCGTTCTGCTGAGTTTTGAAATGTTTGGCATGTGATCCTCCAGAAACCGATAGTTAATTTGATTTGATCCTAACATTGCAGGAGGCGTGCCAGTTTTATAAATCGCTGAAATATAACGATAATAAGAAATTTTGTGAATCTGAATATGGTATTAATTGCCATCTAATAGGAAAATATACTATATGTTGGGTATGGAACGCCAAAGTCAGTTTATCGGGGAGTCCGGCGCATTTCTGGATGCCGTTGAAAAAGCCAGTCGTGCTGCGCCTTTGGACCGTCCGGTCCTTGTAGTCGGGGAACGAGGGACCGGTAAAGAACTAATCGCAGAACGTCTTCACCGCTTGTCCATGCGGTGGGATGGCCCGCTGGTCACCCTTAACTGTGCAGCAATGCCTGAAACCTTGATTGAAGCCGAGCTATTTGGTCATGAAGCCGGTGCTTTTACTGGTGCCACTAAATCGAGGGTAGGGCGATTTGAAGAAGCAGACGGCGGCACATTGTTCCTCGACGAATTAGGTACCTTGTCTAGTGGCGCGCAGGAAAGACTGCTTAGGGCCGTTGAATATGGTGAGATAACACGCATTGGTTCATCCCGGCCCACCAAAGTCGATGTTCGCATTGTCGCGGCGACCAACGCCAATCTTCCGCGTATGGCCGACGAAGGTAGTTTTAGAGCAGATTTGTTGGACCGGTTGTCATTTGAGGTTGTCACACTGCCGCCGCTTCGGTTTAGAGAAGGGGACATCCCTGTTTTGGCGGACTATTTTGGGCGACGCATGGCAGCAGAGCTAGAATGGTCACAATGGCCAGGGTTGGGGCAGCTGGCTTCTGAAGCGCTGGAACGTCACGAATGGCCGGGAAATGTGCGCGAACTTCGAAACGTGATTGAACGCGCTGTCTATCAATGGGAGGATTATTCTCGTCCTATTGATCATATCATATTTGATCCATTTGCATCACCATGGAAGCCGAATGAGATGGCAACCAAAGAGAATGTTCCCAAAATCGTTGAACGAACAGAAGAGCCGGTTGCGGAAAAACAATCTCCGAAAGCGGAACTCATTGATGTCGACAATATGAAAGATGCTGTTGAAGCATATGAAAAGAAGATATTAGAATCGGCCATGGCTAAAAACCGCTACAACCAGCGACAGACAGCCAAGTCGTTAAACCTTACCTATGATCAATTGCGTCATTCGTTGAAGCGGCATGACTTGTTAGGAAGTTAAATCAGGCTTCTAGCTCTCCCCATTTTTTCTTGAATGCACCGCATTCATGGCCATCTAAATATGGCGGGAATGATGGAGAGTTTTGGATATGAATGACGCACATGCGACGAAAATCCGTAAATCTCTATGGTCTCGCGCAAAGGAAATGGCGGTAAAGGCGCCGCCAGAGCGCAACCGATATGTCGACTTTTTGAGGGCATTTTCTATATTGGCTGTTGTAATCGGTCATTGGCTCGTAGCAGCACCTTATATCGAAGATGGTGCCGTAAAAGGCGGGCATCTTTTAGGAATTTTACCATGGTCCCAATGGTTGACCTGGGGGTTTCAAGTGATGCCCATATTCTTTCTGGTTGGTGGGTTTTCCAATGGTGTTTCTTGGTCCGCCAATCGCCGCAATAACAGCACCTATGCGAACTGGTTTACCGGGCGATTGCAGCGATTGATCAACCCAGTTCTCCCTCTCTTTCTGATCTGGACCCTGTTCGCGCTCTTCGGAACGGCAATGGGGGTTGATCGACAGATTGTTGAACTGGCGGCTCAATTGGCTCTTATTCCTGTTTGGTTCTTGGCGGTATATTTGATCGTCGCCGCTCTGGTTCCGTTTACCCATGCGGCCTGGAAACGGTTCGGGATGGTTTCTTTCCTGGGATTGGTCGCTGCGGCTGTGATGATCGATATTCTCACTTATCGCCTTGGTGTTCCTTATCTCAATTTCATCAATTTCGCGTTTGTCTGGGTTGCCGTACATCAATTGGGTTACGCTTGGAGCGATGGATATTTTTCAAATCCAAATCGAGCCGTAGTTTGGGCAATAGGTGGCTTAGTTACTTTAGGATTGCTGGTCGGTTTGGGACCCTATCCGGTGGCGATGATTGGCATTCCCGGCGAGGAAATCAGCAATTCGATGCCACCGACCATCGCTTTGCTTTCACTGGGTATCATGCAGACCGGATTTGCTCTTGCTCTGCAACCAGCCATGCGAAAATGGCTTGACGGTATAAATGTGTGGGCCGGTGTTGTCCTGATCAACGGTATGATCATGACTGTTTATCTATGGCATCTAACGGCTTTTGTGCTCGTCATGGTCGGGGCTTGGTTGTTAGGCGGAATAGGACTGGAGGTAGTTCCAGGAAGCGCGAACTGGTGGTTCGCTCGCCCAATCTGGTTCGCACTCTACATCGCAGCGCTTCTTCCGCTAGTGATGGTTTTCGCGCGATATGAACAGGCAAGTCCTAAAGCCATCCATATCATGGCCCATTGGCGTTTGGTCAGCGGTCTTTTGTTGATTTGTATTGGACTGGCGGCAACTGCGGCCATTAGTATTGCTAGCCCGCTTGGTGTCACCGGTGTTCGTTTGTGGGTCGTTGCGCTGCCATTCGTTGGAGCGGCTTTGGCCGGATTTGGTCCGATACATGCTCTAGTAAAAAGAATGGGTGCATAAAAAAGGGGGCTATTGCCCCCTTTTCGTACCATGACTTCAGCGAGACTATCCGCCGTTAAAACTAACCATCGTGTAGAACATAGGCAGTGATAGCAGCGTATTTGTTCTAGACGCCATCATGGCCATTTTGGCAGCGGCGGCTTTTGCATCTGGTTCTGCATCGACAATGCCGAGAACCTTTTTCTGGTTTGGCCAGATAATGAACCAGACATTCGCCGCCATAATAATCGCGATCCACATGCCAACACCGATCATGGTGTAAGGAGCCTGTAAAGTCAGGGCAGGGACCAGATATTTAGAGAACATGGCTACAAACAGACCGGTCACCACTGTAAGCAATGCAGCCCACCGGAAATAGAAAAGCGCAGATGGCGCGATATGTTTCGATACAGCGGGTTTCTGGTCATCCGGAATATTCGGCATTTGTGGAACTTGCACAAAATTGAAATAGTAGAGCAGACCAATCCAAAGGACACCAAAGAACAAGTGAGCCCATCTCATGACGGAGTTTATTGTCACTTCACCGGGATGTAGTCCCAGCATGAGTGCCACTGTTAGTATCAAACTAACAATCATTACTGCGTTCAAATTTCCAAAAAACTTTGCCACGATAGCTCCCCCTCATGTTTATTTGTAAAAACTCATTATCTAATTGCTGCGCAAATGTCACCCCGTACGCTGAAATCGGGTAAATATGAGCAAAAGTGCAGTTGAAGATGCCTCACCCTATCCTCATATGCATGTCATCAAAACACTCTAAAATATGGAGACTCTCTTTAATGCCTTTTTCACTTCCAGAACTCCCCTACGCCAAAACCGCTTTTGGTGATCTGATTTCAGAAGAAACGTTCAATTATCATCACGGCAAACATCACAATGCCTATATAGGCAAAGCCAATGATTTGATTGCTGCAGACGAAAGCCTGCAAGGCAAATCCCTCGTTGAGTTGATTAAGTCTTCCTCGGGCGGATTGTTCAATCAAGTAGGGCAAATTTGGAACCATAGCTTTTATTGGCTGTGCCTAAGCCCAGAGAAAAAAGAACCCTCTGGCAAACTGGCGGAAATGATCAACGAACAATTTGGTTCAACCGATGAATTGATCGGAAAGTTAAAGGCAGAAGCCGTGGGTCATTTCGGTAGTGGCTGGGCCTCACTCAATCTGAACGGTGACAAGCTGGAAATCACATCTTATCATGATGCTGATTGTCCTTTGGCACATGACCATACGCCGCTGCTTATTTTGGATGTTTGGGAACATGCCTATTATGTCGATTATCGCAATGCGCGTCCGGACTATGCCGATGCTATATTACGCGGCGCTATCGACTGGGATTTTGTAGCACAAAATCTAGACGGCAATGGAGCCAGTCGCGCCGATCAGGCCTAAGCTTAGTTTAACGAAATTGGAAAGCGGGCGTATCTAAGATGCGTCCGCTTTTTCCTTGTCTGCTTCATCGCCATCACCCTCGAGGTTAAGGCCTTCCTTCATAAGCATAGGAATATTGGCAATCGCAAAGATGAAGGTGAGGGGAAGCATACCCCACAGCTTAAATCCGACCCAAAAATCCCATGTCTGGGTGCGCCAGATGGCTTCGTTGAGTATCGCGGATGCGGCAAAAAACAATGTCCAGTTGATTGTTAGCTTGCGATAGCCATCGTCTGAAAGGCCGGGATAGGCCGTTCCCAGTAACATTTTGAGCAATGGCCTTCCGGTCCACATGCCAAAGATCAAAACGGTAGCAAATATTAGATATACGATCGTGGGTTTGATCTGAATAAAGGTCTCATTTTGGAACCACAAAGTGGCTGCTCCAAAAATGGTCACTAGTCCACCCGATACCCAAAGCATGGGAGAGATTTTTCCCATCTTGAACCATGACACAAGCAACGCGATTATCATTGCAATCATGAACGCAGAAGTAGCAGCCAGTATTTTGAACAATTGCGGTTCAGGAGCAAAACTGTTGACTAGAAAGAAGACGAGTAAGGGGCCAAAGTCCAACGCAAAGCCAAGGCCTTTACTCTTTTCTTTTGAATCTTTTACGACTTGATCTTCGCTCACTTCGTCACTCCAGCAATGGCCGCGGCAACCTCTTCCGGGTCGAAAGGCCTTAAATCTTCAATTGTTTCGCCAACTCCTATGGCATGGATAGGCATATCAAACTGTTTTGCAGCTGCAACCAACACCCCCCCACGTGCCGTGCCATCCAATTTGGTCATGATTAGGCCGGTAACATTTGCCACTTCCTTAAAAACCTCGATTTGGGACAAGGCATTCTGACCAGTTGTTGCATCCAAAACCAAAACGACATCATGAGGCGCTTCAGGATTGAGCCGGCCTAGCACCCGTCGTATCTTGTCCAATTCATCCATCAATTCTGAGCGGTTTTGCAGGCGGCCGGCTGTATCAACGATTAATACATCGATACCCGCCTCCGTAGCTTGCTTCACGCCTTCATAGACAATACTGGCACTATCACCACCTTCAGGTCCTGATATGATCGGAACACCAAGGCGTTCTGCCCAAACCTTTAGCTGTCCAATAGCCGCCGCGCGGAACGTATCTCCTGCCGCAAGCATGACCCCATAATCCTGCTCAAGGAAAAGATGCGCGAGCTTTGCGATAGTGGTGGTTTTGCCGGAACCATTTACGCCAATAACCAATATGACTTGTGGGCGTGGAAAGGCATCAATTTCCAGCGCCGCAGCTACAGGATCGAGAATTTTGGCAATTTCGCTTTGAATAATCTCTTTGACGGCCTCTTCGGTCAACCCCTTCTCAAAACGCTCGTTTGATAGCTTCTCACGGATCGACGCCGCTGTTGAAGGACCGAGGTCAGACATGATCAACGCATCTTCAATGTCATCGAGCGTGGCATCGTCCAGCTTGGCTTTAGTTACCAATCCAGTGAGATTTTCCGATAGTCGTGAAGATGTCTTTCCAAAGCCACCGAATAAGCGCTCTGTCCAACCTGGTTTGTCACTCATGCAAAAACCTTTGCGTGTAGTTTGTCGTTTTCAACCGCGATGATCGAGGCATTCACTATCTGACCTTCTTCGACCGGAACATCAAACTCTACTTTCGCAAAATTTTCGGCATAGCCAGATTTACCAGATGTCTCCGCTAGTACAGATTGATTGCTACCAACCAATTGCGTCAGCCAGGCATCTTTTCGCTCGCTAACTTTATCGCGAAGTCGCTTCGCACGATCTTTGATCAGCTTTCCATCCACTTGCGGCATTTTAGCCGCCGGCGTTCCTTCGCGTGGGGAATAAGGAAAGATATGACCGTGAACGATATCACATTGATCAACGATATCGACGCTCTGTTCAAACATCTTGTCGGTTTCGGTCGGAAACCCGGCAATGATATCGGCACCAATTGCAACTTCAGGCCTCACCGATTTCAGTCGCGCAACCAGATCAATAGCCTGATCTCGATTATGTCGCCGCTTCATCCGCTTCAGGATCATATCATCACCCGATTGCAAAGAGAGATGGATATGGGGCATTAAACGTTTTTCGCTGGTAAGAAGATCAAACATCCGTTCATCAATTTCGATGCCATCGACTGATGACAGTCTTAGACGCGGCAGATCCGGTACATTGCCGACAATGCGCTCCAACAGCATGCCAAGTGATGGTTTTCCGGGAAGGTCAGGGCCGTAGCTAGTCACATCGACACCGGTCAGGATAACCTCGTTGAAGCCCTTGTCCACTAGGGACTTTATCTGGTCGACAATCTGCCCTGCAGGTACAGAGCGACTGTTGCCTCGGCCATAGGGAATGATGCAAAATGTACAGCGATGATCGCAACCATTTTGGATTTCGACGAAGGCGCGGGAGCGTTCGGTAAAAGCACTGACCATATGCGGGGCAGTGTCTTTAACGGCCATGATATCAGAAACACGTAAGCTGGATCGGTTGGTGTTCAGTCCAAATTTAAAGTTTGCCGGATCATATTTGTCGAAATTGCCAACGACAGCATCTGCTTCGGGCATTTGTTCGAACATGCCCGGATCTATTTGCGCAGCACACCCGGTTACGACGACATTCTTGTCAGGGTTATTCTTTTTTGCTTTTCGCACGGCTTGTCGGGTTTGTCGCACGGCTTCGTTAGTGACCGCGCAGCTGTTAACTATGATGAGATCACTTGTATCCACATTGCTGTTTTTAAGGTTTTGCCGAACAGTTTCACTTTCCGCAATATTCAGTCGGCATCCCATGCTGATTATCTCAGGCACGCTCACCGAAAACTGCTCCAGTCAGTTTCACCTTCGAACACATAAGTAGCGGGGCCGCTCATCATGATCGGGCCGCCTTCTTCCCAACTAATAGATAATTCTCCGCCAGGCAGGGTTATGGAAATAGGACTGGAAGCCAATCCGCGCTTGATTGCAGCAACGGCCGTAGCGCATGCTCCCGTTCCGCAGGCTTTGGTCAAGCCTACACCACGTTCCCATACATGCAGCTTCAATCCATTTTCTGTCCGACTGGCGACATTGACATTGACCCGTTCTGGAAAGACGGGATCAACCTCAATCTGCGGACCCAATCGATCAAGCTCGACTTTATCCGCATCGTCTACAAAAAATACCACATGCGGATTGCCAACATTCACAGCCGTTGGAGAATCCAAACCTTCCCAGCCTATCGGCATACTCAAACTATCCATTGCATAGGCCAGCGGGATGATATCCCATTCAAACTGCGGGGCACCCATATTGACGGTTGGATTTCCATGAGAGTTTGTGCCCGAGAGCAATCCACCAGATGTTTCAATTGTGATGTCATCTCCGAGAAGCGCCACAACGCACCGTGATGCATTGCCGCAAGCCTCTACTTCTCCACCGTCAGCATTGAATATCTGCATTCTGACATCTGCTTTGGTCGATGGCTTGAGGATTATCAATTGGTCACAACCAATACCATTGTGGCGATTAGCAATATTTGAAGCCATAACATTGGTTATGATCAAATCATCAACACGCGCATCAATGATGACAAAATCATTGCCCAAACCGTGCATTTTATGAAATCGCCCTTTACTCATGGAGGGCGATGTAGGGATGTGGCCCAATTAAGTCCAGAAATTCGCAGTTAGATTTTCTACCCGGCTTTGCGTTCTGGAGCCACCAAAGCTTCAGTCTGCGTACTGTCAATAGAAGGTTCAGCCAGTTGTGGTTGCGGAACCCGCTGCGCTGGCAAAAGGTTTCGCTCTGCCAATACTTTACGTGTTTGCTCCATGGAAAGCGGACGTCCATAGTACCAACCTTGCCCTTTGACACAGCCAATATTCCGCAACTCGGTTTCTATCTCGCGATCTTCGATACCTTCTGCGGTAATTGGCATACCAAGGCTTTCACCCAGTCCCGTAATCGCTTTAACGATAGCTGCGCTCTCGGAGTTTTCCAAAATGGAAGATACAAAACTGCGATCGATCTTAATCCTGTCGAAGGGCAGGGCGCGAAGGTGAGCCAGCGAGCTATAGCCAGTCCCAAAATCGTCTAACGCAATTCGAATACCCTGGTTTTTTAAGCTGCCAACAATAGATTGGGCTAAGCTCAAATTCTCAAACAATGAGCTCTCAGTGATTTCAATCTCCAACCGATTTGGCGGATATCCTGTTTCCACTAAAAGTTTGACAATTTTCTGCGCCAGCCAAGGGTCTAATAACTGCACCGGTGAAATATTGACCGACACCGTCAAAGACTGATCCCAGTTCTTTGCCTCTTCAAAAGCTCGCCGTAATATACTAAGTGATAGATCACCAATCATTCCGGTTTCTTCAGCAATTGGGATGAACACTTCTGGTGAAACGAGTCCTTGCGAAGGCGATTCCCATCGCGCGAGCATTTCAAAGCCAGTCAGTTTTCCAGTTGCCAGATCAACTTGCTGTTCAAAATAAGGGACAAACTCACCCTTAGGAATACCCGTACGCATTCCTGATTCTAGGGTGTTACGCGTTTGCAGTTCCTGCTCCATCGAATTGTCAAACCAACAGAACCGATTCCGCCCTTGTTTTTTTGCGCTGTACATTGCGATATCTGCACGTCGCATAAGGACATCGACACCGTCGTCTTCAAGGTCAAATCGCGACATTCCGATTGATGTAGTAACTACGAGATGATTGCCGTGCTCAACTATTGGTTCAGCGATGCTATCAATAAGATCATCAGATATCCGATCTACCATTTCAGGCTGATCAGGATCAAAAATAAACGCGCATGCGAATTCATCTCCGCCCAGACGCGCCAATAGATTATTGGGTGGAACAACCTTGGCAATTCTCAAAGCCACTTCCTTTAGAACAACATCTCCTGCGCTATGTCCGTGGACATCATTTACGTTTTTGAAATTGTCTAGATCGAGCATTAAGAATGCTATACTTTTGTTTTTTCTCTGAGCGAGAGAGATCATCTCAGATGTTCTCTCTGTCAGTGTTCTTCGGTTCAAAAACCCGGTTAGGGGGTCGGTCGCGGCCAAAGAATGGGCTCTTTCCTCTGCAGCTGTTCGTTCAGTAATCTCTGAAGAAAGGTCGCGATATCGTCTCCATCCAAATAGAATGAGAGCAATATTGAGTAGAAAAGCGGAAACCAACAAATTTTCGCTGCTACCACCATAACCTGACATTGATTTAATGGCGTCTGATAAAACGGTGCTACCCGTTCCGACAAACATTACGATCGCCACAAGAACTATAGTGCCGGTTACGACATCTCGGCGCGCCGAAATTGCGTGTTTGTTTTTGCCTTTTGCTTTCGGCTCTACGGTAGGCTGTTGCCCCATATTCATTTCCCACTGCATTTATAGAACCTTTATGCCTCGAAAACTCTCAATTTCTGGTTAACAATGGCTTACTGCAGGTCAATTCAGGGGTTGCGAAGAGAGAGAACATTCCCTAGGTGAACGCCGACGAGCATATTTGTGCTGTTTGAAAAATATAGAGTTCAATAACTCACACGTCGGTTAGCGAGGTTTCGCCCACCGGCGTTTTTTGCGTTGGACTATTTTGAAGAAAGAAAGGCGAGCATATGTTTGACAAGTTAAGTGATCGCCTTGGTGGTGTCTTTGACAAGCTGCGCGGCCGTGGTGCGCTGAAGGAAGAAGATGTCCGGGCAGCGATGCGGGAAGTGCGGATTGCGCTTCTTGAAGCTGATGTTGCTCTTCCGGTTGTAAAAGAATTTGTTGAGAAAGTTACGGAGCAGGCGGTTGGTCAATCGGTTCTAAAGTCCGTTACGCCTGGTCAGCAAGTTGTAAAAATCGTCAACGACGGCTTGACTGAAATGCTTGGCTCCGAGTTAAGCGAGCTTGATTTGGCGGTTGCGCCTCCAGCTATCATCATGATGGTAGGCCTACAAGGTTCTGGTAAAACAACGACTACAGCTAAAATTGCCAAGCGCCTTAAAGAAAAAGACAATAAGAAGGTCATGATGGCCTCGCTCGACGTCAATCGTCCGGCGGCGCAGGAGCAACTGGCAGTTCTTGGCGAGCAAATCGATGCTGCTACGCTTCCCATTGTCGAAGGTCAGCAGCCGGTTGAGATTGCGAAACGGGCACTTCAAGCATCAAAATTGCAGGGCTTTGATGTCCTGATGCTCGACACGGCAGGTCGTCTGCATGTCGATCAACAGTTGATGGATGAGATGAAGGCAGTTGCCGATGTCTCTACACCGCAGGAAATTTTGTTGGTTGTCGACAGCTTGACCGGTCAGGATGCTGTCAATGTAGCACAAAATTTCTCCGATCAAGTTGACTTGAGCGGTGTTGTCCTCACCAGAATGGATGGCGATGCGCGCGGCGGTGCGGCTCTTTCCATGCGTTCTGTCACCGGTAAGCCAATCAAATTTGTTGGTGTCGGTGAGAAGATCGATGCGCTAGAAGAATTTCATCCCGAACGCGTTGCGGGCCGTATTCTCGGCATGGGCGATGTGGTCAGTCTGGTCGAGAAAGCGGCTCAGGTTGTAGATAAAGAAGAGTCAGAAGCTCTCGCCGAGAAAATGCTCAAAGGGCAGTTTGATCTGAATGATCTGCGCTCTCAGTTGCGGCAAATGACTAAAATGGGCGGCCTTGGCGCGCTGGCACAGATGATGCCGGGGATGAAGAAAGCAAAAGCCGCTATGGCTGGCGGTGCCGATGACAAAGCTTTGGTCCGTATGGATGCTATCATTGGTTCGATGACCAAAGAAGAACGCACTCGTCCGGGCCTGCTTAACGCCAAACGTAAGCGGCGCGTGGCCATTGGTTCCGGTACGACTGTACAAGATGTAAACAAACTTCTGAAAATGCATCAGGAAATGTCCAAAGCGATGAAGCGCATCAAGAAGATGGGCGGTATCAAAGGTTTAATGTCAATGTTTGGCGGAGGCGGCGGTGCTGCGGAAGCCGGCATGGGCGGGCAGGGCGGCGGTATGGCCGGAATGCCAGGTCTTCCAGACATGACGCCCGGCAATCTGCCTCCCGATTTACAAGATCTACTAAATAAGAAAAAATGATTCCAACTATTAGAATATATTGAATTTAAGAAAGGTTTTATAAATGTCAGTAGCAATGAGAATGTCCCGCGGCGGTTCCAAGAAACGTCCTTATTATAAGATTGTGATCGCCGATATCCGTGCACCACGTGACGGTAAATTTATCGAACGCATCGGAAGCTATAACCCTCTTCTAGCTAAGGATGACGAAAAGCGCGTTGTGCTTGATCTGGATCGCGCGAAGCATTGGCTCAGCGTTGGTGCAAAGCCTTCGGATCGTGTTGCTCGTTTCCTTGATGCAGCCGGTTTGATGAAGCGCGAAGCGCGTAACAATCCAAACAAAGCAAAGCCTGGTGAAAAAGCCACAGAGCGTTTGGAAGAGAAAGCTGAGAAAGCGGCTGCAGCTGAAGAAGCGGCCAAAGAAGCTGCTGCCGCTCCTGCTGAAGAAGCACCAGCGGAAGAAGCTGCTGCTGAAACTCCAGCAGAAGAAACGCCTGCGGCTGAAGAAGCTGCGGCGGAAGCTCCTGCCGAAGAAGCAAAAGCTGAAGAGGCTCCCGCTGAGGAAGCCAAAGCAGAGGAAGCTCCTGCAGAAGAAAAATCCGAGTAACGTCACTTGGACGAAGTTGATCCGGACAAGCCTGTCCCCCTTGCCGTCATTATCGGCGCGCACGGGGTGACGGGAGAAGTCCGGCTCAAGCTGTTTTGTGAGGGCTTAGAAAGCCTGAAGCAACATAAGACGTTTAACAAAGCTGCTTTGACTCTAAAATCTGTTAAACCCCATAAAATGGGTGCGATTGCGCGTTTCACGGAGATAGCCGATCGCAATGCCGCAGAGGCTGCTCGCGGCACCGAGATCACCGTACTGCGTGCTTCCTTGCCTGAATTGGAAGAGGATGAATTCTACCATATTGATATAATTGATCGCCGCTGTGTTTCAGACACAGGCGAGGAGCTTGGCAAAATCTTCGCCATCTATGAATTTGGTGCTGGCGATGTGATTGAAATTGAACGCGCGAGCAGCAAAAAGTTCATGGTACCCGTTGGCGCAATTGATATGCGGGGTGATCCAGCGATTGTGAAGGCGGAGTTTGTCGAACCATGATCGGAGCTGTCTTTTTCATTTTGGTTTTGGCTGTAGGAGCCGTGCTACCGGCGATGGCAGGGTGGTCATTATTCAAGAACAAGGTCCAATCAATGCGAATGTTTGCGACATTGCTAGGTGGACAGATACTCGTAACGCCTGTGATTATGTTAATTGCCTTTTCAAATGATAGAGCCAATGATGAAGATCCGATCAGAACGGTAGTTATATATGCTGGCATGGCACTGGTTTTCTCCATCATGACATTCGCTATTCGCGAAATGGTAAAAGTTCAAAAAGAACGATGACCTTTACCAAACGATCTTTGATCCATTGCCCACAGACGTTCGGCGAAGCTAGCTACACTAAAGAACACGGGTCTGAGCCTTCTGAGTCGAAGATGGAGTTTGTCGAGTGAGATGGTAAGAACAAATCGATGGATATAATGTTCGCTGCACTCTATTTTTTGGTATTGCCCGGTGTTATTGGCTGGGCGATATTAAAGCCGTGGAATAATCCCAAACCTTGGGTATCCATGATCTTGATAGTCATTAGTGCGGCATTACCCATTCTTTTCGTGTTTTGGACAACCAGTCGGGCGGATGCGATTTCATCAGCGGCATACTATTACGTTGCCCCAGGCTTGTTCATTTTTGCTCTAATTTCTGCCGGATTCGGCGTATCTCGGAATTTAACAAAAAAATGACCTTCCAAACGCAAATCCTCACACTCTATCCGGAGATGTTCCCCGGTCCGTTAAGTGCAACACTAGCGGGCAGGGCTTTGGACGAAGGAAAGTGGTCTCTCGACACTATCAATCCACGTGATTTTACCACCGACAAACATCGCAGCGTTGATGATACGCCAGCTGGTGGCGGTGCTGGCATGGTACTGCGGGCCGATATCATGGCCGCAGCGGTCGATTATGCTCTGGAGCAACAGCCAAAAGCACCGATTTTAGCCATGACTCCGCGCGGCAAATCCCTAACGCAGGCGCGTGTACGGGAAATTTCAACAGGCCCCGGCGTCACCATAATATGCGGCCGTTTCGAAGGATTTGACGAGCGATTGTTCGACGCACGCGTCATCGAAGAGGTCTCAATCGGCGATTATGTGCTATCCGGTGGAGAAATGGGCGCTTTGGTGCTTTTAGACGCTTGCATTCGGCTGCTTCCCGGGGTAATGGGCGCGTCTTCTAGCGGAGATGACGAGAGTTTCGAGCACGGAATTCTGGAATATCCGCAATATACCCGGCCTCAGAAATGGGAAGGGCGCATAATCCCTGAAGTCTTGCGATCGGGGGATCATGCGAAAATAGCTGCTTGGCGGAAACAAAGGGCAGAGGAAGATACACGGCTAAGGCGGCCGGATTTATGGGAGCGTCACAGGGACGGTCCGGATCAGTCGCCCTCTGGTGCGCAGGGAAAAGATAAAGATAAGGAATAGGTCATGAACCTGATTCAAACATTGGAAAAAGAAGCCGTTGATGCATTTGGCGCTTCTAAAGAAATCCCCGAATTTCGCGCCGGCGATACCCTGCGCATTGGTGTTCGCGTTGTAGAAGGCGAACGGACACGTACCCAGAATTTTGAAGGTGTGTGCATCGCACGTACCAATCGCGGCATGGGCTCCAACTTCACCGTACGGAAAATCTCCTTCGGCGAAGGTGTTGAGCGTGTGTTCCCGCTATATTCACCCAATATTGAAAGCATTACCGTGGTTCGCCGCGGTATCGTGCGCCGTGCGAAGCTATACTATCTGCGCGGCCGTACTGGTAAGAAGGCCCGTATTGCGGAACGCCGTTTGAACGCACCAAAAGATGCAACGACGACAGCGAAACCTGCAGAAAAGCCAGCTGCGAAGGAAACCGAAGCTTAAACTAAAGAAAGCTTCTCAGGAAATTCCGACAGCCGGTTCTCCACAAACGGAAAACCGGCTGTTTTCATATTGAACACAGGAAAAGTTTCATGGGTTACAAAATTGCCGTAGTCGGCGCGACCGGAAACGTCGGACGCGAAATGTTGAACATCCTTGCCGAGCGCGAGTTTCCGGCTGATGAGATTGCCGCGGTAGCGTCATCTCGCTCGCACGGGATGGAAATTGAAATTGGCGATACTGGTAAGATGCTCAAAGTACAGAATATCGAGCATTTTGACTTTTCCGGCTATGATATGGCGCTTTTCGCCGCAGGTTCTGGCCCAACTGCAGAATTTGCTCCAAAAGCCGCCGCTGCAGGTTGTACGGTCATCGATAACAGCTCGCTTTATCGGATGGATCCTGATGTTCCGTTGGTGGTTCCTGAAGTGAACCCAGAAGCAATTGACAGCTACAAACAGCGTAATATCATCGCCAATCCCAATTGTTCAACGGCACAGATGGTAGTGGCGCTAAAACCACTGCACGATGCTGCAAAGATCAAACGTGTGGTGGTGTCAACCTATCAGTCCGTTTCGGGTGCTGGCAAAGGCGGTATGGACGAACTGTTCGAACAATCACGTGCCATTTTCGTCGGTGATGAGAAATCGGCCAGCGTATTCACCAAGCAGATAGCCTTTAACGTCATCCCGCATATTGATGTGTTCCTTGACGATGGATCGACCAAAGAAGAATGGAAAATGGTCGTTGAAACCAAGAAAATCCTCGACCCCAAAATCAAGGTCACTGCAACCTGTGTCCGTGTGCCGGTATTTGTCGGGCACAGTGAGAGCGTCAATATTGAGTTTGAAAAAGAACTCTCGGCAAAAGACGCCCAGAAAATCCTCCGCGACGCTCCCGGCATTATGCTGGTCGATAAACGGGAAGATGAAGGCTATGTCACCCCGGTTGAATGCGTTGGCGATGGCGCCACTTACATCAGCCGCGTCCGCGAAGATCCGACAATTGAGAATGGCCTGAATATTTGGTGTGTCAGCGATAACCTACGTAAAGGCGCGGCATTGAACGCTGTGCAAATTGCGGAGTTACTGGGTCGGAAGCATTTGCAGAAGGGATAAAACTGCGACTGTTTTACCTCGAAAGCGGACGCAAGCTTTAACCTAACTGAATGTCTGAAAGTGGGGTGATCGCGGACCTAGGTTAGGCTTGCTTTCCAAAGCAGGATCAATAATAGATTGCCTGATGAACCGCATACAGAGCATAGATGCATTGCGCGGCGTGGTGATGGTTATCATGCTTCTCGATCACGTCCGCGAGACGTTCTACTTACACCAGCAAGTTGGTGATCCCGTTGATGTGACGAGTACTGATCCAGCACTCTTTTTCACTCGTCTCTTGAGCTCGTTATGCGCACCCATCTTTGTGCTTCTCACCGGTTTGGGCGCTTGGCTTCACGGGCAATCACACACTCGTGCTGAAACATCAATCTTCCTATTGAAGCGTGGGCTCTTCCTGATTGTCCTCGAAATCACAGTGGTGAATTTCTCGTGGACAGGACAGTTTCCACCAACGACATTCTTTCTCCAAGTGATCTGGGTGATTGGGCTGGCCATGATAGCGTTGGCAATCCTTCTTTATCTGCCCAGATCGGTTCTGCTCATCCTTGCATTTGCGATTATCGCCGGACACCATGTTCTTGCGCCCATCTCGTTCGAGCCGGGTACGCCATCACACGTCGTTTGGGCAATCATATATGAGCGCTCTTGGATCGATTTGGTAGAAGGGGTTCGTGCCCGTACAAGTTATCCACTGCTTCCTTGGATTGGGGTTATTCTGGCCGGTTATGTGATTGGACCATGGTTTGCTCACGAAACATCGATGCAGGAGCGCATCCGAATATTGGTAGCGGCAGGTGCTACATGTCTGATTGTATTCGCAATTGTTCGCTGGTTGAATTTCTATGGTGATGTACCGCGGTTAACCGATCAAGCAACCCATATCGAGGCTATGAGCTTCTTCTCGCTGACGAAGTACCCACCATCTCTCTTGTTCAATCTGTCGACACTCGGCGTAGGTCTTTTGCTGCTCGCATGGTTCGAAAGGTTGGGTGAAAATAAAGCGCTGACGGCCATCGCTACCTTCGGCGCAGCGCCGATGTTCTTCTACATCCTCCACCTCTATGTGATCCGGCTGCTGTATCTGCTGGCCTTGGTTACTCTTGGAGCAAACCAAGGGAAGTACTTTGGCTTCTCCTCAGTGGAAGCGCTCTGGGCGCTGTCTGCAGTTCTGATCGTAGTTCTCTATTTCCCAACAGCTTGGTTTTCTCGCCTGAAACGTCGCCGACGCGATATTCGTTGGCTGAAGTACTTTTAGCCAGCAACACGAGCAGCAACTGATCCCTTGCAGACCGACAGCTTTTGATTTCCAAGCGTCTCCTTTTGCACCCAAAGCAGACATTAAGCTTGCAATGGCGTTCAAGGTCAGTGCAGTTACTGTTTCATGACCCTAACCGCAGACGTCTACTGGTCCTTTCGCTCTCCCTATAGCTATCTTGCGACGCGTCGCTATGTGGCGCTCACGAAGGAATATGACCTCCATATCAACCAGTGCTTCGTCTATCCACTGGCAATCCGCGACCCCAATTTTTTCGAGAAAAACCATCCGAATTGGCTGTCCTATACTTTCCGCGATATTTTTCGTGTGGCGCAGTTTATGGATATTCCAATGGCGCCGCCCAATCCCGATCCAATTGTACAGGACATCGCGACCCGTAAAATTGCTGAAGAGCAGCCTTATATTTTTGAGCTAACCCGAATGGGGCAGGCTGCCTCTCGACGAGGCAAAGGATTGGAGTTTGCGAACGAAGTGTCCCAGTTGATCTGGGGCGGAACTGCTGGATGGAATGAAGATGATCATTTGGCCGGAGCCGCCGAACGTGCAGGATTAGATATCGAAGAACTGCGGGCGGAAGCCATTGGTCAGTCGGAAGAGTTGGATGCCGAAATTGCAGGTAATCAAAAGGCTCTGGAAGCTGCTGGCCATTGGGGCGTTCCAACCTTGGTTTTTAATGATGAACCTTTTTTCGGACAAGATCGTATTGAAATCGCGCTCTGGAGAATGCAAGAAAAAGGTCTGACAACGCGATGAGTGAAGCGCAATCCAATAGAAATTGGACAGCATCACTGAGGTTGAAGAAATGACTCAAGTCAAGTGCGGTGGATGTCAATGTGGCAACATACGTTATGAAGCCACGGTAGAGACGAATAAGGCATATCTATGCCACTGCCGGATGTGTCAAAGAGCCACTGGTGGTTTTGCCGCTTCATTCATCAATTGTAAAATTACCGATCGGAAATGGATAAAAGGCGCTCCTGATTATTATCAGAGCTCACTGATCGCAAAGCGACCGTATTGCGGCAAATGTGGAACACCTCTTGGCTTTGAATTCCTTGAGGGAGAGTATTGCGATCTCACTATCGGATCATTTGATAAACCATCTGATTTTAAGCCTGCCAGCCATTTTGGAGCTGAAAATCTGCAATCCGCGTGGTTGGATACCAAAGAACTTCCTCAAGGACGAGCCGATGAACACGAGCCAACCCTCGAACGTTGGAAAAAAGCAGGAATGAAAGCACCCAAATGATAAATGATAGCTGGAACTTCTCGTCCTTTGATAGCGTACGCCTCAAAATCCATGAGATGGGAGAGGGGCATCCGGTGATCCTTCTCCATGGCTTATTCTCCAATGCAGATACGAACTGGATCAAATTTGGCCATGCCGCACGATTGGCCACGGAAGGTTTTCGGGTGATAATGCCAGACCTTCGTGCTCACGGTGAAAGCGACGCACCGCATGAAGTAGCCGCCTATCCCGAAGATGTTCTGGTTAAAGACGTTGTAGCTTTGATCGAACATCTCAACTTCGATAGTTTTGACCTTGGTGGCTTTTCCTTGGGCGCTCGCACGACTGCAAAATTGCTTGTGAACGGTGTTATGCCAAGAAAGGCAATACTCGCTGGCATGGGACTAGAAGGGTTATCAGGCTGGGAACGACGACAGGATTTTTTCCTTCGCGCGATTGCTCTAAAAGATGAAGTGAAGCGTGGTGATCCACATTGGTTGGCGATACAGTTTATGAAGAGCCAAAAAGTGGACACAATAGCCGCGGGCCATCTGCTCAAAACATTTTCAGATGTGTTAGAAGAAGAAATCGAATCTATAGAAACTTCGAGTTTGATCCTGTGCGGATCCGAAGATCGGGATAATGGTGATCCAGAAAAATTGGCGATGCTTCTACCGAATGGGAAGCATGCCGTAATCCCCGGAACCCATATGAGCAGTGTTACGAAAGAGGAACTAGGGCAACAAATGGTCAGTTTTTTGACTGAATAGGGAGGCAATATGCGGGGACTAATTCACTGGCGCTATTTCTGGATTTTCTGGGGAAGCGGAATGGCTCTGTTTTTGTTTCTGATTGCGTCTGGCGGCGCGCTACAAACCGAGGTTGCGCCCGGTGGGATACTGGATCATCAGGCAGCTGCAACCGCTGAACGGGTTAACGCTATCCAGACAAGTTGGGTTGATGCCGGCGTCCTCACAGATGCAAAATTGGGTATGCTCGGGGATCTGTCCTTCATACTTCTCTATTCGCTGGGTGGGATTATTGGTGGCCGTTTGCTCTGGCAGCAAGCTAACTCGCCATCGCTTAAAAAATTCGGGCTTCTAATTATAGTCACCTATTTTGCTTTTTTCATCACAGATTATGGTGAAACGGTCAGTCAATTTATTCAACTTATGCAAGGTGAGGGAAGTGATGTTTTGGCTGGAATTGCTGCGTTCTTACGTCCCATTAAAGCCGCCAGCTGGATCGCTGGAACCATAATGATATTGATCGCTTTGGTTTGGTTCTGGCGTGACCAACGCGCTTGACGTGAAGCCAATAAAGTTTCAGTTTAAACCAAATATTATTGAGTAGAGGATGACCCCATGAAAACTGCCGTATCTATTTTTGCGATCGCAGCTATGTCTGCTGCTGTTCCAGCGATGGCGATGCCGACGGACAAAGAAAAGCAAAGAGAATATGAGAACCCAACGGCTGACGATGCAAAAAACTATGTTGAAGATACGGAAAAAGAGATGTTCGATTTTTCCGTTGATGCAGGACGAACTTATTGGATCAACTCTACATATATAAATGAAGACACAGATGCATTGGCTGCGAAAGTGGGTGCCGAAGGAACAACAATGGCGGTCAACGCCGCACTCGATGCCGCACAATTTAATGATGTGCCGGAAATTGATTCAGTAACAAAGCGGAAATTGAATAAACTACGCGGTGGCATAGTATTGCCGGCCCCCGCTGTTCCCGGAGCAGCGGAAGAACTCAACACTATCGCGACGCAGTTGAACTCTGCATATGGCAAAGGCAAAGGCACGCTGAAAGGCGAACCCATTAATGGTTCCGATATTGAGGCCGCGATGGGAACCAATCGCAATCCCGTGGAACTTTCTGAAATGTGGGAGAGTTGGCACACCCAAGTCGGTGCACCAATGAAAGATGATTACGCGCGAATGGTGGAAATCGCTAATGAAGGCGCTCAAGATCTTGGTTTTTCGGATGTCGGTGCGATGTGGCGTTCGGGCTATGATATGCCGGCTGATGATTTTGCGGATTTGATGGACAAACTCTGGTTACAGGTAAAACCGCTATACGACGAAGTGCATTGTTACACGCGGACCAAACTCAACGAATATCACGGCGACGAAGTCCAAGCAGCGACGGGTCCAATCAGAGCTGACTTACTCGGCAATATGTGGGCTCAGGAATGGGGTAACATTTACGACATAGTGGCTCCCAAGGGTGCGGGTGACATTGGATATGACACCACAGAACTCCTCAAAGCTAAAGATTATGATGCCATCAAAATGGTAAAAGCTGGAGAGGGTTTCTTCTCATCTTTAGGATTTGATCCTCTACCTGAAACTTTCTGGAAGCGTTCGCAATTTACCAAGCCCGCGGATCGTGAAGTCGTTTGTCATGCCAGCGCTTGGGACATTAACAATAAAGACGATATCCGGATCAAGATGTGCATCAAGGTAAACGGCGATGATTTTACCACCATCCATCATGAACTGGGGCATAACTATTACCAACGCGCTTACAAAGAAAAGAGCTATTTGCATTTGGATGGCGCCAATGACGGATTCCACGAAGCAATTGGAGATATGATTGCGCTTTCCATTACGCCAGAATATCTGGTGCAAGTGGGATTGCTGGAAGAAGACAAGGTCCCTGGAGCAGATAAGGATCTGGGGCTTTTGCTCCGCCAAGCGATGGACAAGGTTGCATTTCTTCCCTTCGGTTTGCTTGTAGATAAATGGCGCTGGAATGTCTTTTCCGGGGCGGTTCAACC
Source organism: Parasphingorhabdus sp. (assembly GCA_039978835.1). GTDB lineage: Bacteria > Pseudomonadota > Alphaproteobacteria > Sphingomonadales > Sphingomonadaceae > Parasphingorhabdus. The sequence continues at coordinate 880,078 of JBDWAQ010000005.1, forward strand.
CGATGAGTACACAAAAGCATGGCACGACCTAAAGCTACAATATCAAGGCATTACACCACCGGTTGAACGGACATCGGATCAATTTGATGCTGGTGCAAAATATCATATTCCGGGCAATACGCCTTACTCCCGCTATTTCTTAGCGCGGATACTGCAATTTCAATTCTACAAGGCTGCATGTGACGAAGCAGGTTGGAAAGGCCCTCTTCATCGCTGTTCTTTCTATGGTAACAAGGATGTTGGAGCAAAGTTAAATGCGATGCTGGAAATGGGTGCGTCCAAGCCTTGGCCGGATGCCTTGGAAGCTTTTACCGGTACACGCGAGATGGATGGATCAGCGATGATTAGTTATTTCGCCCCATTGATGGATTGGTTGAAGGAAGAAAATAAAGGCAGATCTTGCGGATGGTGAGCTGTTTTGAATAACAGGTTGTTCCATTGATCGACAGGCGTGTCTTCGTCGCTGGTGCTTCGCTCAGCGGCTTTTTCCTGTCATCCAACAGCCTGAATTCCTCAAAGCCGTTGTTACTAAGAACCGTTCCGTCTTCCGGAGAAAACATACCCGCTATTGGGATGGGTAGTTGGTTAACTTTTGATGTTGGCAATGACCCAGAAGCGCTGATCGTTCGCACGGAAATATTACGGACGTTCTTACAATGTGGCGGTCGTCTGATCGACTCTTCCCCCATGTATGGTACTTCACAGTCTGTCATTGGAACGGCCTTGGCCAAATTGAACAACACCAAATCAGTTTTTGCTGCTGATAAAGTATGGACTAGCGGCAAGGAACAAGGACTAAGACAGATTCGTGAAAGCGTCGCAAAATGGCGGTTTCCCAAAATGGATTTACTGCAAATCCACAATCTCGTGGACTGGGAAACTCAATTGGAAACTTTGTTCGAAATGAAGGAAGTAGGCCGCCTTCGCTACGTCGGCATTACGAGCTATGATGGCCTAAGATACGATCAGCTTGAACACATTATGACTAGGCATCCCATCGACTTTGTTCAGTTTAGCTATAATATTGCTGATCGAAGAGCAGAAGAACGTCTCTTTCCAATAGCAAAGGAACGGGGGATATCTGTAATTATCAACCGCCCATTTCAGGAAGGGCGGTTGACGCGGAATGTTGTTGAAAGAAGTTTACCGTCATCTGCAAAAGAGATAAAAAGCGAGAGCTGGGCACAGTATTTGCTGCAGTGGATCGTCTCAAATCCAACCGTAACGGCGACAATTCCCGCAACGAGCAGGGTAGACCATATGAGGGAAAATATTGGTGTCCTTCATAAGCCGATCCCAGATGCCAATTTGAGGGAAAGAATGGCGCGGGACTTTATGGCTTAATCCCGCGCCAATTTGGGATTGGTTAAAGTTGTTCTAGCATATAGTCGGCCGCGCTGACTTTGAAGTCGCCCGGTGCCTCAACATTCACTTCTTCGACGGTTCCATCATTTACAATCAAGGAAAAGCGTTGCCCGCGTTGGCCCATGCCAAAACCGCTGCCATCCATTTCAAGACCAAGGGCAGAAGCAAGTTCGCCATTTCCATCTGCCAGCATAGTCACATCTGCCGATCCATCGCGGTCATTCCATGCTTGCATAACAAAAGCATCGTTTACAGCAGTGCAAGCAATCTCATCCACGCCTTTGGCTCGCAACTCATCAGCTTTCTCTACATAACCGGGGAGGTGTTTTGCTGAACAAGTGGGGGTAAATGCGCCTGGAACTGAGAACAAAGCTACTTTCTTGCCTGCGAAATATTCATTGGAACCGACTTGCTGAGGACCTTCTGCAGTTGCTTTGACCAAGTTTACCTCTGGAATTCTATCGCCTTTGTTGATCATGTTATGCTCCTTATAAAAACTTATCTTTGTTTAGATACCAAAGTTATGTCGGTTCTAAAAACTAGAATTGCAAGCAATATGCTCAGATATATTCTACTGTCCTAATCACCGTCGACACACTAATATGAACACATGGTTCAACCACGATTTTTCTCTGGCCAATTTCTTTTGGCAACTCCTGGGATGGGGGATCCACGATTTTCTCGTTCGGTTATCGCCATCTGCTCTCACGATGAGAATGGTGCGCTGGGAATAAACATCGGTGATACTTCCGACGAGATAACCTTTCACGGTATATTGAAGCAATTCGATATCGAGACTACCGGGGTAGAAGATCAACTCGTATATTTGGGTGGCCCGGTTGAACCGCAGCGCGGGTTCATTCTGCACAGTCTCGACATGAATTTGTCTGATACTTTACAAGTGGGAGATCGTTGGGGACTAAGCAGCTCAGTTGATATATTGCGCGCGATTGCAAAAGGCCGTGGGCCTAGGCAATGGATCGCCGCTCTTGGATACGCAGGTTGGGGAGACGGGCAATTGGAACAAGAGTTGACCCAAAACGGATGGTCCATCGTCGGCGGTGATGCAGAATGGCTCTATAACGCAACCGATGACAAGTGGTCGGAAGCTTGGCAAGCTCAAGGCATCGATCCTGCGAAACTGTCAGCAGGATTTGGCAGTGCCTGACTAATGTGACTTTGGTGAACTCAGCTTAACCTGAACTGTTAAAACATCGCTAATCGCCTGCGCGCAACTTGATAGTCCTCAATAGGAAGGGGACGTTTCAATGATAAAAAAGAAGATATTAGCTATTGCAGTCGGATGTATGGCCATAACAAGCACAGCACAGGCCGCATGTTGGACGCCGGCAGAAGCAGATGCAGCCACCGTAAGAGAACTGCAGTTACGCATGATGGTAGCGGCTCTGAGATGCTCAAAATCGGAACATGATGTTCTATACGAATATAATCGGTTTGTTGGTAGCAAGAAACCGTTACTAAAAATGGGCAATAATGTGCTGCGCTCGCATTTTGCGAAAGGCACGACGGGAAAGCAGGCCATGAAAGCGTATGATAAGTTCGCCGTAACGCTTGCGAATAAATATGGGGCAGGGTCAGGGGATTTGTCTGAGTGTGAATCGATGCACAATTTAGCTAGAACTTCGGCCAACAGTGTAGACGAGCATCTTGCACTGGTTAGCATTGCACAGCGTTACGGTATTTCATCGAAATTACCCGGTGGTCGTTGTGGTATTGTAATTGCTTCGCGCGATTAAACGAAACAAAATTATAAATATAAAGAAATCTTTATATTTGCTTCTGATTCCGCTTAAAGCTATAGAATGCTGAAATGCCGCATCGGATCGACTGGTGCGGCAATTCATTTTTAAGGAGACTTTAAGTGGCGACGGTCGAAGCGAAAGCTAAGCATGATTATGTTATCAAGGATATTTCTCTAGCCGATTTTGGCCGCAAGGAAATCGAGATTGCGGAAACCGAAATGCCGGGACTAATGGCATTACGGGAAGAGTTTGGTGCGGAAAAACCGCTCAAAGGCGCCCGGATTACTGGCTCTTTGCATATGACTATCCAAACCGCAGTTTTAATTGAAACACTGTTGGAACTTGGTGCGGATGTTCGTTGGGCATCATGCAATATTTTTTCGACCCAAGATCATGCAGCTGCCGCGATTGCAGACGGCGGAACTCCTGTTTTCGCGATCAAAGGCGAGACCCTTGAAGAATATTGGGCCTATGTTGAGCGTATTTTCGACTGGGGACAGCAACAGACCTGCAACCTTATTCTGGATGATGGCGGTGATGCCACAATGTTCGCACTTTGGGGTGCACGCGTGGAAGCGGGCGAAGAATTGTTCGCGCCAGAAAATGAAGAAGAAGAAGTGTTTTGCGCAACTTTGACTCGTTTCCTTGCAGAACGTCCCGGATATCTGACTGAAACGGTTAAAAACATTAAGGGCGTTTCCGAAGAAACAACGACTGGTGTTCATCGGTTATATGAGTTGGCAAAAATTGGAAAACTGCCATTCCCCGCGATCAACGTGAATGACAGCGTTACCAAGTCGAAATTCGACAATCTCTATGGTTGTAAAGAGTCTCTGGTAGACGCAATCCGCCGCGCAACGGATGTAATGCTGGCCGGCAAAATAGCTTGTGTCGCTGGCTTCGGCGACGTGGGTAAGGGTTCTGCTCAATCGTTGAGAAATGGCGGTGCCCGCGTTTTGGTAACGGAAATCGATCCAATTTGCGCGTTACAGGCTGCTATGGAGGGCTTTGAAGTTGTGACGATGGAAGAAGCCACACAACGGGCAGATATCTTCGTAACAACAACAGGCAACAAAGATGTGATCACAGTCGATCACATGCGGGATATGAAAGACCGTGCTATCGTTTGTAACATCGGCCACTTTGACAGTGAAATCCAAATTGGCGGCCTGAAAAACATGAAATGGACCGAAATCAAACCACAGGTTGATGAAGTCCAGTTTCCAGATGGCAAGAAATTGATTGTGTTGGCGCAGGGACGTCTTGTGAATCTTGGCTGTGCCACTGGTCACCCAAGCTTCGTTATGTCGGCAAGCTTCACCAATCAGGTGCTCGCGCAGATCGAACTATGGCTGCGTCCAGAACAATATCAGAACGAAGTTTATGTCCTTCCCAAACATCTGGATGAGAAAGTTGCAGAACTGCATCTGGCTAAACTGGGCGTGAAGCTGACAAAATTGTCTGAAGAGCAGGCAAACTATATTGGCGTCGATACAGAAGGTCCGTTTAAACCCGAGCATTACCGTTACTAGAATTACGATCCGGATGGGGCCGAAATAGCCTCATCCGGTTGTTATATTTTCATGCTTATCAACGCGACGTAAACTGAGTTTTACGTTTTCCCGGTTTGTCGGGAAAGCTAGGCCATTTGTTTTGAGCCAAAGTATTGGCGCTGGCTGAACGTATTCCTGCTTGCTGTTCATACATCCAATAGTTTCGCAATATGATGGAAACATATCCACGAGTTTCCACATATGGAATGCTTTCCATGAATAGAAGTGGATCATCATTGTCCCGCACTTCGCTATTCCAACGTTGGACCGCTCCTGGACCTGCATTATACGCAGCGGCGATTTTAGGCAGTTTACCGCCAGTAATCGAAGAACGACCTAAATATTCTAGATAGGATTGGCCATATTCGAGGTTAGTAGAAGGCTTAAACAGCTGAGATTTTTCAAACCTTTTGCCATTAGCTTTGGCAATATCACCAGCTGTTCCAGGACGAACTTGCATCAGACCAATAGCGTTAGCAGGACTGACAGCCTTCACGCGAAAAGCGGATTCTTGAAGTGCATGTGCATATACAAGAGCGGGATCGACCCGCCATCCCCCATCGGGCTTCCATTTAGGTGCCGGGAACCGGGCTTGTGCATCGGGGCGAAATCCTCGCGGCGCGTGATGTGCGAGCCACAACTGGGTACGAGGTAGACTGAGTTCTCTTGCCAGTTTTAGGAGGGCAGTGTGATCTGTGCTATCTCCGATTGTCGCTTGATGCCGCAAAACTTCATCAGCAAGCGACTCTTTACCAATTTCCACCAGCGCAATTGCTGCGCGAACATTTTCGTGCCGCTTTAAACTGCGCCAGTCCGATTTTTCAAATTCAGAAGCAGAACTAGATTTAGCATTCTTCATACCCAATGCCTGGGCTGCCAACAGTCCATAGAAACTATCGTCTTGCTTTGCCGCAGTTTGCAACTTGCCTTGTGCTTTTTGTGGTTGCCCACATTTTACATCTGCTCGGGCACCCCAATAGAGACCGGCAGCTTCCAGTTCTGGATTATCGGCTCGACGCGCGACTTTATCAAATGCCGATGCTGCGGTCCGGCAATCATTGAGACGCCATGCTGCCAAGCCAGAGACCCAATCGGCGTGGACAACCCACGACCCACTACCTTGCTGGGCTTTGTTGGCCATGCGTAGTGCTGCGCGATCGTTATTTTCGATATAGTAGGACCAGGCAACCCGTTGTTCGAGTTCTGTGCGCGTATCAGATGTTAGCGAACCGCGCTTTTCATTGAGCAATGTTTCTGCCGCAGATGGGGAGTCATTTTTGATAAATCCTATAATCTGGCTGCGAAGGCCATTGACTAAGCTATCTGTTCCAACCGCTTTCGGTTTTGAGCGAATTGGAGTGCCCGGAACGTAGGACAAGCGGCGGCGTTGCGGCAGCGTAGGAAGAATCTGCGCTCCTCGCTTTTTGGCAAGTCGGCCTAATTGTTCTGCCTGCGGTATCTGAGGCGAACCATTAACAAGGGTAAGAAGCGGTCCCAATTCAGCACGCGGTGAATTGACGTCGAGAAAATACTCCGCTTGGGCAATTGGCTTTAACGGGCTGCTTGGCGCCTTTTCAATTAAGTTTTTGGCTTCAGCCCAATTCCGGGAATCCATGGCACCGAAAAGCGCGCGGTAGTGCTCCGAATGACTTTGTTTGATTTGCGAAGGCACATCCTTTGAGATGGCTGCGCTGTTGTAGATTACTGCTCCCCCGTCATCTGCCATCGCTGGCGCGAAAGGAAGAGTTATCAAAGCGGTCGTAATAGCTAGTTTTAATTTCACTGGGCCCCAATCCTTGTCAATTGCTGCAAATCCTTCCAGGCTTCGGTCTTCAATTCTGGTCTTGTTAAAAGGATCCGCGGATGAAACGTAACAATTGCCTCTGTTTTGGACGAACTATGGTTAATAAATTGTTTCTTTTGCCGGGCAGTAAGTAAATCTTCACCAAAAAAAGCATGGCTGACGGTATCTCCCAATAGGATGATGCGCTCCGGCTTGATCAATGAGATCAAATGCACGACCCGATTGAGCAACGGCTTCATATATTGTTTTGCTATCTGTCCATCAACAGGTCTTCCCAGCGCCAATGGAGTGTGAAAGCATTGCTCTAGTTCGACTCCAAGGGCCTTGAGCATATTTTGAACCAAGTCACGAGATTGTTGAGAAAAATGCGATGCAGTACCTAGATTCACAGTTTCTGGCATTGCTGAAATGATCATATATTTGGGTTCGGTTTGTCCTTCTGGAATCACAAACTCCCTTGCCCAGTTTTTCTCGACTAAATTCCCAGGCTTCTGAAGCCATTGCAAAAACGCACCGATCTCATTGGGGAAATCCGGGGCATCTTCAAAAACCGCCGGTTCTTCTTGAACTTTGGTCATTGCGGCTGGTTGATCGTCAATAGTAACAGCCTTTGGCTGGACAGTCTCCTCCAACAAAGAATGCGGTTTTTCGGTATAGTCTAAATCTACGCCAGCCAACGACCACCAGTGTTGCAAACTAGCTATATCGGTTGATGAAGGCACATTGGCGTTATTTTTTTCGGAAAAAATCACCCATGCACAGAGTCACGTGTTGACGAATAGGTCAATTGCTGGCCATGCAGATTTGTGATCAGTGGGTTGCGGTTTGCGGCAAGCTGCATGTATGAGAAATATTAGAGTTAAGTATAGGAAGACCGATATGAGTGAACGAGAATCAATGCCTTATGACGTGGTCATCGTCGGCGGCGGTCCAGCAGGACTGAGTGCAGCGATCCGGTTCAAGCAATTGGCCGATGAAGCTGGCAAAGACCTGTCTGTGTGTATTCTGGAAAAAGGCTCGGAAATCGGCGCGCATATTTTATCTGGTGCGGTTATTGATCCTAAAGCGATGGATGAGCTATTCCCGAATTGGCGAGATGAAGATTGCCCGCTTGCTGAAACTCCCGTGACTGAAAACCATCACTGGATACTCACTAAGAACAAACAATTTTCCATGCCGCATTTGATGACGCCAGGATTCATGCACAACAAAGGAACCTATACCGGATCATTGGGAACTCTTTGTCGATGGTTAGGTGAACGAGCGGAAAATATGGGAGTTGAAATATTCCCAGGATTTGCAGCAGCCGAGATTCTCTATAATGATGATGGATCGGTGAAAGGGGTTGCAACCGGTGATATGGGTATCGCTCGTGATGGTAGCAAAAAGCCCGAGTTCGAACCTGGATTAGAACTGCATGCAAAATACACCTTTTTTGCAGAAGGTGCGCGTGGACATTTGACCAAGCAGCTTAAACCAAAATTTGAGTTAGATTCAGACTGCCAACCACAAATCTATGGCCTTGGTATCAAGGAGCTATGGGATATAGATCCGGAATTGCATGAGCCGGGAAAAGTTATCCACACGCAAGGTTGGCCTCTCGATGAAGCTAACGGTGGAGGGTTCCTCTATCATCAAGCAAATGGTCAGGTAGCCTTGGGCTTCGTAACCTGGCTCAATTATTCAAACCCATATCTATCACCGTTTGAAGAAATGCAGCGCTGGAAGACCCATCCAGCAATTAAACGTTTCCTAGAGGGAGGAAAGCGCGTTTCCTACGGCGCCAGGGCGATTAATGATGGTGGCTATCAATCTGTTCCGAAGCTTACTTTCCCTGGTGGCGCACTTATTGGGTGTTCCGCAGGTTTCGTAAATGTACCGCGGATCAAAGGTACACATACTGCGATGAAAACCGGTATGATGGCAGCAGAGGCGGCTTATGAGGCAGTTATTGCAGAACGCGAGAGTGATGAGCTAACCGCCTATCAAGATGCTTATGACAATAGCTGGGTCAAAGAAGAATTACGCGTTGTTCGTAATGTTCTGCCAGCGGTTGAAAAATATGGCAACGTTCTGGGAACAATTTTCTCCGGAATAAATATGTGGGCAGAGAATTTCAAAATCAAAATGCCGTTCACAATGAAGCATCATCCCGATAATGAGTCGTTGAATCGTAAGGAACATGCCCGGCCTATCGATTATCCCAAGCCGGATGGCGTCATCAGCTTTGATCGATTGTCATCGGTGTTTTTGTCCAACACCAATCATGAGGAAGATCAACCCGTTCATCTTCAACTAAAAGATCCTGATGTGCCGATACAGAGTAATCTTCCTATCTTTGATGAACCAGCTCAACGATATTGTCCCGCAGGGGTCTATGAAATCGTTGAAGAAGGCGATGAGAAGATTTTCCAAATAAACGCGCAAAACTGCGTTCATTGTAAAACATGTGATATCAAAGATCCCACACAGAACATCAATTGGGTCGTTCCCGAAGGTGGCGGAGGTCCCAACTATCCGAATATGTAGCGCTCTCGGCTTTTTTATTTCGTTTGCCCTTGCTCTGGTCGGTCCAGTGCAAGCAAAACGAACTGATGATAGTTCCAAATTGTTGCAGCGCTATGTTGAGGCGAGGCTTGCTCAAGTTGGGGGGCAGTCTGAGACAGCTCTCTCAATTTATCAGGATTCGCTCAAGCAAGAACCTGACAACATTCTTGTGGCTGGAAAGACCTATGTAGGGGCGATAGAAAATGGAAATTGGCAACTTGCCCTGAAAGCCGTTCGAGCTATTGATCTAGGCGGTAGTCTAGAAAAAGAGATGCCGGCACTACTTTTCGCAGGGGCATTTCGCACACAAGATTGGTCTTCTTCTAATACGGCTCTGAGCGAATTGGAGGCGCTAGGGAATTTTGCCTTCCTCGGCCCCATTCTCAGAAATTGGGTGGCGATTGCAAAAGACAATCAAAGTCAAATTTCGTTTACGACAATTGAAGAAGATAGGACCGCTAGTTACTATCTTGATGAGCAACGTATCCTTCTTTTACTGGCATCTAACAATAGTCAGGGCGCGCTGCGGGCCCTGCGTGATGTAATTGAACGCAATGAAGTTCGTATGTCTCCTGTCAGAATGATTGCAGCACGTCATTTTATCGCCAGAGATCAGATGGCAATTGCTGCAGAAATTCTTGCGGCGCAAAGAACCGTCGCAGAACGCCAACTACTGACCATGATTGAAACTGGGCAAGGCCGATTGGCCGCGCAAGAGGTAACCGCAAACATTGGAACTGCCTTTACATTTCATCGCCTCTCAGCAGACTTAGGAACCCAAAGAGCCGAGTTTCTCTCACTTGTAATGGCTCAGATTGCTTCAAACATTGTCGGAGAAAACGATTTCAATCAATTGGTGTTGGGCAGAGCCTATTCAGCGAGCAACAATGGTAATCGGGCACGAAATGCTTACGAGAAAATTGATTCCTCTAGCCCTTACTACATCATCGCGCGCAACGCTGAAATTGGCAGTTTTATAGGAGACAAAATTTTCTCAGAGGCTTTAGATAGAATTGAAAGTCAGATTTCTGATAAGCCTGCGCTACCCGAATTGCATGTTCTAAAAGGACAAGTTTTCCAAGGGAAAGGCGACTTCAAGGAAGCTGCCTCGGCCTTTCAAAATGCGGTGTCGTTAGCGACAAAGGCGCAGTATTCGAAAGCCGCGCTGGCAAGTTACTATCTTGCACTGGGAAGTGCCCAAGAGCAATCTGGAGCTTGGCCTGCAGGACTTCGCTCTCTAGAAAAAGCTAATGAGCTACTCCCCAATTCAGCCAATATACTGAACTATTTGGGATACGCTCAGCTCGAGCGAAGGGAAAATACCCAAGAAGCCATGCAAGCTATTCGTCAGGCGCATAAGCTACGGTCATCATCTGCGGCCATCACGGATTCCTTAGGTTGGGCATATTTTCTTGTTGGCGAACATGAAAAAGCTGTAGATTATTTGGAAAGAGCCCTGGCCGGGCAACCCCAAGATCCAACGATAAACGAACATTTGGGCGATGCATATTGGACGGTTGGTCGAAAATATGAAGCCCGTTATGCCTGGAAAACAGCCAAATTATTTGCCGAAGAATCTGACGGAGAGCGGTTGCTTGCAAAAATCGATTTAGGCCTCACGCCTGAACTAACGTCTCCGTGAAAACCGATATTCAAACCAAACTTTACGAAACCGGATATGCCAAACTCAATATGGCTTTGCATGTCCGAAATCGTTTATCTAACGGATATCATGAGCTGGAGACAATTTTTACCTTCTTAGACAAAGGTGATTTGATTTCCGTCTCTCCCGCACTGGATTTGGAATTGACCATTTCCGGACCTTTTGCGGATGGTTTAGACGCGCCCAATAACCTTATTCTGAAGGCCGCTCGGTTATTGCAAAAAGAATGCGATGTTGCAGTTGGTGCTCAATTGCATTTGAACAAAAACCTCCCAGTCGCATCGGGTATCGGTGGAGGGTCTGCTGATGCTGCAGCAACATTGCGGTTGCTCAACAGACATTGGAAACTTGACCTACCACCCAACAAACTCAAAAACTTGGCGAAATCGTTGGGGGCCGATGTCCCAGCTTGTGTAGACAGTGAAAGCGCGTTTGGCCGTGGCATCGGTCAAGACCTACAACCATTGGAGGATAGCTATTTTTCGGCTATGCATGTGGTACTCGCCAACCCCTTGATTGGCATTTCCACCAAAGAAATTTTTGAAAAATGGAATGGTGTAGATTCCGGAACACTCTGCTTAGATGATATGTCTCAAGTGCTCTTGAATGGTAGAAATGATTTGCAGCCAATTGCTATGGCTCTCGATAACTCGATTGCTCCGTTATTATCGGCAATTGAAAATACGAACCCGGTAGCGGCAAGAATGTCTGGGTCCGGCGCCACTTGTTTTGGTATTTTCAAAAGTGCAGGGCTGGCGGCAGCGGCTGAAATGAAAATACGATCGTCAATCAAAAAAATTTGGACAATGACAGGACAGTTAAGATGAGTTCGCCATTTGAAATTCAAGGCGCCCCCAAAGAAAATGGGGTTTTAATTGTTGTCGATCATGCTTCGAATCAAATTCCGGTAGGCGTGAATCTAGAGATTTCTTCCGATTTGATGACTGACCACATTGCTCAGGATATCGGCACCACGGAAATTGCGAAGTTGATGTGCCAGGAGGGCGAATATCTTGCACTGCTTGGAGGATATTCTCGTCTTGTCGTAGATTTAAATCGCTACCCGGACGAACAGAATGTGATTCCATTGGTCAGTGACGGAGTGGAAATTCCCGGAAATCAAATCGATAGTCAGCAACGATCGGAGAGATTGAGCAGTTATTTTCATCCCTATCATGATCGATTGAAACAGTTGATATCTGAGATGCAGCCTCGATTGCTTCTATCACTGCATAGCTTCACGCCCAATTTACGAACCAACCCGGGCGTTGATCGACCTTGGGACATTGGTGTTTTGTACAACGAGTATGAGCTGGCTTCAAAACTGGCACTGCAGCACCTCGAAACAGAAGAAGTGATGGCCGGAGATCAACTTCCCTATTCCGGAAAAGATCTGAATGCGACTATGAACCGTCAGGCAGAAGCTATTGGGCAACCCTATTTTGGGGTCGAAGTTCGACAGGATTTGATATCCTTTGAAACCGGGCAACGGCGATTTGCAGATATTTTACAGCGAACTTGTGACAAAGTGCTTTCTGGGCTTGCGTGACGGGCACAGATTTGGAAGGGTTCTCCAACAACAATCTAAATCGGACAGATTCATGACCCGCAAATTCGACAAATCGAAGCTTCCCAGTCGGCACGCTAGCTTGGGACCGGAACGCGCACCTCAACGTAGCTATTATTATGCGATGGGAATGACGGAAGAGGATATTGCCAAACCTTTCGTTGGTATAGCGTCCGCTGGCAATGATAGCGCACCTTGCAATACCCTATTGGATGCGCAGGCAGATGTTTCTCGGCAGGGTGTAATCGAAGCTGGTGCGACACCACGGCGTTTTAACACCATCACCGTGACCGATGGCATTGCCATGGGTCATCAGGGTATGAAGTCCTCGCTTGTTTCACGCGAAGTCATTGCGGATTCTGTTGAGTTAAGCGTTCGCGGTCACTGCTACGACGCTGTTATTGGTTATGCCGGTTGCGACAAAAGTTTGCCCGGTATGATGATGGCAATGCTCAGGTTAAACGTACCTTCTATTTTCGTTTATGGCGGTTCCATTCTTCCGGGTCGTTTTCATGACAAAGACGTGACCGTGGTCGACGTATTTGAAGCCGTTGGTCAGCATAGTTCTGGCAATTGCCCGCTTCAGGAACTGATCGAGTTAGAGAAAGTGGCTTGCCCGGGACATGGTGCCTGCGGTGGTCAATTTACCGCCAATACGATGGCTTGCGTTGCAGAAGCCATTGGTCTTTCGCTTCCCAACAGCAATATGGCACCAGCCCCTTATGAAAGCCGTGATGATATGGCGATGGCCGCTGGACGTCAGATCGTTGATTTGATTGAAGTTAATCTGAGACCCAGAGATATCTGCACTAAAGAAGCTTTCATCAATGCAGCGCGCGTAGTTGCGGCGACCGGCGGATCGACAAACGCGGCGCTACACCTTCCGGCAATGGCCAGCGAAGCGGGCATTGACTTCGATCTTTTTGATGTAGCGGAAATCTTCAAATCCACTCCATATTTGGCCGATCTAAAACCTGGCGGTAAATATGTTGCACGAGATATGCATGATGCTGGCGGTGTCTACATGCTCATGAAAACCATGATGGATGGCGGACTGCTAAATGGTGATTGTATAACAGTTACTGGCAAGACACTGGGTGAGAATATTGAAGAGATCACCTGGAACCCAGACCAGAAAGTTATCTACAGCATCGACAACGCCATTACCGAAACAGGCGGTGTTGTTGGTCTGAAAGGTTCGCTTGCTCCAGAGGGCGCCATTGTAAAGGTTGCGGGAATGGAACGCGTCCAGTTTAGCGGCCCAGCTCAAGTTTTCGAATGCGAAGAAGATGCTTTTGCAGCGGTTGAAAAGCGAGAAATCAAAGAAGGTTCGGTCGTCATTATCCGAAACGAGGGTCCGAAAGGCGGCCCCGGTATGCGAGAAATGCTTGCCACAACAGCTGCGCTTTATGGGCAGGGTATGGGTGAGAAAGTAGCGCTGATAACCGACGGCCGCTTCTCTGGCGCGACACGGGGTTTCTGCATTGGGCATGTGGGTCCTGAAGCCGCGGATGGCGGCCCGATTGGGTTGATCGAAGAGGGTGATATGATTCATATTGATGCAGCCGCCGGAACTATTGACCTGGACGTCAATGACGAGACGCTGGATCAGCGGCGGTCTGCGTTTAAGCATACTGAAAATAATTATGGATCAGGCGCACTATGGCGCTTTGCACAAAATGTTGGTCCCGCCTATAAAGGCGCAACGACGCACCCTGGAGCAAAGGCGGAAAAGCATGTCTATGCGGATATTTAGTGGCCTGACAGCCGTATTGTTGATTACAGCCTGCAGTGGCGAACCAGATAATGGCGTCTTGGCTGAAGCAGAAGAGCGTGCAGCAGCAAATGCGCCCGATGACGGGAGGATTGAATGTGCAGTAAGTGGCGATTCCAACTTCACACGCGGCTGCGATACAGAACGCCTGTCTGGAGAGAGCGGAACAACATTGATCATCCGGCATCCAGATGGCGGTTTTCGTCGATTTAACGTTCTGACTGACGGCCGTGGTTTAGAAGCGGCAGATGGCTCTGAAAAAGCGAAAATCGAAATTGTTGAATCCGGCAAAATTCGAATTAGCGTTGGATCAGATATTTACATTATGCCTGCCAAAGTAAAATCCAACAGCGCACCAGAAGCAACGGCAGATATCTCCACCAAGTCAGTTGATCTACCGGCTGCTGCCGGAGATCAAGAACCCGAGTGATCAACAACGGATATATCCTGACGGCAGCCGAGATGCTAGCTGCAGAAAACCGATTAATTGATCAAGGAACAACGATAGACGCGCTTATGAAACGCGCTGGGCAGGGCGCTGCACAGCAAATCTGGCGTATTTCGCGTGATATGCCGACTTTGGTGCTTTGCGGACCTGGAAATAATGGCGGTGATGGTTATGTCATTGCGGAGTGGTTGCGGAAAAAGGGCGTTCCGATCTCGGTAGCTTCCGCTGGAGAACCCAAAACAGATGCAGCAAAAAAAGCATGTTCTTTGTGGAGAGGGGATACCTTCTCGATCGAAGACGCCGCATCCCACAATCAGATAATTGATTGCTTGTTCGGCACCGGTTTGCAGCGACCTATTACCGGAAAGCTCTTAGCAAAATATTTGAAGCTTTGTGAGAACGCAAAAAAGTGCATCGCCATTGATGTCCCGAGTGGCGCCGATTCTGATACAGGTCATCTACTCAATGATATTCCTGATTTCGATATGACGATTGCCTTGGGAGCGACCAAACCGTCTCATTACATCGAACCCGCTCGCTCAAAATCTGGATCTGTTTTGCCGGTAAATATAGGTATTGATGCTGTGAGTGATGCAAGAGTGTTGAGCAAACCCCTCATTTCAAGACCAAAATCGATGGATCACAAATATACGCGGGGATTAGTGGCTATTGTAGCTGGCGAAATGCACGGAGCAGCAAAATTGACTGCGTTAGCCGCACAATCTTCAGGTGCAGGATATGTTAAAATTTTTGCTTCATCGGATTTCGAAGCTCCCCATGCCAGTATCGTCATATGTAGCTATGGCGATCCACATAAACTGTCGGAGTTACTCGGCGATCATCGCATTGGCGCGATCGCGATTGGCCCCGGCCTTGGTCGGACCGATGGTGCGAGATCAGTTCTTGATCAGGCACTCGATAGTGAGGCTGATCTGGTTTTGGATGCCGATGCACTAACCGTCCTGGACGAAAGTTTTGTCGAAAAAGTAAAAACCCGAAAGCAAGCGATAATTGCCACTCCTCACGCAGGAGAATTTAGTGCGATTAACGGTATCCCCAGTGTAAACAAAATAGATGATACTGCTGCATTGGCCAAAGCAGCAAACATCACAATGTTACACAAAGGTTCGGATACTGTAATATCTGATACAAATGGAAACGTAGCGCTTTCAAACTCTTCAAACTCCTGGCTTTCAGCTGCTGGAACGGGAGATGTTCTAGCGGGAATTATAGCGGCAAGGCTAGCCAATGGCATCAATCCATTTGAAGCCGTGAAACAAGGGCATTGGCTTCACAATCGTGCCGCTCAATTGGCGGGACCATCATTTTCTCCGGAAAGTTTGATTAGCTTCCTTCCGCAAGCAATGATCGAATGTTTATGACAAATTCAGACAAAGATAATTTGATAATGCGCGTTGCGGCCAAAGGCGATGGGGTAACAACAGATGGCCGATTTGTCGCTTTTTCAGCGCCAGGAGATCGACTCGTTGACGATGGAGGATTGGTCAAAGGATCGCATCATATCGAAGCGGCCTGCCAGCATTTTCAACAATGTGGTGGTTGCAGCCTTCAACATCTTGATGCGGAAACTTACTCACAATTTGTAAAGGAGCGCGTCGCCAACGCCCTAGAAGGGCAAGACGTTTCGGTCGAGACTATCCACGTTCCTTACATATCAAAACCGAATAGCAGAATTAGAGCCAGTTTGCGTGCGGCAAAGATTGGTAAAGAACTTAAGCTTGGATTTAGCGGGGCTGGAAGCCACCGGATCGTCGATATGCAACAATGCGAGATATTACACCCAGACTTGTTCGCCGTAATCAGACCCCTTCGTTCGTTTCTGAACACTATCGCGCGCAAGAAGCATGATTTTAATATTGAAATGACGCTTGTCGATCAAGGCGTGGACTTAATTGTTAAGAACATCGCTCCAGAAGGCCTGGAGGCATTTGAAAGACTATCAAGCTTTGCTCAAGAAGCAGGATTGGCGCGTCTATCAATCGATAGCGGTTATGGCCCCGAGACGCAGTGGGAACCAGTGCCACTTACCGTTACGTTTGGTGGGACACCCGTATCCTTTACCCACGGAGCATTCCTGCAACCGACCAACGATGGAAAAGACATTCTCATCACCCACATGAGAGAGGTTGTTGGAGATGCCAATCTGGTAGCCGATCTGTTTTCCGGTCTTGGCACATTTGCGCTCAGCTTAGGAGTAGGGCGTAAAGTCTATGCAGCGGAAGCATCGAGAGATACGATTGGCGCCTTAAAGCAGGCAGCCAACTCCGCCAATCAACATATCTTCGCAGAACATCGTGACTTGTTTCGACGCCCCTTGTCGACAGAAGAGTTAAATAGATTCCAAGCAATCATATTGGATCCACCAAGAGCCGGGGCAAAAGACCAAGTCACTCAATTGGCACAATCCGATGTCAAAACGATCTGCTACATTAGTTGCAATCCAGCGAGTTTCGCGCGCGATGCAAAGACACTATGTGCTGCGGGTTACAAATTGAAACAAGTCTGGCCAGTGGGACAATTCCTATGGTCCACTCATGTTGAACTTGTTTCCCATTTTGTGCGCGCTTGATTAATCTTCTGCGGATTTGTTCCAAACAACTCCTGGCTGCGGATCAGTGTTAACGTTCAACTCAAACACGTCTGCGCGCGAATAATGCCCGTCTGTATCGAGTGCGGCTTTAGCTTCTCTATTTTTGGATATGTCAATTTCTGCATGTAGAATGGTTTCTGTCGTTCCGGCTTCGGCTAGGAGTGATCCATCCGGTGCAATGATCATGCTACCGCCAAATTGCAGTTGTTGATCCTGAATTTGCTCTATCAGTTCTAAAGCGTCTTGATTACCGCCTGCTGCCGTCAGTCCTTCCAAAACATCCTGACGATGTAACACCGTGCCGGCGGCGAGGACGTGACAACCTCCCTCAAAAGCATAATGGCGCGAGGCGATTGCATAAGTTTCCCGGACGGTAGGCCAAGCGGAGATATGCACTGCTTCCTCCAGATTATGCATTGCCGCTCGGGCAAGAGGCATCCAGTGTTCCCAGCATATCAGATTGCCTGTGTTTCCCCATGCCGCTTCATGCACATTCAGCGTTGATCCATCACCGCGATTCCAGATTAAACGCTCACCATGCGTCGGCACCAATTTACGGTGATCTAACGGTTTCATACCCGCTCGAAAGATCATTTGATTGTTGTAGAGGCTCGATCTTATGCGTTCATGTGCACCGACTGAAATGATGAGATCATGTTGATCGACCAAGTCCTGCAGCGGAGCAAATCTTGGATCTTTGTCCACAATGGCCTGTTCCAGCAATATACGATGTAGTGCTTTGGTGCCAGGGTGATCCCAAAGTGCCGCATTTGGTGCTTCATCCAGCCAGATCGGATATCCGCCCAAAAACGTTTCACCAAAAGCAATGATTTTGGCTCCGTCAGACGCAGCTCTTTCGCTTAGTTCAACAACTTGATTAATTCCGCCATCAATGAACAACGGGGTGGGGGCTGCCTGGACAATTGCAACACGCATTGGGTTACTCATATCAGCTCAGAAAATAGCTAAAGCCGCACGTATGACAAGCGCGTACATGCAGATACTAGCGACCAAGAAGATAACGAAGCGCGGTGTCGTGTTGATCGTTGCCTGAAAAATTGAGTGTACAATCCGCAGGGCAACGTAGGCCCAAGCCAGCCAATAATTGAGTCCATCACCCATGCCTATAAAGGCGAGGAACAGGCAAACGGCATAGAAAAGCGTCGGCTGTTCATGCAGATGATTGTAATTATGTGCTTTCCACTGAACTTTGGCAGGTAGATATTCTTCCAACTTACCTGGCGTCATTGCTTCGTCGGCCTGGTCTTTCGGCAGCTTTAAAATTGCCGGAATTCGGGTCGCGTACATCCAGATATACATAACCATTGTCCACAGCATCAGGCCTACCATTGGTGCCAGTATCAAGCTGTTATCTTCGATCATTTTACAGTCCCCGGAATATTGCTTCGATGCCAGTCAGAACTGACGCGTACTAAAATAATGTAGTCCAAACAGTATTGATAGCCAGCACTAAAAGGCAAACTGTCGACAATGTAAAAATCAAAAAACGAACTTTGACTAAGTTTACCGTGACTTGCCATAAACTGTGTACAATACGCAATCCGACATAAGCCCAAGCAAGGTAGAGATTTAGCCCGTGTCCGGCCTCTGCCATAGCTAATATCAATACTGTAGCATAAAAGATTGTCGGCTGTTCCATGAGGTGGGTGTAATTATGCGATTTCCAATTCACCTTGTCCGGCAATACACCTTCAAGATCCTGCCCCCTACCTCCTGGTGGTGTTTCACTTAGGTCCGACCCACTGGATTTCATCGCAGGAAACCGAGTTCCTGCCATCCATAACAACATGATCAATGTCCAAAGTACCAGAATTGCTGCTGGCGCCAGAATTGCTGTGCTCATATCCAAGTCCCCAAACTCCCGTTGAAAAGGGAAGTTGCGTCAGCTTTTGTAAATTGTCAAATGCAACCTAATCTACTGCCTTAAACACCTGGGAAGGAAAGTATATTTTCACGATCTGAACGATCGAGGTTTTCACCGATATACAAACTGTCCATAGGTTCGTCGGAAACAGCATGGCCTTCAATTTCCGTATAGCCATTAAATTTGGTTCTCATAGCCGCACCATATGCCCCAATCATCCCAATCTCGATATAATCACCAGATTTGATGTTTTCCGGAAGCATAAATGGTCCAGCCATATAGTCCATATCGTCGCATGTAGGACCGTAGAAGCTATATTCCGTGGCTGCGTTGGTTTCACTTCCTATCATTCGGACCGGAAACCGCCATCCAATATGAGCGGCGTCAAACAATGTGCCATAAGCTCCATCATTTATGTATAATTCTGATCCACGACGCTGCTCAACTTTTACAATCAGGCTGTTATATTCAGCAGACAAAGCGCGGCCCGGTTCGCACCACAGTTCAGCGGAATAGCTGATCGGTAAATCTTCAAAAGTACGATCAATAGACGCGAAATAATGGTTGAGAGATGGTGGCTCCAAGTCTGGGTAGATAGAAGGAAATCCACCACCCACATTTATAATATCGATAGTCACAGAAGCTTCGACAATGGCAGTGCGTGCTCGTTCCAAGCCATTCACAAATGCCAATGGTGTCATCGCCTGACTGCCAACATGGAAGCATATACCCAATTGATCGGCCGCCTGACGAGTTTGTTGAAGCAATAATTTGGAATCATCGACCTCTATACCGAATTTTGAAGCGAGACTGATCTCCGCAAATTCCGATGCCACCTTGATGCGAACACAAAGCGTCAGATCATTGGCTTGATTGGTTGCCCGTCTAATTTTTTCCAACTCTTCAATTGTATCGAGTGAAAACACCCGCACATGATGATCTTCATAGGCCTCCGTAATCATCTGTTCCGATTTAATCGGATGCATGAAGCAGATTATTGCATCTGGAAGCTGTTGGCGAACCAGACGCACTTCCTCGATAGAAGCAGCATCAAAATGGGTTACACCTTCTTCCCAGAGCAATGTTAGGAGTTCGGGTGCCGGATTGGATTTCACCGCATAGAGCGATTTACCGGGAAACTGGTCGATGAAATAGCGAGCCGCTCGCCGCGCAGCGTGCGGGCGATGAAGCAATACTGGAATGTCAGGACAAAGAGCCTTTGTCAGCTCCTCAGCATTATGAAAAATGTGCAACGCAAGGGACCCCCTAGAAACCAGTTTCAATCAAACGCTGCCTTGCGGTTTGGAAGCCCCCTTGGGGCAGCGGAAAGGCGCCTATATGGATGGTTTTTTGATCTGTAAAGAGGGATTCAGCTCAATTGATCTCGGAAAGTCGTCCAGTCAAATTCTTTGACACAGCGCAGTTCGTCCGTTTCGCTATTCCAAAGCCAGATTGAGGGTAGGGGAACGCCATTAAATGTATTCATTTTGACCATGGAATAATGCGCCTGATCCAAAAATGCGACACGCTGACCAATTTGCGGGCCTTCGGGAAGTTTATAGTCACCAATAATATCTCCTGCCAGGCAACTCGGGCCCCCTAGCCGAACCAATGGCCCGTCATCCTGTTCATTGAGCATTGCGGGGCGGTAAGGCGCTTCAATGACATCCGGCATATGGCAGGTCGCCGATATATCAGTGATCGCGACAGGCATATCATTGTTGAAAATATCGAGCACTTCTCCAACCAAGATACCGGCATCCAGTGCAATAGCTTCCCCAGGTTCGAGATATGTCTGACAACCAGTGGTTTCTTGAACGTCATAGAGAAATTCGACCAATTCATCACGTTGATAGTCGGCACGGGTGATATGATGACCACCACCAAAATTCAGCCATTTCAAATCTTCTACTACATGTTCAATATAGGGAACGATGGCTTCCCATGTACGGTATAGCGGTTCAAAATCTTGTTCACACAACGTATGAAAATGCAGTCCTTCAATTGCATCCATATGCTCATCTGTTAGCTGATTGATTGGAAAGCCAAGGCGACTATGTGTCTGACAAGGGTCATATTTTGCGATCTGACCTTCGGAATGAAGCGGGTTGATCCGCAATCCCAGCTCAAACTGCTCTCCAGAATCACGCAAACCGATAATCGTAGGGGAGAAACGGGCAATTTGATCTGGTGTGTTGAAGATAATATGATCAGATAGCGCTGCTATCTCTGGCAACTCTTGTGGTTTGAAAGCTGGGGAATATGTCGCGATTTCACCTTGATATTTGTCAAACCCAAGCCGCGCTTCCCAAAGGCCGGAAGCGCTAACCCCATCCAGATGTTCGCTGACCAGTTCAGAAACCTCCCACATTGAAAAGGCCTTCAACGCCGACAGTATTTTGGTGCCAGAACGGTCTTTAACATCCTGCAATACTTCCAAATTCGAACGCAATTTGGCTTCATCTATGACAAATGCCGGGGAGGGGACTCTGTTAAGATCAAATTGCGCAAATGCGCCGGGATCACCTGCTTGGGTTTTCATAATTAGAAACTCAATGGCCCCGCTAGTTCTTCCAACTTCCATGGCAACCCATGTTCATTGAGCATTGCCATAAAAGGATCCGGATCAAATTGTTCCATATTGAATACTCCTTTTCCTTGCCACGTGTCTTGCAGTATTAATGTTGATCCAATCATGGCTGGCACTCCAGTTGTATAGCTTACACCCTGATTACCAGTTTCTTTATATGCGGCTTCATGACTGCATATATTTTTCACATATAGCGTTTTGTGCTCGCCATCTTTCTCACCTGTGGCAATGACGCCGATATTCGTCTTGCCCTTGGTTGTCTCGCCAAGACTAGCGGGTTCGGGCAACACTGCCTTTAGGAACTGAAGTGGGACTATCGTCTGTCCTTCATACTCAATCGGATCGATCGAAGTCATGCCTACATTTTGAAGCACCTCGAGATGCGTTAGATACGCTTCGCCAAAGGTCATCCAGAAACGGATACGCTGAATTTCTGGGAGATGCGTTTTCAGGCTCTCGATTTCCTCATGATACATCAAGTACATATTTTTGGGACCAATATCTTCAAAATCAAATTTTTGCTTGTGAGACAAAGCAGGGGTTTCCACCCAATCACCATTTTCCCAATGCCGGGCGGCGGCCGTTATCTCACGAATATTGATTTCGGGATTGAAGTTAGTTGCAAAATGTTGACCGTGATCGCCGCCATTGCAATCGAGAATATCTACCGTATCGATCCGGTCAAAATGATGTTTCTTCAGCCAACAGGTAAAGATGCTTGTAACACCCGGATCAAAGCCGGAACCCAACAAGGCCATGATCCCAGCATCCTTGAATCGATCATGATAGTCCCACTGCCATTTATACTCGAATTTTGCTTCATCACGCGGTTCATAATTTGCGGTATCAAGATAATCAGTTTTTGTTGCGAGGCAGGCATCCATGATCGGAAGATCTTGATAAGGGAGCGCCAGATTCACCACGAGTGACGGTTTCTCGCTTTCAATTAGCGCCGTCATTGCGGACACATCGTCAGCATCAATCGCGCTGGTCTTAATGTCAACACCGACGCGCTCTTTGACGGACTGTGCAATCACATCACATTTAGCCACTGTCCGACTTGCTAGAAATATGTCTGAAAATGGGCCAGTGCCCGATGCAATTTGCTGTGCCATTTTGTGAACGGCAACCGAACTGACACCACCGGCGCCAACGACTAGGACCTTGCTCATATTTGGACTCATTCTTCTGGAGAAAAACCTACCGAGCATATAGGAGGTCAGCATGACAGAGGAAAGACTTTTGAACCCCAACCGCAAACCATCTCTGGAAGGCGTTGAATGCGCTGCTGAGAAGATTGCGAAGATCGTTCCGCCAACCCCCTTGCTACCGCTGGAAGGGGAAGGAAAAACTATATGGTGCAAAGCAGAAAATCTGCAACCGATAGGTGCATTCAAAATTCGTGGCGGATGGCACCGGCTGACTGATCTCACGGATGACCAGCGCAAAAAGGGCGTGGTGGCTTTCTCAAGCGGGAACCATGCACAGGGGGTTGCTTGGGCTGCCAAGAAACTAAATGTTCCTGCCACCATCATAATGCCCGAAGATGCACCAGAGGCAAAATTGGCAAACACCAAAGCTCTCGGGGCAAAAGTTATTACCTACAATCGGATGACCGGGGCTCGCGAACAAATGGCCGATGATATTTCAACAGATACCGGCGCTGTTGTCGTTCCCAGTTTTGACGACCCTTGGATTGTTGAAGGGCAGGGCAGTTGCGGGCTTGAAATAAAGAAGCAAATGACCGCACAAACTGGTTCCGGGCCGGATCAGATCATCGCCTGTTGCGGCGGCGGAGGGCTGGCGACTGGTTCAGCCCTAGCGAACCCAGATGCGGCTATCTATGTTGTCGAACCAGTCGGCTGGGATGATATGAAACGATCATTGGAAGGTGGCTGCATTGTCCCCGTCGGGGATAATCCACCCGATACAGAATGTGATGCCCTACAAACATTGCAAGTATCACCGATTACCTTCGATATTCTGAAAGAACGTGGGGCAATTGGAGTGGCAGTTACGCCGGACGAAGTGCATCACGCGATGCGGCTTGCCTTTGAGAAACTGCGTATCGTTTTGGAACCCGGCGGCTCTGTTGCATTGGCTGCAGTTCTTGCCGGAAAGGTTGATACAACAGACAACACGGCCGTCACGCTATCAGGCGGTAATGTGGATCCGGAGCTATTCGCCAAAGTTATCGCTTAGCTAGCCGTCGCTTTTAAACAAGCAGCATAATCCGCATGCCACCATACATTAGAGTGTTTCAAACTGGCTAAACCCATATTTACCAAGCGACCCTTTAATTGGTTCGATAGCATCCAGATCACCCGTCGTTACAAATATGTTGGTTTTAGATTTCTGTGACCATACCATATCCTTAGTTAGATGCGCGATCTGCCTTGCAATTCCTTTTGCTCCATCAACGAACTGGATTGGTCGATCAATAACCGACTGTAGCTCCTCCTTCACCAGAGGAAAGTGGGTGCAGGCAAGGATAATAGTATCAATTTCACCACCGCCATCTTGAGAAATCAAACCTTCAACAGCAGCACCAATCACCGCCATATCCGGCTTCTCATCGTTTAGCTTCGCTTCTGCCGCATAGACGAGATCCGGTGCTCCAAATCGTATCAGTTTTTTATCCGCTGCGAATTCCATTGCCAATCGATCAACATATGGTTGCCTTATTGTCGCTCTGGTGCCGAGCAATCCGATTGTACCAGTTTTTGAAACTTTACTGGCCGGTTTAATCGCCGGAACAGTACCCACTACCGGTAAATCTAGAGCAGTTCGCACATGTTCCAGAGCAATTGTCGAAGCAGTGTTACACGCTATCGTGACCAGTTCTGGTTGATATCGTTCTACCAATCGCCCCAATATCGCTGGAATTCTGAAAGCCAATTCAGCCTCCGATTTCATGCCATATGGCAGGCCCGCATAGTCAGCCGCATATACCACTGGCGCGTTTGGAATGAGTTTCAAGCTCTCCCCGAGAACAGATAAGCCACCAATACCGGTGTCAAAAAACAATAGCGGTTTCTCACTATACAGGAATTCCGAAGTCATTTGTAACCCTTGGCAATGGGATTCCATTTCTGCAACCGTTCAATTCGTCGCGTATGACCTTGAGCTTACCTGTTTTTACAACCTGTTAAGGTTGCTCCAATGATGTTTAGCCGATAGCGGAACTTTGAAGGGGGATAAATCAGATGCAATCCATGTGGATTGAGCCAGTTTTGGCGACGCTATTCGGCTATTTGCTGGGATCTATACCCTTTGGGCTTTTGCTAACACAATTGACCGGTGGTGGTGATTTACGGTCACAAGGGTCCGGAAACATCGGTGCTACCAATGTATTGCGCACCGGTAACAAGGCTATAGCCGCTCTGACATTACTACTTGATATCGGGAAAGGTTATTTGGCGGTTTACGCGGCTAGCCACTTTTCAGAGGGCCTAGGCATTCTTGCGGGGATGGGTGCATTTCTAGGACATTTATATCCAGTCTGGCTGCGCTTCGCAGGAGGCAAAGGTGTCGCTACTCTTCTTGGTATTGTATTGGCGCTCAGCTGGCAGGCGGGTTTGATATTCGCGGTCATCTGGATCGTTACACTTGCTATCTGGCGATATTCTTCACTAGGCGGGATGCTAGCTTCGCTGTCCGTCCCGGTCAGCGGGGTTATATTGGAACAATATCCCTGGGTGCCCATGTATATCGGATTTGCAGTATTGGTTTTATGGAAACATCGATCCAATATTGAACGCCTGATGGCGGGAGAGGAACCCAAAGTTGGTTCTTCTTGAACGAGGATACGGTTCGCGATCAATCTAGCCAAAATAATTTTGATCGGCTTCGGCTTTTGAGATCAACGAATATTGGCCCGGTTACCTATGCCCATCTTTTGAAGCGGTTCGGTTCTGCTAAGCGAGCATTGGATGCGATACCTGATTTGGCGCGTCGGGGAGGGGGCAAAGCACCTCGCATCGCCGATGCCACTGTGATTCAATCGGAGATTCAAGATATTGAAAGGTTGAAAGCCAATCTTCTATTCATTGACGATCCGAAATATCCTCGGTTATTGGCTGAACTTTCTAACGCTCCCCCAATATTGATTTATCGAGGATCCCTATCTCATCTGAACAAACCGATTATCGCCATTGTAGGAGCGCGCAATGCTTCAGCGGCGGCCTGTCGGTTTGCGCGTGCTTTGGCAAATAGTCTCAATACTGCTGGAGCGACGATTGCCTCGGGATTGGCACGCGGAATTGACACTGCGGCACATCAGGGTTCGCTTAAGGGCTCTACTATTGGAGTGATTGCGGGTGGAATTGATATCCATTATCCACCCGAGAACAAAGAATTACAGGAGCATGTTTCAGAGCAGGGGTTGTTGCTATCAGAACAACCTCCTGGAACCGAACCAAGAGCGCGGCATTTTCCGTATCGCAACCGAGTTATTGCTGGATTGGCTGCCGGCACGGTTGTTGTAGAAGCTGCGCCGCGATCCGGGTCATTGATAACAGCCCGAATTGCTGCTGAAGCGGGTAGGCATGTTATGGCAATACCCGGTTCACCACTCGACCCAAGATCTAGAGGTTGCAACAATTTGATCCGAGAGGGCGCGACCTTAGTGCAGTGTGCTGAAGATGTGATGGAGCTTGTGCAACATTTTGATGATCGCGCCGCAGTTGCTAGCCAACAGTATGACCGTGATAGCCATCATGTCTCCAATGTCAGAGAACAGGTTAGTGACGAGGCCACTGACGGCGATAGGAAGATAGTGGGCAATCTCTTGAGCGTCACTTCAGTGGCAATAGATGAACTCATTCGGCAGTCAGGAATCGGGCCGTCGACCATGCAACTTATCCTATTGGAATTCGAACTAGCAGGTAAAATTGTGCACCATGCTGGAGGTAAAGTAAGCCTTAAAAATTGACAGTCAGCAAATTCCATCTATTTACGCGCATCACTAAATGCCCTTGACTGGGGACAGATTCCAATAAACCCTCGCGTGTATATGTGAGAGAAATGAAAAGCGGAAACATGCAATTAGTTATCGTTGAGTCCCCGGCAAAAGCCAAAACTATAGAAAAATATCTGGGTAAAGATTTCAAAGTATTGGCATCTGTCGGCCATGTTCGTGATCTACCTCCAAAAGATGGTTCGGTTGATCCCGACAATGATTTTGAAATGATCTGGCAGCCTTATGCCAACAAGACCAAAGAGCTAAAGGCGATCGCAGACAATGCCAAAAAGGCTACTCGATTGATCCTGGCGACTGACCCTGACCGAGAAGGTGAGGCGATTAGCTGGCATGTTCAGGAAGTCTTGAAAAAACGCAAAGCGCTTCCCGAAAAAGTAGATCGGGTGACATTCAATGCCATCACCAAAGCTGCCGTCACAGAAGCTATGGGACAACCACGTGAGTTAGATACCGATCTTATCGATGCATATCGCGCACGCCGGGCTTTGGATTACCTGGTTGGCTTTACATTGTCTCCAGTTCTTTGGCGTAAACTGCCCGGTGCAAAATCTGCAGGCCGCGTACAATCTGTTTCTTTGCGCCTTATCGTCGAACGTGAACGTGAAATCGAGGCCTTCAACCCCATCGAATATTGGTCGATCACTGCTCAAATGGAGCAGGGCGGACAAGCTTTTGAAGCTCGCCTCACTGTTCACAAAGGTGACAAACTCGGTAAGCATGATCTGGCCAATGAAGAACAAGCAATGGCTGCAAAGCAAGCCGTTGAAAATGGCCTGTTCACAGTTGAAACAGTTGAAACTAAACCGCTTACGCGTAACCCGCCGCCGCCCTTTACGACGTCAACAATGCAGCAGGATGCTGCCAGCAAACTCGGGTTTTCCGCTAGTCACACGATGCGGATCGCGCAGCAACTCTATGAAGATGGTGCCATTACATATATGCGTACCGATGGTGTCCAAATGGATGGCAGCGCGATTTCGGAAGCGCGCAAAGCGATTTCTGATCGCTATGATGCTAGCTATGTTCCGGACAAACCGCGTATTTACAAAAGCAAAGCCAAGAACGCCCAAGAGGCGCACGAAGCCATCCGCCCAACGAACTTTTCTAAAGATACAGCCGGCAGCGGAGATCATGCCAAACTGTATAGCCTGATAATGAAGCGCGCGATGGCCAGTCAAATGGCAGCCGCTCGTTTGGAAAGAACCACCGTCGATATGCTGGACGGATCAGGTCAAACTGGTTTGCGGACAACCGGACAAGTTGTGAAATTTCCTGGCTTTCTGGCTCTATACCAACAAGGCCGTGAAGACGGCGATGACAAAGATGGTGGATTGCTTCCGGCAATGAGCAAGGGCGACAGTCCTGCAAAGAAACTGGTCGAAGCCAATCAACATTTCACTCAACCTCCACCGCGCTATAGCGAAGCCAGCTTGGTCAAGAAAATGGAAGAGCTGGGTATTGGCCGCCCATCGACCTATGCTTCGATTATCAAAACACTCAAAGACCGTGCTTATGTTCGAACAGAGAGCAACCGTTTCTTTGCTGAAGATAGCGGGCGTTTGCTAACCAGTTTTCTGGAACGGTTTTTTGAACGTTATGTTGCGTATGACTATACCGCCGGTCTCGAAGAAGAGCTGGATGATGTCAGTGGCGGCCGTGCTCAATGGCAGAAAATTCTGGAAGCCTTCTGGCATGATTTCAAACCAAAAACCGCTGAAGTCATGGAAAAACTGCCATCTGATGTGACGGCTGAACTCGATAAATTCCTTGAGCCCTATCTTTTCCCAGAAAAGGAAGATGGCACGGAAGCACGACTTTGCCCACGGTGCGAAGAAGGCAAATTGGCTCTTAGAGGTGGTCGTTTTGGTGCGTTTATTGCCTGTTCCAACTATCCGGAATGCAAATATACACGCCGGTTTGGACAAGGTGGCAGCAACGCTGCAGAAGACGAAGGTCCGGAAGAATTGGGCATTGATCCCGATACTGAAGAGAAAATCGAGAAAAAGGTTGGCCGCTTTGGTCCTTATGTCCAAAAAGGTGAGGGCAAAGAGGCGAAGAGGTCTTCAATTCCTAAAGATATTCCCACCGAAGATTTTGGTCTGGAATGGGCGGTCAAATTGTTATCGCTGCCGCGTGAAGTTGGCATTCATCCTGAATCCGGTGAACCTGTCATGGCACAACTGGGACGCTATGGACCATATCTGAGCCACAATAAGAAATCGGCTAGCCTAGAGAGCACGATGGAGGTGTTTGAAATCGGTATGAACGCAGCTGTCGCCAAGTTGGCCGATGCCGCAAAAAAAGGTCCGGGTCGAGGACGGGGCAAGATGGAACCGCTCAAGATCATGGGCAAGCATTCCAGAACCGATGAAGAAATCAAATTGATGGACGGCCGGTACGGTCCTTATGTGACTGATGGAACAACCAATGCATCTCTGCCTAAAACGGTCGATAAAGATGAGTTGACACTGGAAGAAGCTGAGCAGTTGATTGACACCAGAGCAGCCAAAGGTCCAGCCAAAAAACGCAAGAAGAAGGCTACTCCTAAAAAGAAAGCGGCAGCAAAGAAAAAGCCAACAGCAAAGAAGAAAGCACCAGCGAAGAAAAAGGCGCCGGCGAAAGCTAAATAGCTATTTGACCCAATCGAGTCCCAAATCCTCATACAAGGAACGGTCATCGTCCCAATTCTCACTGACCTTTACGTGAAGGTACAAATGTACCTGGCATCCGAGGATATTGCCCAGCTCTTCGCGGGCTTTTGCGCCAATCTCTTTAATTTGATGGCCACCCTTGCCCAAAACGATAGCTTTCTGACTAGCCTTCTCGACCAGGATCTGCTGGTGAATTTCCAATGATCCATCTGGACGCTGCTTATATTGCTCCATCGCAATTGCGATTGAATAGGGCAACTCGGCATGCAGTTGGCGAAAAACTTGTTCACGGGTGATCTCTGCTGCCATCAGGCGTTCGCTGGCATCTGAAACTTGATCTTCCGGGAAGTGCCACGGTCCTTCTGGCATTCCGTCGATCATATAAGATTTCAGCTCATCCAAACCATCCCCAGTTTTGGCGCTGACAAAATAGGTTTCATCAAAATCGCAAATATCGTGCAGCTTTGAAACATGGTTGAGCATCTTGTCTTTGGCCGCAATATCGACTTTGTTCATTACGAGGATAGTCTTTTCTTCCCGGTGCTTTACCCGCTCCGCAATAGAGGTCACTTTGGGACCAAGACCACCTCTGGCATCAACCAGAAAAACTATCAGATCAGCATCTTCGGCACCTTCCCAAGCGGCTGATACCATCGCGCGATCCAAACGCCGGCGCGGCTCAAAAATGCCTGGCGTGTCGACCAACAACATCTGTGTTTTATCTTCAACGGCAATACCCAGCAATCGCGTCCGAGTGGTTTGGGGTTTGGAACTGGTAATCGCTACCTTTTGACCGATCAGTGCGTTGATCAGGGTGGACTTTCCTGCATTGGGTGCGCCAATCAGCGCAACGACGCCGCATTTTTTAGTCATGCAAATTTTTCCAAAAATAGTTTAGCCGCATCGGTTTGTGCTGCCTGAATCGAGGACGCTGTAGCTTCCGCCTCGCCGACGTTACTGACACTGACGCGAACCCGAAATTGCAGATCGTGGTGAGGACCAGTTTTTTCAACAAGATCATATTCTGGAACCTTGCGGTTATTTGCCGCAGTCCATTCTTGCAAAGCCGATTTGGGATGCTGTGCATCTTTTGAAGCGCCACTGATATGCGCATCCCAATGTTTCAAAATAAACCGTTGCGCCGCAACAAAATCATGATCTAGATAAACAGCTCCGATAAGGGATTCCATTACATCGCCCAATACTTTAGCACTCTGACGAGCACCATCATCTCTTGCTTGCTTGCCGAGTAGTAGATGATTGGAAACACCTATAGAACTGGCAATCTCACCGCAAAATTTACCCGAAACCAAACCGTTAAGGCGCTGCGACAGCTTTCCCTCTGGTTCGTTTGAATAGCGTCTATAGAGCTCTGATGCAATTGTTAGCCCCAAAACACGATCACCTAAAAACTCTAACCTTTGATAGTCTTCTTCTCCGAAGCTACCGTGGGTTACCGCTCTGGAGTAAAGCGCGATATCTTTGGGCTTTCTGCCGACAATATCGTGTATCCATTGAGAGAATTTTTCGATGTCGCTCAAAATCCCTCTCCAATCCGTTCCCAACGCGCTGCACTAAACCAAGTCCACGGTTTAATCCATTCGACAGAGCCATCAGTGGAGAAAACCATTATCAGTGCCCGTCCGACCAAGTTTTCTTGAGGCACCATACCGATGGCTTCCCCTTCTCGGGCTGAGAAGCGGCTATCAGCACTTCGATCACGATTATCGCCCATTAAGAACATGTACCCCTCCGGTACGACAAATGCCTCGGTCGTATCGCCTTCGGACCCTTCATAGATATCCAGAATATTGTAGCTAACGCCATTAGGCAGGGTTTCACGAAATTGCGGGTAACGACAAATTTTCTGCTGTTTATCGTTTACCGCTTCAAATTCATCCCGATAACAAGGGCTGTTAGCGGACAACAAATGAACAAAACTCTCAATCGGCTCGCGCCGCACATCCTTACCGTTGATGGAAACGACCCCATCGGTGACCTTTACTATGTCACCCGACAGCCCAATGACACGCTTAATATAATCATCCTCAGCTGACGGAGGCGCTTTAAAAACGACCACATCTCCTGGGGTCGGTGCGTTAGCCAACACGCGCCCCGGAATTAGCGGGACGCTGAAAGGTAGGCTGTATTTGGAAAATCCATAGGGCCACTTTGCCACTAGCAAATAATCTCCAACCATTAGGCGAGGTTGCATGGACTCGGATGGTATATTGAACGGCGAAACAATGAAGCTTCGCAGGATGATCATGAAAATCGCAAGCTTAACCAGGAACCCCATAAATTCACGGGTTTCAGATTTTTTTCCTGTACGGTCTGTCATGCCGCCCCTTTGATGATATTCCTACGATTGGTCAACCCAATCAAGAGATGCACCAGATAGGAATCCTCTTGTTCCTTTGTTGGCTGATAGCTAGATGATTTCTAGAACTGATGTTTGGTGTTTGAAAGAGGATAGACGCATTGACGCTTTGGAAAAACATCAAAGAACATCCCAAAACCGAAATTTTGAGCCTGTTTCAATCGGATGTGAAAAGGGCAGAGAACTTTTCCTTTGGCCATGATGGTCTATTTTTCGATTTTTCAAAAACTCATCTCACTGCTGATTTGCTGGATAAATTTGATGAATTGGCACAATCGCTCGAAATTGATCAAAAGATCAGCGCGTTATTGTCCGGCGACCGCATAAATATTAGTGAGAACAGAGCCGCTGAACATAGTGCAGAGCGCGGTGTTGGTGCGAAAACGAGCATAGAGAATGCCCGGTTGCTACAAAACCGGATGAAGGCGCTTATCGGTGCCATCGATGCCGGCGCCTTGGGCGAAATCGAACATATTATACATCTGGGTATTGGTGGTTCTGCGCTCGGACCAGAATTGCTGATCGAAGCCCTCAAAATTGGGGATGAAAAATATGACACGGCCATCGTCTCGAATATTGACGGCAGCGCGTTGGAACCCGTTCTTGAAAAATTTGATGCGCACAAAACCCTACTAGTCATTGCATCAAAAAGCTTCTCAACCGCAGAGACGTTTCTAAACACGGAATCAGTATTGTCCTGGATGAAGCAGGAGGGTGTGGATGATCCGTTTGGCAAGATTGTTGCGCTGACCGCGGATCCTGAAAAAGCGGTTGAATGGGGTGTCGACGAAAATCGCATCCTGCCGTTTTCGGAAACGGTTGGAGGCCGATATTCAATATGGTCTTCCATCGGATTCAGCGTCGCGCTCACGCTAGGGGTTGAGGTTTTTGAAGATTTGTTAGCTGGTGCGAAAACGATGGACGAGCATTTTCGCGACCAACCTTTCGATCAAAACCTTCCCGTACTCGCGGCTTTTTGTGATCAATATTATCTGCAGTCTTGTCAGTATGAAACACGGGCGGTGTTTTCTTATGACGAGCGCCTTCGTTTGCTTCCAGATTATCTCCAGCAGCTAGAAATGGAGAGTAACGGCAAATCCGTTTCAATCGAAGGGGAAGAGTTGTCCCTCAATTCCGCGCCCATCACATGGGGCGGCGTTGGAACGGATGCACAGCACGCCGTGTTTCAACTGCTCCATCAGGGCACTCAGATTGTCCCGGTTGAATTTCTAGCGGTTTCAGAGCCGGGGCACTCGTTGGATCCAGCACATCACCAAGGCTTACTGTTAAATTGTTTCGCGCAGGGCGCCGCTTTAATGGCTGGAAAACAATCGGATGATCCGCACCGAAACTACACGGGCGACCGACCTTCTGTCACCATATTGATGGAATCTTTGGAAGCCAGAACGCTGGGTGCGCTATTAGCCTTTTACGAACATCGCACCTTTGTAAATTCTGCGTTACTGGGGATAAATCCGTTTGACCAATTTGGCGTAGAACTGGGTAAAGAGATGGCACGTAAATTGTTGGATACGGATGGTAACCAACTTGATCCTTCAACCGAACAACTGAAAAAGCGGGCCTTTGGCGCCTGAGTAACGGGGAATTTTAAATGTCTGAATTTGATTATGATCTTTTTGTCATCGGCGGTGGATCTGGCGGCGTTAGGGCTGCGCGCATCTCTGCAACGCATGGCGCAAAGGTAGCTATCGCCGAAGAGTATCGTATGGGCGGTACTTGTGTCATTCGAGGCTGTGTTCCCAAGAAAATGTTGGTTTATGGATCACATTTTGCAGAAGATTTGCATGAAGCAGAACGCTTTGGCTGGGATATCGAAGGCGCGAAATTTGATTGGCCGCGTTTGCGCGATATTGTGCAAACCGATATTGACCGGCTTGAAGGTCTGTACGGAAATACACTGGGCAATGTCGGCGCTGAAATCATCAAGCAACGCGCTGTGATAACCGGTCCCAATGAAGTGAAACTGGCTGACGGCACAACCATCACTGCAAAATATATTCTCGTCGCAACCGGAGGCTGGCCTGCCAGCGCTCGATGTGAAGGCGAAGAACATGCGTTGACGTCCAATGAAATTTTTCATTTGGAGGAAAAGCCAGAGAGCATCATCATCGTCGGCGGTGGTTATATTGCCAATGAATTTGCCGGGATATTCCATGCTTTTGGAAGCGATGTAACGGTTGCCAATCGTTCCGACAAAATTCTACGCCCCTATGATCAAGAAATTGTTGGCAAGCTTCAGGAAATGGGCGAAGCCAAGGGTATCAAATTCCGCCTAGATGCTCCGCTTGAGAAGATCGTCAAGAATGATGACGGCACGGTCACTGTGCATTTCAAAGATGGCGGTGAATCGCAAACCGCCGATGTCATCATGGTCGCCACAGGCCGTGTGCCCAAAAGTGGCGATATGGGCTTGGAAGAAGTTGGCGTTAAACTCGACAGTTCGGGCGCCATTGCCGTTGGTGACGATAACAAATCCAACGTAGATAGCATCTATGCCGTCGGTGATGTCACCAATCGCGTGCAACTCACACCGGTTGCCATTCGCGAAGGTCATGCTTTTGCGGACTCCGTGTTTGGCAATAATCCGCGCACTATTTCTTATGATAATATCCCATCAGCTGTATTCTCTAGCCCGCCGATTGCTGCGGTTGGCTTGACAGAAGACGAGGCTCGCGAGAAGTTTGGTGATGACATCAAGGTCTACAAAAGCGACTTTAGGCCAATGAAAAACGTGGTTTCGGGACGAGAAGAACGTGGTCTCTATAAGATGATCACCCAAGGCCCCGATGAAACCGTTATTGGCCTCCACATGATTGGACCGGAAAGTTCAGAAATCCTCCAAGGCGCTGCAGTTGCGGTGGTAGGCGGGATGCCGAAAAAGGTTCTGGATGATGTTGTCGCTATCCACCCCAGCATGGCGGAAGAGCTGGTGCTGTTCAAATAACTTTCCGTTACGGAACGGGTTGTTTCCAACGCAACTAAATCGGTAACATTATTGCAATTGACGATTGCCTAACCGGCTTTGAATTGACTAGGGAAATCCGAAACTAGTGATTCACCCCGGGGGACTAATGCAAGATATCATCGATCAACTCGAAGCAAAGCGGGAACAAGCACGTTTGGGCGGTGGCCAGAAACGCATCGATAGCCAGCACGCAAAAGGCAAGTTAACCGCACGCGAGCGACTGGATATATTGTTCGACGAAGGTTCATTTGAAGAGATCGATACGTATGTCGAGCATAACTGTGTCGACTTTGGCATGGAAGAGACAAAGATTCCGGGAGATGGCGTTGTCACTGGATCGGGAACGATCAATGGCCGTCTGGTCTTTGCCTTCTCACAAGATTTCACCGTCTTTGGTGGTTCGCTGTCAGAGCGCCATGCCGAAAAGATTTGCAAAGTGCTAGATAACGCCATGAAGGTTGGTGCGCCGGTTATTGGCCTAAATGATTCCGGCGGCGCACGTATTCAGGAAGGTGTGGCGTCTCTGGGCGGCTATGCAGAGGTTTTCCAGCGCAATGTGCTGGCCAGCGGTGTTGTACCCCAATTATCACTTATAATGGGTCCCTGCGCAGGCGGCGCGGTTTATTCACCCGCTATGACGGACTTCATCTTCATGGTGAAAGACAGCAGCTATATGTTTGTCACCGGCCCCGATGTGGTCAAGACCGTGACCAACGAAGTTGTGACACAGGAAGAGCTAGGCGGGGCAATTACTCATAGCACCAAAACCAGCGTTGCCGATGTGGCCTTTGAAAATGATGTTGAAGCCTTGCTGGCCGCGCGTGATTTTATCGACTTCATGCCGCTATCCAACAAAGAGGAAGTGCCAGAACGTCCGACCGCTGATCCATGGGATCGACTAGAGGAAAGCCTCGACACGTTGATCCCGGCTAACGCCAATCAACCTTATGATATGCATGAAATCATTCGGAAAATGGTGGATGAAGGCGATTTCTTTGAAGTACAGCCAAAACATGCCGCCAATATCATCTGCGGCTTTGGCCGGATGGAAGGCAAAACCGTCGGTATTGTCGCCAATCAACCAATGGTGCTCGCCGGCGTTCTGGATATCAATTCATCGAAAAAAGCAGCGCGTTTTGTCCGCTATTGCGATGCGTTCAACATTCCGATTGTGACATTGGTTGACGTGCCCGGCTTCTTGCCCGGCACTGATCAGGAGCATAATGGCATTATCAAACATGGTGCAAAACTGCTCTTTGCCTATGCTGAGGCAACCGTACCGAAAATCACCGTGATCACGCGAAAAGCCTATGGCGGAGCCTATGACGTCATGGCGTCGAAGCATTTGCGCGGCGATTTAAACTATGCCTGGCCAACGGCGGAAATCGCTGTGATGGGCGCGAAAGGCGCAGTCGAGATTATCTTCCGCGGCAAGACTGAGGAAGAAATCGCCGAACATACCGCCGAATATGAAGCACGCTTCGCCAACCCGTTTATCGCGGCGCAAAAGGGATTTGTGGATGAAGTGATCATGCCGCATTCAACGCGGCGTCGGGTGGCGCTGGGGTTACGGAAGCTTCGAAACAAGGAGTTGGAGAATCCGTGGAAGAAGCATGACAACATTCCTTTGTGATTCATGCTTTTGATTGCCCTTAAACTTTTTTTGGCCCTTTCGCTGATCACTTTGAGCCTTTGGCTCTGGCGCCTTGCAGGTAGTTGGCAAGATCGTGGTAGAATTCCGACTGAATGGGTCGAGTCTGTAAACCCAAAACCTGTGTCGACGACCCAAAGAGGAGCCAAACCGTTTCTATTATGGCAAAGAGCGATGGGCGTCCTGTTTTTCATCTTTGCATTTCTTTTGTTCCTCTCGATCATATTTCAATTAGCTGGGGACGTTTAATGCCAACCGGATTAGTAGCCCTTCTCGATGATGTCGCCGCGATTGCCAAGGTTGCGGCCGCTTCTATCGATGACATCAGCGCCGCAGCGGCTAGGGCAGGGACCAAGGCCGCCGGGGTGGTGATCGACGATGCAGCGGTAACCCCGCGCTATGTGACTGGATTTAGCCCAGCACGCGAACTTCCGATGATCTGGAAGATCGCCAAGGGATCGATCAAGAACAAATTGCTGTTCCTGCTCCCCGCTGCAGTCTTGCTGGGGCAATTCGCGCCGTTCCTGATCCCAATCATCCTGGTCTTTGGCGGACTGTTCCTTTGTTATGAGGCGGCCGAGAAAGTCTTGGAATGGCTCAATGTCGACAAAACCACGGCACATGAAGAGCCGGCGATCATCGAAGGGCATGGCCGTGAGGATGAGATGGTTAGTGGCGCTATCCGCACAGATTTCATCCTTTCCGGTGAAATAATGGCGATCTCACTATCCGAAGTCACCAGCGAAGTTTGGTGGCAACAGGCGATCATCTTAGCCCTGATCGCGGTTGTGATTACAGTAGCCGTTTATGGCGCGGTGGCGCTGATCGTAAAAATGGATGATGTGGGTCTACATCTGGCGACTGAAAATGAAGGCGCAATAGCATCGTTCGGCAAAGGTCTGGTGGCGTTTATGCCCAAACTATTGTCCATCATTGCTGTCATTGGTACCCTGGCAATGGCTTGGGTCGGGGGCGGTCTGTTGGTGCACAGCGTTGCGGAATTGGGCTGGCACGGACCGGAGCATCTTATTGAAGCGATTTCGATACCGCTGGTTTCAATGGTACCCCAATCGATAGGCTCATTTCTGTATAGCGTTCTGTTTGCAGTTCTGTCGGGTATTATGGGTGTCGGGATAGGTGCCATTCTCGCACCGCTGATCCATAAAGTCGTTCCACACGGGGAGAAACACTGAATCTTCTGTTGCAATTGACAGGCTTATTGGACATTTAACTGAGCGATTAAAAAAGGAATGAATACCCATGAAACTGGGAAGAATGAACCATATCGGTGTCGCAACCCCCGATCTTGATGCTTCGATCGCTTTCTATCGCGATGTTATGGGAGCCGCAGACATTACAGAACCTTTTGTTCTGGAATCGCAAAAAGTGCGGGTCTGCTTCGTAAATACGCCAGGCCAGGATGGCTCGGAAGGCACACAGGTCGAATTGCTGCAACCAACAACAGCCGATAGCGCAGTCGGAAAATGGTTGGAAAAGAATCCATTGGGCGGACAACATCATATCTGCTTTGAAGTTCGGGACATTCATGCTGCGAAAAAGGAATTTGAAGCGATGGGCAAACGCGTCCTCGGCGAACCCCGCATTGGGGCACACGGAACGCTTATCTTTTTCGTGCATCCCAAGGATATGGGCGGGATGCTAACCGAAATTATGGAAACACCAAAGGATCACTAATGACCTATGAAACAATCAAACTCGACATTGCCGACAATGTCGCGACTATCACGCTGAACCGGCCCGAACGGCTAAATGCCATGCCGCCGCAAATGGCGGAAGAAATTGGAGATGCACTGGATCAATTGGGCGATGCCCGCTGCGTCTTGATCACAGGTGAAGGACGCGCCTTTTGCTCGGGAGCAGATTTGGCTGCTCGCGGAGAAGGGGCCGCGATTACCGGAGGACAGGGCGCCCATCGCGGTTTAACCCGGTCGTACAATCCCCTGATGATGAAACTGGCAAGACTGCCAATACCGGTGGTTACAGCGGTCAATGGCCCTGCCGCAGGTGTGGGTTGTAGTCTCAGTCTGGCCAGCGATTTCACCATCGCCAGCAAGTCAGCCTATTTCCTGCAAGCATTTGTGAACATCGGTCTGGTTCCGGACGGCGGTGCTTCGTGGATGCTGGCGCGGCTTGTCGGCAAGGCCCGTGCGACCGAAATGATGCTCCTCGGGGAGAAAATCCCAGGAGAAAAAGCGGCAGACTGGGGACTGATCTACAAATGCGTCGAAGATGACGCGTTGATGGACGAAGCCAATGCACTGGCAACCCGTCTGGCAGGTGGTCCAACCGTCGCGCTTGGCTTGATGCGTCAGGGACTGGCTGCGGCTTTGGAAGTGGACTATGCTTCGGCTTTACGTACTGAGGCGGAAAATCAGAAGATCGCTGGTGACAGCGCCGATGCCCGCGAAGGTGGAATAGCCTTCCTGGAAAAGCGAAAAGCCGAATTCAAGGGACAGTAATGACCGACAAACCGACGACCGAAGACTGGAAAGCGCTCGCTGACAAGGAAGTCAAAGGCCACGATCTAACCTGGCAAACGCCCGAGGGTATTGACGTTAAACCGCTTTATACGGCGGATGACGCCGGTGATCCCGGCCTGCCGGGTTTTGGGCCGTTTACACGCGGTGTGAAGGCCAGCATGTATGCCGGGCGTCCCTGGACTATCCGGCAATATGCGGGATTTTCTACTGCTGAAGAATCCAACGCCTTTTACCGACGCAATCTCGCGGCAGGCCAAAAGGGCTTGTCGGTGGCGTTCGATCTGGCCACCCACCGTGGTTATGACAGCGATCATCCGCGCGTTGTTGGTGATGTAGGCAAGGCCGGCGTTGCGATTGACAGCATCGAGGATATGAAAATCCTGTTCGATCAAATCCCGCTCGATCAAATGTCGGTTTCCATGACAATGAACGGCGCGGTAATCCCATGCTTGGCATTCTACATTATCGCGGCGGAAGAGCAGGGGGTTTCTCAGGAAAAGCTCTCCGGCACGATCCAGAATGATATTCTCAAAGAGTTTATGGTGCGCAACACCTATATTTACCCACCTGCTCCTAGCATGCGGATCATTTCGGACATCATCACCTATACCTCCGAACATATGCCGAAATTCAACAGCATTTCGATCAGCGGCTATCATATGCACGAAGCCGGTGCGACGGCGGTTCAGGAGCTAGCTTTCACCATTGCAGACGGCAAGGAATATGCGAAGTCGGCAATGGAAACCGGACTGAATATTGATGCATTTGCAGGACGTTTAAGCTTTTTCTTCGGAATCGGTATGAACTTCTTCATGGAAGTCGCCAAACTCCGCGCTGCGCGAACATTGTGGCACCGTGTGATGGAAGGACTGGGCGCAAAATCAGAACGCTCCAAAATGCTGCGGACCCACTGTCAGACATCGGGCGTTTCGCTAACCGAGCAAGATCCATACAATAACGTTATCCGCACTACGATCGAGGCGATGGCCGCGACACTGGGTGGAACACAATCTCTCCACACCAATGCACTCGATGAAGCCATTGCGCTTCCGACTGACTTTTCCGCTCG
Source organism: Parasphingorhabdus sp. (assembly GCA_039978835.1). Classification (GTDB taxonomy): domain Bacteria; phylum Pseudomonadota; class Alphaproteobacteria; order Sphingomonadales; family Sphingomonadaceae; genus Parasphingorhabdus. The sequence goes on from JBDWAQ010000005.1 coordinate 919,867, forward strand.
CATTGCCCGCAACACACAGATTGTGCTGCAAGAAGAGGCGGGCATTACCAAAGTTGTCGATCCGCTGGGTGGCAGCTATTACATTGAAGCACTCACGCAGGAACTGGTCGACAAGGCCTGGGAGATTATCGAACGGGTCGATGGTGAAGGCGGCATGGCGAAAGCCGTTGCCGATGGCTGGCCCAAGGCAATGATCGAGGAAGCCGCCGCTAGACGACAAGCCGCTGTGGACAAAGGCGATGCCGTCATTGTCGGCGTGAACAAATACACGCTGGAAGACGAAGAACAGTTGGAAACGCTGGATATCGACAATGCCAAAGTGCGCCAAAGTCAAATTGCGCGATTGGACAAAATGCGCGCCGATCGGGATGAAGATGCTTGTCAGGCCGCTCTTAAAGCACTGACAGAGGGTTCTAAAGGTGACGGCAATGTGTTGGCACTTGCTGTCAATGCGGCGCGAGAACGCGCATCTCTTGGTGAAATATCTGACGCTATGGAAGCGGTTTTTGGGCGCTATGAGACACGCCCGACACCGGTCAAAGGCATATATGGTGCGGCTTATGAAGGTGATGGGCGATATGCGATGGTTATCGACGGTGTGGATGCTGTATCCCAGCGATTGGGACGCAAACCCAAAATCCTGGTCGCAAAGATGGGCCAAGACGGACATGACCGCGGCGCCAATGTCGTATCCAGCGCCTTTACCGATATGGGTTTTGATGTGATTTCAGGACCGTTGTTCCAAACGCCCCGCGAAACTGCCGATCTGGCGCTCAGCGAAGGCGTAGACGCTGTGGGGGCGTCCAGTTTAGCCGCAGGTCATAAGACCCTTATCCCCGAACTTATCAACATTATGAAAGATGCAGGTCGCAGCGATATCAAGGTTTTCGCAGGTGGCGTCATTCCGCCACAGGACTATGAATTTCTGCGCAATAGCGGCGTGGTCGGAATCTATGGACCCGGAAGCAATATTGTGGAATGCGCGGCGGATATATTGAGGCTTTTGGGCCATAACATGCCGCCCGAAGGCGAGATTGAGGAAGCTGCAGAATGACCGACATTCGAACCGACTGGAGCCGCGAAGAAATTGCGGCACTATTCGACCTGCCTTTCACTGAACTGCTGTTTCAAGCGGCAACGTCTCATCGCACTTATCACAAGCCCGATGAAGTGCAGTTGTGCACATTGCTGTCTATCAAAACTGGGGGATGTCCGGAAGATTGCGGCTATTGTAGCCAGTCAGTTCATGCGGATAGCGGTGTCGAAGCCACTAAGCTGATGGACGTCCGACAAGTGCTCCAAGGCGCAGCGCAAGCCAAAGATGCTGGCTCACAGCGTTTCTGTATGGGCGCGGCATGGCGCAATCCCAAGGACCGCGATATGCCGGCGATTGTCGAAATCGTAAAAGGCGTACGGGATATGGGCATGGAAACCTGTATGACACTGGGCATGCTAACGCCGAAACAGGCGGATATGCTCGCCGAGGCCGGGTTGGACTATTATAATCACAATATCGATAGCAGCCCCGAATATTATGAAAAAGCAATCTCCACGCGCAAGATGGAAGATCGCCTCGATACACTCCAAAATGTGCGCGATAGCGGGATTAATGTCTGTTCTGGCGGGATTGTCGGAATGGGAGAAACTCGCGAAGATCGCGTGGGTTTTGTCCATACGCTTGCGACACTGGAACAACATCCGGAAAGCGTACCGGTTAATGCCTTAGTCCCAGTAAAAGGCACGATATTGGGCGATATGCTGGCCGATACGCCATTGGCAAAAATTGATGATATTGAGTTTGTCCGCACCGTAGCCGTAGCGCGGATCACCATGCCAAAGTCGATGGTGCGTTTGAGCGCTGGCCGTGAAAGCATGAGCGAGGCGACGCAGGCTTTATGTTTCATGGCTGGGGCGAATTCGATCTTTACTGGTGACAAGCTTCTCACCGCGCCCAACGCCGGTGATGATAGCGACGCGGCCCTGTTTGATCGGCTAGGTTTGAAGGCACTCGAAGGCGAAGAGCCAATGCAAGCTGAAAAGACGCTGGAGGTTGCGGAATAGCCTTATGAAAAATATTACTCGTCATGCCGAACTTGTTTCAGCATCTACTTCTAAATTCTCTTTGTCGATGCGTTTCGTACGACAGACCCTGACGCATTTTCAGGGTTGCGCAGTTATTGGGGGCTGAATTGTTCAAAAAAATACTAATCGCAAACCGGGGTGAAATTGCCTGTCGGGTTATCAAAACAGCCAAGAAAATGGGCATTGCCACGGTTGCGGTCTATTCCGATGCCGATGCGCGAGCGCCCTTTGTAAAAATGGCGGATGAAGCGGTGCACATCGGTCCACCTCCAGCTGCGGAAAGCTATTTGATAGCCGACAAGATCATCGCCGCATGTAAGGAAACCGGCGCGGAGGCCGTGCATCCTGGCTATGGCTTCCTATCCGAACGGGCGTCATTTGTTGAGGATCTCGAAAGGAACGATATCGCCTTTATCGGGCCGCCACCCAATGCCATCGCGGCAATGGGCGACAAGATCGAGTCCAAAAAATTAGCCATGGCGGCGGGTGTTAACGTGGTTCCTGGCTTTGTCGGTGAGATTGAAGATACCGAACATGCTGTCAAAATTTCGGATGATATCGGCTATCCCGTGATGATGAAGGCCTCTGCTGGCGGCGGCGGTAAGGGTATGCGGTTGGCATATTCCGAAAAGGACGTGCGCGAAGGATTTGAAGCCACCAAGCGCGAAGGACTGAACTCTTTCGGCGATGATCGCGTGTTTATCGAGAAATTTATCGAAGACCCGCGCCATATCGAAATCCAGATCCTTGGCGATAAGCATGGCAATATCGTTTATCTCAATGAGCGTGAATGTTCGATCCAACGCCGCCACCAAAAGGTAGTCGAAGAAGCGCCATCACCCTTTGTAACGCCTGAAATGCGCAAAGCGATGGGTGAGCAATGTGTCGCGCTTTCCGCAGCTGTGGATTATCACAGCGCTGGTACGGTGGAATTGATCGTTTCCGGAGCGGACAAAACTGGCGAGAGTTTCTATTTTCTTGAAATGAACACTCGGTTGCAGGTCGAACATCCTGTGACCGAAGCGATTACCAGCGTTGATCTGGTTGAACAGATGATCCGTGTAGCCGCTGGCGAAAAGCTACCCATGAGGCAGGATGATATTGGCATTGATGGCTGGGCGATTGAAAACCGCGTCTATGCCGAAGATCCCTATCGCGGATTCTTGCCCTCAACCGGACGATTGGTGGAATATGATCCACCTCTAGAAGGCTGGACCGACGATGGTGAAGCCAACGGTCGCCGCGGCGTTGATGGTGTGCGCGTCGATGACGGCGTCTATCATGGCGGCGAAGTGAGCATCTATTATGATCCAATGATCGCTAAACTGATCACCTGGGGCAAAACCCGCGACGAAGCGGCTGACAAGCAGATAGCGGCTCTGGATGCATTCCAACTGGAGGGCCTCGGCCATAATATCGATTTTCTATCGGCATTGATGCAGCACGACCGATTCCGCTCGGGTGAAATGACAACGGGCTTTATTGCCGAAGAATATCCCGAAGGGTTTGAAGGCGCGCCTGCATCCGAAGAACTTCTCCGGAATTTGGCAGCAATATCTGCCTTTGCTGGTGCGGCCCATGCGGATCGTGCGCGGCGTGTTGACAATCAACTGGGCGATCAATTGGATCCTCCCGCCGAATGGCAAGTCAAGATCGGGGACAGCATACAGACTGTTGAACTGTCTGAAGAAGGCATTTCAGTGGATGGACAAGATGTCGACTTGTCGGCTGAATATACGCCGGGCGATAGCTTGATCGAGGCGTCTATTGGTGACGAAACGCTGTTTGTTAAAGTCGGCAAAACGACAACCGGCTTTGCCATGAACACCAGAGGCGCAAAATTTGACGTGCGCGTCTTGCCAGCGAGCATTGCACAACACGCCGTTCACATGATCGAAAAAGAACCGCCTGATCTTTCGAAATTCCTGCTCTGTCCGATGCCCGGCCTTTTGGTTGCCTTGCATGTAGGTGAGGGGGATAAGGTTGAAGAAGGTCAACCTCTTGCAGTCGTAGAAGCGATGAAGATGGAAAATATCCTTCGCGCAGAGAAAAATGGCGTCGTAAAATCAGTTGAAGCAGAACAAGGGGATAGCCTTGCCGTGGATGCAGTGATACTCGAACTGGAATGATAAAAGCCTTGGGGAGGGCATGAATGGCCAGTGAAGCAGCGATAGCGGGACAACGCGAACCGACTGATAAAGAAATCCGATTGGTTATCGGTGCGTCATCCGCAGGTACCGTTTTCGAATGGTATGATTTCTTCATTTACGGCACGTTATTCTACATTATCGGCCCGACATTCTTTCCCAGCGGCAACGAAACACTAGAAATTCTGTTGGTTTGGGCAACCTTTGCCATAGGCTTTGGTTTCCGCCCGGTTGGAGCGGTTTTATTTGGTTTTCTTGGCGACAAGCTAGGGCGGAAATATACGTTTCTGGTGACGGTCACCTTAATGGGTATTGCCACTGCGGGGGTTGGTTTAATTCCGAGCGCAGAGTCTATTGGTCTATGGGCTCCCGCGATTGTAATATTCCTACGTGTCCTACAAGGGCTTGCGCTTGGCGGAGAATATGGCGGTGCAGCCATCTATGTTGCGGAACATGCCCCGACTGAAAAACGCGGCTATTATACAAGCTATATCCAAGCCAGCGTCGCAGGCGGCTTTGTGCTTTCTATCGGCGTGGTTCTGGCTTGTCGTTTCTTGATTCCGGAAGCGGAGTTTAACGCTTGGGGTTGGCGCGTGCCGTTCCTACTTTCTATCATCTTGCTTGGTATCTCGCTTTGGATGCGGTTGAAGTTAAACGAAAGCCCGGTTTTCCAAGCAATGAAAGCGGCCGGAGAAACAGCGGGTAATCCGTTTGTCGAAAGCTTCACCTATCCCGGTAACAAAAAGCGCATCTTTGTTGCGTTGTTTGGTATTACAGGCGTCCTCACAACCATTTGGTATACCGCCTTTTTCTCCGGTATGTCATTCCTGCGCGGCCCAATGAATATGGAAGCGTTGACGGTCGATCTCATCCTGTTCTTTGCCGGATTGATCGCAATGTCTTTCTATATAATGGTTGGCAAATGGTCTGATAAGGTTGGACGCAAAAAACCTATTGTTGTTGGCGCGCTGTTGTCGTTGCTTTTATTGTTCCCCGCATTTTGGGGATTGGGACATTTTGCCAATCCGGGTCTTTCACAGGCCGCCGAAACCAATCCCGTTCGCGTTGAAGGCAATGCGTGCAGTACCGATCCTTTTGCGGAATTGTTTAACCGCGAACAAAGTGATTGCGGCAAGATATTGGAGACACTAACTTCGGCAGGGGTTGCCTACGATCTGGCCGATAGTGACGGTTTAAAAATGACCGCTGGCGGCAATGAAATTGCAATTGATCCAGCATGGTTTTCCGATGGAGCGGCTCGCAGCGCGGGCATAAGAGAAGCACTTGGTAGCTATGGATATAATTTTGCCAAGCAACAACCGGGTGCAGGCAGCATATTGGGTATCGTCGCAATCCTTCTTGTGCTCGGTATACTAAGCGCGCTGACCTATGGTTCGGTCGCTGCGCTTCTATCAGAAATGTTCCCACCGAAGATTCGCTATAGCAGTATGTCGATACCTTATCATATTGGCGCTGGTTATCTGGGCGGTTTTCTGCCGCTGATTGCTGGCTACATTGTTGCGCGATCGGGTGATATCTATGCCGGTCTTTGGTACACTTGGGTGGTCGTGGCCTTTGGAGTCATCGTGGCATGGTGGGGTATTCCCAATGATCCGGAAGCTGCTCTCGACGAAGCACCGTAAAGGCACTATCGCTCCCTTATGAGCGCAGACCATCCTAATATTCCAGCAAACGCAAAGGTTCATCTGAGCCGCCAATCATTGGTTGAAAATTGGAAAACGTTAGATCGACTGTCGGGAGACGCCAGTGCGGGGGCTGCTGTTAAAGCTGATGCCTATGGTTTAGGTGTCAGCTCCGTTGTCAAAATTCTTCAAGATGCTGGTTGTAGAGATTTTTTCGTCGCCAATTGGCAAGAGGCTTCGGAGCTGGAGCAGATCACATCCGATGACGTGAACATCTCGGTTCTTAATGGCGTTCGCGAAGTCGATCTGAATTTTACGGCAACATCCAAAGCCAAGCCAGTTGTGAATAGTCTCGAACAGGCCCAGTTATGGCGCGCTACTGGAAGACCATGCGATGTGATGATCGAAACCGGCATGAACCGTCTAGGTATCGAGATAGCCGATTTGGGTCAGCTTCCCGTTGATGATTTAAATATCGATATGGTGATGAGCCACCTTGCTTCTGCTGATGAGGATTGCGAACAAAACCAGCAACAATTGAAAGCGTTTCTTGAAAGTTCGATCCAATTGGACGGGAAACGCCGAAGCCTTGCTAATAGTGCGGGGATCGTTTTGGGTAGTGACTATCACTTCGATTGCACCCGCCCCGGATTATCGCTTTATGGTGGTGTTCAACGCAGTGAACTGGCCGGTAAGATCAAACAAGTTGCAACACCGCTTGCCGAAATAATTCAAAAACGCATATTAAACGCCGGTGACCGCGTTGGTTATAACGCGCAATATATTGCCGAAGATACCCATGAGATAGCGATTCTGGCGATGGGATATGCCGACGGATACTTACGGGGATTTTCCAATACAGGGGAATTTTTTGCTGGAGATATTAAACTCCCCGTCCTGGGCAGGGTTTCAATGGATCTGATTGCTATCGATGTTTCAAACGCACCGCAGCTCGAGGCTGGCGATTGGGTCGAATGTGAATATGATCTTCCAACGGCATCGATGCAATCCGGTATTTCCCAATATGAACTGATTACTGGCTTGGGGCAGCGATTACCGCGAGTTTGGACATAGTGCTTTTTATTGTGCGTTTGCTCACCTGCATACGCACAAAGGCGGGCCGCAAATTGTGTCCAAGATCAAAGATGCAAGCTATACTTGGCAACACGCGAAACTATCTAAAGTTGCGGCAGTGCACAATATTGGCTATCGCAGTTGCAATATTGAAACATTTGCAGGTGTATGAGTGCGATAGAGTTAATCGCTAACCTGCTGGGAGCATATATGGCCAAATCGAAGAAAAAGGATCCAGACGGTCCTGTTACCATCAAAAAATACGCGAACCGCCGCCTCTATAACACACAGACTTCAAACTATATCACGCTGGACTTTCTCGCCGATATGACGCGTGACGACGTAGACTTTGTGGTCGTTGATGCAAAAACGGGTGAAGATATTACGCACAATGTTCTCACCCAGATTATCGTGGATGAGGAAAGTACGGGTGAGGGAATGCTGCCAGTCAAATTCCTTCGTCAGCTGATTTCCATGTACGGAAACAGTATGCAATCAATGATGCCTTCCTATCTGGAAGCCTCAATGGATAACTTTCGCAAGAATCAGCAACAATTTCAGGATGCTGTGGAAGGTGCGTTAAGCAAAAACCCAATTGGTAAAATGGCTCTCGAAAACCAAAAGCAATTTCAAGAGGCTGTAGAAAAAGCAATTAAATCGAGTCCATTAGCCGGCGTTGTTGAGAAAGCCATGAATCTGGGGTCGCAGGACCACGCTACAGAGGAAGAGCCGGAAGAAGAGCTTTCTGAAAAAGATCTCGAGATATTGGAATTAAAGCAGCAACTCGCCGATATCCAATCCAAAATCGCCAAATTGGACGATTAAAACATACATCCACAGGAACATAATACGTGAAGAAAAATGCTCTTTCCATCACCCGCGAAGATGATTTTGCGGGATGGTACCAACAAGTCGTTTCTGAAGCCGATATGGCAGAAGAATCTGGTGTCCGAGGCAGTATGGTTATGCTTCCATGGGGCTATGGTATTTGGGAACGTGTGCAATATCTGATGGACCAACGGATCAAGCAGGCTGGGCACGAGAATTGCTATTTTCCGCTATTTATTCCGTTGAGCTATTTCGCCAAAGAAGCAGAACATGTTGACGGTTTTGCCAAGGAAATGGCGGTTGTCACACATCATCGACTGAAAAAGGAGGGCGGCAATCTTGTTGTTGATCCAGAAGCCAAATTGGAAGAACCTCTGGTTGTTCGCCCGACTTCGGAAACGGTGATCGGAACCGCCTTCGCCCGCTGGGTACAAAGCTGGCGCGATCTGCCTGTAATGATCAACCAATGGGCCAACGTCGTCCGCTGGGAAATGCGCACACGCATGTTCCTGCGCACCACAGAGTTTCTTTGGCAAGAGGGGCACACAGCCCACGCGACCAAAGACGAGGCAATGGAAGAGACGTTGGATATTCTTGAACTCTATCGCAGCTTCTCCGAAGACGTTCTCGCAATGCCTGTTGTTGCTGGTGAGAAACCTGAGAATGAGCGTTTTCCCGGTGCAGACGCGACCTATTCCATCGAAGCCATGATGCAAGATGGTAAGGCACTACAGGCTGGTACTTCACACTTCTTGGGTCAAACCTTCTCCAAAGCACAGAATATCCGCTATCAGGACAAGGATGGCGAGTTTCAATTTGCCTACACCACGAGCTGGGGCACATCGACCCGTATGATCGGCGGGGTCATCATGACCCATGGTGATGACGACGGGATGCGTGTGCCACCTCTAATCGCGCCTTATCAGGTTGTGATTGTACCTATGCTGCGCGACAAACCAGAAGATGACGACGTTCTCGCTTTCTGTAAATCCTTGGTAAAGGACATGGCCGGATTGAGGGCTTTCGATGAACCTGTCCGTGTTAAACTGGATAAATCGAGTGCCAAAACCCAGACCAAGCGTTGGTCATGGATCAAAAAAGGCGCGCCCATCATCCTAGAAATCGGACCTCGCGATATGGCCGAAGGTAAAGTGGCGATGATCCGCCGCGATGCGCTTTACAAAGACAATGGTAAGTTGGATACGCAGTTCATTCCCAAGGATGAGTTTATCCCAACCATTCCTGCGCTATTGGAAGAAGTGCAATCGATTTTACATGGCGAGGCCAAGACGCGTTTGGATGGGAATATAACCCGTGGTATCGATAGTTTTGAGCAAGTCGAGACCTTCTACAAAGAGAATAAGAAATATCCCGGGTGGCTGGAAGTACAGTGGTGCAAGGCGACTGGCGATGAGCTAGAGCAAATCGAAGAGAAATTGAAAAAGCACAAACTAACCTTCCGGAATGTTCCTGTTGAAGCGGAACCTGTTGATGGGAACTGCATCTTCAGCGGGAAACCGGCTGTCGAGCGTATTCTCATCGGCAAATCATATTAATGTCCGGATATCCGAAAAATCCTGCGAAAAAGCCCGGTAAGAAAAAACGATCAAAACACTCCGGCAAACCGAAAGAACTTCCTTCTAAGAAGCAGATATTGGAGTTTATCGAGACTTCAGATCAACCCGCTGGCAAACGCGAAATTGGCAAGCATTTTGGATTACGCGGACCAAATAAAATTGCACTTAAAGCTTTGTTGAAAGACATGGCCGACGAAGGTCTGATCGATAGCACGCCGGGCCGGGCATTTCACAAAATGGGCGGTATTCCCAAAGTAACAGTTCTAAAGATCGTTGAGATTGATGGAAACGAAGCGATTGGCATTCCCGAGAAATGGGAAGCCGATAGCGCTCCAGTACCCAAGTTGCGGATCAAGGAACGTGGCCGCCGGGCTGCTCTGTCCATTGGTGATCGTATACTCGCCCGCACCGAAGAACGCGGACAGGGACATATTGCCTATATGATGAAAAAACTCGCTGAAAGCAGCGAGATGTTGATGGGTATCGTGGAGAAGGATGAACGGGATCGTCTCTGGCTAAAACCCGTCGATAAGAAAATTCGTCGCAGCACTGCAATATCGGACCTTGGCGAAGCAGAAGTCGGAAACTTGGTGCTGGCTGAACCGCATGGCCGTGGCGCTCAAATCAAAGCACGTGTGAAGGACGTGTTAGGCGATCCCTTTGCACCCAAATCATTCAGTTTGATTGCGATAAACAAGTTTGACATTCCCTTACATTTTCCATCCGCCGTAGAACGTGAGGCTCAGCAAGCAACAAAACTCCAGCTAAGCGAAGAAAAACGTGAAGACCTTCGCCATCTTCCCATTGTTGCAATCGATCCGGCAGATGCGCGCGACCATGATGATGCAATCTGGGCGGCTCCCGATGATGATCCAAACAATGCCGGAGGATTCAAAGCGCTAATAGCGATTGCCGATGTTTCCTATTATGTCCGCCCTGGCAGTGTTTTGGACAAAGAAGCCTATAAGCGGGGCAATAGCGTCTATTTCCCGGACCGGGTCGTTCCCATGCTTCCTGAAGCGTTGTCGACCGATGTTTGTTCGCTGAAACAGGATGTGGATCGCGCGGCTTTGGTTTGTCATTTGCAGATCGATACCACCGGAAAAATGAAATCCTCACGCTTTACCCGCGCGATTGTCCGACTAGCTGGTAATATCGCCTATGAAGATGCGCAGGCCGCGATCGACGGAGAGATACAACATCCTTTGACTTCTTCCGCATTGAAACCTCTGTGGGCGTGTTGGAAGTTACTCGCATCTGCGCGCGATGATCGAGAGCCATTGAACCTCGACCTTCCGGAAAAACGTGTTGTTCTGGACGAAAATGGAAAAATTGCAGAAATAGCAGTCCGCGAAAGGCTCGATGCTCATCGGCTGGTCGAAGATTTCATGATTGCAGCCAATGTTGCGGCTGCCAAAATGCTCGAAAGCAAGAAATCACCGCTAATCTATCGCGTCCATGAAACTCCGTCGCGCGAAAAGATGGTCGCGCTAAAGGACTATTTGAAAAGCTTCGATATCAGCTTCGCTCTTGGACAGGTTATTCAACCGCGCGTATTTAATCAACTCATCACCAAAGTAGGCGAGGGCGACACCAAACCTTTGGTAATGGAGCAAATATTGCGAAGCCAGACGCAAGCCTATTATGGACCGGCAAATGTCGGTCACTTTGGTTTATCACTGGGGAGCTACGCCCATTTTACCAGCCCCATTAGACGCTATGCCGATTTAATCGTACATCGTGCCCTGGTCAGCGCGTGTAAGCTAGAACAGCCTGCTCCCGAGAATGATAACATCCCCGAAGCGAGCGGACTAACCGAAGGTGAAGCCGGACGACTGGAATTGATATCGGAGAAAATCAGTCAGTTGGAACGCCGCGCAATGATGGCAGAACGGGAAACTGTTGATCGCTATATCTCGGCACATCTTTCCGATCGTGTCGGCCAGATATTCAAGTGCCGCATCACCGGTGTACAAAATTTTGGTTTCTTTGCCACGATTGAGGAATTGGGCGGAGATGGGTTGGTGCCCGTCAGAACCCTGGGCGTGGAGCGGTTCGATTATGACGAACAGGCACAAACGTTGACGGGAATGGATACGGGGACGGACTATGCCATTGGTCAAAAACTGGAGTTAAGGCTTGTCGAAGCCAATCCTGCAACTGGTAGTTTGCTGTTTGAGCTGGCTGAAGGTGCTAACCACATGAAGGGTGGATATGGCGGTCCCCGGCGCGACAGAGGCAAGTCATCTCACAAGAGTAAATATAAAAAAGGCAAACGCGGCCGCCCCGGCAATATTCGCCATCAGGGCCGAAAGTAAATCTGCTTTGTAACGTTTGCGCCATTGGCGTTGAATAGAATGTATTCCAACGAAAGAGGTATACTATGTCTAGAGTCCTGCCAGCACAAAAAGTCCCTGATTTTAACGTTCCATTGACCGATGGAGGTCAGTTTCAACTCAGCCAGCGGCTTGGTGATAACTTGACGTTATTGCTATTTTACCGCGGCTTACATTGCCCGATTTGCAAAGGACAGTTGCTTGACTTGCAACGGCGTCTGGATGATCTCGCAGAACGCGGCATTACCGCAGTCGCGATTAGCATGGACAGTAAAGAACGCGCTGAAAAATCGGCGGAAGACTGGCATATTGATAAATTATTGCTTGGCTATGGACTGGGTGAAGAAACGGCCCGTGAGCTTGGCCTGTTTTTGTCTGCTGCACGGCCCGACAGCAGTGAACCGGAAATATTCTCGGAGCCCGGTCTGTTTTTGGTTAAACCAGATCAAAGCCTCTATTTTGCGAGCATCCAGAGCATGCCGTTCACGCGCCCACCTTTGGACCAGTTGATTCAAGGCATCGATTTCGTATCGAAAAACGATTATCCAGCACGCGGAGAGTTAGCTTAACCGGTCAATATCTTCCTTGCTCAGTGATCCAGGTACAACCATTACTGGGCAGGGAAGGGTGCCGGCCTCTGCCGCAAAATGGGTTACCAGAGGTCCAGGCGCGCCAGACGCGGCTGATCCCAAAACAAGAGCGCCCAATCCATCCACTTCATCAAGGACCTTTCGAACCGTTTTAGGGCCCCGGCTACTTTTCACCGTAATGGAGGGGCGAATGCCTGTTTCATCAAACAAGCTGCCCGCAGCACTTGAAACCAGTGCCTCTGCACGGTTTTTCGCTTCTTCTTCCAAAGTCGCCTGAACCCCGCCCCAGGCGACAAAATCCTCTTTCTCGACCAGCGCCAAAATGTGCAAGGCACCATTGGTTTTCATCGCACGGCGAGAAGCAAAGCGAAGCGCAATGCTGGCCTCTTCGGTTTCATCTATTACCACTAAATAAGTACGCATATTTGCTTCCCGGCCCTGTTTGATTTGCTTGTTGCGATAAAATCTCCTCGAAGGCAAGTCAGCGGCCTTGACGACCCTGTTACAATGATGGACAGTTTGAACCAACACGACCAAAAGGATGGAAAGAAAAACCACCATGCCAATCAATCTACAAATGCCTGCACTTTCACCCACAATGGAAGAGGGCACGCTCGCCAAATGGTTAGTGAAAGAGGGTGATCAGGTCAGTTCTGGTGACCTGTTGGCAGAGATTGAAACCGATAAGGCGACGATGGAATTTGAGGCAATTGATGAAGGTGTGGTCGCTAAGATTGTGGTGGCTGAGGGCACTGACAATGTGAAGGTTGGTGAAATCATTGCGATTATCGCGGAAGAAGGTGAGGATGTTGGCGACGCCAAAGCCGCAGAACCCGCTCCGGCTGCCGAGCCCGCCCCAGCTGCAAAAGAAAATCCGGCTCCTGCTCCAGCAAAATCAAACGATGGGATAAAAGTTAGTCCTGCTGCACGGCGTATTGCTGAGGCAAAAGGAATTGATCTTTCCGGTATCATGGGAACGGGACCTGATGGGAAGATTGTCAAAGGTGATCTTGAAGGTCTGGAGGGTAGCGGAGAAGCCGCGCCTTCCCCAAGCCCCGCTCCAGCGCCAGTTGAGGCTGCGCCAGTGGCAAGTGGTGCGCGTGTGAAGGCAACCCCGCTGGCGAGGCGTCTGGCGAAACAAAAAGGCATTGATATCGCCACATTAACCGGCACCGGACCCAATGGCCGGGTTATCAAAGCTGATATTGAGGCGGCAAAAACTGGTGGTGCGCCAGCATCCGCTCCAGCGGCAGCCGCTCCCGCACCGGCGACACAAGCCGCTGCAGTTCCCGATACAGACATACCGCATAGTGATGAGAAACTGTCGAATATGCGTAAAACCATTGCGCGCCGACTGACCGGTTCGATGCAGGATGCGCCGCATATCTATCTGACGGTGGATGTTCAGCTCGACGCCTTGCTCGCGCTGCGCAAGGAATTGAATGACAGTCTGGAAGCACGCGGAGTCAAACTCTCGGTCAATGATATGGTGATCAAGGCTCTTGCGATTGCTCTCGAGCAAGTCCCTGCATGCAATGTCTCCTTCATGGGTGACCAGTTGCGGCGTTATGAGCGACAGGATATTTCGGTGGCAGTCAGCATTCCCGGCGGTCTGATCACGCCGGTTGTCACAGATGCCGCGAACAAGACACTTTCCAAGATCGCTACCGAGACCAAGGACCTCGCCTCCCGCGCGCAAGAGGGCAAGTTACAGCCGCATGAGTATATGGGCGGCACCGCAAGCGTCTCCAATATGGGCATGATGGGCATCAAGCAGTTCACCGCCGTTATTAATCCGCCACAATCGATGATATTGGCGGTTGGCGCTGGTGAGAAGCGACCTCATGTGATAGATGACAGCCTGCAGATAGCGACGGTCATGACTGTCACTGGCAGCTTCGACCATCGCGCGATTGATGGCGCGGATGGCGCGAAACTGTTGGCGGCGTTTAAGGCATTGATTGAGAAGCCATTGGGGATGTTGGCGTAACGTAATCCTCTCCCCTTGAGGGAGAGGATAGATTTGCTTGGCAACTTGTTGGTTAGAAAATCTTGGTGAGGGGGTGGAGACAGCACATAAATGACGGGTTACTCCTCCAAAACTCTGAAACATGCCAAGCAATTGCGCAAAGACATGACACCGCAGGAACGAACTCTCTGGGGCAAATTGCGAAACAGACAACTAGGAGGAGCAAAGTTCCGAAAACAGCAACCGATTGGCCCCTATATTGTTGATTTTGTTTGTCAGGAACGCAAACTGGTTATCGAAGCGGATGGATCACAGCATGCCAACAATCTCAATGACGTGCAGCGCGAAAAATGGCTCCAAAATCGAGGCTATACGGTGCTTAGGTTCTGGAATAATGACATTAGAGAGAATTTGGATGAAGTTTTGTTCGCGATTTTAGACGCGTTTGATCAAAACCCCTCACCAACGTCGCCTAAGCAATAAATTGCAAAGGCTTTGGTATCCTCTCCCTCAAGGGGAGAGGGGAAAAAGGAGCAAATTGAGTGGCAAATAACTACGACCTAATCGTTCTCGGTTCAGGCCCCGGAGGCTACGTTGCCGCCATCCGCGCCTCACAGCTCGGTCTAAAAACCGCAATTGTTGAACGCGAAAACCTCGGAGGGATTTGTCTCAACTGGGGCTGTATTCCGACCAAGGCGATGTTGCGCTCGGCAGAGGTTTTTCACAATATGCAGCATGCCGCTGATTACGGGCTGGCGGCGGAGAATATTACCGCTGATCTCGATGCCGTGGTAAAACGCTCTCGCGGCGTGGCGAAACAGCTTAATCAGGGCGTCACGCATCTGATGAAGAAGAACAAGATCGACGTCCATATGGGCGATGGCAAAATTACCGGCAAAGGCAAAATAGCTGTGACGGCAGATGGGAAGGCGACCGAGCTGACCGCCAAGAACATCATTATCGCCACCGGAGCCCGTGCCCGCGATCTACCTTTTGCTCCTGCAGACGGTAAACGCGTGTGGACCTATCGCACCGCCATGACGCCGCCGGAAATGCCGAAAAAGCTATTGGTGATCGGTTCCGGCGCGATAGGCATCGAGTTTGCCAGTTTCTACAATGACCTGGGCGCGGATGTGACCGTAGTAGAGATGTTAGATCGGGTTGTACCGGTTGAAGATGCAGATATATCCAAATTTCTCGAAAAGTCGCTGAAAAAACAGGGCATGAATATCATGACCGGTGCGGGCGTCGAAAAACTGGATGTGAACGCCAAAGGCGTTAAAGCAGCCATCAAGGATGCCAAAGGCAAGGTTGAAACCACTGAATTCAGTCATATTATTGTCGCCGTGGGTATCGTTCCGAATACCGAAGATATCGGGTTGGAAGCGCTTGGTATCAAAACCGATCGCGGACATATCGTTACCAACGCCACCTGCCAAACCAGCGTTGAGGGCTTCTATGCCATTGGCGATGTCACACAACCACCTTGGTTGGCGCATAAGGCAAGCCATGAGGGTGTGATCGCAGTGGAAGCCATTGCTGGCGGTCATCCGCACGCGATGGATCCGCTCAATATTCCGGCTTGCACCTATTGCCATCCCCAAATCGCCAGCGTCGGCATGACCGAGGCGAAAGCCAAAGAAGCGGGTCATGATGTCAAAGTCGGCAACTTCCCATTCATCGGTAATGGCAAGGCGATTGCGTTGGGCGAAACCGAAGGTTTTATTAAAACCGTGTTCGATGCAAAAACGGGAGAATTGCTGGGTGCCCATATGATTGGCGCCGAGGTGACTGAACTGATTCAAGGCTATACCGTGGGCAAGACACTGGAAACTACTGAGGCCGAATTGATGGACACAGTGTTCCCGCATCCAACGCTTAGTGAGATGATGCATGAGAGTGTACTCGATGCCTATGGACGCACATTACATATGTAATTTGGTGATTTTGGTACACCGTCAATAGCTTGTCATCTAACGTCTCTGTCAAAAAACAGTTCTGCTTTCCTACACAACAATGATTCGGATATGCGTTCCCGTATGATCTTATCTCGGAGTTGCCAATGCAGAATCCCTGTTCATCCATTTGCCCCCTAACCTGAATAGAACATCTTTTTTGGGTCAAGTTGTGTGTATAATTTGTATAATTTGCCTGAGTTGGTTTAGCTGGCGAAAAGCCAATTGGAGAGCGAAAAATTATGGCCAAGGGTACTCATGATTATGCGGTTGATCCGCGCAATGAAACCATTCTGATCAATGTGAACGGATCGATGACACCGCGCGCCGAAGCTGTGGTTTCGGTATTCGATAGTGGTTTCATGCTCGGCGACGGTGTTTGGGAAGGTTTGCGCGTTCACAAGGGACAAATCGCGTTTCTCGGCGCGCATCTTGATCGCTTGTTCGAAGGCTCCAAGGCCATTGCCATGGATGTTGGGATATCACGTGAAGAGCTGACGAAGCGCCTATATGATACACTGGAAGCCAACGAAATGGCCGATCAGGACGGCGTGCACATACGTTTGATGGTGACGCGCGGAATACGATCAACCCCTTATCAGGACCCGCGTGTGGTGATTTCTCCTGCTACTATCGTCATCATTCCAGAGTTTAAGGATCCGCTGCCCAGTACCGTGGAAAAAGGCATCCGATTGTTCACAGTCCATGTCCGTCGCGGCGATCCGGCTGTGCAGGATCAAAAACTAAACTCGCACAGCAAGTTAAACTGCATAACCGCTTGTATCCAGGCAACACAGGCTGGTGCTGATGAGGCACTAATGCTTGATCCACAGGGTTTTGTGGCGACTTGCAATAGCACCCATTTCTTCATTGTCCGCAAAGGCGAAGTGTGGACATCCAGCGGCGATTATTGCCTAGGCGGGATTACGCGCAGCAACATAATCCAGCTTTGCCGGGAAAATGATATTCCTGTGTTTGAGAAGAACTTCTCACTAACCGATGTTTATGGTGCAGATGAAGCGTTTGTGACGGGAACCTTTGCCGGCGTTGTACCCGCTACTGAAGTGGATGGACGTATTTTGAGTGAAGGCAGGGGGCCGATGGTGGAACGCCTGCAAAACCTCTACAAATCCATGATCGAAAAAGACGTGGCGGCATGACGTCAGAACCTTTTCGCATCGCCATGTGGTCTGGCCCTCGGAACATCTCAACCGCTATGATGCGCAGTTTTGGGGGACGTGGCGATTGTGCAGTAACGGATGAACCATTTTATGGCGCGTTTCTGAAAACCACTGGAATTCGGCAACCCATGGCGGATGAGGTTATTGCTTCGATGAATTGTGATTGGAAATCAGTCGCAAAGGCCATGATCGGCCATATTCCAGATCGGAAACCAATTTGGTATCAAAAACATATGCCGCACCATATGGTGGCTGATGTTTCAATTGCCGACTTTCCCGACCATCGCCATGCTTTCCTAATCCGCGATCCTGCAAAGGTTGTCGCAAGTTATGCGGTTAAACGGGTTGAAGTGACCGTGGATGACCTGGGTTATGAAAGGCAGCTGGAATATGTCGATGCCATTGCCGAAAAGTCTGGCAAAGCGCCGATTATATTGGATAGCGCCGATATTCTCCGCGATCCGGAAGCACATTTAAAAGCGCTCTGTAAAAGTCTGGATATCCCATGGGATACCGGAATGCTGCAGTGGGAATCTGGGACTCGCGAAAGTGACGGAGTTTGGGCAAGTCATTGGTATAATCGAGTCATAAATACCACAGGATTCGGCAGCCCAGAAGCTAGTTCAACATCGACACTCACCAATGCCGAGCAACGTGTTGCCGATGAAAGCCGCCCGTTCTACGAGCAGCTCTCTAAGCTTAAGGTCAGATTATAAGTATTCTTCAGTTTTGAAGTGAAGGTTCCGATCCAAGTGTTTTGAAAACAACATTATTGAGGACAAGGAACAATAGACCCAGTCCGGCGAACCAAAGCACGTCATTTTGAAGTACCATCCACACGACGCCAGGTAGGAAATTTTGGATCCCGCCAAGGAATACCGCAAACAGTGCCAATAAAGCCTGATAGCCCACGAAAGCTCCTGCATAGGCCAATAAAACAGTGGGAACCGATTGATCACCGCGTATTTCAAGAATCTTGTTGGCAATCCACAGCGTAGCCAAAGCGGTAATGCCAATGGCAGCACCATGACTGAAACTGTTGACCGTCTGCGGATACCCAAGGATCAGATAACCAACCAGTTGATTGCCAAGCCATGCGCCACCCATCCACATCATCGCCTTGCGCATGGGCAAGGTAGCCGCCAAAAGTGTAGCAATCGCAGCAAAGGGAAACATGCAAGCCAGCAGCAAACTGCCACCAACCGATGCGGTGGCCAATATCCCGGCCCATATATTCTCGATAGTCGAGGTTGGTCCTGTATCCTGGATCAAAGCCATAGTCTGTTTCCCTTTGCTATTGTTTCTAGAACCTTGCCCGAGCGCCAATATAGGCTGAACGACCGAAGGTGCCGAAATCTGTTGCCGTTTCATAATTCACATCGAACAGATTGTCGATACGTCCAAATAACTCAATTTGATTGCTCACTGGTACATCTGCCCGAATTCCGGTTAGCGCATAGCCATCAATTCTGCGGCTATTGGCCAAATCATCGAAACTATCGCCAACAATCTGCAAATCCGCTGCAATATTCAATCCAAAAGCCAGTTCATAACTGGCATTCAGATAAAAACTACTCGATGGTCGCCGTGCCAGTTCATTACCAAAATTGGCGCTGTTGGAGCGGTTTTCCGTGTCCAGATAGGTATAATTGGCATTGATCTGGAAATGCTCAACCGGTGTAATCGTTAAAGCCACTTCAACGCCCTTCGTGCGGTTGCGTTCGATGTTGAGAGTCGTGCCAAAAGGCCTGTTACCACTCAAACATAGAGCAGGCGAAGGATCTGGTGGAGTGGGGCAGGCGGCAAATGCAATCTGATTCCGGGTATCCCGCTGAAACAGGCTGACAGATGTTCGAAGTGCGTTGTCCAGAAACGTGTGATCAATACCTAGTTCATAGGATTTTGCAGTTTCTGGCAAGAGACCAGGAGTGCCAAACCCAAATGGGCGATCGTCGAGATCAATCAATGATGGTGCACGGAAACCCTCCGCATAGGCCGCTCGCAATATCGGACCATTTTCCGAAACTCGATATGCAACGTTACCAGCTAAACTGGTATTCCCGCCAAAATCATCATGTTCATCATGCCGAATTCCAGTCGTAAGCGTCAGCCCATCGACCGGTTTCGCAATTGCCTGCAAAAACAAAGAATCGATTCCAGTTGAATCACTTACGCCCGTATTCTCATATCTACTATCTTCTACTTCAGTGCCAAAAACAAAACGCAACTGTTCGGTTACCGCAAAGTCACCTCGATATTCAAATCGTTCGGTTCTACCGCGTGGTAGAGAGGTGAAAAACGGACTTATTATATCCCGGTTAATGTCTGAAATGCTGAATACAAAACGGTTGTTGAAACGACCATCAAAGGCATCTGCGATCAAAGAGGCATTTCCATAAAACTCGTTAGCCAGAGAAAATTGAGCATTATCTGAGCTAAATGGCGGAAAAACACTATCATTATCAACTCGACTATCTGCATAATATCCACTGGTCTCGACCCGAATATTTTCGGCCAAATCAACGGATATCATACCGCTAGCTGAATATTGACGGTATCCGTCACGTTCAGTGCCACCCGAAAATGCGCTAATTCCATCTGTCCGAGCGTAACCGCCACCAACACTAAATCCTATTGGGCCGACTTTACCGCTGGCATTGCTAACCAACCGAACAGTGTCATTGGCGCCATATTCACCTTGTGCAAAAGCGCTGAAATCCTGGGTTGGACGCTTTGTGGTGACATTTACAACTCCGCCCAGAGCCTGACTGCCCCAAGCAACGCTGTTTGCACCGCGCAGAACTTCGATCCTTTCAATATTGCCCGCTAGTAAGTTGCCAAAATCAAAGCTTCCATCCGGTGCAGAAGGATCATTCACCCGGATGCCGTTGATTAGCACCAGCGTTTGATCAGCCTCGGCACCACGAATGCGAACAGACGTCTGACTACCAAAACCGCCAGATTGCGTCACATTAACGCCAGGAAGTTCTTGTAATAGCTCACCAATAGCAAGGATTTGCTGATCAAGTATCTCTGCCTCTGTGATAACGGATATAGAGACACCTGAGTCCTCTATGTTCTGCTCGATTCCCGTAGCAGTTACGATAATGACAGGTTCATCTTCAGCATATGCCGGCGCCGGATAGCAGATACTCAGGGCAATTAAGCCCGGCAAATATGTACAGTATTTCATTTGTATATTCCCTTTTGTTAACGACTAAAATGCCGTTACGCGAGGAACATCCCCGTTCACCCGACACACCCCGTCCGGCTGAAGAACAGCGATATACAGGCAGGTCTCCTGACTCACGGATCGTTGCTGATATGCCGCCTTCCCAGATCGGAAGATCCAGTGGCATTTGACATATCGGCTAACCGCTTACAGTTGCGGGGGCAGTACCGGATTTGAAGATGACGTCATGCCGTCTCCGCACCGGTTTCCCTTTCAATTCTCGGCTAAGAGAAACCCGATATCTGGGCGCCTGTTGGTTTCTTTTCGAAAACATTTCAAGTGAATAATCTCGTCACTGCTGAAATACATCCGTGTCTATCACTGATAAAAAACCATCCAAACCAGCGTAAGGTAGCGATTTCCACCTTAAAAACCGAGCTTTTGATCAACATCAATGCAGTTTTTCTTCGTTGGATTCATGCACATTATGCTATGAACGACCAACGGCTTTGAGGGGATTAGCCATGATTACAGCTTTGAGCTTTGCAGTTTTGGTGTCTGCGGCAGCGATGGATATGGAAACCAATCGGGTTGCCTACAATAACTGTTTGGTTGAGTTTACTTCCACGCATCTCGATCAGAAGACGGGTTTGAGTGTTTTTCGACCAGTGGCAAAAGAAGCATGTTCGTCGGAACGTGATGCCTTGGTTGCGGCCATAAAGAAAGACGAGCTGGAGTTTGGCAGCACCAATCAGGAAGCAACTGATTATGCTGTGGAAGAGGCCGGTAATGTTCTTTTTTTCTACATAGATGCCTATAACGGTTACCTTAACTCAAACACCCGTCCCGTTAAGGAATAGGGAAATTGTAGAGCTCTTTCATTCAAGGTGAAAACTGCATCCCAATTTTAAATGGCCTTTTTGCGCACCAAACTTTGGTTTAAATCATATTAAGTCTCATTTTTTCAGAGCGGTTAACAGATCACCCCTAATTCGTTCAGCATAAGAACGAAATTATAGGAAATCCGGGTGAAGAGATCGATTAACACCAGAGCCAGTCTGTTAGCCGCCACGGCTATTTTTTTGGGGTGCACTGCAACTGCAAATGCGCAGGTTGCACAACCGTTTCTGGATCAGCCTGTTGAACAGACTCATGCGAACACAAATGCGAACAATGATTTTGGCCGGATAGAAGCTAACACATATCGACTAACCAATCCCGACGAACGTATCATTACGACCATGGGCGGTTCGATCAATCCATTTTCCGGCAACATTGATCCTTTTTCCGGTAACATCGATCCATTTGGTGGAAGTATTGATCCATTTGGTGGTTCAATAGACCCTTTCCGAGGTAACATCGATCCCTTCGCGGGCAGCATTGATCCGTTCGGCGGAAACCTGAATCCATTCCACGGCGAAGTTCGCGCGCTATGGGGGTCAATAGACCCCTTTGGCGGTAATGTTGATCCATTTGGCGGTGATATTGATCCGTTCGCCGGCAACATTAATCCATTTTACGGTGAAATTGATCCAAACAAAGGAAACATCGATCCAGTCAGTGGTCTGGAACTTCCAAACTACTTGGAGATCAACAAATTTTGGCATGACTTTGGATCAACTTGGCGACAGGTCAACAAACTGATCATTGATGCCAATAAGAGCGGATTAACTTACGCAAGCTATATGGAAATCCAATCCTTGGGCGACGCTCTAATAAGCCAGACCGAAGGCGCGTGGGGGCAGGCCGTCTCAGCACGAGAAGGCAAATCAGTTAAGGCCAAACTGCTTAACCCCCTATTTGCAAAATTCGGTATTTCGACGTCTAATCCCGTCGGACTGGTTAACCTGACCAGGGGACAACGCGCACAATTGGTTTCTGAACTATTTGACGGATTGATGGACTATACCGGCTTTGATCATGTCGATCACTGGATGAAAACGATCAATTGGAATCCTGAGTTGACCAAAATTCAGGGTAGCGGTGCCGATAGCGTTATTGGTATATTAGATGGTTCGATTGTTGACGATCCTGAGTTTCAAGGAAATGTATTCAATTCCGGCGGCTACACTTCACATGTTGGTGGGCATGGCGTCGGTGTTGCCAGCCTAATTCTTGCCAAACAAGATGGCCGCGGAGTGATGGGTATTGCTCCCAATGCATCGGTCGCCACCTATAATCCATTCGATCATAGTGGAACATCTTCCTGGTCCGATATCAGAGATGGTATCGTTTCGCTGAAGCAATCAAATGCCAGCGTGATCAATATGTCTTTGGGCATAAAAGGATGGACACTACATCCTGAGTGGAACAATGTTTTCAACGATGCGGCTGTACGGAAAGTGGCCAACAGCACTGTATTCGTCATCGCTGCGGGTAACGACGGAAGCACTCAGACTGAAAATATCGAGTGGAAGAACAACCTTGATACAGGTTTGATCATCGTTGGGGCCGTTGATGCTTTGGGCAATATTTCGAAGATATCAAATAAACCAGGTACTGCATGTTTTGCTACGAAAGGCGAATGTACAGAAGGTTCATATCTTCGCGATATTTTCTTGGTTGCACCGGGTGAATTGCTATTGGTGAATGATGGCCTTGGTGGATTGGTTCGTCGTTCAGGTACCTCATTTGCTGCACCTCTGGTTTCGGGGGCCATCACTTTGCTCCACGATCGTTGGCCTTGGCTGGCAAAAGAACCGGAAGCCACCGTAAAGATTATTCTATCCACCGCGCGCGACTTGGGTGCAGAAGGTGTAGATGATGTTTATGGGCATGGACTTCTTGACGTCGAGGCGTCGCAATCGCCGCTCGTTTTCGACGATCTAACAATCTATGAACATAAGGGTGGTGGAAAAACGAAAAGATTAGCCGCAGACCTTAAGAGCGCGGGAGCGGGGGATACCTGGAACACCGAGGGAGTTTTCCTCACTCTGTTTGAGAATATCGGTAAAACCCATCGAGATTTTGCAGTTCCGTTTTCCGACAGTCTAGTCGGACAGAAAACGAGCGCCAATGGATCTCCAGAGTATTTCCAGTCCTATATCACTAAGCGATTCAAAAAATGGGCAAAAGGTCCGAGCACAAATAGTGGCTCAAAATACAATGGCTTTTCCGACGTTGCGAGCTATGAAAATCCGAAGACCGAAGGTTGGAGTTTTGGTTTTTCAGTAAGCAACCCGGTAAACTTCACCGCCAGTGGAGGTCGCCAGGGAGATGTTCCGCATAGTGCATTCAAATTCAGCAATGATGATGCGGGGATGTCGTTTCATGCGGGTTATGGGCAAGGATCCATTGCTTTGCTCGATCAAAGCAGCTTTGGTTTGACCAGTGATTACAACGCCAACAATGGTGGATTGAATCCGGTTCTGGGACTTGCGTCAGGCGGCGGCTTCATGGATGCGGAATTCAAAATAGCAAAAAACACCAGAATAGCTTTTGGTATAACAAGCCGTAATTTGAGCCACGAGAACAACTTTGAGTTGACGCAAACAGAGCGGACACGGTTACGTGGTGCCGATGACTATGAGGCTAGCGCATTTAACTTCCGCCTGTCACATAAACCGTCAACAAACACGAATGTAAGCGTTAGCTTTGCAATGCTAAATGAAAAAGATGGCTTGCTGGGCGTTCAATCAGCAATTGATAATGATCTACGACACGGTTCGAATAGTAAAACTGCCACAGTTAGTGGCAGCATTGACCTTCCGAAAGGCTTCTCTTTTGGCGCATCTGCCACCGTTGGAACAACAAATTCCAATGGTGAACAAGACCAAAATCTCCGAACCCGCGGTGGTGTTATGAGTTCCGCGTTTGCGATCTCTATGAGCAAGCAGGGTATAATGGGGAAAAGCGACCAATTTCGTCTTTCGGTATCCCAACCATTGCACATCGAGAGCGGTACGTTGGAGTTTAGCTCTGTTGAAGTAATTAACCGTCAAACAGGTGAAATCGGCTCCGTAACACGCAGTTTTGGGATCGCTGACGAAGGCAGAAGGTTCAACGCAGAATTGATCTATGCCACCCCAGTCATGAAGGGCGGAGAGCTTTCTTTCTTCGGTCGTGCTGAATATGACAGCTCCGCACAGGGGGACGTTAACCAAATCATAGCAGGTGGAATGCTAAGCCTATCATTCTAGGTAACTTTATCAGAAACCAAAAGAATATACCTTTTGATATCGATAGAGATTTGCTCAAATATGGAGGCAAATTGGCGTGAAAGGGAGATTGCTAGCATTTTTCATTGCCGGTTCGCTGTGCGCCTCGAGTCATGCCCTCCTCGCGCAGTCTACAGACGATAACACGCAATCTTCTTTTGACGCAGAAATTGGCGCCACGAAATCTTCGATGATGTCAGACCCCGCCGCTGCTCTGCGGTCAGCAAAGAAGGCAGCCCAAATTGCGAAAGACCTACCTGCCAAAGAAGCCGTTCTGGCAAAAGTGACTAGCCAGTGGCTTGAAGGCGAAGCCTTAACGCGACTCAACAAAGCACCGCTGGCAGAACCCATTATTTCTGAAGCATTAGAGACTGTAGAGACGACAAACCCGAACAGTAAATTGCACGCAGACCTTCTGAAATCAAAAGCCGCGATTGTCAGTAAGATCGGCAAAGTTGAAGATGCATTGTCTATTTTGCATAAAGCATATCGAAAATATGAAGAACTGGGTGAGAAACGTAGCCAGGCGATTATCCTGCACAATATCGGTTCCATCTACTACGAAGCTGGCGACTATGCTCGTGTTCTCAGATATTATGATCAGGCTAAATCTGTATATGGTGACGACCCAGCATTAAACCTGTCTGCATTTAACAATCGCGGCAACGCATTGCGAGATATGGGCAGGTTTGTTGAAGCTGAACAGCAATATCAAGCGGCTCTTTCCATTGCTACAGAAATGCAAAGTCCTCTTTTGCAAACCCGAATTTTGAACAATATTGCTTTTGCTCAGTTTTCTCAGAAACACTTTCTACGAGCAGACGCAACTGCCGTACAAGGCCTAAGGCTGGTCAGTGGTGCCGCTACCGACTGGGAACCATTTCTATGGGGCACGCGGGCTCAAGTGGCTCTTGCGCAAAATCAACTGGATAAAGCAGAGAACTTCATTCGAAAGACATTCGGAAAGGTTGAGCTTAACAACTCAACAATGGAGTTTCGCGATTATCATAAAGTTGCTTTTGATCTCTACAAAAAACAGGGAAATACCGCGAAAGCACTGACCCATCTGGAGGCGTACAAACGGTTGAGCGATAACAGTCGCGATCTAAAAGCTTCTACCAACGCGTCACTTCTCGCGGCACAATTTGATGACGCTAACCGCGAGCTCAGAATTTCAAAACTGGAAGCGGAAGAAACACAACGCGAAATGGCTTTGTCCAAATCCGAAACCAAATTGCGTTATATTACCCTGCTCCTTGTTTTCGCGGTCGTCGTGATAAGCGGCATGATCTATTCAATATCTATCATAAGACGGCGGCGTCAGGAAATCAGCGAAGCGAATGAAAAACTATCATACACAGCAAAACATGACCTTCTAACCGGCCTCGCCAATCGTGGTCATTATCAGACGTTGCTATCAGATGCGCTAATAGCAGCGAAAGCGAATGGGTCGAGATGTGCGATCATGCTTATCGATCTTGATCGATTTAAAGCGGTAAACGATACGCACGGACATGAGACAGGAGATCAATTGCTTTGCCTGGTAGCGGAGCATCTTGTTGAGGTAGGTGGGAATAAAGCAACAGCAGTACGATTAGGTGGAGATGAGTTCGCTCTCGTGATCCCCGATTGTGGCCGCGAAGAATGTCTGTCGAATAAGGCTAACCAACTCATCAAAAAACTGAGTGAAACGCATTCGATAAATGGTACTTCAGTAAACATTGGAGCGACTATCGGCCTAGCCGTTGGGTTGGAAGATGGAAGCACAGTTGCCCAATTGACGCGTAGCGCCGACCTTGCTCTATATCATGGTAAAGATCTGGGTCGCGGTTGCGTTATTCGGTACCAGAAGTTCCTTCAGCTTGAGGCCGATGAACGTCATTTGTTGGAAGCAGACCTTAGAAACGCTCTTGTCGATGGTGGCCTTTCAATTGCCTACCAATCTATCGTTGATGCAAGCAATCAAAATGTCGTCGCCTATGAGGCGCTGTTGCGTTGGGAGCACCCCACTCGAGGTATGATCTCACCAGATATTTTCATTCCGATTGCTGAAGAAGCGAGGCTTATTAATCAAATTGGTTCCTGGGTCATTCGGTCGGCCTGCGCCGAAGCGAAAACCTGGCCAAAACATGTAAGATTGTCCGTCAACGTTTCCGCTCTTCAGGTTGAGGGTGGCGGATTGGCAAATATCATTGTTGGTGCTTTGGCAGCCAGCGGTCTCAACCCGGAAAGGCTGGAATTAGAGGTAACCGAAAGTGTCTTCCTTGATAAGCACGCAAATATTGATGAAGCATTAGAAGGCCTGCGTTCATTAGGTGTCGGGTTAGTCTTAGACGATTTTGGAACCGGTTATTCCTCACTGGGATACCTACGCCGCGCCAAATTCTCTTCCATTAAAATAGATAGAAGCTTTGTGTTGTCCGCGAGTGAAGGGTCAAAAGATAGCTTGGCCATTATTCGTGCCATCGTTTCAATGGCTGATGAGCTTGGTATCAAAACAACCGCTGAGGGCATTGAAAGCGATCATGAGTTAAACCTGATGCGGGAATTGGGTTGTGCTCAGTTGCAAGGTTATTTCTTCTCAAGACCAGAAGCGTCCGTTGAAAATGGGCAAGACAACAATTTGAATAGTAAAAGTGTCGTTACAGTTGAAAACAAAATCATCGAGCATGAGCAAGATCGAAAATCGGGAACAAACGGGTAAACTTGAAAACCTTAACACCCGACGAAAGAGCTATGTCTGATTTGGTTTGGTACTGTCGCAATAGCGCAAACTTTATCAACAGCAATCTAAAACAGTCCAAATTCGTCCTGTTAGAGTGAGCTAAAATTATGCTTGTATTCGACCAACCGAAATTGCCTCAACGATACCATTATGGGTGGCGCGGCGATTGTGATGGTGATGTAGATCATGATGATAACTGGCCAGCACGTTCGAAATAGGAATTCGCGTCATTTAACTATCGCTGCCTGGTATCGTGAAGGCGCACGAACCAGCAGGTGATCCAGTTATCTGCTTAGCAAGGGTAACGAGGCTGATATTGCGTTTGCAATCGATTCTATTGATCATTGGGCGTCGTTCGACGGAATCTATTCCCTGACGAACCACAGAAAGCTCTCTTGATACAACGGATGGAGGTGCGGGAGGGATTCGAACCCTCGGGACCCTTGCAGGCCCGCCAGTTTTCAAGACTGGAGCAATCGACCACTCTGCCACCGCACCTCATCCAAGCGCCGCAGTAATCAGGGATTAACAGCAACGCAAGTCAATATTTGCCAACCACGCCGTTTTGAAAACTATTGTGCTGATAATATCGGCGAAGCACAGATCAGTTACTAATAACCGAAGCCTGCCAGTAAACCAAAGGCCAGATTAAGTTTGCGAACTTATTCGGTTTGACCAACCTTTTTCTTCACACTCTGCCAAACATCCGCCGGCCAGCAGTTTTCTTTCGTGGTCGACACTCGCTTATCGGTTGGGTAGTGGTTCTCATGCGACAGTGCGAGATTCCCCTGAGAGTCAGTTTGTGCGACAACATGGTTAAGAAGGGAAGATATTCATGCGTATTATGACCGCAATAGCCTGTAGTGCTTTTGCATTTCTTGCTCTGCCAATGAACAGTAGTTTCAGTGAGGCACAAGCTCAAACTCCAACAGGTTTTCAAAACTATCTGATGGAGGTGCGCACAAAGGCGCTAAATGAGGGCGTCAGTGCGCGAACATTGGATCGCGTTCTTCCCAGCTTAACCTATAACGCTCGCGTTGTGCGATTGGATCAATCACAACCAGGTGGAGCGCCGAATACCAAAATCCCTCCTTTTGCTCCCTATAAGCGGAAGCATGTCACTCAGGTGCGGATAAACAATGGAAAGACAACTTATCAACGGTTGTCTGGAAAATTGGCACAGATAGAGCGCGATACTGGTGTTCCGTCGGGGATCATGATGGCGATTTATGGAAAGGAATCGAACTATGGTTCCTTTACCGGGAATTTCGATATTCCGCGCGCATTGGCAACGCTCGCTTATGAGGGCAGGCGGCGTTCCCTATTTGAGGGTGAATTGCTCGCTGCTCTAAAGATGATCGACAACGGCGTTTCACAATCTGCGATGACCGGCAGCTGGGCAGGCGCGATGGGTAAACCCCAATTTCTACCATCTGTGTACCTCCGGTTGGCAAAAGATGGCAATGGTGATGGCTATGCCGACATATGGAATAACGAACATGATGCCATGGCTTCGATTGCGAACTATTTTGTAAATGCTGGATGGCGTAGGGGAGAAACTTGGGGCGTTGCTGTTTCAGTTCCCAATTCATTGAATAGAGCCACAATCAAAAACAAAACCAAGGCAACGCGCTGCCCGCGAGTGCACGAACGCCATAGCCAGTGGAAGACTATGGCGGAATGGCGCGCGTTAGGTGTCAGGGCAGCCACGTGGCGCAAGCTGGGCGATGACACTTTGGCGACCTTGCTGGAACCTGATGGTGCAGGCAACCGTGCCTATCTACTTACCAGCAATTATCGGGTCATATTGGACTATAATTGTTCGAATTTTTATGGGTTAACAGTGGGGTTACTGGCCGATGCAATACGTAGTTAAACTAGCAGTTGCTTCAACAGCGATATTGGCACTTTCCGCATGTGGTGCTTCTAAACAGTGGGGGAAATATGACGATGATCCATCAGGACCAATCGCCGAATTACCACCAGCACCATCCGGAACAGCAGCGGTATCAGACTTTCCTCAAAAAATAGGCGAGCCTTATCAGATAGGCGGTAAGACCTATACGCCAGAGGATGTTTCCAGCTATGATCAAGTGGGCTATGCCAGCTGGTACGGTCAGGAGTTAGCAGGCAACCCAACCGCCAATGGGGAACGGTTTAATCCAAACGGTATTTCCGCAGCACATAAAACATTACCACTGCCCACCTACGTCCAAGTGACCGCACTCGACACAGGTCGCACCATTCTTGTTCGCGTCAATGATCGTGGCCCATTTTCCAACGATAGGTTGATTGATCTGTCTTTTGGGGCCGCCAAGCAACTTGGAATAGATAGGCAAGGCGTCGCCGGTGTTCGCGTTCGTAAGGTAAATCCAAACGAGCAAGAACGTGCAGCCCTAAGATCAGGGGCGCAGGTTGCGGAACGTATTGCGACGCCAGATAGTTTGCTGAGCATTTTGAGGAAGAATCTTGCGAAACTTCCAACGCCAGTAACCCCAATCAGGCAAGCCGCTGGCTCTGTAAATCCAAGAAACCCGTCTAGCGGAAATTTCGGCTCAACATATGCCCCACCTTCTGTCCCGAACCGATCAACTGGAACACGAGATGGCCGGTTTGTTGTTGAGGGTGGAACCGCGACTAAACCCGTTCCGACAAGACCGCGTCAAAATACTGTAAGCGGTTCAGGAAACTATGTTGTCCAAGTGGCGGCGTTCAGCAGTAAGAGCCGTGCTGATACTCTGGCCAATAAAATTGGGGCAAAGGTCATGCCTGATCAAACACGTCAGATTTGGCGGGTTCGCTATGGACCCTATGCAAATCAGAATGCCGCACAAGGCGGGTTGGCACAGGCCAAGCAACGCGGCTATAGCGGAGCAAGAATCCTTCGTGCCGACAAATAGGCATCAGAACCGATAACCTAGTCTAGAAAACGGAACTAAATGAACAGATTTGCCTTGGCTTCATTGCCTCTCATTGCAGTCGCGACGGCGGCTTTAGCGGCACCAAAATACGAGTCTTCTGCTCCAATTGCTTATATGACGGATCTGTCATCCGGCGCGGTGTTGTTCGAAAAAGATGCTGATCGACAGATTCCACCTGCCTCAATGGCAAAAATGATGACTGTCTATGTTGCTTTTGATCAAATCAAACAGGGCAAAATAAAACTCGATCAATCCGTTGATATTCAAAGGTCCACTTGGGAAAAGTGGAAGGGGCAGGGCTCCACCATGTTTCTGATGCCCGATGATAAGCCTACCATAAAAGATCTCCTGCATGGCGTCATTACGTTATCCGGCAATGATGCTAGTGTCGTCCTTTCGGAAGCAATTGGAGGCACAGAAGAAAATTTCGCCGACATCATGACCAAGACGGCAAAACGTATCGGGATGAAAAATAGTCAATTTGGAAATAGCACAGGTTGGCCTGATGAAGGTAAGACATTGGTGACCGCTCGCGATCTTGGGATGTTGGGCGCGCGGCTTTCCAATGATTTTCCAGAACTATACAAAAGCTTTTTTGGTTTGAAAGAGTTTACATGGGGTAAAACCAATAGCGGTCAGCCCATCACACAACCCAATCGTAATCCACTGTTGGGGAAAATCAAAGGAGCTGATGGTCTAAAAACTGGTCATACTGAAGAAGCTGGATTTGGCTTTACCGGGTCTGTTGAACAAGATGGAAGGCGTATTGTATCCGTCCTCGCAGGACTGGATTCTTACGGTAGCCGTATTTCGGAAAGCGTTCGATTCATGAATTGGGGTTTCAATGCCTGGGAACCAAAGAAGCTATTTTCTAAAGGCACCAAGTTACAAACAGCAGAAGTGCAACTAGGCGATAGCAGCACTGTTGGCTTAATTGCTCCAAAAGATTTGTTTGTCACACTGCCCAAAGGTTCAACCCCCAACATCACAACAACTGTGCGTTACAACGGGCCCATAAAAGCACCAATTGCGGAAGGGCAAGAAATCGCGCAGCTAGTCATCAAAATACCTGATTCTGGAGAGCAGGTTGTTCCGCTCGTTGCAGCTGAAACCGTCGGAGAAGCTGGATTCTTCTATCGCGCATGGACCGGCCTTAAATCTCTTCTCGGTTTGACGTGAAACGAGGATGCTTCATAAGTCTTGAAGGCGGGGAGGGCACTGGTAAGTCAACCCAAGCGAAAGCGCTGGGAGAAGCTCTAAAAGAAAAGCATATAAACGTCCATTTGACGCGAGAGCCCGGCGGTACAACTGGAGCAGAAACAATTCGGGAGCTGTTGTTATCAGGGCCGGACGACCGTTGGAACATGCGAACGGAAACACTGCTGTTTGCTGCCGCTCGTGCGGAACATTGCGCCAAACTAATTGAACCAGCGTTGGCAAGTGGAGATTGGGTGATCAGTGATCGCTTTCTCGATAGCAGTCGTGCCTATCAAAGCGTGAGCGGCGTTTTGAGCGATTCAGACATTCTGGAATTGCATCGCATTGGCAGTAGAAATCTTTTGCCGGATCGAACTTTTATACTCGACCTGCCCGAAGAAGTGGCTGCAAGGCGTGCCGAAGCTCGGGACCGAGGCAATAGCGATCGAATTGGGGGGCGGGATAGCGGGTACCACCGTGCTGTCATGACTAATTTTCGAAGCTATGCAGAATATGAACCGGATCGTGTTCATCTAATCGATGCATCGGTCACGCCCGAAGAAATTACAGCTAGTATTCTCAATGATTTAGAAGATTTACTGAGATGATGGTATGACGTCATATATTGGCCATGATCAAGAACGACGGGTATTTTGTCAGTCCTTCCTAAAAGGGACACTACATCATGCTTGGATATTGGCTGGTGACAAAGGGTTAGGGAAAGCAGGTTTTGCAAAACAAGCCGCTCACTTCCTACTAAGTTCCGAGCAAAATTCAGCGACATTCTGTGACGAGCCCAATGACCAGGCTGCCAAACTGCTGTCGGCAGGATCACATCCCGATTTTCGGCTTCTAGAACGCGGTCCGCGAACCGATAAGGAAGAGAAGAAGGTCCGAGATAGTGGTATCGGATCCCTCGAAGAGCATGAACTGGCGCGCAATATTAAAATTTCGCAGGTTCGATCCCTACAATCCTTGTTTGCTTCGCAGTCATCAATCTCACAGTATCGAGTAGTAGTTATTGATGCGATCGATGATTTGGAGAGCAGCAGCGCCAACGCATTGCTTAAGAATCTCGAAGAACCGCCTAAAAATACTATATTTCTTCTGGTCAGTCATGCACCGGAGCGCTTGCTTCCAACCATAAGATCTCGCTGTCAGATTTTACGATTTGATTTGCTCAATGATGATCAAATGATTGAGGTCCTCAAAGCGAAGTCACCAAATTTGGACAATCAGGAACTGCGGGCATTAGTAAAGGCGGGAGAGGGGTCTCCTGGACGAGCGCTACAATTTGTAGATGCTCAAATTTCAGAACTCGAAGAAATCGCTGATAAGATTATGACCTCGGGTGATAGATCCAACGCCCTAAAAAGTGATTTGGCGCGAAAATTGGCCCTGAAAGCTGCAACTCCGAGATATCGCGCATTTTTAACAAGAGCACCGAGCCTTATGGCTCAGCGGATAAAATTAATAGACAAAAACAATCAGCTTCAAGCGATTGAAAAATGGCGCGAAGCCAGTGATCTGGCCGCCGTTGCCATACCCAAAGCATTGGATAACCAAGCCGTAATATTCCAGCTTTCCAGCCTAATGGGATCGCTTGCGGACAAACAAAGCCAAGCTTAAAGCATTTTGGCGGTTTACAAGCCGTTCTAAACCATCAAAAGAACCGGATATGAGTGATCCATTTTATATAACAACAGCTATTAGCTACCCCAATGGACGGCCGCATATCGGACATGCCTATGAAGCCATAGCTGCTGATGCAATTGCGCGATTTCATCGGTTGAGCGGAAAAGATGTTCGGCTGATTACCGGTACAGATGAGCATGGCTTGAAAATGGTGCAAACTGCTCGAGATGCTGGCAAACAGACGATTGAACTGGCAGATGAGATGTCTGCTTATTTCCGTGAAATGTGCGACAAGCTTAACATTCAGCATGATGGATTTCGGCGCACCAGTGAGCCAGCACATCACGATGCAAGCAAAGCGCTTTGGAAAGCAATAGAAGCTAGTGATGATCTCTATCTAGATCGCTATGAAGGTTGGTATTCCGTAAGGGACGAAGCTTTTTATGCTGAAGATGAACTGGTCGAAGGAGAGGGCGATGAAAAGCTCTCACCGCAAGGTACTCCCGTTGAATGGACGGCCGAAGAAACCTGGTTTTTCAAACTCTCCAAATATCAAGACAAACTGCTAAAGTTATACAAAGAACATCCAGAATTCATTCAACCGGAAAGTCGCCGAAATGAGGTCACGCGCTTTGTTGAGGGCGGTCTCAATGACCTCAGTGTCTCTCGGACCAGCTTTGACTGGGGCGTTGAAGTTCCCGGATCGCCTGATCATGTCATGTATGTATGGGTCGATGCCCTCACCACCTATATGACCGGTATTGGCTATCCTGACAAAGAAGGTGATTTTGCCAAATATTGGCCCGCTGACATCCACCTGATTGGAAAGGACATTGTCCGCTTTCACGCAGTTTACTGGCCTGCATTTTTGATGAGCGCAGATTTACCACTTCCGAAACAGGTTTTTGGTCACGGCTTCCTCCTCAATCGCGGGGAAAAAATGTCAAAGTCGGTCGGAAATGTTGTTGACCCCCTTGAATTGTCAGAAGTTTATGGCGTTGATCAGCTGCGTTACACGCTTTTGGCAGACGTTCCTTTTGGCAAAGATGGATCCTATTCTGCTGCAGCAATTGTTACAAAGTCCAACGCTGACTTGGCTAACAATTTCGGCAATTTGGCTCAGCGGAGCCTTTCGATGATTACCAAGAATTGTGAAGGCAAAGTACCTGATGCCGGCACGGCGACCAATGCTGAAGAAGAACTAATGGCTGACTTAAGGACTTGTTTTGATGAAGTGCAAACCGCAGTCACTGGCGGCCTACTAAAGCTTGACACTGCGCTGGATAAGATCCGGGAGCGCTTAAGTGCAACCAATCAATATTTTGCGGACCAGGCTCCCTGGGCTCTACGTAAAACTGATCCGGAACGTGCTGATACCGTACTTTATTATACCGCGGAATCCATTCGTCAGCTTGCAATAATGCTTCGATGGGTCATCCCAGATAGCTGTGACAAGATGCTTGATCAGTTATCACAACCCCAGGATGCGCGAGATTTTGCAAGCCTAGCCAAAACGATCGAAGCCGGTTTGGAACTGCCTCAACCCAAAGGATTGTTTCCTCGTCTCGAAATGCCTGAAGGTTCCGAATAATGCTTGTCGATAGCCATTGTCATCTAAACTATAAAGGCTTGATAGAAGAGCAGGGTGCTGTCCTTCAACGCGCCAGAGATAGCGGCGTTACGGCTATGCTGAATATCTCCACCCGAGAGAGTGAATGGTGCGATATTGTGGCCACTGCCGAACATGAAGATGATGTCTGGGCAAGCATAGGCATTCATCCGCATGAAGCCGATTCTCATCCGGATATTGACCTCTCCAAACTTGTCGACGAAGCCAAACATGAACGCGTTATCGCAATCGGCGAAACCGGACTTGATTACTATTATGATCATAGCGACCGCGATCAACAGAAGCAGAGCTTTCGAACTCATATCCATGCTGCGCAAGAGACCGGCTTACCAATCATCGTGCACACACGAGATGCGGAAGACGATACGGCCGAAATAATGGCTGAAGAAATGGAAAAGCAAGAATATACAGGCGTTATCCATTGCTTCACTGCCAGTGAAGAATTCGCTCATAAAGCTTTGAAGTTAGGACTTTATATATCCATCTCCGGCATTGTAACCTTCAAAAATGCAAAAGATTTGCAAGACACCGCTTCAAAGCTGCCTGGCGACAGATTACTCGTTGAAACGGATGCTCCATTCCTGGCTCCGGTCCCACATCGCGGAAAAACAGGAGAGCCTGCTTTTGTGGCTGACACAACCCGTTTCCTCGCTGATTTGCGCGGGCAGGACTATGATGAGCTTTGCCAGATGACATCAAAGAATTTTTACGATCTGTTTAGCAAGGCCAAGCCTTGAAACTGACAATCCTAGGGTGCGGAACGTCTGCGGGAGTTCCGCGCATTGGAAATGATTGGGGCGATTGTGATCCGTATGAACCGAAGAATAGGCGGAGCAGGGTCTCTATAATTGTTGAAAGTGCGACGACACGGATATTGGTGGATACCTCTCCAGATTTGCGCAATCAGTTTCTGAATAACAATATTGACGCGATAGATGCTGTAGTTTGGACGCACGATCATGCTGATCATTGTCATGGCATAGATGATTTGCGTGCCGTTTTTCACAAAACGCGTGAACCAATAGCGGCCTATGCTCGACCGTTTACCTTGGACAGTCTCAAAAGCCGTTTCTCATATGCTTTTGACGGTCACAAATATTATCCGTCCATCTGCGATGGCCGATCACTCAATGATGAAGTTCAAATTGGCGATATCATCGTTAAGACCGTTGATCAGCCTCATGGCAGTATAACATCAGCAGGATTGCGTTTTGAACATGACGGAAAAGCGATATGTTACGCTACAGATTTCGGTGAAGTTACCGATGGCATGCGGAACTTGTTTTTAGACAGCGATCTATTCGTTGTAGATGCACTGCGAGAAAAACCTCATCCAACTCATGCACATTTGGATCTTACACTAGATTTAATTACTTCCACTAAGCCCAAGCTCAGTTTGCTTACCCATATGGACAAATCGATGGATTATCAGAGTTTACGGGCTAAACTTCCAAATGGTATTGAACCCGCCTATGACGGTTACCAAATCGACATATAGGTTATGACAGAAGATCAAAATATCAATCTAATATGGGCAGCCGGTGCTTTGGTTCTAGTTGCCAGCGCGTTATTTTCGCGTCGTATCGGGTTTGGCGAGATTGTTCGGACTGCGTTAGCCTGGCTAGCGATATTTGCTGTGTTTATCGTCGCATTTTCATATAAAGATCAAATTCTTGGGGTCTGGAACCATGTTTCTAGTGAAGTCACGGGACAGAATGATCAGCAAATAGACGGAACGACTTTACGCATTCGTCAGTCAGCTGATGGTCATTTCTGGGTCAATGCAATGGTCAACGATAAGCCCGTACGCTTCTTAATTGACAGCGGTGCAACAACGACCGCGATGAATTTAGCCACAGCCAAACAAACCAACATCGATCTATCTGGCATTGGCTTTCCAGTCATATTATCAACTGCCAACGGAGATGTAGAAGCGCGAAGAGGCGCAATTCAGAATTTACAGATTGGTCCAATGGAAATCCAGGAACTGCCGGTCGTCGTGGCAGAAGCATTTGGTGATTCTAACGTTATTGGGATGAATTTTCTTTCGAAACTAGGCAGTTGGCGGGTTGAGGGGAATGAGATGATCCTACAACCATCTCCTACGTAATAATATTTTATTTAACATAATATATATTATCAATCTAATATATTGGTTGAGAGGATAGTAACTTGGTTGACCCCCTACTGAAAATCATGCGTCAATTGCGTGATCCCGAAACCGGTTGTGAATGGGACAAAGTCCAAACCTTTCAAAGTATCGCTCCATATACTATCGAAGAGTCTTATGAAGTATCGGATGCCATTGAGCGTAACGATATGGACGGCTTAAAAGATGAACTCGGTGATTTATTGCTTCAGGTCGTGTTTCATAGCCAGATTGCCACCGACGAAGGGCATTTTGAGTTTAATGACGTGGTAGCGTCTATTTGCGCAAAAATGGAACGCCGCCATCCTCACATATTCGGCGATGATGACCAAAACCCGGAATGGGAGGAGCTAAAAGCCTCCGAGCGCAATGAGAAAGGCGATCGAAGCGCTCTAGATGGTGTGGCGATCGCCCTTCCCGCATTGCTTCGTGCCCAAAAAATTCAAAAACGAGCAGCTCGCGTTGGCTTTGATTGGCCAGATGTTAAACAGGTTATGGACAAAGTACATGAAGAACTAGCCGAAGTTGAAGAAGCTTCAACACCTGAAGATATCGAAGAAGAAATTGGCGATTTGCTATTTGCGACCGTCAATCTCGCACGTCATCATGGAATAGAAGCGGAAAATGCTCTTAAAGAAGCGACAAAGAAATTTGGGAACCGATTTAGATCGGTTGAGGACCAGGCAGGTAAAGATCTAATTCAACTACCACTCGAACAATTGGAAAAATATTGGCAGCGGGCCAAAGAAAATGAGAAATCCGCTTAAAGAGATTCGAACCGACCCCAATTCCGGCTCGACATTTGAACTGCCATTACAAGGTTCTCGGCCTTTTGCTCAGTTTCCAAAACACGACCATTTTCATGCAACCAAGCGAGCCGTTTTCCGTCAGAAACTGATAGTTTCACTGTGTCGGTGCGGTGGTTGCGCGAAAGCTGTTCAGATATACTCTGAACGAGCTTCTCAACGCCCTCACCCGTTACCGCAGAGATTGGACAGACATTTTCCGGAATTGATTCAGGCAAAGATCTTAGCTTGGGGTTATCCTCGTCAAGAAGATCGATCTTATTCCAAGCCTCGATAATAGGCGGGCCCACTCCCTCTTCGATTACAACCCCAAGCTCTCGCAATATCATTTCGACATCACGCGCCTGTTCTTCAGTTGACCAGTGCGAAATATCACGGACATGAACGATGACATCCGCCGAAGTGACTTCCTCCAGCGTTGCGCGGAATGCAGCAACTAACTGGGTGGGAAGATCGGACACAAAACCAACAGTATCAGATATAATTGCTTTGTCGTAACCAGGTAATGGAAACTCCCGCATCGTTGGATCAAGGGTCGCAAACAGCAAGTTTTCGGCAAACACCTCGGCGCCCGTCAAACGATTGAACAAAGTAGATTTTCCTGCATTGGTATAGCCTACCAACGCCACAACCGGCCAAGGTGCCTTTTGTCGTCGCGACCGATGCAAGGATCGCGTTTTTCTAAGGTGCGATAGCTCACGGCGTAATTTTGCCATCCGATCGCGGATCATCCGACGGTCAGATTCAATCTGCGTTTCACCCGGCCCGCCAAGGAAACCAAAGCCACCCCGTTGTCGTTCGAGGTGGGTCCAACTGCGCACCAATCGTCCCGCCTGATAGTCCAGATGCGCGAGTTCCACTTGCAAACGACCTTCAGCGGTTGCCGCCCTCGCCCCAAAAATCTCCAGAATAAGTCCAGTACGATCAATGACTTTAACCTTGAGCGTATCCTCTAGGTTCCGTTGTTGAATGGCGCTCAAAGTTCCATCCACAATGAGGATTTCAGCGTCCTCTTGCCTGAGGATTACACCAATTTGCTCTACCTGCCCCGAACCGAACAAAGTTCCCGGCTTAGGGGCTCGTACGGAAAAATGTCGAACGGATGTCGCTTCAAGGCCGATAGCCAAAGCTAACCCTGCCGCTTCTTCGAGACGGTACTCCAGCGCCGAAACCGATAATGATCCCAAATCTGGATGAACGATAAGCGCCCGGTCGGACGTTTGATCCAAACCTTTTTCTTCAAATGGTATCAAGGTGCTCAATCATCCGTATTATAGTCCGCCAAATTTATATGCCCACCAGGTTGAACAGTAGAAATCGCGTGCTTGTAAACGAGCTGCGACATCCCTTCCCTCTCAAGCAGGATACAAAAAAGATCAAAAGCAGCAACTTCGCCTTGCAGCATCACACCGTTTACCAGGAACATGGTTACAGATTCCTCGCTATCGCTTACTGCGGTGAGGAAGACCTCCTGCAACACTCCATTGCGTATTTTTGATTTGCTCATCAACGTTGTAAACGGCTCCATATCCATTTCTTGAGACGGCATAACCGTAGAAATGGCATGTTTATAAACTAGTTGTGACTGACCATCCCGACGTAATAGAACAGAGAAATTATCAAACCATGTGACAATTCCTTGCAGTTTTACGCCCTTAACCAAAAACATGGTCACGGGTATTTTAGATTTCCTAAGAGAGTTTAGAAACAAATCTTGTAAGTTATTTGATTTTTCGGTCATTCTTGACTCCTTTTATTGGCGATACGTTGATCGCGGCCACCAGTTTTGGTTAGCTATTATCTTATTTTTACCAAACCAGCTCTCGATACATATATTAACTCGTCGCGTTGGCAACAAGCTCTAAGCCGATAGAGTTATTCTATTTCCTTTTTTTTGCGAGTCGCCAATCCCAAAATCTTCAATTTTCTATGTAACGCAGAGCGCTCCATGCCAATAAAATTGGCGGTTTTTGATATGTTGCCAGAGAAGCGTCGAATCTGAACTTTCAAATATTCTCGCTCAAAACTTTCACGCGCCTCCCGAAGTGGTGACCCCATCAAGGATACAACACCTTGATCAACATCATCGCTGTTGCCCAAAATTTCTGGCGGAAGCATCTCGATCTCAATACGAGCAAAATTGTCTTTTGGAGCCAATATGATGGTACGTTCGATTACATTACGGAGTTGACGGACATTTCCCGGCCAATCGCAAGCCTGCAAAGCAGCCATTGCTTCTTCGGAGATTTCTGGCGAATTTAACCTCTGATCATTGGCAAAACGGGCTGTGTAATGCTCAACTAAGGTCGGAATATCCTCGCGACGTTGATTGAGTGGAGGTAATTCGACCGGCACAACGTTCAAACGATAAAACAGATCTTCACGGAAACGTTTTTCGAGAATCTCTGCCTCCAAGTCTCTAGAGGTAGCAGAAACCACACGGACATCCACGCTTACCCGCTGAGAGCCTCCGGCTCGGACAAAGCTTTGTTCTGTTAAAACTCGCAGAATCTTTCCTTGCGTATCCAGTGGCATGTCAGCCACTTCATCAATGAAAAGCGTACCGCCATGCGCTTCTTCCAAAAGACCGACCTTCTCAACCTGTCCGCTTTTCTCCGTCCCAAACAGTTCTTCTTCCACGCTTTCTGGAGACAACCGCGCTGCACTGATGGTTACGAATGGTGCATCGGCTCTCGTACTCCAATTGTGCATCAATCGCGCTGCCACTTCTTTACCAACACCTGGAGGGCCAGAAATCAGCAAACGACTGCCTGTGCCGGCAATCCTTTTCAACGTGGCTCTAACTGAGTTTACTGCGGCCGAATTGCCCGTCAACTCGTCAGCAAATCCAACACGCGCTTTCAAAATTTCATTCTCTCTGCGAAGCCTATCGGTTTCAGTGGCGCGCGCCACCAAGTGCATCAGATGACCCGCCTCGAACGGTTTTTCGATAAAATCGACAGCGCCCTGGGAAATCGCAGCAACCGCTGTATCGATATTCCCGTGCCCGGAAATCACTATAACGGGTAATTTTGGATCGACATTCTTGATTTCAGTCAACAATTCCAATCCATCCAAACGAGAGCCTCTTAGCCAAACATCTAGTAGAACCAATGACGGTTTTCGCTCGTTTACTGAGGCTAACGCCGCATCGCTGTCCGCAGCCACCCGGGTATCATAGCCCTCGTCCTCCAACACGCCGGAAATCAATTCACGGATGTCTGCCTCATCATCGACTATCAATATATCTAGTGCCATGCGTTCCTCTAAGCTTTGTTAGAATGAGGTCCAGGTGCCTCATCAGATTTCCCTGGTGGCGTTGCTATTGAAGAAACGCCCTGCCCCAAACGACCCAATTTACTGGGATTAAATGTAATAATGACCTGAGTGCCGGCACTTTCTGCATCGTCAAAAGCAATTTCCCCAAAATGCTCTTCGATGATTTTCTTAACAATGGCCAGCCCAAGTCCAGTGCCCTTTTCGCGAGTTGTCATATAAGGCTCAACAATGCGCTCCCGGTCCCTTGGAAGCCCTATTCCATTATCTTCTAGCCGAACTTCAATTTCATCATCCAGCGCAGATATGCGAAGTCTCACAACCCCTTCCGCCAAAGTAAAATCTGCACCGGTTTCAACTTTCTGTTCGATAGCTTCCACTGCATTTTTTGCGATATTGGTGAATGCTTGACCCAGCTGACGTCGATCACAAACTAGATCAATAATTTCTGGATCGGATTCAAATGAGAAAGAGATTTTCGGATGGGCAACATCTTGCAAAAATATGGCTTGTTTAACGATATCAACCAAGTTTTCCTGACGAAATACAGGTTTGGGCATTCTTGCAAATGAGGAAAACTCATCGACGATATTTCTAAGATCTCCAACTTGTCGAACAATCGTTTTGGTCAACTGATCAAAAATAGATGCTCCATCAGTAATGTCCTTTCCAAATCGGCGCTGTAGCCGTTCGGCAGCTAATTGTATGGGTGTCAGAGGGTTTTTAATCTCATGTGCAATCCGGCGCGCAACATCTGACCATGCTGCACGACGCTGATCTAATAGGCGTTGCGTGATGTCTTCAAAAGTAATCACATGACCATTTAGGCCGGCAACAATTTTAACTTCCAACGTGCGAAGTTCCGAACCGGAGTTAAATTGTGTGATAGTATTCTCGACCTGCTCGTCCAGTAGAACTGCAAACTGAGGAGCCACTTCGGAAATCTTCGCACCAATGAAGTTTTCATTCTCTTTCGCCAAGAGAGCTTGCGCACGGCTGTTGAACAAACTGATATTTCTATTTTCATCCAAACTGATGATTCCCGCAGTAACAGATTCCAAAACGGTCTCAATAAAGGCGCGTCGGCTTCCCAGTTGTTCATTGGCTGTAATAAGTGCAGTTGTCTGAGTTTCTAACCGCTCAGTCATTCTGTTAAATGCTCTACCTAAGGTTCCGATTTCATCGGATTCAAGCGGCATTGGAACCCGGGTTGCAAGATCGCCTTCAGTGACTTTTTTGGCTGCTTGTACAAGAGCTCCAACCGGTTGAACCATGCGATCAGCCATTGCCAAAGCAACCCAAAGTGCGATGCCTACAATGAGCAATGAAACAAAAAATAGAGCAATATTAAACTGCAGTTGCAGACTACGTGATCGCGTAAAAAGATCGTCATAGTCTTTTAAAACAGCCTGCGCTCTTTCCCACTGACTGAGCGCAGAGATATCAGAATCTCGAGCAGCATATAGAAAGATGTTTGAATCTAAATCTAACGCCGTTACGGCTTCGATTTTATCCGCTTTAGCGCTTACGACATAGTTTTCTCCAGCCCTGAGCTGGGCCAAAATTTCCTTTGTGATTTTACTTTTGGGATCACGGTCATCTGGGTCCACCGCTGCCGCTGTTCGCGGAACGCCATCATTACCATATTCTATTATCGCGGATTCGTTGAGTTTCCTCGAAAGAACCTGAAATACATAACCTTCCGCAAATTCAGGGCTCTCAACTCTAGCCTGCCGAAGATAGTCCCTCAGGTCGTTCGCCATGGTGATGGTTTCCTCACCAACATCCCGCTGATTTTCCTCATAATAGCCTCGCGCCAGATCGTTAGCATTCTCCAACATTCCACGGGCGCGATCTGAAAACCAAAATTCGACGCCATATTGGAACAAGAGTGAGGCAAAAATTACAACCAGCAACATTGGAATACTGGCAACTAGTGAAAATAGCGCAACCAACCTAACGTGAAGCCGTCCACTGCTGCCGACAGATGATTTCGAAGCCCGCCCTTTTGCTAGACGCCGGCCAAACAGAACCAACAAAATTGTTGCCGGAACAAGGTTTGCGACAAGCAAACCGGCTGTTAGCGGTGGTGATATGAAATCAGTGGTGTTTGTTTGTGAACTTAAAAAAAAGTAGGTGCTGGAGACCGTAAACAATAGCAGCAACACCGCTGCCCATTCAACGCGCTTCATCACCACATCATTTTGGGCCATCGCCAAAACTTTTCGGGTCCACGCAGGAACTCGACGCTCAAATGGGTGGTCATCCACAATCATTGTGCTATCGTTACGACAGTGGCGTTGTAAAAAAAACACAATTGTGCGAATATGTCACACTTAATCGCCAAAATCTCTCGTATCGGCGCATGATCTGTTAAATCAAGTTATCTGATCAACGATGGATCAATTCCATATTCTGTCAGCTTTTTCCTCAGAGTGTTCCGATTGATACCCAACGTACTGGCGGCCTTTATCTGATTGCCTTGAACATGCTTTAGGATCGTTTCTAACATGGGTCTTTCAAACTGCTCTAGTGCCAACCCATATACCCTCCCCTCAGAGTCCTCTTGCTTTGTCAGAGCACCAACCAGTTTCTCTACACCATCCGAAAAGCTATCTTGGGTTGGCCTCTCACGGCCTTGCGCACCTTCAGTCATCAACAAATCTGAAACCGCTTTATCGGAAATAACCTCCTCTCGAGCGGTAACGGAAATTCGGTAAACCAGGTTTTTCAATTCCCTCACATTCCCGCGCCATTGATGGTGTTGAAGCACAGTTATCGCTTGATCAGAGAATTGTTTTTGGGGCAATCCCTCCCGGGCGGCCATTTTCAAGAAATGAGTCAGAAGCGCAGGAATATCATCGATCCGGTCTCTCAAAGGAGGCAGTTCAACGGGAACAACATTGATGCGGTAGTAAAGGTCTTCCCTGAATTTTCCTTCCTCAATCAGCTGCAGGAAATCTTTGTTGGTGGCTGTTACAATCCTAACGTCCAGCTTCACTAGATCTTTGCCACCCACCCGGCTAATTTCTCCCGATTGTAGTGCTCGAAGTAAGCGCGTTTGTGCATGCATTGGCATGTCACCAATTTCATCCAGGAAAAGTGTTCCACCATGAGCTTGTTCAAACTTACCAGCTGCGGCAGCGATAGCGCCAGTAAAAGCACCTTTCTCATGACCAAATAGCTCAGCTTCGATCAACTCAGCCGGAATCGCTGCCATGTTAACAGCCACGAAGGGTCCCGATTTTCTATGCCCCAGTTGGTGGATGGCTTCCGCAACCAACTCTTTCCCAGTGCCAGATTCGCCCATTACCAAAACAGAGAGATCATTGTTCAATAGACGCGTTATCATGCGATAGACATTTTGCATGGGTGTGCTTCGGCCTACCAACGGCATGTCGTCATCGTCAAAGTCCAGCATAGTGCCGCGATCAGTCTTCTGATTGATCGCCTGTTGCACCACTTCAATAAGTTCATCGAGATCGAACGGTTTCGGGAAATATTCGAATGCACCCGTCTCTGAAGCCCGAA
Organism: Parasphingorhabdus sp.; assembly: GCA_039978835.1. Lineage (GTDB taxonomy): Bacteria > Pseudomonadota > Alphaproteobacteria > Sphingomonadales > Sphingomonadaceae > Parasphingorhabdus. Next base: position 964,448 of record JBDWAQ010000005.1, read on the forward strand.
CCGCGGTATCAAGCGTATTTCGAGCTGAGATTACAATGATAGGCATATCCGGATTGATGGCCTTCACCGCATCGAGCGTCTCAATGCCATCTGCCTCACCCAAACCAACATCAGTAATTAACAGATCATATTCATTGAGCGAAAGCCGCTGGTTGCGTTCTTCAATAGAACTGCAACTGTCAACAGTCACACCTTCCGCATCAAGTGCTGCATATATTACCTGCGCGACAGACGGATCATCTTCGACCAACAGAATATTGGGGTTTTTCATATATTTTTGCTTTGCTCTGCCATTGGCAAGAATAAGGTAAAACGCGTTAGACCAGTGTCAACATGCCGTTCATATTTGACCCGACCATTTATATCATCGACCAGTTTTTTGACCAATGCGAGCCCAAGCCCCTGCCCCTCTGGTTTGGTTGTTATAAACGGCGCAAATATATCGTTCTTGATACCGGTTGGAACGCCTGGACCATTGTCCTGAACAATCACCTCTATCGGAAGCTTTACAGGTCTTTCCTCATCTTTTGTAGAAATCATACCTCCAAAACTAAAGCGCGTAATGATATCTACTCTAGGCTGTTTCTCAGCGATAGCAGCAGCCATTGCATTGCTGAACAGATTAGTGAGAATTTGTAGCATCGCATCGGGTTCAGCCAACACATCGGGTAGTGATGGATCAAAATTGTCCGAAATTGTTACTGGATATTGCGAACTCGATTCCATGGATTTTCGCACCTGATCGATCAGCGAGTGGATGTTCACAGGACGAACTTTTGCTGGCTGATTAGTCGACAAACTTTGCATCCGTTCGATTAACCGAGCTATTCTATCCACCTCAGAAATGATCATACCAGTATGTTTTTTGCCGCTTTCATCACTTTTGCGTGCCAATAATTGCGCCGCGCCTCGGATGGCAGCGAGAGGGTTTTTTATTTCATGCCCCAATACATCTGGTGCTCCAACACCAAGATGCTTTGCTGAATTTAGATCACTTGTGCTGCCACTCACATTTTCCAATTTGACACGCAAACAGATTATCCGCCACTTCGGCGCGGTGGGAAGAATACCAATTGAAAAATCGATTGGGATGCTATGCCCTCTCAAATAGGCGATAACATTGTGGGCCACCAAATTTGCATGCGCATCATGCAGGACTGCATTCAGCCTTTTGCTGTCAAAACTTAGCACAGATTCGAGAGGCTGAAGCTTGAGATTTTTTGCGCTAGTTTTAAAAAGATTCTCAGCAGCAGGATTGACCTCACTGATGATATTTTTGGTATCAATAGTTAAAACAGCATCCGGCAAGCCAGCCAAGATCTGGTCAGCCTCCGGTTTTTCGGTCATCAAGCTGCGACTTTGGTAAGCCAAGGCTCATAAAAGTCCCGCAGCATTTCCAGAACAGTATTCGCATCTAGTTCTTTGTTGGCCTTATTTCGGAACTCCGCAGAACCTGGCAACCCCTTCGTGTACCATCCGATATGCTTGCGAGCTACTTTAACGCCTATACCTTCGCCATATAGTTTCAGCATATCTCGGTAATGTTCATTCAAAACCGCATATTGATTGGAAAGGTCGGGATCGGGCAGTACGCTTCCGTTTGCGAACCAATGCATAACCTGACCAAGAAGCCAGGGTTTGCCATATGCTCCGCGGCCGATCATAATTCCATCTGCCCCACTTTCAGTCAAAGCCTGTTCTGCGTCTTCAATTGAGCAAATATCGCCATTTACGATCACAGGCACCGAAACCGCCTCTTTAACGTTGCGCACGAAAGTCCAATCGGCACTACCCTTGTACATTTGACAACGGGTTCTTCCGTGTACCGTAATCATTTTTGCGCCAAGATCTTCAGCGATATGTGCAAGTTCTGGTGCATTGAGACTATCATGATCCCACCCCATCCGCATTTTGACGGTGACAGGCACATTGACAGCCTCGACCGTCGCCTTGATCAAAGATGCCGCCAACGGTAGGTCACGCATAAGTGCAGATCCCGCATCTCCATTTACGACCTTCTTGACGGGGCACCCCATATTGATATCGATTATATGTGCACCGCGATCTTCATTCAGTTTTGCCGCCTCCGACATAGCGTTGGGACAGCAGCCGGCAAGTTGCATTGAAACCGGTTCTTCAATCGGATCCCAGGCACATTTCTGAAGTGATTGCCGTGTCTCACGGATCATTGCCTGACTAGCAATCATTTCCGTGACATTGAGGCCGGACCCAAAACGTCGTACAAGTTTCCGAAAAGGCAAGTCAGTAACACCCGTCATCGGAGCCAGTAAAACCGGACTTTCAATTTCAATATTGCCTATCTGAATCGGGGAGATTTTCATTGTCTTGCCTAAATTTTAGGCAGCCTCTAACGAATTTGTAAAGCGCAGGCAAGAATTGCTTATAAATCCTAACCATATTAACAGCAGTCAATGACCAAAAATCAACTTTATTCCGGTGAAATCCACGCAATCATTGTAGCGGCTGGAATGGGAGAGCGTAGCGGATTGGATCTACCCAAACAGTTTCAGCCGTTAAACGGAAAACCAATGGTTAGGCACAGCGCGGAACAGTTTTTGACCCACAATAGGATTACAAGGCTCTGGATTGTAACAGGTGCAGAGCAAAGCCAGATGCTGGATGCTGCAATGGACGACTTAACAGACTATCAATCTGTTGTTGGCGGAAGCACCCGTCAGGAAAGTGTTTTGAACGGACTTTTAGCCATAAAGGGAGCCGGTGGTTGCGACAAAGTTTTGATCCACGATGCAGCTCGCCCGCATTTAAGTCATAGCATGATAGACCTGCTATGCGATACGCTCAAAACGAGCGGTGGAGTGATACCGGTTCTTCCGATTGTCGATACGGTTGTCGAACAACATGACGGCCTGTGCGGAAAGACACTGGATCGCGATCAAATAAAGCGTGTGCAAACACCGCAAGCATTTCGGTTTGATGCGCTACTGGCAGCTCATGAGGCAAAGCGAGAAAACCTCAATGCAACGGACGATGCCCAGCTCTTTCGGTCGGCGGGGCATCATGTTTCACTTATCAAAGGCGATGAGAAATTGAAGAAATACACGACCAACGATGATTTCACCGAACGCACAAATGCATCAGTTATTAGAACCGGAATGGGGTTTGACGTGCACCAATTGGGTGTTGGCGAGGAACTATGGCTCGGCGGGATTAAGATCGACCACGAAAAAGGACTGATTGGTCATAGTGACGCTGATGTTCTGCTCCATGCCCTGACCGATGCTTTACTGGGCTCAGTTGGCGGCGGCGATATTGGTGATCATTTTCCGCCATCTGATGCAAAATGGAAAAATGTTGCATCTGAAGTATTTGTCAAATTTGCTGCTCAATTCATTGTTCAGAAAGGTGGTTCGATCAACAATGTGGATATGACACTGATGTGCGAAGCACCAAAAATCAAACCTCATCGAGAGAGGATTTGCCGCAACATTTCTCAGCTATTGGATATTTCTCTAGACCAAGTGAGCGTCAAAGCGACAACGACTGAAGGCTTGGGCTTTACCGGTCGGCGCGAGGGGATCGCAGCTCAGGCCATCGCAACCGTTTCAATCATAGGAAATCAGAAATGAAAAAACTAATACTCGGAACGGCGATTTTGGGGTTAACACAACCAAGTGTTGCTTACGCTCAAGTGGCGGAAAAATGTGTTCAGCCAGAACAGGCGGCAGCGTTAATATCCTATATTCTACCCAAGGCGATAGAAGCTGCCAAATCCAAATGTGAACCCTCTCTATCGATCGATTCAACATTGATGGAAGTTAATTCAGAACGGTTTGCCAGTTATCAAGCTGCTTCCGAAGCGGCATGGCCGAAAGCCAAAGAAGCGGTCAACATCATTGGTGGTGATAAACTTCCGGGAGATATTGATGACTCTCTTCTCAAACCTCTCGCCGACGCGATTTTTACGGGCATGATCGCGGAACAAATCAAACCCAAGGACTGTGCCTTGATCGATCAGATTTACACAGACCTGGCGCCAATGCCGTCGTCCAATATTGCAAGTTTAACCGTTACAATCATCCAGGCGGCGACAAAAGATGACAAAAAGGCCGATCTTCCCATTTGCAAAACACCGGCATGATGCGCTAACGGCGCGGGCTTATGAAAAACCTACTTCCCAAAGAGATTGTTGATCTCGCCGAAAAAGTCATTGCACAAAACCGTGTTGCAGGCCGGAGCGTAGCTGTAGCCGAAAGTTGCACCGGGGGGCTTGTCTCTGCTGCACTAACGGAAGTAGCGGGCAGCAGTGACGTCTTCTCATGTGGCTTCAGCACATATTCCAATCATGCCAAGCAAAAGATGCTGGATGTTTCCGATGATTTACTGGATGCGTTTGGAGCGGTTTCTATTGCGGTAGCATGGGAAATGGCAAAAGGAGCGCTAGAGATTTCGGAATGCGATGTTGCGGTTGCCATTACCGGCGTTGCCGGTCCGTCAGGCGGAACGGAGAAGAAACCGGTTGGTACGGTTGTTTTCGCTAAGGCTGAAAAAGGCAAAGACCCTGAAGATGTGGTCGCTGATCGAAAAAATTTTGGTACTGATAAAACTCGCGCAGAAATTCGTCTTCAAGCAGCACTGGTAGCACTGGAACTGTTACTTCCGGATGAAGCAGAAAAGCCGGAACCGTAAATCGTTTCTGCCCGGTCAACGAAAGCACTGGTCATTTTATTGAGCGCCTTGGTAAACATCTGTCCCGCTATCTTTTGAAATAGGCGGTTCTTAAATGTGAATTCCACATAAAAATCGACGTGGCATCCACCGTCCTCCCGGGGTCGAAATCGCCATTCATTATGAAGTTGTTTCAGAGGACCATCTAAATAATCTACATCAATAGAAAGGTTAGGCGTCTTCAGAACCCGGGACGTAAACTGTTCGCGCAGACCTTTGAAGCCAACTAGCACATCTGCAAGCATTTCCGTCTCGCTATCAGATTTGATGCGTGTACCCATAACCCAGGGCAAGAATTCCTGATAACGGCCAACATCGGCAACCAAGGCATACATTTGCGAAGCGCTATAAGGCAGATCGCGGGTCTCTCTATGTGCGGGCACTTAGCTCCCTGCCCTAGCCAATTTCTCATCGCGCGCTTGACGCATTTTCGCGAAATCGTCTCCAGCATGATAGCTGGACCGAGTGAGCGGGCTGGATGCGACAAGCAAGAAACCTTTTGCCCGTGCCACTGATGCATAGGCATCGAAAGATTGTGGTTTTATAAACTCACTAACTTTGACATGTTTTGTGGTGGGTTGTAGATATTGCCCCATCGTTAGAAAGTCGACATCTGCACTGCGCATATCATCCATGACCTGATGCACTTCCAAGCGCTCTTCACTCAAACCCAACATGATTCCCGATTTAGTGAAGATTGATGGGTCTTGCCGCTTCACGCTCTCCAACAAACGCAATGACGCATAATATCGCGCACCTGGCCGAATGGTTGGGTAAAGACGCGGAACAGTTTCCAAGTTATGATTGTACACATCCGGTCTTGCGGCAACAATTGTTTCCACAGCTAAATCGGCTTTGTTTCGAAAGTCAGGAGTTAATATCTCAATCGTTGTTTGCGGTGTAGTTTTTCGCAGCGCTTCAATCACCTTCACAAACTGACTGGCACCTCCATCCGGCAGATCATCTCGATCCACTGACGTAATAACGATATGCTCCAAGCCCAATTTCGCAGCAGCATCCGCAGTGTGTTGCGGCTCCAGTGGATCTACCGGCATCGGCATACCGGTCTTTACATTACAAAAGGCACAGGCGCGCGTGCAAACATCACCTAAGATCATTACGGTTGCATGTTTTTTCGTCCAACATTCGCCAATATTGGGACATGCCGCTTCTTCGCAAACCGTATTCAGTTTGTGTTCGCGCATCAATTTTCGGGTTTCTTCAAAACCCTTCCCCATAGGTGCTTTCACGCGAATCCAATCGGGTTTGCGGATTCTTTCTGGGCGTGGTTCAGGCGGAGTGATTTTGGTGATTTCGTTCATTTCTATTAAATAGCGATGCAATCCTCACTTGCCAACCAGCATATCGCTACCTAATTCGCCGATTGATTACGGAAACGATCGGGGGTTCTTGGACATTATGATTATCGAGACGCTCACATCACCTGTGATTCTCTTTTTCATTCTCGGCTTTTTCGCGGCCTGCATACGTTCCGACCTCAGCATTCCAGAACCGTTTGCCAAAGCGATGTCCATATATCTCATGGCCGCCATCGGTTTGAAAGGCGGCGTCGAAGTTGCATCTACTGGGTTCACAAGCGAACTAGCGTCAGCCGCAATTGCCGGGATTGTGCTAAGCTTTACGTTGCCAATTCTCGCTTTTTTCCTGCTGCGTTCGATTGGCAAGCTTGGGGCAATAGACTCGGGTGCTGTCGCTGCCCACTACGGTTCGGTCAGCGTGGTAACCTTTGTTACCGCCGTCGAATTGCTTACCAAACAAAACATGCAACCAGATGGTTTCATGGTGGGTGTTATGGCTTTGATGGAAACGCCCGCAATCATCACCGGCCTGTTGCTCGCACGTGCCTACACGAAAAGGCCTGAACTGGAAAATGACGTCAAGGCGAATAAGGAAGAGGGTTCGGGAATATTGCATGAAGTGCTGACCAATGGTTCGGTAATCCTGCTTCTGGGGGCATTTACGATCGGCATGGTTGCTGGAGAGGCAGGATTTGAACCCATCAAACCCCTTTTTGTAATCGGCTTTAATGGCGTACTTTGCTTATTCCTACTCGACATGGGCCTAATCGCTGCTCGGCGACTTCTGCAAACGAAGAAAATCACAATTCGTCTTGCATCGCTCGCTATTTTATTACCCATAATCAATGGCACCATCGGCACTGCGGTCGGTACTCTAATTGGATTGGACCCCGGATCAGCGGCCATTCTGGGCGTACTCAGCGCCAGTGCATCCTATATCGCCGTTCCTGCGGCCATGCGTCTCGCCATGCCGCAAGCAGATCCCGGTATTTACTTATCCATGTCGCTTGGTATCACATTCCCCTTCAACATTATTTTCGGCATTTCGCTATTCGCCGCAATTGCCAATTTCCTGGGGTAGATCATGGTTGCAACGGTTCAGCGTAAACGCATCGAAATCTTGGTTGACACGCCGTTGGTGCCGCGCATTATCAAGCTAGTAAAAGAGGTCGATATATCCGGTTGGAGTGTCATCAAAATCGCTTCGGGTGGTGGCCGTGACGGACGTTGGGATCACGATGAAATTACTGGCGCAGCAGCTAAATCTATTGTTTTGATGATTGCCAACGAACAAAAGGCCGGTCAATTTGCCGACAGAGTCGCTCCGCTATTAGAAAGCCACGGTCTTTTGATTACAATAGGTGATGTCGCAGTGGTGAGAGGGGATCGCTTTTAATGCCAGAATTTGCTGCACTGCTTGATGGGTATAAACGTTTCAAAGAGTATAGTTATCCGCGTCAAAAAGCGCGATTTGATGAACTCTCGAAAGATGGTCAACACCCTCCTGTAATGGTCATTTCCTGTTGTGATAGCCGGGTTGATCCAGCGACTATATTCGACACCGGACCGGGACAGATGTTTGCGCTTCGCAACGTGGCGAATCTTGTTCCACCCTATGACGATAGCGGCGGAATGCATGGCGCTTCGGCAGCAATTGAATTTGGAGTTACTGGCTTAAATGTGAAGCATATTGTGGTCCTTGGTCATGGCCAATGCGGCGGCATTGGCGCTGCGCTTGACGGCGGTGATCTCGGAGAGCCGGGTTCTAGCTTTATCAATGAATGGATGAGCATCATAAAGGACGCACGCAATACCGTGATAGAGAATGCTCCTTCGGACCCTCAGCGTGAGTTGGAATTGGAAGCCATCAAAGTCAGCTTGCACAATCTTCGCACCTTTCCGTTTATTGCCGAGCGCGAGAGGCGAGGAGAACTGAAGCTACATGGTGCCTGGTACGCAATTGGCGAAGCTAAGCTGTTTGAGTTGAACGAACAGAGCGGCGAGTTTTCAGCAGTCGAATGACGGAATCAAAAGGCGAACCGTTTCTTAACAACCTGGCCCTTTCTCAAGCGGAAGCATGGGCGCTTTTAACGCAGGGGGGAAAAGATCGCCATTCACCGCTTCATACATTAGTTGTCGCTTCGAATGATCCACATGGCATGCCATCTCAACGAGTCATGGTGTTACGTTCTGTTGATATCGAAAAGCGGTTAATTCGATTCAACTCGGACCGCCGTGCCGCAAAAATAGATCAGATTGAAAAAAACTCATCCATATCCATTCTGGGATATCACCCAGAGGCAAAAATCCAGCTTAGAATGTTTGGCAATGCCGAAATCCAAACCGAGGGCCCGCATTTTGAAAACGCATGGAACCAAGCATCTCCATATGGCAAACGCTGTTATCTCGCTGACCCAGGACCTGGGCAAATCGTCGCAGAACCGTCTTCCGGTCTTGCTACCGAGATAGAGGGAGTGAAACCGTCGGAAGAGCAATTGGCTCCGGCGAAGCAAAATTTCGCGGTCCTACAAATTGAAATAAACCGCTTCGAATGGCTTTATCTTGCGCATACCGGTCACAGGCGTGCGATGTTTTTCTGGAACGGAGAGGCAAGGAAATGGGAAAGCGAGTGGCTAATCCCATGATTACCGCTTGAACCCTTCCTTCTCTGGGTCCATCGATATCGCATGACCAAAATACAAGATAATATTGCTCTGCTGATCGACGCTGATAATGCCAGTCATAACGGCATCGACCCTGTTCTGACGGCATTGGCCGAACTGGGAACCGTCAATATTCGGCGAGCTTATGGTAACTGGCGCAAACAAGCATTGAAGGGCTGGGTCGACCGCCTTCACAAATATGGAATCGAGCCACAACAGCAATTCGACATCACTCGCGGCAAAAATGCGACCGATATGAAAATGACGATCGATGCTATGGATTTGCTATTTGGCGGTCGTGTAACCGGTTTTGGCATTATGAGCAGCGACAGTGATTTTATGCCGCTGGCTATGCGTCTGCGGCAGGATGGATATCCTGTTTATGGCTTCGGCAGTGCAAAAACGCCTGAGGGATTTCGAGAAGCTTGTACGCGATTCATCGACGTTGATGCTTTGATCAAAGCCGCAAGGGCGGATGGACCCACCGAATCCGGTGATGATTTGGCAAGGCTTCTTATCGATGCCTATCAAGCCAGCAAGCGGGATCAAGAGGGATATGCTAGCTTAAGCGAAGTGGGACGTCGTGCAGGAAATCGATCCAGTTTTGATACGCGAAGTTTTGGCTTTGCGAGCCTTTCGGAAATGTTCGAAGAAGTTCCCAATTTCGAAACGAAGCGGGATAGTAAGGGACAATTATTTGTGAAACGATTGCGTTGATCATCCGCGAAACGTAAGCTCCCTACTCGCGAAACAGCCAACCATCGCCTGTGCATTAGATAGTATTTGAACCTGCGATGAGTTCAAAAGCGGATCAAGTCAGCAATTAAAATAGTATCGTTTCGCCTTAAGAATGGTAACTTTCAACCGTTTCCAAGTAAATGACAAGGCTGTATCCCATTCAATGATAGGGAATTCCCAACATAACCGCGGGATGCCTAAAATGGTGGGCAGCCGCCGCATTGACCCACGGGCAGTTATCCGAACGGAAATCCTCGTGCGTCAATCGACCGCACAATTGTTCCAGGTCACCATGTCAGACATTTCCGTGTCTGGCTTCAAGTTTAAAAGCTTCACCAGCCTCGATGATGAAAAGATGGTATTCGTAAAAATATCAGGTCTGCAAACGCTAGCCGCCCATATTCGATGGATGGATTATCAAGATTATGGTTGCGAATTTACTAATCCGCTCCATCCAGCCGTTTTCGATCACCTTGTTTCCGGATTAAAAAAATTGGGATGAGCACATTTCAAGCAAGCAACCGAGTTTTTTTGATTTTCAGTTACTTAAGTAATCAGGAATTCTACCGTTGCTAAATCTACATGATGAATTCACGAAGATACTCCCGTCTGAATTGGCATCTTTCCCCACATTGAGCTAATTGGAATCAACGGGAATTGTATTTTCTATCATCATTAGAGCGGGTTGGGTCGGCTGGTCCCTTCCCTACCCGCTCACTAAATTCCAATACCCGGGATAATCACCAGCTTCCATTCCCGTGAATCCGGCAAGTGTGGAACACGTAACTATTACCGAGTCAGCTTCTTATAAGTAGCTCTGCTCGGCTTTAATGCATCCTCACCTAGTCGACGGACTTTGTCTTCTTCATAACTCTCAAAATTGCCTTCAAACCACTCTACGTGGCTGTCACCTTCAAACGCGAGAATATGCGTGGCAAGCCTATCCAGAAAGAAGCGGTCATGCGAGATAACCACCGCACATCCAGCAAAACTTTCTAGCGCTTCCTCCAACGCCGACAATGTTTCGACATCCAGGTCGTTGGTTGGCTCATCGAGCAGAAGCACATTGCCTCCCTCTTTCAGCATTCGAGCCATATGCACACGGTTACGTTCGCCGCCAGAAATCTGTCCGACCGCTTTTTGTTGATCGGTTCCTTTGAAGTTAAAAGCACCGACATAGGCGCGTGTCGACATTTCATGTTTGCCGAGCGTCATGTAGTCATGCCCATCGGAAATCGCTTCCCAGACGTTCTTTTTGGGGTCGAGATCATCGCGGCTCTGGTCAACATATCCCAACTTCACCGTTTCACCGATCTCTACCTTACCGCTATCCGGCTCTTCCTGACCGATCAACATCTTGAACAATGTCGATTTACCCGCGCCGTTCGGACCGATTACACCAACAATCCCGCCTGGAGGTAGAGTGAAACTAAGATCTTCTATCAGCACCTTATCGCCATAGCCCTTGGTAAGGTTTTGAACTTCAATCACCTTGCCACCGAGGCGTTCCGGGGTCTGGATTAAAATCTGCGCCTTACTTGGATCTCGATTTTCCTGAGCCTCAACTAGCTGATCAAAACTCTTAATACGCGCCTTAGACTTGGTCTGACGTCCTTTCGGATTTTGCCGCATCCAAGCCAATTCATCGCTAATGGTCTTTTGCTTGCCCTTATCTTCCCGTGCTTCCTGCTCAAGCCGCTTGGCTTTCTTTTCCAGATAGAGCGAATAATTGCCTTCATAGACATAATATTTGCCGCGATCGAGTTCGAGCATCCAGTTTACGACGTTATCGAGAAAATAGCGATCATGGGTCACCATAATAACGTTACCTGGATATTCCCGCAGATGGTTTTCTAGCCACGCAACAGATTCTGCATCCAGGTGGTTGGTCGGTTCATCTAGCAACAATATACTGGGTTTTTCGAGGAGTAGTCGACAGAGCGCTACACGGCGCTTTTCACCACCAGACAAATTTTCGACACTGGCATCACCCGGGGGACAGCGAAGCGCTTCCATCGCTATTTCCAGTTGGTTATCCAATGTCCACCCATCAACCGCATCAATTTTTTCCTGCAAAACGCCCATTTCTTCCATCAGCGCATCGAAGTCAGCATCTTCGGGTGGATCACCCATCAACTCGGTAATCTCGTTAAAACGTCGAATATGAACAGCGATTTCGCCGACACCATCCATCACGTTTTCTTTCACGGTCTTGGATGCGTCCAACTCGGGCTCTTGTTCCAGATAGCCGACGGTGATCCCCTCGCCGGCCCAAGCTTCGCCAGTAAAATCCTTGTCCTGACCAGCCATGATTTTCATCAGAGTTGACTTACCAACGCCATTGGGACCGACAATTCCGATCTTGGCATCAAGATAGAATTGCAGACTGATATTTTCGAGAACCGGTTTTTGTTTGTTCTGATAGGTCTTGCTCAGACCTTTCATGACAAAACTATATTGAGCAGCCATCTGGCGGTATTCCTTGTCTTAATGTGCTGAAATTTGCGCATCGCCTAGCGAAAGCATAGCCTTATCGCAAGAGAGCATTGGCAAAGTCATTTTGGCACGTTAGTCAATTTGGTATGAAAAAAACCAACCTATTGCTCACTAGCGTATCGACGCTTCTCTTTTCAACAGCTGCTCTGGCAGATAATCATGATACCCAAGCATTGCAGGCGAAGGCGCTACATGATGAAGTTGCCTATGATATTGTCGAAGGTTTAACAACCGAAGTTGGTCCTCGGCAGGCTGGTACGGAGGCGGAAGCACGAGCTCGAACATGGGCGGTTAAGAGACTCAACAACCTCGGTTTTCAAAATGTTCGGAGCGAGCCTTTTATGATGCCCACATGGGTGCGCGGCGATGAAACGGCGGAAGTCACTTCCCCATTCCCGCAAAAGTTACATGTTACGGCGTTAGGCAATAGCGCCAGCACCGGAACTGCTGGTATTGAAGCCGAAATTGCATATTTTGATTCGCTTGCCGCGATGCGCTCCGTTCCGGATGGGAGCTTGAAGGGCAAAATCGCATTCGTAACCCACAACATGCACAAATCGCAGGATGGATCAGGCTACAGCGCTTTTGGCCCCATCCGCTGGTTCGGGCCAAGCATCGCTTCGCAAAAAGGTGCCGCCGCTTATGTAATCAAGTCGATCGGTACCGACTATCACCGCAATCCACACACCGGAAGCACGGGCTTCGCTGAGGGTGTAAAACCGATTCCCGCTGGCGCCTTATCTTTGCCTGACGCAGACAATCTGGAACGGATGATCAAACTCGGGCAAAAATCGGGTAAAGCTGTAAAATTGAAATTGGTGCTCACACCACAAAATATTGGACAGCAGGAATCAGGCAACGTCATAGCCGAAGTCACCGGGAGTGATCCTTCCAAACCCATGATCTTGATCGCTTGTCATCTTGATAGTTGGGATTTGGCAACCGGCGCATTTGATGATGCCGCTGGATGCGGAATAATTACCGCCGCCGCAAAAAATATCATGGATCATGGTCAACCATTGCGCACCATACGTTTACTATGGGCCGGCGCAGAGGAAGTTGGGATATGGGGCGGCAAAGCATATCGTGATGCGCATCGCGATAAAGCACATGCACTTGCGATGGAGTCTGACTTTGGCGCAGATAACATCTGGCGCGTTGAATTCACGCTGCCGGACGCTGCTAAAGATATGTCCAATCAAATCGCAACAGACTTACTTAACCTGGGTATTGGTCGCTCTTCTGGAAAAGCCGGAGGCGGAGCCGATATCGGGCCAATCATTACCGACAAAAACCTGGCCATCATTGATCTGCAACAGGATGGTACAAGATATTTTGACCTCCATCATACCCCAGATGATACACTCGATAAAATTGATCCAAAGCAACTTCAACAAAATGTTGCAGCTTGGACCACGGTACTTTCGATCATCGCCAACAGCGATGTAGATTTTACCATGCCACCACTGGAGTAGCAGAATGAGACCGATTACCTTTCTCATCCTACCGCTCTTTTTGACGGCTGCTTGCTCAGAAACAAATCTGGACGACCTTGATCAAGGCGAGCTGGATGAAATTGAAAAACAGGTAACTGAAGACGCTCAGTCCTTAGAGGAGGCAGCCGATGAAGCCGTAAAAGTGCTTGAGCAAGAAGTAAGGACCGAGTTGGACGATGATGGTGTTAGCGCCTCTGTGCCCCCTCCTACACCCGCCGATGTACAGGAAGTCGAATAGCAATGATAAAAGGGTTTACGAGCGATCATGTGCCTGATCAATCGGGGCGTACCATCATGGTTACGGGCGCTAATGCAGGGCTAGGTTTCGAAACCGCCAAAATACTGGCCGGAAAAGGCGCACGAATATTGTTAGCTTGCCGTTCGAAAGATCGCGCAAATAGTGCGATAGACTCCATAAAAATCGACCATCCTGATGCTGACCTCAAATTTATTGAATTGGATCAAGCGGATCTGGCGAGCATCCAAAAGGCAGCCCAGGCGGTACGTAAAGAGAAGCGATTGGATGTCCTTGTAAACAATGCTGGGATTATGGGGCCTCCTTATGAACTGACCAAAGACGGTTTTGAATCGCAATTTGGCGTCAATCATTTGGGGACATTTGCGTTGACCGGCCTATTGCTTCCCAAACTTCAGGAAACGAACAAATCTCGTGTCGTCATTACCAGCAGCCTTGCACACAAAGGCGGTAAAATTCACTTTCACGATATCAATGCAGAGAGACGTTACAGCTCCTGGGAACGATATGCGCAAAGCAAGCTTGCGAATATCGTACATGCAACAGAATTAGATAGACGATTGCGAGTCAGTGGCTCCGAAACAATTGTTACCTGTTGTCATCCCGGCATAGCTAGCACCGAACTGGCGCGTCACCTTCCCGCGGCTGCGCAGGTGTTTATGCCGTTAGTGGGCATATTTTTAAACACTGCGGCACAAGGAGCGTGGGCCACGTTGGCTGCTGCAACTGGCAAGGGCGCAGTAGGCGGTGAGTATTATGGTCCAAAAGGATTTGGTGAATGGTCTGGCAAAGTCAGCGAAGCATCGCGAACCCGTCGCTCCAAAGATGAAGCATTGGGTGCAAAATTGTGGGACCTATCTGTCGAATTGACTGGCGTTGAACCAGAAATCTAAAACAGCCTTAATTTTTCTTCTTCTTTTGTTAAGCCTTTTCAAGAAATTTCGATTAGTGACCATTTGTTATTCAGCACGAAATCCAAAGAGCGAGTTAAAAATTCGCAAAATGTTTTGAGTGGGGAATATATGATCTACGGCCATGGGCTTCATATCGAAGCTACAGTGAAACAATCCAATTCTAGTGCGGTGCCCTGCACGGTGACCAGTATTTCGGATACCATCATTAAATTTGACTGCGTTTCGCAGTTTAATCCTGAAGAGGCCGTTTCCCTAAAAGTGCAGGGATTAAACATTATCACAGCTCGGCTTTTGTGGAAAAAGGGCGAGGAATATGGATGCAGGATCGACTATGTATTCCATCCGGCAGTCATCAACGCGGTTGTTGATCAATCACGAGCTGACGAGGTTATCGATCAACCTTACGCCAGATTGATCAAAACAACGGCTTCGCAGCGCTGTAGCTGGTAAAATATTTATCAAAAATGAAAAAATGGTCGGGGAGACAGGATTTGAACCTGCGACCCCCTGTACCCAAAACAGGTGCGCTACCAGGCTGCGCCACTCCCCGACGCGCGCTTCCCCTAGGCGGTGAAATTGGGAAATGCAAAAGGTTTTTTTGTCTAATCCCGATTTTGGAAAATGGTGGGCCCGGAGGGACTCGAACCCCCGACCTAGCCGTTATGAGCGGCCAGCTCTAACCAACTGAGCTACAGGCCCCACAGGCAGTACAAAATAGCTTCGTACGCCAAAGAGAGCGCTCCGATAGCCGAAGCTTACGTAAGTTGGCAAGCTTCGTTGATCAATTAATTGCAGCAAGCTCCGAGACGTCGAGTGGTTTGACATTCATATGTTCCAAATGTGCAATGACATTGCGCCACCACGCATAGAATTTATGCAAATCTTCCTCCGTCTGAACATAGGGCGTATGACCTGGTGACAAAGACGGTGAATGGAACGAAAATACAAGCAGCTGCAGATTGTCATCCAAGGCAATGTCAATTGCTTCCTTAGCTTCTCTTGCAGAAATACCTTCTGGAGTGAGTGGAATACGCTGCAATAACTTGGACTTAGACATGATTGCGTTTGCCAAGGGCGATCGGTTGTAAACACCCGACAATATATCTGATTGTTGACGAAATGGTCCTGAGTAAATGGTTGTCAGAGGCAACTCCAACAACGCTTTTTTATCATCCAACCAGAATGGTATCGGACTCAGATGATGAAAGTCTGGCCCCCCTTCTCTGCTGTAATCAAACCGAGAACGTACACTGCTGTCTATCTGAAAACCTAGTTTCGACAGAATCTCAATGGTGTTTCGCCCCACACCATAACGTCCAGCACGATAGATTTTAGAAACAATGCCAGTGCGTTCTTCTATTCGATCTCGCAATTGGACTATTTTAGCTTCCTCCAACTCCTTTGAAAGGTTGCCAGCAAAGCTATTGTGGTCATTTACTTCTTCATCGAAGGGAGGATTGACCCAAGGGTGCAAATGGACGCCAATTGTCGCGTTATCACCCTCTGCCGCGCGTTTAAGGAAAGCCGCAGCCTCGTCGTTTTCTATAATCGAATAATCGACAAAATAGACCGGCTTAATGCCGTATTTCTCTACAAACTGCTGAAACCTCTCCAACATTGGCACTGTGATGGTTGTGTGGCCGCTTCGTTCAAAAGGCGCACTCCAGTCAAATTCTTCTTCAGTATCAATGGTGATGAGAAAACGACGTCCGAAGTCGTTGGGCAATTGCAACCGGCTATCAGCCGATGGCTGTTGTTGCTTTAGAAACATAGCCGCCCCACTTTGTAAAAAACCGAACCTTCTTATTCGATTTCTGTTTCCCTAACCCCCAGTTCGCTAGTCGTGACCGCAGGCAGGGTCAAGCCAATCCTCTGCTCGGAAATGGACAGAGCGCCAGAGGCTGATTGTGCAAGATTGCGCACCAAGCGCAAGGAAAATCCAAGTCCGAGCAAGGGTGCATCACCTGGATCACCGTCGATTCCTTGTGATGGATCAAGCAATTGTTCTTCCGAAATTCCAATCATGCTTTTGGGGCGAGATATACTGAAATGGTTTACCGGGCTCGCTCCAATTCGCGTTCTCAGTTCCGCATCCAACTCCTCCCCCTCTTCGCACGCTATTATCGTTGCCGACAACAATCGCGCGAAAACGCGCTCCACTGTCTCTCCCTCCAAAGCAAACGCGCGGATAGGCTCTGCTTTGTTAATACGCAGATCCACAGATTTACTTTGAGTAAGACTGGAAAGACGTTGAGCCAATCGTTCAAGCAGCCAATCAGGTTCTGTTGAACCGGAAACAGTGTCCAGCTGTCCTGAATCAACCTTTGCGGCAATATCAAGGTCTTCAAAACCAGTAAGTAGACGCCGTGCTTCATCCATGATGCTACGAGACAAGGTGCGGTATTCAAATGAAGCGGGGCCGAACAGTTGCTGTTCGATTATTTCGCTGAAACCAATAATGGCATTGAGCGGGGTTCGCAGTTCATGAATCAGTTGTTGCAACTGCTCTCGCCGGTCGGCGTCGATACCTGCATGAGCGGCATCTTCGGCCGCATTCGGCCGGCGCATGACACCGCGATATCCCTGAAAACGGCCGGTCTCGTCGCTAAAATACGGTATTGCCGTCATACGCCAATTTCCAGCTATTGCCGAAGCTCCAGATAGACGCATACGTGCATTTTCGAGAGGCATTCTTTGGCGAAAAGCAGCCGCGCCATAGGCATCTGGGCCCGGTCCATCATCGAAGGTTGGCTCTGCAATTGTAACGCCTACCACCGCTCCAGTGGGGGGGCCTTCTACCCAGTTAATCGTGCCACTATCATCCGTTTCAAACTGAATTTTTTCGATCGACCCAACAAAAAAGGACCGGTGTTGCCCATCTTCAAGTGGTAATTTTGGCGTTTCAACATTTCGATCACGCTGATAATCGGCAATTTTTGCGACCAGATTACTAATCTGGGATTGTTCGTCAGATTCAATTTCTTGATCCGTACGTTGATTTGCATTTGATTCAACTGGTTCCAAGTTTGCATTTAGAGCGGACGTTTCTTCGGAAACATCCTCTTCCTCTAGCAACAGCACTTCTTCGGAAGGGGAAAGATTGAGCGCTGACCTGCTTAGCGAGCCAAGATCAGTTCGCACTTCAATCAATGTCTTTGCCTGTAAAGGAAGCCCCGGTATCAATTCGGCCCATTCTTCATCGGTCAGATCCGCCGCATTGACCGCAGAATTACAGATAATTTCACTATCCGCACACAGATAGACCAGTAATGGGCCAGAACGCAGTCGTCCGTCCAATGCTTCCACTGCGGAAAGCCGATCAGCTTCATTTACCCTGTCATGAAGATCGCGCAGACGTGTTAGTCCAGCTTGAACATCTTCATTGACCAACTTTCCAGGTTTTTGCGCCATGATATCAGCGACTTGTCGCCATTGCAAAGCAGCAGCTAAGCCCTCTGGCAATGGCCCTTTCAATACTGTTGTTAGACGATCATCAAAGCGCAAACTAAATTCCGGTTCAGACTGAATGGTGCGTTAACATTTTGATAACTTCATAAGCACCCAATCAAAAGGGCATTAAACACCGCGTCACAATGTGGGACATGCGAGAAACCATTGCTTGATGTCGTTATTATATTATAACAGCTGAACGAATCTCGAACGGAAATTTCTTTTATGGCCGAACTAAATCTGGACGAAATTGATCTACAGATCCTCAATCGATTACAGCATGATGGGCGAGTCACGAATGTGGAACTCGCGCAAAGCGTAGGTTTAACTGCCCCTCCATGTCTTCGCCGTATGCGCGCACTGGAAGATGATGGCATTATAACCGCCTATCATGCGGCAATTGATCCGATAAAAATGGGCTACACCATTACCGTTTTCGCAATGGTTAGTCTCAAAAGCCAAGCAGAAGCAGACCTTCAGGCTTTCGAAGATCATGTGCAGGGGCTGCCAGAAGTCAGAGACTGTTACATGTTAAACGGTGAAATTGACTTTATGCTGAAAGTCGTTGCCAAAGATTTGCAGCAATTCCAGAAATTCTTAACCAGCAACCTTACATCGGCTCCAAACGTCGCGAGTGTGAAGACCTCTTTGACTATCCGATCTGCAAAACATGAACCCGGTGTTCCAATCGATATTGGACTATAATTGGACTATAATTGGACTATGCAAAAAAAAAAGGGTGCCTAAAAGCACCCTTTTTGCAGCAACCATTGTAAACTAGTTCTCAGTGACAGCTGCGGTCACAGCCGGTGCAGGCGGTGCGCTTTGCTGATCAATCCACAACGACCAGAAATTAGCGATGGGTTGCCGTGACCCATTGACTGCAGCAAATGCCGTTTTAGCACCTTGCCAGTCCTTGTTACCAGCTTTAGCAATTCCTAGCCCAACTTGAGCTCGGTTATCATCTATACCACCTTTTGAAATGGCTGCTTGATACATGCTTTCGGCTTTTTGATAGTCAGCGTAACCCAAAAACGCATCGGCAGTGGCCAAGGCTATCTTACCATTAGCAGACTTGCCTGCATCACGTTCAGAAGCTGGCAGACTAGCTTTATCTGCATTTACAGATCCGCGAGCCAGGCCGATAGTTTCTTTTGTATATTGCGTGTTCGCTCGGACCGCCCCTTTGGCAATACCTTCTTCGAGAACCGATACAACTTCACCGGGAAGTCGCCGTGGACCGGCCGCATCGGCATATTCAAAATAATCTCGTTCGCTTGCCATAGCGTCGGCTTTCCTCATCAAACGCATAAGCTCTAGGTTTTGTTGATTGTCTAATTTTGGAGTTGCTGAATCACGATAGACGGAAAGAGCGGCACGCCAATTCTCGCCAGTTGGATAGGCCTCCACTAGTTTGTAAGTCCATGCCGCTGATGCTCCTGCAACATCACCTTTCAAGGCAACTCCCGCGCCGCGCCGATACCAATCTTCCGGCGCAGCAGCACCTTCAGCTTTCTTATCGGCGATAGCACGATCCAGGGCTGTTAAGCCTAGCTGGTTCTTGTTTTCCTTGAAATATGCTTCAGCAAGAAGTGCCGCTATGTTGTTGCTGCGGAATCCACCATCATAAGCAGATTGCAAACGTTGCTGGGCTTCAGCATATCGGCCTGCTCCGTAAGCAAAGTTGCCCAGAAAAAAGGTGTACTGCCCAAGCTGTTCGGCAGGAGTATGCCCACTACTGACCATCGCATTTAGGCCAAGCTCTTGGAGCGATTGATCTTTCAATTTACTGCCAAGACTTACTGCAAATTGTCCCGATACAAATTTATCATAACCGGTCCATTGTTGCGCCACCAAAGCCTCTACCATAGGCTTGGCAGATGCAGGATCTTCTCCTTCAATCGCTTTTTGAATTGGGCCAGCCTGCGCCGCAAATTCTTTACTCAACTTCGGTTTCTTCTGTTTCTTTTTCTTTTGAGCCTGAGCTTCCGTTGGCAAGGCCGTTACGGCTACGGCGCCCGCTGTAGCCAAAGCAATGCCCATTGAAAAATGAGATAGAAAACGCATGTAATCCTCCAGTTTATTAAAACCTCGCGCCGAACCCCTTCGGCGACCCTAAATATGGTTGCACCATAGAATGTCTTGGCTCTAATACCAAGATACAACTGGCTATTTAGCAAAATTTCGCTGAATGGCTGTTGAACGGCATTCATCATTCCGCCCCGTATTATGAACAAGAAGGCAAAAAACCGTGCTAGCAGTAATATCTCCCGCCAAATCCTTGGATTTTGACAGTAAAATTCCAAACGTAACTTCTTCCCCTAGTCGCTTCCCAGAAGAGACTAAGCGATTGGCAACTGGCATCAAAAATCTTACCAAGTCCAAGTTAAAGAAGATCATGCCCGTCTCAGACAATTTGATCGATTTAAATCGCGGTCGCTATGCAAATTTTTTCGGACAACCGGAACGCCCTGCTATTTATGCATATAGCGGAGACGTTTATACCGGTTTTGAAGCACAGAGCATTGGTGAAGACGCTATGTCCTTTGCACAAGATCATTTGCGCATTCTTTCTGGACTCTATGGCCTGCTCCGCCCTTTTGACGCGATCAGGCCCCATCGTTTGGAAATGGGAACAAAATGGGCCCCTCGTTACAAAAAGCTTACCGATTTTTGGGGAGATAAAATTGCACGCGAACTATCAGCAGACCTTGGTAGCTCACAAGACAGAATCATTCTCAATTTGGCGAGCAATGAATATTGGGCATCTGTCAAACCGCATATTAAAAAGTTAAACGCTAGAATCGTAGATGTGGATTTTCGACGCGAAGGCCCAGATGGCCCGCAATTTGTGAGCTTTGAGGCCAAACGTGCGCGCGGCATGATGGCGCGATACATGTGCGAGAATCACGGTGCTGACATCGAAACCCTGAAGGGCTTTGACAGCGATGGTTACAAATTTGATTCCAATGCAAGCCCAGAGGACAGCCTGCGTTTCATACGATCATGATCAGAAATACTGCTGTCGTTATTGGCACTACCGGTGTGCGCTGGCGGTATTTCAACCGACCGGTTAGGTGGATAGTAAGGATATCGCGCCTCCAAAGCCCTGCTCAATATAATGATCCGCACCCGATCTATAGAGCGGTCCCGTAAAAATAAGTGACCAATCATTGGCGCTTTGGATCCCGGCACTTTAGACACGGATCTAAATGAGCCGTTTCAAGCCAAGGTTCCGTTCGATCCAAAGGACGTCGCTCTTCAACTTTTAGATATGTGGGACGATCGAAAACCATCGGATACTGGCAAGTTTTTTGCCTCGGATGGCGAGGAAGCAGCGCCCTAAAAAATGATGCAAAAAAAAGAGGTTAATCTGGTCCTAATAACTAGCCTTTTAACCCCTCTTCCTCTAAGAGATTTTCTAAGAAAAAACACACCAAAAAGGTCCGTTTGTGAACGAAATTACCTCGCCTCCTGAACCCTCCGGCATCGAACCAATTGATATCGTCGATGAGATGAAATCCAGCTATATGGATTACGCGATGTCAGTGATTGTCAGCCGCGCATTGCCTGACGTTCGCGATGGCTTAAAACCGGTTCACCGGAGAATATTATTCGCTTCCAAAGAAGGTGGCTTCGTGGCCGGTCGCCCTTATCGGAAATCAGCAAAAATCGTCGGTGATGTGATGGGTAATTATCACCCGCACGGCGATAGCGCGATTTACATGGCCTTGGCGCGTATGACGCAGGATTGGTCTATGCGCGTGCCATTGATCGATGGTCAGGGTAATTTTGGCTCTATGGACCCCGACATGCCTGCTTCTATGCGATATACGGAAGCCCGGCTTGATAAGGTCTCTAACTTCCTGTTGAATGACCTCGATAAAGATACGGTCGATTTTCAGGACAATTATGATGGCAGTTTGCAGGAACCCACGGTTCTTCCCGCACGCTTTCCCAATTTATTGGTCAATGGCGCCGGCGGTATTGCTGTGGGTATGGCGACCAATATCCCGCCACATAATCTGGGCGAAGTCATCAACGCTAGTCTGGCGTATATCGAGAATCCCGGCATTACGGTCGATGAACTGATCGAAATCATTCCGGGACCAGACTTTCCGACATCTCCTTTGATCTTGGGCCAATCGGGCGCACGAGCTGCCTATAAAGAAGGACGCGGGTCGATTATGATGCGCGCACGTCATGAGATTGAGGAAGGGCGCGGCGACAAACGCTCTATCGTTTTGAAATCGATTCCGTTTCAGGTTGGTAAGGCCGGTTTGGTCGAAAAAATCGCGGAGGCAGCAAAAGACAAGCGCATTGAAGGCGTGTCGGACATTCGCGATGAGTCCAGTCGTGCTGGTGTTCGTGTCGTTATCGACCTGAAACGCGACGCCACAACTGAAGTAGTGTTGAACCAAATCTGGCGCTTCTCCCCTGCCCAATCGAGCTTCCCTGCGAATATGTTGGCGATTCGTGGTGGTCGTCCAGAAGTATTGAACCTTCGGGATATCATCGAATCATTCGTCAAATTCCGCGAAGAAGTCATCACCCGACGGACCAAGTTTGAACTGAACAAGGCCCGTGAACGTGCTCATATTTTGCTGGGCCTCGTAGTTGCGGTCACTAATATGGACGAAGTGGTCCGTATTATTCGCGGATCTGCGACGCCGATAGAAGCCCGCGAATCGCTGCTCGCTCGCGAATGGCCGATTGCCGAAATCGCGCCTTATATTCAGCTCGTTGAAGCGACTGAAGTAGAAGTCGAAGGCGACACTTACAAGCTGTCCGCTGTCCAGGTTAAAGCGATTTTAGATCTTCGCTTGCAGAAATTGACCGCGCTTGGCCGTGAAGAAATTGGCGATGAGTTAAAAGAACTTGCAATCGCTATTGAAGAATATCTCTCAATATTAGCAGATCGTGTAAAACTCTATGCTGTGATGCGTGAAGAGCTGGAGGAGGTTCGCGACGAATTTGCAACCCCGCGTATGTCGGAGATAACCGCCGCTTGGGATGGTTTGGAAGACGAAGACCTGATGGAACGCTCCGAAATGGTGGTGACTGTGACGCATGGCGGATATATCAAACGTACACCGCTAGACACATTTCGCGCCCAACGCCGCGGCGGCAAAGGCCGCGCAGGGATGGCAACCAAGGATGAGGATGCGGTAACGGAGTTATTCGTTACATCGACCCATACGCCAGTGCTTTTTTTCTCCAATATCGGACAGGTTTATCGCTTAAAAGTCTGGAAACTCCCCGAAGGTGGACCTCAGACCAAAGGGCGGCCAATGGTAAACCTGCTGCCGCTGGGCGAAGGCGAAGTAATCACCAACGTGCTCCCTCTTCCCGAAGACGAAGAAGAATGGGCTGCACTCAACGTCATGTTCGCCACCGCCAAAGGTAATATCCGTAAAAATAGCATGGATGCTTTCACCAACATTCCGTCAAACGGCAAAATCGCCATGAAGTTTGAGGATGGAAGCAATGATCGCCTAATTGGGGTCGAATTGTTGATGGAAACCGACGACGCTCAGCTTTCTACCAAAAATGGTAAGGCGATCAGATTCGCTTCTGAGGCTGTTCGAGCAATGCAAAGCCGCAGTTCCACTGGTGTTCGCGGGATTGCACTCAAAGGTGATGACGAAGTTATCTCGCTTTCGGTTTTACGTGGCTTTGATGCATCCACCGAGGAGCGTGATCAGTATTTGAAAGCCGCACCTTGGAAAGAAAATGACAATGCGCCGGAACTTTCTGCAGAACGTATGGCTGAGTTTAGTGAAAACGAAGATTTCATTCTGACGGTCTGTGCCAATGGCTATGGCAAGCGCTCCAGCGCGTTCGAATATCGCCAATCTGGTCGCGGCGGTCAGGGTATTCTCAATATTGATAATATCAAACGCAACGGCACAGTTGTTGCCAGCTTCCCAGCTACCGACGACGAGCAGGTCATGCTGGTTACCGATCAGGCCAAGCTTATTCGCATGAAAGTGGCAGATATGCGGGTGATTGGTCGGAATAGTTCAGGCGTGAAGCTGTTTGATGTATCCAAAGGTGAGCAAGTTGTTGGAGCCGCCAAGATTGACGAAGAAGAAGAGCCTGAAAATGAGGGTGAAGAGGCAGTAGCTGAAGAAATGGTCGATCAAGGCGTTTCCGAAGGAGAGACTGCTCCGACCAATCCTGAGGAAGGAAATGACGATCAAAGTTAAACCATCCGGACAAGCTTGCGGTGCCGAAGTCACAGGGATCGACCTGTCGAAGCCACTGAACGATGATCAAGTCGCTACAATCCGAACGACATGGCTCGAACACCACGTCTTGTCTTTCCCAGATCAGCCTATGACTGATGATGACCTGGAACGATTTACACGATATTTCGGAGGGTTTGGGCATGATCCGTTTTTCGATCCGATTGATGGTCGAGAGAATATTGCGGCAATCCAGCGCAATGCAGATGAAACATCGCCTTTGTTCGCAGAAAACTGGCATAGTGATTGGAGTTTTCAACAGCACCCACCAGCAGGGACTTGTCTTCGCAGTATCATTGTGCCGCCGGTAGGAGGTGACACCCTATTTTCCAATCAGCATTTGGCGCTTGATGCCATGACGTCAGAAATGCGTTCGAAATATGACGGCCTAACCGCCATTCATAGCGCGAAAATGGCCTATGCGCCTGATGGTGCATATGGTGACAATGACGACGGTCGTTCGATGGCAATCCGCCCTGATGAATCAGCACGTGAAACACAAACCCATCCACTTATCCGTAAGCATCCCGAAACCAGTCAGCTCGGCTTATTCAGCTGCATGGGATATATTATAGGATTTGACGGCATAGCTCAGGAAGATGCCCTTCCCTTGCTACAGGAACTTTATGCTTGGCAAGGCCGTGAAGAATTTATCTATCGACATAAATGGCAGCCCGATATGTTGGTCATGTGGGACAATCGTTCGGTTCTACACTGCGCAACTGGCGGATATGAAGGTCATGATAGGTTGTTACACCGAACAACAATCGCGGCATATCAAGGCAGTTAAGGGTTTGGGACATGTAGTTTGTCGCGCAGCGTCCGGACGACGCCAATCGCGATGAGAAACTGACCTCCATAATATAGCGGCCAAACTGTCCAGTCGGGAATGACTGAGTTTTGCAAAAAACCCATGCGCGAGAATATCAGCAAATCCGATATAACGAACAGTATCGCGCCAATACCAACCCGGTAGCGTGGAAAACTACTGGTCCAAGCCATTGCGGCCATGATTGCCAAAAACAAACTGTAAAGTGCCAATCCGGGTGCTTCAGCTCGATCAAATGGCAAGCTCCATGCGATGAAGACCGTGATCGGGATCAGGAATATGGCAAATAGCTTTTGACTGAAGGATAGTTTTTCACGGCGATGGCGAAGATACAGCGTGATCGCAATGCAATGCCCGACCAGAAACGCTACTGCCCCCATGATTAGATCAATTTCGATCAACATATCGCCAAGCGCACCAAACGCCATGATCGCTGCGATTAACTTACCATCGAAATTATGTACCCGACGCAGCGCATAAACCGCCAGAAAACCGACACCTAATCCCTTCCAAAGGATCAAAAAAGTACCCGGAATATTACTATCCATCACGAAAAAATAGCTTATTCCAAAGAGCAAGCTCAACAGGAGATAGGGTCTGGATTCAACAATTGCGCGTTTCATGATATCGCCCCAATAATAATCTTGTCTCGCTTGTATCAGGCGAAAGCTTCAACTGCCAGATTGACATTATAGTCTTACCACAACATTAGCGCCGCATGACACAAGTTCACATTATTGGCGGCGGATTAGCCGGATCGGAAGCAGCTTGGCAATTGGCGGAACAGGGCGTGCAAGTGCGCCTGTCCGAAATGCGCGGAAGCGGCGAAATGACACCAGCTCATCAGACCGACGGTCTGGCGGAGCTCGTTTGTTCAAACAGTTTTCGTAGCGATGATGCTGAGAAGAGCGCCGTTGGTCTGTTGCATCAGGAAATGCGTGATCTAAACTCAATCATAATGAACGAGGGCGGCAAACACCGATTACCCGCCGGTTCTGCACTCGCCGTGGATCGCGATCATTTCTCGGATGCCGTCACACAAACGTTAACTGAACATCCCAATATCGAAATTGTTCGTGAACGCGTTGATACACTTCCCGAAAAAGGCCTGACGATAGTTGCGACAGGCCCCCTCACCGCTTTATCGCTTGCAGAGAATATCGGCGCGGCAACAGGGGAAGACTCACTCGCCTTTTTCGATGCGATTGCACCGATTGTCTATAAAGAGACGATCGATATGGACATCGCCTGGATGCAGTCACGCTGGGACAAAGTCGGTCCTGAGGGTGATGGCAAAGATTACATCAACTGCCCAATGGATAAAGAGCAATATTATGCCTTTATCCAGGGCCTGCTCGATGGAGAGAAAACTGACTTCAAACAGTGGGAAAAAGATACACCCTATTTTGAAGGTTGTATGCCGATTGAAGTCATGGCGTCACGTGGTCCAGAAACCCTGCGTTTTGGCCCGATGAAGCCGATTGGTCTGACAAATTCACATGACGGCAGCAAAGCCTACGCTATCGTGCAGCTTCGACAGGATAATGCACTCGGCACGCTTTGGAATATGGTCGGATTCCAGACGAAACTTAAATATGGCGCACAAGCGGAACTACTTAAAACCATTCCAGGACTCGAAAACGCTGAATTTGCGCGCATGGGCGGATTGCATCGCAACACATTTATCAACGCACCCAGATTGCTCGACAAAGAGATGCGTCTAAAGAAAGCGCCGCACATCCGCTTTGCCGGTCAGATTACCGGTTGTGAGGGTTATGTTGAAAGCGCGGCCGTCGGACTGATGGTTGGCCGCTGGGTTGCCGCCGAAATCAAGGGTGAGAACCTACCCTACCCACCAGATACAACTGCTTTTGGCGCCTTGCTTTCCCATATTACGGGCGGGGCCGATGCCAAGGACTATCAGCCGATGAATGTGAACTTTGGTCTCTTCCCGCCATTTCCAGAACGCGTAAAAAAGAAGGAACGCAAGCAAGCTTACACCGCCAGAGCACGCCAGGATTTTGCGGAATGGCACAAACCACTTTCAGCAAAAGGCCTGCAACTGGCTTAGCATTTACAGCGTGGTGCAGAACGTTTGGGTCTCGTGGTTCGAAATTCGGCACGTGTCAGTTGATCGTTTTTATTGCGATCGGCCTTTTCAAACCGGTCGCTAGTCGCCACAGCCCATTCTTCAAACGTAAGCAGATTGTTCCCATCTTTATCCAGTTTTCTGAATGCCTTGGTCCGACTGCTCATTAGTTCAAGGCGTGTTATCACCTCATCTCGATCACGATCATATCGATTGAAACGCAATTCTTCTCGTGACGCTTTATATGCTTTGGGCGGCGTCGGTGGAGCGAAGCCTTCAATTGGCGCATCTGCATCTGCCATCGGAAGTACATTTTTAGCATCCTGCACCTGGGGCGGAGGAGGTGCATCGGGCAGCACTATTTCCTGTTCTTGCGCGCCGATCCAAAAGAAGAAGCCAGCTGAGAGCATCAGCATCGTTGCAACAGCTCCAGCGATATACTTCCGCATCAACTAATCCCTATTTCAGGGACTCGGTTTCAAAGTCCCGTAATGCCGTGCCATATGATGTGCGCGGCGGTTGATGGTCGGTACATAGTTTCCGACAATCGGCCACTTTTGGCATCGCGCATCGCCAATTTACAGAGAATTGAAAGCGGTCGACCGTTTTTGTCAAAGGACGGTTGTTCAGTTTCTTTGGATAAATTCACACACCGAGCAAACGCCTCATTCCTCATTTTCGCATCGGAGCAATGGGTTGCAAAATCCCATAAAGCCCACAGCTTTGCGATTTTGATATGCTCATCTGATAATTCTGGCTTACTCGATGCAAAGCCAAAAAAACCTACCCCTCTGTTCAAAGCATAGTTTTCAAACTGACGATCATCCCACGGAAAATCGTCAAGCATGATTTCCCAGCCATCGAGTAACGCAGAGAGATGAGAAACAAATAAGCCCTCGTGCTCAATATTATTGAACAGTTCAACCAATGGCTCTCCTTCGGGACGATCATCCGCCACCTTGGTTAAAATATCTCGCCACCAGGTTAACCGCATTTGGCCAATCAACGGTTCAGATGTTGAACGAATAACCTCTGCAAGGCGCGAGTCGAAAGCAAATAAGAATTCGAATTTTCGACGATCCTCCTTTTTTGCATAGGAAAGAATCAATAGTTTCAGTGGATTCAGGCTGTCGTTAACGCTTTCCATAAGTTGGCCGATGCCAGTTCTCCGTCATGAATCAAGGTAAAAATTGCTTTAACCAGAACCATTTGAACGCCGCTAACCCTTTTCCCCGTATTTGATCCACTCAATAAAGATTTTTCAGGGGCTCCAGCAAATGTCTGCCAAAAAACGGAATTCTTACGTCACCGGTTTTCTCAAACGGTTGCGCGAAGACACAAGCGGTAACACGCTGGCAATGATGGCCGCCGCTATGGTTCCATTGGCTGGAATGATTGGTGGCGGACTGGACATCAGTCGCGCCTATATGGCGAAAGCAAAGCTGCAGAATGCTTGCGATGCCGGCGCACTCGCTGCGCGGCAAGGTATGACGGGCACCAATTTTACTAACGCAGACCGTTTGACGGCCGAACGTTTTTTTGACTTCAACTTTCCAGCTGGAACGATGGCCGCAGAAGACATCGATTTTGATATTCAACAAGACGCTGGTGATGTTGCATCTCTAGAAGGAGTTGCAACCGCAACAATCCCTACCAGTTTGATGAAAATTTTTTCGTATAACGAAATTGATATCGCTGTGGACTGCAATGTGAAGCGAGATCTCGGCAACAATGACATTATGGTCGTACTTGATGTCACTGGGTCGATGAATTGTGATCCAGGTCATTTCCCTAATCATGTCGATTGCGATGGTGATAGCAATTCAAAAATTGCGCGTTTGCGTAACGGTGCACTGGGTCTCTATCGGGCACTTCAAGACGGTACCAACACATCACGTACTCGCTTTGGACTGATTCCCTATTCTTCCAGTATCAACGTTGGACGGCGTCTACGTACCCGCGATATTCTTCGTACCACCGACTATGATGACTGTACCAGCTATAGCGGTTCTTACTGTCTTTCGGCGAGCAAGACTGGTGTCCACATTAATTCAACACAATGGTCTGACGACGGCGCCAATACCGGACAACGGATCAGAGCTTGGCGTCAAAGCGGGTCTGCATGTGTTGAAGAACGACCAACAATTGGTAATGCTGCCAGCCCAATTCGTATCAGCACAGATGTGAGCCAAGATGACATCGACCTAAAGGCTGCAAACGGTAATGACACGCAACGTCAATGGGGGCGTTATGATCCCGCGCCGCAAAACGCCAGTGGATCGACATTGGTCAATCGTGCTCATAGTCAAGTTGCATGTCCTGCTGAAGCTCAAAAACTTCGTACATATGGATCAGAGGCTGCATTTCAAACGGCAATTGACAACGCGACGTCGATAGTTACCGGCGGTACCTACCACGATATTGGCATGATCTGGGCAGCTCGTTGGCTTTCTCAAACCGGAATGTTTTCTGCCAATAATCCGACCGAAGTTAACGGATTTCCCGTTAACACACATGTCGTCTTTATGACTGATGGTACATTGGATGTGGGAAGTAGCCTTTATTCATCCTACGGAATATCAAGGTTCGAAGACCGTTTAACCGGTACCGGAAACCAAAGCCAAAAGCATCGCTCGCGATTTTTATCAGCTTGTTCGCGCGCACGGGCAATGAATATGACCATTTGGGTTGTGGCACTTGATGTTGGCGATCCCAATGATCCCAATGATCCAGCTGTCGCTGATATCAAACCCTGTGCAACCAGCACTGATCACTTTTACACCAGCGATGGATCAGATCTTGAAGAAGTCTTCGCCAAAATCGGTCAAGGGATCGGTGACTTGAGGTTGACACTATGACAATTTTTCAGAACCTTAAGAGAAAACTATCTCGAGATGAGCGCGGAATGGCGGTTACCGAGTTTGGGATCATCTTGGTGCCGTTTTCGATATTGTTAATGGGGGCTTTTGATCTTGGTTATCAAAACTATCTTCGTTCAGTGTTACAAGGAACGTTGACCGAAGCTGCTCGACAGGCATCGACGGAAAATCCGATATTTTCTGGCACTGGTGCAACGCTTCAAGATCGAATTCAGGACTCGATCGAGAAAAGAGTACAGGACCTTTATCCAGATGTTGATTTTGAGGGTGATCCGAATAATCCCGATGATGATGCAGTAAAGATCAGAAACTATTATGAGTTCTCGGGTGTCGGAAAGCCTGAGAAGCTTACATATGATGCCAATGGCAATGGCGAATTTGATTTTGATGATGGAGACTGTTGGCAGGATCTGAACGATAACGGTAGTTTTGACCAAGATGCTGGGCGTGACGGATTGGGCGGTTCTAGTGACATCATATTTTACGAAATAAGTGTCAGCATTCCCCGGATTTTTCCAATGGCTGCTTTGATAGGCGCTTCTGAAAACTATACCGTAACAGCAAACACTGCAGTGCGAACACAACCGTTTGAAACTCAACAAGCACCACAAAATGTCTGTGCGGAGCCATAACATGATAGAATTCACCAATAAATCTGGAATATTAAGCAGATTGCGGCATAGCGAAAGCGGTATTGCGCTTACGGAATTCGCTCTTGCCCTCCCTGTATTCATTACCTTGACAGTCGGCGGGCTTGAATATGCAAATTTGGCCTCCACACATCTGCGGATCAGTCAGATTGCAATGAGTGTTGCTGATAATGCAGGTCGCTATGACCCCAGCATCGATGAGTCTGATATCGGTGAGTTGATCGCGGCGGCTGAAGTCGTCGGCGACACCCTAAACTTTACCGCTAACGGCCGCGTTGTTTTGTCATCTTTGCAGCACAACGGACTATCAGATGACGACGAAGGACAAGTAATCAACTGGCAACGCTGTTTTGGCGACTTATCAGTTGTCTCTGCTTACGGTGTCGAAAATGACGGTGAGACCGATGATAGTTTTGCAGCAGGAATGGGTGAAACTGGTAATAAAATTGTAGCGGCCGATGGCACTGCGGTCATGTTTGTAGAAGTTACCTACGATTATGAACCTTTTTTCCCTGGCGTAATTCCAGCAAGCCAAATTCGTTACGAATCTGCATTTAACGTTCGTTCGCGTAACAGTTTTGATATTACCAACGTCAACAATGAGCCCATTAACAGTTGCACATAACCTACTGCTTGGCACACGTGCAAAAGCGGTTTTGCTATCTATAACAGACTAATTTAACCGCATCGACAATACGCGAGCTATCTATCAAAGCGGCCTTTTCCAAGTTAGCCGCGTAGGGAAGTGGGACATCTTCATTTGTAACGCGGGTTACTGGTGCATCCAAATCATCAAACCCTTGCTCCATGCAAAGAGCTACAATCTCGCTTGAGATAGAACAGGCCGGCCATCCTTCTTCAGCCACAACCATTCGATTCGTCTTGGAGAGACTTTTTAACACCGTCTCGGTGTCCAGCGGGCGCAATGTACGAAGATCAATAACTTCAGCATTGATCCCCTCACCCGCTAGTTTATCTGCAGCCTCCAAGGCTAAACCGACGCCAATAGAATAACTTACAATTGTGACATCACTGCCCTCTCGCATGATCCGCGCTTTACCAATAGGAAGCGTATGATCCTCCAGATCAGGCAGTTCGAACGATTGTCCGTAAATTAACTCGTTCTCCAAAAACACGACGGGGTCAGGAGACTGAATTGCTGCTTTCAAAAGCCCTTTGGCATCGGCTGCATCATAGGGTGATATAACGATAAGTCCCGGCACAGATGCATACCAAGGTCCATAATTCTGACTATGTTGTGCACCAACACGAGACGCTGCACCATTGGGACCACGGAACACAATCGGGCAGCGCATTTGACCGCCAGACATGTAGTTGGTTTTTGCCGCAGAATTGATGATGTGATCAATGGCTTGCATGGCAAAGTTGAAAGTCATGAACTCAACGACCGGCTTCAACCCGCCCATGGCAGCACCCGCGCCAATGCCTGCAAAACCGTGTTCGGTAATGGGTGTATCTATGACTCGCTTTGCACCAAATTCATCTAAAAGTCCCTGAGTAACTTTATAGGCGCCTTGATATTCCGCAACTTCTTCGCCCATCACAAAGACCGTATCATCCTTACGCATTTCTTCGGCCATTGCGTCACGCAGGGCTTCACGAACAGTTAGTGAGACCGTTGCAGTCCCTTCTGGAACCGATGGATCATCTGCGCGCGAAACTGGAGAAGGCGCGATGACTTCCGCCGCCTCAACTTGCTCAGGCTCTGCCTCAGAGGACTTTTCGGCGACAAGAGATTCGGAAGAAACGACAGAATCTTCATCGCCACCTTCACCGGTCATTTCGGCTATCACTGCGCCAACAGGAACTCCATCCGTACCCTCAGCGATCACTATTTTTGAAATTACGCCTTCATCAATAGCCTCAAATTCCATTGTCGCTTTGTCGGTTTCGATTTCAGCAAGAATATCGCCAGATGTTACTTCATCGCCTTCCTTGACCAACCATTTGGCAAGAGTACCTTCCTCCATTGTCGGAGATAGTGCAGGCATTTTGAGTTGAATAGCCATCAATACTGCTCCACCAAAATGTCAGTATAAAGTTCGGACAATTCGGGTTCCGGAGACTCTTCAGCAAAATCTGCAGAATCAGCAACGATCTTACGCACTTTCTTATCCAGAGCTTTCAAATCCTCTTCTTTCACACCATCCTTGATCAACGTCGCTTTAAGACGTTCAATTGGGTCTGATTTCTCGCGTACATCCTTCACCTCATCGCGGCTGCGATACTTTGCTGGATCAGACATCGAATGCCCACGATAGCGATATGTTTTTAGCTCCATGATTACCGGGCCGCCGCCGCTGCGAACATCTTTCAGTGCCTCTTCAACAGCACCGCGTACAGCCAATACGTCCATTCCATCTACCTGCATTCCAGGAATACGGAAACTCTCACCGCGTCGATAAAGCTGATCCTCAGCAGAAGAACGATTGACACTCGTTCCCATCGCATATTGATTGTTTTCAATCACAAATATGACCGGCAATTGCCAAAGCTCGGCCATGTTGAAGCTTTCATACACTTGGCCTTGATTAGATGCACCGTCGCCAAAATAAGCTAAACAGACGCCACCATCTTCTTTGTATTTATGGGCAAAGGCCAAGCCAGTTCCGAGCGACACTTGTGCACCGACAATACCGTGACCGCCGTAAAAGCCATGCTCGACCGAGAACATGTGCATAGAGCCGCCTTTGCCTTTCGATATGCCGGTAGATCGGCCGGTTAATTCCGCCATGACCACATTGGGATCGATCCCACAAGCCAACATATGACCGTGATCGCGATAACCAGTGATAACGCTATCTTTGCCAGGACTAATCGCAGACTGCAGGCCGGTTACAACCGCTTCTTGACCAATATAAAGGTGACAGAAACCGCCGATAAGGCCTAGGCCATAAAGCTGACCGGCCTTTTCTTCAAAGCGGCGAATGAGCAGCATCTGCTCATAAAACTCCATTTTTTCAGCCTTGCTAGCTTTGTAAATAGGAGTCTTCAGGCCTCCCGTGGTCTTGGCTGGCTCTGCCTTGC
This sequence comes from Parasphingorhabdus sp., assembly GCA_039978835.1. Taxonomy (GTDB): domain Bacteria; phylum Pseudomonadota; class Alphaproteobacteria; order Sphingomonadales; family Sphingomonadaceae; genus Parasphingorhabdus. The sequence continues at coordinate 998,230 of JBDWAQ010000005.1, forward strand.
TAGCAGTTGTTTTTTTCTTGGTTGGGGCTTTGCGCGTCGCAGCAGTTTTTTTTGCTGCAGGCGCTTTACGGGGTGCTTTAGCCACGCTGGCGGTATCCTCTACATTTGGGTTACTTGCACAATAGACATTATGAGAAAAAATCCCACTGCAAAGTTAACAATTTGAGGGAATTGAAGTCCACTATTTTAGCGGAACGATAATCTCATCTGGATGCACCACGTTGACATCCCTACGCAGCAACTCCCCAATCAAGTCGGGATCAGCGCCATTTGGATCCAGCAACTGCACCCGGTTCTTAAGCGCGTCGCGTTTAATCTCAAGTTGAGCGAGCTGCATCTCACGTGAATCCAATGCTGTTTGATATTCGCCCCAAGCCAAAACTCCGGTGGGGCCTAACACTGCATATCCAGCTATCGCGAGAAGAGTGAGCAGTGCAAATCCTGGCCCTAGAGCCGATCGGATTAGTCCCGCTATTTTTTCGCGTTGCGCCATAGTTAACCTTGAATCAGAAAAGTGATTCGCGCGCAAGCGCGTTAACACTTTTTTCTTGGCAAGAATTTTAGTGGGTGATGATTACAGTCAAGAAAAGATCGATCGACCTGCATAATGGGCAACATCGCCAAGCTCTTCTTCGATACGGATTAGCTGGTTATATTTTGCCAACCGGTCGGAACGTGCCAAACTACCCGTTTTGATCTGACCGCAGTTTGTTGCGACGGCTAAATCAGCAATAGTGGCGTCTTCGGTTTCACCGGATCGGTGAGACATGACGGCTGTATACGACGCATTGTGTGCCATACGCACTGCTTCCATAGTTTCCGACAATGTTCCAATTTGGTTGACTTTCACAAGAAGCGAATTGGCCAATCCATCTTCAATACCCTGCGATAGACGCTTTGGATTGGTTACGAAAAGGTCGTCACCAACCAATTGAACATCGTTGCCAATCGCATCGGTAAGAAGTTTCCAACCCTCAAAATCATCTTCCGACATGCCGTCTTCGATCGATTTAATAGGGTAGTCTTTGCATAAGTCCGCAAGATAATCGGTCATCTCAGCAGGAGATAGAATCTTGTCTTCACCAGATAAATGATAGCTGCCATCCTTGAAATATTCGGTTGCGGCACAATCAAGTGCAAGCACCACTTCATCTCCCACTTTGAAACCGGCTTTTTCAATGGAAGCCATAATGATATCTAACGCATCGCGAGTTGACGCAATATCTGGCGCGAAGCCTCCTTCATCACCAACGGCCGTCGCCAGTCCTTTTTCCGACAGTCCCTTTTTCAACGTATGAAAAATTTCGGCACCCCATCGCACACCTTCGGCCAGACTGCTTGCCCCAACTGGCATGACCATGAATTCCTGAATGTCGATTGGATTGTCGGCATGCTCACCGCCGTTGATGATATTCATCATCGGAACCGGCAAAACTCGAGCAGAGGTTCCGCCGACATAGCGATACAAAGGTAACCCTCTCGCATCTGCGGCTGCTTTGGCAGCCGCAAGACTAACACCCAAAATCGAATTGGCCCCCAGGCGCCCTTTATTCTCGGTGCCGTCAAGTTCGATCATTGCAGCATCAAGTTCTTCCTGATCTTCAGCATCAACACCGGTCAGCATCTCACGAATTTCACCATTCACTGCATCAATGGCCTTGAGCACACCCTTGCCCAGATACTGTTCCTTGTCGCCGTCACGCAATTCCACGGCTTCATAAGCTCCAGTTGAAGCACCCGACGGTACTGCTGCACGGCCAAAACTACCATCCTCCAAGAGGATATCCACTTCGACGGTAGGATTTCCTCGGCTATCCAAAATTTGGCGTCCATGAATATCAAGAATTGCGGTCATTAAATTTGCTCCAGCGTGGATTAAAAATTTGCCTGCCCATATCGTGCGGGTCACCGCAAAGCAATGCAAAGCGCCGGAAAAACAGTGGAAATGCTCTGCTGCGCCTCTTGAAAAATTGTTAAACCTATCCACTTAGAGAATAAGTGAAACAGAGGAGGAATCCCCCATGACTACAAAGGCCGCCAAAACGATCAAAAAACCTGCAGCAAAAAAACCAGCTGCGCGCAAACCTGCAGCTAAAAAAACCACAGCGAAGAAAGCTGCTCCACGGAAAACAACTGCAAAGCCCGCAAAACCCGTTAAAATGGCCGCGACACGTGCAGCCGCTGCAGAGAAAACCAGTGAGTTTAAGGATAAAGCTGCCAAAAAGGCACATTCGGTTGCAACCTCCAGCAAGGACAAAACCGGCGAAGCAATTGGTGGCTTGAGCAGAATGATTGAAGACAGCGCCAGCACCATTGATGAAAAAGTCGGTGAGCAATATGGCGACTATGCACGCTCAGCCGCAGATGCTGTGTCTGACTTCGCTGATAAGCTGAATGCCAAAGATGTTGATGAATTGGTTGAAGGTACGCGCGAATTTGTCCGCAAGTCTCCTGCCGTTGCTATCGGCGCAGCAGCTGTTGCCGGCTTCCTGTTGTCGCGTCTGATTAAATCAGGGATGGATGATAAGGAATAATCCCTGTAACACTGGCTCTGGGCTCATAAGCTGGCCCTACCCAATGGGATGAAAAATGTTGGCGGATAGCGACAACACAGCAGTGACAGAACCGGAAGCATCCGAGCTGGATGTCGCTGAGTCACGCCCAGAGGAAAAGCCACTAAAGCTGCAAGTCTCCGATTTGGTAGAAGATGCGCGCACGTTGGCTCTAGCTGAAGTTGAGTATTACAAAACTAAATTGACGGTCAATATGGCAGCAACCAAAACGGTATTGGGGCTGTTCGGCGTAGCAATCACAATGGCGCTAACCGCTATTGTGGCATTGATCTTGGGGCTTTTGCTCATCGCCGATAACTATCTTGGCCCAATCGCTGCCACGGGCATTGTGACCGGAGCATTCATTTTGATTGCGGCTATTCTGGGTAAAATGGCTATTAGCAGGGTACGAAAACTGCCTTTGAGTGAGAATAGTGATGAGTAAGCAGAATGACGATATCTTCCGCCTTCGCGAACTAGCGATTGAACGTGATGAAGCGCGAGAAAATTTAAAAGAGAATGCTGCAGATACAAAAGACAAGTTTAAGCCTGTAAACTTGGCCAAACGGGCTGGAAAAGTTGCGGTAAAGAACGCAAAATCCGGTAGCGAAAAAGTATCTCAAAGTGTTAAAGAAAAACCAGTTGTAGCAGCTTCGGTCGCTGCGACTGTTGTTGCCGCTGCGACCATTGCTGCCTTTCACAAACCTATTGGTAAATTGATCGACAAAGGATTAAATCCTCAATCAGACGATCAAAAGCAGATTGAGGACTAAGTGATGAGTAAATTGACCGATAAAATCGACGAAGCGCGCACCGCCTCCAGGCAGCACTTGGATAGCGTCAAAGAGGGCGCGGGTGAAAAGATTGGATCAGCGCGGGAGCTGGCTTCTGAAAAATTGGATAGCGCCAAAGAAATGGCCAATGACAAGTCGCTGATCGTTCGTGAACGTATGTCAGAAAGCAAGCAACGCGCCGCTGAGTTACTCAGCGACGGCACCGAAAGAAGCATCGCTGTGACAAAGGAAACGGCGCGTAAAGCAGTGACCAAATCCGAAGAAACTGTGGCAAGAAGTCCATTAACGGTTGTTGCTGGCGGACTGGCTTTAGGTGCACTTTTTGCTGCGTTGCTGCCGCGGACGAAAACCGAAACTCAAATTGTCGGAGCCGCTGGACGGGCAGTGAATGATGCCGCCAAAAAAGCTATAGAGACGGCCAAAGAAGTCGGTCAGGAACAAGCTGCCGAGCTAGGTCTGACAAGCGACACGTTTCGCGATCAGGTCAAAGATTGGCTTGGCAAACTGTTTGAGGCTGCTAAGAGCGCCGCCAAAGAAGACAGGCAGGACAAGTAATGAGCGAAGAAACACGTAGCAAAATTCATCTCGTCATGGGTGGACGCGTAAAAGATCCACGCGGTTTAGAATTTGAGAATCTTGATCAGATGGATCTCGTCGGTGTCTACGACAATTTCGAAGAGGCTGAAGATGTCTGGCGTGGCAAAGCGCAGCTCACGGTCGACGATGCCGAAATGAAATATGTGGTTGTCCATTTGCACAAGCTTCTTGAGCTTGACCTTCCCGAAGACAACTAAGCGTTTTTAAATCGGTAGAGCAGCAATGGCCGGGTGAGCAAAAGCCCGGCGACAAACCCCCCAATATGTGCATAAATCGCGATCCCGTTCATGCTACCACTGGTGGCCAGACCGATCATGAGTTGAATACCAATCCAGAAGATCGTCAGCCATGCTATGCGAACAATATGTCCTGGAATCGGTCCAACCGGTTTTATCTCGTTTCGGGAATATAGCAGCGCATAAGCGCCAAATATTGCGGAGATAGCACCGCTTGCGCCCACCACCACAGTCATGGATTCGGAGTTAAAAAGATATTCGGATAATGATGCGGCATAGGCACCGACCAAATAGAGAAACGCCATGAGCTGAGGCCCAAGGGCATGCTCGACATATCTGCCACAGAAAAATAACATCAACATGTTAAACCCGATATGCATTACACCGCTGTGCAAAAATGCTGATGAAATGGGGGTTAGCCAAGCCGGAACCATCCACCCATATTGCGAAATATCAGCAAATTCTTCGGTAAGACGGGCAGGAAAAAAGCCACCTTTCAGAAACGCATCCTGTTCCATTCCGCCAAGCAAAATTATCAGGAAGATCACAATATTTACTGCGATCAACCCGTTGGTCAGCTTGCCTGGCGGAAAGTTCATCTGGTTTAGATGAACTCAACTTTTTCTAGCAGATAATATTTGTCACCGGATGGTACGGTGACTTCAATCTCATCACCAACGCTACGACCAATAAAGGCACGACCAATTGGTGAGTTAAAGCTGATCTTACCCGCTTTGGCATCGGCTTCGGCTTCACCAACCAGTTGATATTTGACCGGTTTGTCGTCTTCGTCAAGCAGATGCAACGTTGCGCCAAAAACCGCTTTATCGCCGGAAAGCGTTGTCGGATCGATAATCTGCGCACGCGAAAGCTTGCCTTCCAGATCACCGATCGTTGCTTCAACCTGACCCTGACGTTCTTTGGCTGCATGATATTCCGCATTCTCGGAAAGATCACCATGCGCACGCGCGGTTTCAATCGCGTCGACAATAACGGGGCGCTCAGCCTTTAGCTCTTTGAGTTCCGCTTCCATTTTTGCATAGCCCCCGGCCAGCATCGGTACTTTTTCAACAGCCATATCTTTGGCCTTTCTTCAGTCTATCGCGCCAATTTCAGGGGTTTCCTGAGCATGGCAGCGTCAAAAACAGTTTCCCGGCGCTCTTGCTGTGCAACGCGCCCGCAGTTGACAAAATGTCGGGAGTTTAAGTCTGCGAAGCCTTATAATAAGACTGTAACGAGCGAACTTCAAGAGTTTCGTCACGTAGTGCAGCGATTGCCTGCATCACGGCATGACTAGCGGTCGCCGTCGTATAGATCGGAATCTTGTTATTCAACGCCGCCGCCCGGATGGATTTGGAGTCTTTCAGCGACTGCCAACCCTCGGTTGTATTGAAGATCAGGGCGATATCGCCATCCTTGATCCGGTCCACAATATGCGGACGTCCCTCGGCGACCTTGTTAATCCGCTCAACCTTAATGCCTTTTTCGGTCAGATATTTGGTCGTTCCGCTGGTCGCGATCAATTTAAAGCCCAGTTTCTCGGCCAATCGTGCCGCTGGTTCAATCACCACGCGGTCGGTTTCCTTGACCGAAACAAACAACGTCCCGCCATCAGGCAGCATATTACTGGCACCCATTTGTGACTTGCCGAAAGCAATCGGGAAGGTCTGGTCAATGCCCATTACTTCACCGGTGGATTTCATTTCCGGTGACAATACCGGATCAATGCCAGGGAATCGACTAAAAGGGAAGACCGCCTCTTTCACAGCAATATAATCGATATTCCTGTCAATCACTGGTAAGTCTTTGAGCTTCTCTCCCGCCATAACCCGCGCGGCAATCTTGGCAATCGGCGTTCCAATAGCTTTCGCGACGAAAGGAACGGTCCGGCTGGCCCGCGGATTCACCTCGATCAGGTAAACCTCACCATCCTTCACCGCAAACTGGATGTTCATCAGGCCGCGTACTTCCAGACCAAATGCCAGCGCCTCAGCCTGCCGTTCCATTTCAGCAATGATATCGTCGGGAAGACTATGCGGCGGGATGGTGCAGGCGCTGTCGCCGCTATGCACACCGGCTTCTTCAATATGCTGCAATACGCCGCAGACAACCACGTCGTCACCATCACAGATCGCATCGACATCAACTTCAATCGCATCACGCAGATACTGGTCAACCAATACCGGTTGATCGCCGGAAACCTGTACCGCCGTATTGATATAATTTTCAAGCTGTGCCGGACCGTCAACAATCTCCATCGCGCGACCACCCAGCACGAAACTAGGCCGAATAAGCACCGGATAACCAATACGTTCAGCGATATGGACGGCTTCTTCTTCGGTCTTGGCCATACCGTTTTCAGGCTGTTTCAGTTTCAGCTTGTCCACTAAAGCCGCAAATCGTTCACGGTCTTCCGCCAGATCAATAGCATCTGGCGTAGTACCAAGAATAGGTATCCCAGCATCTTCCAGCGCAGCCGCCAGCGATAGCGGCGTTTGCCCGCCAAATTGCACAATGACACCGGCCAATGTGCCTTTCGACTGTTCGACATGCAGGATTTCCAGCACATCTTCGGCAGTTAGCGGCTCAAAATAGAGCCGGTCCGATGTGTCATAGTCGGTGGAAACCGTCTCCGGGTTACAGTTGACCATGATCGTCTCATAACCCGCATCAGCCAGCGCGAAACAGGCGTGGCAGCAGCAATAATCAAACTCAATCCCCTGCCCGATCCGGTTGGGTCCGCCGCCAAGAATGACGACTTTCTTGCGCTCAGACGGTTGCGCTTCGCATTCCGGTTCCCCGAATATCGGCGCTTCGTAGCTGGAATACATGTAAGGCGTCTTGGCTTCAAACTCGGCCGCACAAGTATCGATGCGTTTGAATACCGGCCTCACGCCCAGCTTGTGGCGCAATTCGCGCACTTCTTTCTCGGTCGTTGCCCCAGCCATGGCCGACAGCGTTTCTCCGATCAAACCACCACTTCCAGCCACAGAGCGCCCCGCCCCGCCAGCGACATGAACCGCGTCGACCGCCAGCTTTGCCAGGCGTTGATCGGAGAAGCCCATGGATTTCAGTTTCCGCAACGCTTCCGCACCGTTGGGAAGGCCATTGTCGAGAATATCCTGCTCAGCATCGACAATTTCGCGAATCCGGTCGAGGAACCAGGGGTCAAAGCCAGCAATATCGTGGATCTCCTGATTGGAGAAACCTTCACGCATCGCCTGAGCTGCGACAAGAATGCGATCTGGCGTGGCCCGTGCCAAAGCCGCCGCGATATCATCCCGCTCCGCACCGATCAGCTCCTGCACCCGGTTAAAGCCGTCCAGCCCGGTTTCGAGGCCGCGTAGCGCCTTCTGCATGGATTCGTGGATATTCCGGCCAATCGCCATGACTTCACCGACGGACTTCATCGCAGTGGAAAGCAAAGGCTCTGCACCCTTGAACTTTTCAAAAGCAAAGCGCGGGATTTTGGTGACGACATAATCGATGGTTGGCTCAAACGATGCAGGCGTTGCACCGGTGATGTCGTTGTCAATTTCATCGAGCGTATAGCCGACCGCCAGTTTCGCTGCGACGCTGGCAATCGGGAAGCCAGTGGCCTTGGATGCAAGTGCAGAACTGCGCGACACACGCGGGTTCATTTCGATTACGACAAGACGGCCATCCTTCGGATTGACTGCGAACTGTACGTTCGAACCTCCTGTTTCGACTCCGATTTCCCTGAGTACCGCCAGCGAGGCATTGCGCATGATCTGATATTCTTTGTCTGTCAGCGTCAGCGCGGGTGCAACGGTGATGGAATCGCCGGTATGCACGCCCATCGGATCGACATTCTCTATCGAACAGATGATGATACAATTATCCGCCTTGTCGCGGACAACCTCCATCTCATATTCTTTCCAACCGATCAGCGATTCATCGATCAGCACTTCATTGGTCGGCGAAGCCTCCAGCGAGGTGCGGATATAGTGGATAAATTCTTCGCGGTTATAGGCCACACCGCCGCCAGTACCGCCCATGGTAAAGCTCGGCCGCATAATCGCCGGCAGGCCAATATCTTCAAGGATTTCCAGCGCCTGCTCTTCGCTATGCGCCACAGCAGAACGCGGGCTTTCCAGACCGATTTTGTCCATCGCATCTTTGAACTTTTCGCGGTCCTCCGCCTTGTCGATGGCTTCGGCATCTGCACCAATCATCTCGACATTATATTTGTCGAGCACACCCATTTTATTGAGCGTCAGCGCGGTGTTCAGCGCCGTCTGCCCGCCCATGGTCGGCAGGATCGCATCGGGGCGCTCCTTCTCGATAATCTTGGCGACAATTTCCGGCGTGATGGGTTCTATGTACGTCGCATCGGCCATTTCCGGATCGGTCATGATCGTCGCCGGATTGGAGTTGACCAGGATGATCCGGTAACCCTCCTCCTTTAGCGCCTTGCACGCCTGTGTGCCGCTATAGTCGAATTCGCAGGCCTGCCCGATGATGATCGGGCCAGCGCCAACGATAAGGATGGAGTTTATGTCAGTTCTTTTGGGCACTATACATCAAACCTTATTTTGAAACTCACGCGCGCGGGTTTTGTAACTCCATCGCCACCAAAAAGCTCCGCGATACAAGTCAATTTACCATCCCAATCCGATGGAATCGTCTTTGATGGTGCCACAATCGTCGCGGATCTACCTGTTACAAAACTTCCAGATTCAAAAGCGGCGCCTTCCAATTGGCAACTCTCTTTTGCCCAAGCAAAATCATCTTCGCTCATCGGAGGACCGAAAATTATCCCGCAACCACTCAATATCACCGGTATCATTGCCAAAAGAAGTGGATTTCTCACAATCCCCCCACAAATTTCTCGAACAGATAGAAACTGTCCTGTGGACCGGGGCTGGCTTCGGGGTGATATTGGACGCCAAAGGCGCGTTTGCCGGTGATGGCAATGCCGCAATTACTGCCGTCGAAAAGGCTTTTATGGGTTTCGACCACGGTGTCGGGGAGCGTATCGCCGTCCACCGCAAAGCCGTGGTTCATGCTGGTGATTTCTACCAGTCCTTCGCTGTCATCCCAGTCGCCGCCAACCCGCTGCACCGGATGATTGGCGCCGCGATGGCCCTGATGCATCTTCACCGTCTTCGCACCCGCCGCCAGTGCAAGCATCTGATGACCCAGACATATCCCGAATAGCGGCATATCCGCCTCGAGCAGCTGTTTAATCACCCCAACCGCATATTCCCCCGTCGCCGCCGGATCGCCGGGGCCGTTGGACAGAAACACGCCCGCTGGTTCCAGCGCCATGATATCATCGAATGAAGTTTCAGCAGGAACCACAGTGACTTTTGCGCCAGCTTTCACAAGGTTTCTGAAGATATTGCGTTTCGCGCCAAAATCCATCGCAACGACGTGCGGGCGCCCCTTTGAGGTGTCCCACTCTTCCCGTTTTCCGATCGGCGCATAGCCATGGCCCAATCGCCATATGCTGCTATCCCAAATCTTCGTCTGATGGCCTGTTACCGTCTTCGCCAGATCAGCGCCTTCTAGCCCCGCCCATGCGCGCGCTTTGCCGAGCAGCTCATCAATATCAAACTGACCATCCGGGTCATGCGCAATCACTGCATTGGGCGCGCCGGCTTCGCGTATCCGCCGGGTCAAAGCCCGCGTATCAACACCGCTCAGGCCAATCCGGCCATGCTCGGCCATCCACACATCAAATGGCTTCTGATCACGGAAATTGGACGGTGCCGTTACATCTTCGCGGACGATACAACCCAATGAATGTGGCGTGTCGGCTTCAAAATCTTCATCGTTTGTGCCGACATTTCCAATATGCGGGAATGTGAAGGTGACAATCTGCCCGGCATAGCTGGGGTCGGTCATCACTTCCTGATAACCGGTCATCGATGTATTGAAGCAAACTTCACCCACCGCCGATCCAGTCGCGCCAAAGCCTTTACCCCAGATGACCGTGCCATCGGCCAATACCAATATCCCGGTTGCACCCTGGGGAGCTTCGGGGATATTTGGGTCTGTCATCGGCTGTTCTTTCTGGTCTGAAGGCGGCGCAAAATTTCATGCGGACTAGTGGTCATTTTTTGACGTCACAATCTATGAAAAATATTTAGTTGCCGCTAGGGTGGTAACTTATTCCAAAAAACGAGGTTCCCATGATTCGCGACTCCGTGAAAACCGCGCAAATTGAGGCGATGAAGGCCAAAGACAAAGATCGCACCGCCGCGACTCGGGCCATTCTGGCAAAGATCAAAGACAAGGATATCGAACTGCGCACCAAGGACGGCGCTGCCGATGATGACACGATGGTCACTGATGTGCTGCAAAAAATGGCCAAACAGCGCCGCGAATCGATTTCCATGTTTGAAGAAGGCGGCCGCACTGAGCTTGCCGCTGGTGAGAAAATGGAACTCAGCGTGATCGAAGAGTTCCTCCCCGCACAATTGAGCGAAGAAGATACAGCGGCATTGATCGACGGCATCAAGGCGGAGCTTGGCGCGGACAGCATGAAAGATATGGGCCGCGTGATGGGCGAGTTGAAAAAGCGTCATGGCACCGAAATCGATATGAGCAAGGCCAGCGCCATGGTGAAGGCGGCTTTGGGTTAAAAATAGAAACAACTTCTCCCCTCCCGCTGGCGGGAGGGGTCGGGGGAGGGCATGAAAGAGTTCACGCAAAGAAAAACCAACGTCGCGCGTGATTTGCGGAACAACGCTACTCCAGCTGAACGAAAATTGTGGCCATATTTGTCTGCAAGGAAATTGTCAGGAACGAGGTTCAATAGACAGGTCTGCATCGGGCCGTACATCTGTGATTTTGCTGCTCGAACTGAAAGACTTGTCATTGAACTCGATGGAGATTCACATTCTAATCAAGTTGCATATGACCGAGAACGAACGAGCTTTCTTGAAGCGCAGGGATATCGGGTCGTTCGATTTAGTAATTCTGAAGTGGCGGAAAATGTTGAAGGTGTTGTGACACAAATAGGAGAGCTTTTGGAGAATAAACCCTCCCCTAACCCCTCCCGCAGGCGGGAGGGGAACTGTTGACCCTTACTCCGCAATGGCTTGATGAACTGCGATCGCGCACGACGCTTTCGACGCTAATCGGACGAACGGTGAAAGTGCAAAAGGCCGGGCGGGAGTTTAAAGCCTGTTGCCCGTTCCACAACGAAAAGACACCCAGCTTTACCATCAATGACGAGAAAGGCTTCTATCACTGCTTTGGTTGCGGTGCGCATGGCGATGCGATCCGGTGGATGACCGAGCAGCGCGGTCTCGGCTTTATGGATGCGGTCAAAGACCTTGCCGCCGAAGCACAGATGGAAGTCCCTGCCCCCGATCCTCGGGCCGCACAGCGCCAGGAACAGCGCGCAACACTGCATGACGTCATGGCGGCAGCGCAGGATTGGTTTGTCACGCAGTTCAACGGTATAGAAGGAGCACAGGCACGGGAATATCTGAAAAATCGAGGTATTTCGGAGAAAACAATTCGCGAATTCGGCTTTGGCTTTGCACCCAATTCGCGTGGCAAACTGAAAGAAGCGTTGTCCAGTCACGGCATTGATCTGCTTATCGAGGGCGGGCTGCTGATAAAAGTCGACGATAAAGATCCCTATGACCGGTTTCGCGGCCGCCTAATGATCCCCATCCGCGATCCGCGCGGACGCGTCATTGCCTTTGGTGGCCGCATATTGGGAGACGGCGAACCTAAATACCTTAACTCCCCGGACACGCCATTATTTGACAAAGGGCGCACGCTCTACAATCTCGACAAAGCATCGCCTGCATCACGGCAAACCGGACGCATATTGGTGGTCGAAGGCTATATGGATGCGATTGCATTGGCCCAGGCTGGGTTTGATGATGTGGTTGCCCCTTTGGGAACTGCGCTAACCGAGCATCAAATCGAGCGTATCTGGAAAATGGTTGAAGCACCTATCCTTTGCTTTGATGGTGACAATGCTGGACAAAAAGCCGCCATGCGCGGCGCATTGCGTGCCCTACCCATTCTAAAACCGGCGCACAGTTTGAACTTTATCTCACTTCCCGCTGGTCAGGATCCCGATGATCTTATCCGGTCCGAAGGGCCCCAAGCGTTCGCGTCCTTGGTGGCAAAACCGCAAATGCTTGGCGATAAAATCTGGCAAGTCGAATATGAGGCAGAGCCGCTAAACACGCCGGAAGCGAAAGCTGGCCTAAAGAAACGCGTGGCCGATCACGTCCGCGACATTGCAGATTCGGATATTGCCCAACATTATCGGCAAGACTTTCAGGAGCGATACGAACAAGCATTTTTCGCCAAGCGTGAAAATCAGCAACGAAAATCTCAATTTCGCCCTGGCAAACCCAATTTTAATTCAAAATTCGTGCCCTATAAACCAATGGATGACACAAAAACGGTTTTGGTTGAAGGACATGACCTGCGCATTGCGAAAGCGATTGTTAGTGGATTGATTCGCCATCCGGCCCAGATTTCCAAGCATTTTGAAGAACTCACCGCCATCAAACTGGCCGATTCGCAGTTACAGGCTTTGCTGTCCGAGCTAATTGGTGTCGCATTAAGCAAAGAAACGCTTGATATGCAGGGCCTTCTTACCATATTGGAACAGACAAATAGTTATAATGTCGCAAAAGGGCTGTTACGGGCCGATGCGCTGAACTTTACTTTCAACCGCAAGCTGCCAGAGAATGCCCCGTCTGAGACAATCGAACGGGCGCATCGGGATTTGGCAGAAGCGATTAAAGTGGTGACGGCGCGTCCCGGACTGGAAGCAGCCTTGGCGGAGGCAACGCGGCGGGTGCAAGACGATCTCACGGATGAGAGTTTTGCTGAGCAGCAGCGCCTCCTAAAGGCGAAACAGGATTTTAATGATCGGCTGGTCGAAATGACTCAAGTCGATGATTTTGCATAGTAAGTTGGGGAACCAAAGCGTTGGCAAGCAGAGTAAAAAAAGCAAAAGAAGAAGATGCACCTTTGATCGACATGAATGGGTCGGAAATCAAAAAGCTGCTCACTAAGGCAAAAAAGCGTGGGTACCTAACCTATGACGAACTGAACTCTGCTATACCGCAAGATCAAAACGAGCAGATCGAAGATCTAATGTCCCAGATTTCTGACATGGGCGTCAAAATCGTCGAAAACGACGATGAAGCCGCCGAAGAAATGGCTGGAGACGAAGTCGAATCAGTCGATGGTAAAGACAGCAAAGACAAAAAAGCTGTCGCTGCTGCGCCGAAAAAAGCTACAGGCGAACGTACCGATGATCCGGTTCGAATGTATCTGCGTGAAATGGGCGCAGTAGAATTGCTTAGCCGTGAAGGTGAAATTGCAATTGCCAAGCGAATTGAGGCTGGGCGCGATACAATGATTTGGGGCCTATGTGAAAGCCCAACTACCTTTAATGCCATTATTGAATGGTCAACGGCACTTAATGAAGGCGAGATGCAACTGCGTGAGATTGTCGATCTCGACGCCATGCTTTCCAAAGACCCTGCCCCTGAAAACCTCGAAGACGAAGACGATGATGACGGCGAGATCAGTGAAGCAACAGCCGGACCTTCCTATAAAGATGACGATGAAGTCGAAGATGCGGAAGAAGAAGTCGATGAGGACGACGAAGAAGCCGAACTGAGAGAAAAACGCGCAAAGCGTGAAGAAGAGGAGGAGGAAGATAACACACTTTCTCTGGCTCAGATGGAAGAGGCTCTCAAACCGGAAGCGCTAGAGAAATTTGCAAACATCACTTCTGTGTACAAGAAGTTCTCTAAACTTCAGGAAGATCGTTTGGATGCATTAGCTGCCGGGGATGATTTCGCCGCGGCCAGAGAGAATAAATACCATAATTTACGTGAAGAGCTAACGGCACTTGTGGAGAGCGTTCAGTTCCATGCGAACAAAATCGAATTTCTTGTCGATCAACTTTACTCGTTTAATCGTCGTTTAACGGCCCTTGGCGGACAAATGTTACGACTTGCCGAGCGTCACAAAGTTCCTCGCCGTGCTTTCCTGGATAGTTATATTGGCAATGAACTGGACGACAGTTGGCTTTCCAGCATGTCTAAAGCTGATAAAAAATGGGCTGCTTTCGCTGAAAAAGAATCTGGATCCGTTGAACGGATTCGCGCCGAAATTTCTGATATTGCAAGTAACACTGGAACATCACTCAGTGAGTTTCGTCGCATCGTCAACATGGTGCAGAAAGGTGAGCGCGAAGCGCGTATTGCCAAAAAAGAAATGGTGGAAGCCAATCTGCGCCTAGTGATTTCAATTGCCAAAAAATACACCAATCGCGGCCTGCAGTTTCTGGATCTTATTCAGGAAGGCAATATTGGCCTGATGAAAGCGGTAGATAAGTTTGAATATCGCCGTGGCTACAAGTTTAGCACTTATGCAACTTGGTGGATTCGCCAAGCAATTACACGCTCCATTGCGGATCAGGCGCGAACCATCCGTATTCCAGTTCACATGATCGAGACGATCAACAAGCTGGTTCGCACATCTCGCCAGTTCCTGCATGAGCAGGGCCGCGAGCCGACACCAGAAGAAATGGCCGAACGCCTCTCCATGCCGCTTGAAAAAGTGCGTAAGGTCATGAAGATTGCGAAAGAACCTATCTCTTTGGAAACGCCAATTGGCGATGAAGAAGATTCGCACCTCGGTGACTTCATAGAAGATAAAAATGCGATCATTCCTGTGGATGCGGCAATTCAGGCGAACCTCAAGGAAACGGTTACCCGCGTACTTGCCAGCCTGACGCCTAGAGAAGAACGTGTTTTGCGGATGCGCTTTGGTATTGGCATGAATACCGATCACACATTGGAAGAGGTTGGACAGCAGTTTAGCGTTACCCGCGAGCGTATTCGTCAGATTGAAGCAAAGGCGTTGCGTAAGCTGAAGCATCCAAGTCGTAGCCGCAAAATGCGTAGTTTCCTCGACCAATAAACCTACATTTCGACATGTTGCAAAATATGGTTTGCGTATCCCTAACGCGGAATAAACCGCGTCTTTAGGTTTGCATATTATAGAGTTGGGCATGGAACGGGCTGAAAGGCCTGCCCAGTCCAACTCTAACCAGATGTGAGCGCTATGCCAGAAACCCGTTTATCAGCAGTATCCGTCCAACCCGGACTAATGGATCATGTCAGCGAGCATGGCAGCTATTCTTCGCAGTATATGGCGAAGATCAACAGCAACTTTGAGATCCTAGACACTTCTGATGTTGCCGATATCGCGCATTTCTTGTGTGTGCTGCATGGCCGTCACCCCGGTGTAGTCGATCATGCCTCGGGAAAAACTACCGAAGCAGATGCTCGGGATTGGTTCGTAGAGGCAATGGATGGTTTTGCTTCGGAGCGAGCGTTCTTAACCAAATTAACGGTATCTGCAGGCCCCATCAGCGGTGTCAGCACAAATGATCAAAGCAATGCTACTTTGATGGGACAGCGTAAAGCGATGGAAATGCTTTCGCAATCCGATCGCAATGGCTGTGCTTTGGGCGCGTCTTTAGCTCTTGTTCTCGATTGGCAATCCATTCGACCGGTGTTGGAACAAATCGCATTAAAACTCGATGTTGAACCACGACAATGGCCTCTTCCTTCCGTGGAAATGACAGAAAACCTATATTCAAAGCTATCGCAATCATCCGCAACGGCACGCGCGCTCCGCTTCGGTGCGGATCAGATTTTGAGCCAGCATCGCGGACTATGGCAGCTGTTAGAAGCGCGGCGCAACGTCCGTGCCGAGGGTTGATTCTTAGCGTCAAAACCACAATCAATTAATCAAATGATTAACTTGCCTGCAAAGGCAGTTTTCCCTATCCCCTGCCCACTAACATTTGCGGCAAGGGAAGATAGAATATGCGTTTTGACGGTACTGACGATTATGTAGCAACTGATGACTTAAAAGTTGCGGTCAACGCAGCGGTGACCTTGCGCCGTCCGCTCCTTGTGAAAGGCGAACCAGGCACCGGTAAAACCGTGCTTGCTCACGAGATCGCAAAAGCCACTGGTGCCCCGTTGATTGAATGGAATGTAAAGTCCACAACCAAGGCGCATCAGGGTCTGTATGAATATGATGCCGTCGCACGGTTACGTGATGGCCAGCTTGGCGACGAGCGGGTTCACGACATTTCTAACTACATCCGCAAAGGGAAATTGTGGGAGGCTTTCACCTCTCCTGAACTTCCTGTTTTGCTAATCGATGAAATCGACAAAGCGGATATCGAATTTCCCAACGATCTGTTGCAAGAACTCGACCGGATGGAATTCCATGTCTACGAAACAAAAGAGACAGTCAAAGCAGCAGAACGTCCGATTGTTGTGATCACGTCCAACAACGAAAAAGAACTACCAGACGCATTCCTACGTCGTTGTTTCTTTCACTATATCAAATTTCCGGATCGTGAAACGATGCAGGAAATCATCAACGTTCACTTTCCTGATATTCAAGGCGTGTTGGTAAAAAAAGCGATGGATATCTTCTACGATGTCCGCGACGTTCCTGGACTCAAGAAAAAGCCGAGCACCAGCGAGTTACTTGATTGGCTGAAGTTGCTGCTCAGTGAAGATATGCCGCTTGATGTGTTGCAATCCAAAGATCCAAGCAAGGCAATCCCGCCGTTACATGGAGCTTTGCTGAAGAACGAGCAGGATGTAATGCTGTTTGAACGGCTGGCATTTATGGCAAAACGCGAAGCACGGTAAGAGGCTAACCAGAAATGTTCTTCAACTTCATGGACGAACTCCGCGCCGCCGGAATCAACGCTTCCCTTAAGGAGCATCTGGTGCTTCTGGAAGCGCTCGACAAAGAGGTAATTCGTCGAAGTCCGGAAGAATTCTACTATCTATCCCGCGCTACTGTGGTGAAGGACGAAGGTCTGCTAGATCGCTTTGATCAGGTCTTTTCCAAAGTCTTCAAAGGAATCGAAACCTCCTATGGCACGCAGGAAGAAGAAATTCCTCTTGAATGGCTGAAAGCCGTTGCTGAAAAATATCTCTCCGAAGAAGAGATGGCCGAGATTGAGAAACTCGGCACATGGGAAGAGTTGATGGATACGCTGAAAGAGCGCCTGGAAGAGCAAGAAAAACGCCATGAAGGTGGAAACAAATGGATCGGTACCGGCGGTACGTCACCCTATGGCAATAGCGGTTATAATCCTGAAGGTGTTCGCATTGGCGGTGAAGGCGGTCAGAAAAAAGCGGTTAAAGTGTGGGATAAACGCGAGTTTGCCAATCTTGACAACACCAAAATGTTGGGCACACGCAACATTAAAGTTGCGCTGCGCCGCTTGCGTAAGTTTGCCCGCGAAGGTGCTCAGGACGAACTAGATATCAGAAGCACGATTGATGGCACCGCTAAAAAGGGTTGGCTTGATATTCATATGCGGGCGGAACGCCACAACGCGGTGAAACTATTGCTTTTCCTTGATGTTGGTGGATCGATGGACCCCTTTATCAAACTATGCGAAGAACTGTTCAGCGCGGCAACCAGTGAATTCAAAAATCTGGAGTTCTTCTACTTTCATAACTGCCCATATGAGGGCGTGTGGAAAGATAACCGCCGGAGGTTTTCTGAGCGTACGCAAATGTGGGATATTTTACACAAATATGGCCACGATTATAAGTTAATCTTCGTCGGCGATGCTTCAATGAGTCCCTATGAGATCACCCACCCAGGCGGATCCGTGGAACATTTTAATGAAGAAGCAGGCGTGACATGGATGCAGCGGCTAACGAACACATATCCTGCCGCAGCTTGGCTAAATCCAGTCCCCGAGAAGCAATGGGGTTATTCGCAAAGTGTCAAGATCATTCGCGAATTAATGAACGATCGAATGTATGGATTGACACTTGAGGGCCTGAGTGATGCGATGAAGGAACTAACTCGTAAGCAAGGCTAGCTTTAACCTTCTACAACCAAAAGGGTTTCACCCTCGTATTTTTCAGCAGCAGGTTCAAATATGTCCACTGGCTGGAAATGCTCGTCCTCAACTTGCACATCTTTCAATCCGGAGAGTTTGAACGTACCAAGCTTCACTTCGCGAGGAGCCTCTCCATCTTTCTCCAGAGCCACCGCATCAACATATAGTTCATCGTGTCGCGTATAGACGATATGAGGAGCAAGCCGGAACTGCGTCCGGTTATAGGTGGCAGCAACGCATTTCTTTAACGCTACGCCTTCAAAAAATTCTTTATTCGGTAACATGATTTTAAACTAGCAGGTTTGAATACAAAATCAACAAAAAATGTTGCACTGCAACATAGAGAGTTTAGTAGATCAAATATTCTCGAAGAGCCTCACCCCACATACGTTCATCGGGTGCCGTTATCGATTCAAGATCATTGGCAATGGAAGAATGATTATCAACCCATTCTCGTAACTGGGGACCGCCATTAATTAGATCAATTGCCAGCCTGTCTTCCTCATACTCATAGTGAAAATCACGCCACACTTCATACCCGAAATGCACCTTTTTGATTGCTTTGAGCGCTAAGGCTTGCAACCGCCACGGTCTGAATTTCGAATGATCGTAGTCCGGACCTTCGGCATGGAACTGAATACCATTACAAAGCAGTCCCTGATGCTTGTGAAACGTCGGCTCAAACCAGCATTCACGCAAGGTCACACCCTCCAGCCATTGTGGCGCTTTTCGCTGCATCTCAGCAACGACAGCCTTTGCATCAATATCAGGTGCACCGAATAATTCCAAAGGACGAGTTGTCCCCCTACCCTCTGATAATGTCGTACCTTCCAACATTACGGTACCAGGATAGGAGCGGGCCATAGCTACATTAGGTGCATTGGGACTCGGATTGATCCAGACGCGATCTTCGGGCCACCCGAAACCGACTCCTTCCGGCTGCCATCCTTGCATCGCTACGATGTGATAATCGAGATCAAGATCAAAATAACTAATAAACCAACGCCCCATTTCACCCATCGTCAATCCGTGCCGCATCGGCATAGGCGCAGCTCCAACAAAGCTTTCCCATCCTTCCGCCAACATTAATCCTTCGATCGGACGCCCAATGGGATTTGGGCGATCCAATACCCAAACCGACTTACCATGCTCGGCCGCCGCTTCCATCACATAGCGGAGCGTCGTAATGAACGTGTAAATTCGGCAACCTAAATCCTGTAGGTCAACGAGCAACACATCAAACGTTCCCATCGCTTGTCCGGACGGTCGTCGCGATTCTCCGTAAAGACTGAAAACGGGAATATCATGTACCGGATCCGTATAATCATCGGATTCGATCATGTTGTCCTGCTTATCGCCGCGCAGGCCATGTTGTGGACCAAAGGCAGCCGTTAGATTGATATCGTCACATGCGGCAAGAGCATCCATCGAATGCGTTAGATCCTTTGTAACCGAAGCGGGGTGAGCCAATAGCGCAACGCGCTTCCCTTCCAGGGGTTTGCGCAGCGACGCATCTTCGATCAGACGGTCTATTCCAAATTTCATTGCGATGCGGTTCCCTCAAGCTGATGCACGAAACAATCTCTATTGTGAAAATCAGGATTACCCGAAGGGTGTGCCAAAGCCCATAGAGATTTTTGACCATTTTTCTCTTCGATCACAGCGGTCATCGACAGTTCCAAACAATCCAACTCCATTCCCGGAAGTCCCCTTAAATTCAACTCCGCCGAAAGACGATAGCTGCCATTGCTCTGCAAAACATCGATAACTGGTTCAGCGATCAATTCTGGATTGCGCATTCCACTTCGATGGTCTTCAAATGTGTAAACCGCCCATTCGGTTGACGGCGACAGATTAAACTCCAAATAACCTCTTTCACCCTTTGCCCCTACAAAAGCTTCAAAACAGGTTTTTTGCCACAAATAGTCTGTTCTCTTAGGAGACGTTTTATCAAGCAGAACCAATGCGTCTATGTCTCCTGAGACCAAATAAGTCAGGATTAGTCTTCCGCTGACATCCAACTCAACGTCCACGTCAATCGCACTGATAGCAACAGCTGGAAAATCGGGATGGTATTTCAATGATAAAGTCATATTGCGACTTGGCTCCTCTCCATGTAACGCACCAACCCATGACAGATTATCAATCCGACCTCCTGCGCTTACTGAATGATCGCGGCTATATCCACCAATTAACCGATGCAGAAGGCCTGGATGCTTTGGCATCTAAACAGGTCGTGCCCGGATATATTGGATTTGATATGACCGCTGATTCCTTGCATGTGGGGAACTTGGTGTCGATCATGTTACTTCGGCGCCTTCAGCAGGCCGGTCACAAACCCATTGTCGTTATTGGCGGCGGAACAACGAAGGTTGGCGATCCATCTGGAAAAGATGAAGTGCGCAAGCTGATCGACAATGATGGTATCGCGAAAAACATTGCTTCAATCCAAAGATGTTTTGGTAATTTTCTAACCTTTGGAAACGGGCCAACAGATGCTGTCATCATAAATAACGCGGATTGGCTTGATAAACTTGAATATATATCATTTCTTCGTGATGTCGGGCGTCACTTTACGATCAATCGCATGCTCACATTTGATTCGGTAAAACTTCGCTTGGAACGCGAACAACCACTGACATTTCTAGAGTTCAACTACATGATCTTGCAGGCTTATGACTTTCTGGAACTAGCAAGACAGCATGATTGCCGCCTTCAATTAGGGGGGTCAGATCAATGGGGTAATATCGTAAATGGTATAGAATTGGCTCGGCGTATCGACGGCGCGGAGTTATTTGGCGTCACAACACCTTTAATTACAAAATCCGATGGATCGAAGATGGGAAAATCGGTCGACGGAGCTATCTGGCTAAATGCAGATCGCATGTCGCCATATGATTACTGGCAGTTTTGGCGTAATACCGATGATCGCGATGTCGGTAGATTTATGCGGATATTTACCGATATTGATCTGGAGGAAATCGTAAGATTGGAAGCGCTCGAAGGCTCCGAAATCAACGAAGCCAAGAAAATACTGGCAGATGCAGCTACGGCAATGGCTCATGGCGAAGGTGCGGCCAAAGATGCCGCAACAACCGCACAAACGACGTTTGAGGAAGGAAAATCTGGCGCTGATCTTCCCATGTTCGAAACATCTGAATCAGAAATCTCAATCCTCAATGCGCTCGTCTCCATCGGTTTTTGTGCTTCCAAGGGCGAAGCAAAACGTTTGGTGGCCGGAGGCGGTGCTCGCATAGACGATGAGCAGATTAAAGACGCTGGTTTCATGATCGAATTGTCCAATGAAGATCGCAAAATCTCAGCTGGCAAGAAAAAGCACGGGCTATTGATGAAATCCGACTGACTTCATCATTTCATTAGAGGGAAATCAATCTGCCTCAATTGAACAAATCTTTACCTTTTGTTCGGGAACAAAGGGTACAAGCCTAGTTCAACTCTGATGAGGACCAGCATCCATGCCAAGAGCCGTAGGCCAGCATACTCCAGACCCACGCCGTGCAACACGGTTTCCTGTGGATTTCGCTACAATCTGCGAGAGCCGTAAGAGTGGTGAGTTTAACGTCAAAATGACCAATGTATCTGCCCACGGCTGTCAGTTGGTGCATGAGATTGAGATAAACAAAGGTGACCGCATCGTGGTGCGGCTACCCATTGCCGGTCGTATTGAAGCCTTCCTTATTTGGAGCCACAATGGGCGTTCGGGATTTGAATTTGAGCGGGTTATTCGCCCTGACGAGTTCATGGAAATGATTGATAAAATAGGTCATTCCATCGGTTAAGCTCGTTCAGCCGCTGCGTAAAAGCGAAACACCCCAGTCTTTTTCAAACAAATAAAGTGCAACCCTTGCCGCTTTGCCGCGCTCGCTGTCCAATCCACCATCACGGTCAAGTAACAACCGCGCGTCGTCGGTCGCTGCTCCAATATGAGCAGTCACCTGTTCTGGGGATGCGACTCTGAAGCCCGCCTCACCAGATTGCCGAGTACCCAGTATCTCTCCTGCTCCCCGTAACCTCAAATCTTCTTCAGCAATCCGGAAACCGTCATTTGTCTCTCGCAGCAGGGACAATCGTGCCCGCGCAGTCTCGCTCAGCATTTCTCCCCGCAATAACAAACAATTAGACTTCTCGCTGCCGCGCCCCACTCGCCCGCGCAATTGGTGTAGTTGTGCTAGTCCAAAACGGTCAGCATGTTCTATGATCATCAGACTCGAATTAGGTACGTCCACGCCAACTTCGATTACAGTGGTAGCAACCAGTAATTTCACTTCGGCACGCTGAAAGCGCTCCATCACTGCATCTTTTTCCGGACCTTTCATCTGGCCATGCACCAATCCAACTTGATCACCGAAACGTTGTTGCAACATCGCAGCACGTTCTTCCGCAGCTGCAAGATCGCTTTTTTCACTTTCTTCAACTAACGGACAAACCCAGTAAGCTTGCCCATTGCCAGCCAAATGCCGCGCTAAACCATCAACCACTTCGGACAATCGATTTTCAGAAACTACGCGTGTTTCAATAACTTGCCTCCCCGGAGGAAGTTCATCGATACGCGAAACATCCATCTCACCAAATTGGCTGAGCGTTAGGGTGCGCGGGATAGGCGTAGCGGTCATCGCCAAAAGATGCGGTGTTTTTTCGGCCTTTTGAGTCAACATCAGTCGCTGGGAAACACCAAATTTGTGCTGCTCATCAATAACGGCCAACGCCAAGTTCATATATTGTACTTTGTCCTGAAATATTGCGTGTGTCCCTACCAAGATATTGATCGATCCATCCGCAAGTCCCATCAAAGTGGCTTCACGTGGTTTTCCTTTGTCGCGACCGGTAAGAATAGCAATGTTGATGGGTAATCCTGACAAAAGCGTCTGCAGGCTCTCAAAATGTTGTCTCGCTAAGATTTCGGTCGGAGCTAAAAAAGCACCCTGATATCCCGCCTCAACGGCATTTAGAAGCGCCATAAGGGCAACCAATGTCTTCCCGGACCCAACATCCCCCTGTAGTAATCTCAGCATAGGAGCCGATTGCGCCAGATCGCCTTCAATTTCGGAAATACAGCGCTTTTGCGCATTCGTCAGTTCGAATGGAAGCTCTAACTTGTCTCGCAACTGACCATTTCCCTGGATAGGTACACCGATTTTCCGGCGGTTGCTCGCTTTGACCAGCATGAAAGCCAGTTGGTTGGCGAATAGCTCATCATAAGCCAATCGCTCCTGCGCCGACTCCCTTTCCTTTCTGTGCATAGCCATGATGCTATCTTTCCATCCGGACCATGATTTGCTTTCCAATTGACTAGGTTCAATCCACTCTGGAAGCTGCGGTGCTAATTCCAAAGCCTGTTCGACGAGCTGGCTCATACGCTTGTTCCCCAGACCATCAGACAGAGGATAAATTGGTTCAACCAAAGCAATTTGATCGCCCTGCCCCGGTTCCAGAACTTCGTCTGGATGAACAATTTGCAGTTCATCACCGTAGCGTTCAAGCTTGCCCGATACGATTTTTGGTTCGTTCAATGGCAGCAGTTTTTTTGGCCAACCTGTATTGCGACCAAAGTAAGTCAGACTGATATAGTTGCCTTCTTTATCAGTTGCCTGAACCCGAAGCGGACTGCGGGGACCCCCAGATTTATAATCGACGGGCGTCAGTTCGATAATGATCGTTTCATCGACATCAACGGCGTCCAAGATATCAACGCGTTTGCGCCGCATCCAATAGCTGGGTTTATGATAGAGCATGTCTTTCACGCGCGTGAGGCGTAATTTTTCAATTGGTTTAGCCAGCGCCTTGCCAACACCTTTAAAAGCGCTGGTTTCGCCAAATAATGGATTGAGTATCTCTGGTCGCATGTCTATCCGCCTTTATACGCATGGTAATCGGATTTGCCAGACAAGTTCAAAACCTTTGGAGCAAAAAATGGATCGAGAAATTCGCTTAAAACAGCTCCATTTTCGAGCCTGGCATAGAGGAACGCGGGAAGCTGATTTCATGATCGGTGGTTTTTTTGACCGTTACGGTAAAACTTGGTCAGATGTTGAGTTGGATTGGTTTGATCATTTATTAGAAGAACAAGATGTAGATGTCATGGCATGGGCCATCGGAACCCAACCAGTACCAGCTGCATTCCAAGGTGAGCAGATGACGAAATTTCAGTTACTTGATTTCATCAACATTCCGAAATGACATTCATTCCGGTTCTTAATTATAGCGCATAAATGACTCACCTAGATAAATTAGTATCTTCCGGTTCTGGAATGACATTGGCTGGCGTAACCGCTGGATATCGTCCGCTTTGTCTTGCTGAGATCGCTGGACAATCGAAAAAACGAACTGTTTTCATATCCACTGATGATGCAGCCATGAACAGCGTGACAGAAGCGGCACGCTACTTTGATCCTACATTGGAGATCATTGAGTTTCCGGCTTGGGACTGCCTTCCTTATGATCGCGCATCCCCTGCCCTCCACACCACAGCAGATCGATTGGCCGCATTGTCCAGACTCTCTGTTCCACCAGAATCACCGCAACTGATCATCACCACCATAAATGCTGTCATTCAGCGCGTTTTGACGCCATCGCGCGTGAAACAATTGGTGACGCGATTGGAACCCGGTGTTGAGATTGAGCAGGAAAAGCTAATTTCCTTTCTTTACTCAAATGGATTTGTTCGCGTTGACACAGTCGCCGACAGCGGCGAATTTGCTGCCAGGGGCGGCCTTATAGACCTATTCCCTCCCGGAACAGACATGCCGCTTCGCATTGATCTATTCGGCGATGAAATTGAAACTTTGCGACAATTTGATCCGGTTGACCAACGCACCGTTGGCAATGTTGATCATTTTGATTTACTGCCCGTATCAGAATTTCTGCTAGATGAAGCCAGTATTACCCGTTTCCGAACCCGTTACCGAGAGCTGTTTGGCGCAGAATGCACCGGAGATCCGCTGTATCAATCGATATCAGACAGTCGGCGTCTGTCGGGTATGGAACATTGGCTACCGCTTCTGGAAGAAGAGCTTGTTAGTTTTTTCGATTATCTAGGTGATGATGCAGTTATTCTGCGCGATTCGGCAGTCACAGGTGCCGCTGAAGCCCAATTTTCATCTATCGAAGATTACTACAAGAACCGGCTGGAAGCAGACAAAGCAAACCTGTCCAGTTATCGCCCCTTGAAGCCAGATGCTCTGTATTTGGAAGCCAAGGACTGGCGATCTGTTCAGCGGGATAGTCCTGTTCACATCATTAGTGAATTTGATGAACCGGAATCAGATTCTGTCGTTTCTCTTTTTGTTTCATCTCCGCGTGACTTTTCGCCAGAGCGCGCACGCAACGAGAATGTATATTCGGCACTCGCCGCTCATGTGAATGCGCTAACCAAATCTGGAACTACCACCATTCTTGCGAGCTATAGCAAGGGATCCAGGGCGCGGCTTTTTGATCTTTTGCAAGATAATGACGTCAAGGCGGCAACGCTCTGTGACGACTGGGAAAGCAGCCTTTCAGCCGATACCAACCTGGCCCTTACCATCGTACCATTGGCGTCTGGTTTTCGCACTGATGATATTGCTCTGCTCACGGAACAGGATATTTTCGGTGACCGCTTGGTTCGGAAATCCAAACGCCGCAAAAGCGGCGATGCTTTTATCGAAGAACTCTCGGCGCTTAGCCAAGGCGACCTCGTTGTCCATCTAGAGCATGGCATCGGCCTGTATGAAGGCATCGTCTCTATCCCGGTTGGCGAGAGCCCGCACGATTGCGTACATTTGAAATATGCTGGCGGTGATAAACTATACGTTCCGGTAGAGAATATTGATGTCCTAAGCCGTTACGGAGAAGGTGGCGACAGTGTTGTTCTCGATCGACTTGGCGGCGAAGGCTGGCAAAGGCGCAAATCGAAACTCAAAGAACGCATTCGCGCAATAGCACATGAATTACTGAAAACGGCGGCGGCTCGAGAATTACAACCAGCAACACCGGCAAGAATAGAATCCAGTGAGATGTCCGGTTTCGTCGACCGCTTCCCCTATCAAGAAACCGATGATCAACAGCAGGCTATTGAAGAAGTGCTTGAAGATATGGGGTCCGGCAAAGCAATGGATCGACTGGTTTGCGGTGATGTCGGTTTTGGCAAAACAGAAGTTGCCATGCGGGCGGCCTTTGCGGCGGCCATGGCAGGTATGCAGGTTGCGATTATCGCACCGACAACCTTGCTAGCGCGTCAGCATTTCACCAATTTCGAAGAGCGCTTCCGGCCATTTCCGATTAAGATCGGCCGATTGTCTCGTCTGGTGCCTCAATCCGAAGCGAAACGAACCAAAGAGGGTGTTACCAGCGGTGATGTGGACATTGTCATCGGAACGCATGCTTTGCTCGCCAAATCCATAGAATTCAATCGTCTTGGGTTAATTATTGTCGATGAAGAACAAAGATTTGGCGTCGTCCACAAGGAACGTCTGAAGGCTATGAAAGCCGATGTTCATGTGTTGACTCTGACGGCCACACCAATTCCGCGAACCTTGCAAATGGCGATGACGGGGCTGCGCGAGCTTTCGGTAATCCAGACGCCTCCGGTAGATCGCCTGGCCGTAAGAACCTATGTCATGCCATGGGATCCTGTTCCATTGCGTGAGGCTTTGTTGAGAGAGCATTATCGTGGGGGGCAATCTTTCTTTGTTGTACCACGTATTGCAGATCTTCCCGAGATCGAAGAATTTTTTAAAGAATATGTTCCGGAGGCCACCTATGTTGTGGCCCACGGTCAAATGCCACCGGCGCAGGTTGAAGAGCGGATGTCGGCTTTTTACGACAAGAAATATGATGTCCTGCTATCAACCACCATCGTCGAAAGTGGACTAGATATTCCAAGCGCCAATACATTGGTTATCCATCGCGCTGATCGTTTTGGTCTCGCGCAGCTCTATCAACTTCGCGGTCGCGTAGGACGCTCAAAAACACGCGCTTATGCGTACATGATCACACCTAAAGACCGGATAGTGACGGAAAAAGCCGAGAAACGCCTTAAAATCCTAGGTGATCTGGACAGCTTGGGAGCTGGGTTTGAGCTGGCGAGCCATGACCTTGATATTCGCGGTGCTGGAAATCTTCTTGGCGATGAGCAATCTGGGCACATTCGGGAAGTCGGCTTTGAATTGTATCAATCGATGCTGGAAGACGCAATCTTGGAAGCCAAAGCCAAAGGCGCTGGCTTGGAACCCAATACGGACAATTTCTCTCCGCAAATTACCGTAGATGCGCCAATTCTTATTCCGGAAAATTATGTGCCGGACCTCTCTCTGCGCATGGGGCTCTACCGACGGATGAACAATTTGCAAAACGAACAGGAAATCCAGTCTTTTGCAGCAGAAATGATTGATCGTTTTGGCGACCTACCCATCGAAACCGATAACTTGCTTAAGTTGATGCAGATCAAAATGAACTGCGTAAAAGCCCGGATTGCAAAAATTGAAATGGGTCCGCGCGGTGCATTGGTCAGCTTCCACAAAGACGTTTTCCCCAATGTTCCGGGACTGCTCACCTATGTTGATCGATTGAAAGGCACAGCCAAGATACGCCCTGACAATAAATTGTTCATTGAGCGGAAATGGCGTGATCCAAAATCACGACTTCATGGCTTGACTCAGTTGACCAACGGGTTGTCAAAACTGGCGCAACAAAGGGCCTAGTCGCTGCGCAATCCAAATATTTCAAACTCTTCCGGCGTTAGCGGGCCTGAGCGCAAAAACCCTTGGAAAAAGTCACAACCTTGCAAAGTCAGGGTTTCAAGTTGCGCTTCGGTTTCAACACCTTCGGCGATGACTGCAAGGCCGAGGCTTTTTGCCATGTCAATGATTGAGCGCACCACAACCTGGTCCTTTTCCGAACCACTAATATCACTTGTCAAACCGCTATCGATTTTCAGATAATCAAGCGGCAAGACTTTTAGATAGGCAAGGCTGCTATACCCGGTACCAAAATCATCAATTGCGATTTTTAACCCATTGTCGCGTAGCTGAGACAATCGATCTACCGATC
The DNA here is from genome assembly GCA_039978835.1 of Parasphingorhabdus sp. Classification (GTDB taxonomy): domain Bacteria; phylum Pseudomonadota; class Alphaproteobacteria; order Sphingomonadales; family Sphingomonadaceae; genus Parasphingorhabdus. The sequence continues at coordinate 1,026,380 of JBDWAQ010000005.1, forward strand.
CCGTCATGTCGCTAATCAACTCAGATTCAGTGATTTCCAGCGTTAACCGATCAGCACTAAATCCAGATATATTGATTTCATCCATTAGCTTTGATGCGAACCGGTGATGGGCTAAATCACCTGCTGTCACATTAATCGACAATCGTAAGAACGATAAGCTCTCTGGCCATTTCGCCGCAACGGCTAGTGCGCGCTTATGAATATGCGAAGAAAGCAGTTCCATCAAACCAGCTCGCTCTGCGACGGCGAAAAGGGTTGCCGCACCTAGCATGCCAAACTTTGGATGGTTCCAACGTGCCAAAGCCTCTGCGCCGGTCAATTGTCCCGATTCAATGCGAAGCTGAGGCTGCAACGCAATCACGATCTCTTTCCGACCGATTGCCTCTTGGAGCTCTCCCTCTAGACGGTGCTCCAACTTCACCATTTCATTCGATTGTTGGCTGATCTTAATTCTCAACGTATCGGAAGCCATAGCTTCGGCCAACGCTAGGCTAGAGCGTCTGACAACCAATGTGGCCTCGCTCGCATGGTCGCCACCGGCAATTCCAACACGAGGCAAGAGTTGAATAGTGCGTTGATCAATTGTCACTGACTGCCCAACGGCATCGAGCAAGTTCATTACAAACTCGGTGAATTCGACTTCGGATCGCTCCCAGTCTCTGGCCAACAGAAAGTTCTGACCATCGATGCGAGATACAATGATACCCTCGTCGGGAAAATCGGTTGTTTCTGTCAGTAGGCGCTGCCCAACCATTCTCAATACCTGATCGCCTATTGCTCGACCATAAGCGGCATTAATTGTACGAAAGTTTTTCAATCCAATGGAAGCTACACCGAGTTTTTGACCACCCTTCAATTTTGCATCGATCCAGCTACGTGCAGCTGATGCATTGCGTAGTCCCGACAATAAATCTCTCTCCGTCCAGCTGGTTGAACGATCACTTTCGTCTACAAGTTCTAGACGACCATGAACCCTATTGTTGTCAACGTGCAGGTGATGGATGACGTTTTTACCGTCTAACAGATGCGGCACAGCCGCTTGGGGAGATCCATCTTTTATCCGACCCATCGCGCCGCGGACGCGGCCTCGCGCTTCGTCATCAAGTTGGCGATAAATGCCGGTCACTGGATAGCGCGTAAAATCTATCAACGGTAGGTTTCTCACTAATGTATCGCTAACATCAGCCGCAGCGATATCGGATGGATTGAACGACCATTTCAGATCCTTTTCCTCCAACAAAGCTCTAAACTGCCTAAGCCCTTCATCGCCGCCGCGCATTTGCTCGGTGTAACGATAGGCAAAATTGACGGCCTGTTGCAGGTCAGCGTCGGCATTGAACATATCCAGAAAATGTGTGGCCCCCGCCTCATAAACTTTTTCGGCAATCTTGAGCTGTTCGTGCTGATCGGCAAGAACCAATATCGCAATACCACTACCTTCGGTAACCTCAGACAAATTCATAATTGCAGTAAGGCCTTCGATTTCAGCCTTTCTAACGTCAACAACGGCAATAAGAGCATTAGAGGCCAGAAAACGGCTGCCTAAATCGTGACTGCGGCGAGCAGAGCTGACCCGCCAACCAAAACCGGAAATTCTGGCTGCCAGTGGGTCACGTTCACTAAAAGATAAAAGAAACAAGTTTCTCAGACTCTCGTTTTGACCAGATATGACTTCGTTCTTGCTAACGATATTTCTCTCTATTCGGCGGTTTTCCAGTAGATCGTAAATTTATTTGCCTATTCTTTTTTATAGCATAGAAACCTTTATAGGCCGTTGCCTGAACCATTAGAAGCCGTTAGGATTTTATCTCATCAATTGAATGGATTTTCGTATGCAAGACGGGTTTGGTCGAAAAATCGACTATCTGCGTATTTCGGTCACCGATCGATGCAATTTTCGTTGCCAATATTGCATGTCCGAAAAGATGACCTTCATGCCAAAGTCGGAATTGCTGACTCTGGAAGAAATCACCCTGATCGCCGAACGGTTCATAAGCCATGGTATCAGAAAAATTCGTTTAACTGGTGGCGAACCACTTGTTAGACGCGATATGAAAGATGTGATTCAACGTCTTGGGCGTAAAGTAGAAACAGGCGAGCTCGAAGAACTGACACTAACAACAAATGGTTCGCTTTTGGAAGAATATGCCGATCATCTTGCTCAGCATAATGTTCGGCGGATTAATGTCAGCATGGATACTACCGATCCTGCGCGTTTTTCGGAAATCACACGCGGTGCCGATGTAAACACAGTCCTCACAGGAATTGCAGCGGCCAAATCTGTAGGGATTGACGTTAAAATCAACATGGTTGCTCTGCGCAATTTCAATCAAGATGATTTGTTACCGATGGCAGAATATTGTGCGGAACATGGGCATGATCTGACGATTATTGAGACCATGCCGCTTGGGGATACTGGGGCAGACCGTAAACTAGAGCATGTCTCCGTTGAAAAATTTATAGCTCCCTTGCGTTCACAATATAATCTGACTCCCATTGCTCATCGCAGCGCAGGTCCTGCGCGCTATGAAATGGTTGAACCTCTCGGGTTACGCCTTGGCTTGATTACGCCGCTTAGCCAAAATTTCTGTGATGGCTGCAATCGCCTGCGGCTGACTACTGATGGTAAGATATTTATGTGCCTAGGACATAACGCACATGTTGATTTGCGCGCTGCCGTTCGCAAAAACGGCATATCTGCTGTTGACCAATTGCTTCGGCAGGCCCTAAAACTAAAACCGCTGCGGCATGATTTTAATGCCCAGCTAAACGGGTCCGCAGAAAAATTGGAGCGTCATATGAACGTCACTGGCGGATGAGTGAAATTAAATGGGCACTAGTCGTGTCCCCAACCCCGCAAGCGCAAGAAGCGGGTGAAAAGCTAAAACCAGTAAATGATTGGGTTGACGTTGAAGATGCGGATCAAACCATAGTGCTGGGTGGCGATGGTTTCATGCTGCAAACACTACACCAGATGCTGAACCGACGAAAGATCATGCCAGTTTACGGAATGAATCTGGGAACCGTTGGTTTCTTGATGAATAATTGGAAGCAGGATGATCTAATGGACCGCATCAACAATGCGCGCCCATTCAAGGTCAAACCGCTAAAAATGGATGTTGAAACCATTTCTGGAGCGACCTTTTCTCTTCCCGCTATTAATGAGGTCTCCCTTCTCAGAGAAACGCGGCAAACGGCAAAACTGGAAATTGAAGTCAATGGGCGGATCATGCTGGAAGAACTGGTTTGCGACGGCGTTTTAGTGGCTACACCGGCGGGTTCTACGGCTTACAATTTATCGGCCAATGGCCCCATATTGCCACTCGGTTCCAATTTGCTCGCCCTAACGCCAATCAGTCCCTTTCGGCCCCGACGCTGGAAAGGCGCTATTTTGCCAGACAAAATGCCCATCAGTATTAAGGTTCTAAATGCTGAAAAACGGCCGGTAAGTGCGGTGGGAGATCAGCAGGAAGTGCGCGACGTATCAAAGGTGACGATTACAATTGATCGCAGTCAAACCCTGACAATGTTGTTTGATCCGGAGCACGCATTGGATGATCGCATTGCTATGGAACAATTTGTTGTTTGATGGCTTGCAGGCTTCGAATCTCGTTGCTATAGGCGCCGTTCAATATGAAGTTCTCGGTTAAAAACCGAGGTTGTTCCCTGATAGCTCAGCGGTAGAGCGTTCGACTGTTAATCGAAATGTCGTAGGTTCGAATCCTACTCGGGGAGCCATTTTTTAAACTCCGCAAACATTGAATATGACGTCCATACGTCAATTGGCTAACTAAGCCAGTTGCTGCCACAAGATGCGTAGCGATACATAAATGATAAGTATGGCCGTCAGGCGTCTGATCCAAATTTCAGGTAGTTTCCGCGAAGCTAGGACGCTACCGATTTGCCCTCCGATTAAAACACCGATGAACAGCGGCCAAAAGGCCAGTATCGTTTCACCGCCCTGCCCAGCGCCGGACTTCATAACTTGCCCAACCAGACCCGCGATCGAATTTACCAAAATGAACAGGCTTGCCGTTGCAGCAATACGGCGACTATCGGCCCAATTGATAAGCAATAGAACCGGAGCAAGGAATATCCCCCCTCCGATACCCACCATTCCGGATAGAAAGCCAATGCCTGTGCCAACAACTGGCGGAAACCATCGATTCTTAAACCAACCAACGGTCACTTGACCCAACCTCTTTAAGATCGGTTCAAACAACAATAGCAATGCGGCGACAAATAGAGAAAAACCAAGAAGCAGCAAAAAATTGTCTCGCTCAATCTCTATAAGACCACCAATCCACGCGGCAGGAACCGAAAGAAGGATAATCGGCCAAACGCGTCTCCAATCGATCAAGCCACGCGCCTGAAACCGTAATGTTCCGCTCACAACAACAATGATGTTACAGAGCAATGCGATAACTGGCAGAACTCGGTAATCGAGATCAGCCAGTGCCAGAAGCGCGATATAGGTAGACCCGCCTCCAAAACCGACACTCGCATAGAGCGCCGCCGTCAGAACAAATAATGCGGCGAGCCCGAGTATCGGCACCTAAAGACTCAATATTTGCCGTGGCAATGCTTGTACTTTCGACCTGAACCGCATGGGCACGGTGCATTCCGACTTACTTTACTACCATCGAAGTCATTACCAGCAGGATTGTTTAGCTGGCCTGATTGCCGTGGGGGCAAAGACGAAGAAACGGTCCCCAATGTGCCACCATCAATATCGTTGCTGTTATCTTCACCTGTTAACGGGTCAATGTGCGTCGTTAAAAAGTCCGGCAATTCAGGGAGTTCTGGAACTTGCAGTTCATCCGGCCTGTGAAACTGGCTGTTGGCTATAGTTTTGGTTACGCCTTCTCGGATCGTTTCCAACATGCGTTCAAACAGACCAAAAGCTTCCTGCTTATATTCGTCCAAAGGCTTTTTCTGCGCGTAAGCACGCAAGAACACAACTTGGCGCAAAGCATCCAAAGTGGCTAGGTGCTCTTTCCAATGATGGTCTAATGACTCTAGCAAAATGCTCTTTTCAACCTGTGGCCAGATTTCCTTATCGATTTCCTTGGTCTTGGCTTCAAATGCCTCATCCGCCATTTCAGAAATTCGTGTTTCAATGATTTCCGGTTCAAGCGTATCTTCTTCCATCCATTTGTCCAGGTCGGGCTTTAGACCAAACACATCGTCCACCCGTTGCTTCAGTTGCTCAATATCCCATTGCTCCGGATAACTTCCCGGCGGGCAGGCATCAGCTACGACGGCATTTACCGTTTCATGACGCATGTCCTCAACGACATCACCAACAGTCTCTGCATCCATAATTTCTGAGCGCTGCTCATAAATTACAGTCCGCTGGTCGTTCATCACGTCATCATATTCAACGACTTGTTTCCGCGCTTCATAGTTACGTGCTTCAACCTTTTTCTGGGCAGTTTCAATCGCCTTAGACAGCCATTTTCCGCCAATTGCCTCGCCATCTTCAAGGTTTTTGTTCATCATCTTCGCGAACATGGTTTCGGTGCCAAAGATACGCAGCAGGTCATCTTCGAGGCACAGGTAAAACCGGCTTAGGCCAGGATCCCCCTGTCGCCCGGAGCGACCACGAAGTTGGTTGTCTATGCGGCGGCTTTCATGGCGTTCTGTACCAAGAACAAAAAGACCACCAGCAGCCCGTACCTCTTCGCGCAAGCCACGCACTTCTTCCTCAATCTTGGCGATGGCCTTATCCTTTTCGGGACCATCCTCCATGTCACCCAATTCTTGCTCAGTTCGGAAATCGATATTGCCGCCCAACTGGATGTCGGTACCGCGACCAGCCATGTTCGTCGCGATAGTAACAGCACCGGGACTACCGGCTTGCGCCACAATATGTGCTTCCTGTTCATGGAATCGCGCATTCAAGACATTGTGCTTTACGCCCTCTTTCTCCAGAAAGTCGGACAAAAGTTCCGACTTTTCAATGGAAACCGTACCGACAAGAACAGGCTGTCCCTTTTCGGCATGTTCCTTAATCTTCTTGGCAATCGCAGCAAATTTATCGAGCGTGTTTTTGTAAAACTCATCATTATCATCGATCCGAAGAACTGGCTTGTTTGTTGGGATCGTAACAACATTCATTTTATAGATTTCAAAAAATTCCGCGGCTTCGGTTTCCGCCGTTCCGGTCATACCCGATAATTTCGGATACATACGGAAATAGTTTTGAAACGTGATCGATGCCATTGTTTGATTTTCAGGCTCGATCTGCACGCCTTCTTTGGCTTCGACGGCTTGATGCAGTCCGTTGGACCAGCGACGTCCATCCATCATCCGTCCAGTAAACTCATCAATGATGATGACCTTGCCATCCTTGACGATGTAATCCGTATCGCGTTTTCGCATGACGTTGGCTAACAACGCCTGATTGAGATGATGGACCACCTGGGTATTTTCAGAATCGTAGAGATTGGTGCCTTCCAACAATCCCGCTTCTTCCAACAACCGTTCAGCTTTTTCCGTCCCGTCCTCGGTCAAGGCGAGGTTACGGGATTTTTCATCCTTTTCGTAATCCTCATCATCCAGATGTTGAACAATTTCATTAACCGAAATGTAGAGATCGGACTTGTCGTCGGTTGGACCAGAAATGATGAGTGGAGTTCGTGCTTCGTCAATAAGGATCGAGTCTACTTCATCCACAATCGCGAAATTGAACGGCCGTTGAACCATTTCATCACGATCATGTTTCATATTATCACGTAGATAATCAAAGCCAAATTCGTTGTTGGTGCCGTAGGTTATATCAGCCGCGTAGGCATCGCGACGCTCTTCCGTACCAATGTTGGGAACGATGATACCAACGGATAAACCAAGAAACGTATACACTTGACTCATCCATTCGGCATCGCGTCGAGCCAGATAGTCATTCACGGTAACAACGTGCACACCTTTGCCGCTAATAGCATTGAGATAGCATGCCAAAGTTGCAACCAGCGTTTTACCTTCACCAGTACGCATTTCTGCGATTTCACCACGGTGCAAAGTGATTCCGCCGATCATCTGGACATCGTAATGACGTTGCCCAAGCGTACGTTTTGCTGCTTCACGAACAACAGCAAACGCCTCTGGCAATATGTCATCCAGAGATTCACCGCCTGCTGAACGTTCTTTAAACTGCTGTGTCTTTTCTCTTAACTGATCATCCGTTAACGGCTCGATTTCCGCTTCAAATGCGGCAATGGCATCAACCGTTTTTTGCATGGACTTTACGTAACGGTCATTGGCTGACCCGAAGATAGATTTGGCTAAACCGCCGAGCATGATATTTTCCGATTAATTAGGTGCAGGGATCGTTCGATCCCTTGAATAAAGTAATTTAGAGATTTGTGGTTGTCAGTTCAACACTGACTCCGCAGCAACGCTAGTTAAGGCGCGCCTTCAACATGCCGCTTATCCGCAAGTTTCTTGTGGACTGGCGAGTGGAGCGAAATTACTTTCGTATCGCCATGTTCACCAGTTGCAATCGGCAACAGAGTAACATCCCTGCTAAGAATACAGACTTTATGGTCTAGGTGGTTAAATCCACTGGATTGTGGACTGGAACATTGATCTGCTTGCTCGAGAACAGAAGCATCACTGGTCTGCGCAATATTTCTCTCGGCAAGATTCGATTTTGCATTGGGCGCGATCCGTTCTGCCGCAACAGCATCCGTTGCGGGTGTTGCAAAGCCTACTGCGTTGAATACCAGCAACATAAAACTTGCAATATAAGCGTTCATAGACAAGGCACCTGACAAAGTGAGCGCGTTCTAACAAAACAATGGTTAAAGGCAAGGTTAAGTGTCGAACATGATTTCTCCGCTAGCACCCAAACACATCCCTCAATTACCGAATATCGAGGGAGTGACCTGCCGCGTGGCAAGAGCGCAATATAAAGAATGGGATCGCTGCGATCTGACCTTTATCGAACTTGCAAAGGGTTGTTCTGTCGCTGGCGTGCTGACGCAAAGCAAATGTCCATCAACTGAAGTGGATTGGTGCCGCAAGGCACTTAACGGCGGTAAAGCCAGGGCGTTGGTGGTAAACGCAGGAAATGCCAATGCATTTACCGGTGCACGCGGGATGAAAGCCGTCCAACGTATTATCAATCTTGCGAGCGCACATCTAAATTGCGGCGAAGAAGAAATATTCGTGTCTTCTACGGGAGTAATAGGCGTCCCTTTGCCTAAAGATCGCGCCGAAGCAGGTTTAGAGTCCGCATTCAACGCGAAACCTTGCAGATGGGAAGACGCTGCATCAGCGATAATGACGACTGATACCTTTCCAAAACTGGTCACAACTAGTGCCGTCATCGGTGATAAAACGATTCACCTGAATGGCATCATCAAGGGCTCAGGCATGATCGCTCCAGATATGGCCACAATGCTTGGTTATGTCTTTACCGATGCCTTGGTAGAATCTTCGTTTCTTCAAGAAATGCTGAACAAGGCAACTAAGGCCAGTTTCAATTGCATAACCGTCGATAGCGATACCTCTACCAGTGATACCGTACTCGCCTTTGCGACCGGTAAGAACGACGCCCATGCCCTCACCAGCTATGCAGATACCGGCGCAGATGCATTTCAAGCTGCTTTGAATGATCTGTGTCGTCAGATGGCGCATCTGGTAGTTCGCGATGGCGAAGGGGCTAGCAAATTTATTGAAATTGCTGTGGCCGGCGCTGAATCGGATGAAAGTGCGAAGACAATTGCCCTTTCCGTCGCCAATTCCCCTTTGGTAAAAACAGCAATAGCGGGAGAAGATGCTAACTGGGGTCGTGTGGTAATGGCCGTCGGCAAGGCAGGAGAACCGGCTGATCGAGACAAGTTGAACATTGGTTTCGGTGGTATCCTTGTGGCACAGGATGGACTGGTGGTTCCTGATTATGATGAAGCGCCAGTGGCTGAACATTTAAAGGGAACAGATATCGATATCAGCATCGATATTGGATTGAGTCAGGGCAACGCTACCGTCTGGACTTGCGACCTTACACACGGATATATTTCCATCAACGCGGACTATAGGAGCTAAGCATGGCAGAAGTCATATTGCATCAATATGAAACCTCTCCTTTCGGAACAGCGATGCGTTTAGCGTTAGGATTAAAAGGCATCTCCTGGAAATCAGTTGAAGCTCCGATGATTGCTCCAAAACCAGATCTTAGCGCACTAACCGGTGGATATGAGCGAATTCCTGTACTACAGATTGGCGCTGATATATACTGTGATACGGACTGTATCACCGACGCGTTGGAGGCACATAAACCAGAGCCTAGCCTCTACCCCAAACCGTTAGGTCGCTCGCACAAGTTTATCGCACACTGGGCAGGAACTAGCTGGTTTTTACCTGTGGTAGGAACAGCGCTTGGCACTGACCCAAGCGTAGTATCAGAAGAATTCTGGAATGATCGCAAAAGCCGGTTTGGAATGAATCTAAAAACTTTTCTACCGGCAGTTCCGCACCTCACCGCACAATTTCACGCAGGTGCAGCGAAATTAAAGGCCGCGCTGGCTGATGGCCGAAACTTTATCGGCGGAGAAGATGCAGGTCATGCTGATTTCGTACTTTGGATGAATGTTCAGTTTGTGCGGATTGCCGGTATTGCCCCCGCTGACTTCGGTACAGCAGTTAAGGCTTGGTATAAACGGGTCGAGGATATTGGACACGGATCATTTGAACAATGGACTGGGCAACAGGCGATCGAACATGCCAAGCAGTGCAATCCTAAAAGCGGATGCATCATTCAGCCCAATTCCGGTTTTTCAGAAGGCCAACAAGTATCGATAAAAACTGATTCTCCTGACCCCGCAACTGTCGAAGGCATTTTGATCGGACTGGATGATGATCATATCACTATTGCCCGTTCAAGCGAGGCAACGGGTGATGTTCACATTCACTTCCCGAGATTTGGGCAGGTACTAAGGGCCGTATGATCACGAGCAATTTGCATACGGAAGTAGTCGCCTTGCTAGAACAGGTTTCACGAGAAATTATTCTGCCACGTTTTCAAAATTTGAAAGCATCTGAAATCGAAGAAAAAAGCCCCGGTGATCTGGTCACGATTGCGGATAAGTTAAGTGAAGAAAGGCTCTCCGAAGGCCTTCGCAAATTCCTGCCGGAGGCTGCGATCATCGGTGAGGAAGCTTGTGCGGAAGATCCCTCGCTTTTGCAGCATCTTTCAGATGATATCGTTTGGATTATTGATCCTATTGATGGGACTGGAAATTTTGCTGCTGGGAAACCGCCTTTCGGGATTATCATCGCGCTGGCGGAAGCCGATGAAACTATTGCTGGATGGATGTACGACCCCATCCGCAAACGAATATGCCACAGTTATAAGGGACAAGGCTCTTTTGTTAACGGCGACAGAGTTTTCACCAACAGCAAACACCAAGGCAAACCAAAAGCGGCTTTAGCAACCGGTTTTATGACGGAAGAACAAAGAGCTAAGACTATTGCACAATCTGAACCCAATTATAAAATATTACCTATTCCGCGCTGCTGTGCGGAACAATATCCCTTGCTGGTTTCCGGGGATCATCATGTCACGATATTTGAACGCACCCTGGCCTGGGATCATGCCGCAGGAATTCTGTTCTTGAATGAAGCTGGCGGCAAGGCCTGCCGCTGGGATGGAAGCCCCTATCGACCATCCAACGATACGACAGGGTTATTGGGTGCCTCTTCGCCAGAACTCTGGGAAGAGGCACGCCAGATATTTGATAGATGAACCGATTAGGCGGGAAGTGCGCCTTCCAGCCAATCTTTGAGTTGGCTTTTTGGAGCCGCGCCAACCTTGGTTTCAACTGCTTCACCATTGTTGAACAGGATCATCGTTGGAATACCGCGTACACCAAACTTTGCTGGTGCATCAGGACTATCATCGATGTTCAGCTTGGCAATAGTGACTTTCTCACCCAATTCGTCGCTAATTTCTTCAAGCGCTGGGCCGATCATTTTACAAGGACCGCACCATTCTGCCCAAAAATCGACCAATACGGGACCGTCTGATTTCAAAACATCTGTTTCAAAACTTGCATCGGTAATTGCTTTAGTAGCCATAGGGAATCTCCGTTTGTTTGAAGTCTATGTAGGAAAGGACGGTCACCTGCTCAAGCAAAAGAGACTAAAGGATTTTCATGGTCGGTCCAAGCCCGGCTTGTGTCGCTCAATCAAATCTGCAGGAATTTCCAACATTGTTGGGCCTTGTGAATAGAGAAGACCAGCTTTGATTGGACGATTGGGAAAAATTTTCTCAAGCGCCATAACATAAGCTGACATTTGGCGAAAATAGGCTACCGGAGCGTCTTCAACATATTCAGGAACGCGGCGTCCTGTCTTAAAATCAACAACGTAGATCTGACTATCAGTGATAAGCAGGCGATCCACGGTTCCAGAGATCACATTCTCACCAACGACCGCAGCGATAGGCGCCTCGGCTAGGCTTTCGGGCGCGAACAAGGCTGACCAAACTGGATTATGCAATACCGCCAATGCAGTTTCGATAATTTCCCGACGTTCATCAGCGTTCACCACAGCCTTTTGTTTTACCAACCATCGATCCGCTACTTCGGTGCGTCTTTGCGGATCAATATCTGGCAACCGCTGAAACAGGCTGTGGAGCAATATCCCGCGATGGGCAGCGGCTCGCATCACGTCACTTGGCGGCGGGTTAGCACTGTTATCTGGACCTAAATCAGAAGGAGTGAGCGGCCTGGGAGGGCGCGCTTCTTCCGGAGCGGGTTGTTTTGCCCAATCTGGCAGAATGAAGGGCCCATCTTCTTTTGCATCGCCTTGCCTAATTCCAGGGACAGCTGATTTTGGAAGACTGCCCTCAATATATTGCCGTTCGGCTATCCACTGCAAATTATCTTGCCAATCACAGTTTAGACTCATCAGGCCTCGTTCAACCGCGCCATACCAACTCTGTTCTGGCACAACACCATCAGCCTTAGGGCCGAGTGTGCCGGCAACGACAAGATGCTCCTCGGCACGGGTCATTGCCACGTATAATAGACGCCAATGTTCTTCCATTTCTCGCGCTTCAGCCACCGTCGCATATGCATCGAGCAATTTAACGCGTTCTGATTTCCGAACAGGAACCGAGGGATATTCAATATTCTCGCCGGGGCGCAACGGATCAGGAATATCAAAACCACCATGTCGTTTGTTCGCCGGATCAAATGTAGCGTTTGCCATAATGACTAAAGGCGCCTGAAGGCCTTTTGCGCCATGAACCGTCATCAATCGAACTTCGTTTCCACCTTCCACTTGATCGCGTTTGATATCCACATCACCGCGATCAAACCAATCGAGAAAGCCTTGCAACGTCGGAATATGATCCTGTTCAAAACTTAGCGCTGTATTGAGTAACTCTTCCATTGGATCAATCGCTGCATGACTAAGCCGCTTGGCTAATTTCTTTCGTCCTTGCATCTCGCCCGAAAGAATAGTCTCGAGGAACTGATAAGGCGTATTAAAGTCAGCCATATTGAGCAGGTCACGAAGTGGTTGAATGGCGTCTTCCAGTCCATCGTGCCGCCGCAGAAACTCCCACAGACTTTGATTTTTATTCTGCTCGCCACGATATCCGTGCTCCAGCAGGTCTTCTTGCGACCAACCTAGCAAAGGCGATACCAGTAAGCTGGCCAGGTTGAGATCATCATTGGGCTGCAAGACAAAGCGAATGGCTGATAGCAGATCCTGCACCACCAATGGTTGATTGAGGCGTATGCGATCAATACCCGCAACCGGCACATTTTCAGCAAACAGGCGCGCCACAATCAACGCGCTAAGCTCATCTCTTTTGCTAACCAATATCAGCACATCGTTGGGTTGAAGTACCCTCCCTTCCCTTGCCAACCACAGCGGATTGTCCGGAGATAGCCAGTTTTTGATTTGAAGCGCTAATTTATTGGCAAAAAGACGCTTTTCATCGTCAATCCAGCTTTCCTCATCATCAGGATCAGCGCCGGCACCTTGAGCAATGGGACGCCAAAGCGAAACGCTGCCCGGTTCCCCAGCAAAGTGGCTACGATGCGGCGGGACCACTTCATCCAACCCCAATTGATCATGACCAATATTCCGCAACGTTTCGTCGACCACCTTTAAGATCGGTGGTGTCGAACGGAAACTGCGATCAAGCGATAGTGGATTGAATGATTTTTCAGAAGCCTCTGCCTTGGCGAAGAATTCCTCACGTGCTTTGGTGTAGTTATGCGGACTGGTCCCCTGAAATCCAAAGATAGCCTGTTTAAAATCGCCCACGGTGAACAGCGTACGCAATTTATCATCCTGCGCGCCTTTCCCGGCAAAAAACTCTTCCGCTAACGCATCGACAATTTCCCATTGCGCCAAATTGGTGTCCTGCGCCTCATCGACCAGAATATGATCGGTACGTTGATCCAGTTTGTAGCGGATCCACGGAGCCATATCGCCCTGCCCCAGTAGTTTCGCGGTCATAAGGATCATGTCATCAAAATCGACCACGCCCCGCAATTTTTTGGCACGAGCATAGCGATGATAGAATGCCCGGCCCGCGTTCAATGCACCAGATAGCAGATCAGCATATTCGAACAAAGCGGCTGTTTCGAGCAGTTCACCGCTCCAAGTCATAAGCTCCACGGACACATTTTCATAATCCGGGAAAGCGGAAAGCAAGGCTTTGGTTGGTTTGTGCGGAGCACCCGTCGTTTTGGTAGTCCAGGCATGGTGAAGATCAGGTAATGCTGCGGCGCGTTCATGATCATTAAGAACGAACCACTGGCGAATGATCAATTGGCGTTCTTGTTCTTTTTTTCCGCCATTTTCTGCCATTGCGTCGCGCAATGATATCATAGCAGAACGATTAATCACATCATGCGAACATCGCTCGGCCAGCCAGCTTTCGGCGTCTCCCTCAATCGGCAGTCCGAGCAATCGCCTGACAAAGGGCAATAGAGGTCCTACCGGTAAGGCTTCCATGGCGTCTGCTTTGGAAGCGCATCGCATCAAATATTGTTCGGCAGCCTCTTCACCCATCCGGATCGACAAAGCCTGAATTGCAGTTGTGATCTCTATCTGTTCACCGGCCTCTTCATCCAGCAACATTTCACCCAATGCCTGGCGAGCCAGTATTTTTTGATCGCGCTCTTCAATAGGCTTGAAAGACGATGCGATGCCCGCCTCTTCCGGAAATGCTCCCAGCAAAGCTTGGCAAAAACTATGGATAGTCATTATCCGGAGGCCACCGCCGCGCGCATCCAGAACACGCGCGAACAATGTCCTTGCGCGTTCCTGTGTCGACGGATCGTTGGATGCTCCAATGGCAAATAATTGTTGCCGGAGTTCTTTCTGCGGCATCCGAACCCAAGCGGCCAATTGCCGGTGCACACGTTCCGCCATTTCTGCCGCACCGGCCTTGGTAAAGGTCAGACAGAGAATATGTTCGGGATCAACATTCTCACGCAACAGCAGGCGAAAAACCCGCGCCGTCAAAACTTGTGTCTTGCCAGTTCCCGCCGATGCGCTGAGCCAAATATTGTCCTCGGGGACAACAGCGTCGGCCTGTTTGTCGGCTAGCGGATGGAGCGTTAATTCAGCCATCCGTTGATTCCAGCGCGTCGGTCTGCCCATACCATTCTTCGAGCCGCATCAATTGATCATAGTCGGCATAGGGCGCATATTCGGGGTGCAATTTTGCTACCATAGGCTCGGCGCCCAAAACATATCTATCAACTGCGTCATTAAAGTGAGCCACCGCGTGATCGACCATAGCATCAGCTTCGATCCGGTCTTTGCTGCGCGGATTGGTTGGCGAAGCAGCGTAGCCAAATTCATCAAATTTCTTGGCCAATGACCAATATTCAAAGGCAGTCACCTGACCGGAAACTTGTTTCATTTTTCCGCTCTCTGCTATGGCTCCGAGCAAACCAAGTTGCAGATTAAATCCCTCTTTCACAGCACGATTGCTAGGCGGTCCACCCGTTTTGTAGTCGACAATGGCCAGACCGCCATCAGGCATCCGATCAATGCGATCGGCAATACCGGAGAGCTTAACACCGGCAATTTCCGCTTCACCATATTGTTCCGATTTTAATGGCTCCCTGCCCGTTTTACGGTCGGTCGCCACTTTTTCGGCAACCCACAACAAACCTTGCATTAGTCGTGGTGACCAAAGTGTGCGTAAGAGAGGGTGAGATGATCGGTCATTGAGAAACGCTTCCGCGCGCTCTTTCAGAGCTTCAGGCCGATAGTCGTCCTCCTTTGCCCATTTATCCAATATGTCATGAATAATCGTTCCGCGCCAAGCAGCGCTGGGTTCCGCATCGATCAGGTCAAGCGATCGCAGATTGAGAATGCGATGGGCGTAGAAAGCAAAAGGATCCGCAACCAAACGGTCGACATGTGTCACGGATAAGTTCACTTTTCGCTGCTTAGCATTAGGAAGCGGTGCCGGCCGTGCAACCGGAAGATGATTTCTTGGCCGATCGAGTTCTGTGATCCAGCTTGAAGCCAGGGGGTGCTCTTTTAGATTCTCTCCGCACATCGCTTTTAACCGGAGTAAAAACCGGGAAGCCAAAGCCGGTCCAGAGCCGTCTCTCCTTGCTCGTGTCAAAACAACATTTCTCGCACCCATCGCACCTGCAAGGTCGTGCGCGGACAATCCTATTTGCCGTTCCTGTGCAGGTAGTCCTAACGATTTCCGCACCATAGGCGCCAACCACGGATCGGGGGAAATAGCCTGCGGCCAACTACCTTCGTTCAAGCCGCAGCAAAACACCAATTCGGCCTGTTGGAGACGCGCTTCCAACAATCCATAGATAGCAATGCGGGGATGTCCGCCATAGGGCGGTCTGTCCGAGATGTTCGACAGAAAAATGTCAAACCAGGCTTCCATCTCTTCCAGTTTTATTGATTTTGGTCCGAGATCAGGCCGCGCTTCTAACTTGGCAAGAAAGTCAGCTAACTCCCGCCCAGCCGACCCAGCCCAAATTGCACCTTCAGTCAGTCGATCAGCAAGATTCCGGATTTCTGACAGTAAAACGGCCCATGTGACATTGCTGTCTAACAGTTTGGCAACAGGTTCAAAAATGGGTCGCGTTTCTTGCCACCAAAGTAGCATATCTTCTCTTAGTTTTCTGGTCCGTTTTTCATCGCCGCCAAATAGCGCATCAATGCCATCCAATCCCGGAGCGGGCCGCGGGCCGCGCAGCAATAGATCAAATTTTCGAACCCTATCAAGCCAGTTAACTCGCTTGTCTCCTGCCATCACCAATGGATGTTTGAGTAAGGCCAAAAACTCAGCAGGAGGAAACCCATCCGTGACGGTTGAGAGCAAATTGAGAAATAGCACGCCTTCTGGTGTTTTTGACAGAGGCTGCCCCGCCGTATCATCTGTTTTGATACCCCAGCGCTTAAGATGCGCAGAAATCCGTCCCGCTAGTGAACGATCGGGCGTGATAATCGCTATTCTCTTACCCGTCTCTTCCAAAGCCTGTCGCGTCAACAGAGCAACTGCTTGTGCCTCTTCTGCGCTATTTTTGGCCTCAATAGTTTGCACACCGGAAAGGCTACGGTCTTGGCTTTCCAATTCCTGCCACCGGGCAGTGAGTTTTGGAACGGCAAAGGCATTACTCAAAGCACGACTGCGTTTCGCCAGTGCGCCGCTGTCTCCTGTACGCGGCCATCGCATCACTTCGGCGCGAGATACAGACATACGATTGAGCAGCAACTTTAAATGATATTGCGGATGCGTTTCTTGGGCTCGTTTCAAAACGCCAGTCTCCGGATCCGCCTTGAAAGGACCGAGCATATCCCATTCTTCATCTGGCATAATCAAATCCAGGTCAGGCATTACAACTAACCCGTTTGGCAAGAATGCTATGGTCCGTAAGAAACTCGCTATAGCGGGAGCTGATGTTGTGACACCAGCAGCAACCACAAAGTTATCAGGTCCGTTGGTCTTCCAGCTAGCTGCGATACTATCAAAAAGCGCATTTCTACGGCTGGCCTCATCTACGACGCCAAGTTGATCTAGTTTCTTTTGCCACTGCTCGGCAATAGCCCGAAAGAAGTTCAGCGATCCTTGCCAGTGGCTTGCCAGTTCCGGTTCAACTTCTAAATCAAACAAGTCGCGTACAGCCAATTTCTCGACTGTCAGTTGGTCCATCGTGCGAGCAAATTCCGTGGCCAGGCGCAAAGCATCTTGCGAGAGCAGTGGACTTCCTCGTCGTTGGCTTTCGGTTTCGATCATTTGCGCCAACATCAATTGGCGATCTAAAGGATTGATCGATGGCGGGATGTCTAGGGTCAAATCACCCGTATCAAGCGCCGAACCAATCGACTCGTCCAACTCGAGATCACCAATAACCACCATTTGTGGCAACAAAAGCCCGTCATCACACAACCGAACGAATGCGTCATGAACGGCGCGGCGCGCGCGATTGTTTGGAAGAATGATTAAACCACGCGCCAGACCGAACAGGTCATTGCCAAAACGATCGATCAATCCCTGTGCCAGAGCATCGGCAAATCCGCCATGAGCGGCGATATTGTAGATTGACGGGTTATCCGGCCTAGACACTCGCTAAAGCTGCTTCGGTTGGAGCAATTGCATCTGGTGAACCAACTTCATACCATTCACCGTCATGAACAAACCCAAAAAGGCGCTTTTCACTGATGGCTCGCTCCCACAATTTCATTGTAGAAAACGGTCCATTGGGGGCATCGCGCAACAAACGTTTGGAGATCAACTGAACACCGGTGTAGATAAACGGCGCCTCTCCGCCCGGTGCTTTGCGGGTAATATGGCCCTCACTGTCGAGCAAGAAGTCTCCCAATCCCTTGTAATTGCGGGCGCTGGAATGTGGCACCACCAATAGCAAAGCATCCATCCTGGTTTCATCCCAGAAATTCGCTAATTGCTCGAGACTCGATGGCGAACCATCACTCCACAGGTTGTCGCTATTGATGCAGAAGAACGGATACTCTTCGATCAATTGCTGGGCTTTTACCAGACCACCTCCAGTTTCCATCAATTGTGAGCGTTCATCCGAAACGTGAACCTCGAATGGATAGTTTGCTGTTTTAAGATGCGCCTCTAGCATATCCGGAAAATAGTGAACATTCACGACCACATTTTCGACGCTGGTTTCTGCCAACTTGTCAAAGCAATGGTCTATCATTGCCTTTCCCGCCACTTTAACAAGCGGCTTTGGCTTATTGTCGGTCAGCGGTCGCATTCGGGTTCCGAGACCAGCTGCCATAACCATCGCCGTTGTTACTTTGGTCATGCCTCTGCTTTCGCCTCGATCGAGTTTAAACGCACATCGGTCGGTATGTTGAGGTCAAACCATTTCGATACCGGATCAAGAGCAGGGTGACGCAAATCCTTCTCCAGCAACCTCCACATTCGTGGAAGGAAGTCCAGATAGCGATCCTTGCCATCACGCACGAACAGTCGGGTAAATATACCAATGATCTTAGTATTTCGTTGCGCCCCTAAAACCGCATAGTGGCTTCGGAAATCAGCAGCCTCCTGGTCGCCTTTATCGCTCAAATAATGGCTAAGCATCGCCTCCTCCAACTGATCAGAAACATCACGACGGGCATCTTGTAGCATCGAAACCAAATCATATGCTGGGTGCCCGACCAGTGCATCCTGGAAGTCAAGTAGTCCCAAACGGCCATCATCAAGCAACATGATGTTTTCGGCATGATAGTCACGCATCACGGTTACCGGATTGACTTGTGCGGCTAGGACCGGTTGCAGAGCCCTTTGCCAAGCATCGACAAATCCATCAACGTCTGCATCAACACCAATGGCTGGACAATACCATTCGACTAGCAACTTTACTTCGCGAAGATACTGATCCCAATCATAGGCACCCAGCTTAGCAGCGGGTTTAGAATGCAGATCACTTATCAAATCGATGGTTTGGCGATAGATCCTCTCTTCATCCGCCGGCTTTTCCTCCAAATGTTCACGCATTCTATGATCACCAAAATCTTCTAACAGAATCAGACCATGTTCCAGATCTTCGGCCAATATTTTTGGTGCAAAAAAGCCTTGATCTCTTAGATATCTGGCCATCATAATGTAAGGTTTCGGATCTTCATGCGGCGGTGGAGCATCCATCAATATTGCCACATCATTCCCCCTGATCACCCTGAAATACCGACGAAAAGAAGCATCGCCTGCAACCGGAACGATCTCTGCTCCAATCCATCCAGCTTCTCTCAAAAAGTCCTGCGCCGCTTCGGGCGGTGTCATGTCAATGGCCATCTGTCTTTCCAAGCCTCACCTGCGATCCAAGTCAACAGCCTCGTTTCATCCGGTTCAATTTTTATGTCTATTTGCAATGCGTCTGCCCAGTATCTGTCAGGCAAGCGGTCTGGCCATTCAGCAAGAAGAGCTCCATCGATCAAACAATCATCCAGTCCCAATTCATGCACTTCATCCGGATCCTCAATACGATAAAAATCAACGTGCGCTAACGGCAAGGAGACCTCGGGTGATTCATATTGCTGTACAATAGCAAAAGTTGGACTCGGGACTTCTTCAGAAAACCCCAACCCTTGCAAAACGCCGCGCGCAAACGTCGTTTTGCCCGCCCCCAACGTGCCAGACAAAGATATTTTATCTCCTGGCTTTAGTATTCCGGCTAGCTGCTGCCCCAATTTCAGCATCTTTTTTTCGTCGTTTACGATCATTGGCGCGGCAAGTGAATGGAAACCAAAGTACCCTGCCCGGGTTCCGATGTGAGCGTCAAGTCACCGCCATGTGCAATAACCAATTGACGAGCTAGTGGAAGCCCCAAACCGCCGGATTTTTCTCCAGTCTTTTGTTTTTGCGAACGCGCGAAACTATCAAATGCTTTGGATTGTTGTCCCGCCGACATTCCCGGTCCATTATCCGAAATGTGAATCACGGCCTGCCTGATATTCCCTGTGCCGTTAACGAGAATGCGTCCGCCATTGTCTGTATACCGAATGGCATTATCCATTATCTGGGATATGGCCTGTGTCAGACGTTTCTTGTCTGCCAAAGCCGAGCCCAGTTTTTCTTCCAACTGCAGTTCAACCTGAATCTCTTTTTCCTTGGCTGTATCGGAAAACTTCCCGGCGATGGTTTCGATCATCTGGTTGAGATTCACTTTTTCTTTCGCAATCGGAAGTGCCCCAGCTTCACTTTGACTCAAATCCAAAACATTGTCGATTTGATTGCCAAGTCGTTTCACCGATTGTAAAATTGCTTTTGTGTAATCCTGCCCCTGTTCAGTCAGTGGTCCAGCAACGCCGCTGTCGAGCAATTCGGCAAACCCGCCAATTGATGTTAGGGGTGTCCTAAATTCATAACTCATGTTCGAAAGGAAGCTAGCCTTAATCGAATCTGCCTCAACCAATGCCTCATTGCGTTCCCTAAGAGCTTGCTCGATCCGATGACTATCGGAGATATCGAGCATCGTGAAAAGCGCATTGCCATCTGGAAGCGGAATTGCAGCATATTCAAAACGACGCCCATCGTTGAAGCTAATTCTACCAGCTTGTTGAGTCCGCTCGGACGTTGCTGTTCGGATTTTCTCTCGCACTTCGGATATCTTGGCAGATTGCTTTAGCTGCGCAGCCATTCGCTGCATCAATGCGTCAACACGCGGATGTTTGCCTAACTCCTCTTCTTCGAGCCCCCAATTGCCCGCGAACTGATGATTCCAAATGTTCAGTTTTCCATCAGCTGCAAATACGGCCAGAGATTCAAATAAGTTGTCGAAGGTTGCTGTCCGGACTCTCAGTAGAGTGTCCCGTGCACTAGCGAGCTGCACTTGCTCAGTCCGATCTTCAAATATGACTAGCAGGCCACCATCTGGCGTTGGATTTGCAATGACCCGTAAATGGGTTCCGTCGGCCAACAGCCAATTTTCTTCAACTGGTTCATTAGATTGGAACCAAGCCGTCTTCTCTTCCCGCCACTCTGGAAATTCTCTAACCTCTGGGATACGGTTCATTTCCCGCATTCGATCAAGAACCCTCGGAAATTCTGGACGCTCAGCAATCCATTGTTGGCGCATGGAAAATATTCGCTGAAATGGTTGATTGCAGAATTTCAATGACTTTTCTGCATCAAATTGGGCAACGCCAGCTGATATTTTATCCAGCATCTCGCGTTGGGACTCCCCAAAACGCTGCTGCTCGCGGCGGGCATCTTCCAATTCTTGAATGTCAATTGCATATCCCGCAATGCCCGACTTGCCCAAGGGCACATCGACAACCTGCGTCATACGTCGTTCCTCGCCAATCGTCGTCGCAACAAAACGTTCAATCGGTTGACCTTTTTCCTTTGCTTGGGCAGCTGCATTGATCGGACTGACTCCGTTGATTGTCTCCACGAGTTCGATCCCGTCCGATACGACTTGCGCTCCATTCTCTGCATCCACCGCTTTCACATAGGCGCTGTTGACCAGAGTTAGCCGCAGATCGGGGGAACGATGCCACATAGGGATAGGTGCAGCTTCAATAAGCGAAGATAGCGCATCGAAGGCAGCCCTTGCTTGCTGATTTTCCTCCTGCAATTGTTCGATCTGCCCTTCACTATCGGTGGCATCAAATATCCAAAGCAAGGCACTACCGTTGGGCGCTATTTTTTGATCCGCTAGGCCTCCACGAATGAGAAGCGCCTTATCTGAACCAGCCACTTTAACTGCGCGGACAAAACCACTCCCTGATTTTTGGGCAAGACTGACATCTTGTGTTAGACCTTCCAGGTCTTCCCGACTCATACCAGCATCTTTGGTATGCAATTCAGAGATATGGGCTGGCAAATGATCGAACCCCAACCAGTGCATCAAGCGTTGTGATGCCTCCAATTTTCCGTCTGATCTAACCAGTAAAGGCAACGCTGGTGACGTTTCCAACAAGCGCCCCAATCTGCCCGATTGCCGAAGCGTTTTTTCTGCCTTGTTTTTCATCGCGAGACCCGACCACACCGCCCAAGCAGCGCCAGCCAGCCAAGCTGCGAGTATCAGCCCCAAAATTACGGCTGTTAGATCAGGAACGTTCGACATACCAGAAAGCGACTAGACGGTTAAAAGCCTTGCGAAAAGCCCCGATTTTCGCTGGCCTCTATTTGCTTACTCATATAAGTTTATACTTTGCCCCCAACATAAGGAATTTGGCCATGCCCATTGATGAAAGCCGAGAGTTCAAGCCCATAAACATCGCTCTTTTGACTGTGTCGGATACCCGTTCCATAGAAAAGGATAGTTCCGGTGATATTTTGGCTCAACGGATTGCCAAAAAGGGTCACAATCTTATTGAGCGCAACCTGCTAACGGATGATAAATCAAGAATCATCGCACAGCTTCATCAATGGATAGATGATTTGAACGTGGATACAATCATTACAACTGGTGGAACTGGTTTAACCGGTCGTGATCTGATGCCGGAAGCCTTGGATGCAGTTAAAGATAAGGACATTCCTGGATTTGGCGAACTGTTTCGCTGGCTTAGTTATGAAAAGATTGGAACCTCAACCGTTCAATCTCGAGCGTGCGGAATTGTAGCACGCGGTACGTATGTTTTTGCTCTTCCAGGTTCCAATGGTGCGGTCAAAGACGGTTGGGATGGCATTTTGGACACCCAATTGGACAGCCGGCATCGGCCCTGTAATTTTGTGGAATTGATGCCAAGACTGATGGAAAAATAATATCTGAGAAAGTTTGTTCTATGTATGTTCTCATGTTATTGAGAATTTATGTCGAAGTCATTTCATCAACCTAAACTTGTTAAAGGGCGAGGAGCAGCCACCAACAACTCTAGCGGGCGCTTCAATCTGCCTTCGCGGGAAGCGGATGGAGATTGGCTCGACGATAGCAAGCTAATTGATGACCCCGTTAAACTGCACACAGAAGTGACTTCAGAATTTCCAAAGTCCGTCATTAACTTCAATACTTCTCCGGATTTGCCGTTTGACCGTTCGATCAATGCCTACCAGGGCTGCGAGCATGGTTGTATCTATTGCTATGCTAGGCCAACCCACGCCTATTATGATCTATCGCCGGGTCAAGATTTTGAGACCAAATTATTCGCTAAGCCAAATGCGGCAGATTTATTGCTTCAGACTTTTGCGAAACCAAGTTACCAGCCTGCGCCATTGGCAATCGGCACAAATACCGATCCATATCAGCCAATAGAAAGACAATATCGAATAACACGTGCAATATTGGAAGTGATGCTGCAGACGCAACATCCGGTTGGGATCACAACCAAATCTGACAAACTAATAGACGATTTGGATTTGCTATCCGAATTGGCAAAACTTGAACTAACTGCCGTTGCAATTTCAGTGACAACTCTCAATCCCACCAAAGCAAGACTGCTAGAACCGCGCGCGCCCTCACCTTCAAAACGCCTCGCAGCAGTCAAAGTTCTGCGTAATGCTGGTGTGCCGGTTCATGTGAACATCTCTCCAATCGTTCCTGCCATCACAGACCATGAATTGGAGAATATTATTAAAATATCCGCTGAACGGGGAGCGCAAAGCGTGTCCTTCATTCCGGTCCGCCTACCACATGAAGTTGCCCCTCTATTTGAGGAGTGGCTGGAAGCCCATTTCCCCGATCGCAAGGAAAAGGTTTTGAACATCATCGCATCCATGCGCAGCGGTAAACGAAACGATCCCAATTTCTATTCACGCATGCGCGGTAAAGGGCCGTGGGCCGAATTGATTAAGACACGCCTTAAAATTGCTGCAAGCAAACATGGATTGAACGAAGGCCGGTTTGAACTGCGAACTGATTTGTTCAAACGACCTTTGATCAAAGGCAGCCAGATGGAGTTATTCTAAGCCTCTTCCAAACTTTTTAGTTTGTAATCCTTATATTCATCACGCAGCGAACGCTTCAGGATTTTCCCCGTTGCTGTATGCGGCAGCTCTTCGACGAACTTCACTTCGTCGGGCAACCACCATTTGGCTACTTTATCGGTTAGATATCCGATGACATCTTCCTGAGAAACATCTGTACCAGGCTTTTTCACTGCCAGCAGCAATGGTCGTTCATCCCATTTCGGGTGATAGACGCCAACAGCTGCGGCTTCCGCAATGCCAGGACATCCAACAGCTGCATTTTCGAGTTCAATTGAACTGATCCACTCACCGCCAGACTTGATCACATCTTTGGCCCGATCAGTAATCTGCATGGTGCCGTCGGGATGAAGTACAGCAACATCTCCGGTATCGAACCAACCGTCGCCTTCAACTGCATCCTCGTCTGCACGGTAGTAGCGCTGAATAATCCACGGGCCTCTAATTTCGAGAGATCCACTGGTTTCACCATCGCGTGGCGCAACATTTCCTTCTTCGTCAATCACGCGCAGTTCAACGCCGAATGGCGGCCGACCTTGCTTGCAAACTACATCGACCTGTTCGTCAAAGCTCAAACTATCCCAATGGGCTGGCAGAGCACCCGTCGTACCGATGGGAGACGTTTCCGTCATACCCCAGGCATGAGCCACTCGGATGTCGTTCTTCATTAAGCGTTCAACCATTGCACGGGGAGCAGCGGAACCGCCGATGACAACCACATTGAGATCTCCATAGTCTCCGCCATTTTGATCCATATCCGCGAACATCGAAAGCCATACGGTCGGGACACCTGCACTATGTGTGACGCCTTCTTCACGCATCAATTTCCACAATACCGGTGCTTCATTGCTGGCAGAGAAGACCATTTTTGCACCCACAGCCGCACAGGCAAACGGTAGTCCCCAAGCATTGGCATGGAACATCGGCACGACTGGCAGCATGACAGATCGAGTCGATAGATCCATAACATCAGGCTGCGTTTCGGTAATGGCATGGATCACGTTTGAGCGATGCTCGTACAACACCCCTTTAGGATTCCCAGTAGTCCCACTTGTATAGCAAAGCCCACAGGGATCATTCTCATCGACATCGACCCAATCAAAATTACCATCTTCCGCATCTATCAACTCGCGAAACATTGGATAGTCGCCTTTTTGGCCGTCAAACTGGACATAATGTTCAACAGTTTTCAACTGCGGTTTCAGCATCTCGATAATTGGTGTGAACATTTTGTCGAACAGTAACACACGGTCTTCCGCATGATTGATAATATAAACCAGCTGCTCTTCAAAAAGACGCGGGTTCACGGTGTGGAGAATACCACCGATGCCGGCGCTTCCGTACCAGCTGACCAAGTGGTGGACATGGTTCATCGCTATCGTGGCAATGCGGTCGCCTTTCTGTATTCCCAGACGATGGAGCGCCTGCGAAAACTTGCGCGCTTCGGTACCTACTTCGCCCCAATTGCTGCGGGTTGCGTTGCCGTCTGCCCAATAACTAACAATTTCGCGATCGCTATGCTCTCGTGCCGCATGATCTATAAGGTTAGTGATTTTTAGCGCGCTAGCCTGCATTGCTCCAGCCATTATACTCTCCGATTTTTCTCATTTAGAATTTGAGGCGTTTTTCGGATGTTTCGCGCTAACTGACAAGCCTTAAATTTGGTTTTGATGCACGCTTAGGCCTGGCGGGGCCAGCGGGGCCGAGTTTCACATTTTCAATGCCATTTATCTTGCCAAGCGTTTCAACAATCTCTGCATCCAATTGGAATGATCGTCCTAGACTCAACATAGAGAACTTATCATCAAGACTAGCTACCCGCACAACCAATTCACTCTTGCCGCCTGCAAGCGGAGCTAGCAGGTTCTTAAGTTCATGAAGTGCATCCAAATTGCGAATATCCAATTCCATCTTGGTTCGGGTAATTTTCTCCAAACTATCGAGTGGGCGCACTTGCCTTATAGCCACTCTTGGATTTTCATCGGCAGAGAGCTGATCCAATTCCACATCAAGCAAAGCACAACGACCTTCCTTCGCCAATTCGGCCAAACTGTTGCAATGGTCCTCTTCAAAACAGCTTCCAGAAAACTGGCCGCTGCTATCGGACAAGTCACATAATACAAAACGATTGCCCCGTTTGCTTTCCCGCCAGCGAACGCCTTCCACCAAAGCCGCCATTTTTGCAGGTTTCCGCTGCCCCTCGCCAATGGGATCACCCTCACAAAGCGAAGCATAAGTTTGCGCTCCGTGTGACGTAGTAATAGCTTGAAACTGAGTAATTGGGTGCGATGCAAAATAGAAACCAAATGCATCCCGTTCGTGCACCATGGTTCCGCTCAAATTCCAAGAAGCATCCTGCGGCAATCGAATTGCTTGCATGGCATCATCGCTACCTTCACCAAAAAGCCCGCCCTGCCCGCTTTCACGAGCATCCGCCGCGCTGTTTGCGACGGATAGAATTAAGTCGGCTCCATCATGGACTGCCGCACGATTGGATTCCAAATCATCAAACGCGCCTGCAGCGGATAGACTTTCAATCTGACGCTTGTTCAACCCATGTGGATCAATCCGGCCAGCGAAGTCATCCACGGATGTAAAAGGTCCACCGGATGTGCGTTCTTCAACCAATTGCTGCATAGCCTTTTCGCCGACGTTTTTGAGCCCAGCCAAAGCATATCTAACCGCAAGCAAAGCACCTTCTTGCTCTTCAACCGCAAATGAAGAGCGGCTCTTGTTGATAGATGGTGGCAATACGGTCACTCCCAGCCGTTTCATATCATCCACAAAAATACTAAGTTTTTCAGATTGATGCATGTCGAAACACATGGAAGCTGCATAAAATTCATGCGGATGATGTGCTTTCAACCAGGCGGTTTGATAGGCAAGCAGCGCGTATGCTGCGGCATGAGATTTGTTGAAACCATAGCCGGCAAACTTATCGATTAAATCAAATAACTCATTAGCTTGTGGAGCGGACAGATCATTTTCCGCTGCGCCCTCGACAAAACGGCTCCGCTGTGCATCCATCTCAGCCTGAATTTTTTTACCCATCGCACGGCGAAGCAAATCAGCTTCTCCAAGCGAGTAACCAGCAATCACCTGTGCCGCCTGCATCACTTGTTCCTGATAAACAAAGATACCGTAAGTCTCTTTCAAAATATCCTCGAGCAGCGGATGTGGATAGGCCAATTCTGCGCGCCCATTTTTCCGGTCCCCGAATAGCGGAATGTTATCCATCGGCCCGGGCCGGTAAAGAGAAACCAGCGCAATAATATCACCAAAATTGGTGGGCTTCACCGCGGCCAGTGTGCGCCGCATCCCCTCGGATTCAAGCTGAAAGACGCCAACCGTGTCGCCGCTTTGGAGCAATTCAAACACCTTGGGGTCATCCCATGTGAGCGCATCCAGATCGACGTCAATATTTCGCTCAGCCAACAACTCGACAGCTTTTTTCAAAACCGAAAGTGTTTTCAAACCCAGAAAATCAAACTTGACCAATCCGGCGGTCTCGACGAACTTCATGTCAAATTGTGTTACTGGTAAATCAGATCGTGGATCGCGATACAGCGGTACTAGCTGATCCAACGGACGATCACCGATAACGACACCGGCAGCATGAGTAGAGCTATGTCGCGGCAAACCTTCCAGCTTCATAGCCAAGTCGAACAGGCGCCTCACATCTGCCTGTTTATATTCCTGCGCGAGTTCTGAAATGCCGTTTAGCGCGCGCTTTAGATCCCATGGATCGGTTGGATGGTTGGGAACTAACTTAGTCAGCCTATCCACTTGACCATAAGGCATCTGTAGAACACGTCCGACATCCCGGAGCACCGCGCGTGCTTTCAGTTTTCCGAAAGTAATGATCTGCGCAACCTGACCAGAGCCATATTTATCCTGCACATAGCGAATAACTTCACCGCGACGGGTTTCACAAAAGTCGATGTCGAAATCTGGCATCGACACACGTTCAGGGTTTAGAAATCGCTCAAATAGTAATCCCAACTCTATCGGATCTAGATCGGTAATAGTAAGTGCCCAAGCGACAACCGAACCCGCACCAGACCCGCGACCCGGTCCAACCGGTATATCTTGATCTTTGGCCCATTTGATAAAGTCAGCAACAATCAAGAAATAGCCGGGGAAGCCCATTTTCATGATGACATCTAGTTCGAAATCTAGTCGATCAAAATAGACTATCCTTTCATCTGCCGATAGCTCAGTAGAGCGCGCCAGACGCAATTCCAGGCCACTATGTGCATCCCTGCGCAGTTGCTCCGCTTCGCCCGCAAGGTCCCCTGCCAAACTAGGCAAAATAGGATCGCGCTTCGGCGGAGAGTAAGCACAACGCTGAGCGACCACTGCTGTATTCTCCAAGGCCTCAGGAATGTCAGAGAACAAATCCTCCATCACCAGTGCGCTCTTTATCCAAAGATGCGGTGAGGGCCTTTCTCTATCATCGCTCTCAACATAGGTTGAACTTGCTATGCACTTCATAGCATCATGCGCTTCATGAAAATCTGGTTCCGCAAAACAGCTCGGATTGGTGGCCACCATCGGAATGTTTCGATCCATTGCCAGCTTAATCAAGCCGGGCTCAGCTGCCTCTTCCACCGAATTCTCACGACGCGACAATTCCATATACAGCCGGTTTGGAAAATATTGTTGCAATTGGTCAAGATAAAATTCGGCATCTGATTGCTGTTCTTCCGCAACCAACTTAGTGACTGCACCTTCTCCTCCACCTGTCAATGCGAGCAAGCCGTCATTATGATGAGCAAGGATATCTAAAGGTATATGAGCATCAAGTTCGGCCGGTCTGTCCAGATGGGATGTCGAGACCAATCGGCATAAATTTTCATACCCCTTTTCATTCTGCGCATAGAGCGCAAGCCAATCAAATATTGGCTTGTCTCGCTCACCGGGACGAGCAATTCTAAGAAAGCAACCCGTGATCGGTTGCACACCTTCACTACGACATCCGTCGTCAAAGGCCATCGATGCAAAAAGTCCAATCCTATCGCATAGCGCAACAGCTGGAAAACCGCGCTCTTTTGCTGCCTTACCGATTGCCTTCGGTTCGATTGCACCATCCAATATCGTGTAAGCCGAAAAAGCGCGTAAATGTACAAAGGGTGTTTCAGCCATCGGATTAACCTAATAGCAGTGAGTGGATTTCGCTATCATTTTAGTGCCTGAGAACTCTCTATCGACTAGTTTTCCACAACTTCATGGATTATTTCTCTTCGCTAACCTTTTGCCGAACATCGCGAATTGTGGACCAAGCCCCATAAACAATCAGAACAGCAAGGAATATCCAAACCCAAAGCGGGATATTTTTCCCGGCAATTGCCAAATATAGATAGGCAGAGATGAAAAAGAAGCCCGCACTGAGCACAGGAAGAACAATCGACTTACCTGCTCTTTTAAACTTTACCAACCACGCGATAGAGGCCAAGAAAAACGGGATCGCACCGATATAGATTGCACCGAAAATCCATGGGTTCACACCGTAATTCTGGCCTAGCGATAGAAACCATTCCTGAAACCCCTCAATCATAGAAGTGCTTCAATTTCGGATTTTAACTGTTCCGGTTTAACAGCGGGGCCATGTCTTGCGACAACGTTGCCTTCGCGGTCGACCAAAAACTTGGTGAAGTTCCATTTGATACGCGACCCCAAAAGCCCACCTTTTTCGTCTCTCAAAAACTCCCAGAGCGGATCGGCATCTTTCCCATTCACATCAATTTTACCCATGAGTGGAAAACTCACATCATAGTTCAAAGTGCAGAAGTTTTGAATTTCCTCCGCATCGCCTGGCTCCTGTTTGCCAAACTGATTACAGGGGAAGGCCAAAATCTCGAGGCCTTGATCTTTATATTCGCGATACAAAGCTTCCAGTCCTTCATATTGCGGAGTGAAACCGCATTTCGAAGCTGTGTTGACGATCAGCAGCACTTTGCCATCATATTTAGCGAGACTTTCCGGAGATCCGTCAGCTTGCTTCACTTCAAATTCATTTACTTGCATATCGCGCCCCGTTTGTTTTGTTTGCCATTGAAACTTGGGTCTTTGACAGCAAAAGTCAAAACCTAATTGGCTAGCCCCTGAAATCGCTAACTTAATATACCGTCGTGCAGGCGAACCACACGGTCCATCTTTGTCGCTAGTCGCTCGTTATGCGTCGCAATGAGCGCTGCACTGCCCTCTTCCCGGACAAGAGCCATCATTTCACCTAGAACGATGTCTGCGGTTTTCTCATCAAGATTGCCAGTCGGTTCATCTGCAAGAACAAGCTTCGGAGCGTTAGCCAATGCTCGCGCCACAGCAACACGTTGCTGCTCGCCTCCGGACAGTTTGCTTGGTTTATGTTCTAGTCGATCAGCCAACCCCAAATTGGATAACAATGTACCAGCGCGATTATCGGCTTCTTTTGATTCAGTTCCATAGATAAGCTGCGGCATAACTACATTTTCAAGTGCTGAAAAATCGGGAAGCAAATGGTGGAATTGATAGACAAAACCGAGCAGTTCGCGGCGAATGCGGGTATGACCGCTAGCCGACATCTGGGACGTTTCTTCGCCGCAAAGCTTGATTGAGCCCTCAAATCCTCCCTCCAGCAATCCAACAGCCTGTAGTAATGTTGATTTACCCGAACCAGAAGGCCCAAGTAAGGCTACAATCTCCTGAGGCCTAATATCCAAATTAACGCCCTTCAGAACATCAATCTGAGTTTCGCCCTGTACAAAGCTACGCCGTACATCGCGCAATTGAACAACAAGATCATTCATAGCGCAAAACCTGCACTGGATCAGTACTTGCCGCCTTATAGGCGGGATAGAGGGTCGCTAGAAAGCTGAAGAACAACGCTAGTGAACAAATGCCAAAAACCTCGAACGGGTCGGTGCGTGCCGGTAACTCCGTAAGAAACCGAATAGATGGATCCCAAAGATTTTGTCCGGTGACAAACTGAACAAAATTGATCACGCTTTGCCGGAAGTAAATCGCGATGAGCCCCAAAATCACTCCTGCTAGTATACCAAGAAATCCAATAGATGTTCCCACAACTACAAAGATGCGGGTGAGCGATATCCGCGTTGCACCCATAGTACGCAAAATCGCGATGTCTCGGGTTTTCGCTCTTACCAGCATGATTAGTGAAGACAAAATATTGAACACTGCAACCAAAATGATGATCGACAATATGACAAACATGACAACCCGTTCAACCTGAAGAGTCTCAAACAGAGAGGCATTCATGGTTTGCCAATCAGTTATAACGGCCCGATCCGCCACTTTTGATACCAGAGGCGCTAGTATTTCGCCTACCTTATCAGCATCATTGGTCTTAATTTCTATCATACCAATTTGATCACCCAACAGGAGTAATGTTTGCGCGTCCTCCATTGGCATGAACACATAAGCTTTATCATAATCATAAACGCCCACCTCAAATATCGCGGCAACTTCATATGAAATTTCTCTCGGAACAGTGCCAAATGGAGTGGATCGGCCTTGCGGATTTATAATTGTAATACGGCTTCCTACTTGCGCGCCCAAGGTTGTGGCTAACCGGCTACCGACGCCTACACGGCTCGCCCCCGGTTCCAGTCGGTTGAGATCACCAGCAACAGTCTTCCCATCCAAAGTTTCATTGTTAACAATATCTGGCACCTGCATCCCGCGAACCATCACTGCTTCGACCCGACCGTTAAAAGTACCCAACAAAGGCTGTTCGATCATCGGTGAGGCGGAAACAACACCTTCGGTTTTTCTGGTATCGTCGAGTAGATCACGCCATTCGGGAAGTCGGCCACCATATCCTTGAATCACCGCATGACCATTCAAACCAACTATTTTGTCAAACAGCTCCGCCCGAAAACCGTTCATAACGCTCATAACTACAATAAGCGCCGCCACTCCCAGCATAACTGCAACTAAGCTGATACTTGCAACCAAGAAGATAAAACCTTCCCCCTTGCCTGGTAACAGATAGCGTTTTGCGATGACCCATTCATAACGGGATAAGAACATGCGGTTGAGAACTTCCTGTTGTTATGACGGTGGCTTTAGGATTGCCTTCTTACGCAAGCAAGTGCCATCATAGTTAATATGCTGTTGCTATAATGACACAAAGCTGAACGAATATTCATCACACGCAATAATTGCCATGACAAATTTGTTACATTCGATCACATAAGATGCAGAATCAATCGCCGTTAAAGGCCATGGTTCAGGGATCTTTTCTGGTTCCGCCCAGTGTTGGGGGACAAGGGGCGTTGAATAAGAAGGGAAAACAGGGGTCGATTTTATCGTCACCATTATCGCCCGGATGTTTAGCGACATCCGGGCGTTTTTCTTTTCAAGCCATTGATTTCTCTATTCTAAAATTCAGTGCCGCCTCTTGAAAATCTAGAAATTGTACATATCTTCCAGTCTGTGAGACGCCAATTTGGGTTTCACATTTTAAACCGGACGCCGTTTTGCGGGTCCACCTTTATAATTGCTCAATATGAGGATATAAATATGAATCGTTTTGATTTTACTCCCTATCGTCGCTCAACCGTTGGTTTCGACCGGCTTTTTGACCTTCTTGAAAATAACGCCCGCGCGCAGCAATCTGAGAATTATCCTCCGTTCAATATAGAACGTAGCGGTGAGGATAATTACCGAATTACGCTAGCAGTCGCCGGATTCAAGGAAAATGAAATTGAAATTACCGCCCAGCAAAATCTGTTACTTGTAGCTGGCAATAAAGATGCCCAAAATGCCGATGGAACAGAATTTCTACATATGGGAATTGCCAACCGTAATTTTGAAAGGCGTTTTGAACTGGCTGATTTTGTTCGTGTAGACAACGCCGCATTGGCTGATGGGCTATTGATCATTGATCTTGTGCGCGAAATTCCCGACGCAATGAAACCACAGAGCATTGCTATCAACAATGAAGCGAACGTGACTAAGATTTCCGACAAACGGAAAAAGAGCGAAAATAAGGCGGCTTAAACTGACCTTGGACCAAATCTTTAAGGCAGCCAGATCATTCTGGCTGCTTTTTTTGTGCCACCGGCGATCAAAACAATCATTCTGCTAATAGAAAATAGGGTGGTCGAACGTGGCGTAGCGTGTCAGAGATAAACAATATCAAATTTCAATTTATTGCCAACAACCCACATTTGGAGAGAACCAATGGATAGTTACGAACAAAATTACATCGACGGACAATGGGTCGACTCTATGGGGGGGGCAACCCATCAAGTGATAAATCCGGCTACTGAAGAACCGGGCACGAAGATCACAATGAGCACAGCAGCAGATGTGGATACAGCAGTCGCAGCTGCAAAAGAAGCATTCAAGACCTATAGTCAAACAACACGTGAAGAACGATTGGCACTTCTTGGACGTATCGTCGAAGAATATCAAAAACGTATGCCGGAAATTGCTGCATCTTTGGCGGTCGAAATGGGCGCACCAGTTAGTCTAGGCAATGCGGCGCAAGCTCCTGCTGGACTGGGAGGTTTCATAAGCACCATTGAAGCACTTAAGAACTTTGAGTTTTCAGAGCAACAAGGTGCAAGCACTGTTGTCTACGAACCAATTGGCGTTGTCGGAATGATTACCCCTTGGAATTGGCCATTGAATCAAATTTCTCTCAAGGTGGCGCCCGCCCTAGCGGGTGGAAACACGATGATATTGAAACCATCCGAAGAGTGCCCAGGAAGCGCTGCGATATTTGCGGAAGTCATGGATGCCGCTGGTGTTCCAGCAGGTGTTTTCAACCTTATTCAAGGTGATGGCCCAACGGTAGGGGCGAGACTCTCATCTCACCCTGATGTCGACATGATCAGCTTTACCGGTTCAACCCGCGCCGGTATTCTTGTCGCTAAAGCGGCCGCAGAAACGGTGAAACGCGTTCATCAGGAACTGGGCGGAAAATCACCCAATGTTGTGTTGCCAGGTGCTAATCTGGAAAAAGTCTTACCTCCAACAATCGGTGGAGTGATGATCAATTCTGGGCAAAGCTGCATCGCTCCAACGCGAGTGTTGGTTCATAAAGATCAAAAAGACGATGCAGTGAATGTTGTAAAAACTATTGTGGACAGTCAGGAAGTCGGCGACCCGACAATGGAAGGCGGTCATATGGGGCCAGTCGTCAACAAGGCTCAACACAGCAAGATTCAGGACCTTATTCAGTCTGCAATCGATGAAGGAGCCACGTTGGAGACAGGTGGCACCGATCTTCCAACCAATGTAAACCGCGGTTATTATGTCAAACCTACAGTATTCAGCGGCGTAACGCCCGACATGCGCATTGCAAAAGAAGAGGTCTTCGGTCCCGTAGTTACACTGATGAGCTATGACAATCTTGATGAAGCAATCGAAACAGCAAATGACACCGAATATGGTCTATCTGCAGTTATTTCTGGTGATCCGGTTGAAGCATCAAAAGTAGCACCTAAACTGCGTGCGGGCATGGTCATTGTTAATGATTGGGGACCTGCACCCGGAGCGCCATTTGGCGGCTACAAGCAATCCGGAAACGGCCGCGAAGGCGGAGCCCATGGCCTGAAAGACTTTATGGAAGTGAAGTCGATTACAGGAATTCCAGCTTAAACAAATTTATGCTTCAGAGCCCCAAATAAAATGGGGCAGCCGGATGAGGATCCGACTGCCCCTGACACCCGCTTGGTGTCACTCTCGACGAAATTAGCCCGGGTCGCAAATGGCCAACGTCATCAAGAATCTGCTTCAGCAATACTGGAAAGTAAGGCGTGATTTAAAATCCGCACTTTCCCACTTTCAACTGATACGATATTGTCTTCTGACCAGGCTGAAAGTTGCCGATTAATATGTTCACGAGACATTCCGGCAAAGTTGCCGAGCTCGCTTTGACTCAAATCTAGTTTTAAGCGCCCCTCTTCTGCACCCACTACCGACAACCTCATCAAGTAGCGAGCAAGTCTTGGACCAGATGTATATGCTCTGTCCCCTTCGATCATGGTATTCGCCGTTCTAATGCGATGCGCCATGACCTTAAGTACCCGTAATGCCATATTTTTATGTTTCTGTAAAATATCGCCGAATGCATCACGTGTAATAGTTAATGCCGAACTTGCTTCTATTGCAGTCACTGTCGCTGTTCGTTCACCGCCATCCAGCAGTGCAATTTCTCCGAGCACTTGACCTGGCTCCGCATAATCAAGGACAATTTCATGACCATTGCTGGCGATCATACTGGTACGCGCATTGCCTGATAATAATATCAATAGCGAGTTGCCAGGATCTCCCTGCAGTATCATGTCATCCCCTTTTCCATATTCAACAAAATGCCCGCGAAGAATTAGGTCAGCCAATTCAGCTTCGTCACAGTCTGCAAACAGACTATGTTCTGCCAATATACCTGCCAGTTCTTCCGCTTTCACTTTACTAGCTCCAACCCCATTGCAGTTAACTCTGTTTATCGAGTTCTCATTGCTTGCATGTGACAATAGTCACTAAATGTAAATTTGATTGGACAAAATGGACATCGAACTCAAACTATTTCTGAAAATTGCACAATTTGGACTAGACAAGCCGACTTTGTTTCAATGCAGCGGCGACAAAAGATGCAAAAAGAGGGTGTGGGTCAAATGGCTTACTTTTTAGTTCCGGGTGATATTGTACACCCACGAACCATGGATGATCCGGTCTTTCGATTGTTTCAGGTAAAAGACCGTCTGGAGACATGCCGGAGAAGATCAATCCGTCCTGTTTCAATTGCTCGGAGTAAGCGTTATTCACTTCATAACGATGACGGTGACGTTCAGATATTTCGGTGGTGCCATAGATTTTAGCAATCAAGCTGTCAGAACGAAGGTTTGCCGGATATGCTCCCAAGCGCATTGTACCTCCTAAATCACCACCCTCTTCACGTTTCTCGATTCCCTCTTCGGTCATCCATTCTGTAATCAAGCCAACCACAGGTTCAGACGTTTCTCCAAATTCGGTTGTCGATGCACCGACAACGCCCGCCGAACGAAGTCCTTCAATACAGGCCATATGCAATCCCAGACAGATACCAAAGAACGGAACTTGCCGTTCACGCGCGAAGCGGACGGCTGCAATCTTACCTTCAGAACCGCGGCTACCAAATCCACCAGGAACCAAAATAGCATGTAACGGCTCCAATTCATTGAGATCCGGCGCATCTCCTTCAAAGAGTTCCGCATCCAACCATTTGATCTTTACTTTAACCCGATTGGCAAGGCCGCCATGAAACAATGCCTCCTGTAGTGATTTGTAGGCGTCCTGCAGGCCCACATATTTTCCAACGACACCGACAATCACTTCGCCTTCTGGGTTTTCGATGCGTTCCATTACATCGGCCCATTTGGACATATCCGGTTCGGGTGCATCTGTTACGCCAAATGCACGGAGAACCTCTCCATCCAAACCTTCTTTGTGATATTGCAGCGGTACGTTGTAGATATTGCTGGCATCTAAAGCCGGGATAACAGCTTCTTTGCGAACATTGCAGAATTGAGCAATTTTCGCACGCTCGCCATTGGGCAATGGCTGTTCACAGCGGCATAGCAGTATATCAGGTTGAATACCCAAGGAGGTAAGCTCCCGGACACTATGCTGAGTGGGTTTTGTTTTTAGTTCACCAGCAGCGGCGATGAAAGGTACCAATGTAACGTGCACCGAAATAGCGTTGTCGCGACCCACTTTGTTTCGCAATTGTCGTAGGGCTTCAATGAATGGCAAACTCTCAATATCACCAACGGTGCCGCCAATTTCGCACAGCACGAAATCTACATCGTCAAGCTGATCCTGGGCAAATTCCTGAATAGCATCGGTTACATGTGGAATCACTTGCACAGTGGCACCCAAATAGTCTCCTCGACGCTCTTTGGTGATGATGGACTGATATATTCGGCCCGAGGTAACATTGTCGGACTGTAACGATGGAACGCCTGTGAATCGTTCATAGTGCCCCAGATCCAAATCTGTTTCTGCACCATCATCGGTCACATAGACTTCGCCATGTTGATAAGGAGACATGGTTCCCGGATCGACGTTCAGATAGGGATCCAACTTCCGAATTCGTACTGAATATCCGCGGGCTTGGAGCAATGCTCCCAAGCTTGCTGCCATCAGACCTTTTCCCAGTGAAGAAACCACACCGCCGGTTATAAATATATATCGCGCCATGGGAGGAGAGGCTTAAGCGGTAAGCATAGCAATTGGCAATCCCACGAATCCGGAAAAGTGAAATTTATCTGTTGATAAGTCTCTTATCCAATCAAATTACTGATCAATCGGAATAGCGCCGTTACTTTCTTGCGGTGTGGATTGTTCGTTTCCACTGTCCGCAGCAGCGGCCGCAGCTGCGGCCAACGGATCATCGCCTGCCAATGGAACAGGATCGTTGGATGGCGCTATTGGTTCAGCAGGCGCCGTAGGAGCAGCGGTATTGCGCTCCAGGCTCTGATCAATTGTTTCGGGCTTTCCTTCGGCAGCAGCCAAAACTGCCAACGTAATAGACAACACAACGAACAAGACAGCCAAAACAGCCGTTGAACGTGTAAGCAAATCCGAAGCTCCGCGCGCGGACATCATTCCAGATGGCGAACCACCTACGCCCAGACCGCCGCCCTCTGACTTCTGCATAAGAATAATGCCGACGAGCATCGCTGCAACAATGGCTTGTAATACGGTTAGAAAGAGAAACATGGTGGTTCCGGACAAGTCTGATTAATTGGTGCAGCGCACATAGCGATTGGTTGATCGATATTCAAGCGGCGATAGATCGGCAAATTATACAATATATACACCAAAGCGACGTTAGAAAAAGCCATCACCGGCGCTTTGATTGCGACTTATGCTCGCGTCACGGTTACGAGAATTAACACGATAGCGACTGAAAAAGCTATTGGTAATGCCACTAAGTTTGCTTTGCTTCCAACTACACTAAC
Source organism: Parasphingorhabdus sp. (assembly GCA_039978835.1). GTDB lineage: Bacteria > Pseudomonadota > Alphaproteobacteria > Sphingomonadales > Sphingomonadaceae > Parasphingorhabdus. The sequence continues at coordinate 1,064,192 of JBDWAQ010000005.1, forward strand.
AATGCTTTCCTACATGTCTCTGCATCCCCTATCGTGCGCGCTATGACAGGCACCCCGGACCGTGACGGGTATCACGCTAACTCCAACCAGATGTCGATATTTATTCCCTATTCAACAAGGGAGATTATACTATGACGATGTTGTTAGCTGCAGCGCCGCAACTGCCTTTCGGTCTTGTAATGCCTTTATGCAGGTCCAACATCGCGAGAAGATTTAGAGGTAATCGAAAGTTCCGGTTGGTATTTGTGTGATGGCCGGGAGATGGACACCCGTCTTCCGCTATTTGAGGTTATCGGTCATCTCTATGGCGAGGCAAACGGCGTGGATAAATTTTGTCTACCTGATTACCGAGGTCGGTTTTTACGCGGTGTCGATGATCCAACAGGGAAAATCCGGCCAAAAACGATCCAGATGCCCAATCGCGCGAAGCTATCAGTGCCGACCTGAGAACCCAAGTAGGCTCCGTCCAAGGAGATTCTATTCGATCACACAAGCACAATATTTCCATAAAAATTGCTAATGGTGCCGATTGGGACGGAAATGCGTCGGGAAATAGGGTGCAACATAAGGATACATCAACAAAGAGTTCAGGTGGCAATGAAACACGCCCAAAGAACATCTACATTAATTTCCTGATCTTTGGTGGACAGCGGTAGGAACCTGGGTGTCCGCACACCAATTGTTCGTTCGGAATCACACCAATTTTAACAAAGCTGGGTGACATATATCAGTATGTCCCCGCTTTGCTTTATATTTCCAACCTTTTCTTGCACACTCTCAGCTATTCTTCCATCTCCCCCTTCACCTCTCTGCCCGTTCATGCCATTCGTCAGTGGCAGTAAGCAGTCGTAGAGGAATGATTATGAAATATCTCGCACCATGGACGTTGTTATTGGCCGCACTATTGGCAACTCCGGCACAAGCGGGAGATCGGCCGCCCGAGTTTCTGTCCAATGGCGGTGCCTTTCCGCTGTCCGAAGCGGTGCAGGTTGATGATATTCTCTACCTCTCCGGTCAACTTGGCATTGACGATAGCGGCCGGAAGCTGGTTGCCGGCGGAATTGTTCAGGAAACAAAGCGCACGATGGACCGGATTGGTACGACACTGGCGAAATATGAACTGGATCATGATGCCTTGTTTAAATGTACCGTGATGTTGGCCGAAATTGCCGACTTCGGTGCTTTTAATACGGTTTACAAAAGCTATTTCAAACCAGGGCGTTACCCCTCCCGATCGGCGTTTCAGACCGCCGGATTAGTACTGGATGCTCGGGTAGAGGTCGAGTGTTGGGCATGGAACCCGCAGAAGAAAGAAGCGCCAGCGCCCGAGCCCAAAGATAGCGCGGTTAGCATCCGGATAGAGGGTTTTGAATGCGGTGATAACTGCTATCTGGATTATCGCCTAATAGCGGCGGATGGTATGCCTACTGGCGAAAGCAAAAGCGCCTTGTGCAGCATTGATATTTGCGCAGACTGGTTTTCCGAACAGGCTATGCCAGCCGCCTTTGCCGGACGCAGTGCAACCGCTATCATTGGTGTGGGCAAGCAACATGACAATGCCGGCAATGTCATGAACGATGATTTCCCGGAGGTTACCAGCATCACAGTTGGCCCGGCAGAGTGAAGGCTTGAAGCAACCGGATCTGCAACCCACTCTCGTTGGTACATTGGCCGAGCTTCACCCGACCGAGGGAAGGGACTGTGCGGAGATGCATGGCGCCGGATCCGATCCGCTGATCTTTGCAGTTCATCCCGCAAAAGAGCGTTACAAAGAATCGAATTTTCGAGAATATTTTGACGGTGCGATACAGTCCGGATCGGCATTCACCATATTGCTCAGGAAGAACGGCGCGATTATCGGGTCGCGGCGCTATGATGGTTTTGATGGGGAATCGTGTGAGATAGAGATTGGCTGGACGTTCTTGGTCCGCTCCGTTTCGCGATATCTTAAACCAAGTTCTGGATGACGGGGGATATTGCCACAACACGCACTATGTCCGATTCATCCCGAAAGCGGACATAATACATTGGCATATATTGAGTTTGTCGACCCTGAAACTTTACAGCTTAGGATATCGATCTATCATCTCGATAACGGTGTCGATAATCCGGTCTGCATGATAGCAAAACAACATTTCCCCCGCACCCGGAATTTGTTCAACCTCCATGTCCTCCTTTTTAGCTGCTTTTGACAATAACCAGTTTATTGGAATGGCAGGATCCTCGGTTCCGTGCAGGAATCGAACCGGAACTGGACATTGCAAAAAATCATCATTCCAATCGTGTGAGATCATGCGCAACTCGCGAGAAAGCACTTTGTGCTTTTGTGCAGTCATGAACGATACAGCAGTGCGAATAAGAGCAATATAGTCTGGGTTTTTGGCTGCGTCCTGATCTGCCTTGCAAGAGCCATACATGGTTTGCCAAATGAACTCGGGCCCCTTGATCCGCATCATGCGATAGGCAACCATGGCCGCTAACTCGGCAAGCATGGTCGACTTTCGCGCCAGTTGGACCGATACGCGCCGGGCAGGTGGCAGATATTCCAGGGTCTCTTCGCTGGAGAAAGGAAGATACGCCGATGACGCCACTATTCCCGAAATCCGCGAAGCAGGGTTTTGGACAGCTCGGAACAACGGCACTACTCCCGATCCCAATCCCAGTGCTGTCCAGCTTGAGATTTTCAAGTGATCTGCCAACGCAAAGAAGTCTTCGGCGGCACCTTGTGCAGTGTCTTTATGTGTCGAAGGGGAACTGTCGCCAAAGCAGGGTCTGCTGATGCAGTACAACTTCACATTGCGCTGTTCCAATTCGCGAATGTTATCGCTTGGAAATAAATAACCGGTAGCTATCCCATGAGACATAAGGGCGGGTCGGCCGTCAGGGTCACCCAACCATGTATAGGCAATATTTCGGCCATGAGAATCCTGAAAAATCTCTTGCCTCTCCAGCGGATCTTCCCATTTAGCGCTGGCGGTAATGTCCCGCTTGGCGATGTGCGAACTGATTAAACCCAATAGCCGGATCAAATCCACCTGGTTGGTTGTTTGCGTTTTTGCGAATATCGCCTGTAGCTGCGTTCTTACTGTTCTGACAGAAGCCGATCTGACTTTGGCAATTTCGTCCGTCTCCCGAAGTTTGAGCAAAAGTCGGCAAATTTCGGCTTCAGCCTCAGTGAGTTCGAATGAATCCATTAGCAAAGTCGAAATTTTTCCCGTCCAGCCAAAATCAAGCGCGCGTATTGCTATTAATCCGGGATGTCGTTCCTGGTTAATAACGAAAACTTCCGCGAGACCGACATCACCCTGTGCATCAAAAATTCGCAATATACTGTGTAGTTGATTACCACGACGCAAAGAGCTGCGGCGGACTTGCTCAAGATTATCTCTAGAAGATGGATCAAGCCAATCGAGCGACGTTGCCGCACCGCGCAGGACATTCCATTGCTGGGTCGCTCGTTCATTCAGTGCAACAACCAGATTGCTCGGACTTAAAACTAATGCGGCATCAGCGGCGGAAGAGACTGATTCTTCAACCGGGTCCTTTGGATCTGAATCCTCCAAAGCTGTTTTTTTCAATATGTCGAGAAGAGATCGCAGGTGCCGGTTTACCAGGAAATCGTCAACTTGATCGGCACCTTGCTTGTCGATCTGTTCGAACCGTTCGATCCAGGTATCGATAAACTGATCAAAGGAACTGGCATCCACAACGAACCGATAGCTGGTTTCGAGCAGCTTTAGTTCGTCTTCACCCAATTCCGAGTCTTCAACCATTTGGACATAGTACCGGAACGGACACATCGCGCATAGGTCGTTTGACGTATGACAGGTGATTCGCTGTCCAATATTCCAACCCCAGAAAGTCAGGGACGCGCATTGACATGGATGGGAGCTGGATATGACACAAGATAATTTTATGGTGACCGAATGCTTCAAGGTTTTGGATGGAACGTCGCCTCGTAAACTAATAGCAGTCAGCGTCGGATGCATTGCTGCGACTATGCAACCCATTGGATTTTCCACGCCAGCTTATGCGCAAACCGAAAACGTCCGGCCTATCGAAAACCCTGCCTTTGAAAGATTCAAAGAGCTAGCCTTTAAATGGCAAACGTCCAATGATGAATTTCAAAAAGCAATCAAGCTATGCGACATCAAATCTGCCAAAGCGCACTATCAAGAGTTGCAAGACCTATTTCGTCAGTTTCGACAGATGGATAACGCCATTAAGTTGGTTGGTACCGATAGGCCAGATTTCGGGTTATCATCCACTGTTGGTTACGCGAGGGGTCAATTGGTCTTGCGTGAAACCGAGATAAGAAAGGCTGAGTTTGCTTGTAGGAAAAAGGACGAAGGCGCGATCCCAGCATCATCGGAACCGGTTCCCGCTAATAGCGGCAAGCCGGAACCGGAAACTATAAAATCAAATTTACCAAAAGATGCGTCGCTTAAAAATCGTAGCGATGAGGCCAGTGCACAACATACTCTTGCCACTATGGATTGCAACGAGGCCGAGGCTGCTGCCTGGCTGAAGGAACTGGACTCGATCGTCGATGAGTATCGCGGAAAATCTAAAGCGGATGGCGCGAAGGAAGCTGATAGCAAAGCGTATCGGGATGCGAAAGAAATGCTTGATAGGGCTAAGCGCCTTCACAAAAGTTGCGGATACAAACCAATTAGCGAACCCGCAGCCGATCCCAAGCCCGACGCCGATAAACCAGCATCCAATCAGGACAGCCAGTCATCTCGTCCACAAGGAAGCTCTCCAAACAACGTGGTAAATCGCACTTCCATCCCCCAAAGCGCGGCTCAAAAAGAAGCGGCTGACAGGAGCAGAGGCGAGCGGTTCAATACACGCGTAGACCAATTGCTTGCACAACTGGCGGAGACCAAGACTGCGTATCTTGCAGCACGGCGGGAAGGTAATGAGGAGCAAATAAAAGCGTTGGGTGACGAACTGTTGGATATTAATGATCAATATCGAAACCTTGCGATTTTGATCAACAGCAATGTTCCTTTGGGAACAGTTAACGATGCCGTGGAAAACAAGCTTAGGGGCACCAGCATTCCCGAAAATATCGACGAGCAAGATTTGATCATGCTGAATGCGCTATCCGAAGAAGCCCGCGCGTCTGTGATAGAAGACCGGAGAGCTGCAGAAGAATCGCCAGGTGACCAGTCAGCCGTGCGGCAACCGCAAGATAATCTAGCATCGCGAAGCTCAGATTGCAGAAGTTCCAGTTCTTGTTCCAGCGGAGGTATATCCGGTTCGCTTGGTTTTGGGACCTCCGAATTGCCACCATCGGGCATAGGGTTTCGAAGAAGCGGACCAGTCGGGACTGCTGCAGAGGAGTTTGCTCTGCAGAGTGATACCAGCATTGAGACATTTGGCGGATCGGTAAACGTCAATGTTGGCAATCTTCAGTTCGACTTTGGTTATGTAGAAGGCAGCAGCGTTCGTGCCGCGACGATTGAGCCAAATAGCGGAGTGGATTCGGGCATTGTCTTTAGTGAATTGCGATCAGGAAGCAGCGGTGTAAGCGGCGGGCAATTGGGCGGTATGGCGAGTTTCAATACCGATATCAATTCGTTCTCGGCATCAGCTGGCCTGTGTATTGTCGGATGCGATCCCAATGATTCCGGCCCCATTCCGATACCATATCCTTCGGTTCGATTGCCTCAAGACGGCAAGAAGGTCACCGTTCGGGGCGCAAAACTAGCGTTAAAGGCTTCTGCAAATATCACCGATACCCGCCACCGCGGAACATTTGATACACAATTTTCTCTACCGGGGTTTTCCGGTTCCTTTGGCCAGACACGTGACACGCAGATTAGCGAAGATCGTTTCGGGGTCTCGTTGGACGGCAGTGTAGCTTTGGGGTGTCCGACAAACCGACTATGTCCTTATGTAGGCGGCCATGCAGGAGTTCATTTCACTGATGTGAAAATTGGCGCCGCCGAACGCAATATGGCGAGCTTTGTGCCGGCCGCCGATCGCGATTTTACCTTGAATATCGACGAATCCGATAATCGGGTTGGCGTGCATGGTGGTTTCAGGGTTGGTGTGAATTATGCCATTTCGAAAGGCATCGAAGGAGGCAATAGTTCCAGTGTGGTCTTGAACGTCGAAGGTAGGTGTGATTTTGTTTCTGATGTTACATCGGTCGGTTTTAACAATTCGGGGGATCAGACACTCGCCGGTGAGACCACTCAGTTTGGCAGACGAAGCAGTTTCTCTTGCGGTTCAAGTGTGGGGGTTAAAGTTCCATTTTAGAAGCTGGGAAGGGGTTGGGATATATTACAGCACAGTTAGGCGGAACACGGAACATAGTTTCACCCTTTGCTAGTGTCCGCTTTTGCTTCCATAGCAGACATTAGAAACCGATAACTGCAGCGAGTTGGAAAGCATTTACGCTTCTCTATCTAAATGCTTATCAGCCTCCGCCCAGCACTGCTTTATCTACGGTGCCAGTTGTGACAGCATGATAACCGCCGCGCGTTTTGGCATAGATGCGTTTGGCGATAGGTTTGCCCCAATCATTCTGCTCCATCAGCGTCGTGAACAAAGGCGCGACAAATTTGCGGCGGCCTACGGTTTCGAGAAATTTTTCAGCCAGCGGTACCGCCGGATCGTAGCGATTCTGCAATGCCAGTTCGAGCCAAGCAAAAAGGATTTCGTTGTTTCCGGAAGCCGCTAGGCCGAGATCATTATCAAGCTTTGCGAGTTCTTCATCAGGCAATACCTGTGGTAGTTTGGAGAGCAGTCGCAGCCGTTCCGCACTGGTCCAATTGCCCCACACCACTTTATCGATCGTGCGGCTGGCGATATAGGCATCAGCCGCCTTGTCCACCTCGGTAAAGGCAGCAGGGTCTGGCCGCAGCGCGTTGGATGGAAGGCCCGGTTTATAAACCCATTCATCCAGCATCAACTTTATTTCCAGCTCCTGGTCATCCTGCACTAGGTTTGCCCGCATGTCAGCGAGAAACATTGCCGATGTCGCAGGTTGGAACGCATGCCGGTCAAACCAGCTTTCCAGCCAGGTATCAAATTTTTCTCGCCCGACTATCGCTTCTACAGTGTGCAGGAAACTCGCACCTTTATCGTAAATTACGCCACTCGCTCCGCCTTCCGGACTGGCGTTTTCTCCGGTCAAATGTAGTGCGGTGATATCGGCGTCAGATCCTTTTTCGGCAATGGTTTCTTCCATCCCCGCAAAGTTCAAAGCACGTTCCTGACTCGCACGCTTTTTACCGTATAATTTCTCAATAATCCGATTTTCGAAATAGCTCGTGGTACCTTCATTCAACCAGCTGTCGGACCAATTGGCATTGGTTACCAAATTGCCCGACCAGCTATGCGCTAGCTCATGCGCGACAAGGCCAGTCAGGCTGCGATCGCCAGCAATAAACGTTGGCGTCAGGAACGTCATCACCGGATTTTCCATTCCGCCATAGGGGAAGCTCGGCGGGAGTACGATCATGTCATAGCGTCCCCAGCGGTATTCACCGTACAAATCTTCCGCGGCGTCGATCATCTTTTCGGTATCAGCAAGTTCTGCTGCAGCTTTGTCTAGCATTACCGGCTCGGTCCACACGCCGGAGCGGGGACCGAGTTCCTGGAACACGATATCACCCGCCGCAATCGCGATCAGATAGGGAGCAACCGGCTTGTTCATGATAAAATTGAAAGCGCGGCGGCCTTCACTTGCTTCAACTGGGTCACCGCTCGAGAGACCGGACATCACCACGGTCAATGGCTCGGGTGCTGTAATTTTCGCTTCCCATGTCTGGCGGATGCCGGGGCTGTCTTGTGTGGGTATCCAGGTACGGTTCAAGGTCGGCTGACCCTGGCTGAGCAGATATGGGTGTTTACCGCCAGCTGTCTGCTCGGGAACAAGCCATTGCAGCGCTTTCGCTTCAGCGCCTGACTGATAGGTAACTACAACTTTTCGTTTGTCCCCCATAGTGATTGTCAGCGGCGCGCCCATTCCGTCCTTTAGTTCACCCAGTTCAAACGGCAGATCGCTACCTGCACCATCGGTAACAGAGGATATTTCAAGCCCCATAGTGTCGAGAATGACAGTATCAGCATCATCCACCGCCAATATATCTAGCGTGGCCTTGCCACCAACGTTCTCGGCTTCAAAATCAAGCGCTAGATCGAGCGCTATATGGGTCACCCTCGCTACCTCAGGTTGAGCATAGCTATACGGGTCTTTCGCGTCGTCGGTGGTGAGGATTGGTGATACCATAGGCTCACCATCAGTTTCCGGAGCGCCACTCTGCTCGGAACAGGCGCCAAGCACAGCGGCGCTAAAGATCAGGGATAAAATAGCGAACAGACGCATTGGTACTCTCCAGAAACAGGGAATATTTGTGCGTGACTATGTTCTAGAAGCAACGGTTGCAAATGATATTCGCGAACGCTCCGACAAAGAACTGATGAAACGGCCTTCTACTAATTTCCGCTTTTGCGCCTATAGCCGACACTTACATCCGGCACTATGGTAACATTTCTCTGAAGTCATGCTGCCGCCATTGGCGTTTTACAGTGCCTCAGAATAGCCACTCAACCAGCATTCAAAACCGCATAAACACTTCCCACTGCAACGCCAGAAGACAACACAAATGCCCAGAACCCTGCCTTAATCGATGGTACTGATGATGCGGCAAAGTCACTGCTCGGGCGTTTGCCGGTCACCATTGGCGGTATCAGATTGTCTTTCAGAATGAATTGATACACCAATATCGCCACGACATGCAGGCTGATAAGCGTGCTCAGGATATCAAAGTTCAACTCGTGGAAATCGGCAATATCCCGGCCTGTGCTGAATGACACCCAAATCGCTAGCGGGCCAGACTCCAGTCCATCGACATCGACCGAAAATAATCCCGTGCCAACCTGCACCGACAACGCACCCAGCAACGCAAATACGCTGAGTATGCCCAATGGGCCATGCCCGAATACTGGCTTGTGCGAGCCGTTCTTTAGATCACGCACATAGCTTCTCAGCGATCCCAATCGGCGGACCATGGGTGTGAAACGCGCAGTCCAGCTGCCGGCAAAACCCCATATTATTCGAAACGTCACAAGGCCCAACATCGTCAGGCCGCAGCGCTTGTGCCAGTCCATCATTCCTTCTTCTGCCGTCCACCAGAGCAGCAGAACAAGAATAACCATCAACCAATGGACAAGGCGAACCGTCCAATCCCAGACCAAATGATGCTCAGGATTGGTGGTCATTATCTATCAGTCGTCATCTTTCCGGTATTTGTCGTGGCAGGCTTTACAGGTTCCGCCTAGTTCTTTCATCGCGCCACCAATCGCCGCTGCATCTCCGCCTTGCGCTGCTTCGCTGAATTTAGCTGCAGCGCCTTGCATATCGGACACTTTGGTCAGGAAATCAGGTTTATCTTCCCAGATCACAGCAAGCGCATCAGTTTCAACACCAGAATCAGGACCAGTGCCTTCCGGGAACCAATCCTCCATGCCGGTAGATTTCTCGACGACACTAGCTGCTGCTGCCTGGATAACAGCCATGTCTGGGCTGCCAGATTTTAATTGGTCGCCGGCACCTTTCAACGCATCACCGATATCTTCCAGTGTATCATGACGCAGTTTAATCTGCTCTGCGACAGTCATCCCATTGGCCAGAACCGTTGCACCCGCGTCGCTTGTGGCTTCCGATGCCGCTTCTGAATCTCCACTTTGCCCACATGCCGATAGCAAAACAACACCAGCGACTGACGTGCACAAAAGACCAATTTTCCGATTAAGCATCAAACTCTCCATATCTGCCATGGTTTTGAGGGTAACAAACATATATCAAATTACAAGAGAAACGCATTCATGCTCAAAAAGCCGATGCAGCCTCTATTATCGGACCAAATTTTTCAGCATTCAAACTAGCACCACCGACAAGTCCCCCATCTACGTTAGGAACGGCCAAAAGCTCCGACGCATTGCCACCATTCATAGAACCGCCATAGAGAATGCGAACAGCATCACTACCCTCGCCCATCAATGCACCAAGTTTGTTACGGATCGCGGCGTGCATTTCTTCAACATCCGAAGCCTCTGGAACACGTCCGGTGCCAATTGCCCAGACCGGCTCATATGCAATTGTTAGCCATGAAGCGCTAGCATTCTGGGGAAATGAGCCTGCTAACTGGCCTGTGACTACAGCCACAGCTTGTCCAGCATCTCGCTCTTCTTCCGTCTCTCCTACACAGATAATCGCGCCCAAACCTGCTGCACGGGCAGCTTCTGCTTTGGCTTTTACATCCGCATCGGATTCGCCATGATCTGCACGGCGTTCACTATGCCCTAAAATTGAATAGGTCGCTCCAGCTTCCCTGATCATAGCGGCGGACAAGTTTCCGGTATGCGCTCCGCTTTCGTTGAAATGACAATCTTGTGCGCCGATGGCAAAATCAGGATTAGCAGCGTTAGCAGGAGCGATTAGTGTAATGGGCGGGCAAATTCCTGCATCAACATTATCATGTTTTGCCGCCACTTTGGCGATATCCGCTATGTCAGACAACTGATCCAACAATCCGTTCATCTTCCAGTTTCCAACAATATATTTGCGGTTTGCCATGACTTTGCCCTGTTCTTTTCGGTTTGATTTAACCCATCGCTAACAAAAAAAACCGTACTTGCCAATTTGCTTGCGCCGTTTCTCTTGAACCCAGATAGCAAGACCCCTAAAGCAAACGGATTGTGGTTCCCCTGAAACAGGTTGTTTGAACAATATGATTAGTTTTTTCCGGCGCATATTCGCATCCAAAATTGGATTGGCGCTCACTTTGGGCTTTGTAGGTCTTATCGCATTTGCATTTGCCACAGCAGATGTGTCGAGCTCAGGCTCATTTGGTGGCGTTACGGGCTCTGGAACTGCTGCAACGGTTGGTGAACTCGAACTTACCACCGCTGAACTAAATCAATCGGTCAATAACGCTTTCCGCGCGGAGCAACGCGAAAATACGCAGCTCGATTTAAAGTCCTATATAGATGATGGCGGGTTTGACGGCGTATTGGAGCGTCTGATCAATAGCTTTGCCATAGCCGCCTTTGGTGAGAAATATGGTATGACGGCCGGCAAGCGGCTTGTTGATGCAGAAATTGCAGACATTCCTTCTTTTCAAGGCGCAGATGGACAGTTCAGCGAAGAGAATTTTCGGCGCGCGCTGCAACAACAGGGCATTAACGAGAAACAGATCCGCGATGACTTTACGCGCAACCTTCTCGCAGAACAGCTATTAACACCTGCCGGGTATGGAGCTTTTGTACCCCAAAAACTTGTGGTGCCATACGCCTCTCTATTGCTGGAAGGGCGTGAAGGGCAAATTGCTATTGTCCCTTCAACCGTATTTATTGATCAAACGAAGCCCGCTGAAGCTGCAGTCAAAGCATTCTACAGTAAGAATAGCGAACGCTATACGATCCCTGAACGCCGAACGATTAGCTATGCCATGTTTGATAAATCTCGTTTCAACGACAAGATCAAACCCACGGACAAGGAAATCGAAGGCTATTTTAACCTCAATAAAGACACGTATGCAGCCAGCGAAACGCGCAACCTGCAGCAGGTGATTCTTCCAACCGAAGCCGCAGCAAAAACTTTGGCAGATCAAATCAACGGCGGCAGCGCTATGACCGAAGCAGCACAAGCGGTCGGCTTATCAGCTGCAGAAATTGGATCTGTGAGCAAATCCAGTTTTGCCGAGACAGCATCGCAAGCAGTTGCGAATGCCGTATTCTCGACGGCCGCTGGGAAGGTATCAGCACCCGCCCAGAGTGCTCTTGGGTGGCATATCGTTCGCGTTGTCGATGTGGATCAAGTTGCAGGGAAAACGCTGGCACAAGCGCGCGCCGAAATTGTTCAGCAATTGACTGTCGAAAAAACTGATGAAGCTCTTGCCGAGTTGACCGTGAGAATGGAGGATGAGTTTGCCGCCGGATCCTCATTGAGCGATGTAGCGAAAGCCGAAGAGCTACAGATTGAATCTACACCAGCGTTGCTGGCCAATGGACAAAATCCAAATGATCAAAACTATCGCCCTATTCCGGAAATGCAGCGCATATTACCTATCGCTTTTTCTGTTGAAGAAGACTCCTCTGCGCAAGTTGTTGAGATCATTCCTGGTCAACAATATGCGATCATGGCAGTGACCAACATTCAGGAAGCGGCACCGCCGCCTCTCGGGTCAATTCAGCCTGTGGTTGAGCGAGACTATGTGTTGGATCAAGGTTCCAAAAAAGCAAAAGCAGTCGCTGATAAAATTGCCAAGCAAGTCAGTGAGGGAGTGTCCTTTTCCAAAGCTGTTTCCGATTCAAAAGCAAAACTTCCGGCAATTGACCAAGTAAAAACAACTCGCGCGGAGTTGGCACAAATGAGCCAACAAGGACAAGTTCCACCGCCGTTATCCCTAATGTTCTCGATGGCAGAGGGAACCGCAAAAGCACTGCGTGCGCCGCGTGATCAGGGTTGGTTTATCGTTGCCTTGGATAAAGTAATTCCTGGTAAAGCTGACGAACGCCCAGATTTGCTAACAGCTACAACTGCGCAGTTTAAGCAGGTATTCGGCAATGAATATACCGAGCAATTTGTCAATGCGATGAAAGAAGATGTCGGCGTGGAGCGCAATGACAGCGCGCTTGGAACCACAAAGAGCCAACTAACCGGCCGCAACAGACGCAATTGATTCGAAACATGACGGGCAGTTCCAACATAGATGCTGCGCGCGATGCGTTAAATTCTGGAAAACCGTCTCTCATTTGGCGCAAACAAGTTGCTGATACCGAAACGCCAGTGTCTGCCGCGCTTAAGCTTATGGAAAGCGAGCGCGGCGATTTCTTGCTTGAATCTGTGGAGGCCGGCGAAACACGCGGTCGTCATAGCCTGATTGGTTTGGCTCCAGATTTGGTGTTCCGCGCCGACGATGAGAGCGCAGCAGTGAACAGAAAATGGTTATCTGACCGCAATGCATTTGAAAGCGAAGAAGGTGATAGCCTCAAAGCACTCCGTAATCTTGTCAGTGCTTGTCAAATGGATGTACCGGCGGAGTTACCGCGTGCGCTTGCCTGTCTGGTAGGATATTTCGGATATGAGACTATTGGGTTGGTTGAGAAACTACCCCGCGCGCCTCAGTCGGAACTAGATTTACCCGACATGCTTTTTGTCAGGCCAACTGTGATTTTGATATTTGATAGACTGGCGGATGAACTTTTCTTGGTTGCGCCGGTGTGGCCCGAAACCAAAGGCGATGCGGATGCAAAAATTGACCGAGCGGAAGACCGGCTGGACAATGTCGAACGGCAATTGGCCGCAGCGGTTCCGTCTTTGGGTAAAGTGCCAAACCATAGCTTTGATCCGGATAGCATCAGTTACCAACCCCAAGTTGACCCAGCGCAGTATGAGCAGATGGTCCTCCGTGCCAAAGATTATATTGAAGCCGGAGATATTTTTCAGGTCGTTTTGGCGCAGCGTTTTACCACACCATTCGATCTGCCGCCCATTGAGCTTTATAGGGCATTGCGACGGATAAACCCCTCCCCATTCCTGTTTTTCTTGGATTTACCTGGATTTGCACTCACTGGATCTAGCCCCGAAATTTTGGTGCGCTCTCGTGACGGTGAGGTAACAATTCGTCCGATAGCCGGTACGCGGCCGCGAGGACAAAGCGCAGCAGAAGACAAGATAAATCGCGATAGTTTACTCGCTGATCCAAAAGAACGCGCCGAACATCTTATGCTTCTAGATCTCGGTCGAAATGATGTTGGCCGGGTAGCCACGGCAAACAGCGTTGAAGTGACTGACAGCTATACAGTAGAGTTTTATAGCCACGTCATGCATATCGTTTCCAACGTGGTTGGAGAACTTGCTCCAGACAAGGATGCCCTAGATGCACTTTTCGCTGGCTTTCCGGCAGGAACGGTCAGCGGTGCTCCGAAGGTTCGTGCTTGTGAGATTATTGCTGAGTTAGAACCAGAAACTCGGGGTGCTTATGCGGGCGGAGTCGGTTATTTCTCTCCCGATGGTAGCATGGATAGTTGCATTGTTTTGAGAACCGGAATTGTGAAGGACGGCACCCTGCATGTCCAAGCAGGTGCGGGCATAGTTGCGGACAGTAATCCAGCTTACGAACAAGCGGAATGCGAAGCAAAGGCTGGAGCGTTGTTGGCGGCTGCCAAAGAGGCCGTAAAACGAGCGCAAGATATTGGATTTGGTCAGTAGGTTCACGGTGTTTGGCGGGCAAATTACCGGCCCCAAGAGTGCGCATAGACAAGTCCAACTCAACGCAGATATTCAAACATATTATAATTTTGCATAGGATAAACGAGTTTTCAGAATGGCAATTTTTTGCCGCCATCTGGCAAAACCCTGCCTCTTCCCCTTCGATAAGCTTCAATACTACACGTCCATAAACCCCGGTAATTTGGGATTTATCTCCCAAAATCCACAATGGCACGAGTATTGCTAATCTAACTGTAACTTAACAACCCAGTTGAGAACTACAGGGATCGTATCGCTCATTGGCGTTGACCCAAACTAAGAAAGAAGGGCAGACCCAATGGCTATCACAACAACTTTTATTTTACCTCTAAGTTTAGCGGTGTTTGGTAACGTGTTTGCAGATAACCCATCCGTTTCCTCTTCCCAAATTCAAAGCTTGGACGAAAAAGTGCTCATTCAGTGCACGGAGGTCACTCTGCAATACAAAGCCGGCAACAAGGTAAAAAACGCGACGAGCCATGACTGCGAATGAGGCCCGTAATTCGGACAGGAAACATCAAAAGACATGGAAAGGATAGTGACCATGCTCAACGCAAAAACACTGATTTCAACAATTGCCGTATTGGGTTTTAGTTTGGCAATACCAATATCTGCACAATCACTCGATAGCGCTCCTTCTTTGGAGGAGTATGAGGACGTCGGTCGTGGAATGGGTATGGCGTGGTATTTCCATACAAATGATGGCAATCCCATCTTGGAATTTGGCGTAAAAGAAACCAGCCATCGACTTGATCGATTGTGGGAATTTTCATGTGCGAGTTTGGCGGATGATAATAGCACCATTTCCAATACCATCTTTGCCAAACCTCGCGAAGTTAGACGAAATGACCAATTTGGCTTTTCAATCCGTATTGACAATGGAAAGTCATTTGGACTGGTTGGCCGGCGAGCAGCTTTTGATATTCAAGGCACTGAAACCTATTTTCCTCAGTTTAAAATTCCCGAAAACCATAGCCTCTGGAGTGCTATGCAACGCGGGGAACGTGCTTTTGTCAATTTGAATGGAAACAAGTTTTCAATCCATCTCGATGGATCCTCACGGGCCATCAATGCCTTTCTGAACGCCTGTAAGAATGGATCACTTTGATGAAGCAAAGTGATTGAGTGTTGTGATGTTAGTTTCGCACAAAACTGTCATCCCTACATATCTATTCAAGCATCTTTGGCGCTTCTTTCTGAAGCTTTTCCTTAATTTTGTTGGCAAACATCGCCAGCATGGGCGGTAGATCGAATATCCCGTAAACCTCATCTTCACGCACTTGCATTTCACAACCGATCCGCTGTCCAAGCGCTTCGATTGTGCAATGCATATGATCCCCTTGCCAATGATGATCAGACAAAGTTGCTCCGGGAATCACTTCGCTCAGAGTATGGATACCGCTGCCAATCCTACTCTTGGCTTCGTCTAGTCCAATTTCATGCGGGATGTTGATGGTTAGAGGCTGACCCATATCAATGCTCCTGTTGAGGTAACTGTATCAACAAACTGATACACGTCAACGATCAACAATTGTCTTCGACAAATGCTTGGCCTGAGCCGCTTTTACCATTAGGCAACTGGGCATGATCCTTGTTATCGACAACTATGACAGCTTTACCTTCAACCTAGTCCACTATTTGATGGAATTGGGTGCAGAGGTGCAGGTGGAGCGCAATGATGCGCTAACCGCCAAACAGGCGTTGGAAACAGGTGCTGACGCTTTTTTGATTTCCCCTGGTCCCTGTACACCAAACGAAGCCGGTGTTTCTCTCGACCTGGTTGCCGCCTGTGCTGAAAACGAGAAGCCTCTTTTGGGAGTCTGTCTGGGGCACCAAAGTATCGGCCAACACTTTGGTGGAAAGGTTGTGCGGGGCGGGTTGATGCATGGAAAGACATCGCCGGTAAGTCATGACAATAGCGGTGTTTTCAAAAACATTCCGTCACCTTACACGGCGACCCGCTATCATTCGTTGATTGTTGAAGAGATTCCTGATTGTTTGATCACAAACGCATCGGCGGATGATGGTTCAGTCATGGGATTTCGACACGAAAGTCTCCCCATTCACGGTGTACAATTTCATCCAGAAAGTATCGCCACCGAACACGGTCATGCTTTATTAGCCAATTTTATGAGTATTGCGGGATTGAAACCCAAGCAACTGGCTTGATGGAAAAGATCGTTTTCACACCCTCCGAACAGGATTTGATGGGCGCCTATGGTCTGCACATAAAGCGTTTTAGTGGAAAGCGTTTAACCTGGATGCTTGCTATTGGTTTCATGATCGGCGTCGGATTGGCCGCTATTGATGATTTTTCAGATCCTTTCACTTCGACAATCACCATCCTCAGCATGGTCATCTGGGCCGCAATAGTAGTCGCGATCATACAGTTTATGATCCCTCGATATTGGATCCCGCGTTTGGCGCGAAAGACTTATGCTCAACAAAAGGATTTACGTTTGGAAACCACCACCTGGTGGGATGATGAGAAGCTATATTCCAGCAACGAACAAACCAAAGCACATTTTGAGTTTGTCGACATGGTGAAATGGTTAGCAAATGATGATACGGTGCTCATCTATCGCTCGGATCATTTGTTCAATTTCTTGCCCACTCGCGTTTTTCGGAACAATGCTGAAATGGATGCTCTCATTCGCAGATTGCAAGACGCAGGCATCATTGGAGAAAGAAAGAGAAAATGAATAGCTTACCTGATCCGCAATCCACCTTGCCAGCCGAGAGAGCACTAGAGGTCTTTTCAGATATATTGGATGGCAGCTGTGACGCTGGAGCAATAAAAATCTTTCTGGTGGGAATGGCTGATCGAGGCGAAACAGCAGATGAAATAGCTGCTGCGGTCTCGGCCATGCGCGCAAAAATGATCGCGGTTGAGGCACCGGATAACGCCATTGATGTTTGCGGCACCGGCGGGGATGGTAGTCATAGCCTTAACATCTCTACCGCCACCGCTTTGGTCGTTGCGGCCTGCGATATACCTATGGCCAAGCATGGCAATCGTGCAGCATCCAGTAAATCGGGGGCTGCGGATACGCTGGAGGCACTCGGTCTCGATTTGGCCAAAGCAGCTACCAACGGCGAGGACAATTTGCGCGAAATCGGTATCGCGTTTTTCTTTGCACCCAATCACCATCCGGCACTAGGTCCGCTTGCGCCCATCCGTAAAGACATTGGACGGCGTACGATATTCAATTTGTTGGGCCCGCTTTGTAATCCTGCACGGGTCAAACGCCAGTTAATCGGCGTCGCATCGCCCGATCTGGTGGAGCGATATGCCGCAGCAGCAAACCAGCTAGACTATGATAAAGTCATGATCGTGTCAGGAGAAGAAGGTCTCGACGAGTTAAGTATCTCCGGGCCATCAAAGATAGCGCTTGTCGAAAACGGCAACATTACAACAAGCAGCATCAAACCTGAGGATATTGGGTTACCAACACATAGCCCAGAAGCGATTAAAGGCGGCGACGCGCAATTTAACGCTGCGGCCCTCCGCGATCTTCTAATGGGTGAAAAGTCGGCTTATCGTGATGCAGTTTTGTTAAACAGCGCGGGCGCATTGATGGTTGCTGGCGAAGTGGAAAGCTGGGACGAAGGCGTCGAAGAAGCGGCTGAAGCCATTGACAAGGGACTTGCAAAAGCGCTTCTTGACTGCTGGATAGCAAATCAATGAGCGATAAACTTGCAGAAATTTGTGATGCGAAAAGAGAGCATGTAGAAAAGCGTAAGACGCTTATCAATCATACCGATATGCACCAGCAGATCCTGCAACAAGATCCGCCGCGCGGCTTTATCAATTCAATCAAATCAAAAGCGACCAATGGCTTTGCCCTTATTGCTGAAATCAAGAAAGCGAGTCCCTCCAAAGGGCTAATCAGGGAGGATTTTGACCCGCCAGCCCATGCTCAGGCCTATACCGACGGTGGCGCCGCTTGCCTTTCTGTTTTGACAGATACCCCCTATTTCCAAGGCAGCGATGATTATCTCGTCGCCGCAAGAGCAGCGACTACCCTGCCCTGTTTGCGAAAAGATTTCATGATCGACCCTTGGCAAGTGCAGGAATCTCGAGCGCTGGGAGCCGATGCGATACTGATCATCATGGCGGCCCTAGATGATGTAATGGCTGCTGAAATCGAGGCTGAGGCGATTGCGCTGGATATGGATGCTTTGATCGAGGTCCATGATGAGGATGAACTGGAACGGGCATTACGACTGCAATCCCCGCTATTGGGCATCAATAATCGCAATTTGAAGACGTTTGAAACCAGCTTGGAGCAAACGGAACGGTTGGCAAAACTTGTTCCCGATGACCGGATCATGGTGTCGGAAAGTGGAATATTTACCCATGCCGACTGCGAACGGTTGGCTCAATGCGGCGCACGGACATTTTTGGTAGGTGAATCGCTGATGCGGCAGGATAATGTTGAAGCCGCAACACGCACTCTTTTGACAGGTATAGAATGACCAAACTTACTCATATTGACGGCGACGGCGCGGCCCATATGGTCGATGTCGGTGACAAAACTGAAACCGTTCGGGAAGCGCACGCAGAAGGCATTATCTCCATGGCGCCGGCGACATTGGAAGCCATAAAGACCAATGCGATGAAGAAGGGCGATGTGCTGGCGACGGCGCGCATTGCCGGGATTATGGCAGCCAAAAAGACCAGTGATTTGATCCCGCTATGCCACCCACTAGCATTAAGCAAAGTTGCGATTGATTTTGAATTTCTGGACGGCGGCATTCGTGTTCAATCCATGGCGAAACTGACAGGGAAAACTGGCGTTGAAATGGAAGCTCTAACGGCTTGTTCTGTCGCACTTCTAACAATTTATGATATGTCGAAAGCAATGCAAAAAAACATGGTCATAAGCGACACCAGATTGCTATCAAAATCCGGTGGCAAATCGGGGGATTGGACGGCGTAATATGAGCTCTCTCATCCCTCTCGAAGAGGCTCAAAAACGGCTAATCAATTTAGCTTCGACACTGGGTTCGGAAACACTTTCTGTTCATGATGCTCTCGGACGATATCTGGCGAGTGATTTAATTACAAAACGTGATCAACCGGCTGCGGACATGTCCGCCATGGATGGTTATGCGATCCGGTATGATGATCGAAACGGCCCGTGGAAGCTAATCGGTGAATGCAAAGCAGGTAGCCCCCCGTGCAACCCCATAAATTCAGAGGAAGCAGCCCGCATCTTTACCGGCGCTCTTCTTCCGGAGGGTGCGGATACAGTTGTGATGCAGGAAAATGTTGAGAGTGGCGGTGCGACGATCAAACTAATTGCCGAGCCGTCCTCCTTCAAAGGGCGACACGTTCGTCACAAAGGCGGCGATTTTTCCAAAAACGAGCTAGCTCTGAAAGCTGGCTCAGCACTTAACGCTGCGGCGCTCGGACACGCGGTTATAGCTGGATATGGCGAAGTTTCGGTAGGCCGGCTTCCTAAAGTTGCCGTTGTTTCAACCGGTGACGAATTGATCGAACCGGGAGGCGATCCTCTGCCCCACCAAATTCCCGCCAGCAACGATGTGATGGTGTCTGCGATGATAGCCGGAAAGACCGCCGAAACACGCAGTTTAAGCAGGATAGCTGATGATCTGGATATACTCTGCCAAGCGCTTGAAAGCGCCAAAGATTGTGATATCATTGTTACGATCGGCGGAGCGTCAGTGGGCGATCACGATCTCATTGGTCCTGCCTTTGAAAAGTTTGGCGCCGAAATAGATTTCTATAAAATTGCCATGCAGCCTGGAAAGCCAGTCATGGCGGGGAAATATGGCGACGCCATTATTCTTGCCCTGCCCGGAAATCCAGCATCCGCCTTTGTCAGCGCCACCCTGTTCCTTTTGCCGTTGATCCGGTATTTATCGGGAGCAGAACAATATATTCCCACCCAACAAATGGCTCAAACAACCACCAATTTGGAGGCAATATCAACCCGGACCAAGTTTTTACGCGCCATTGTCAATAAAGATGGAATTGCGCCCTTTAACAGTCAGGATAGCGCTAAACTGTCGGTTCTTGCCGCTTCCAACGCGCTCTTAGTACGGCCAGCACATTCTCCAGCAGCAGCAGTCGGAGCTCTAGTTCCTTATATTTCAATCTGAACGGGGTAATCACTAACAGCTTGACACGACCCGTTTTGTTTCATAATTGTTCCGCATACGTTCCAATGCGGAGACTGATGACATGCTCACTCAAAAGCAACATGAACTGCTTTGTTTTATCGATGATAGATTAAAGGAATCCGGTGTTTCCCCTTCTTTTGAGGAAATGAAAGATGCTCTGGATCTAAAGTCCAAATCAGGTATTCACCGTTTGATCAGTGCATTGGAAGAGCGTGAGTTTATTAGACGGCTTCCCAATCGCGCGCGCGCTTTGGAGGTTATCAAGCTTCCCGAAGGTGGTGTGTCGGCTGCGGATGCCAACAACGTCGTGCCGTTGCAGCAATCCGCACCTGCAGAAAGCAGCTCTTCCGGGAATGTGGGCAACAATATTCCGGTAGCAGCAAATGACGATGTGATGGCTATCCCATTGCATGGGAAAATTGCTGCAGGCGCCCCGATTGAAGCGATTGAAGGCCAATCGGAACTCAGCGTTCCCGCTGCCCTGCTTGGCCCCGGCAAACATTATGCGTTGGAAGTCTCCGGTGATTCGATGATTGAAGCCGGTATTCTTGACGGCGACTATGCCCTGATTGAAGAGTGCAGTACCGCGCGCGATGGCGAAATCATCGTTGCGTTGGTCCGGAATGAGGAAGCCACTTTAAAAACCCTCCGCCGCAAGGATGGACGGGTCGAACTGGAGCCGGCCAACGCCTATTATGAGACACAGATATATGGGCCGGAAGAAGTTCAAATTCAGGGAAAAATGGCTGGTTTGCTGCGCCGCTATAACTAGTTTTCCTAGTCAATGATTTGTAGATTGTCGGATCAGTTCGTCTGATTGTTAAATCCTGTCCACTCATGCTGTCCTGACCATTGTCTGACGGTGGAGATATTCAGGTTCTCAAGATTAATTGTCATGCCGCCAGTATGACCGAGCATAGTTCGATCTGCTTTGATCCAGCGCGGTTCACAACTCGTTGGCAAACGCCTCTCACTAATCACAATATCAGCACGTCTACAGGCGGCAGACAACGCAATGGCAGGAATGTAATGGCTGCTGCGAGTGGCCAATATGATCCATTTCCTGTCCGCTGCGTCAACGGTTATTGTGCAGCTGTCTGTATTGCAATTGGCATTCGACCATTGATCCATTGCTTCCGCTTCACCATTAACCCCTGCATTCTCCAGAATGATACCGCGAATAAAATCACCATTGCGCGTGCGTAACAATGCCAGTTCTCCAGCTTCACTACGAATAGCAACATGGCGACCATCACCGGTAATATAGATATCCGGAGCCCGCGTTCCGAACATCCAAACTGTACCAATAACTACGGGCACAAAGCCAAGATAACGCCATTTTTGTTTCCATATACAAAGCCATAATCCACCGGCAATTATCAGCGCGAACGCTGTTTTTGAGAAGGTCGGCAACATGGTTACAGCGCCCGGACTGGAAGATACGAAATGCGCCAACCCTATTAGCGACAGCAGCATCTTTTCACATAACCACCATATGGGTCCCCCCAAACCGACACTGTCTAACATCAATGCCAAAGCCTCCAGCGGCATGATGATGAAAGTTGTTAATGGGATGGCGATGATATTGGCCAATGCGCCATAAACCCCGGCTTTATGGAAATGAAACAACGCGATTGGCATCAACGCAATCTCCACCACCAATCCTGTTAGAAAAAGCGCGAAGACAAAGCGCCCTAAACGATTGCCAAGACTTTCATCGCGTTTCGATACCAGCGCCTTTACTTTGGGATGTTCATGCAGCGTGATAATCGCGGTAACCGCCGCGAAACTGAGTTGGAAGCTCGGACCAACCAGCGATTCTGGCCAGAGAATCAAAACAAATAGTGCGCCAGTGGCGACCATGCGTAGAGTGATAGCGCTTCTTCCCATCATCAAAGCGACAAGAACTAGCAATGCTGCAACACAGGCCCTGATGGTTGGCACTTGTGCGCCGGTGAGTAACGTATAGCCGAGCGCTGCCGCCGCTGCGAAACCGGCAGCCACAATGGGCAAACGGAATCGCAAGGCAAGCGATGGAAACAACGCCAACAGTTTAAGTACAAATAGATAGGTTGCTCCCACCACAGCCGTCACGTGCAATCCGCTGATCGAGAGCAGATGCGCCAGGCCGCTACGCCGCATTGCTTCGGCATCTTCCTCGGCAATGGCTCCGCGGTCGCCGGTGGCCAATGTCGCTCCTATCGCCCCTGCCCCGCCGGACATTTGTGATTGTACATGATGAGACAGTGAACCGCGAATATCATCAAATGCAAAAAATGGTTCGGCCGATTGCGTGATTTCGATATCACTCAGAACCTGTCCTGTCGCACCGAGCCCCATGAACCAAGCTCTTCTGGAAAAGTCATACGCTCCCGGAAGAGCCGCTTGCGCCGGCGGCATTAACCGGGCTCGCAATTTTATGATTGAACCGGGTCGAATTCCTGTGCCCATTTGGTCAAGCGGCAAGTTCACACGTACACGTGGAGGAAGGCCTTGCTTCCCCTTGGTATCAAGCATTATCCGCACTTGGTCGCGCGCCGTTATGATCTCAACACCTTCTATCTCCGCATGAAACCGCGTCACTATAGGTTTTTCGAGAACGGGCGCCGCAACACTCCACGAACGAAACCAGATCAAAGCACAGCCCACAGCAGCAAGCATAGAAAACCAGAATACCAATCGCAGCCAGCGCGTTTCACCACCCAATATTCTTGAGATTACGGCAATGCCGGCACACATCAGAATGAAAGCAGACCACCAACTTTGGTTGGCAAGTGCAAACCAGCTAGCAACCCCGCAGCCTATAGCAACCGGTGACCAGAGCATGAGTTGATCACGCTCTTCATCGAGTAAATGTTCCACCCGTTTCCCAACACCCTTCCATTTTGGGGATTCGAGGAATTGTAGACCGCCGAACCCCGTGCTAAGGGCCGCTACAATTGAGCTTAGCCAGCCACTGCTAGTTGCAGCAACTGGACCATCTGGGCTCAACTTTTTAGGCATGACCATGCCATATCACAGGAAAGCAACATCTCGTGAATCCTAATCCTACTGACACTATCGTTACCCGTTTCGCTCCATCGCCAACCGGGTTTCTCCATATAGGCGGAGCACGGACAGCTATGTTTAACTGGCTGTTTGCTCGCCATCACGGCGGCAAGGCACTGCTGCGAATTGAAGACACCGACAAAGCTCGATCCACACAGGAAGCGATTGATGCGATCATTGAAGGGCTCGACTGGCTTGGTCTGGATTGGGATGAAGATCCTGTTTTCCAATCTGAACAAGTGCGGCGCCACGTTGAGGTTGCCAATCAACTGCTGGCGTCTGGCAATGCCTACAAATGCTTCGCTACTCCGGAAGAACTGGAAGAGATGCGGGCACAGCAGAGGGCGGAAAAGAAGCCAATGCGCTATGATGGTCGTTGGAGAGATCGCGATCCATCCGAAGCACCGGATGGTGCACCTTATGCTATCCGTCTAAAAACCGAACAGGAAGGGAAAGTCACCATTTGTGACGCCGTACAAGCTGATGTTTCCGTTCAGAACAGCGAGATTGACGATTTCATTTTACTGCGGTCTGATGGCACACCGACCTATATGCTGGCGGTTGTAGTCGATGACCATGATATGGGTGTTACCCACCTGATCCGCGGCGATGACCATCTCAACAATGCTTTTCGGCAATTGGCTTTGATCCGCGCGATGGGTTGGGCTGAACCAACATATGCCCATATACCGCTCATCCACGGCAATGATGGCGCGAAACTATCCAAGCGACATGGCGCGCTGGGTGTCGAAGCATATCGCGACATGGGTATCCTGTCCGATGCGATGTTCAACTATCTGCTACGCCTCGGTTGGGGACATGGCGATGACGAGATTATCTCCCGCAAACAGGCAACCGAATGGTTTGACATCGACGGGGTTGGCAAATCCCCTTCCCGATTCGATCAAAAAAAGCTGCAAAACCTCAATGGACAATATATTCGGGAAGCCGAGGACACAGATTTAGTTGCCCTGACCAAACCCTGGATAGAAGCGTCACTGAGCATCGAATTGGGTGAGGAAAAGCTTGATTTGCTGTCGCAGGCCATGCCTGTTCTCAAAAGCCGTGCAAAAAATCTGATCGAATTGGCGGATGGAAGCCTTTTTCTCTTTAAAAATCGACCACTTGGCCTCGACGAACGGGCCGCTTCTCTGCTAGATGATAATGCACGGCAGCTGCTTACGTCGATTCACGCGGCTTTGATTGATCTGGAAGACTGGACGCTCGAAGCCACCGAAGAGTCTATAAAGGCGATAGCGGAGGCCGCGGAATTGGGGTTAGGAAAGCTCGCACAACCTATGCGCGCCGCCTTGACTGGCAGCACCAGTTCACCCGGAATTTTTGACGTGCTGGTTCTCCTAGGCAAACAGGAGTCACTAGATCGTCTCGCGGATCAAATAGAACAATCCTGATACAATCAGGAGCAGAAAGGACATAAAAGTGGGCGAAGAAACAGCAAAATTCAATTTGAATGGCAATGAGCATGAATTTGCGGTGTTCAAAGGAACTGAAGGTCCTGATGTTATTGATATCCGTAAACTCTACGGTCAAACTGGTGCCTTCACCTACGACCCTGGATTTAAATCCACTGCGAGCTGTGAATCGGAACTAACATTCATCGATGGCGGCGAAGGCATTTTGCTTCATCGCGGTTATCCAATTGGGCAGCTGGCTGAAAAAAGTAGCTTTATGGAAGTGGCTCATTTGCTTTTGCGGGGAGAGCTTCCGACCACTGATGAATATGCGAGCTTCACCAACACGATTACACGACACACAATGTTGCATGATCAATTTTCCACATTTTATAATGGTTTTCGGCGTGATGCCCACCCGATGGCAATTATGTGCGGCGTTGTCGGTGCATTATCGGCATTCTATCACGACAGCACAGATATCAGCGATCCTGAGCAACGAATGATCGCTAGCCATCGCCTAATCGCAAAAATGCCGACAATTGCTGCCATGGCTTACAAATATGCGGTGGGCCAACCGTTCATGCATCCGGACAATAGCTTGTCTTACACCGGTAATTTCCTCCGCATGACCTTTGGAGTCCCTGCGGAAGAATATGAAGTTATTCCCGCCGTTGAAAGTGCGATGGATAAAATTTTCATTCTGCATGCTGATCATGAGCAAAATGCTTCAACTTCAACCGTACGGCTTGCTGGTTCGTCCGGCGCGAACCCATTTGCGTGTATAGCAGCAGGCATAGCATGCTTATGGGGACCAGCTCATGGTGGTGCCAATGAAGCCGCTTTGAATATGCTACATGAAATCGGAACGCCTGATCGTATTCCAGAATATATCGAACGCGCAAAAGACAAAAATGATCCATTCCGTCTGATGGGCTTTGGGCACCGTGTTTACAAAAACCATGACCCTCGTGCGACAGTGATGCAAAAAACAGTTCGCGAAGTATTTGATGCTCTGAAGGTGACTGACCCAGTCTTTGAGGTTGCTCTGCAACTTGAGGAAATGGCGCTCAACGATGACTATTTCAAAGAGAAGAAGCTTTTCCCGAACGTTGATTTCTATTCCGGCATCATCCTGTCAGCAATAGGCTTCCCAACATCGATGTTCACAGCATTGTTCGCCCTGGCTCGAACTGTTGGCTGGGTTGCGCAGTGGAACGAAATGATTTCCGACCCAGGTCAAGTTATCGGACGTCCACGTCAGCTCTATACTGGCCCAAATCAACGTGATTATGTTGAGATTGGCGACCGGTAGAAAATCAAAATAGTGAATTAGAAAGGGAGCGTTATTCGCTCCCTTTTTTTGTTCGTGATGGAAGAGAAAGTGTAAAAGTTGCACCCTTCCCCTTTGCACTTTTCACCGTCAAACTGCCGTCCATGGCTTTGGCCAATCGGCGGGAAATAAACAGCCCAAGGCCACTTCCTCCATCGCCAGAGCGACCAAGACGTTCAAATTTATCAAATATCTTGTGCTGATCGTCTTTGGGAATACCATCACCTTGGTCGCTGACGGAAATTTCCGTTCTGTCACCATTATGATCAACACGGATTTTAATTACCGAACCATCGGGAGAATAACGAATCGCATTACCCAAAAGATTTACTAGGATTTGAAGAACCCGGCGAAATTCTCCCCATGCCGGCATTTCATCATTTTCATCAGGCAAATCGACGCGGATTTGATGGTCGGCTGCTTTTACCGTCAATAGCCCCGACGCACGGTGCGCCAGGTCAATCAAATCTATCTCATCTGGCGCGACCGTGAATTCCGGACGCTCTATTGCTTCCAGATCCGAAA
This sequence comes from Parasphingorhabdus sp., assembly GCA_039978835.1. Lineage (GTDB taxonomy): Bacteria > Pseudomonadota > Alphaproteobacteria > Sphingomonadales > Sphingomonadaceae > Parasphingorhabdus. The sequence goes on from JBDWAQ010000005.1 coordinate 1,090,935, forward strand.
GGTCATTGACCAAATCCATCAGATGTCGGCCAGCCGCCGCAATGTCTTTTGCATAGCTGGCATAATCTCCGCGAAGAGGACCCTCGAGCTGGCTACCAATAGTTTCAGCATTGGCAATGATCTTCCCAAGAGGTTGCCGCAATGCGGGACCAAGCTGAGCTCCGAACAAGGAATCGCTAATTAAACTAGGTTTTGCACTGTCAGGGTTTCCAGAGTCTGAGCTTTCGTCGTTCAACTTTTCAACCGAGAATCGATACCCCGAATAGACACCCAAATTGTCGACAAGCGGTTGGCCAGACAAGATGTATTTGGAACCTGGCTCCAACAACAGAGATACATGATGATTTCTAACCGGTTGACGTTCAGCTATGGATTCAGTGAAAAGCGTTGGTTTTGAAGGCTTCACGACTGCGAACACATCAAGCAAAGCATTACCAATTGAATTCTCTGAAAGCCTAACCTTACCCGGCAGGGAGATAGATGTAATCCGAAGAGCAGTATCAGTCCGGATCATCCCCCGCGCATTTAACCTGTCAAAATCACGCTGCCTTTGTTCGTCATCATTATCATTACGGGAAAGAGGTGTTTCTTTCCAATCAACAATGGAAATGGACAAGCCGCCGTCGCTACCATGCTCAATCCGCGTTTCAACCCAGAGATTTAAGCTGTTGTCATCATCCGCCGCTTTAACCGAACGCGATAGGTTCATGCCCAGTTTTCTACTCAATCTACATAGATTTGCAAGTTGAGGAATGGCCAAAGGACCACCTTCAAAGCCGCCACTATGTAAATGTAATCGTAACAGCAATGGATCAGCGGAAACGAGCCGACCATCAACATCCAGGCGGCCTTTGATTGGTTCTGCAAGATTACGTGCAGAAGCCATTATCCATCTATTTCCGGTTGATTGGAAGACAGCTTCCGTTCGGCAGTTTGCAATGCAGTTGGCTTCGACCAGTTATCGGTCATGACAATGGCTTGCTCTCGGGATATCTCTTTGTAGGAAGCTGGAGTGAGAATATTACCGCTACCGTCAAGCGCCGTAAAAATCGAGAGTGCATCATTCTCTGTGATACCCAAAGCGCGCATAACAACCACCAAACGAGCCATATTTGGCTCTGCGGTGAATATAACAAGTTGATTGGCACTCAATTGGGAACGCAATGCGATATGCGCCAAGAAAAGTTCCAACCCATCTTTTATGGGGTGGGGAATAGCCGCACTAGCTTCTGCGTGATCCAATAATCCAGCCAGGCGTTGTGCCCGGTTATCACTGGATTGACTTTCATCATGTTCCGCCAGCACCAATTCCGCTGCGGACAATAGTTTCGGTTCTGAACATCCGGAAATTTTCTGAACAGCCGCCGTGACTGACCAAACTAAGTCATGATAGATTTCTACGGGAACGTTTGATAATCGGCATGAGATCTGCCCAATTTGAAATCCGGATCTGTTTCTAGACACCAACAAAGCCATTGCCGCTTCCGCAATATTTTTATCTTCGTGATCGAGGTGACTTGCCAAACTATTCTCAAGATCTTCCTGCGAAAATTTCTGTAGCAAGCGATTGGTTAGCTCAACCTTTTGTGCCTGCACGAATACATGTTCAAGCAATTCGGATTTATTTAACAACCCCGCATTACGGAGATGATCATAACAATAGACCATCGAGCCATTGCCAATCTCATCGATTGAAGCGTGAACAATCCCCAGGTTCTCTGTCGCTTTTAGACAAAGTTGCGATTCAATTTCACCTATCATGGATCGTAGATATTGCTGAGAGTTCGACAGTAATCTGTCGGATAAATATAGTCCGGATTCAGGAAAAAGTGCATTGGAAAGATCGGATGTTAGAAAGGCACTGGATACACCATATTCTCCTGCCTTTTTGGCAAGATCAAATCTGTCATTCTCAACGGCCGAAAAATCGCGTTTTTCCATAGCTTTCGCTGTAGTCCAATGTGGTTAATAACCCGCTAAGCTTCTTATGATCGATCGATCAAGACTCTCATGCGGTATTCACTCATCCTTTAAATCGAATTGACTGACCAACAAATAGGCCATTCCTAGCAACGCAATGACGTAGATTCCCAAAATGAACGAACCAAAGATTGAGAATCCCAAAAGGATAACAAGCGACAACCCGGTATCCGGCTTTATCAAATCCCATTTCGTTTCCACCGTGTTTCGATGGATCAACCAGGTTGATCCAATCGCCAATACAAGAATTACAAGATTTGCTGGCATAGAAACAGGAATTGATTGTTGGATAGTGATCCCGGCAATAACGATGATCGAGATGATGAAGGTCGCTACAAACGCCCTATCCATACCTTTGTTAAAATTGGAAAATACTCCAATTTTTCCATAAACATATGCCATCAACATTCCCAGAATTAGCAGGGCTAAAGCCGCGATAACTGGAAGTTTTAGTGCGATCACACACCCTGCCAGAATTCCGGCGGCAGGCGCAGCCCACCCCAGATAGTTTCGCGTTGAAGGTGCCTTCCACAGCTTTGGCAGAAGCGCTTTGGTAAAGGGCCAGATCAAGGTCTTTTCCAGAATATTTCTACGCTTCCCCCCCACGTACTGAAGACATTTCTTTGAAAACTTAGAAATATCAGTGTCATCGGTCAAAACCGAAACTGCACCGTCGGATAAGTCCGATTCTGTTGCCACTTCCCTGATACATCCAGATTGCACCGCGCCGCGTAACAACGCAGACCCCACATCCCAATCTTCTGGAAGGTCGATAAATTCAGACAATCTAGACGCCTTCAACTTAGCGATTCCAAGCCAACGATCATTTCGATCAATGCGCTCAAACCCCGTCACTTGCTGTGAATCCGGCGTAACAAATATAATTTCATCATGGGAGCTGGATAATTTTTCGATTGTACTGCGATCAGGCAAAATACCGTCGTTCAGATATATGAGTTCATTTTCCGGCGCAACAAACTGCACTAAATCATGACCGCTTCTAACGATCTCTATGTCGATGCCCCGCCCCTGCAACCGATCGACATATTGCAAAACCATATTGTTCATGGTTGGGGAAACCAATATTATCTTGTTCGCCCCGGCATTTACGACCGACTGAATTTGTTGATCAATTACATGCCCGTCAAAAAGCGGCAACAGCCCAACAGGACCCGAATTATCTGGCATATCCTTGGACAGGGAAATCAAAGCCAGCTTCACCACATACACCTCGCAACACCTGCGGGTAGCTAATAGTGGTTGGACTTCTTATTGGAAAGCGATTTGGTAGAGAAAACTGACCGTCAAAAAGAAATCAATCTCGATGGGCTTCGATTGCAGCAATCGCACGTTCCAGTTTTCGTAAGATGACAGGATCCCCTGGAGCGGAACGCGCAGCGTCATCGGCTAGATCCAAAAGATTGGTTGCACCAAAGCTCGCTGCCAAACCCTTAAGCCGCCATGCGGCATATTCCCAATTAGCGTCACACCGCGAACGATGCAGCAAATCAACCTGCCGATTTGCGCTTTCCAAAAATGCTGTTCGTAGTTCTGCAATTAGTGACTGATCGTCGCCAACTGCGGCCGTCAAAGCGGCATCTAAAGCTCCATAGTCGAAAGACATATATGAGTTATATACGCCGTATAGTTAACTAATGGTTTCTCGATCAGAAAATTATGGTAAATAAGATGTATGACAGGTGGATCAAAGATAATTGGGATGTGGAAAGACCGGGACGAAAATACCGATCTTGATACCGAACATGCAGAAGAATTGGAAAACAGCGACACCCTGGTTCTGGGCATTGGTGATCGTGCCTTTTCTGCGGAAAATGAGTCAGTTAGCACTGAAAGTGCAGAAGATGACTGGGGTGATTATTACGAAACTGAGACACCAAATGTGGCAATCGGCACAAAAGTTGAGATCGCACTAGTTTCGATTTTGGCAGCTGGTTGGACTGGTTTTTTCCTCTGGGTTAACCGCGACATTTTTACAACATTGGTGCCAGCAGAAACAGCCATAGCTCTAGTGTCACAGTGGAGCATGCCGATTATCTTGATTGGTGTTTTCCATTTGCTGTTCATGCGCAACAGTATCAAGGAAACCAGTCGCTTCGCTGATGCCGCCAGTTCACTGCGGTCCGAGTCCGAACAGCTTGAAGCTCGACTAAAGACCGTCAACAATGAACTGACCATCGCCCGTGAATTTCTGGCCCATGAGACACGTGAATTGGAATTTCTCGGGGATCAGTCTTCCCAGAAACTGACGACGGCCGCCGATCGGATCAAATCTTCTTTGGAAGATGGTCTCTCAAACATGCGAAAATTGGATGAAGTGGGGGAATCTGCCTTTAACAATCTAGACCAACTACGCGAACATCTTCCCGTTGTGATCAACACGGCGAAAGATGTAACCAACCAGATCGGCAATACAGGCCGCGCATCGCAAACCGAAATGGCAGCTATGGTCGCTACCCTTAAAAGGGTGGGCGAAGTTGGTACTAGTGCAAAACAGAGCATTGACGCCTTAACTGAAAGCTCCAACCAGTCTCTTACCAAACTGACCGAATTGGCCGATGAAGCCCAAACCTCGTTCGCTAATCAGTTCTTAGAATCTGAAAACGAAGTGCAACGCATTTCAAAAGTCTTGCGGGACAGCGCTGGCGAGGTCATCGAGGCACTTCAGTCTACTCGGGCGGAATTGGAGGCTGAAACAACAACTTCCGCAAAGACAATCAAAACTGATCTGGAGGGGCTGGAAACCACTTTAGCGAATTTGGGTAAAACAGCAGATGAAGAGGAAACACGATTAAAAGCGCTGATCACCGAGCTCCAACAGGCCATTGCAACGATCAATGAAGATGTTTCCAGCTTAGACAATGAAAGCGGCGAAAAAACTGCAAAGCTGGCATTCGCGTTGAAAGCAATGGAAGAAAATAATCAGTCGCTTCGAGAGAATCTAGAGCAGGGTCATGGCGTCGCTGACGGTATGATCGAAAGAATGGAGAAATTGCTTCAGGCACTCGATAGCAGCACACGCGAAATGGATGAGACCATTCCTGCTGCCCTGCAACGCGTTGATGATCATAGCCAAACCAGCATGATCGCTCTCGAAAAATTGAATGAAGAGGCAACTTCAGCCGTTGCCAAAGCCGACGCAATGGCGGCACGGATAGAACAGACAAACACTTCACTTGAAGATCAAAATACACGTTTGACGGCTTTGAAAGATGATGGCGCCGCGATCTCCAACGACTTATTGTCTCAAATCAGCAATTTGACGGCGCAACTAAAAGACGTCCAAACCCAGAATGAAGCCTTAACTGAAAGCGCTGGAGAAAAGCTTATCAATGCGCTTTTGCGGGTCAGGGAAACGGCCAAGCAAGCATCGGAACATAGCCGGGAAGCCTTGGAAAAATCGATAACCGGATCTGCGGAAAAGTTTGAGCAAATCAGCGAAGAAGCTCTAAACCGGATCATTGACGAGAAAATCGGTTCGATCGCGCCAAAACTAGAAGAGGCCGTTGCCAATGCCGTTGCGACAACCGAAACTACTGCTGGTCATCTTGCAGGTCAGTTGAATTCAATTGAGGAAATGACCACCCAACTTGAACAGCGGATATTATTCGCCAAAGAAAAAGCGGAACAAAGCAGCGACGAGAATTTCACACGGCGTGTTGCTCTGCTGACTGAATCGCTCAACTCAACGGCCATTGATGTTAGCAAAATCCTATCCAACGACGTCACAGACACCGAATGGGCTGCCTATCTAAAAGGTGATCGCGGTATATTTACCCGCCGCGCAGTGCGGTTACTCGACAGCGGAGAAGTGCGGGAAATTCTTGCTCAATATGATGCCAATGATGAATTCCGTGAACATGTAAACCGCTATATCCACGACTTCGAAGCAATGTTGCGTGGGGTTTTATCCACCCGCGACGGAAGCGCTATTAGCGTTACCCTGCTCTCTTCAGATATTGGGAAACTCTATGTTGCCTTGGCACAAGCTATTGAGCGCTTGAGAGCTTAAAGCCGATCGCGCGCACCGAAAAAGTCGATGTCATCGACGGTTATCCAGCCATTGACATAATTGAAATAAAACAAAGCAAACAATGTTGTAGCCAATAATGTGGTGCGCAATAGCACTTGCAATGGCCGAAAATTGGTTGGTGCACCATCAGCTTGCCCGTCAATCATCTGTTCACCCGTTTCAAAATGGTTCTTTATTCCCACCGGCAATACGAGAAACGCTGCAAGCACCCAGAACAGGACATAGATCGCAAGAATTGAAGTCCATTCCATAACGTATCAGGCCTCCACTAAGAGTACGGTTACCACTGGCTTTTTACCCGTCCATTCTGTTGCTGCGCGCCTAACCAGCAAGCGTATCTCTTCACTGAATTTTCGGACATCACCGACTGGTTTATGATATTTCACAGTGATTTGATCGACAACTTCATCGAGGAAATCTTCCTCATCTTCCTCGAGTGGAACGCCATTTAATTTCAGCGTTGGTTGACCAAATATCTTTCCCTTTTCATCGAGCGCAACTGCCACTGAAATAAGGCCGTTATAGGCTGATTTTCGCCGCTGATTGAGCGTTTGGCCATCAGATGGAATGATGACGTCACCATCGAGCACCAATCTGCCCGTGCGTTCCTGCCCCAATATCTTCGGCGCACCCGGAGCCAAGCGCACCACATCACCATTTTCCTGAAAAACAGCATTTGGGATGCCCTGTTCCAGTCCAAATCGGGCTTGTTCCTTCATATGTCGGATTTCACCATGGACTGGTACGAGAATATCCGGCCTAATCCAGCTATACATATTTGCCAACTCCGGGCGTCCCGGATGACCCGACACATGGATGTGCTCCTGCCTCTCGGTGATCATCACCACGCCTTTGGCTGCCAACTGGTTTTGAATACGGCCAATGGCTATCTCGTTGCCCGGAATCTGTTTTGAGGAAAACAATACGTGGTCACCCTCAGTCAACTTGATCTTGTGGCTATTTCCAGCAATCCGACCCAGTGCGGCGCGCGATTCACCCTGTCCGCCTGTAGCAATTATCATCACATCGCTTCGCGGTAGGTTCATTGCCTCTTCAAAATCAACCGTAGGGGGGAAATCTTTAAAATACCCGGCTTCTCGGCCATTTTCGATGATCCGATCTAGAGAACGCCCGGCAACACAAAGCGTACGTCCACTATGTTTAGCCACCTCTCCCAGTGTCTGCAATCGAGCGGCATTAGATGCAAAGGTTGTGACCAAAACACGAGTTTCAATACTCTCAACTACCCGCATTAGATTGCGCTTTACTTCGCCTTCCGATCCAGACGCCTTGTCATTAAAGACATTGGTAGAATCACATACCATGGCAAGGATTCCATCATCGCCAATTGTCTTCAATTCCGCCGGCGTGGCCGGCACTCCCAATAATGGCTCCTCATCCAGCTTCCAATCGCCGGTATGGAATATCCGGCCATGTGGCGTATCGATTAGCATAGCGTTACCCTCGGCAATACTATGAGCAATGGGGACGTAACGGAAACCAAAGGGTCCCAGCTCAAAACTGCCTTCATTCGGAATAATGTTCAATTCAACATCATCCACAATTCCGGCTTCTTCCAATTTCCGGCGGATCAGTCCGGCAGTAAAAGGCGTCGCGTACAACGGAACTCCTAGCTCGCCTGCAAAATAAGGCACTGCGCCGATATGATCTTCATGGCCATGAGTCAGTACAATCCCGAGTAAATCATCAGCACGCTTTTCGATGAATTCAAGATCAGGCAAAACTAAGTCAATGCCAGGGTAGCCGGGATCCGCGAAGGTCATCCCCAGGTCAACCATGACCCATTTTTCGTCATAACCATATAGGTTGACGTTCATACCGATTTCACCTGACCCGCCAAGGGCCAGAAATAGTAACTCGTCTTTTGGTTTTGTCATTTAGTTTGGGTTGCTCTTTGATAGAGTATAAATAAGCCTTGTAGCGTTAGATCAGATTCCAGATGATCAAATACGTCCGTATGTTCATCAAATAATACTGCTAGGCCGCCAGTGGCTACGATGGTCGTTGGACGACCAATTTGCACCTTGGTCCGCTCCACCAACCCTTCAATCATCGCCACGTAACCCCAGAATATACCAATGAGCATCTGTGTTTCGGTGGTTGTCCCAATAACATTTTTGCTACCAGGGGATTCCAGAGCAATACGCGGTAGTTGTGCCGTTTTACCAACCAGCGCATCGAGTGAAAGATTGATGCCAGGAGCGATCACCCCACCTTTATAAGCGCCTTCATAGTCAGCAACGTCAAATGTTGTTGCCGTACCAAAGTCAATAATGACCACATCCTGTTTATATTTTTCATGGGCGGCGATGACATTGAGTGCGCGATCAGCACCCAATGAATCGGGTTGTGGAATGTCTAGTGCAATGCCCCAGCCAGCATCACCGCGACCTGCTACAATGGGCGTGACGCCAAAATATTTTTCTGACAGCACAGTCAGATTATGTAGTGCACGCGGTACTACCGTTCCGATGATCACAGCGTCCACATCGCTAATATCAAGGCCTTCCAACTCCAGCAATTGCCTTAGCCAGACAACATATTCATCCGCAGTTCGGCGTGCATCGGTTGCAATCCGCCAGCGTGCGCGCACCTCATCTCCCTCAAAAAGGGCAAAAACGACATTCGTATTTCCGGCATCAATCGCAAGAAGCATGTGCGTTCCTTTCGTTTAAGATGACTCTACATCACCGGCATGTATCTCTACAAGCGATCCGTCTGGCTTTTTCAATCGCAGAGCTCCACTGTTGGTCAGGCCGGCAAATTCACCCTGAATTCGAGTATCCTTGTCAATGGAAGCCGATAGTGAAGCACCAATTTGGTGTGCAAATTCTTGCCAATCACTCAATATGGATTGAGCGCCCTTTGATCGCCATTGCTGCAACCTTTTGGCGAAGCTATCGCAAAGCAGGTTCAGGAAATCAGCTGCCGTCAAGGCGGTCATTGCCCCAGCTTCGTGCAGGCTGATGGTCACTTTGCCCTCAACTTGAGGGGCAACAGCCACATTAATTCCCATCCCAACGACCACAGAGTCGCCCACCTGCTCCAGCAATATTCCACAGACCTTCGCGTCATTGAGCAAGACGTCATTGGGCCACTTCAGCAGCAACTGTCCGTTAGGCACACATTTTTTCATCGCCTCATGCACAGCTAAAGATGCAACGAATGACAATGATGACGGAGATGGATCTCCATCATCCGTTTTTACTACCGTACTGCAATAGAGATTGCCTTCGGGGCTCTCCCATTTGCGCCCCAATCGACCGATTCCACCCGATTGCCGTTCAGCACGCAGCCAATGACCTTCCTCAACGTTTCCCGAAAGAACGCGCTCTTTTAGATCCGCGTTGGTCGATGCTGTTACGGCGACAGTCTCTATATGAGTGGTCAGAATAACGCCGCCGCTGCTGCGTTCGCAATTGGCGCGATGGATGGTATTGCCAGATAGCCAAGCGGTGAGACAAACAGCGCCAATACCAGTATCAAGCCATTTTCAGTCTTATGGCCGGTTGCTGCAATCTCATTTGAAGGATCGTCGAAATAGATGATTTTGACAACCTTGATATAGTAGAAAGCGCCAATTACCGAAGCCGCTATACCGATCACCGCCAATGGCAGCATACCTGCCGCAACAGCCGCATCAAAGACCAGGAATTTACCCCAGAAACCAAAGAGTGGCGGAATTCCTGCAAGCGAGAACATAAACACCGCAAAAGCCGCAGCCAGTCCAGGTCGTGTCTGCGACATGCCCGCCAGACTAGAAAGGCTTTCCAGAGGCTTGCCCTCACTATCGCGCATTTCCATGACACAGATAAAGCTCCCCAGTGTCATGACGGTATAAATCAGCAAGTAGAACATCATTGCCGACACGCCTTGAGCGGTACCCGCAGCAAGACCAATCAACATGAAGCCAACATTGTTGATGGAGCTATAGGCCAGCAATCGTTTGATGTTTTGCTGTCCGATGGCGGCAACAGCGCCCAGTACAATCGACGCTAGCGCTACAAATACAATAATTTGCTGCCAAGCTTGAGTCTGTCCGCCAAAGGCATCGATGATCACGCGGGTGGTCATTGCAATGGCGGCTACCTTCGGAGCACTAGCAAAGAACGTGGTGACCGGTGTTGGTGCGCCTTCATAAACATCGGGCGTCCACATGTGGAATGGTACAGCGCTGATTTTGAATGCGAGACCAGACAATACGAGCACAAGGCCGATAAGTGGGCCAGTTGCCAAATCGCCGGTTAAAGTCTCGCCAATTACAGCGAAACTCGTCGATCCGGCAAAGCCATATACCAGAGATATACCAAATAGCAGCATGCCACTAGCTAGTGCACCAAGCACAAAATACTTAAGTCCTGCTTCTGCCGATCTGTCGTCAGTCCTAAGGAAACTTGCTAAAACATAGGCAGACAAGCTGTTTAGCTCGAGACCAATATACAGTGTCAGCATGTCCGTCGCGGATACCATGATACCCATGCCAATCGCGGCGAACAACACCAGAACCGGGTATTCCGGACGGTATTTCCCGGCATCCTTAAAGTAGCGCGGGGCAATCATCAGCGCGATGATCGCGGCAAAATAGATTAGAAATTTGGCTGCACTACCGAAATTATCCATCCGGTAAAGTCCATCAAAAGCATATGCCCCATCCTTAGACTCAGGGTTATGCGCCAATACCATCAATAAGATGGCAGCGCCAAAAAGAGCGGCAGCCGATAATATCGTTACAAGCCGGGCAGATTTTTCACCACCCCATGCAGCGACAATAAGCAGCACTAAGCTAGCGCAGGTCAGCAATATTTCAGGTGATGTCAGCCAAAGAGAGGTTGCAAGTTCCATTAGTGCGCCTCCCCTTCAGAATGATCTTTGGTCACAGCTTTAGCCTCACCCATTTTGAGATGCGCATCACCTTCTGGAGCGGCACGATCAATGCGGGCAACTAAAGCCCCCACATCGCCGCGGATCGGTGCCATAAAGCTTTCCGGATATACGCCCATCCAAAGAACAGCAGCAGCAATCGGAGCCAGCAAGGCCATTTCACGCGCCGATAGATCAGGCATTTCCTTCACATCATCATGGACCAATTCACCGAAGGCAACACGGCGATAAAGATAAAGCATATAGCCAGCCCCTAGGATGATACCGGTTGTCGCCACCAAGGTGACCCAGCTATTTACCTTGTAGAGGCCTACGAGTGACAGGAACTCGCCGACAAAGCCGCTGGTTCCGGGCAGTCCGATAGATGCCATAGTGAACAACATGAAGAGTATGGCATATTTGGGCATATTGATCGACAGTCCGCCATAACGGTCGATTTCTCGCGTATGAAGGCGATCGTATATAACGCCCACACAGAGGAACAGCGCACCAGAAACTAGCCCGTGGCTAAGCATCACGATAATCGCGCCTTCTATACCCTGGCGGTTGAATGCAAACAGACCAAGCGTCACAATCGCCATATGAGCGACCGAAGAATAAGCAATGAGCTTCTTCATATCCTGCTGCACCAGCGCAACCAGCGAGGTGTAGACCACAGCAACCATCGAAAGCGCAAAGACTAGCCAGATAAATTGCTCGGATGCTTCCGGGAACATCGGAATGGAGAAACGCAGGAAGCCGTAGCCACCCATTTTCAGCAATACGCCCGCCAATATGACGGAGCCCGCCGTTGGTGCCTGAACGTGCGCATCGGGTAACCAGGTATGGACCGGCCACATTGGCATTTTTACCGCAAAACTGGCGAAGAAAGCCAACCAGAGCCATGTTTGCGCAGCAGGATCGAAATCATAGTTTAGCAGCGTTGGGATATCCGCGGTGCCTGCATCTTGAACCATCCACAGCATCGCGATCAGCATTACGACCGAACCCAACAGGGTATAGAGGAAGAATTTGTAGCTGGCGTAAATCCGGTTCGCGCCGCCCCAAATACCAATGATCAAATACATCGGGATCAAACCAGCCTCGAACAAAATGTAAAAGAGGAAGATATCTTGCGCCGCAAAAACGCCGATCATCAGCACTTCCATGAACAGAAAGGCCGCCATATATTCGCCAACCCGGTCTTTTATCGCTTCCCAACTTGCCCCGATACAGATCGGCATCAGGAACACGGTGAGCATGATCAGCATCATCGAAATACCGTCGATACCAAGCGCCCAGGCGAAATTGCCAAACAGTTCTGCTCGCTCGACATATTGCCACTGCGGGCCACCAATATCGTAATTGACCCAGAGAACAACACCAAGCACGAACAGCACCAATGTTGTCGCCAACGCCAGGAAACGCGCAGCTTGCGCATTCAGGAACAGGCAAAGTATCGCTGCCAGCATAGGCAGACCCATCATCAAGGATAGGATTGGGAAATCAAGCTGGTTCATTAGCTGGCTCCCCGCACAATAATCCATGTTGCCGCGGCCGCCAGACCTAACAACATCACTAACGCATAGGTGTACAGATATCCGCTCTGGAAGCGCTTAGCGACACCGGCACCGGTGGCGACAACGCCCGCGATACCATTTGGACCAAAGCGATCAATCGTTCCCTCATCGCCCTTCTTCCAAAACAGGCGTCCAAACCAGAAAGCTGGTTTGATGAAGATCAGGTTGTACAGTTCATCAAAATACCATTTGTTGAAGAAGAACTGATAAACTGGCTGAAACGTTGCTGCGAGGCGTGCGGGGCGTTCGGTACCACGGAAATACATGAAATAGGCTGTTGATAGTCCAAGCAGCATCGCAACAGTTGATGCCAACTTCACCCAAAGCGGTACAGCACGAGCTGCATCCATCAATTCAGCGTTGAAGGCAATACTACCAGCCCAGAATTCAGCGCCTTCCTTCGCGCCCGTGAAAGGATAGTAGAAGAAGAATCCTGCCAACACCGCTCCGACAGACAGAACACCAAGCGGGATCAACATAGTCACTGGGCTTTCATGTGGGTGATAACCACCTGTCTGGTCTTCGCCTGCTTCTTCCGGTGTTTTGTGAACGCTGTGTTGGATATGCTCGGACTGGATCCAGCGCGGATTGCCCCAGAAGGTTAGGAACATCAAACGCCAGCTATAGAAACTGGTAAGAAGCGCAGCAAGCACACCAATAAAGAAAGCAAACTGCCCGACTTCCGTACCGCTTGCGAAAGCACTCTCAATAATCATATCTTTGGAGTAGAATCCAGCAAACCCGAACACGCCGACGATGCCAACGCCGGTTATCGCCAATGTACCGGCCATCATTGCCCAGAAGGTAATGGGGATCTCTTTCCGCAAGCCACCATAGTACCGCATATCCTGCTCATGGTGCATCGCGTGAATAACGCTACCTGCGCCTAGGAAAAGCAATGCTTTGAAGAAAGCGTGCGTGAACAAGTGGAACATCGCTACATTATAAGCCCCTACCCCAGCGGCAAAGAACATATAGCCCAGTTGTGAGCATGTGGAATAAGCAATCACACGTTTGATATCGTGCTGTACGAGCCCAACTGTCGCGGCGAATATCGCCGTACAGGCCCCAACGACCGTAACGACAGTCAACGCAACGTCGCTGGTTTCAAACATCGGTGACAGGCGGCAAACCATGAACACGCCAGCAGTCACCATGGTTGCGGCGTGGATCAGTGCAGACACAGGTGTCGGCCCCTCCATCGCGTCGGGTAACCATGTGTGCAATCCCAATTGCGCCGACTTGCCCATCGCGCCGATAAACAACAGCAGGCATAGAATCGTCATTGTATCAAGTCGCATGCCAGCAAACGTGATCGTCGACCCCGCCATTCCAGGAGCAGCCTCTAATATTTCCGGAATGGAAACGGTGCCGAAGACCAGAAAGGTACCAAAGATCCCGAGCATGAAGCCTAGATCGCCGACCCGGTTAACGACAAAAGCTTTGATCGCTGCAGCATTGGCAGACGGTTTTTTGAACCAGAAGCCAATGAGGAGATACGATGCGAGGCCCACCCCTTCCCAACCGAAAAACATCTGAACCAGATTGTCGGCGGTAACCAGCATCAACATGGCAAACGTAAATAGCGACAAATAGGCGAAGAAACGCGGTTGATCAGGGTCTTCATCCATATAGCCCCAGCTATACAGGTGCACCAAAGCTGAAACCGTAGTCACGACGACCAGCATCACGGCGGTCAGCGTGTCTACCCGCAGCGACCAATCAAACTGCAGGTCACCAGACATGATCCAGGTTAAAACAGGAACCACTTGCTCGGTCTGCGCACCGGTCAGAAAGCCGATAAAGATCGGCCAACTCAGCGCACAGGCCGCGAACAACGCGCCTGTCGTTACGACTTTAGCCGCAAAATTCCCCATCACGCGGTTGCCAAAACCGGCGACAATCGCTGCCAATAGAGGCAGGAAAACGATAAGCTGGATCGACAAGTCCCTAACCCTTCATCCGGTTGACATCATCGACGGCAATTGTGCCACGCTGACGGAAGTAAATGACTAAAATGGCAAGACCAATTGCCGCTTCCCCAGCGGCAACGGTCAGGATAAACATTGCGAACACCTGCCCGGTCATGTCGCCCAGAAAAGCGCTAAAAGCCACGAAGTTCAGGTTCACCGCAAGCAAGATCAGTTCGATTGCCATCAGGATAACAATGATATTCTTCCGATTGAGGAAGATACCCAGCATACCCATGACAAACAGGATAGTGCTGACAACCAGATAGTGTTCGATACCAATCATAGCTCCACCCCTTTACCGACTTCCGGTTGGGTATTGCGTGTCGCATCTTCGGGGCGACGGGCAACCTGATCGGCAATTTTCTGGATACGGACACCACCACGTTTGCGGTTAGTAAGAACGATTGCACCAACCATAGCGACCAACAGGATCATACCAGCAGCTTCAAACAAGAATATGTATTTTGTATATAGGATGGCACCCAATTGCTCGATATTGGAAGGCGCACCTTCCTGCGGCCCGACGACAGCAGTCGCTTCCCCTACTCCGGCAGAGGACCAAGTCATTACGCCAAAGACGATAATTTCCGCTGCCAGTACAATTGCTAGCAACAAGCCCAATGGCAGGTTTTTCATGAAACCAGCGCGAAGCTCTGCGAAATCAATATCCAACATCATCACAACGAATAGAAACAGTACCGCGACCGCACCAACATAGACGATGACCAATAGTGCGGCGATAAACTCTGCGCCCACCAACAACATCAAACCCGCAGCGTTAAAAAACGCCAAAATCAGCCATAATACACTGTGCACGGGATTGCGCGCAAAGATGCAGAAAGCACCGCTGGCAATCACAAAAGTTGCGAAAAGATAGAATGCGAATATTTGCATTAGACTAGCTTCTTATCCCCCATTCGAATCCTGTTTGGCCCTTAACGGTAAGGCGCATCGGCGGCAAGGTTTGCCGCGATTGCCCGTTCCCATTTGTCACCATTTTCCAACAGCTTCGATTTGTCGTAAATTAGTTCTTCTCGTGTTTCGGTCGAATATTCAAAATTCGGCCCTTCAACAATTGCATCAACCGGGCAGGCTTCCTGACAGAAGCCGCAGTAAATACATTTGGTCATATCAATATCGTAACGCGTGGTACGGCGAGAGCCATCATCGCGCGGCTCGGCCTCAATCGTGATTGCTTGCGCCGGACAAACCGCCTCACATAATTTACACGCAATGCAACGCTCTTCCCCATTGGGATATCGGCGCAGCGCGTGCTCTCCGCGAAACCTTGGAGAGATCGGGTTCTTCTCGAACGGATAGTTGATCGTCTTCTTCGCTTTGAAGAAATATTTCAGCGTCTTCGCATGTGCTCCGATAAACTCAAACAATGTGAAGGCTTTGATATGTTGTGCGAGACTCATAGCGGCCACCCAAATTTTTGAACCATCACATATCCGCTAACCAGAACCACCCAGATCAAGCTGAGTGGCAGGAAGATCTTCCAACCCAGTCGCATGAGCTGATCGTAGCGATAGCGCGGAACGGTTGCCATCACCCAACTGAATATGAAGAAGAAGAAGAACATCTTGCCAAACAGCCAGAAGATGCCCGGAATATCGAACCATGGGATCCAGTCGACATTGAGCGGCGGCAACCACCCGCCCCAGAACAAGATCGCGTTAAGCGCGCACATCAACAGGATATTCGCATATTCGCCGAGCCAGAACAGCGCAAAGCTCATCGAGCTATATTCGGTCTGATAACCGGCAACCAACTCCGATTCTGCTTCGGTCAAATCAAACGGATGCCGCGCAGTTTCAGCCATGGAGGCAATTAGGAAAACAACCGCCATCGGGAAAATCAATGGGTTCACCGCGAACGCGTTGACGATCCCAAAAATATAGCCTTCTTGCGATTTAATGATTTCCTGAAGGTTGAATGTTCCGGCCAGCAGTACAACGGAAATCAAGATGAAGCCGATGGAGACCTCATAGGAAATCATCTGCGCCGCCGCCCGCATAGCGGAGAAAAACGGGTATTTTGAGTTACTTGCCCAGCCCGAAATCACAACGCCGTAAACACCTAGCGAACTAATCGCGAGTATATACAACAAACCGATGTTGATATTCGCAAGCACCATATCTTCACCAAACGGGATCACTGCCCAGGCGAGTAAAGCCACGGTGAAAGTAATAATCGGCGCAAGTAGGAACAATCCCTTGTTGGCGCTGGATGGTATGATCGTTTCCTGTAGGAAAACTTTCAAACCATCTGCAAAGCTCTGCAATAAGCCAAACGGTCCCACCACATTGGGACCCCGGCGCAGGGCCATTGCCGCCCAGATTTTCCGGTCGACATAAATAATCATCGCAACGCCAAGCATCAGCGGAAGTGCGATAAGTAAGATTAAAGCCAAGGTGGCTAACAACCATCCGGCTTCATAACCAAGAAGGGTCTGGAGAAACTCGGTCATTCTGCCGCCTCCAGAACTTCATCATCGGCGTGCAGCAACTCCGCAGAACAACGCTGCATCGTTGCACTAGCGCGGGCAATGCTGTTGGTCAGGTAAAAATCCTTGATCGGATGAACGCCCTGCCCCTTCGGCATATCCGGCAATCCGGTTGGCGGAGACCATTCAAACGAAACCAAACCTTCTTCGGCCAGTTCCGGATGATCCTTCGCCATTTTTGCGCGCAGTTCATCAAAACTATCAAATGGCAGCGTCTTGCCAATCACATCAGACAATGCTCGTAAAATGCTCCAGTCTTCGCGCGCATCGCCGGGGGCAAAAATTGCTTTGTTGGAGCGTTGCACACGGCCTTCCAAATTCACATAAGTTCCGTTTTTCTCGGTAAAGGCTGCGCCAGGAAGGATGATATCTGCCGCATGCGCTCCGGCATCCCCGTGATGACCGATATAGACTTTGAAGCTGTTTTCAAACAGGCTGTAATCGGTTTCATCCGCACCAAGAAAGAACGCAAGTTTTGGTTTTTTCGCTGCGATAGCTTTAATCCCGCCATCAAAGGCATAACCAAGCATCAAACCGCCAGTACGGGATGCACCGATATGCAGCACATTGAAGCCGTTCCAATCGTCGCGAACCAGTTTATGCTTGGCAGCCAGCTTCAATGCGGCGCCATGTGCACCCTCAACGCTCAATGCACCGCCGCCCAGAATTAGTGCTGGTCGTTCCGCGCCTTTCAACGCGTCGGTGACAACTTTGGGTAATTTTGCCAGTAAGCCCATATCATCGCCGAGCCACTCCACCGGATAAGTCAGGTCGACTTCGGGGCCAATGCCAAAGACTTTTGCATGGCCTTTGCGCACCGCTTTTCGGATACGCGTATTGACCAATGACGCTTCCCAGCGCGGATTGGTCGAAACCAGCACAATCACATCGGCCTGTTCGACATTCGCTATACCGGTGTTGAAATTCACCGCTGCAAGGCTGGACACATCATATTGCAAGCCGGTCTGACGCCCTTCAAGCATTTTTGACTTCATAGATTTCAGAAGCTTTTTGGTTGCATACATGGTCTCACAATCAACCAAATCACCAGCAATCGCGGCAACCGAACTCCCAGCTTTCACATCCGCGATCGCCTGGAATGCACCGCCCCAGCTTACTGCCTCAAGCTTACCATTTTTGCGAACATAGGGCTTATCAAGCCGACGCTTCATTAAACCGTCAACAGCATGGCGCGTTTTATCAGTCGCCCATTCCTCATTCACATCGTCATTGACCCGGGGCAGCGCCCGCAGCACTTCGCGGCCACGGCTATCAATACGGATATTCGTGCCAACACCATCCATCACATCGATGCCCAATGTCTTGGTCAATTCCCACGGACGTGCCTCAAACGCATAAGGTTTGCTGGTCAATGCGCCAACAGGGCAGAGATCAACAACATTGCCGGACAGCTCGCTATGCACAGCATGTTCGAGATAGGAAGTGATCTGCATCCCCTCTCCGCGACCAACCGCACCAATTTCTTCGACGCCAGCCACTTCCTCAGCAAAGCGGACACAGCGGGTACAATGGATACAACGAGTCATCACCGTCTTGACCACCGGCCCCATATATTTTTCGGTTACGGCACGTTTGTTTTCATCGTAGCGCGAACCGCCTTTGCCATAGGCCATGGCCTGATCCTGAAGATCACATTCGCCGCCCTGATCACAAATTGGACAATCGAGCGGATGGTTGATGAGCAAAAATTCCATCACACCTTCGCGGGCCTTCTTGACCATTTCGCTGTCGGTACGAATTTCCTGCCCTTCAGCAGCTGGCAATGCACAGCTTGCTTGCGGCTTCGGCGGTCCAGGTTTCACTTCGACTAGACACATCCGGCAATTGCCAGCGATGGACAGGCGTTCGTGGTAGCAAAAGCGCGGGATTTCCTTGCCAGCAAGCTCAGCGGCTTGCAGCACAGTCGCGCCCTGAGGAACTTCGAGCTCTATACCATCTACAGTGACTTTAGGCATTAGCTATCAGCCCCTATCTTCTGAGTAGTTTTTTCCGATTTATCTTCAAAGTATCGCAAGTCGAGATCATACGCCGCTTCCGCCATTAACCCGCGCAGCGAAGTAGTCGTGAACTCTACTTGATCGCCGTCTTTGACTGACAAACAAACACGCATTGTTGGCTGGAGTTGTTCGAATATTATTTTCTCTATTTTTCCGGTCGGTTTGCTGGCAAACAAATGAAATGCATGGGCAGGCTGATTGCGGACCACACAATCAGCAAAAGCATCTAATAAAAACGATGGACGATCCACATTCGATGCCAAATCGTTAAAAGCCGTTTCTGTGAACGTCGGCGTCACAACACCATAGTTCGGTGGCGCCGCCTTTTTGTATTTATGGTTCAGATATGCCGCAGCAAGCGACCCCCGAAATAGTTTTGAATTAAAACGCATTTGCGAACCGACCGGCAAACAACTTCTGTATGTTTTTGTGTAAGCTGAAACCAGCTTCCTAACGCCCGTCCCCCACTCACGGTGACTTAGCAGCACTCGTGTGCGATTCAAATTGCGTTTTGCAGCGCAATTGGAGAAACGCCAAAATTCTCGCATAGTTGATTCTGGAGAAGCGGGTACGCGTGTTTCTTCCCCGCCATATTTCGTGACTTTGCCAACCGCAGAAGTCGGAAACGCTAACCCCACCGAAGACAAAACCATAAAGAGAAATGCAGGAACCTTCACTCCGCCGCCTCCAGCACTTCTTCTACGCCATTGTGCTCATTGATCCGCCGTTCCATCTCTGGTCGGAAGTGGCGTATCAATCCTTGAATGGGCCAAGCCGCCGCATCACCAAGCGCACAGATGGTGTGACCTTCTACCTGCTTGGTAACTTCATAGAGCGTATCGATATCTTCAATCTGCGCATCACCATCACGCATTTTTTCCATTACGCGCCACATCCAGCCCGTGCCTTCGCGGCATGGTGTACATTGGCCGCATGACTCATGCTTGTAGAAATAGGCGAGTCTTGAAATCGCACGAACAATATCGGTGGATTTATCCATTACGATGACTGCTGCCGTACCCAAACCGGAGCCTAAGTCCTTGAGCCCGTCAAAGTCCATTGGCGCGTCCATGATCTGCTCAGCTGGAACCAGCGGAACCGATGAACCGCCAGGAATAACTGCGAGCAAATTGTCCCAACCGCCGGTGATGCCGCCGCAATGCTTTTCGATCATATCCTTGAACGGGATAGACATCACTTCTTCAAACACAGCAGGTTTGTCGACATGACCAGAAACTTGAAACAGTTTCGTGCCATGATTTCCCTCACGACCAAAACTCGCAAACCACGCACCACCGCGTCGCATAATTGTGGGAACGACTGCGATACTCTCAACATTGTTGACTGTGGTCGGGCAACCATAGAGGCCCGCGCCGGCAGGAAATGGTGGCTTTAAACGCGGCTGACCTTTTTTGCCCTCCAGGCTCTCGATCATTGCAGTTTCTTCGCCGCAGATATAAGCGCCAGCACCACGATGGACGAATACGTCGAAATCATAACCAGATTTGGCTGCGTTCTTGCCAATCAAACCGGCGCCATAGGCTTCCTTGACGGCAGCCTCCATCACCTTGGCTTCAAAAATATACTCGCCGCGAATATAGATATAGGCCGCGCGGGCACGCATGGCGAAACCGGCGATCAATGCGCCTTCAATCAACTTGTGCGGATCATTGCGCAGGATTTCGCGATCTTTGCAACTACCCGGTTCTGACTCATCGGCGTTGATTACCAGGAAGCTCGGACGCGGATTGCCCTGGCTGTCGGTCGGCGCTTCTTTTGGCATGAAAGACCATTTTAGACCGGTTGGAAAGCCTGCCCCACCACGTCCACGTAGTCCAGAAGCCTTCACTTCCTCGATGATTTTGTCGTTGCCAAGCTTAATAAACTTGGCAGTCTCGTCCCAATCGCCGCGCGCCTGTGCCTCTTTCAGGCCCCAATGCTGAAAACCATACACATTGGTAAAGATGCGATCTTTGTCTTGCAGGAAATCAAAGCCCATTACTTTTTCCTCCTGCTACCCCAGATACCGCCTGCAACAGCGACAATGAGCACGGCGATTCCGATCCAGCCTGCATATCCATCGACCAGCATGGCATCACCACTCCTTCCGATAGTCATGGTTGGCATCGACCATTTCTTTTAGATTGGTTGGCCCACCTTCGGCCTCACTGGTCTTGCGGCCAATTTGGGAGCCGACTTTGACTTCTTTGCCTGCTGCCAAATCTTCGAGGATCCTGGTCATGATATCATAGTCCAGATCTTCATAGTTATCGTCATTGATCTGAACCATTGGTGCGTTGGAACAATTGCCCATGCACTCTACTTCTGTCAGCGTGAACAGGCCATCGGGCGTCGTCTTACCTTTGGCCATTCCTTTATTCTTGCAAGCCGCCATCACATCATCGCTGCCACGGAGCATGCAAGGTGTCGTCCCGCACACTTGAACGTGATAACGTCCAACTGGTGCCAGATTGTACATAGTATAAAATGTCGCGACTTCGTAGGCGCGCATATAAGGCATATCGAGATATGCGGCGACATATTCGATCACTGGAACCGGCAACCAGCCTTGGGTTTTCGTGTCTTCGCCAACCTGACGCTGGGCCAGATCAAGCAGCGCCATCACCGCCGATTTCTGGCGACCTTCCGGATATTTCCCAACTTGCCACTTGGCCAGTTTATCATTCGCCGGCGTGAAAGCAAAATCGCCCCATTTGGCGCGAGTTTCTGTTTCATCGGGAATTGCTGCTGTTTCAGCCATTATCGATCACACTCCCCGAACACGATATCAATTGCACCCAAAATGGCAGTCGCGTCTGGAAGCATGTGCCCCTTGGTCATAAAATCCATTGCCTGCAAATGTGAAAAAGCCGTTGGACGTATCTTGCAGCGATAGGGCTTGTTACTGCCATCGCTCACCAGATAGACGCCGAACTCTCCTTTAGGGCTCTCCGTCGCTACATAAACTTCACCGGCAGGCACATGAAAACCCTCGGTGTAAAGCTTGAAATGATGGATCAGTGCCTCCATCGATTGCTTCATCTCACCGCGTTTGGGTGGAACAATCTTGCGATCGGTTGAAGCAACAGGACCATCGGGCATATCGTTTAAGCATTGCCGCATAATCCGCGCGCTTTGATGCACTTCCTCAACACGGACCATGAAACGGTCGTAGCAATCGCCTTTTGTACCAACCGGGACCTCAAAGTCCATTCGGTCATAAACATCATAAGGCTGTGACTTGCGCAAATCCCAAGCCACACCGCTGCCCCGCAAAACCGGGCCAGAAAACCCCCAGCGTACAGCATCATCTTTAGACACCGTCGCAATATCAACATTGCGCTGTTTAAAAATCCGGTTGCCGACGACAAGGCTCATCGCGTCATTAAACAGTTTTGGGAATTCATCGAGCCAGTCGGCCATATCAGTGAGAAGCTTCAACGGAACATCCTGATGCACGCCGCCGGGCCGGAACCATGCGCTATGCATCCGCGCACCGCTGGCGCGTTCAAAAAACTCCAGGCACTGCTCACGCACTTCAAAAACCCACAGGTTCGGAGTCATCGCCCCTACGTCCATCACATGCGCGCCGATGTTGAGCATGTGATTACAAATACGTGTTAGTTCAGCGAACAAAACTCGCAGATATTGTCCGCGCTCCGGGACTTCCAGATCGAGTAATTTCTCGATTGCCAGTACATAGCTATATTCCTGCGCCAGCGGCGAACAGTAATCCAGACGATCAAAATAGGGGAGCGCCTGTAAATAGGTCTTGTGCTCGATCAGCTTTTCAGTGCCGCGATGAAGCAACCCAACATGTGGATCGACACGCTCCACTATCTCGCCGTCCAACTCCATAACCATGCGTAACACGCCATGGGCAGCGGGATGTTGCGGGCCGAAGTTGATCGTGAAATTTTCGATTTCCGTATCACCGACCGTTGGGTCAGCGACATCGGTCAAACCTTGCACTTCATCGAGATAGTCGCTCATTTTGCGTCATCCCCATTATCTTCTGACTTCTCATCTCCAGGAAGGATATAATCAGCACCCTCCCAAGGGGACATGAAATCAAAGCTACGGAAATCCTGCGCCAGTTTTACCGGTTCATAAACAACCCGCTTAGCTTCTTCGGAATAGCGCAGCTCTTGATAGCCAGTGAGCGGAAAGTCCTTGCGGAACGGATGTCCCTGGAAACCATAGTCGGTCAGGATACGGCGCAAATCTTTATTCCCGTCAAACAGCACACCGTACATGTCAAATACTTCACGTTCGAGCCAGCCTGCGACTTCCCAAATATGAGTCACCGTAGGTACAGGTGTATCTTCGTCGGTTGATACTTTTACACGGATGCGATGGTTTTTAGTCAGACTAAGCAGATGATAGCAGACCTCAAAACGCTCAGGACGATCCGGATAGTCGACACCGGCAATCTCAACTAGCTGCTGATATTCATGGTCACTACGAAGCTTTTCCATGACGTCAGGAAGTTTCTTGCGGTCAACCGTTATGCTAATTTCGCCAAATGCCTCAACCGTGTCGAGAACATTAGCGCCTAGCGCTTTGCCGAGTGCATCCGCAACGCCTTCGTTGCTGGCAATCATGGGAGCAGAATGACCCATGCTATCGCTCAAACGTCCCGATACGACGGATTTTGCGCTGCAACTGCATGATGCCATAAAGCAATGCTTCTGCAGTCGGTGGACAGCCCGGTACGTAAATATCTACAGGTACAATACGGTCGCATCCGCGCACAACGCTGTAGCTATAATGGTAATAGCCACCGCCGTTTGCGCATGACCCCATCGATATCACATATTTTGGATCAGACATTTGATCATAAACTTTGCGAAGCGCCGGCGCCATTTTGTTGCACAACGTCCCCGCAACAACCATTACGTCGGATTGACGAGGACTAGCGCGTGGGGCAGCGCCAAACCGCTCAAGATCGTATCGTGGCATGTTTGCGTGAATCATCTCAACAGCGCAGCATGCAAGCCCGAAGGTCATCCACCAAAGTGAGCCGGTGCGTGCCCATTGGAACAGTTCTTCGGTCGACGTAACAAGAAAACCCTTGTCATTAACCTCGGAATTCAAATCCTTGAAAAACGCTTCGTCAGGTGGCGTCACTTCTTGACCGCCAGCCGCCATCGGCGTGCCATCGGCGTTCAGAATTGCTGACCCGCTATTATTTGGCTCTATTCCCAATCTAGCGCTCCCATTTTCCACTCATAGATGAAACCGACGGTCAGAATAACAAGGAAAACCATCATTGATGACCAACCAACCCATCCTGTTTGATCCAGGGAAACGGCCCACGGAAAAATAAAAGCGGCCTCCAGATCAAAAATGATAAACAAGATCGCGACCAGATAAAAGCGGACGTCAAATTGGCTCCTGCTGTCCTCAAAAGCCGGAAATCCGCACTCATACTCGGACAGCTTTTCTGGATTAGGATTATGGGTTCCTGTGAGACGCGAGACGCCCATTGGCAGAAACACAAACGCAGCAGATAGGCCAGCGGCTACAAACAAAAATAGCAGGATTGGCGCATATTCGGAGAGATCGACCACAAAAGACTCGTTTCGCTAAATATTAGCGCCCGCTTTTAGGGAGTGGTCGGTCGTGCTGCAAGGGCGAAATGTCTTTAATTTGACCCATTTGCGAGACGTTATCAGCTAGAGTAACGACTTCGCCAAAATCTTGTGCAACTTGCTGTGCAACGCGTCGTTTGAAGCCAGCAGCTCCTGCTGTCCGACCGGCTGATCACCACCAGTATAATCGGTCACAAAACCACCCGCTTCGCGCACCATCAATATACCAGCCGCAACATCCCAAACCTGAAGACCAGCTTCCCAAAAACCATCATATCGTCCAGCGGCTAGCCAAGCCAAATCCAAAGAAGCAGCTCCGTTGCGTCTTATACCCGCAACTTGCGGAGCAATCGCCCCAAAGATACGCGCCCATTCCGAGAGATCACCATGACCTTTAAACGGAATACCCGTCGCGATCAGCGCCTCGGACAAATCCCGCCGCGCAGAAACCCGCAAACGTTTTTCACCAAGCCAAGCACCTTTATCCTGCTCGGCCCACCAGGTTTGATCGGTCAATGGTTCATAGATCATTCCGCTGGTGATTCTGCCCCAGCTCACACCATCATAACCGCGCTCTTGTACGGCAATAGAAATGGCGAAATGCGGAATTCCGTGGAGGAAGTTGGAAGTGCCGTCCAGCGGATCAATGATCCAACGAGGTTTACCTTCTTCCGCTTCGATCATACCGCCCTCTTCAAGGACAAAGCCCCAACCGGGCCGTACTTTCAAAAGCTCATCATAAAGAATGCGTTCAGAGCGCATATCAGCTTTGGATACAAAATCCGCTGGCCCTTTTTTTGAAACCTGCAAATGTTCGACTTCACCAAAGTCCCTGCGAAGGCGCGAACCTGCCTTACGCGCAGCGCGCTCCATGACAGTGATAAGGGCGGAATGTGCTGGCATCTATCGAACCCTAAGCCTTGCCAACATATTCACGGGCATACACATCTACTATGATCTTCGTTCCTGCTGAAATAAATGGAGGCACCATGACCTTCACACCATTGTCTAGAACAGCCGGCTTGTAACTAGATGATGCGGTTTGGCCCTTAACTACCGCATCGGCTTCAACAATCTCAGCTTCAATCTGATCAGGAAGTGCGACAGAAATAGGCTTTTCCTCATAAAGCTCTAGCTGAACATCCATCCCATCTTGCAAAAATGCAACCGCATCGCCGAGCAGATCCGCTGGCAAAGTGATTTGTTCGTAATTTTCTTTGTCCATGAAGGTCAGCATATCGCCATCAGCGAACAGATATTGAAATGTCTTAGTATCCAGGCGCACCTTCTCAACTGTATCCGCAGAACGGAAACGCACATTGGTTTTGCGGCCATCGACCAAATTCTTCATCTCGACCTGCATATAAGCGCCGCCTTTACCTGGCTGCGTATGCTGAATCTTGGCAACCTTCCAAAGACCATTTTCATAGTCCAGAATATTGCCAGGACGAATATCGACACCGCTCATTTTCATCTTGTATCTCACTTGCAGGATTTACGTGTTGGCGGCGCTCTAATGCGGACACTGACAATAGGCAAGCTCTGTGCCTTTGGTAACAGGTCTTTTTCGTACAATACGGGGAATCGATGATTTGCTAACACCCTCTCATGGCACAGTCTATGACACTAGATCCTCCGAACGAGGACGCAACGATCACGATGACGCCAGCTCCTGCTGCTGGTTTATTTGGCTATTCCATCATCAATGGAAAGATGCAGGCCTACAAACCCATGTCCGGATATATTCGTGATATCGAACAAATGCCGAATTTTGCGCCGCCATCAGCGGAGGTGTTTGCCGCGCAATATGTTGCTTCCACTATTGGTCGAACACGCAGTTCTTCCTGACCCTATCCTGATTGCTGCAAAACCTCACTAAACTGTCGGACTGCATGTGCTGGCCCCTTTGAACAATTCCAGACCGAGCTGCTGACCGCCAGAAAATCAGCACCGGCCTCCACCAAAGGTTTGCAGTTTTCTGGTGTGATGCCACCGATAGCGACGCAAGGAATTTCCATAACGGAGGACCACCATTTTAGGATTTCTATGTCGGGTCGGTGATGTGTTTGCTTTGTCTGGGTGGGAAAAAATGCGCCAAAGGCGACATAATTGGCGCCACCCTCTCCTGCTTCCATCGCCAAATGGCGACTGTCGTGGCAGGTAATTCCTATTTGCACATCCGGACCAAGCATATCTCGAGCGACAGAAAGTTCTTCATCATCTTGTCCGAGATGCACACCGTCTGCTGTCAGGCGCTTGGCCAACCCCACATCATCATTCACGACAAAGGCAACATCATAGGCATCACAAATCGCCTTTATTGGTTCAGCGAGGCGAGCAGCCTCATACTGGTCGACATCTTTAACACGAAACTGAAACGCGGCGGCGGTACCCGCCCCAAGTGCTTGCCTCAATTGTTCGGGAAAATCTCCACCAACGTCAGTAGGTGAAATTAGATATAGCTGGCAGGATGGATTGGGCATGACGCTCATAAAATCCAGTTAGCGGGTAATGGCAAGCAGAAAACCATCCCATTTTTTTGATCCAACGGTTTGAACGGCAGTGGCATCTACTCGCGGATGATTTTTCAATGTTTCATAAAGTGCTCGAGTACCCGGAACTTTAGGGTCATCACTGTCGGGATTGAGAATTTCTCCCTCACGAACAACATTATCGAAAAGCAACATAGCCCCAGGACGGGACAATCGGATCGCATGCTCCAAATATTCCGAATAGTTTTGTTTGTCGGCATCAATGAAAACAAAATCGAATGGCTGTGTACTTTGGTGATCTATTGCCGACAATGATTTGACCGCTTCTCCAACAATCACCTCAACCTGGCCTCTCAAGCCTGCGTTGTTGATATTCTCATTAGCTAGCTGAGCATAGCTTTCCTCAAGTTCCAAAGTAACGACGCAGCCATCTTCGGGAAGCGCTCGAGCAAGCCAAATGGTGGAATAGCCACCAAGGGTTCCGATTTCCAATATACGCTTTGCCCCAGCTCCTTTTGCAAGAAGCTGAAGCATTTTTCCTTGTGCTGCGGAAACGTCTATAGCCGGTAGTCCAGCCTTTCGGTTGGCCTCCAATGTCCTTTGCTGAACTGCGTCTTCGCCAATCAAGTGATCGGAAATATAATGGTCAACCGCCGACCAGTGCTGGCCGTTATCTGGCATGACTAAATGCCCTAGATTTGTCCCGCCTAAGCAATCGATGCCCGATAAATCTGGTCAATTGCGCCGCCGAGAACAGAATCAAATTCCTCATCGGTCTGTGAAACACGCAGATCTTGCAACAATCCGCGACTGAAGCTTGCAATCATACCGCTATTCTTGGTCAGTTCTTGACATGCATCATCGGTGGAGTAACCGCCGGACAGCGCCACAAGACGAACCACTTTGGGATGATCAATCAATGGTTGGTATCGATTCGCTTCAACAGGAATAGACAGTTTTAACATCACACGCTGATCATCACCCAGGGCATCCAGGTGCTTGGTCAATTCACCGAGCAATATCTTATCACAGTCTGCGCGCTCGTCGCTTTTAATATTCACTTCCGGCTCGATCATCGGAACAAGGCCGTTCGCTAAAATTTGTTTTCCGAATTCAAATTGCTGCGCAACATTTGCGGCAATACCTTCTGCATTGGCTTTGTTGATCACCGAACGCATTTTGGTGCCAAACATGCCTTTCGCGACAGCTGCCTGACATTGATCATCCAAATCGGGGATTGGCTTCATCAACTGAACACCATTTTCTTCGTCAGCCAGACCCTTGTCGACTTTCAGGAACGGTACAACACCGCGCTCCCAAAGCAAAGTTGGCACAGGTTTGCCATCTGCATTGCCGTTCATGGTTTTCTCAAACAATATTGCGCCGATAACCTTGCCATTGCCAAAAGACGGCGCGGTAATGATCCGGCTGCGCATCTTATGGATAAGCCCGAACATTTCGTCATCGTTGGAGAATGCGTCTTCTCCAATGCCATAGCCAGTAAGCGCTTTGGGTGTGGATCCACCGCTTTGGTCGAGTGCGGCGATAAAACCCTGGCCGTTTTCAATCTTGGTCATCATTTCTGAGTTTGGCATTTTTATTTTCCTGTGATCTGTATTTTTCTATTTTCGAAGTGCTTCAACACCGGGCAGTTTTTTGCCTTCCATCCATTCCAGGAAAGCACCGCCAGCGGTGGAGACAAAACTAAAGTCGTCGGCCACACCCGCATGATTGAGAGCGGCAACCGTATCGCCGCCGCCTGCGACGGAAAGCAATTGCCCTTCTTTGGTCAAGGCTGCGGCCGTGCGGGCTAGTGCGACAGTCGCAGAATCAAATGGGGGTGTCTCAAATGCGCCCATCGGACCGTTCCAGACCAAGGTCTTGCAGACTTTTAGCACATCATTCAGCGCTTCAACCGCTGCTGGACCGACATCCAGTATCATTTCATCTTCTGCAACTTCATGAACATTGACGGTTCGCGTCGGCGGGTTAGGTGCGAAATCTTTGGACACCACAACATCATAGGGCAGATGCACCGTACAATCTGCTTTATCGGCGGCTTCAAGAATTTCGTTTGCTGTGTCGGTTAGATCATGCTCACACAATGACTTGCCGACATTCACACCGCGCGCGGCGAGGAATGTGTTGGCCATACCGCCGCCAATGATCAGGTGATCCACTTTTTCGACCATTTGGCGCAAAACGTCCAACTTGCTGGAAACCTTCGCACCGCCGACAACCGCCGCGACAGGATGTTCTGGATCACCGAGCGCTTTGCTCAACGCATTGAGTTCCCGTTCCATCGAACGTCCGGCAAATGCGGGCAGATGCTCCGCAATACCGGCTGTGGTTACATGGGCACGGTGCGCAGCTGAAAACGCGTCATTGACGTAAAACTCGCCAAACGAAGCAATCATCTTTGCCATACCGGGATCGTTTTTCTCTTCACCTGGCGCAAAACGGCTGTTTTCTATAACAACAATGCCGCCGTTTGACAGTTCCGCGATGGAGACTGGGCTAGGGCGTTGCATGAAACCGACTTCCCGGCCCAGAACATCAGCCAAAGGCGCCACAAGGGGTTCCAACGAAAATTCCGGCTTATGCTCGCCCTTCGGACGACCAAAATGGGCGAGCAGCAGCACTTTTGCACCTTTGTCTGCCAATTCGGTAACCGTCGGAATAACCGCCTTTAACCGCGTATCGTCAGTAACCTTACCATCAGCCATGGGAACATTGAGGTCGACACGAACAAGCCCTGCCTTACCCTCAACATTACCCAAATCATCCAGCGTTTTAAATTTGTTACCTGACATTGTTTTGAAGCTCTCTAACTTAAATCAAGCCTGCAATTACTTTACCAGTGTCAATCATACGGTTAGCAAAGCCCCACTCGTTATCATACCAGCTGACAACGCGAACAAGTTTGCCGTCCATGACTGTCGTTTCGAGACTATCGATTGACGAGCTAGCTGGCTGATGGTTGAAATCGCTGGATACCAATGGCTTATCTTCGAATACCATCACACCTTTCATAGGCCCTTCTGCTGCGGCTTTCAGCGCTCCGTTAATTTCTTCCAAGCTA
The DNA here is from genome assembly GCA_039978835.1 of Parasphingorhabdus sp. Taxonomy (GTDB): domain Bacteria; phylum Pseudomonadota; class Alphaproteobacteria; order Sphingomonadales; family Sphingomonadaceae; genus Parasphingorhabdus. The sequence continues at coordinate 1,121,095 of JBDWAQ010000005.1, forward strand.
GTATCGCGTCCAGGTGTAAAAACCAGATCAACCAAGCTTACGTTAGGCGTTGGTACGCGGACCGAACTCCCATCAAGCTTACCGGCTAGCTCAGGGAGCACCAATCCAACGGCACGTGCAGCGCCTGTCGTTGTCGGAATCATGTTAACCGCACCAGCTCGTGCCCGACGCATATCACCGTGCATCTGGTCGAGGATCCGCTGATCGTTTGTATAACTATGGATAGTGGTCATGAAGCCGCGCTCAATACCCACCAAGTCGTTCAAAACCTTCGCAACGGGTGCGAGACAGTTTGTGGTACAAGATGCATTAGAAACAATGACATCAGATGACGTCAATACGTCATGGTTCACACCGTAGACCACTGTTTTCAGATCACCTTTGGCTGGTGCCGAAATCAATACGCGTTTTGCGCCTGCATCAATATGCGGTTGCGCAGCTTCAACAGATTGGAAGAAACCTGTACATTCCAAAACGATGTCGATCCCCATTTCACCGTGCGGCAAATCGCCAGGATTACGCTCAGACGTAACCGCAATTTTCTTACCATTGACCATGATATGATCACCATGGGCTGACACTTCGCCCGGGAAGCGGCCATGAACGCTGTCATACCCAAAAAGTATCGCGTTGGCGTCGGCATCAGCAAGGTCATTGATCGCAACCAGCTCAAAATCATCATCATCGCGCTCAAGGATTGCACGGGCAACGAGACGACCGATGCGGCCAAATCCGTTAATTGCTACTTTTGTCATGGAATATGCTCCTTAGGATTCAAACAATGCGGCCTTTTCGCCGACTTTTTCTAGAATTTGTGGGGTAATTTTTTCTGCGGTCAAACCAAAATGGTCATAAAGGTCATTGATCGGGGCTGAGGCACCGAAACTATCTATGCCAAAGTTCAAGCCGTTCAAGCCTGTATAACGCTCCCAGCCAAAAGTTGTGCCCGCTTCTATCGAAACACGCAGGATATCATTGCCACCCAACAGATCATTCTTATAAGCGCCGGTTTGAGCGTCGAACAGCTCGGTGCACGGCATGGAGACCACATCTGTCCCCGTTCCCTGGGCTTCCAATTTCGCAGCAACGTCCATCGCCAACGATACTTCTGAGCCGGTTGCGATAATCACAACGCGTTTTTCGGCCTCAGCCGACTTCACAGAATAAGCGCCTTTTTCACAATGATTTACACTGACGTCATGGCGGATTGGAGGCAATCCTTGACGCGTTAGAGCCAGCGTTGAAGGTCCGGTTCCATTCTTCAAAGCCAGTGCCCAACATTCAGCTGTCTCAATCGCATCACAGGGTCTGAAGGTCAGCATATTGGGCATTGCACGAAGACTCTGCAGATGCTCAATCGGTTGGTGGGTTGGCCCATCTTCACCCAAACCGATGCTATCATGCGTCATCACATAGATCGAACGTACATTCTGGATCGCGGAAAGCCGCATAGCGCCGCGGCAATAGTCGGTAAAGACCAGGAACGTCCCGCCGTAGGGAATAACTCCGCCATGCAGCGCCATTCCGTTCATTGCGGCGGCCATTCCAAACTCTCTTATACCATAATAAATATACCGGCCAGAATAATCCTCTTTAGTCAAAGGCTTAGTTGCGGATGTTTTGGTATTGTTTGAACCAGTAAGGTCGGCACTACCGCCGATGGTCTCCGGAAGCGCTTCCGTGATCGCGCCAAGTGCCATTTCCGAAGCTTTTCGGGTTGCAACCTTTGGTGGATCTGCGGCGAGGCTCTCAAGATAGTCCTGCATTGCAGTACCAGCTGGAAGCTCACCTGCCATGCGGCGCTCAAACTCTGCTTTATTGGAATTGGCCGCCAGACGTGCCTCCCAATCAGCACGTGTCGTCGCTCCTTTTGCGCCAATGTGCCGCCACGACGTCAGTATATCTTCTTGAATTTCAAAAGGTTTATCAGTCCAACCCAAAGCTTCGCGCGTTCCGTTAATCTCTTCTTCACCAAGAGGCGCACCATGGGTTGCGGATGTACCCTGCTTGGTGGGAGCTCCATATCCAATGATGGTTTTGCAGGCAACGAGAGAAGGACGGGGATCATTTTGCGCTTCCGTTAGCGCGCGGCGAATATCTTCAAAATCATGACCGTCGCATGACACAACATGCCAACCCGATGCTCGGTAGCGCGCCGGTATATCTTCGCTGGTCGATAAATCAGTACCGCCGTCGATTGTGATCTGGTTATCATCCCAAAGCACATTCATGCGTCCCAAGCCTAAATGCCCCGCCAATCCCACGGCTTCGTGGTTGATCGCTTCCATCAGGCAACCATCCCCAGCTATCACCCAGGTTTTGTGATCAACCAACTCATCGCCAAAGTGCGCGTTAAGGTGGCGCTCGGCGATCGCCATGCCTACTCCCATTGCGAATCCCTGCCCCAAAGGACCCGTGGTTGCTTCAACGCCTTCCAACTTGAAATTTTCAGGATGCCCGGCACAAGGTGACGACAACTGTCTGAAATCCTTGATGTCTTGCATGGTGGGCCGATCATAGCCCGTCAGGTGCAGAAGCGAATAAATCAGCATCGATCCATGCCCAGCAGAAAGAACGAACCGATCTCGATCTGCCCATTTCGGCGCCTTCGGATCAAATTTTAGAAAATAGCTAAACAAAACCGTCGCAACATCTGCCATACCCATTGGCATCCCTGGATGCCCGCTGTTGGCCGCTTGTACCGCATCCATGGACAACGCTCGGATGGCGTTTGCCATGCTCTTTTCGGAAACGGTCATAGCAGTTCTGATCCTCCAAATTACGGGGTTTTGGCACGAATCCTTGTCAAGATTCGGAATTTTCCCATCCCTTTGATGACCTATTGAAGCGACGTCAAGGCCCGGATTGCCATGGTTCAGGGATAGTCTGTGGATAGTCTCTTATCGATCGGCTGTTTACGTCGGCTGCATTGGTTGTTACGAACGAAATACAGGCACTGACAAGTCGGAACCAAGTCATGGAAAACGAACGAGTGATCTCAGCCATTGGCCGTATAGAACGGGCGCTGAGTAGAATAGAGGCAGCAAAATCGAAACCGGCATTATCTGAACAGGATGAGTCACTGGATCGTCGTCACACTGCGTTAAAACAGGAAATGCAGCAGGCAATCGAAACCATCGATAGTCTAATTGCAAAGCAGGAGATCTGAAAATGGCGCAAATGACACTAGAAATTGGTGGCAGATCGTTTTCAATTACCTGTCAGGACGGCGAGGAAACCCATCTTGCCAAACTAGGAAGCATGGTTAGTGAAAAAGCCGCAGAAGCGGGAGAATCAGGCGGTTTGACCGAAAGCCGTATGCTGCTTTTTACATCGCTTTTGTTAGCCGACGAACTTCATGGTCATAGAGACGCGAAATCTCCGGCAGAAACCGAGCAAAAAGCAGAACCCGTCGACCCGGTTCAACAAGCGCAAGCCATTGCGGCGTTGGAAAAACTCGCCGACAGAGCGGAAGCTGTTGCCAACGGCCTTGAGTAAATCACTTAACACACCTAGATGATATTTGACGGGTTCTGTCTGGCACGAGCTAGAAAGCGAACATCCCTGAGGCGATATAACAACATAGGGAGCTGTCCCTGTACGGATTGCGGGCATTTTGGATGCCGGGTCCGATGCACATGGCCCCCACCTGACGTAATAGGCGTCAGAGGATTTTCCGGAAAACGACTAAGATGGGCCCGTCACCTTTTCCTTAGAAAGATATGTTTTTGAGTGATATAAAAGAGAATAAGAAGGTTTTACGTGAAGAGTTTCAGCGACGTCGAACCGCTTTCTACAACCAGTTAGATAGCGCAACCCGCAATCTTGCTTTTCGGCGACCACCCTCGCCCTTGAAAACCATCTTGGAAGGCGCTGGAACTATCGGTATCTATGCCTCTCGTGGTTCTGAAGCACCTACCCATCGATTAATAGAGTATTTTTCGGAACAGGAAAAACGCATAGCTTTTCCAGTCGTTTTGGGCGCTGCACCGCTGGAGTTCCGCTTAGTTTCCGACATCAAATTACTGGAAGTAGGGTTTATGGGTATCGCAGAGCCCGGAACCGACTGCTCGCTCGCCAAGCCAGATGTGGTTATTACACCAATGATCGCTTTTGATCGCTCAATGAACCGGCTTGGCCAAGGCGGCGGTCATTTTGATCGCACTTTCGATAAATACTCCGAAGCAAAACGTATCGGCCTGGCTTGGTCGGTACAGGAAACGCAAGAAATACCTGTTGAAGATCATGATATTGCGTTAGATGCTATTGTGACAGAAAGTGAACTAATTCAAAAGGTTGATATGACGTCATGACAACTGAAAAGGACAATAAGTTCCAAGATCAACCCTCATGGAGAAAGCCGGTTGGGATGATTTTCATCCTTTTATTGATCCTAATTTGGACAGGAGTTTCTGTCACTTTGATCGAGGCATTAGGCGATCTCAATTTCTGGCTGTTGATGCCGATCTATGCAATTCTCGGGATCGCATGGATTTTCCCGATGAAACCACTGATTACGTGGATGACCACTGGAAAATTTCGCCATCATACCTGAAAACCAGGAAAATGGCGCGAGTGACGAGACTTGAACTCGCGACCTCCGGCGTGACAGGCCGGCGCTCTAACCAACTGAGCTACACCCGCATATGCACCTGCATGGGCGGTGAAGCAGCGCAAGTATAAGAGGGATGCCCCCCTGTCAACAACGCACTTGCATCATTTTGCAGAAAGATTGCCCTCAACACTGCAATCGACTGATTTTCCGACTAGTTTGAAGCCCGAATTCACTATTCTTTGCAAAATCCGAAAATCCTAAGTTGAACGTCAACGCTATCCATCAACAGCTTCTGGTTTGTTGCAATGGTTTACGGAAGTTACATCTTGTTACAGTAAACAGAGGGTTAACCAATCCTGAAAATTGAATGAACAAGTTGTTGAAAAAGCCTAATTTCTAGGGACTTTGAGCGATGACGTCACATTGAAATAATCGACGGCGCGTTTACTAAATATTCTCCTTTTTTGTCCATATATCCGGTCATGAAATTTGCAGAGGCACACATGATCGACTTAACAACCGCAACTGGGCGGCCATCCGCTATGCGCAAAGCTGTCGCAATTTTTGCAGGCGTTTCGATGCTCTCAATGGCTAGCACAAGCGCAAATGCTGCGGGTACACTCGCCGGTACCGATATCGTAAATGTTGCACAGGCCTCTTACGACGGCCCAAGTGGTCCTATAACCGTTGATTCTAATCCAGTAACGATCAAAGTCGATGAGTTGCTGGATGTAACGACTGCATCCAGCAACCCTGGTGATGTTGTTACGAGCCCAGCGGCAACGACACAGGTCCTGTCATATCAAGTTACGAACACCGGAAATGGTCAAGAAGCCTTTACGCTAACAGCAGATACGGCCAAAGGTGGCGACGATTTCGATACGACATTTGAGCAAATTGTCCTCGATACCAACGATAATGGGGTTTATGATCCGGGTGTTGACACGGTTTATTCAGCCGGCACCAACGATCCAGTTCTAAATCCTGATCAAAGTGTCACGGTTTTCATACTTTCAACCATCCCAGCCGGCGCTGCAGATGCAGAGCGAGCAGAAGTAGGGCTTACAGCCGTTGCTGTGACAGGAAGCGGTGCTCCCGGCACTACATTTGCGGGCGCAGGAGATGGCGGTGGTGATGCAGTTGTTGGTTCAACTGGTGCAAGTAGCGAAGATAGTGGCTTTTTTATAATCCAAGCAGCGCAGATAACGCTTGTTAAAAGCGCCGCTATTTCAGACCCGTTCGGCGGCAATCAACCAGTGCCCGGCGCCACCATTACATATCAATTGGTCGCAACCACAACTGGAACCGGAACGCTCAACAATCTGGCCGTATCCGATGATATTCCAACGGATACCACTTACACACCAGCAAGCATCACGCTGGAAGGCGCGGGACTGACTGACAGCGATGCCGATGCTGATGCAGGATCTTACGACGGCACGCAAATTTCCGTTGCATTGGGCGCCATTCCTGGCGGGCAAACGCGAACCATTACCTTTCAAGTCACGATAGATTGAGGATGATTTGATGAAAGTCAAAATTTTGAAATATATCGCTACGTTTGCCGCACTAGCCGTACCAGGCATAGCCATAGCCGCTAATAACGTTGCCCTGTCGAGCGATGTTTTTGTCGAACGCAAGGTCGAAAAACCAGATGGCAAGACGGCTGTCCTTTTGGAGCAACCCAAAACCGTTCTTCCAGGCGATAATTTGGTTTTTGTTGTCAAATATAAGAATGTCGGCAGTGCGCCCGCCACAGATTTCTCTGTCACCAATCCGCTCCCCAAAGCGGTGGCGTTCAATGGAACGTCCGATGGTGCTGAAATTGTCTCCGTTGATGGAGGTAAAAGCTGGGGATCGCTGTCGGCCCTGACATATAAGCGCAAAAACGGCGAAGTTCGGCCAGCTCTCTTGAGTGACGTTACACATATAAAATGGAAATTTAATCGCTCTCTTTCAGTTGGTTCTGAAGGAAAGCTAGTATTTCGTGGAACAGTAAAATGACCACAAACCGTATCGGATTGCCGCGGGGGATTAGGCAATCCAAATTTGAGTGAAACAGGAGACAGTAATGACCAGTAAACTGAAACTTCTCGTTGCCACGAGCGCAATTTCTGTTGCCATGTTGGGTGCAAACCCCGCATTTGCAGCAGATTTAGGCACCGATGCAGGTACGAGTATAACAAATAATGTTAGTGTAACTTATAGTGTGGGTGGAACGGCACAAACGCCGCCGCCAGTTGCATCTGATACCTTCGTTGTTGACCGCGAAGTCAATCTTGTTGTGACCAGAACCGACAATGTCAACACGTTGGTCGCACCGGAGGCGACACAGCAAGCTTTGACTTATACTGTCAGCAACCAGACCAATGATACTATTGATGTGCTTTTGACATCTGAACAGCTTGGAACTGATGATTTTGACGTAACAGGCACAATCACATATTATCTTGATGACGGAACAACGCCTGGTGTTTTTGATGCTGGCGATACCCAAATTACGTCGATTGAAGATCTGGCTGAGGATGAAACGGTAACCGTCCACTTGGTTGCTAACATTCCAACGGGTGTAGTGACCGGTAACGAATCTGAAGTTATCCTAATCGGGCAAGCTGCAGACACGACTGGAACTGCATTTGTGAACAATATCGGTGATGCGGACGACCCAACACTGGTGCAAAACGTATTTGCTGACGGTGCCGGAACCCGCACGGGCGGAGCCGCTGGCGATGGCTATCACAGTGATACAGATACTTATGAAGTATCGGCCGCCAATCTTACAGTTGCCAAAACAAGCACTGTTCTTTGGGATCCTATCAACGGATCGAGCGATCCAAAGGCTATTCCTGGTTCCGTGATCGAATATTGTATTGCGGTAACGAACGCAGCTGGATCTGCTGCGGCTACGAACGTTGCAATTACCGATGATATTTCAGCACTTGATTTGGATTATTACGCGACAGCTCCTGTTTCTGGACCGATTACGATCCCAACAGCCAATGGTGTTGTGTCGGCCAATTCCTGTAATGGAACCGGGACAAATGCCGACGCTTCGGGCCTAGGCCATTCTAGCGGCACGATCAGCGGAAACCTCGGGAACGTTGCCCAGAACACAACGGAAGTACTCTTGTTCCGCGTAACGGTTCAATAGAAGAAATAGAGATGACGGCTCTTTCGTTAGATCAACGAAAGAGCCGCCCTCCCCTTTTTGTATGAGCATATTAACCAAACTCTTTAAGCCGGTACAACTGGCTTTTGCTGCAGGCGCTGCGATATCGTCTGCCTCTACGGTTGGTGCTCAGGCTCAAACTGTTGATGACCAGTCTCAACAGCCAAGTATCCCAGACGATCAATCCCAAAACCTGCCCCTAATCAGCAATATTGCTCAGGCAGAGTGGGATATCGGCAATCAACGGCTTCAAATGCCGTCCAATTCGGTTGATATTCAAGTTGTTTCTCCCCCAGCACCACCTGAAATCACCATATACAACTTCGATGACCCGCCAGGAGCGGAGCAAATTTCTCTTCCAGGAACAATCTGTCGCGGCTCCGGGGGCAATGTCCCCGTCGAGCTCATGGGTGTGTTTGCCGGAACGAACACCAATCCAGCCTCTGTCGCCCCAACAGACAGAATTCGCGCTGGAGAACCTCTAATTGTCTCAATTCTTGCCCCAAACAAGAATTTGACCAGTACCGCTATCGATAGATTCGATATTGTTCTCTCGACACCATCTGGTGATCGAGAAGTCATCAATGTCGCAGAAACCGAGGTCAATAGCGGTCGTTTCGTCGGTATGATCAATACGGCGGCTATTCCTCCCACTCCTATGCAAGGCGATTGCGTCCTTTCGGTGAGACCGGGAGATATGCTGGACGTCGGAATTGATGAGATTGGCGGGAATCCTCTCGGTTCAGTAGAAATTGGGATCCTAATTGATCCCTTTGGCGAAACCTTTGACAGCGGCGATGGCGCCCCTGTTTCCGGTACACGCGTAACGTTGATTGACGTTGCGACAGGCCAACCAGCTGATGTTTTTGGTGATGACGGCGTATCGGTGTTCCCCAGCACAGTGATATCCGGCGGATCAGTGACGGACAGCGGCGGCAACGTGTATGATTTTACCGAAGGATTTTACCGCTTCCCCTTTGCCCGTCCCGGGCAATATCGGTTGATTGTAGAACCGCCAGCACCCTACACAGCCCCTTCAGAAGCCACGCCAAACCAACTGGCGCAATTTAGACGAACAGACGGACTTCCCTTCACTATTGTTGATGGTTCATATGGCGGTATAATCACGCTAAATGACCCAGCTCCGGTTCGTGTCGATGTCCCGCTTGATAGACCGGGTGTGCCGCTAATCATCAGCAAAACTGCGTCAAACGCCGTTGTGGTGCCCGGCGATGCCCTGCAGTACCGAATAACCGTCCAAAATAGCGACCCGGTGCGAAACACAGGTGAGGTAACGATTGAGGACAGTCTACCCAATGCCATGCGACTTCGCATAGACACTGTTCGCTACAATGGTGCTCTCATCGCACCCGTAGTGCAGGGAAATGGGCAAGATTTTACCGTAACTGTTCCTCCTCTAGGCCCCGCAGAAACAGGAACTCTCACTTATTTGGCCGAAGTCCGTCAGGATGCACGTCCAGGAGATGCGATAAACAGTGCTCAAGCGAGAGATAACAGAGGTGCAACCAGTCCAATTACAGATGTAGCCGTTCGGGTTGAACGAGACGGAATTTCCGATCGGTTTACAATCATTGGCCGTATCACGGATGGCGGATGTAACGTTGATCCTCGCAAAGCCAACGGCATAGCTGGCGTTCGGGTTATTTTACAAGATGGCACCTACACCGTTACGGACATAGATGGTCGCTACCATTTTGAGGGCATAAAACCGGGTTTGCACGTAGTTCAGGTCGATCCATCGACATTTCCTGCTGATTTGGCACCCACCGACTGTGCCCAAAACACCAGATCAGCCGGAAGTAATATTTCACGTTTTGTTGAAGGACGCGGCGGTGCCCTCAAACGAGCGGATTTCAGAGCAAAAACAGTAACTGCACGCAATATCGATACGACTGCGACATACAAAAAACCAGAAGTTGCATCGGACCAAGAAGCCGCTGGTGCTGGTCGTGATTGGTTCACCGGCCAAAAGCCTGGCATCGCGTGGCTATTCCCTGAAGAGGAACATAACCCTCGCGTCAAAGCCATTCGCGTTGCTATTCAGCATCACGCAGGTCAAAAAGTGAATCTTACCGTAAACGGCAAACCGGTAAATGCCCTGGCCTTTGATGGCACCAAGAAAAGCAAGAATGGAAGAATTCGTGTCAGCACCTGGCGTGGTATTGAAATCGAAGATAGAACAAACGTTCTTGTCGCTCGGGTGGAATCTAACAAAGGCGAGCTAGTCCAGGAACTTCGCAGAGATGTTCACTATTCTGGAAGCCCGTTAAATGCCGAATTCCTGAAGGACCGATCCATTTTGGTTGCCGATGGGGTAACAAGACCCATTATTGCAGTCCGGCTTACGGATCGTGAAGGAAAGCCTGTGCGACATGGGCTAGTGGGCGACTTCAATGTCCCGGCTCCTTACACACCTGCGATTGAGGTCGATGCACAACAAGCAAATCAGCTTTCCGGTCTAGAGCGCGGTGCGCCCGTGTGGCGCGTTGAAGGTGAAGAAGGCGTAGCTTACATCGAGCTGGCACCAACCACTGCATCAGGCTCACTCAGCATCACATTTCCATTCAAGGATGGCGAAGTTTCGCGTGAACAACGTATTGAAACATGGCTCGATCCGGGCGATCGTCCATGGACCGTCGTTGGTTTCGCTGCTGGTACGGTGGGTTTCAACACATTGGATGAGCGTCTGGAAGATCTTTCCGACGACGAAGATAATATCAACGTAGATGGTCGAGTTGCCCTCTATGCAAAAGGTCGCGTGACCGGAAAATGGCTGATGACGCTGGCCTATGACAGCGACAAAGAAGAAGATGAAACCCGCTTTCAAGGCGTTATTGACCCTCGCCGTTATTACACGGTTTATGCCGATCGCAGCGAGCAGCGTTTTGATGCTGCATCCGTCCGTCGTCTGTATCTGAAACTCGAACGTCCACAGTTTTACGCGCTATTCGGTGACTATGAAACTGGCATCGATGAACCCGAATTAGCCCGTTACCAGCGTGCGTTTAACGGCGTGAAAGCCGAATATCGCAATGAGCAAGTACATCTAAACGCATTTGGCGCGGATTCGCCGAACCGGTTCCGCCGTGAAGAAATTCAGGGTAATGGACTTTCCGGTCCATATGCCCTCGCCACTCGCGATATTCTTGCGAATAGCGAGCGTATCACTTTGGAAACTCGTGACCGTTTGCGATCTGACCGGATTGTTGAGCGCCGTGAGCTTACGCGCCATATCGATTATGATATTGACTATTTGGCTGGAACACTGCGTTTCCGCGAGCCTATTCTTAGTCGCGGTAGCGGCCTTGATCCGCAATTCATCATTGCTGAATATGAAGTATTGGGCGTCGGTGACCGTAACTTGAATGCTGGTGGTCGCGCTACTTACACATCCAAAAATCAAAAAATGAAAATCGGCGCAACGGCCGTTCACGACGAAGATGAGGCGGTCAAAACCGACTTATTGGGTGTTGATGTGCGCTATCGTCCAGATCTCAAGACTGAATTCAGGGCTGAATTGGCCGTGACCGATAATGAAGCCAAAACCGCTGCTGCAACTGGTACAGGTCGCGCAGCAACCGCCTGGCTCGTCGAGGCAGAGCATCATGGCTCGAAATTTGACGTGTTGGCCTATGTCCGCCGCCAGGCAAGTGGTTTCGGATTGGGACAGATTAATGCTTCTGAAAGCGGCACCCGCAAATTCGGTATTGATACTCGGGTTCGTGTCACCGATCAGCTTTCAGTTGCGGTAACCGGATACCAGGAGAACTTCCTGGATACCAACGCCCGTCGCCGTTCCGGAACAGCGGAAGTTGAATATCGTTCAAAAGACACATCTTTGCGCGCCGGTATCGTGCACGCCAATGATCGCCTGTCTGATGGTACGACAAACAAATCGACTTTGGCGCGCTTTGGCGCAACGCAAAGGCTCTTTGATGGTAAGCTCGAACTGGATGCACAGACTGAATTTGCTTTGGGTGGTCAGGATGAAAGCATCGATTTCCCTGCGCGCCACAGCGTGACCGCACGCTATGCGATCACCAATGATATCAAGCTTGTTGGCACCTATGAAATTGCCGATGGCGAGAATATTGATGCACGAACCGCACGGATTGGTGTTGATGTGGCTCCATGGGATGGTGCGCGGATCGTGAGCAGCATCAACCAGCAGGAAATTACTGAATTTGGTCCGCGTACCTTTGCTGCCTATGGCTTGACGCAGTCTATTCCACTCGACGATAAATGGACGATTGATTTCTCACTCGATGGCAATGAAACCTTGGGGGGTTTCCAACGCAGCGATGTGATTAATGACGAACAGCCAGTCGCATCTGGCGGTTTCCTGGGCAACGATGGTTCGTTGACCGAAGATTTCGTCGCGGTGACCGCAGGCGCAACCTATCGGGCAGAGGATTGGAGCTGGGTCAGCCGCGCTGAGTACCGCGATGGCGATTTAAGCGAACGCTATGGCTTCACTTCCGCGATTTTGAAAGAAATTGGCGAAGGCAGTTCAATTGGCGCGATTGGCAGCATATTTGTTGCCGAGGATCTAACCGGCACCAAGACGCAGGTCGTTGAGGCCGAGGCTAGCTGGGCGCACCGCCCTGCCGACAGCCAATGGTCTTGGCTCGAAAAATTGGAATATCGCGAGGATAAAATTCGCAACGCAACGGCCGGTACATCGGGTCCGATTGGCGGCGCGCCATTATTAGTGAACGGAAATGTTACATCGCGCAGAATTATCAATAGTTTAAGCGTCAATTATACGCCGATTGACGCGGATGGTGGCATCTTTACCGAAGCCGGCGAATATAGCTTCTTTTGGGGAAGTCGCTACGTATTCGACAAATTCGGACAAGATGATGTCAAAGGCTGGAGCAATGTGATCGGTGCGGACATCAAGTTCGACCTCTCCGATACCATTGACGTCGGCGGACAGGCGACCGCGCGCATAGGCAATGATTTTGATACTGTTGCCTATAGTGGGGGACCAAGCATTGGGATAACTCCGTTTAAAAACGGCTATATCTCAGTCGGTTATAACATGGTTGGTTTCGAGGACCGCGACTTTGAAGAAAGCCGCTACACACGCGACGGGCCATTTATTACCTTCCGGTTAAAGTTTGACCAGAACACCTTCTCTAGTTTGGGGCTCTAGGGGTGAGTTGTGTCCAAAATCCGTGACCGAAGAGCAAAAACAGGACTGTTGGTAAACAGAGACTTAAGATTTGACGTATAGATCGGCCTTTGGGGGGTCAGCCCCATCGAAAAATCTTAAAAACTGCTCAAACAGCCCGCAACATTCGCTGCCTTTTAGTCGGCGAACAATAAAACAGGGGTTTCAAGCAAATGCTTGAGCGCCTGCACATAGCTGGCGGCGTCATAGCCGTCCACGACCCTGTGATCACAAGAGATCGACAGATTCATAAGCTTGCGCGCATGAATCTCGCCGTTTTCCGCGAACACGGGGCGCTCTACTATCTTGTTAGGGCCAATAATCGCTACTTCCGGGCGGTTGATCACGGGCGTGGTTGCTATACCGCCCAGAGGGCCCAGAGACGTCAATGTCAGCGTAGAACCGCTTAACTCGGTAGGTTTGAGGCCTCCGGAGCGTGCACCCTCTGCTAAACGGCCAATTTCGGCCGCTAACTGCCATATGTTAAGGTCCTGAGCATCTCGAATAACCGGTACCATCAGGCCTTGATCAGTCTGTGTGGCCATTCCCAGGTGCACAGCGCCGTGCCGGGTTACCTGCCCTGCCTCATCATCAAATGTTGCGTTGAGCATTGGAAATTTGGGTAGTGATTTGCAGATCGCAACGATCATCAAGGGCAACATGGTCAGTTTTGGACGTTCACCGCGATTGCCATTTAGATCCTGCCGCATATCCTCCAGCTCGGTCATATCGATTTCATCGACATAAGAAAAATGCGGAATATTGCGTTTTGACTCCGCCATATTCTGAGCGATTTTCCGGCGCATTCCGATGACCTTTATGGTCTCATCATCCCGTTTATGGGAAGACTGGGAACCCTGATAGCCTTGTGCAGAGCCATAGTTTAGATAGGCGTCCAGATCACTGTGACGGATATGCTCACCATGTGCCTTTACTTGACTGAGGTCGACGCCCAGATCGGCTGCACGCTTTCGCACAGCCGGTGTTGCAAGCACTTTAGAGGGCGCTGAATCTGGTGTCTTGGCGTCACTTTTAAGCGCTTCAGAAGCCGACACTTCAGACTCTTTCTTAAGATTAGATTTTTCCAACTCTGGCGCATACTCTGCTTTATTTTCAATCACTTCGTGTGACGTCATGACAGCAGTAGGCGCGTCTTCAGCAACTTGTTCTTCGACTTTCGCTTCGATTTCCCCAACGTCAACGTCGCCTTCGACCTCAATCTCGACCAGCATCGATCCAATAGCGATCACGTCACCCGCCTCGCCAGCAATAGCAACGATTTTTCCGGACACAGGCGCTTCCATTTCGACGGTTGCCTTGTCAGTCATCACGTCGGCAATCTGGTCATCTTCTTCGACCATATCACCCACAACAATATGCCACGCGACAATCTCTGCTTCTGCAATGCCCTCACCAATGTCGGGCAAATTAAATGTATATTTGCTGCTCATGATTTCAAACCTTTTACAATTTTTTCGAGCGCTTCACCAATACGAACTGGTCCAGGAAAATAAGCCCATTCGAGCGAATGCGGATATGGTGTGTCAAATCCAGTAACCCGTTCAATCGGCGCTTCGAGATGGTAGAAACATCGTTCTTGAACCAAAGCGGACAATTCGGCACCAAATCCACTAGTGCGGGTTGCTTCATGGACAATCATACATCGGCCGGTTTTTTTCACTGACTCTTCGATAGTTTCAATATCGAGCGGCACCAATGTACGTAGATCAATAACTTCAGCATCAATATCATGTTCTTCAACTACGGCTTTGGCCACGTGCACCATCGTACCATAGGCCAACACCGTAACTTCAGTACCGGGCCTCACTATATTGGCTTTGCCCAGCTCCACACGATAATAGTCATCGGGAACCTGTGCTTCGTCAAATTTTGACCAAGGTTCAACAGGTTTGTCATAATAGCCGGTAAATGGCCCATTATAGATACGTTTGGGCTCAAAGAAGAGGACGGGGTCGTTGTCCTCAATCGACGCAATGAGCAACCCCTTCGCATCATATGGCGTAGAAGGGATCACTGTTTTCAATCCAGACACATGGGTAAACATCGCCTCGGGTGATTGGCTATGCGTCTGCCCACCAAAAATACCACCACCAAAAGGCGAACGCACGGTCATTGGAGCAATAAACTCCCCTGCTGAGCGATAGCGCAATCGCGCTGCCTCGGAAATCAATTGATCCATGCCGGGATAGATGTAATCGGCAAATTGGATTTCTGGTACCGGGCGCAAACCATAAGCCCCCATCCCTACTGCAGCACCAATAATCCCGCATTCGCTAATCGGCGTATCAAAACAACGCGTCTTGCCATATTTTTCCTGGAGGCCCGCAGTCGCGCGAAAAACGCCGCCGAAATAGCCAGCGTCTTCGCCCATGATCACGACATCGTCGTCGCGTTCCATCATGTTATCCAGGGCAGAGTTAATGGCCTCTATCATGTTCATCGTGCTCATGACTTGGATGCCTCCGCGTCAGGCCATTTGATGGCTCGCTCTTTATCCGCTTGATCGGCTTGTTCTCTCAAGTGCCACGGCATTTCCTCGAACACGTCTTCGAACATGGTTTCAAATGGTTGGTGCAAACCATGACCAAGGATGCCATTTTTCGCAGCTTCTTTGACAGCTTCCTTCACAGCCTCAACACTTTCTTTGTCCATCTGCTCTTGCTGCTCGACGCTCCAGACGCCGCGCTGGATGAGATGCCGTTTCAGTCGCATGATCGGATCACCCAGCGGCCATTCCTCCCGCTCCTGAGCGCTTCGATAAGAACTGGGGTCGTCAGACGTGCTGTGGGCATCGGCGCGATAGGTGAAATGCTCGATCACCGTCGGCCCCTGATTGGTGCGCGCGCGCTCGGCCGCCCATTGGGTAGCCGCATAAACAGCCAATGGATCGTTTCCGTCAACACGCAAAGACGCCATGCCATAGCCGACACCGCGTGCAGCAAAGGTTGTCCGTTCGGCACCGGCAAAACCGGAGAATGAAGAAATTGCCCACTGGTTATTGATAATGTTCAATATGACCGGTGCATTATAGACCGTTGCAAAGGTCAATGCTGCATGGAAGTCACCCTCGGCCGTTGATCCTTCACCGCACCAAACTGCTGCAATCCGGTTGTCGCCTTTAGAAGCACTTGCCATCGCCCAGCCAACCGCCTGTGGATACTGGGTCGTCAAATTCCCGGAAACTGTGAAAAAATTCAGTCGCGTCGAACTATACATGATCGGCAGCTGGCGGCCTTTCAGTTTATCTTCCTTGTTGGAAAAAATCTGATTGACCATTTCCACCATCGAATAGCCGCGCGCGAATAATATACCCTGCTGGCGGTAGCTGGGAAAACACATATCCTCGGCATCCAGTGCCATAGCAGCCGCCACCGAAGTCGCCTCTTCACCGGTACATTTCATATAGAAGCTGGTCTTGCCCTGTCGCTGTTGCCGGTGAAGCCGGTCATCAAACGCCCGCACCTGCGCCATTGTCCGCAGCATGCGTAGCAGTGTGTCATCATCCAGTTTAGGATCCCAAGGACCGACGGCCTTATAATCGTCATCCAGCACGCGGATCAGATCATAAGCCAAATCTGACATTTCGTCTGGTTTTGTAGAAACATCCGGCCGCGGTTGAGCGCCCGCTTTTTGGATCTCTATATTGCTATAGTCAACCTCATCGCCCGGCCGGAATTTGGGTTCCGGCACATGCAGCGATAATGGCGGCAAATTGCTCTTCTTGTCGTCAGCCATACGGCCTCTCCAGCAAAACCAGCGCTTATGCTGCGCTGCAATAAATGTTCAACAAGCTGTTACAATATTACAAAAACCTATTTAGGTCAATATATCTGTCCTTTAACGCTTCTCTCAACCTGTTTGCTGCTAAACGTATACCGACTAGCAGCATTTACTAAGGGTATAAAAGCCAATGTTCTGTGCTGTCGTTCAATCCTAGAAGGTTACATTCCGCACATGAAATTTCAATTTCCGCATCGACAGCAACAGATTTGGATGACTCGATATGAACCAATTCAACAATGACCAACCTTCATTAGAGCAAAATCGTAGACTATCTTGAGGAGGCAAATTGGCGACGTGCAGTGGCACAATATCTAAAAATTCTAGTAAGCAAGGCGGAAACCAATGGCTTGGATATTGAGGGCAGCAAGGGACTGTTAATACAGCAAGCAGGGCTCAATTCGACAGCTGCTCTAGCGAGATTACAGTTGATGGATCGTCATCGCCTTAACTCTCCGCGATCAAACTGGCTCTCGCCATTCCCGCATACGTTCCTGATGTTCCCGATACTCAAGTCTCGCGATTGTTCTCAAATGCACTTCATCAGGACCATCTGCAATGCGCAAAGATCGCATGCCAGCATATACATGGGCCAAACCAAAATCATTGGAAAGTCCGCCCGCACCATGCGCTTGAATTGCTGCGTCGATCACGGCCAGCGCCGTCCTTGGTGCAGCGACCTTGATCATCGCTATCTCCCGCTTAGCTTGTTTGTTACCAACTTTGTCCATCATGTCAGCTGCCTTCAAGCAAAGCAATCGCGCCATTTCGATATCCAATCGCGCTTCGCCAATACGCTGTTCCCAAATAGACTGATCGGCCAAACGTTTGCCAAAAGCGACGCGCGATAAAAGCCTGTCTGCCATCGCCTCAATAGCGCGCTCGGCAGCACCAATGGCGCGCATACAATGGTGGATACGGCCCGGACCTAAACGACCTTGTGCAATCTCAAATCCGCGACCTTCGCCCAATATCATATTGGTTACAGGAACACGAACATCGCGCATCACTATTTCGGCATGACCGTGCGGCGCATCGTCATAACCCAAAACGGGAAGCATGCGGACAATCTCCATACCCGGAGCATCCATTGGCACGAGAATTTGTGACTGTTGGGCATATGACGCTGCTTCAGGATCGGTTTTCCCCATCACGATTGCCAGTTTGCAACGCGGATCTCCCGCACCGGATGACCACCATTTTCGGCCGTTTATTACATAGCTATCGCCGTCTCTAACGATAGAGGTTTGGATATTGGTAGCATCGGAAGATGCCACGTCAGGTTCGGTCATCAGAAAAGCGGAACGTATTTCACCAACAAGAAGCGGACGAAGCCACTCTTCTTTCTGCTCTGGTGTCCCATATCTATGCAATACGTCCATGTTCCCTGTATCAGGTGCGGAACAATTAAATGCCTCTGAGGCAAACATTACGCGGCCCATTTCCTCTGCACACAAAGCATAGTCCAAATTGCTCAAACCGGCGCCTCGATAATCACCTTCATCATGTTCAGATGGCGGAAGAAAAAGATTCCAAAGTCCTCCAGAATAGGCCCTTGCCTTTAGCTCATCCATGAAGCCTGGAACCTCCCAGCGGTCGGGATTGCTGTGATCAATGTGATCGGCATATTCAGGCTCTCTGGGCACGATGTAACTGTTGACAAAATCCCGCACGCGGTCGCGCCACAAAACCTGTTGCTCAGATTGACTGAAATCCATCTTACTTCTGCTCCTGGCCCAGTAAACAGAACATGATCGACCTAAGGTCAATCAGCTGACTGCATATGCTCTATGGATGCGGTATAAACCGAATACAGATTAGATAATTGATCCTGATCAATTGCCGCTTTCGGAATATTGCGAAAATAGCGCTAGCGCCGGCTTTGGGCGCGAAAGCGATCATCAGGAACGCGACCGTTCCAAATCAAATGGTAACCTTTCTAGATCGCCGAAAGAGAAACCAACCAATCCAAAGAACGGCATAGAGAAACAACGAAGCGTAAATCGCAGGTTGTGGGCTTTCTATCGAGCTGATTGAGCCAGCATAAGCGGCGACTGAAACATATGGTATTGTGCTGAATGCAAAGAACAGAAAGTAACGAAGCAAGGGCATTCTTGTGACACCCGCCATACATGCTGTGACTTCCGGAACAATCGGTGCAGCGCGCGAAAGCATGATCATGGCGGGACCACTTTGCTGGAACGCGGCAATCATTTCTTCCCTGGCTGAACGTTCTTTTACAAGAAACCGCACAACCGAATCTCCCCATTTTCTGCTTAAGCCATAGCCCGATAGCGCCGCGAGCATCATCCCGGTAAATGCGGCACCAGCTCCCAACGGGAAGCCTAGGAAAAAGCCGGCGAGTATAGTGATTGTCAGTGTGGGAACTGCTACAAAAAGATCAATGAACAGCAACAGCACTACGACACTGGCAACCCAAACAGGGTCAATATTCTGTGCCTCGGTCAACCAGAATTGGACGTTTTCGGCGGTCAATATGCCAAGCGCACGTCCCATGATAAAAGTGGACGCGAAAATCAACCCGAGCGTCAGCATGACTTTGAGTAATGGTTTCATGATATTTCCTAGATGAGGGAAGAGAGCGACTAAGGTCAGCCGGCTTTCATAATTTTCCGGGCAAGAGACGGCAGGAACCGGGTCAGTGGCCGAAGCAGTTTCACTTTGCCGATATCGATATCCAACCGGCTGTTCTCGATACCGGCAATTATGTCGGCAGCGGCGCGATCTACTGGTAGTTTTCCGGAACCGCGACCTTCGGTCATGGGGGTTTCGACAAGCGGCAGAAACGCCTGCATCACCCGAACATTGGTTCCTTCCAATTGATGTCGAAGCGATTGCGAGAATATATTCAGTGCACCTTTGGTCGCGCAGTAGATGGCGGATGTGGTCTTGGGCATCAGGCCTAGCCCAGAGTTCACATTCAAAACTATCCCTGTACTGCTATTCAAAAGAGCGGGGAGAGTCAGGTATGTGAGGCTGCAGACGGACGTGAAATTGATGTCAATTTCTCGCTTGATGTGATTGTAGAAAAAGTCATCATCCAGAAAGGTTGGCGTATATTGAACCGCAGCGTTGTTGATCAGAATATCAATCGCTTCATTGGTTTTGATGATCTGATCAGCGGTTTTCTCAACCTGCGACAGATCAGCTAGTTCTGCTTCATAGATACCGACATCGGGATAGGCATGGCGAAATGCTTCCAGTCCGGCTGAAGGCCTGGCGATGACGCTAATGCTGTTGTTACTGCACAACTGTTTGACCAGTTCGAGGCCCAGACCTGACGCCCCGCCCGTAATCACGATATGCTTGCCAGATATTGTCATAAATTCTTCCTCGACTTGACTTGAACTTTGCTATGTTGTTCGCTCAGTTAGAGGTTCAAATCGCAACTGGAATTAACCCAGGTTAAAAATACCATGAATTTTCAAGATTTCGTTTCGAAGCATGGGGTTCACCTTACGAAAAACGTTGGCGAGCATCTTTTTCGGCAGGGCGATGAAGATCGAAGCCTTTACATCGTGCGGAGCGGACTGCTGAAGGCCTACTATCTTTCAGGTGACGGAAAAGAGAATATCAAATCATTCATCCTACCCGGAAGCAATATTGGCAGCCTGGTGGCAATCTATGCCAAGCAGCAGTGCACATTCAGCCTGATATGCTTGCAAGATTCTGAGTTAATCAAACTGGATTTTGACGCCATTTATCAGGCCAGCAAAGAGAATCTGGAAATAGCCTCGCCCATGATCGACTTTCTGTTGGCCTTTGCAATGAAAAAAGAACGGCGGGAATATGAATTGCTGTGCCTCTCGGCAGAAGAGCGCTATCGTTTGTTGCTTGAGAATATGCCAAACATTGCTGATCGTGTGACACAAAATGAACTAGCTCTTTATCTGGGTATTACACCCGTTGGCTTGAGCCGCATCCGAAAACGAGTTCACGGACAGGCTTTGCAAAAACGTTAAGGTCTTACGCCCACTTTCAGGAAAAATCGGACCATAAGACTTTTGAAAAAATCTACATTGCGTCACAATTCAACATCAGCTTTGGGATCACCAGCCACATGCCGACTTTATGCGTTGCTAAAGATCCGTTACCGGCAATATCTCATCATAAAAATGCATACTTCAAGTAGATAGTCAAAAAAGCTGCGCAAACGCCATGGAACTAATTTGCCGTGATCATCTCCTTTTAAGTTTCACTCACTTCATTAAAAATGTGAGGAAGCGATGGAGCAGAAGGGTGCTTTCCAGGCAGCTTTTTGAGGAAATCATGTGATTTTGGTGGCGTATAATAAGCGCTGCCAAAAAGAATTTGTAGCCTATCTCTGAACGACTTGTTGTGAACCAGCTCGTAACCAATTTGTAAAAACCCGGAGAAGACATGCGCGACAGGGTTGATATAGATTTCAGGCTGATTGGTTAACCCGATCGGAGGTTTTTCCGGCGGAGGGTCTTTGAACGTGCCGAACAGGTGATCCCAAATCAGGAAAGGATCGCCGCCAACATTCACCACCTCTTCGCCCTCTCGACTGGAATGGTGCAAATAATGATAGGGGCCGCTGCCGCTGAAATGGCAAAGCCATTTTAATGGGGGAAAACGGTCCCAAAGCTTAGTCACTCTTTCGTAAAAAACTGAACTGTGATTCAAAACCTCTGTCATGTTTTTCACCAACCCCAACGCTACAAACTCATACACCATTGGTTCGGGATAAAACAGCTTGGCGCTAACACCTGCCAGAACCGCAAAGGCAAATTTGTTTAGAAAACCCAACGCAAATTGCGGATCAGCCTCCATAACGGTAATGTCTGTGAGCGTGGTGGATGTGTGATGAGGTCGATGAGCCATAAGCCACAAGACTCGTGATTCATGAGGCAAACGGTGTGCCCAATATGAGAAAAAGCTCGCGCTCAGATAGACCAGCATAAAGGCGAATAGATAGGGCAATTCTATGATCACCGGGACCGCTGCAACAATATGGTCAAAGGCACCGGGAAGGCGCTCCAAAGACCAATCTGAATCATATCCCGTCAAGCCCGAAACCAATTCTCCGACTTGAACGACAAGATAGCCAAAACCAGCGACGCACAGCGCAAAAGTTAGTTGAAAAAGCCAAAACGAACTATGCATGAAGACGATGTATCGAGGGCTAATCGCATGACCAAAAGTGCGTTTATACCAAGTGTAACTCAAAATGGTAATTACCAATCGGCCAATTAGTGCACATGCCAAAAGAGCAAAATAGAGTTGAAACCAGCCGTTATTTCCTATTTGGGACCAAAAGTTTTTCAGAAGATCTCGATCAGCGTAAAGGAAGCTTTCAAATCCAAACAATGCCGCACCGGCAAGAACCGTAAAAATCACAAGATGGTACAGATATTTCTGCCTCCAAAGAATCCGATCCAGGTTCGTTGGAAGTTCCGCTTCCAATATCCGTTTTGCAAAATCTTTCATGTGCGAAAGGTCTCCAGCAAAATGTGGCAAATGATAAGACAAGTGTATTGCCTAATATTCACTACACAAACCTCCTCCCAACCAACCTATCGAGCCTAAACGGCGACTGGCGCGGAAATGTGGGATTGCGGCATGTAATCAAGCACCTCAAAATCCTCAATCACATAGTCAAAAATTGAATCGGGTTTACGATTAATTGCCATCGTTGGCGCACCTGATGGTTCGCGCGCTATCTGTTGCTGCACTAAGTCAGCATGATTCAGATATAGATGCACATCCCCGCCGTTCCAAATCAACTCGCCCGGTTCCATATCACATTGTTGTGCTACCATGCGGATCAACAATGCTGCCGAAAAGATGTTGAACGGAACGCCAAGCGCCAAATCACAGCTACGCTGTTGCAACAATCCAGACAATTTTCCATTCGCGACATAGAATTGATAGGTTTTGTGACAGGGCGGCAAAGCCATTTGGTCCAATTCGGCGACATTCCATCCGGTAAAAATATGACGTCGTGAACCGGGGTTATTCTTTATACCATCAACCAATAACGCAATCTGATTGATACCTTTTTCGGCCTTGCGATACAGGCCATCATCAACCGGCTCATAGGTTGACCAATCCACCCATTGCTTGCCATAGACTGGCCCCAGATCACCCCATTTTTCGGCGAACGCATCGTCTTCAATAACCCGATGTTCAAAACCGTCCCGATCTATATCTTCGCCCGTTTCTTTGCGATATTTATCCAGCGGCCAGTCGGTCCAGATATGCACCTTTTGCTTCACTAACTCGCGGATATTGGTGTCTCCGGTCAGAAACCAGAGCATTTCTCGCGCTGCTGTTTTCCAGAAAACACGCTTGGTAGTGAGTAGCGGCATTGCACCATCAGCCAAGTCAAACCGCATCGTCGAACCAAAGACTGCGCGTGTTCCGACACCGGTTCGATCGACACGTTCATCTCCATGTGTCCATATGTGACGCATTAAGTCGAGATATTGTTGTTCGTAGTGCTTGCCGGGAATCAAGAGTACCTCTTTCGTTGCCTGATGATTACGCTAGACCGCCGCTGCACTTTGCTCAACCGATCAAATTGACCGACATCAGTTTTTAATCATATCAGTCCGATTTCGAGGCATCTTAGAAAAATATTATCCAAAACTGATGCAATGCGACCCAGTGTTGCGTCGGCGAATAATTTCCAAACTCATGTCTCGGTTGAGGTTCGCCGTACGGCCAGAAACTTCTGTGCGTGCGTGCCTAGCTAGAATCCAACAAGATTGGTTTCAGTCCCCACATGAAAGAGCGTGTGTGATTTATCGTTCCCGCCACACCGGACTTTGGTCCATCGCCCACTCCAAGTTCGGTCGTGTTGATACCGTAACGATTGATTTGAAAGAGATCGTTAGACAGATTGCCAGTGAAAAATATGATATGATTATTCTTTGCCATTACCATCCAACGGGTTCCACAAATCCAAGCGAGACTGATTTACGCACAACGCGCATGATAGCCGATTTTTGTCGACCATTTGCTGTCCAGGTTCTTGATCATATAATTTTCGGGACAACGATGCGGTTCAGTTTTCGAAAGGCCGGCTACTTGTGATTACAAAAGCGCGTTCATCAGATGAGTTCATTCAAATCAACGCCAGCCATCCGTTTCACTTCTTCCATAACAGGAAAGGTTGTCGTCTGATAAACACCGGGCAAGTTATTGATACTGTCGGTCAATATTTCCCGATACTCTTCCATATTTCGGCATCTAACCTTGAGCAGATAGTCAAATCCTCCAGCCATCATGTGGCACGATTGAATTGCGTCCATTTTCTTCACGGCTTTGTTAAATTGTTCCAAATGCCTGCGGCTGGTCGCCTCCAATTTGACCTGAATAAAAACAACGTAGTTTTTCCTGATCTTCCGCATGTTTAGGCGCGCGTGATAACCGGTAATGAAGCCTTCTTCTTCCAGACGCTTTAATCTTATCTGGCACGGCGTTTTGGACAGACCGACTTGATCAGACAAATCGGTCAGAGCCAACCGACCGTTGTTTTGCACTGCGTTTAAAATCCGCCAATCAAATTTATCCAAATCTCTGTTCATTTTCGGATATTAGGACATTATAATCACATTTAGCAAATAAAATAGAATATGGATCTACCATTTGCCGATATATGATGTTCAGATACCTTGGTTCGGTTGATATGTAAGACTCATGAACCATATCACTGCAATATCCACAAAGCATATCCACCGCACTGCAATTGCTGAGGCAACATGGAGAAGTGAAAACGAACTATTTGAAGAGTTGCAAAATACCCTTGCACTCGATGAAGCCGCATGGGTTCGCATCTCTGAAGCAAGTCGTGGGTTAATCCAGAGTATTCGGGACAATGATAATCCTCCTCTAATTGATCAATTCCTGACCGAATATGGCATTGCAACGGATGAAGGCGTGCAGCTAATGCGGCTTGCCGAGGCGTTATCGCGAACCGTGGATGCAACCACAGCAGATCAACTTATTGCCGACAAAATTGCTCACAAAAATTGGCTCACGCATACTGGTTCCGGACAATCTATAGCAATGAGCCTTACGGCGCGCGCCTTACACATTACAGGTAAATGGATTAACTGGTCTAACAATCAAATGCGCGCGCCAACGCGGTTCATCGCAAGCACTGGCAACAACATTGTGCGAAGCGCTACCCGTCAAGCCATCCGCGCCCTCTCCTCCCAATTCGTCTTTGCCGAGACTTTGGAGACTGCTCTTAAAAGAGCCAAAATATATGGACGCGATGGATATTTGTTTTCCTTCGATATGCTCGGTGAGGCAGCCAGAACCGGTGAAGATGCTAACAAATATTACCAAGCCTATGCCGATGCGCTGGATAGAGTGATTGCCAATTCAACTTCAGATGATCCTCGACATAATCATGGCATTTCAATCAAGCTGTCGGCCCTGCATCCACGATATGAATTTGGTCATGCCGAACAGGTCGTTCCAGAAATTACGGCCTTGCTCAAACCGCTGGCAATCAAGGCGCGTCAAGCCAATGTTCAAATCACCATCGATGCGGAGGAAGCGGAAAGACTAGATATATCAATGGATGTCCTGTCGGCTTTGATCGCATTGCCAGAACTCAGTGGCTGGTTTGGCTTGGGTTTTGTGGTGCAAGCTTACCAAAGGCGGGCAATGCCGGTATTGGATTGGCTGCAAGGTAAAGCGGATGAGCTAGGTGCGCCGTTGATGATCCGGTTGGTCAAGGGCGCTTATTGGGATGCCGAAATCAAACGCGCGCAGGAAATGGGTTTGGAGAGTTACCCTGTGTACACTCGCAAGGAGATGACTGATCTCAGCTATCTAACTTGCGCTCGAAAACTACTGGAACACCCGGAGAGTTTTAGCCCGCAATTTGCAACACATAACGCCCAAAGCATCGCTGCCATTCGAGAGTTGGCCGGTGATGATCGGGAAATTGAATTCCAAAGGCTGTTCGGCATGGGACAGCAGTTACACGATCAGATTTTGAAGGATCCATTGGTTACCAGCCGCATTTATGCGCCGGTTGGAACCCAGAAGGATTTGCTCTCTTATCTCATCCGACGTCTTTTGGAAAACGGAGCGAACAGCTCTTTCGTCAACAAACTGACCGATAAAAACATTCCAATAAGTCAGTTAATTGCTGATCCCGTTTCCGCGCTTGCAACCTACCCTACCATCGAGAATACCAATATCCCAATGGCTCGTGGTTATTTGCCGGAACGCCTGACCTCGGAGGGATGGGATTTATCCAACCCTATGGTCCGAGCACAGTTTTTGGAAGGCCTCAAAGAACATACAGCAAAATCATATCGAGCTGCTCCGATTATCGCCGGTGCTGTTGAAAACGGTGAGGGTCATGACATCATCAATCCCGCCAACTTAGGTGAAGTGATTGGGCAATGTCACAATGCACAAAAAGACAATGCATCCACAGCTATTGAAACTGCAGATCAGGCTTTTGAAATTTGGTCCAACAGATCAGTAAAATCTAGAGCCGAAATTCTCGAAAAGGCGGCAAATTTACTGGAAGAGCGCGCCTCAACCTTTCACTATCTAGCGGTCAAAGAGGCAGGGAAAACCTGGAGCGATGCGGTTGATGAAGTCCGCGAAGCAGTTGATTTCTGTCGCTACTATGCCGCCCGTGCAATAGATGACGCCTTTTCCAATCGCAAGGCAATTGGCGTCGTAGTTTGCATTTCACCCTGGAATTTTCCGCTGGCCATTTTTCTGGGACAAATCACGGCTGCATTGGCCGCCGGCAATACCGTTGTTGCCAAGCCAGCAGAACAAACACCGTTGATAGCAGCAGAAGCAATACAATTGCTTCACGATGCTGGCGTTAATCCTGCAGCATTAAATTTTGTGCCAGGTGATGGACAGATCGTGGGGGAGAGCTTGATATCGCACCCAAAAACCTGCGGCGTGTGCTTCACAGGGTCAACTGCAACAGCAAAACGTATCGCTTCAAGGCTCAGCGAGTTAGATAAACCGCTCACCCCGCTTATTGCGGAGACGGGTGGGATCAATGCCATGATCGTCGACTCTTCCGCGTTGCTGGAGCAAACCGTCGATGATGTTATATCGTCAGCTTTCCAAAGCGCTGGCCAAAGATGTTCCGCTCTCAGGATATTGTGCGTTCAAGAAGATATCGCCGATGCGTTTATAAACCTCCTGCAAGGCGCAATAGCAGTACTTCACGTCGGTGATCCGGAAAAAATGAACACTGACATTGGCCCAGTCATCGATCCTGCGGCCAAGGCAATGATCGAGCAGCATGTAAGCCGGTTAGATGGTATGGCGCGTAAAATTGGTGAAGCGCATGTACCTCAAGGCAGCAATGGTCATTTTATCCCCCCGGTGGCCTATGAACTCTCCGAGTTCTCGGAATTGGATCGAGAGATTTTTGGGCCTATTTTGCATATCGTTCGATTCAAATCCGACGAAAAATCCACGATGGTCGATCAGATAAACGCCAGCGGATATGGCTTAACTCTGGGTATTCACAGCCGGATTGACACAATCTGTGACAACTTGATCGCAAAAGCGAATGTCGGAAATATCTATATCAATCGCAATCAGATCGGTGCGGTAGTCGGTGTTCAACCATTTGGCGGGCATGGACTCTCAGGAACCGGACCAAAGGCTGGCGGCCCCTTATATCTTTATCGATTGAGCCAAGATGCGGGTCGAGATGAGTTAACTGGTAAAGCCAACCCACGCTCGCACAAACTGCCCTCACCCGCCGGTGAAACCAATCACTATGCCGTCAAACCGCGTGGTAGGATTTTAGCTCTATTGAGCTCCGATGATCCGAACGGTGATCGCGCCCTGCAACTGGCCAAGACAACCGGCAATGAAGTAATCGTTCATAACACGCCCATGGATCAGAAAGCAGCATTACTCGATCCGCAATTAGATGCGCTCCTCGTCTCCTCCGGTCATCCCGGTCTGGCGGATATCGCAAAGCTAGCATCTGAGCGAGATGGTGCAATTTTACCCATCATCACAACCGACGATAGTATTGATCGGTTCGTTGTCGAGAAAACCGTAACGCGCAATATTGCTGCTGCGGGAGGAGACGTGTCTCTGCTAAACGCTTAACCGGCCTCTGATTCTGCACCGACGGATTGCCGGGTGAGCCCTCGAAAAGCCCGAACCGCGCTGCGATTGCCTTTGGTTACTTCAAAGACATCTTCCGCTATCGGCATGGACACATTGAATTTTTTCGCCAATGCAATAACGGTGGGCGCACTCTTTACGCCTTCGGCAACCATCAGCATATCATCGATAATTTCATCGATATGACGCCCTTTACCAAGCTCCACACCAACATGGCGATTACGCGACAGCGGACTGGTGCAGGTTGCGATCATGTCGCCCATGCCGGTCAGACCTGCAAATGTTGCCGGTTGACCGCCCATCGCAACGCCCAGCCGCGTGATCTCCGCCAGGCCTCTGGTAATCAAAGCAGACCGGGTATTGTCCCCTGCTCCCAGCCCATCGCCCATCCCTACCGCAATTGCGATGATATTCTTTAGCACACCGCCCAGCTCGCAGCCAAGAAGGTCGGTGTTGGTATAAACACGGAAAAGTCCCGAATTGAATAGCTGTTGTAGCTGTTTGACGATAATCTCATCTTCCATCGAGATCACACTCGCCGCTGCCTGCCCAGCCATAATCTCACGCGCCAAATTGGGCCCGGTCAGGACACCAACCGGATGACCCGGCAATACTTCCTCAATTACTTCGGTCATTCGCTTACCGGTGGAAAGTTCCAACCCCTTGGTCAGGCTAATCACCGGGACCCACGGTCGCAGGTGGGACTTCGCTTCTTCCAATACAGAGCGAAAGTTGCTGGATGGAATACCCATGATCAGAACATCACATCCGGCTACTGCGTCTCCAATCTCGTTGGTGGCGGAAAGCGCTTCGGGCAAAACTGCATCCGGAAGATATTTACTGTTGCGGTGATTATCATTAATGTCTGCAACCGTTTCCGGGTCACGTGCCCATATTTTAATCGGCGCGTTCCGGGATACAATAGACGCAACAGTCGTGCCCCATGATCCGCCGCCCAACAATCCAACTCGCAAGTTCATGCAATTTTCCCTCTAGCCTCCGACTCCTCTTTATCGGGAGTTCGCGAAAGCCAGAGTGACGGCAAATTTAATGTTTGGCAAGGAAAGCCAGTTTTACAGCAGCGGTTTCTTTTGGTTTTTCGATCATGGGAATATGTCCCACATCTTCGAAAATCACCAGCTCACTGTTTTTAACCCCGGCATGGATCGCTTCAGCACAGCTTACATCAATCAAACGATCATGCCGCCCCCAAATAATCAACGTTGGGACATCCAGGTCTTTCAGTTTCTCATTCAACGGATTGTTCACAGCTGTTTCAACAATCGACCAGAATATCTTGTCCAACAAATCCTTGTGCGTGTTAGCATCTTCGAAGAAAAGCTTTCGAAACTGACCTGGGATGGGTGCCGGTTTGTGGGTGACAAACGCCATCATTCGCTTCACATCTTCGACCGAATGGATAGCCAACGCATTCTCACCATTTTCTACCGCACCTTGTAGCTCACTCTCATTCTCACCGATGACACCAGCGTTGTTATATAGCGTCAGCGATTTCAGATATTCCGGGTGAGACAGCGCAAATTGCAGGCTAATATGGCCGCCCATGCTATTACCGCCGATATGACATTTCGAAATGCCCATCGCATCCAGAAACTGGCGCAATCGCTCTACCTGAGATGCAATGTCATAATCACGATCCATGGCGCGATCATTTTCACCAAAGCCCGGCAAGTCCATAGAAATGAAACGATATTTACCGGTAATGTGCGGGGAATACATCGCCCAGTTATCTTTATCGCCGCCGAAACCGTGCACGAGAACAACAACTTCACCATCTGCTGGCCCACCCTCCAGATAGGGCCAGGTAAAGCCGCCTGCTTCGATGGATTTTTCTACCAATCCACCTTTTCGGCGCAATGATTTCTGAAGCCAATTGAACAAAGTGCGCGGGGAGAAAATATAGAGCGCCAATAGTGCGATTACGGCAATGCCTATGATGCCAAGAATGATTCCTAAAATATCCATCAATTTTCCATTCAGTATTTAGGCTAGCCTAGCATCTATCCAGTCGGTCATATCCGTCAAAACCTGATCTTTCTCAGGTTCATTGAATATCTCATGATAGAGATTCGGATATATTATTAACTGTTTTTCTAAGCTTCCGACATTGTCATTCAGAAACTGGGATCCTTCAACCGCGGTCAGGCTATCGGATTGACCATGCAGCATTAACAAGGGAAGTGTAATTTTTGATGCTTCAGACTGGATGAGGTCCATTTGCTTCATCATTTCGTGCCCCAATCGCGCACTGATCTTCTTTCCAGAGACCAAAGGGTCTGCTTCGTAATCGGCTACTACTTTTGGATCACGGCTCACGCCACTGGAATCCAGTGCGATAACACCCATTTTCGGCAATATTTTTGAGAGCAACCCACTAATGAATCTAAGAAAAGCTGAGGGTTCATCAGCTGCCTTTATCGCCGGACCGGATAGTACGCTTCCAACAAAACTCGATTGATGTTTCAATAAATAGGTGGCCGCAATCAATCCGCCCAAGCTATGTCCAACCAATATTTTTGGCAATTTGACGTGCGCCTCCGGCAGCTGTGCGATCAGGGCATCCACGCCGCTATGATAAACCGAAAAATCAGGAACAAAGCCATTGATACCATCGGACTTACCATGTCCCCAATGATCTATAGCATGAACCGCATAACCCCGAGCAGCGCAGTGACCGGCGAAATATGCGTAACGTCCACTATGTTCGTCATATCCATGGACAAGAACGATGATCGCTTTGGGAGCACCATCAGGTAACCAGCTTTGACGATGCAATTTGCTACCCGCGCCTTTTGATGGCTCAGATAGCGCAATCGTACCTTCTTCGTGGATCAAGCGATTTTCCTTTTCATCGCCAGTTCGTGATCATGCGCCAGTTCAACTTCATATTCATATAGTATGCGATCAAGCGTTTGACTGATTTTGGTCTGTGTGCGGACCATTTCGATCTTTGGCCAAGTTTTCCGTTCCCCAAGAACGATCAACTCTTCAATGTCTTCAAGTGGTAAATTACTAAGTATCTTCGAAGGACTCCAAAACATAGGCGGTCGAACGATATTGATATCGCCAGTATAATCCTGATTGATCAACGAAAGAGACATGTTGGTCAAACTGTTCAACTTTGGAAAATAGGATAGTGGCCTTTGCCAGATCGCCGCATTCGCATTAATCCAAGCCTTTAAAGTCGCCGTAGATGCATTACGAATGGCGTTGATAGGTGTTTTTTGCGCTTTGAAATCACTGGCAAACGGCGTTGCAATTGGGTTGGCTTGACTTACGATGTGATGATTTACGCCATAGAGCCGGGCCAATCGCTTAGCTGGCAAGTCATGGGTTACTGATCCATCGACCCATTTGCGATTGGGTAGATAAGGTACTCTTTCACCTTTATGATTTTTTGCAGCCAAGGTCACGGGCTTATACACACCCGGTACGGCACAGGAGGCCAGAACGGCCTCGCGCACATAAACATTGGGTGATGCTATCGCGTTTAACATCCGCGCAGTTTGGTGACGTTCAGCCGGCGCAATAGAAACATTTAAATGACGTCCGGTTAATTCATAAGCTTCCTGAAACGTAAGATCTGGAATCATTCCTTCGAAACTGCGACGGATTTCGTCCTGATCAAGCCGGCCCTTGCCAGTGTCATTAGCACCTCTGGCACGCTCATAATTCTCTACAGCTGTCTCGGCCTTGAAAAACTCCGGAATTTCCTCGTCAACACGGGTACTGACTAGAGCACCAACCACCGAACCACCGCTAGAACCAGACAATATGCTTGGCAGCAAACCCTCGGTCCATAGTGCTTTTACCACGCCAACGTGGAAAAACAGGAATGCGCCAGAACCGCTCATCAAAAAGGCGGAGCGACCATAGCAATGTTGGGCACGGCGAAAGAAGTCCAGTTTTTCTTCAAACGGAATATCCGTAACCTTATCGCTCGCCAAATATTCTAACGAATTGGCAATTGCGTCGACATAATCCTGAATGAGTTGTTTGGTGCCAAATTGCGCTTTTTGATGCAGGCGGTCATTGCCCATGCCATCCATATTACCATGGATACCTTCATTCAGAGCATATAACAGGCCCTTATTATCCTGCTCTTTCCAAAGTTTGGAAAGTCGTTTCAGCCGGCGACGGATTGAGACGTTATCAAAATGCTTACTTTCATCGGACTTTTTCCAAACATCCACACCAGTTGATTTATCGTGCTTTTTCGCAGCATCGGACCATTCGGAATAGCTTTCGGCCTGCGCCATTGCTTTTTCCATTTTTAGGGTGGTGTTCAGGATCATAATTTACTCACTTAGATGCGGTCAGATACGCCGACCTGTTACGGAATCCGCATATTGCAGACGCCAATATTGCTCCATCCACTCCTATTTTGCCTTGCTCTGCTTCACTCTTCTGGGCGTTTTGGAAACGCGCCGATAGTTGGATCCGTCAGATTGCGGCTCAACATCCTTTTCGGCTGTTGATGCTCGTGCAGGTGTCTTTTTAACCGCGCGATTAGTTTTGGCAACCTGCAATTCTGCAAATGCCTTTTTGAGACACTCCACAAAAAAATCGATATCAGGCATGATCTGGCGATCAGATGTGATCCCAAAGGAAATTGTCCCATTATAACTGGGTGTTGCTATAAACAATCCCATGCCATGCGCCAGCGGAGCCAAACCATATTGGTGGGTTAGCTGAGCACCGTTCATGTACATCGGTATCTGCGGACCCGGTACATTTGATACAATAAGATTACTCATCTTGGGCGCGAACCGTTCATCCGTCATAAGCCGCGCTACACCAGACATTGTGACACCAGGAATATGTTGGGTTATGTCAGTCATTATACGAGCGCTGAGGCCGGACTTAGCGGCTTTCGTTTCCCTTGTTGTGTCTCGGATAGCCTCCATCCGCTTGATTGGATTGGCAATATCCGACCATATTTTGATTGTCATCGCGCTGATCTTGTTACCCGGCTCAGATTCCTCTCCCGCCCGGCTCCTTGCATTTACTGGGGCAACAGCGATTAACGACTCCTTCGGCAATTCCTTATGCTTCATCAGGTATTTGCGCACACCGCCGCTTGCTATGGTTAGAACCACGTCGTTAATTGTGGCGCCTTCCACTTTTTTGCGAATTTTTTTAATTTCTTCCAAATCAAAAGTTACAGCATCGAACATCTTATGCGGGGTGACGGCATTGTTAAAACGCGTTTTCGGGACGCCTGTGTCTTTCTCCTCATCGTCACTACTCAGCGATTTCTGTGCGGTCGAAAGCAAGGCCGGCGCAAATTTCATAAGTGCCCGTGACATTTTAACCGGCGAGGTCACGGTGCTGTTGATCGCGCGGCTTACCATCTCTGACATTTCCGGGAGCTCGTCTGGCTCAGGCGATGCCTCAGGAAGCGGAATTGCAGGGGTGCCTTTGTTGTCGAGATCGGCAATAGCGGCAAAGAAATGGGCAGCAGAGGCGCCATCTATGGTTGAGTGGTGAATTCGGGTTAGTAGCGCATAACTGCCTTTTTTATATCCCGGTATGTTATCAAGCCCCTCCAGAATATGCATGTCCCAGAGTGGCCTGTTCATATCAAGCGGCTTGCTGTGATGCCGTGCGACGTAGATACAGAATTGTCGCCAATCCGCTGGTTCAGGTAAACGGCTATGCGACATGTGCATTTCTAGATCGAAATGTTCATCATGCACCCAGTAGGGATGATCGATATCGAGCGGCAGCCGGTACAATTTGCGCTTCAGCATTGGCGATACATCCAACCGGCCACGCATATGTTCGATAATATCCTTGAACCGCACCTTACCCCCCGGAGCGGTTGAAGGGTCAAAGACATAAACCGCCATCACATGAGTCAGATTTGTCTCGGATTGAATGTAGAGAAACTGGGCGTCTTGTGCGCTAAGTTGTTGCATATCTTACATTTCCTTCATTCAAATATTTTATCAGCGAGTTGAAGCACTTCCAGCCGTGATCGTTCCATACGGCGCGACAAGGCTCGGAATTTTCGCAAAAGAGCCTTGCGTTCTACAATTGTTTCTTCGCTGGTTTCACCAGTCAAACCAAGGCCAGCTGCCATCTTAAATCCATTTTCAAACAATATTTTACCGATGGAAGCTTCGCTTGTGATCCGGCGAAGAAGATAGGCCTGTTTTCCTTCTTTCAGTGCCCGTTCAACGCATGTTTTTTTGTCAATCACATCACCAGGCTCGAGGCGCGACAAGATATCCAAAACCACGGTATAAGCTTCTACAAATGGCAAGAACACCGCATGACCGATCAGCGGTTGCATGCGATTGGTCAGGCTCTTCAAGAGAGGCCCACCTTCATCCAACTTTGCTTCCCAATCGGGATCAGTGCGCTCAAGTTCCGCCTTAAGGTTTTTGCGATATTCATCCTTTGCCGGATAGAAAAACTCAAACTTAAACAAGTCCCGAAGCCGATCAGTTTCCTCCCAGAACACTTCGCCAGATGCTCGATCTTGCACCTCTCGGGCTTTCAAGACTGACAATTCAATGATTGCCTTGTCTAGGAAATGATGAATGATCGAGTTGCGGTAGTAACTGGCAATCGGATGCTGATCCGGCTCAATGGCGTAAACGGTGCTGGATCCCTGATCATATCGGACCAATAGTCCACTATTGACCAATGTATCTACAACGCTTTGAACGGTTCCTAAGTTTTCTTCGTTCAGATCACTGCTGATGCGAATATCGCGCTCTCGCGCCCACTTTACAAAAAATGTCATGGCGGCGCGCAACTCATCAGCTGTCATGGCCCGCGGCGCTGTACCCAATAAGCAAAGGCACATTAGAGACGTCAAGGTTACCGGCGTCGCTCGGTTGGCTTGCACGGCCACTTCAAATGCTATTTTTGACAGAGCAAGCCGGTCATCCGGTTCTGGCGCTTTCTCAAGTACAACCGATTCACCAAAATCGACATATACTTTTCCCATAGGTTCACGCAGGCTCTTTAAGTAGCCAAAGAACCAACTCAATGATTCCGGTTTTTTTATACGCCCGCGTTGCTCACCGGCATATTCTTCAACGTCTCGGATAAGGTCAAAGCTTGTGATAACCGGGATGATGTTGAGGTTTTCAATTTCATTGGAATGCGCGCTATCAACCACATATTTCAGCAATCCGTAACGCGGCGGCATCAGCTTTCCTAGGCGTGAGCGCGTTCCTTCGAATGCCCACGTCATTGGAAATCGTTTCTCCAGCAAATAACTGACATAGTGGCGCAGTACTAACTTATAGACCGGATTATTCTCAAAACTGCGCCGGATAAATATTGTTCCAGCGCGGCGCAGCATGAAACCAAGCCCGAAAAAATCTAGATTTATACCGCCGAACACATGGACCAGCGGCAAATCATTTTGATAAGCCAAATCAGTCGGCGTCACACCATCAATGTAAGTCTTGTGAGTGAAGAGAAGCACAGTCGGTTGTTCACGCATGGTTTTGCGAAGGCGCGTCAGCTCTTTCGGATCAAAAACTACTTCATCTTCGTATCCCTGAGATAACATGAAACGATCCAGCTTGGCTTTCAAATCTATAAAAAGCGGACTGGGTCGAGCGATCAGCTCCTTCATGTATTTCGACGCTTCTTCATACAAAGAAGCCTCTGGCTTATCTATTTCAGCCGACAGCTTAGACATGGCTGAACGAAACCTTGGGTCACTGCGCAATCCATCGGCGACATGGCGCGGCACTTTATATCGGCGACCACGCAGACCTCTTTCAGCAATGTCCAGGACCAAACCAGCTTGGCGCGCCACATATGCAGCAAAATCCCGATCGGGGTCATCTTCCAGTCCGGGATTAAGAGCGTCAAAACGATTTCGGAGATCACCAATTGTTGCTGGTTGTCCGGTCAAGCAATGGGCGCGCCGTTTATCCCGCAACAATATGCTTCGAGCACGCAAGCTACCGGGATTGCGGGGGTCACCAAATAGAATATGCCGCTTCTTGATCGCACGACTTTTCTCAAAATTTGGGACGCGCCAAGCAATCCGAACGGGAACCACTAGTGTATTCTCGTCGTCTTTCAGCTTCTCAGTCAGGGTTCCCAGTCGCAAATTTTTTCGTTCATCGGAGATCGAGAGGCTGATCCAGTTAAATTTCGATCCCGGACCGCCTTCTGCAAGCGAGGTATGAAGCCAATCAAGTAAATATTTTCGTTCGACCCGGTTTCGGGCATCAAGGATAAACAGCTTCGGCCCCTGCGCCAACAATGGTCCTGTTGTAGCTATTACCGTCGCTTCGTCCATCCCCACTCCCTAACTGATAACTACTTGCTTGCCTGTTTCTTCTTTGCAGCCGCTGGCTTTGACTTCGAACGTGTTGCCGGTTTTCTCGCTGCAGCTTTGGCTCTCGTATTCGGTTTTTTTGTCACAGTCTTTTTGCTGACAACCTTTTTCCTATCTGCAGGTTTCGTCGCCTTTTTGCGTTTTGCAACTGGCTTCTTGCGCGCCACAACGGTTTCTTTGACTAAGGCCTCCAGCGCTTCCTCTTCCTGATCCAAAGCTCTCAGGAACATAGCTCGCACTTCGGCAACATGGTCGTCGATGGTGCGAACGGTCCACTTACTGGTATCAACTGGCGGCAACACATCCACTTTTACCTTCGCTGGGCGCATTACAAATTCGTTCTTAGGCGCGATATCGCCAGCGTTGTGAATGACAATCGGGACCATCGGTACACCGGCCTGCATCGCCATATGGAAAGCCCCTTTTTTAAACGGCCCCAATTTCGGCGACAATGTCCGCGTGCCTTCCGGTGCAATACAGATATTCTTTTTATCCACCTTTATCGCATCAATCAGTGGCTCCATGGCCTTAATAGCACTTTTACCGTCCGCGCGATCAATAAAAACCGTTCCAGCCAATTCCATCAGCTTACCAATTACCGGTGTATCTCGAATCTCTTTCTTGCCAACGCCGCCCATATCCTTTCGGATTAACTTTGCGAGGATCATCACATCCGCTTTACTCTGGTGATTGAACACAAAGATACAGGGCCGCGCGGTCCACAGGTTTTCTTCTCCGGACACATCCAGTTCACAACCAGTAATCGCAGTTGCTAAATCACCAAACAAGCCGGCAGAAAAATTCATCGCTTCTCGTTGGGAACCCGTCAACGCCCAGATGGGTAGCGACGCAACCGCTGATCCAATTAAGGATCCGGTTGCATAAATGGTGCGGAGATAATCCACGGGCTTGCCCTGCCCACGGCTGTCATATTTTTCGAGCGGCCAATCGTTTTCCTTCGCTGCCTCTCGCAGTTTACCATTGGGATTTAGCGGACGCGGCTTACCAACCCGTTCCAGAAGCTCGATGTCATCATAGCTGTCCGAGTAAAAATAGCTCTGATCCAAATCCAGATTCATCCGCTCAGCCAGTTTTTCCGAAGCGATAACCTTGCCTTCGCCGAAACAAAGTGGTCGAATTATATTTCCAGTAAACTCGCCATTCTCGACCTCATATTGGGAACACAGAACATGCTCGATATCCAAATCACGAGCGGTGGGTTCAATTTGATAGATAGTCGCGGAAGAGACTATCGCGACGGTATGTCCTTTCGCCTGATGCGCCTCTATTAGAGCGCGCGCTTCCGGGTATACTTTTTTGGCGATATGCTTTTCATACAACTCTTCGCCAAACTCGAAATAGCTTTCCTCGGTCACGCCCTTCATGAACTTTGCGGCACCGGACATAAGTCCAGAAAAGCCCATATTGCCCGTGCTATATTGCGCAATCACATTGACTGTTTGAACCAATTCTTCGGCGGTCATTTCCCGACGTTTGATCTTTTCTTGCAGCATGGCAGTGGCTGAATATCCAGCAATAATAGTGCCGTCAAAGTCAAAAAGGGCGGCAATATGTGGCCCTTCGGGTGCGTTGAGAACATCTTGGAGGTGAGATTTATGTTCGGACATCATATTCCCCGGTTGGATCGGTTTGTTTCACCCGAAAAAACATAGTGCCAAAAAAACACCGTTTTTCCTAGCGATTAGTGGAGGTTTTACAAAATAACTGCCGCAATCGACAGGTTTGTCTCCATATAATACATTCATGAGAAAATGATGAATGGCCCAGCAACTCAACCGAGCTTAACGATAACCTTTCCAATATTGCCTCCGGAAAATAGCTTTCCGTAGGCCAAAAGAACATTTTCCAGGCCCGCAGCTTCATCAAATGGCGTCATAATTTTACCGGCTTCCAACCATCCCCTGAGTTGTATTGTTAACCGCTCTCCCTGGTCCATAAAATCGGGCGAGAAGAAACCAGTTACGGACAGTCTTTTCATTAGAATTTGATCGAAGTTATTCGGGCCTGCACCGCGACCATCACCATCATATTGTGCCATCAACCCGCAGAGCGCAATCCGCCCATAAAGTGCCATATTTGGAAGAACAGCATCAAGAATTGGGCCAGCCACATTGTCAAAATAGGCATTTATACCACCCTCGATTTTCGACAGTTCGGCCGTGACATCTGCCGACTTATAATCAATCGCCTGTGTGATCCCGAGTTCATCTTCCAGCCAACGACATTTTTCAGCACCGCCAGCAAGGCCATAAACATTAGCGCCCAATATTTTGGCAATCTGGCAGGCTAAGACGCCTGTCGCTCCGGCGGCAGCCGATATCAGAACATTGTCTCCCGGTTTCACTTGGGCGGTTTCGGTTAAACCCCACAGTGCAGTCCAACCGTTCATTCCAAGCACACCAAAATATTGCCGGATGTCGCTGATATTATCGTCGAGCACAACCATACCGGCCAAGTCCGGTTCTACTAATGAATATTCGGCCCATTGGCCAAAACATCGTACCAGGTCGCCTTGCTTGAATGCGTCGTTTTTCGAATTTTCAACACGGCCCAAGATCAAACCCACCATGGGTCCGCCCAATGGTAGCGGCGGATTATAACCATCCTCGCGTTCCGTCATCCACATCCGTGTTCCGGCATCCATCGAAAGAAAGTGATTTTTGACCAACACCTCTCCTTCTGAAGGCTCCGGCAATGGCGCGTCCCTCAAAACAAGCGCCGCTTCTAGGTCTCCTAGATCATTCCCATCTGGGCGGCTTTCCAGACACCAATATTTGTAACTGCTCATCCATCACTCCTTTGTGATTGATAGGATATATCTTTCTTATCCAAAAAACAGTCTCACAAATGGCAGTCCTACGGGCAAAATTGCCAGTCGAGTTGTAGTCACATTTTGTGGTAATCGTCAGAAAAAGGAGAGTGTTAATGGCCGCCGAAACCAAACGGACTTTTTGTCGATTCTGTCACGCCAGTTGTGCGATGGTTGTGGAAGTTGAAGATGATAAAATCCTGTCTGTGAAGGGCGACAAGGAAGACCATCTTTTTCATGGCTATACCTGCATAAAAGGCCGCCAAATGCCGGATATGCACAATCTCGACACACGCATGATTACCAGCAAGATCCGGCAACCCGATGGCAGCTTCAAGGATATCGCGACAGCAGATGCTCTAATGCTTGCTGGCGAGACCATGAAAAAAATGATCGAAGAACATGGCCCTCACAGCGTTGCCGTTTACTGTGGGACCAACGCTTTCCAGAACAGCGCCGTCCTCGGTACATCCTATGCTTTTGCCCAAGGTATCGGAACACGCAACTGGTACACCAGTGTGACGGTTGATCAACCGGCTAAGGTCTTTACCACCGCTCGATATGGCACGTGGATGGGTGGCGGAAATGCATTCACTGAGTCTGACGTCGCCATGTTTGTTGGTAATAATCCAATTGTTTCTCACTATTCCGGCGGTATGCCAACATCCTCTCCATCCCGGGGTCTTCGTGACGCCTTGGACCGAGGATTAAAACTGATTGTGGCCGATCCACGCGTGAACGAAATGGGCAAGCTTGCTCATATTCATCTGCCGGTAAAACCCGGTGAAGACCCTGCTTTGCTCGCGGGTATGCTCAATGTAATTTTTGCCGAAAAACTATTCGATCAAAACTTCGTCGCGGCGCATGTGGATGGCGTTGAAGAGCTAGAAGCAGCCGTCAAACCGATGACTCCAGAAGTTGCCGCGAAACGCGCAGGCGTTGACAAGGATGAACTGATCAAAGCAGCCCGGATGTTTGCTGGTGCAAATAAAGGACGAGTTGTAACCGGCACCGGACCTGAAATGGCCGGCAACGGGACACTGACTGAATATCTGGTCGCATCACTCAATATTCTTTGCGCCCGCTTCAATCAGGAAGGGGAAAAAGTCTCAGCACCGATGGTGTTCAATCCCCTCATGGGTGGCGCAAAAAAAGCACAGGTTGCTCCCAAAATGCCAACCTTTGGCGAAGGGTTTGCCAAGTCACGTATTCGGGGCCTTGGCGTCTTAGGCAAAGAAATGCCCTGCAATGTCCTGGCCGATGAGATCCTCACACCGGGCGAAGGGCAAATTAAAGCCTTCATCTCAATTGGCGGAAATCCCGAAATCGCTTTTCCCGACCAGCAGAAAGTCCGTCGCGCGCTAGAAGAATGTGAACTGTACATCCAAGTGGATCCCTGGATGTCGGCCAGCGCCAAACGAGCGGACATCATATTGGCGCCTAGCATGTGTCTGGAGCGCGAGGACATTAACAACGTATCCGATGCATTTACTGAAGAAGCCTATGCGCATTACACGGAAGCCATGGTGCCACCGCCTGGAGACACAATGGATGAGTATGAAATGCTATGGTGGTTGGCCAAACATATCGGCATCGAAATGAATTACCCTGGTGGTTCAGTTTCAATGGACGAATGCCCGGACAAGGTGACAGTTCTGGACTTGATCTCAGATGGTTCGCTTGTGAAACCGAGCGAGGCGAAAGCAGATGCAGCGGCGCTGGATCGCAAAGGCGCGGCTATCACCTATGATGATCGCCATCCAATAGTTGGTCCGGCAGATCCAGATGCAATTGAGAAATTTGAATTGAACGCTGGCGCGATGCCCAGCGAATTACTCAAATACGCAGCCAATGACCCGGTCGATAGTGGCTTTGACTTCCGCCTAATTTCTCGCAGATCAAAACATCGCTATAACAGCAACGGCCATACGTTTCCTAAACTGGTAGAAAAAATGCCGACCAATCCGGCGTTCTTTAACCCCGGTGATTTGGCTGCTGCGGGTATTGACGACGGCTCAATCATAGAAATTTCATCACCGACCGCTTCAATCTTTGGTTTAGCGAAAGCTGATGAAAAAGTGCGCCCTGGGGTTATCTCCATGAGCCATGCTTTTGGCGACTCCGATGCCGGTAAGAATGATGTGATGACAAAAGGTGGCTCCACCAATCGCTTGATCGTTGATGACGACAAGCTTGATCCAATTACCGGGCAAGCCATGCAAAGCGCGATACCGGTTAGGGTTTCGGCAACTTAGAAAACGCCGAGAATTTAGAAAAAGGGCGCTGAACTAAAGTTCAGCGCCCTTTTTCTATTATCATCGTCCGAAGAAAAGGCCGGATTAGCCCCCTGCTAGTCCGGCCTTCTTCGATCAACGGGAGAGTCGATCAGAACTTGAAGCTGATTTCTGCCGCCACCGTACGACCACGAGTGAGAGTAACCGTCTGGTCATCACCAGGGCCAATACCAACAAAGCTGGTCGGTGCGCCAACAGGACCGTTCAAAAATGGCCGCGGGCCTGCGGAAGTGATGAACTGTTTGTCGGTTAAATTCGAACCGACCAACGATAATTTCCATTTGCCGTCCGGATCTCCGACTGAGATTGCACCATCAAGTGTAATGAAATCGCCCTGCACGATATCGGCTGCCGTAGATTGGCCAGTGAAATAGGAACCACTGTAAGCTACATTCCCGCTCAGGCCGATTTCAAAGTTATCGCCAGCTGGGATGAACCAATCTGCAGCAATGTTACCGGAAAATTCGGGAGCGCGAGGAGCGGCTCTTCCATTGAAATCTGTGCCATCTGTACCAATGAACGTATCGGAAAATGCAGAGTCCAAATATGCTAGAGCACCCGAAAGACGCAATCCTTCAACTGGTGTTCGCCATGACCAATCAACGTCTATACCCTGGGTCGTAAGTTCGCCAGCGTTAAAGGTATTAAATTGGATGGCAACGGCATTAAAAAGTTGCACCTGCAGATCATCATAAATGTAGTAGAATGCTGTGGCATTTACAGTAAGCGCCCGATCCGCAAATTGTGATTTAATACCAATTTCACCGCCGATTGCCGTTTCTGAATCAAAGATAAGGCCAGCCGTAGCATCTGCATCGAAAGTATTGCCGGTCATTGGATTTATAGCAAGGTTACCGATCCCTCCGAGGCCTGCTCCCGGAAGCGCACTGTTGTCAATACCGCCAGATTTAAACCCTGTCTTAAAGGCAGCGAACACATTGATATCGTCCGTAACATTATAGGTCAGAGATACCTCGGGTGAAAAATTGCTGTCACTAAACTTAATCGGGTTGGAAACAAATCCGCTGCCGACAAAGAGAGCTCCTCCAGCGATTCCGGTAAGCACAGGACTGATGTATGGAATTCTGATGGTGTTACTTTTCTGCTCATCTGTCCAACGCAGTCCTGCCGTAAGGTGCAGCCTATCTGTAAAGTCAATATCGACACTTCCAAACAACGAGAATGCCTCGGTATCTGTCTCATGTTGACGATGATAGTCGAACGTGTTTCCGGTTCCAAATGGATCCGGTCCAACTGTCAAAGTAATATTTAGCGCTTGCTCTGAAGAGTTGAACTCGATTTCACGGGTTTCATAAAATGCGCCAATCTGAAAATTGATCGGACCATCGAAATCTGACGCTAAACGCAGTTCCTGAGTAAGTTGGCGTGTTTGGTTGTCCGCCAAATTCCCTCCAACTCCCAGAGGCGTTGTCGCATCGTTGGCGAAATTCGGATTGGTCGCCAGGAAGTTTTGCAAAAACGGTGTTGCGGCGGGGCTCGCAAACTGGGCTGGCCCGACACCGACAAAACTGAAAACATCGCGATCGAGAGATTTAAAATCAAGATAACCAGTCGTTGAAGACAATGTAAGGCTATCAGAAATATCGACGTTAAATTTCAAACGACCGAACCAGATATCTGTTATGCCAAAAGCGGCACCATTTCTTGCGGCAAATTCAGCCGCACCCCTGTTTTGAGACGGAGCCTGTCCGAACTGGCCTTGTATAGGCGTGGCATCAACTTGCGGGAACAGGCTATCGCCAATGTTACAATCTGCGTTATTGGCTATCGCCGTCGCTCCACCAGCGATAATAATCGGATCAGCCACACCGTTAGGACCACAATCTTGATCCCTCAAAAGGTTGGATCCATCGTTTGTGTTACGAATATAGCTGACTTTGAGATTCGCATCAAAAATATCCACTGGTTCCCAATCAAGCGTCAAACGAGTGACAA
The DNA here is from genome assembly GCA_039978835.1 of Parasphingorhabdus sp. GTDB lineage: Bacteria > Pseudomonadota > Alphaproteobacteria > Sphingomonadales > Sphingomonadaceae > Parasphingorhabdus. The sequence goes on from JBDWAQ010000005.1 coordinate 1,164,368, forward strand.
GATTGGTCAATCCGCGAGGGTTTACGACAGCAGGTGTTCCAGGTTGAACTTTGTTAAATTCATCTACATCGTTATATTGTCCGGCAAGACGAATGCCCAAAGTATCTGTCAACGGGCCAGAAATATAGCCGCCAATTGTATACCCTTTTTCCTCAAACTCATAAGCGGCTTTGCCACCAATTTCCCAATCGGGTGTAGGATCAGCCGAACGAATTGAAAATACACCCGCTGTTGAGCTTTTACCAAAAAAGAGGGATTGCGGGCCTTTTAGAACATCAATCTGCTGCGCATCAAAAAAACCTGCTTGCACCAAGCGAGAGGTGCTGATCGCTACACCGTCAATGTCAAAAGCGACAGCAGAGTCGAATGCTGCCGAAATAGCCGAAGAACCTACGCCGCGAAGGTTGACTGAACCACCCGCGCCAGAACCACCGACTTGAATAACCAGAGAGGGTACCCGGCTAGCCACATCTGCAATCTCGTCTACCTGATATCGGTCAAGTGTATCGCGGTTAATTGCCGTCACAGTCACAGGAACATCTTGAAGAGACTCCTCATTTTTCCGTGCGATGACTGTGATGATATTGTCATCTTCGTCATCTACTTGTTCGGCTTGAGCGAATGATACACTAGGGGTAGCGAAACAACCCAGAGCCGCTCCGGCAAACAAAGCAGATTTTAAAGATTTTGCGGTAAACGCGACTTTCATTTTGATATCCTCCCAAAAACTTTCGAAGCCGATGTTGCTAGTTTTGACGAGTCAAACATCATGCTTTCTATCATCAGGAAATTAGGCTGATCGCGGTTTTCCGCCACTATCAAAAAAGTTGGGTAAACTTAGATTTGGGAATTTATGTGACAAAATAATCACATGAATTGAACGAATATACTGAGAACCCATTCACTTTGAACGAAAAACATTGAATACACCGCTCATGGTCATGATGGTGCGATCACCACTGCATATTGCCCCACTCACATAAGCCAGTTTCTTTCCTATTCGGTCAATAATTGCAGTTGCCTCGATCCATTCATCGAGTTTAGCTCCGCTGAGGAAATTTGTGGTCAAGCTGACCGTGGACACGGGCAGATTGGGGATTTCGCTCTGATGAACTTGCAAACTGAGGGCAACATCCGCCAAGGTGGTTAGCACGCCGCCGTGCGCAACTTTTATGTAATTTACGTGAGATTTCTGAACGCGCAATCCAACGATCGTGCCGTCAGCCACTTCCTTAAGGTAGTAAGGTCCGGATTGATCCAGAAAACCTTTGGTAAATTGCGCCGGTTCAAATCCATCTGGAATATCTGTCATGCTGTCCCCTCGGGTGGATCACATAGCTCATTACAAGTGATGCGATGCTATCAAACATAGTAGCAGCGTTGTTGCGAAGGAATGCTTAGTTATGACAAACAATATGACCAAAGACTCATTTTCCCCACCAGTTCGCCAAATCGCTTACTTTGTGAAAGATATAGAGGCGGCGGCCTTGGCTCATCACCAGCAATTTGGATCGGGGCCCTATTTCATCGCCCGCAACATCCCGCTAAGACTTTCTCATCATCGCGGAATAGGTTGTCCACTCGATCACAGTTCGGCTTATGGTCAATGGGGCTCGATGATGATCGAATTTGTGCAACAGAATAATTCTGGTCCATCGGTATTTCACGATATATTTCCCGAAGGAACCGATCAGACCGGGTTACACCATCTAGCCATCATCGTTGATGATCTAACAGACGCAATTTCTGGATATACCCGTATTGGTTTTGAAACTGCTCTTTACGCCGAAACCGAATCCGGATTACCCTTCGCCATGATCGATATGATCAATCCCTATGGCCATATGCTTGAACTATATGCGGCGTCACCGGAGCTAACAGGTTTCTACGACATGATCAGCGATGCCGCCATAGGTTTTGATGGCACCAATCCCCTTAGAGAATTGAGTGTCTAAACAGCCTGCTTTTTGGGCGCTTTGGGCGGCTCATCAGCTTCCAACCATTCATTCAATGTTTCGTGGAAATGCCGAATTTTTGATTCCTGATATTGAGCGAACATGGTCTTGCCATGGGGATGGTTTTTCACCCCTTTTTGCACTGCTTTATGGTTCAGATAATCCTGATTAAAAATCTTCAGCAAATAGCTGCCAAAGTTGGGAGCCAGTGTGTAATCGTCATGCAGATCAAGGAATGTACATTCCACCGGATCTGGACGTTCTGCGCCTTCTGGCAGAGGAACCATGAACATGACTTCGTGCAATGATTGCTCTGGATTATCTCCATCAGGACGAAAGCGATAGAACAGGGGACTAAAATCTGCCCAAGGACTGATATTGGGAAAAACGCTGTAAAAAATTGAGTCGTTCAGATCGGCATCTGAAACCTCATCTACATAGTCACCCCATACTTCCCGCATCTCTTCTCGCCGCGCACCGGCAATAGCATCACGATATTCGTGCGGCGTTCCAGGCGGAAACGGTGCATCCATTTCTTCTTCTTCGGGAGCAATTTTCCCGCCTATCCAATTACACATATGAGTATCAGCATTTTTTACATCGCCTTCGATGTAATTGGCCTCCATATCGAAAACGCCTTTTTTGCCGTTCGGGAATTCCACCTCAACCCGGTTTTCTTCGAGGCGACGATAAATGTGATTATTGATCGGATGGTGAAAACTCTTAAAGAGCTTGCCATCTGGAAACGCCGACGGATCGGGGTTCACCAAATCTGTATGTGGACTGGGCGGACCTGATGCGGACATCGCCCGCGACATGTTATGCCACACATCATATTTGGAATTAGCATCAGAGAATGTCGGCATCAGTACGGGATGCGTTCCGACCACATGATAGCTTTCCATGAACGCTTCTTGCGCAACCTTCCAGTTGCACGGCAGGCGCTTGATCAAATGAGCCGCCTTGTAGCGCCGTTCAAACGGAATACCGAAATGCCGATCAATATCACCAAGGAAATCTTCCAGTGGTTCGCAATTGGGATCGGGATTGATAAAAATAAACCCGCCCCACTCTCCAACCTTCGCTTCGGTCAAGCTATGCGTCTCTTCCGTGACGGTGGGAAAATCCCATTGACAGGGAATCTCTTTCAACTTGCCATTCAACTCCCATGACCAGCCATGGAACGGACAGCGAAGCGCCTTCAATCCTTTTTTGTCCGCATCACAAATTGCGCGGCCACGGTGAAGACAGGCATTCGGATACGCCTTGTAAACGCCCTCATCGACATGAACGACGATAAAAGACAATCCGGCGATATCATAGACATGGGTGTCGCCAACATTCGGAATATCATCTTTGTGGCAAGCCATCTGCCAGACCCGTTTCCAAAGCATTTCAACCTCGCGGTCATGCTCTTCCTTGGTCCAATAGCGGTTAACCTCAACCTGAGTAACACCTGGCTCCATAGGCGAGTCTTCAAGATAGATTTTCGGCGGCGCAACTGTGTCGCCTTCCAGAATCTCATTGTAACTAATACCGTTGGACCGGTTGTGACCCGTTAACGTCTCGACCATTTTTCGTGCTCTCCGAACAAACTATTCCAACAGAGATTAGGGCACGCAGCTACAATTTCCACTAGTTAATCTGCGAGCAGCGCTATTGAATTTGAGAGGGTTGTTGGAGCGGTGCGCCATTGTACCACGACCGGAAAACATTCATAACCGGGTTAAAGGAGAGACAATATGAAATTATATTCCAGCTTGGGGCCAAACCCGCGTTTGGTCAGAATGTTCCTGGTTGAAAAAAACATAGAGGTGGAGCGAATTCATTTTGACATTATCGCCGGATCAAACCGCAGCGACGATGACTATGCCAAAAAAAATGTCATGCAAACCACTCCAACACTGGAGCTGGATGATGGCACCTGCCTAACCGAATCCACAGTCATTTGTGAATATCTGGAAGAGGTTCATCCTGATCCGGTTTTGATTGGATCAACTCCAGCACAACGCGCCGAGACACGTCGGTGGGCCAGACGAATTGATCAGGAAATCGCAGTCCCAATGACTATGGGTTTCCGCGGTGGCGCCGGCCGTCCCATGTTCGAACCGCGCATGAATGTGGTCAGTACTGATGCAGCTGCTGAGCTGTCCGCCATGTCGGACAAACATTGGATTTGGTTGGACGCACAGCTGGGAGACAAAGATCATATTTGCAACGACAAGCTTACGCTGGCGGACCTGGTAGCGTTTTGTTTTATCAAGTTCGGCGGCACAGTTGGATGGTCGCTTCCAGAAGGAACAAACAATCTCGCACGCTTTGCTGCAAAAATGGAAGAACGTCCTTCCGCTGATATCTGGAAGCAGGAAGAATGAGCAACAACACTCTCGCCGGTCTCGGAACGATCATGCAGATCAGCTACGTTCCAGATGACTATGATGCAGCGCTGGATTATTGGACTCAAAAAATGGGTGCTGGTCCCTTCTTCCATACCGATGGTGTCGAAGTTGAGAATGTAAAATATCACGGCCAACCGTCCGACATTCAATTCTCAATGGCCATTGGCTATTGGGGTGACGTGCAGGTTGAGCTGATACGCCCTGACAATGACGCTCCATCCATGTTCAAAGATTGGCGCGAAAAAGGCTTGCAGGGTGTGCAGCATATCTGTGTGATCGTCGATGACCTAATCGAAGCGCGCGCATTAACCGAGAAAGCCGGTGGCGAAATCATTCAGGAAGTCAGTCTGCCCGGCGGTGTTGGCGGAGCCTTCTATGCTGATTATGGCGGCGGCCCCGGAACGATCATTGAATATCTGCAAATTCCGCAACCAGGGCTGGATGGTTTCGCTGCCATGCGGCAAGCACATCTGGATTGGGATGGTGTTAGCAATCCAGTGATTGGGAAAGAATGATCGGTCTAGACTAATATATCGGCGGCGCGTTTCGTTGCGATTTCAAAAAGGCCGCGATCACCTTTTTCCCAAGTGACCGTCAATTTACATGACCGGCTTTTCCAGCCGTCTTCTGTACGTATCATATGGTGTCGGTAGTAGCCGCCAATGGACTGTAAATGATGCTCGCCATCTATTTTGAGATAATGGTGTGCCTGCATGTAAGGAACGACTTCCGCTTCATCGCCTTTTAGCGTTATCACCTCATTCGCCAGCAAATGTTGTGTGCCATCAAAACCCGTAAGTACAGTCTTTACACCCGCCACCCAATCATCTGCCTTCATCATACCGCCGGGCTCACCAGACCAACTGGAGAAATCGATCTCGACGTCATCTGTAAACAATGACCGATATAATCCCCAGTCCCGACTATCTATTCCGGTCGCATAGTTCATCAGCGCATCGTGAATTTCCGCACGATCAATCAAATCTTCGGGCGTTAGATTTCGCGTAACCATCATCTTCTCCTTTGCTGACGTTATGACATAGCGGTTCTCATTTCCGACATGCTTCAAAATATTAGTATGCATCGATCGCAGGACGCTTAGTTGACGATTGACGAAAACTTTTGGGAGAACAATATGACCGATTTATCTGGCAAAGTCGCAATCGTCACTGGCGCGGCTTCTGGCATCGGTGCTGCGACGGCAAAACGTTTGGCAGATGATGGAGCGCAAGTGATTGCTACTGATGTTCAATCCGATATCGGTCACGACACTGCCAAAAAAAATGGCACACTTTTTTTTGAACAAGACGTCAGCGACGAAAAGCGCTGGGCAGAAATTGTCGATCAAGTAAAACAAGATCAAGGCCGTTTAGACATATTAGTCAACAATGCCGGCCTGACGATCGGTCACTCCATCGAAAATGTCGATATCGAAAGCTGGAATCACGGCTTACAGGTTGTGCTGACCGGAACCATGTTGGGCTGCCAAAATGCAATCCGTGTCATGAAAGACAATCCCGACGGCGCTTCGGGGTCAATCATCAACATTGCATCGACGACCGCTTATGCCGCCCTTCCCGGCGATGTCACCTATACTTCAGCGAAGAGCGCAGTGCGAATGCTCACCAAATCGGTGGCAGTCCATTGCGGTCAGCAAGGATATAATATTAGATGCAATACCGTTATTCCTGGTGCGACTGATACAGCGATATTGGATCCTCTCCCAGCCGAAGCGAAAGCCGTGGTCGCCGCAACATCACCACTCAACCGATTGGCCGATCCAGCAGAGACAGCTGCAGCGATAGCCTTCGCGGCATCGGATGAGTGTCCGTTTATGACGGGATCGGAATTGCTCGTAGATGGCGGCGCACTCGCCGTGCATCCAGGATTCTAACATCTTCAGAGATGTGGTTTTTGCATACCGCCATTGTCGACGACAAACTCTGCACCAGTGATAAAGCGCGATTCATCGGACGCCAAAAAGAGCACCGTGTTTGCGATATCTTTGGGCGCACCGATGGAACCCGCGGGCAGCACCCCATCAGCTACTGGAATTTCCTGTGACGGGTCTTCCTGAATAGCCTGCACCATTGGCGTCGCAATTCCGCTCGGAAAGATCGTGCTGCAGCGAATACCATTTTCTTGCTCCTGACAATGCATCGCGATGGACTTGCTCATACCGCGAATGGCGCCTTTTGCTCCCGCATAAGCGAAGAATGGAGAATATCCCTGTAACGCAGCCGCTGATCCCATGTTTATAATCGAACCGCCGCCGCTTTTCGCCATAATCGGTATGCCATAGTGACAACCGAAATATGTACCTTCAGCATGGATCGCCATAGTCTTGCGAAAATTCGCAGGCTGACAGTCTTCGACATTTTCGGGAATTACAATGCCAGCATTATTGACCAATATATCGAGCCCCCCAAGTTCCTTCTCGATCATTGCATAGACGGCCTTCCAGTCTTCCTCACTGGAGGCATCATGACGCATAGATTTCCCACCAATGCTCTCAGCCACTGCCGCAGCGCCAGCCTCGTCGATATCGGTAACGATAACCGTCGCTCCCTCGCGTGCTAACATTTCACTATCGGCCTTTCCTAACCCCGCTGCACCGCCTGTGACCAATGCAATCTTGCCTTCAACTCTGCCTGCCATTTTATTCTCTCCTCCGTGCTAGGATTATCATTAGTGTCTTTCTTGGTAATCACCATCCTATAGGAACATACAAACGAACATTGGCAATATGGAGAGTATGATATGCGCCTCGAAGGAAAAATCGCAGCAATCACAGGTGGGACTGCCGGCATTGGTCGCGCCATAGCGGAAGCTTATCTGGCTGAGGGCGCTTCGGTTGCCCTTATGGCGCGCAATCCAGATAAAGGAGCCAAAACTTTGGAAGAAATGGGCGCTGGTGATCGCGGCCATTTTATTGCGGGCGACGCGATGGTGCAGACAGATGTCGAAGGCTTTATCGACAAAGCAGCCGATCACTTTGGACAGGTGGATATACTGGTGAACAATGCGGGCGGCGCCGGTGATTTGCAGCCGATGGTTGATCTGTCCGATCAAGCCTTTGACGAAGCGATGAAATGGAATGTTTATGGCACTTTCTATGCAACGCGCCGGGCTTTGCGGGGTATGATTGATCGCAAATGGGGTCGCATAATCAATATTTCCTCCATGGAAGGCAAACACGGAAAACCAATTTTCACGGCCTATACGGCGGCAAAACATGCCATTAACGGCATGACAAAATCGCTGGCCCGCGAAGTCGGTGAAGTCGGCGTCACCGCCAATTGCATTTGCCCTGGCCTGGTGATCACCGATATCATCAAGAATAGCGGCCCCGCCACCGCCGAAGCCATGGGCATGACCTTTGACGAGATGATCACCATGTTCTCTCAGGAAAGTGCGATCAAGCGGCCCAACACCGTTGAAGAGATTGCCGCAATGGCCTTGCTGCTCGCCTCAGATGAGGGTGCCGGAATTACCGGCGCCATGCTCAGCGTCGATGGTGGAACCGCTCAATATTGATTGGCTATCCGTCGGCTTGCGCCGCCGCCATTGCCGCTCCGATTGAAGCTTCCAACTCAACTGCTTGCGGATTGCCACGTAGTGTTAAACCGCCATTGGGTTGTATATTTTGTCCCGTCACAAAGGCTTCGTCGCTCGCTAGCCACAAGGCTGCACGTGCAACATCGTCGGACGTGTTCAAACGACCCAACGGGTATTTTGGCATGAACGCATCAACCAAACCGGGAACCTGAAAACTATCGGATGTCATGGGTGATTCAGTAAAAGCCGGAGATACGGTGTTCGCTTTAATTCCATATTGCCCGTAGTCATTGGCAACGGTTTCAATCAAGGCTTCGGCACCTCTTTTGGTTCCGATATAAGCGGCATGATTGTTAATCAGCGCTTTGGTTGTTGCAGAGGAGAATTGCATGATGGAACCACCCTGCGGGTCTTGCGCCATCATCGCTTTCACGCACTCAGCCAGAAAATAGTGCACACCCTTAAACTGCAGAGCCACCATATCATCGAGCTCTTCATCGGTAAGTTCTATCGTTGGCTTCACCAAGCCCCATCCTGTTGCGTTGACCGCAACATCAAGGCGGCCGAAGCTATCGGTTGCTTTTTGAACCATGGCCGTGACTTGCTCATGACTGGTAATATCGCAAATTGCATAGGCGCCACCGATTTCCTCAGCAAATCTCTTGAGCTCTTCCTCTTTGCGTCCAGCAACCGTTACCTTTGCACCTTCGTCTGCAAATAATTTTGCAGTGACTTGTGCCATATTGCCTTGCGATGCTGCACCCAAAACCAACGCTGATTTACCGTCTAAACGTCCCGCCATATCCAAACTCCTTTTTCTGTTTGGACTACTTGTATAGAAATTCGAAGGGTTGCGCCCTTGTCAAAAAAGAGGATTGGCCAAGTCGGCACTTCTCACCATAGGGATGATCAATCTAGAGGAGAGAAATATGAAAGTCGTAATCGCCGCCCAGATCGATTTGGATCCAGCTCAACGTGAAGAAGCCCTCACATCCGCAAAAAAATGGATTGACGGAGCGCTCGCTCAAGATGGATGCAATCATTATGAATGGAGCGCAGACGGCAGTGATCCGGCGCGCGTCAATGTGTTTGAAGAATGGGAAAGCGAAGAAGCGCTGGCCGCACATTTCAAAGGCCCCGCATATGCTGGCATGCGCGATCATATTGGAACGTTCGGATTGACCGGCGCTGAAAGCAAGAAATACTTGGTCTCAAAAGAAGGCCCCGTTTACAACGCAGAAGGCCAAGCCACCGAAGCGTTTGACGGCTAGACCTTCTCGCCAAAATCTACAATTTCAAAAGCTGCTTGCCACGGTTGGCGCCAACAAAAAGGCGTTTAAGCGTGGCAGGCGCATTTTCAAAACCTTCCTGCACATCTTCCTGATATTTCAGGCTACCATCCTGCACAAAACCTTCGAGACGTTTGCGGATGCCTGGGAATTCATCTGCCCAATCAAGGACAATAAAACCTGCCATGGACGCTCGTCGAAACACCAGATTGAAATAGTTTTCCGGACCGGCAGGAAGGTTTCCCGTTTCATAACGGCTAATGCCGCCACAAATTACTACGCGCGCTCCGGTTGCTATTCGCGAGAGCATATCATTCAGAATCGTCCCGCCGACATTGTCAAAGATCACATCGATTCCCTTGGGGCAATGCTCCTTGAGTTGGGCTTTTACACCGCCAGCTTTATAGTCAATCGCGGCATCATAACCGGCCTCATCAACTAGCCACTGACATTTCTCGGGACCACCCGCGATACCAACAACCCGGCAACCTGCCAGTTTTGCAAGTTGCCCGACAATTGATCCCGTTGCGCCGGCCGCACCAGAAACAACGACCGTGTCACCCGCAACCGGCTTACCAACTTTAAACAAACCGCAATATGCCGTGACGCCTGTTGTTCCGAGCACCGACAACATCGTTGTTGGCGAAAGCTCCGTATCTACTTTTGTCAGCCCCTCTCCATTGGATAGATTGAACTCACTCCAACCAGTTGATCCCATAACGACATCGCCGGCGGAATATTTGCCGCCATTGCTTTCCAAGACTTCACTGATCGCGCTTCCACGCATCACTTCGCCAATCGCCATTGGGGCAACATAGTCGGCAATATTTTCCATCCAGCCCTTTTGCGCAGGGTCAAAACCGAGAAAAAGAGTTTTTAGCAACATCTCCCCCTCACCTGGAGAAACCAATTCGGTTTCGGCAAGTTTGAAATCACCATCTTCTATGCCGCGTCCGCGTGGGTGATCATTGAGAAGCCATTGCCGGGTCGTTGTCATGGGATTGCGTCCTTGTCTCATAAATTTTGCACTACGCCCAAAAGGGCTTATCGTTACTGACAGTAGTGCAAATTTGACAGCCAGTGATATGGCTTAATTTGCTAGTGAGAAATCAATCGTCAGAAAGAACATCATCCATGACCACGAATAAACGCTTCATCCTGAAACGCCGTCCCAATGGCGACCCGGTTCGCGAAGATTTTGAATTGCGTGAAGAACCGCTTCCTGAACTTGCAGATGGACAGTTTTTGATCCGCAATCAATATGCTTCTCTTGACCCAGCTATGCGCGGTTGGATGGATGATCGCCCTTCTTACATGCCGCCCATTCCATTGGATTCTCCTTTCCGTGCAAGCACTATCGGTATCGTGGAAGAAAGCAAAGCGGAAGGCTTTGAAAAAGGTCAATGGGTCATGGGCCTGAATGGCATAGAGGAATATTCCGTGGGAACAGTGGGAGGCTTCACACAACCCATTGACCCGTCTGCTGTTCCTTCGATCACTAACTATCTATCACTGTTTGGCGCAGTTGGGATGACGGCGTATTTTGGTTTCTTGGAAGTGTGCAAACCAAAAGAAGGTGACACAGTTTTGGTAACAGGTGCCGCCGGCGCAGTTGGTTCCATTGTCGGACAGTTAGCGAAAATCAAAGGTTGCCGCGTCATTGGCATTGCCGGCGGGCCAGAAAAATGTGCGCGATTAACCGAACGGTATAATTATGATGCGGCCATAGATTATCGCGGCAAGGATCAAGCAGTCCTCACCTCAGCGATCAAAGAAGCGGCGCCAGACGGGGTGGATGTCATTTTCGAAAATGTCGGGGGCATTATTCTCGACGCTGGCTTGGACAATATAAACAACGACGCTCGCATCGGACTTTGCGGATTGATCAGCGAGTATAACAGCCCTGAACCAGTGGGTGCCAGAAATATCTGGAAACTGATCGTGCACCGCGCTTCTATTCAAGGGTTGCTAGTCGCTGATTATGTCGAACGATTTGGCGAAGGCGCAGCAGAAATGGGCGTTTGGGCCGCCGAGGGCAAAATCAACATCGATGAGCATATCGATGAAGGTATTGAGAATACATATGACGCCTTCATGCGCCTGTTCGAAGGCTCTAACCAAGGCAAAATGATCCTGAAAATCGCATAAGGAGGAAAGACATGACCCCGCAAGAAACAATAGAAGCTTTTATTTCCGCCTGGAACAATATGGATATGGAAAGCGCTTTCGACATGATGGCCGATGACGTTGTTTGGCATAACATTCCCATGGAACCGGCGAATGGGAAAGAAGCTGTTCAGGCCATGATGGGCGCGTTTCCAGCGATGGAAGGTTGCGATTGGGAAACCCATGCAATTGCCGCCAATGGCAATACCGTATTAACCGAACGCACCGATAATTTTACACTTGAAGGCGGAAAAAAGGCCAGCATTCGAGTGATGGGGACATTCGAACTAAACGATGAGGGCAAAATTCAAAATTGGCGCGACTATTTTGACGGAGCTGAATTCCAGCGCGAATTTCTAGCCTAGAGTGTATATTTCGAACGCCGCAGGACTAACAATTTGACGCATCGCCAGATTCCGAATGTTGGCGCTATGGTGTTCCAAAGTATAGGGAGTCGACCAAGTGAACAAACCGATTGATCAGCAAAACTTCTTTGCACCAGAAGTGCTGACCGACCCATTCGAATTTTACCGTGAAGCGCACGCGGCTGATATGAAAATCCAGCATGTGCCAGAGCAAAACACCTATATTGTTTATGACTACGAACTGGTAGCTGAAGCAACTGGTCGCGTAGAAGAATTTTCCAACGATTTTGGCTCCTTAATGGGAGCAGATGATCCTGAGATTGATGCTATTTTGGCAGAGGGTTTCCCCAACGAAGCCACATTGCTTACCGCCGATCCACCCGTACATACCCGGTTTCGCAAACTGGTGAATCTCGCTTTCTCTATGCCGCGGGTAAATGCAATTGAAGACGATATGCGCGCCAAAGCGATTCAACTTATCGACAATCTCTCCGGAAAGAACAGATGCGAATTTGTTGAAGAATTTGCGGTACCGCTACCTGTCGCGATGATCGCGCAGCAAATCGGTTTGGATAATGATCCCAAGCAGGTTAAATATTGGTCTGATGCAGCAGTTGATCGCTTCAGTCAGTTGGTTGATCGTGATCGCGAACTGGAATGCGCGCGATCATTTGTCGAATATCAGCACTATATGAAAGGCAAGATTGATGAGCGCCGTGCCAATGGCGGTGATGATCTTTTGACCGACCTGGTAGAAGCAAGGATTGATGGCGAAGAACCGTTAACTGACCCAGAAATTATTTCGATCATGCAACAATTCATGGTGGCAGGGAACGAAACTACGACATCAACTATCGCAGGCCTAATGCTCCAACTTATTCGCAATCCAGATCAAATGGAAAAGGCAGTGGCAGCTGCAGGCGGTAATGATCCGAAACTGATCGGTAATATGGTGGAGGAGTCGCTTCGCTATGAAACGCCATCCGCTGGTATGTGGCGTATCGTAATGAAGGATGCCGAACTAGGAGGCGTAAAAATTCCCAAGGGTGCTACCTTGCAGATTCGCTATGCGGCGGCCAATCGCGATCCAAAGAAATTTGAAAATCCCGACAAGTTTGACATTGAACGCAAAAACGTTCGCCAGCACCTGGCTTTCGGCAAAGGCATCCACATGTGTGTCGGCAACATGCTGAGCCGGAAGGAAATCGCTGTTGCATTTGATGAGCTACTATCTCGTTTGACAAATTTCCAACTGGCGGATGAGGATGCAATCACAGTGCTTCCCAATATTCTTCTACGCGGCGTTACCAAACTCCCAATTAGCTACGAGACAATTGCATGAATTTTGATCTCTCCGAAGATCAAGAAATGTTCAAGGCAACCGCTGAGCGATTTGCCGCACCCATTGACGTGGAAGCGCGGCGGAAAATTCGAGAGTTGAATGGTGGTTACGACAAGACGCGCTGGCAGGAATTGGCGGAGTTAGGATTTCTTGCGCTGGCCGCCGATGAAGACCAGGGCGGTATGGGCGGATCGTTGACCGATTTGGTCGTAATAGCCGAAGCTCTGGGTCAAGGAAATGCAGTTGATCCATGGTTAGAAAATGGTGTGCTTTCAGCGAAGATTTTAGCAACGGCTGGAGCAAGTGAAACACTGGAGTCCGTCCTTGATGGCAGCCAAATTATCGCAACAGCATTTGCAGAGCCCAATGGTCGGTTCAATCTCACACCGCAAACAACAACAGCGAAAAAGTCTGGTGCAGATTACATCATCTCTGGCGAGAAGCGATTTGTTCTGAACGGCATGATTGCCGATCATTTTCTCGTGACATGTGATTGCGATGGGGAGTTGTCGATGTTCCTCGTTGCTTCGGATGCAGAAGGATTACGCAAACGTGGCTATCGCTTAACCGATGGTAGCATGGCAGCGGAAATCCAGTTCCTAAACGTTATTATCCCGACAAGCGCGAAACTGGATATTGATGCCACAATATTTACAGAGATAGTCTCGGAAATTCGTCTTCTCGCCTGCGCTGAAATGGTAGGACTGGCGCAGCGATTGTTTGATGACACAGTCGAATATGTGAAACAGCGTGAGCAGTTTGGAACAGCAATCGGAAGCTTCCAGGTAATCCAACATGGCTTGGTCGACTGTTACGCACAGCTCGAACAAATGCGATCCATGCTCTGGCGCACTGCTTTAATTCAACGCAGTGAAGCCTCAACCTGGCAGGCACAATATGCTGGTGCTAAAGCCTTTATCGGCGAGAACGCACATTTTATTGCCAAGCGCGCCGTTCAATTTCACGGCGGCATGGGCATTACCGATGAACTTGCTGTGGGCCATGCAATGAAACGGATCATCCTGCTTGATCGCCTGTTTGGTGACGCGGCAACCAATCTTTCAGAATATGCGGAGGCGGCATGAGCGAGACCCTTACACCTATTGCAGAGAATTTGTGGACGCAGGAGGCCGAGCCAACATTGATTGGTGGTCAGCTATCGGATGGGAAGATAATTTTCCCATACCCAGAGGGCGACGCCGCAGAAGGCGTAACACCTTATGCGCTCTCAAGAAAAGGAACGCTTTGGTCTTGGACCCGGCAAGATTTCAAACCCAAGGAACCTTATACCGGGCCAGAAGTGTTTGAACCTTATCTGATCGGCTATGTCGAATTGCCAGGCGAAACCATTGTAGAAACACGAATTGTCGACGCATCGCTTGAAGATTTGAAACTGGGTATGGCGATGGAGTTTGTCGTTGCGCCCTTTAATAACACACAGTCAACATATGCATTTCGGCCGGAGGAGACCTCATGAACAATGTTTATATTATTGGTGCGGGAATACATCCCTTTGGTCGAACAGAAGGCCGCTCCGGTCGTGATCAAGGAGTCTTTGCCGTTCGCCAAGCTATGGCCGATGCGGGAATTGCTTGGGAAGATGTTGGCTGCGCTTATGGCGGCTCCGCTGCTGCCGGAAGTGCCGATATCATGGTCAACGAACTGGGATTGACCGGATTGCCTTTCATCAATGTTAGCAACGGTTGTGCAACCGGTGGAAGCGCCCTCGCCTCTGCGCGATTTGCTGTAGCTGCTGGAGAATATGATGTTGCTCTGGCCGTTGGTTTCGACAAACATCCACGCGGTGCGTTTAATGCCGACCCTAAGTCATATGGCCTGCCGGAATGGTATGGCGAAACTGGCATGATGCTGACGACTCAATTTTTTGCACTGAAAATCCAGCGCTATATGCAGCTTCACGGAATCAGCCGCGATACGCTTGGTAAAGTCGCTGAGAAAGCATTTCGTAACGGCGAGAAAACGGATCATGCATGGCGTCGTTCTCAGATTGATCTGGAAACGATCATGAATGCTCCAATGGTCAATGATCCGCTGACTAAGTATATGTTCTGCTCGCCTGCTGAAGGCGGCGTTGCCCTTATTTTGGCTAGTGAAAAGAAAGTCAAAGAGTTGGGCATTTCAAATGCTGTGAAAATATCCAGCATTGCGGTGCGAACGCGCCCGCCGGGATCGTTTGAGGTATTCTCTCCTTCCGTTGACGTTGATGGCGGAGGGAAGCCGACAATATTGGCTTCGAAAGCAGCCTTTGAAATGGCCGGCATTGGTCCAGAGGATGTCGATGTAGCTCAGTTGCAGGACACGGAATCAGGTGCAGAGATAATGCATATGGCCGAAAATGGATTCTGCGAAGATGGCGAACAGGAACAGTGGTTTGCCGAAGGCCGCACGGAAATTAACGGCTCGCTGCCGGTAAACACAGATGGTGGATGCCTTGCTTGCGGAGAACCTATTGGTGCTTCAGGCTTGCGTCAGGTTTATGAGAACACAGTGCAGTTGCGTGGTCGCGGTGGAGAACGGCAAGTCCCGAACGATCCGAAAGTTGCTTACAGTCACGTTTACGGTGCCCCCGGTCTATCCGGCGTCGCCATTTTGGAGAGATAGATGGGACGCATGTCAGGAAAAGTCGCGCTAATATCTGGCGGCGCAGAAGGCATAGGCGCTACCGTCGGGCGCATGTTTGTCGAAGAGGGTGGCAGCGTGATGCTGGGCGACCTTCAACTGGACAAAGCGCAAGCGCTGGCCGATGAGCTTGGAGACAACGCCGCAGCAGTTTCATTGGATGTCCGCGATCTAGATGCCTGGAATGCGGCGGTTGATGCAACCGTCGACAAATTCGGCAAACTGACCAGCCTTTGTAACATCGCCGGAATCTCTGAACCCGGAAACACGATCGATGTCGATCTGGACAGCTGGAACCGCCATATCGATATTAACTTAAACGGTACATTCTACGGCTGCCGCGCAGCGTTACCGCCGATGGAAAAAGCTGGCGAACCGGGAACAATTGTGAATGTAGGTTCCATGCTAGCGGCACGTGCCGGTGCAAATATGGCGGCCTATTGCGCGTCAAAAGCGGGGGTCACGCACCTGACACGCTCGGTCGCATTGGATTGTGCTGCGCGGGATATACCCGTGCGGGCAAACACCGTGCATCCCGGTGCTATCCGCACACCGATGTACGAACGTTATCTGAATGCTGGTGGTGCAACACCAGATGAGATTGAAATGGCAATGGCCTCAGCGCATCCGGTCGGACGCGTAGGTGAACCAGAGGAAGTTGCCAAAGCAATCTTGTTTCTATCATCGGATGAATCAAGCTTTACCAGTGGTGCAGACCTAACCGTCGATGGCGCCAGCACGATCAGGGAATAGATTATGTCAGATCGCATTGATGCGCATTTTGTCGCTGTTGGGAAATATCACGATATCGACTTTGCTCGATTGGAAGTGCTCAAACTCCTTGCTGACCATCCCAAAATCCGCACCACCGTTGCGTGTGATTATTCTGATATAGAACGCCTCAACCAATGTAGCATGTTGATAACCTATACATGTGATTTCATGCCCAGCGAAGACGAAGCCGTTGCGATAAAATCATGGTTGGACAATGGCGGAAAGTGGCTGGCGTTGCACGGCACCAATTCCATTTTGAAGTTTACCGACGATGGTGTCGACGCACCCGATGACCGTCCGGATGTTATGGAAATGCTTGGCACACAATTCAAAGCGCATCCTCCCATTGGTCAATTCAATGTAGAAGTGGTCAACAAAGACCACGAGCTCACTAGAGGCATTGAAGATTTCGTCATCGAAGATGAGCTATATCTCACCAAAACGACAGCAGATATCGATACGTTGATGGTCACCCGATTTGAAGGCAAAGCTGAAGGCTTTGTGGAAGAAGATTGGCCGGAGACTGTGGTCCCAATCTTATATACTCGCGATATTGGCAAAGGACGCATTGTTTATAACATTCTTGGACATTGTCGGGGACATTATGACCTGCCGGGAATGCAAGATTTTTATCCAGTACCGGAACGTTGCTCATGGAACTATCCTGTTTATTATGACCTGTTACGGCGCGGTATCGCCTGGGCAATGCGCGAAGGGGAATAAACCAATGGATATGGAATTCACTCCGGAAGAACTCGCATTTCGTGATGAAGTAAGAACTTTTCTCGACGAAAACCTCACCGAACGACTGCGTACGGGCACACGCCAGACACCTGGTGTTTTTGCGGAGCCGGATATTGGCTTGGAATGGCACCGGATATTGAATGACAAAGGTTGGGTTGCATATCATTGGCCCGCTGAGCATGGCGGTACAAACTGGACCCATACACAGCGCTATATTTTTGAGAAAGAATGTGCACTTGCAAATGCCCCCGGTGTTTCGGCCATTGCCCTGCGCCTGCTAGGACCGGTATTGTGTGAGTTTGGCTCTCCAGAACAGAAAGACTATTTCCTGCCGCGCATTCGATCGGGTGAAGATTATTGGGCACAAGGTTACTCCGAACCTGGCAGCGGATCGGATCTTGCTTCACTGAAGACCAGCGCTCGCAAAGACGGTGACAAATATGTCATCAACGGATCCAAAATCTGGACCACACACGCACATCATTCCAACTGGATTTTCTGTTTGGTGCGCACCAATCCGGATGTCAAAAAACAAGCCGGAATAAGCTTTCTTTTGGTCCCGTTGGATCAACCCGGAATCACAATATCGCCGATCATGTCTATGTCCGGTGATCACGAAGTGAACCAGGTGTTTTTTGATAGCGCCGAAACCGATGCCAAATATCTGGTTGGCGAAGAAGGTCAAGGCTGGACTATCGCAAAATATCTGCTGGAGAATGAACGTGGCGGCTCTTGTTCTGCACCGCGGCTAATTGCACAGATCGAGAGTTTAAAGCTGCTCGGCGATACCGTTCCATCGGGCACCAATGGTGCAATGAGTCATAGTCAGGAACATACCAATAGACTGGCAAAACTAAAATTGCGTGCGGAAGCACTGGAAGTGACCGAGCTCCGAATTCTGGCCGAGCTAGCAGAAGGACGGCAACCCGGACCGCAGACTTCACTGATCAAGTTACTCGCTTCCAACCTTGGTCAAGATATTGACGAGTTTCGTGCTGACTTGTTGGGTTACGATGCTCTGCAATTGCCAATGGACAGGCCGCTTTATGGTAACGATGCACCGGAACCCGTTGGCATTGCGGAAGCGCAAACGGCTATGGGTAAATATTTGAATAGCCGTGCATCCACCATCTATGGCGGATCAACCGAAGTTCAGAAAAATATCATTGCAAAGACTGTTTTAGGCCTCTGATTTTGCAGTAAAATCGGATTTGGTTGATAATCAAACCTGTTGCTGCATAGTCTATTTTATGAAATAGCCATCCCATGACCCCAAATGAAAAAGCCTCCAATCCGCCAGAATTAAGCCAGTTAGGCCAGATGCTGGAACAGGTTACCATTCGCTCGATTGACGATGTTCATGATGCGGCAGTCGCCCTAAATGAAATTGCGCGCGAACGCGGCTACCGTGTTGCGCTTAGCGATGACATCGCTTCTAACGAACCCATGCTCGATGCAGATGGTGGCATCCTCAACGCAGAAATATTCGGCTGGATGGATGACGGAGAGCGGTGGTGGGAAGACCATCGTCTAGCGCTCCATTCGCCGCTGCCAAGAGCTTGCAGATATAAAAGTGAAATTTTCTGGTGCAATGCCTCTGGTTTTTTTGGTCATTGGCCTAATCACTATCTGGAAGATATCGATCTACGAAAATATTTTGCGGAGTCATCAACAAGCGCAGCCTATATTGTTGTGCCGATGCATCTCCCCTTTGCCCAAATTTCGGCAAGCAGTTTTTCTCCGCTTGATCGCAGCAAGGCTGATTTAGCAGATGATTTCGATGAACATGGCGTTCTATTCGGGTTGTTAACACGTCGGTTTATTGCCGGTTATGTCGCATGCAGACGCAAGACACAGCGCATCCCATCAGATTGCGAACTATCCAAACGCGAGGTGGAATGTCTGCGCTGGGCTGCCATTGGCAAAACCGACAAGGAAGTCGGAATGATCATCAGTCTCAGCCACGCGACTGTTCGTTATCATATCCATCGGGCCGGTGAGAAACTTGACTCGGTTAACCGGGCTCAAACAATTTTCAAGGCTGGCCAATTGGGTTATTTGGGAGCAAGTGACTAAGCTGCTTCGCCAGCTTCTGCTGTCACTTCCGCTGCATCAAAATAGTGGATGCGCAACTCCTTCAACAGGCCATCATCAAACCGGGCTGCTTCATTGACCGTTTGAGTGAATGTCCGTCCTGTTTTCTTCGACTTCATCGTCAGAGATAAAACCACGACGGCCCATTCTTCACCGCCTGTGATTTCATTGATATTAACCGAAGCTTCTTCCCATGTTGCATACATGGCCGCTGCACAACGTTGGAGAGCATCCTTACCCCTCCATTCACCGCCAAACGGAAGGCTCTCTGCTTCATATAGAATGAAATCAGGATGAACCCGCGCTTCAACCGCATCCCAGTCACGCTCTCCGGCTAACCGATAAACTTCCGATAGAAGCGCGGCAGGTTTACTATCGGAACTCACTCAATCGTTCCGACGAGGTCGCCGACTTTATACGTCTCGCCTTCAACACCAGTGGTGGTGATTTTTCCTGCCGCCTGCGCTTCAATTTCAACTGTGCTTTTATCGGTTTCAACGGTGTAGATAATTTCGCCTTTTTCCACCGGATCACCAGACTCAAACATCCATTCTTCCAGCGTCACTTCCACCGCGCTCATCCCTAATTTTGGGATGCGAATTTCCTCAGCCATAAATTACTTCTTCCAATTCATTGCAGTTCTGACGGCGTCAGCAAGCTCACTTTTGCTCGGGATCCAGTCTTGTTCAAGCGCCACAAATGGCACTGGTGAGAAGCTTCCACCAACACGTTGGACAGGAGCCTTCAATTCGTTGAACAATTCCTCATGGATTTTGGCTGACATTTCTGCGCCCGTTCCATAGGGCTTCACAGCTTCGTGAAGAGTCACTGCGCGGCCTGTTTTGCGAACAGATGCCAATACAGTTTCTTCGTCATAGGGAGCAATGGTTCGAAGATCGACAACTTCAACCGAGATACCTTCTTCTTCAAGCGTACCCGCCACTTCAAGCGCATCCATAACGGTCCGGCCGTAGGTGATGATCGAACAATCTGTACCTTCCCGCGTGATCGCGGCTTTTCCCAATGGCACTCTGTGATCTTTACCTGGGTCATCGGATGTTAGACCATAGCTGATCACATTCTCAATGAAGATCACCGGATCATTGCACTCGATTGCAGAACGCATAAGACCTTTTGCATCCGCAGCGTTGGAAGCGGTAACAATCTTCAAACCAGCGACATGCGCGAACCATGCTTCCAGCATATCACTATGCTGCCCGCCAAAGCCGACGCCAACACCGGTGGTAGTCCGCAGCACCATAGGTACATTGGTTTGGCCGCCCGACATGAAGCGTAATTTCGCCGCATGGTTGACGATCTGATCCATACAAACGCCAACGAAGTTCATCAGCATGATTTCACAAATCGGGCGATGCCCAGCCAGCGCCGCCCCAACGGCAGCACCAACTATAGCTGTTTCAGAAATAGGTGTCGCACGGATGCGGTTCTCACCGTATTTTTCCGTCAGTCCGGATGTGATTTTGAAGACACCGCCGCCTTGCTTGGCTGCAACATCTTCGCCGAGACAGAAAACCGTGTCATCGGCTGCCATGGCTTCGTCGATCGCCTGATTAAGACCTTCGGTCAGTGTAATTGTCCCGCTCATGCTGCGATCTCCTCTTCAAAGACATCTTTGCGGAGTTCACTCGCGTCGGGGAATGGAGCATCAAGCGCTGCCTGCACTGCGACATCCAACTGGCCGTTGATGTCGTCTGTAACGGCATCCAATTCTGCTTCGGTAAATTGCGCTTTCAACATGTAGTTACGTAGTTTTGGCATACAGTCTTCGGCATTCATCTCTTCAAGATGCTCCGGCGGCATATATGAGAAATCCGAACCAAAGAAATGGCCTTGCATCCGGTAACACATAGCCTCAACCAACGTCGGTCCTTCACCCGCACGTGCACGATCTACAGCTTCCTGAATGGCTGGATAAACCTGTTCGACATACGTGCCATCAACATGAGCGCTGCGCATTCCATAACCGGCCGCGCGAGACGCGATATTCTCACTATCGGTATGATCAGCATAGGCAGTATGCTCGCCATAGCGATTATTGATACAAACAAAGACAACAGGAAGTTTATATAGCTGGGCCATATTCATCGCTTCATGGAAACCACCAATATTGGCTGCACCATCGCCGAAAGTCACGATTGTGACCTTGCCATCGCCGCTATTTTGAGATGCCATAGCCAGGCCATTGGCAATCGGTATTCCCGAACCAACGACACCGGTTGTGACCATCACACCTGTTTCAGGATGCGTAATATGCATCGTACCACCCTTGCCTTTGCAGGTGCCTGTAGCCTTACCGAGACATTCGGCCCAGTAAGCTTCCATGGGGACACCTTTGGCCGTTTGTTCACCTTGGCCACGATAGGTGCAGACGACATAGTCATCGTCATTAAGTGCAGCCATAGCAGACGCCGAAACAACTTCTTGTCCGCGAACACAATAGTACATCACCGCGATCTTGCCCTGCATTAACAGTTCACGAAACCGCTCGTCGGTGCGGTTCACCTTCATTGTGCGTGTATAAATGTCGAGCAACTTATCGCGATCGATGCTTTGATCCGTCATGAGTATATTACTTCCTTGTTGAGTCTTTGTCTTTGGAAAAGGATGCTTCTCTTAGAATTGAACGCGCTGGGTAAAGCCGCCATCGATGACTACGTTTGCACCGGTCATGTAGGGGCAAGCGGGACTGGATACGAATACCACCGTGTTAGCCACTTCCTGTGGCTCACCCAGTCGGCCCATCGGCATTTTCGCCAAAGTTGCGTCATAAAGTTCGCGCATGCCCGCTTTGATGGCTTCCCAGTTTCCGGTTGGATATTCAATCGCGCCGGGAGAGACACTGTTCACCTTGATCCCCTGTGCTGCAAGCGCTTGACCGAGCTGCGAACCATAAGTGATCAATGCCGCCTTCATTGCATTAAAGGCTTGCGGCGCCATGAATGTTTCCAAAGCTGCCGTTGATGACATTAGAACGATGGAGCCACTGTCCGATTCAGCGAGCGCTGGCGTCAATACTTCGACAGCATTGACCGCACCCATCATATCCATATCCAGACAACCTTGCCAGTCGCCCGTTGCGCCTTGACCGGATGTACTGGCGGTATGAACAAAAATATCACAACCGCCGAGCTCTTCGACAGCCTTGGCAAGCCAAGCCTTATATCCTTCTGGATCACCAGACATATTAAACTGCTCGCTAAACACTCTACCAGGACCAGCCGCATCAATGGCTTCCGCAGCCGCTTTAACCCGGTCAGCATCGCTAGAGAAGAAAGCCACATCTGCACCTTCTGCTGCATAAGTTTTCAGCGACGCCAGACCTAGTCCGTGCGATCCGCCGTTCATGATTACTTTTTTGCCCTTCAGTCCGAGATCCATTGATCTATTCCTCTCTTTGTTTTGATATTGTTTTGGCTAACCTATTTATTGCGTGCTGGTAATCAGCAAAAATGTCAGCTTTTTGCTTTTTTCTTCTATTTTCCTTTGCCCATGAATGCTGCGATACGTTCGTTCATATCTGGACCATGGCCTTCATTCTCCAGAACCTCCCATTGCAGCCCAGCATCAAGTGCATCATTGTCGGTTGCCTCCAACAAGCGTTTGTTAGCAGCGTGCGAAAATCCGGAATTGGCCACTATTCGCTCAGCCAAGGAAGCAATCTCGCCGTCAAACTTCTCGAGTGGCACTGAATATTCGGCCAAACCAATTCGTACAGCTTCTTCGGCATCAAACATATCTGCTGAAAACATAAGTCGTTTTGCCGTCGCGATTCCGACCCTGCGCGGCAAACGCTGGCTCATTCCCCAAATTGGCGTGAGTGCCCATTTTGAATGCGTGTCCCCAAAGCGCGCACTATCGGCAGCGACAATAAAATCTGCCGCCAATGCCACTTCAAGAGCCCCTGTGTAGCAATGACCATGAACCGCTGCGATAACCGGCTTCGGGAGTTTCTCCATCAAACGCAGAGTTTCCGAATGCCAACCGAACGACGGCACTTTTTCACCTTCGGCAATATCTCCCAAATCATGACCGGCGGAAAAACATTTCCCTGCACCGCGTAAAACGACACAGCCGATCGATTCATCCTTGCGTAGATCAGCAATGTGATTCCGCAATTCCCGGAACATACCGACAGTAAGCGAGTTTAATTTGTCCGGCCGGTTCAGTGTCAGAACTGTCCAACCACCTTGATCTTCACGTAATACTAAATCGTCCATAGAATCTCTCCAAGGCCTCAGTTAACCGCCCTGTCCTTGCCTTCCCAATACGGTGCGCGTAAACCCTTGCGCAAAATTTTCCCCGATGGATTTCGGGGCAGAGCCTCAATGAAGTCAACCGACTTTGGACATTTGAAACCAGCAATATGTTCGCGCGCATGCGCAATCACGTCTGCTTCACTCAGTTGTTGATCTTTCTTAACAACGACACAGGCTTTAACCGCCTCCCCCCACTTTTCATCAGGCACCCCGATGACGGCCACGTCAGCAACCTTGGAATTGGCATAGATCGCATTTTCTACTTCGGCTGGATATACGTTCTCGCCGCCCGAAAGGATCATGTCTTTCAGTCGATCATGGATAAACAGATAGCCATCGTTATCCAGATATCCAGCATCGCCGGTTCGCAACCAACCGTCTGCATCAATGGTTTCTTCGGTCGCTTCAGGGCGGTTCCAATAACCCTTCATATTTTTGGCTGATCGTGTTGCAATTTCACCCACCGTATTTGCAGTAACGGGTTCGAGCGTTTCAGGATCAATGATCTTCAGTTCAACACCCGGAAGGGCCGTGCCGACCGAACGCATTTTTTCGTTGCCATTCACATCATGATCTTCGGGGTTAAGCGTTGTGATCGTCCCGCTGGTCTCGGTCATTCCGTACATCTGTACAAAACCACAACCCAATACATCCATTGCCTGTTTCATCAGCTCCAGCGGTATCGGTGATGCACCATAGGTGATGTATTTGAGATTTGAAAAATCCACCTCCTTGGCGCGGGGATGATTGAGCAGAATCTGTATAGCCGCAGGCACCATGAATATTTTGGATATATTATATTGCTCAATAAGATCCAGCGCCTGCGTCGGATCATATTCTGGTAGGACAATCGCGCTTCCCCCGGCAAACATCACCGCTAGTCCGGTTCCTGATCCACTGATGTGAAAGCAAGGCATGGCGAGAAGCGTAATCTCACCGGGCACTTTCTTTTGCCAATCCATCAACTCATCTTCAGGAACACCCGTTGCGCGTGATGAGAAAATCGAACCGTTGGTCATTATCGCACCTTTGGGATGACCCGTGGTGCCCGATGTATACAGTTGCAACGCATCATCTTCATCCGAGCAGATAATTGCAGGATCAACCGGATCAAATTCATCTCGCCAAGTTGGGTATCCGGGAAAATCGCCCTCTGGGCCTTCCGATCCCAAAATTAAGTCTACATGTTTCAGATTGGGTCGAATTTTTCTCAGTAGATCATCAAAGCCCGGACCAACAAACAACGTTTTTGCTTCCGAGTCGTTGAGAACATAAGTAACTTCGGGCGGAGCCAGTCGCCAGTTTACCGGAACCATAACAGCGCCAAGTTTTGCAGCACCGACCAAAATTTCAAAATAGAGATGCGAATTTTTTCCCATATAGGAAATTCTGTCACCTTTACCGATCCCTTTCGATGCCAAAGCTTGCGCGGCACGATTGCTGTTCTCGTGAAGGCGCCCATATGACATCTCATCACCTTCAAAGGTGAATACCGTCTGATCCGGTTGCTCCTGCGCTTGAAAACGCACCACGTCACCAATGGAAATGATCTCTTCTTCTGTCATGCGATCCTCTTTGCCCAAACAGTCTGCTCACTTTGCGTGAAACTTCTGACCCTACATAGTGAAGCGAAATCATAGTGCAGCCTAGCACAATCAATAGCCTGTATTTGCACTTGTTATCCTCATCCTCACAAATTTGAGCGTTGGGAAATTGCAAACCCTGCTTCAAAATACCTGCAAACAAAAAGGAGAGGCATATGTCACTAGTATCAGTGGTCGGTTCCACCGGCCGTCAGGGCTTAGCGCAGATCAGGCAGTTGGGAGCAACCGGCCACAAAGTTCGGGCTCTTTCCAGGAGCGAAACACCAGATCTAGGCGGAAGTAACATTGCTGATGAAGCCAGAGTATTTGACCTTTATGATGAGTCTACTTGGGTTCCAGCCTTTGAAGGATCTGATGCGGTCTTTTACACCCATCCACTGCAAGCACGCGAAGATCGTGCAACACTGACAGGCCGCGTTGCAGCAGCGGCCAAAGAAGCCGGAGCGGAACGCTTTGTTTGGAATACTTCAAGTTGGATCCCGGACAAACCAGGTGATCCATTTACCTATGGCAACAACACCGTGGCCATCAACAGCATATTCCGAACTGGTATTCCGGCGACGGTATTTGGCTCCGTGCTGTTCATGGATAATCTTCTGACCAATTGGGCACGGCCATTTCTGGTGCATGAAGATCGGTATGTCTACGCACACCAGCCGCACCTCGAAGCCAATTGGATTAGCTTGGACGATGTTGGAAAATGTATGACAGCCGCATTGGAACGCCCGGATATGGAAGGGACATGGATGAATATTGGTGGACCCGAACGGTTTCTACCAACGGATACAGTGGCCACACTTTCCCGTGTTTTCGGAAAGGAAATCAAATACGATCCTTGCACTCCTGAGGAATTTGGCGACTTGTTGGTAGATGCTTTGGGGGATTCGATGGCTCCTGAAGCGCGAGCTGAATTTTCAGCTGGTATTGCCGCCTTCTATCATCATAATAATGACTCACCAACCAAACCATTTTGTGTGAATTTTGAATATCAGCAAGAACGTCTTCCGGAAGTTGAATTTGAAACCATGGAAACGTGGGGCAAAAGACAGGATTGGTCGGACGACGCACACAGACCTTCAGCAGGCTAGAAATCTATGACAAAAAGAATGGAGGGCAAAGTCGCACTGGTGACCGGCGGCGCTTCGCGTCCAGGACTAGGTAGTGCAATTGCCGAGCGTTTAGCCGAAGAAGGAGCGATTGTTGTCGCAACTGATATCGACTTGTCAGGCGTTGAGGCAGTTGTCGCGGATATCGTCACTAATGGCGGCCAGGCCTTTGCCCTTCATCAAGACGTAGCATCTGAACAAGGTTGGAACGATATGATTGCTTCAATTGTCGCTGATCATGGGCGATTGGACGTACTGGTCAACAATGCCGGAATATTGGAGATTGCTGAGATAGACGACAGCAATGCCGGTGATGCGTTGATGAATCAGTTCAAGGTCAATGTTGCCGGAAGCTACTATGGAACCACAGCTGCAGTAAAGGCCATGCGACAAACTGGCAGCGGTTCTATCATCAATCTTTCTTCGATAGCCGGGCTTGTAGGGTTTAGAGGAAGCGCAGCCTACACCGCCTCCAAAGGTGCGGTAAAGATGTTCAGCAAGTCTGTTGCTCTGGAAACCGCGCGTGACAATATTCGGGTTAACACAGTCCATCCTGGAATTATCGAAACCAATATGCAACGCGCTGCGGTTGGTGACAATGATGCGCACTACGATGCCATCGCGGAGAGTATTCCAGCCGGCAAGATGGGCCAACCGCGCGACATTGCTAATTGCATTCTTTTTCTGGCGTCAGATGAGTCGACCTATGTCACTGGCGCTGAATTTGTTGTCGATGGAGGCTACACCGCACAATAATTTTTAGTCGATTTGAACCTTTTGCCCCTTCACACCGACTAACGGTGTAAAAGGGCAAAGAGGTTTGCATGCGATATAGCGATACAGATCGAATATATGACGAGTTGCTGCTGACACGCATTCAGGCTGGTGATCGTCGGGCTGGTGAAAGGCTTGCAGCGCGCTGGCATCCAAAGTTGATGCGCACCGCATATCGTTTGTTGCGTGACCAGGAACAAGCAACGGTTGCTGTTCAAGAAGCATGGACAGGGATTTGCAAAGGTTGGCTCGGATTGCGAAAGCCATCTCGGTTTCCCGCATGGGCCTATCGAATATTGCACAATAAATGTGCGGATCAAATTCGCGTGAACCAACGTGATCGAGAATATGCATTGGCAGAAACCGAACCCACAACGCCACCGCGCGGTGAGGATATTGTTTCTGTGGATCAGGCCTTTGGACAGTTAACCGGCGAACATAGAGCCGCGGCAACGCTCTATTTTAGCGAAGGGTTGACGCTGGCTGAAATTGCGGAGGTAACCTCAGTACCCGTTGGCACCGCCAAATCAAGAATATTTCACGCCCGCAAGCAATTGCAAGCGGCACTATCCGACCAATCTGAAACTGAAGGAGAATAGACATGGATAAATTTGATCAAAACCTAAGCGCCGTTCTGAGCGCGGATGATCAGGAATTTTTGGATGATCTCGAAAATGGTCGCGGGTTGTTCGATCAACTAGGCGCGACGCTGCAAGGGCCAATGCGCATTTGGTCATACCTGATTACCATTGTAACGTTCTTCGTATTTCTGGGAGCGGTTTATTGCGGGTGGCAGGCCTTAATCGCATCAGAATTGCGAGAAACGGTTTTGTGGAGCACCGCAGTACTTGTCCTTTTCATGATGGTAGGCTTTGCGAAAAACTGGATTTTCCAGAGGATGAACCTGCTATCTGTATTGGCCGAGTTAAAAAGAGTAGAGCTACGCGTTGCCCAATTGAATGATCGTCTTAGTTAAACTCTGGCGGGATCGTAACGTTCCCAATCATGCATCGCGTCACGACGGACAATAATCCAGTCACCATCGCGTTTCTCAAAGCGATCACAATAGCGACCGGCTACTATCCAGTCGGTCGCTTCACCATTGGTTTCAACCGGCATGCCTTCTGGATGGCCTGCTTCGATTAAATGGTAGGCCACAAAATTGGCTTCCGTTTCGACGCTACCGCCATCGGCGGAAAATTTGAAATGAACATTGGAAATGCTGTGATGAGTTGCAGGAATTGCTTCCAACAAACCGCTGGCCATACGGACAAAATCATCGGGTGATCCGGTAATATCGCCATGATTGTGGACATGGTCATCAGCGAAACAAGAGCGCACCAGATCCCAATCACGTCGATCAATGCCTTTGCAATAACGATGCAGCAAATCACGGATTTGTTCCCGTGCCCAAAGCGCCTCCAATTTGTCCACGTTTCGCTCTCCCCCTTTTTACTAGTGGGCCATGCCTAGCATGATGCGCCATTTCGTGGGAAGATGACAAAAATGACAGGAGTGGGACAATGGGCCGTCTAAAAGGTAAAGTCGCAATCATTACGGGAGCTGCAAAAGGCTTAGGAGAAGCCGACGCGCGAATGTTCGCTAGTGAGGGCGCAACAGTAATCCTAACCGACGTTGATCAGGAAAATGGCGAGCGAGTTGCTACTGAAATTGGCGATTCTGCTGAATTTCATGTGCAAGATGTAAGTAAAGAATCCAGTTGGGAACAGCTGATTGATGATGTCGTCGTCAAACATGGTAAGCTAGACATCCTGGTGAACAATGCAGGTGTTGTCGCGCCGGGAACTATCGAAACTCAAACAGAAGACGAGTACCGCTTTGTTATGGCCGTCAGCGCCGACGCCACATTTTTTGGATGCAAGCATGCGGTAAAGGCAATGAAAGAAACAGGTGGCGGATCCATAATTAATATGGCTTCCATTGCCTCAGTCCAGGGCGAACCTATTGTTGTTGCTTATGCCGCAGCCAAAGGCGCCGTAGAGAGCATGAGCCGCAGTATCGCGGTTCATTGCGCTAACAACGGTTACAATATTCGCTGCAACAGCGTTCACCCGGCTGGTATCTTAACGCCGATGGTGGAAAATATCGGAGCTGACCTGGTGGGCCGGGAAGACTTGCGCCCCAACAGCGAAGGTCCGGCACCGAGCCAACTCGGTGAACCGGATGACATTGCCAATACGGTTTTGTTCCTTGCGTCAGATGAAAGCAAATTTATCAATGGAGCCGCAATTCGCGTCGATAACGCAAAATCAGTTGTCGAAGGCGTCGTTTAAAATCGTTTCGCCAGTCTAGCAGAAACACCAATCGACTGGAGAAGATGCAGATGGCATCCCTGCAACTATAAGAGGAGAGGAGGAAGCAATGGCTATGGACCCGGCCTATGTGGAACAAGTGAAGCGCCTGATGGAATGGGAAGCTGGTCGCACGGCTCCTCCAGAAGGTTTTCCGCATCTTCCGGATGTTGCCGCTGGCCGTTATACCTCGCAAGAATATTATGATCTGGAACAACAGCATATCTGGAAGAAGAGCTGGCTATTCGCTGCGCATATAGATGAAGTTCCCGAACCGGGATGTTTCATGAAATGGGAAAATACCGGGACACCGATCATCATTGTCCACGGCATGGATGGTGAAGTTCGGGCTTTCTACAACACTTGCCGCCATCGCGGTGCGCCGGTTGTAACCGAAGAAAAAGGTAAAGCCCCTCGCCTGATGTGCGGGTATCACAACTGGACCTATAAAACAGATGGCACTCTGGTAGGTGTACCTGAAAAACAAGATTTCGGATCTGACTTTGACATGTCTTGCCGAGGGTTAATCCCGGTTCGCTGTGAAATGTTTGGCAATTTGATTTTCGTAAACTTCGAAGATAACGCTCAAAACTTAAATGACTGGCTGGGTCCGGTGGCCGAAGAATGGAAAGAATTTCAGTTTGATAAAATTAAATTGGCAGCCCGCTATTCGTTCGATCTACAGTGCAATTGGAAAGTCGCGATGGAAGCGAACATGGAGGTTTACCATGTGCCCTTCATTCATCCCGACACAGTCGCACCATTGGTAGATAGCAAGCGCAATGTGAACACAATGTACCGCAACGGCCATGCCCGCATGTTGGCTCCGGCACCGCAAGAAACGGATCGCGAGCATGTTCGCGCTGTTGAATCTCCGCCGGAGTGGCAAGAAATTGAGACGGTAGGCGAACTCGGTCGAACCTGCACACAGAGTTACACCATGTTCCCCAACTGGGTATCGCCGCTCAGTAATTATTTTGTGCCGCCGCTGATCTTTTGGCCGACCAGTCTAAACACAACGAGACTGGAACTTGTGACGATGGCTATGGATTGGGGAGATGGTCCGGCACCTGATCTGTGGACGGTTCCTGACGAGACAAAACCCAACGGTCGGGACATGAGCCCGATCATTTTGGAAGACACTCAATTTGGAGAAATGATTCAAAAATCGATGGAAAGCGATGGCTTTAAGAGCGTGCCTCTCTCTTATCAGGAAGCGCGCATTTATAGCTTTCATCAAAACTGCGATAAGATGATTGGTTTGGATAATGTGCCATCCGATCTTGCCGTCGATCAGGTTATTGGAGATGAATGGATTTATCCCAACGATCCACGCGTGGCACAAATGGAACAACTGGAAGCGGCAGAATAATCGCAAACGCAGCCCCTCTTTCAGAAGACAAAGAAGATGGTCAGCCACGTGATCGTTATTCCAATTATGTATTGGGCGTTCTTTTCGTTGTTCTCATGCTCAACTTTCTAGATCGCCAAGTTATTTCGATTCTAGCCGAACCGATTAAACAGGATTTGGGTCTAAGTGACACACAGCTAGGTTTGATGACTGGATTGTCATTTGCACTTTTCTATACAACGTTAGCCATTCCCGTCGCGGCTTTGGCGGATAGGTGGAACCGCAGTTGGATTATTGCAATCGCTATCGCCATCTGGTCGTTGATGACCATCCTTTGCGGATTGGCGAACAATTTCATTCAGTTGTTTTTGGCCCGCGTGGGCGTGGGCGTTGGCGAAGCGGGTTCAGGGCCAGCATCCCATTCGCTCATTGCCGATCTATTCCCACCGGAACGACGCGCTGGAGCGCTGGGCATATTGGGAACCGCAGTACCTATTGGTGCCTTCATTGCTTATGCCGGTGGCGGGTGGATCGTCGAAAACTTTGATTGGCGAACAGCCTTCTTCATGGCTGGCTTACCCGGAATCATCGTGGCTTTGGTGATGTGGATCACGGTTAAAGATCCTCGCGGAAAACCGAAATTTCTGGAATCCTTTAAGCGTGATCCCAATAAACCGACATTGGCAGAGGCGGTAAAAGAACTCTCCAAAAAACCAGCATATTGGCATTTGGTCGCCGCCGGCGTTCTTGTCCAGTTTGTCTCTTATGGTCTTGCAAGTTTCTATGGCGGCCTGTTCGTTCGAGTACATGGAATTGGTTACGGTGAACTGGGGTGGAAGCTAGGCCTTATGGTAGGAATTTCCGGTGCTCTTGGAGCGTTTCTCGGTGGCAAGATGGGAGATTATCTCGACAAACGGAAACCAGCTTTATCGCTTTTAATCAGCGGAATAGTTTTGATCATCGCCACGCCCGGTATGATCTGGGCTGTCTATGCAGATAATGTCAATTTGGGCATCGCCCTACTCGCTTTCCCAACATTTGGGGCGACATTCTATTATGGCCCCAGTTTCTCGGCAATCCAAACACTCGCCAGCGATCAAACACGAGCATTGGCCGTAGCAATCTACCTATTGGTTGCAGGCATAGTGGGACTAGGCATTGGCCCGGTATTTGTCGGAATACTGTCTGACATTTTTGCTGGTGGATTAGAAGGAGCTGAGGGTCCAGCGCTGCAAAAGGCGCTGATGTATTTGGCATTTTTTAACATTTGGGCAGGCCTGCACTACTGGTTTGCACAGCGTGATATTTTAAAAGGATTGCCAACTAAATGAGCATCTTAGATCAATTTAAACTTGATGGTGAAGTCGCCGTTGTCACGGGTGCGGGGAAAGGAATTGGACGGGCCATAGCTATTGGTTTGGCCGAAGCTGGCGCCGACGTTGCGCTTGCCTCCCGAACGCAAAGTGAACTGGATATAGTCGCTGATGAAATCCGCGCCTTGGGTCGCAAGGCATTCCCACTTGCGACGGATTGCACTTCTATGGACGCTTTGGAAAATCTTGCACAAAATACTGTCAAAGAACTCGGCAAACTTTCAATTTGGGTAAGCAATGCTGGCGGGCTCCCCGATGGAACACCACGCTATTTAACCCGAACATCCGAAGATAATTTTGATGCACAGATTGAACTAAACCTAAAGGCGGTTTGGATGGGCGCAGTGGTGGCTTCCAAACATATGCAAGACAATAGCGGTTCGATCATCAACATCTCGTCTCGCGCCTCTTTTGGTCCGCAACTTAAAAACGGTCCTTATGGCGCATCCAAAGCTGCAGTGAACAGCCTTACCCAAACTTTGTCTGTGGAACTTGCTCCGAATATCCGTGTAAATGCAGTGGCACCCGGCCCTATTCCCACAGAAAATTTCAATGATTCTATGGGTACAGACACAGAAGAAAAGCGGCAATCATTGCTCAAGCAGATTGGAGTGCCCTTGCGACGTTTTGGTCAAGAAGAGGATATTGCCGCCGCCGTGACTTATATGGCTTCTCCAGCATCCAGCTGGGTTACTGGCCAGTGCCTGTTTGTTACCGGAGGTCGATAGGATGGACACAGATGTTTTAGTCATCGGTGCAGGTGCATCAGGCTTAGCAGCTGCTTTGGCGGCCCATGATAGCGGTGCGAAAGTCACAATCATCGAAAAAGGTGACAAGCTTGGCGGAACAGCGGCGATATCGGGTGGGATTGTTTGGGTTCCAAATAACCCGGCCATGCAGGAAGCCGGTATCGATGATGATCGTCAGGCTGCGCTTTCCTATTTTCGCTCTCTTGATCATGGAGAAATGAACGACGAGACGCTCGAAGCGTTCGTTGACGAAGGAACTCAGGCGCTGGCTTTCCTAGGATCACAAGGCGCCGCCGAATTAAGTGTGCTCAATGGCTATCCAGACTATTATCTTGATCGACCCGGTGCAAAAACGGGTGGCGGTCGGGCGCTCGACAACGAACTATTTGACTACACAACTCTTGGTGAGTGGGCTGAGAAAATCTACAACGGCGGTGATGTCCAGCGGATGATGTTACGCGAAACACCGCTCGGCGGTGGCAGTGGCATGATCGAACCAGACGAGATGCAACGCCGCATTGATGGTGATTTGCGTGGTTGGGGACAGGCACTTATTGGCCGTCTGCTCAAAGCCTGCCTCGACAAAGGCATCGTTCCGCAATTGGGAACAGCTGCGAAAAAGCTGCTGATTGAGAACGATCAGGTAACCGGAGTTACTTTAGAAAGCGGCGAATCTATAAAAGCTTCGCGGGGTGTCATTCTCGCCACCGGTGGCTTTGAATGGGACGAAGACCTGAAAGTCACGTTCCTGCGCGGACCACTCGATGCCCCCGCCTCTCCGCAAATGAATACGGGTGATGGTTTGAAAATGGCAATGTCCGTAGGTGCCGGCCTCGGTAATATGACTAGCGCTTGGTGGATGCCCACGCTTTCAATCGCCGGTGCCAGTTGGCCCGCCAACGGCCCGAATGGAGACGATGTTCAGCGCTCCTTTCCGGTTCTCATCGAACGTACCATGCCGCACAGCATCATGGTCAATCGACAAGGAAAACGTTTTTGTAATGAGGCCAATAATTACTCCTCACTTGCAGGCGCTTTTCAGGCATTTGACCCAGCCACTTATGATTATCAAAACTTACCAGCTTACCTGATTATGGACCATCAATATGTCAGCCGATATCCCATAGCTTCGGTGATGCCGGGACAAGACATTCCTGATTGGATTACCTCAGCAGATAGCCTTGAAGAACTAGCTACGAAACTGGGGATCGATGGCGAACAGTTACCGAAAACAGTAGCTGATTTTAACAACAACGCCAAGAATGCCCAAGATCCGGCTTTTGGTAGAGGCGTGAGTGTATATGATCGATTCTATGGTGATCGCTCACGACCCGGCGCAGCCGCTACGTTAGGTCCAGTAGACGCTGCCCCCTATTACGCAGTTGAAATTAACATGGGTGCATTAGGAACCAATGGTGGTCCAAAGACCAATGGAAATGCACAAATACTCAATGTTGACGGTGAGCCCATCGGCGGATTGTTCGGTGCAGGTAATGTAATCAGCTGCCCCACAGGTAGCGTCTATGCAGGTGCTGGGGGAACATTGGGGCCTGCCCTCACTTTTGGATATATCGCTGGCAAATCAGCCGCGCGACTGGAGAATAGTTGATGAACAGAATTTTGGTGATCGGCGCGACTGGCGATCAAGGACACCCCCTTTTGAAGCGATTGATAGCAGCCGGAATGACACCGATTGCTGCATTGCGTAACACTGCGGCACTTCAGGGAACGGAGTTTGCGAGTGTAGATACGGTCCAGGCAGATCTCTATAATCAAGAATCTATGATTGCGGCGGCCAAAGGAATGGATGCCATTGCCATTCACCTTCCCTTCGTTTTCGATCTGGAAAAAGCAACCGAATTGGGAAGCAATATTGCAGCGGCGGCAACAGCAAATGGTTTGAAGAAAATAGTCTTCAACACCAGTTGTTACGTCCATCATGAAGATAACGAAAATCCGGCCCATGACGGTAGACGGGCTATTGAAAAAGCGATTATGGAAACGGGGATCGACTACGCAATCTTTGAACCGAAAGTGTTCATGGACAATATGATCCGTAGCTGGAGCAAACCCTCGATCGTCACCAAAGGAATTTTCGCCTATCCAGCGAAACCGGACCTTCAAATTTCATGGATATGCCTGGATGATGTTGCCGCCTACATGGTTGAAGCACTTGAGCGCAGTGATGTGCCCAGTGGGCGTTATGCCATTGGTGGTCCAGAGGCATTGATCGGTGAACAGGTTGCAGAGCGTTTGAGTGAAGCAGCCGGAAGATCAGTCGCATTTCAAAGCCTGACACCCGATGAATTCGCTTCCAATATGAGCATGCTTGTTACGGGATCAGCTACCGTTGAACCGCATAGCGTCTACCACGGCATGGCAAGCTTCTATCGGTTCTACAATGTCCAGGCTATTTCGCCACTCATTGCCGATAATGCGGAAATTGATGGGATTTTCAATTTCAAGCCAACCTCATTGATCGAATGGGCAAAGCGACAGGACTGGAACGATCCTACTGATCCTGCACTCGCAGTCAGAATGGCAGGTATGCCTGCACCAAGCTAGCTATCGTTCGTGAAATGCTTTGGTGATTTCTGCAAGCGTGGACAGTGCCAAGGAATCGGGGTCACGGGAAGAATGGAAAAGCCCTATCGGTGCACGAATAGATTGAATAGCAGCAGCAGCAACACCCCTTGATAGCAAATCTTGCTGCCGCGCATCATGCGCGATACGTCCACCCATAGCTCCGAAGTAGAAATGCGGCTGGCTCAAGGCATAAGCCATCAACGCCCCTTCCCACTCATGATCGTGAAACAGAAATACAATAGCTGTCCAAGGGTCGCTTTCGATGGCCGCCACTTGATCTGGTGTCTTTAACAGATGTGCGCTAAATCCTTCATCGGATAAGCTGACCATCAGTGGCTGATCCGATGTTAGAATTTCAACATCAAACTGCATTTGTCGCGAAAGCATAGCCATACTGGTGATTGCAGCACCATGCCCGATAAGCAGGATTTTTGGGTTCGGCTCATGACTTACCAGAATCTCCTTATCTTGGACCTTCAGGCCGGGCATAATTGCTTCATTTAGTATATGTGCTTCACCTTCTGCAACGGGAAGGGAGAATGAAAATGGCTTCCGAACTGCAATTGCATCCACACATAGTCGAGCGAACTCAGGTGTATTAAGGGGTATGAAGTGGACGTCCAATCCACCCCCACACGGCAATCGAATATCCAGATAGGGGGAGCCTTCTCCAAAGCGAACAACTTTTGGTTGCCCTTCCTTCAGACTATCTAGCGCCTCTGATACCACCGACCGCTCGATACAGCCGCCAGAGAGAGAGCCGACATACCGACCATCTTCAGATACAGCCATATGTGCACCCGGATTGCGCATAGAAGATCCACTGACAGATATGACCGTCACAAGCACAGCCGCTCTGCCATCCGACAATGTCCTATTCAAAAAGTCAAAAACTACCGAATTGTCCAATAATCACCCGATCTAACCCATATCACAAGCCATATAGGATAAGGTCAGGTCTAAGCCTAGGGGTTGTATCTGTTCAATCCCGGCGGTAATGGGATCGCCGCGCGGGGAGGTGGCAGAGTGGTTGAATGCGCTGCTCTCGAAAAGCAGTAAGGGTGCAAGCTCTTCGGGGGTTCGAATCCCCCTCTCCCCGCCACTAAATATACCTCCTTCCAAATTATTGTAATGTATATGTATTTTAACAAATATTAATTCACTGCGTACCTCAATGCGTACCTTTTGTGCGTACCTCAAAGAAGCTTCTCGTCCAAAATTGTCGCGAAGGTTTTAAAGTCCTCAGGCTTTTCAATCCCCGAAACACTCTCTGGTTCAATCACTATTCCATAAAACTGGAGGCCTAACCCAAATTGTCCATAAACTGCTATCAGGTCGGGATCGGTGGATTTTTTGTTACATCGATATCCAAATCTATTCCCGAAGTCTAAGTTGGTTCGGGAACCGACAGTCAATTCTGGCGTCATTGAAATCCATTTCTCTTTTGCCTCATTTCCAGCACCGTTTGTAACGAAGTTCCATGTAACCCATATCAGATGAGCAGCGGGCATTATCCGCTTCTGTTCACGGTAGAACAGCGCAACCATTATTTTGCTCAAGTACCTCGTCAGATACTTATTATAACCAGAAGGAATACCTGCTATTGGAGCATCCCGGAGAGCCACGCCCCTAACTCTTGGAAAACCAAACTTGTTTATTGCTTGCCGCTTCTCACGATTGGTCAGGTTGATATTTAGAAGTAACTCCGGGAAATTATTTCTAATCCCAGTCATTACTCGGTCGAAGTTTTTCTCGTCAAAATTATTGATATCTTGATCAGAGAAGTGGACCATTGCGCTGAAGGGAATCTCGTCCAATCGTGTAGCCCGTTGACATTGATCACATGCTGGAAACTCGAAGCCGTCGGGGGCCGCCCGACCGGCGAAACAAGCGCGATTAGGGACGTGATCAATTGTAGTCGTAGGCGCGCGCCCTCCACAAAAACAACAGTTTGGATGGCTCTCCAGAAACCGCGCCTTCTTTTTCTTTGCCTGTCCCATGAGGTATTGAAAGTCACTAGTTACTTTCCAGTTTGCTCCATAGTTTTGAATAGAAATCTATTTTCATTTCGCCAGTTTGCTCGTCTGGCTGGGTCAGTGTAGCCGGAGATTTTTTCGCGATATCTTTTAAAGATTGAGACACTAACCAAATAGTGCTGGGCCTGCACACGATCAAGCGGTCATGGAGCTCTCCCTTTGCGGCATATTTGACAGATACGAACTCCTCTAATTTTGGCTTGTCCGTTCTCCACTTATTCAAGGCAGCATCAATAGATTCTCGATAGATACTGGTAGTGAGAAAATGGATCGCGGTTCCTCCCAATACATGAGGAACTAGATCACAAACCGTTTGTCCGTTCAAATAAGGGTCTACCACCAAAAACCCCGAAGACTCTTGGGAGAGTATTCTGACTACTGCTGAGTATCCCTGAAATGATTGACCGGGTTCAATGAAAAGGCCTTGGGAGCCGACAGGGCATTTCAGCTCAACAAGCGTATGCGCGCTGATCAATGGCAGCATTAGATCATTGCGGTTATGGCCGTAAGTCCCCAACTTATCCTTTGCAGATCTAAAGTCCATAGTGAGAATTGGGTTGCCTGCCAAATCTATCAAAGTTTCGGCTTTACCAATCCAAAGCAAATCTGCCTCAGATAATTCTTCTTTGAAGCTTAAACTGGGAGCGCTTGAGATATGTTGCGACAGCAGAATCCGGAGTTGTTCATATGGAATCTTCGGGTTTAATATGGACATTATGGAACTCTAAGCGCCAGACTGACTGTGACAAGAAAAAAGAACGATCTCGGTTACTCGATAGAGAGGGAGAATGAGCTTCGGCGGATAACCTCAGGCTCAAATGAATAACGCAGGGCAGAAGGCCGGAGCGCCTAAACCCTAAGCCAACGTCTCAATCCGATTGACTAAGTTCCTCACCGTCGCAGGATGCCAATCCCCTCCCCTGACTGTTCTGATGTGCTTGTTGTTCAGTTCCTTTGCAATATCCGCAAACGAAACCGCTCCGCTGTTTCGGATATCTGCAATGACAGGCTTTAAGTCTGCAGCAAACCTATCAGCGCTGCCTTTAATTGATATTAGAGCATCGATGTTACCTCTCCCTGCCTTACGGAGGGCAGCAGCGCCATTTGGATTCCCTAGCTTGATACCATGTGCTTTTGCCGCCTTAAGGGCTAGCTTAGTGCGCTCCCCTATCGCCTTCCGTTCCGCTTGAGCAACTGCAGCAATGATATGTACAGTAAGCTCATTGGCCTCTGGCATGTCCGCTGCTATGAACCCAGCGCCGCTGTCTTGCAGTGCAGCTAGGAAGGTCACTGAACGGCTCAACCGGTCAAGCTTAGCCACCACAAGAACTCCTCCGGTCACCTTAGTGCGATGTAAGGCCTCCTCCAGCTCAGGGCGGTTTGACCTTTTTCCACTCTCGACTTCAGTGTGTTCAGCAATGACATCCCAGCCTCGCTGTTTGCACAGGGCATGGACAGCGTGTTGTTGAGCTTCAAGACCAAGTCCTGACAACCTTTGCCTCTCTGTTGATACTCGATAGTATGCAATAGCTCGCTCCATGAGCTCCTCCGTATAAAATAGCCTAATGTCCGTTAGGCAGTTTTATATGGCATAAGTGTGCTCTGTATAGCTCAGCAAACCTCCACTTATCCCACTTTGGACTCGTTTGGACTCAAAGCATTTAGGCTAATGGAACCATCGTATGGTCCTGCGCATTTTGATCGGTAACGTGGTCTAACCTTAACTAGAGCAGAGAGACACTATATGGAACTAGAAGACAAAGAACGTGCAAAAGAGGTCAACCGGAAACTGGACGGGTTCTTCAACAGAAGTGAGCAGCCTCCAACCGCCGATCCGGAGTGGCTGGACATCCCATTGGATGCAGAGTCTCAGAGACGTGTAATAGAGGCATCACGGCAAATAGAAGCCTTAGCTTACCGCATAGGAGCTATCCATACAGCCCATGAACTCAAACACGGTAACCTGAGCCCCGACCGCCGTTAATCCCAGCACCTTTGGCGCGGGTAGAGCGGGCGTCGGGTTTGTTCTTTCGCTCTACCCGTGCCGGACACTCTCGATGTACCGCAGGACCCCCTACGGGGGAACCAGCTGGTCGACGATGTACGATATACCGCTTCGCAATTTTGCACCAAAAACTAACGGACTTTGTGTCCATACAAGGTGTGATTCAGGAGGTCCTCAGCTGAGTTAAATAAATCGCTTCGGGAAAGCCTTATAAAACGGTCACGCCGTTTCGGACATTCAATCAGCCTTGCTGCTTCTGCATAAGGGAACTTGTTCATATTCATTTCCTAATGTTTGATGGGTTTGTTTGACTAGTTGGGTACGCTCAACTCAAGCGAGTAGTCTTCAAGCGAGCTCTCCCAAGATTCTTCCAGAGCATCCGATAGGACAGAGGTAGAAGGTCTTTGAGTTGACCAACCTTCAATCATAGCCCTTATCTCAGCGGCTTCAGTGCGTTGCTTTTTCGCACAACTCCTGCAGCAGTGATTCAAGCCATCAGCACTCCTTCGGTTTCTCGTAAAGGCACTGTAGGGCCTCGCAGATTCACACTTGAAGCACCATTTGTGATCGGGAGGTACAGGCCCGGGGATATTGCGCCTTGGCATGCTGATATGCGTGCTTAAAGGCTGTAAAATGAACAGGTGGCGGGTTCCAAGGAATGTTAGCCCCAGAACCCTTCCACCCTTCTGGATACGGCCTTTAAGCGGCTATCTTTATAGTACCCACAGCACCGCCGTGCCAGT
This sequence comes from Parasphingorhabdus sp., assembly GCA_039978835.1. GTDB lineage: Bacteria > Pseudomonadota > Alphaproteobacteria > Sphingomonadales > Sphingomonadaceae > Parasphingorhabdus. The sequence continues at coordinate 1,204,610 of JBDWAQ010000005.1, forward strand.
ACCGCTAGTCACTCGCAAGCGTATGTAGGGAACCCACATAGCGCTCTGAAGGATGTCTGCAGAACCATTTGCAATTTCCATCCAAGGCGCTTCTGGTGAGACCCGGCCTTCAATAACAAAGTCGGCAGTGCCTTCTACTTGCACCTGCATCGGCATGGTGTTTAGTCCTTTAGCATCAAAGAGCGGAATGGAGTTTTCACCCCCTCCGGTCCCTGTCTGTGATAGTTTCATTTAGTATTTCCTGTGTTAGCTATTGTGTAGTTTCTATTGAGAATGTTTTAGAGCCGGTCAGGGTTGCCAAGACCCGCAGCATCGAGATCGCTCAAAGTTGTGTCTCGAGCGGCATCCCTTGATCTACCTTCCCGCAGGTACTCCTTAAAGGCCCTGAAGCCTTCTCTGGTTGACCGAAAGTTTTCGTCTCGGTTCTCTAGGATGTCCCTTGCAGCGGTGTTGAAATCGCTCATGGTTTCGACAACCTGTCTTCGCTTCTCTTCCTTCTCAGGAAGAGCTTTGAAGTCATTGCTAGAGATCAACTCGATAAGAGCTTCACGCATAGTTTGACCCCATTTGTTGGTAGCTTCGGTTGCTCTGATTTTTCTCAGCTGGGAAAGCTCTTCTGAGGTATAATCAAAACCACGCGGGTCAGCTTTACGAAGTGAAGTGATGTCAATCTCAAGTTCACGCATCATGGTCGTTAACTCATCAGCGCTGTTTGAACCAATAGCCAATCCCATAACACGGCTGTCGATTGAGTTACCAAGAGGGTCGATACGATCTGGCAGGTACATTGAACCCCCGGGGATACCGCGAAGCATACCGTCCAAAATGGACACCGCTTCAGGTGCGTCCCCTCGGATTGTTTCGGTAATCTGTCGAGATGTTCCAGAGAACGGAACCAAGCGGGTCATTGCATTGCTTGCGATCTTCTCCAGCCGAGCTGTTGACGCGCTGCCATCTGCAGCGAAGGCTGTCTCTAAGATGTCTTGAAGACCAGTGAGGTAGCTCTTCTCAAGCATAGCATCTCGGGTCGCCAAAAAGGCTATTCCCATTGCAGATGCTATACCTTGGTCAAAGTCATACTGGTTCGTATCCTCATAGCCAACCTTAAGAGACTGTCCGATAACACCGCCCATGGCCATAGTTATCGCGAGAGGGTCAAGACGCCCGATCTCGACATAGTTACCACCGGGGAGATTGACTCGATTGGGAGGACCTTCCGCAAGGTTCCCAGTGTTCTTCCAACCACCATTGGTGAGCGTGAGAGCACCTGAAGCACCCATAAGAGCGCCGACGATAATTGCCATGGAACCCACTTCGATTTGAGCCTTGGCTAAGGCTGCTTCGATACCGCCCGCTTTGAGTTGTTCTCGGAACTGTCGTGATGCCAGCGCGAGAGGAGTATTCTCGATTAAGCCGACTTCGAACAACCTTATCGGTGTGCGAATGTATGGCATGAGAATCCCCTCAACCTGCCCCAGCCCGACAAGAGAATCTGCACCCTTAGCTAATGTAACCGATGCCTTACCGATGCCGGTTGTGGGAGCATCCATGAAAAGGATGTTGTCCGACTTCTTGTTCAGAGTCTCATCTAGTTCAACTAGGAACTGGGTTTCGCTATCAAGCTCTCCATTTTTAAGGAGTCGCTCTTCAGCTTTCTCCAAGACTTCTGAAGGAGGGAACTCGGCAAGTTCTCGAGATCGCTTTGCAACGTACTCGGCTAGTTCATCGCCCTCTAGTCCGCGTTCAGCGGCTTCTTCGAAGGCAAAAGCAGCTGATTCAGCATACGCCTCTTTGACTTTGACGAATGAACGCCCCCAGTCATCAACAGCACCCGTGAAAGCTTTCATACCTGCTCCCACAGCCGCTTCCACGGTATTTCCGGCGACAGCAGCTGCTCGGCTGGTATGATACACCAAACCCGCGAACGCGCCTCCCTCCTCTTTGAGATCGTTGAGACGAGAGTTAAACGCATCGCTGTCAAGAACACCGACCCCCGCGTTCGACTCATATTCCCTAAGATCAGGAACTTGGTAACCGTCAGCTAGAATTGTGTCCTTCTTAGCCTCCGCCTTCGCAGCTAGCCGCTTAGACCACGATACCGCGCCAATGCGTTCCACATCGGACCAGTATTCCCACTTGATACGATTGATAAATGCTTTGGCTCCCTGCTTTTGAGCTTGCCAGTACATCTTGTTTGACAAGTTGCGCTGAATTTCCACCTTCAAGGCTTCATCCATTCGGCCATCCCGTCTCAGTGATCTTGCAGCCATGCGGCGAACCCAATCATTCTTGAAGATGTCATGCACGATAAATGACAGCGTGTTGAACAGCGCAGTCGCTGGAGTAAGTGCATTAGAGCGAAGTGCCAACGACACGGTGTTCATGGTGCGTTGCCATGCAGTGAACTCTTTAGCTCGTTGAGGATTAAGAAGAATATCTTCTAACTTCTCAACATCTGACAACGTCCGTAGCTTATCCAACGCAGCTTTCAGGTCGTTGTCCCCGAGTTCCGCTAGAGACTTGTTCACACGTGATCTGATTTGTTCGATGCTTTCAAGTTCCAACTCGTCGTCGGCTACATCGTCAATTGCTAATGCGCTATCATCACGCAAACCTCGAAGGGCTCTACCAGCGTTCCCAACGATACCTTTGGAGTATGCTAGGAGATGTGCAGATTTGGTAACAACTTCTGCTAGTTCTCCTCGTGCATTAGCATCGCCATCAAGAATCCGAGGTAGGAGTTTATCCTTCGCCCTTTGAAATTGGACTGCGGATAACATCATTGCGTGTCTGGCTACGCGCGTGTCGATGATACCTTGCCTAGTGTTCTTGAAGGCTTCCTCTAGGTCAGCCATGACGACGCCTTCTTCCAGACGATCTGAAGTCTCCTTTCGGATACCCGCCATGGTCCTCGAACCAGTTCCAGCCTTCTCGATGATCTCTCCGATGCTTTCTTCGAGCAGTTCAACAGCGCGCATTGCTTGCTCAGAGGTTACACTGGTGTCTCCAAGGTCGATACCCAACAGTGAACGGTAGTGCGGGTCATCAATGACTGTGCCAGCCAATTCCGCTTCCTGCAGCCTCTGGGAGAGTCTTACAGCTTCCTGCGAAGACATCTTACCGATACGTTTGGTGAGCGCAGCACGAGCTGCGCCGGGGTCACCCAATAGTTCTTTTACCGATAGCATTGCGCCATCATCTACAACATCTTCTGCAGTGCCGGTGATCGCGTTCGAGCGAACAGGTCTAGCACCAACGGCCACCCTAGGCCTTTGAGGAACACCTGCAGAAGCCAAGGTATCTTCGACAACGTCCAGTTGCTGGATAATGGACGGTGTGATTGAGGGCTCTTTGCCGGTCCGGAACTTCGTATAGAGGTTCTTCCCGAGAGGCATGAGGATGCCGGATAAGGCGTACCCTGTACCAGCACCGAACAAAGCACCGTACATACCGCCTTCAGCACGTTCCTTAAAGTCACCATCGGCTGAGCCGAAGCCGTACAGACCGCCTTCTATAGCGCCAGCGCCAACAACTCCTTTGACACCAGTCCCTGCGAGCTTTGCGATTGTGCCGCTAGCTCCTAGGAATGCCCCGGTAAGCTGCCCGGTAAGATAATATGTGCCGTGCTCTGTTTCTAGCGTGTCTCGAAACTCACGCGCTTGATCTCGGCTTTCTTCGTAGCCGCTGTCTGTGAACGCTGAGCCAATAGCACCGGTTAGTTCGTCAATACCACCGAAGGTGATCGTGTCGGCTACACCGTTGATGAATGCTTCAGGTTTCCGCGACCATTCATCAAGCTCGGCCATAAGACCACCTTTAGGAGTTCTTGCCCGCGACACGGTATCCGTCTGAGGCGGGTTGAGCTCCTCTTCAGCTTCAAGCTCCCACGAGGGGATGTAGCGCTCGGTCATTGAGTAACATTCTCGGCGCTCCTGGGCCCGGAGGGCATAGGCCGAAACGGATACAAAGAACACGAAGTGATGGTGCATTCACCAACCTGTTGCCGCCATGTTCCACGTTGCAGATTATCATAGATACAATCCTTGCACTTTGCGTTTATTGCAGCCCGCATTGAGCCGCGTTTTGATTTAGACATTTGGAGTTTTCTTTCTTCTAAACAACAAACGCCCCGCCAGAGGGCTGGCAGGGCGCTTGAGGTTTGTTTTGGGTTTCTAAGGGGTTTCGCCGGTATGAGTTATGATCATTCCGCTAGGGAGTTTTATTCGGGTAACCTTTGAACGTTCAGCGAAATCGGGGGAGTTATCGGAGTATGGATCGATACCTTTTGGACGCTCTGGTTTACTTCCATACCAGCGCCGCTCTCGAACTGAATATCGCATAGCTTATGCTGGACGATCACGTTTAACGCTTCGGAGAGCTGCGGCCTGTTTCTCTATCCGTTCTTGCTCATCCATCTCTTCTGCTAGAGCGGCGGCTGTCTTTACGATGCGGGCTTCTTTTTCTCGCTCCTTACGCTCAGCTATCGCTGCACGAAGACCTGTCTTTAGACGCCGCTGGCCTTCTTCACCATCAAGCATATTGATCTTGTGTTGAATCCGGGCCAATTCACTCTCTAGCGCCTCACGTCTAGGACCAGTCACGGCCATGACTGCCTGTGGAGTACTTTCACCAGTAGATTCATCGGTAGAGGGTTTGTAGTGATCTACCTCAGCCAAACGTGCCACAATTCTTAGAGCTTCTTGATTTGCTTCTTCCCGTTCATTGGCTACTTCAAAAGTTGCTGCTTGATAGGGGTCCGCTCCGCTGCCACCGCCGCCTTTGACACGCAGAACAAAGCTGTTTTCATGCAGCGCTTTGTGAACAAGCTGCTGTTCTTTTGCTTCTTGTAAGTGTGGGGCAACGTTTTGCAGTTCAGCTTTGATTGCCGCTTGTTTTTCCGGAGCAAGGGCTGTGATACCGACTGAGCTCGGGATTTTGACGTTTCCTTGAACGCTTGTTGGTCCGGCAACATCCGAAACAGGATCAAAGTTCATTATATCTTGCGCCATTTCCATATCGGCTGGGTCGATGCCCGGGAGCTCAGAACTTTCAGTTTCGTTAGAGTTAGTAGTTTGATTTTGCATGTGTTTGGCCTTTCTTGGCCTTTGGTTTACCGCAATAGTGCGGGCGCTTCGGAATGAAGCTATCTTCCCACGGTGGGGTTGAATGTGTTGACAAGGTGGGACAATTGCGACGGGGATTGCCCCCTTAGGAACTTACCCGTCGCAATCGGACCTCGACCGCGTAGAACCGAGGGAGGTCTTGAGACACCATTGGGAAACTCCAGTCCGTCACGGTGTCTAATTGGAATAACTGCTTTTTTCGAATTGAGGCCAATTTGCCTCTTTGAAAAACTGTTTGGAACGCAAATTAAAACGATTGCCTCGTTATATGGCCCCTACGGCCTCTTAAATGACCTTCGGATCATGAGTGAGGGGTTGGTGCCATTTTTTTTTGGGGTACATGATTCAGCTGACGAGGCGCCTTCCAATTGAGGTTAAACGGCTTATTATGTTGAAGCCCTTTGGCTGCCGAGTAAGCAGCTGTGCATGAAGGCTATTCAATCCGGTCTTTGGGTTACCTAATGATAACCGTAAGGCGTCCTGCGGTGATTGCGGGTGCTCACTACGGGCTTACCTTGTGACTATGCTCAGGGAATGCGGTTTAAGGCCCCGTTTCAGGAATTACAGAGCGATTTGACCGATATTGCAAGGTTAGCCCCAGAACGGTTTCGAGGGACTCCATATCTCAATAGATGCACATTTTAGGCACTATCGTTCAAGGGGAACTGTTTCCCTAGGTCCGATAGTGCGGCCTAATCGTTCGGTAGGTTCAATAGTGCACCTTATTTGTTCTTGATATGTTCAACAGCTCCATTACTCTGATTCACCTATGGTTCCGGAGAGATATCTTATTAAAATCGCCCTAAGAGCGCTTGAAGAAGCAGCACTGAGGGCCAAAAGCGTCCCTCAGGAACGAAACTATGCAATTCGACTTTGTCTTGCCTATCTGGCTTCTAAATCTCCAGAACGTTGGCCCTTTGATGAATACTGGCGAGAACTGGTTCAGGAAGATGATAAAACGCGATCAGCCAATCTCAACCGCACGCTAAACGCCATACACTTAAGATTGGGCATTAGGAGGAAGCTTTGACATTGGCGCTGGAGGATTCGTATCTCTCGGCCAGTCGATGACCGTTCTAGCATCGAGAGTTCCTTGGCCATGTCTATGGTGATCAGATAGTCTTTCCGGGGGCGTCCTTTAGTTTTAGTCATTTTTGACTGAAAGTCGGTTCCTGTTTCAAAACCATAGTCCTCGATCCTATCCTCCATCCATTTTGTGAACTGTCTTCGTGGCCCCAGGGCCTCATGCAGTGTCCTAGCGTCCACCATAGGTTTCCCTTTATGATCTTTAGGGGTCAAAACTAACGGACTTCTGCCGTGTTCCAATTAAGGTGCACTATTGGTAGGACCCCCGGTTCAGATATACCTATAGAGTACCTTAAGAGTACCTTAAGAGTACCTTAAGTGTACCTTAGGTGTACCTCAGGAGAACCTGAAGAGTGCTAGGAGAGAACATTAGGATCACTTCAGGTTATCCTGAGGAGGTCTGTAGTTCATCCTCCTCCACGTCCCTCCAAAGAGGTTAGAAGGGGGGAGTGTTTGTACTGATCTATAGGCACAGCTGGGTAGAATCTTATAACTGAAAAAGGGGCGTTAGAGGCTGGGCGCCTTCAGTTCCTCCAACGCCGTTACATCAGTTTGGGAACCGGGAGGCCTTCCGGCAGCGATAGCAGCATACCGACTACTCCCATCTTGAAGGCATGCCTCCTAGGACTCTGTGCTAATCCGGTCTAATTCTTAGTATCTAAGTGTTGTACAGGATACCTTGATATGGTGCTACACTCAGCAATTGACCTATGCGGCCAACGGCTTGTGCCCATACGATAGGCATGCAAATCAACACTGGATGATACTATTGATTGCTTGGACAAATCGTCTTTACATTGAGGCGGCGCTATTAGGGTTTTGCATGCTGTATGGGATTGCAACATCGGTGATCCAGTTAGCCGCCTCCATGTCGATATAGTAGCGCCGTATCTCTCGACCAGTCGCGGACCGTTCGAGCATGGATAGTTCCTTCGCCATGTCTATGGTGATCAGACAGTCTTTCCGGGGGCGTCCTTTAGTTTTGAACATTTTTGTGTAAAAGTCTTCCCCTTCTTCAAAACCGTACTCCTCTCGTCGCCTTTTTATCCATTGATGGAAGGGGTCTCTTGTACTCAAAGCCTCATGCAGTGTCCTAGCGTCCACCATAGGTTTCCCTTTGTGATCTTTAGGTGTCAGGGCGTTTTTGATTGTCTTAGTTTTGTTCTCATCTTTGGTTATGAATATCCATCCTATGGTTCCGGATAGATTCCTTATCAGATTAGCCCTCAGAGTACTTGAGGAAACAGCTCAGAAGGCCAAAACCGGGCCTCTGGAGCGGACTTATGCTGTTCGACTGTGCCTTGCCTATTTGGCTTCCAAGTCTCCAGAGCGTTGGCCTTTTGACGAATATTTGAGAGAATTGGTGCAGGAAGATGACAAAATGCGATCAGCTAACCTGAGCCGTACTCTGAACGCTATTCATTTACGGTTGGGAATTGGAAGGAAGAGTTAGTTGGGATTCGGTTTGCTCAAGTAAGAGGAGTTCATTAACTACAGATAACAATGGAAAATAACGTACAAGAAGCTAACTTTTCTAATACTGTTAATCTGCTTGGCGCAAGCCTACTTGCTTACATCCTAAATCTAAGCGAACCCCGCGTGGTTGCACTCCTCACAGACGGCGGGAAAGTAACGAAAGAACAACAAGCCGTTCTAGATCAAGCTGAGCAAGTCCTGCATACGGCGATGAAAGGGCAAACCAATAAAAGTAAGCTAGATTTCGAAGATAGAGCGGCTCTAAGAAATCTTAGCTTTTCAAACGGTCTATCGGTTCTGAACGGACTTAGAACGATCTCCGGTGGAAACTTACCAAAACTAGATACAGAAGACCCAGTAAAGCGGGCATTGGCTGAAATGTGTTTAGACTGTTACCCGCATACACTCTTACCGGAAGAGCAAGAGGAGATTCACACTGGATTTATGCATCTTCCCACCTTCTTTGGTTCAAAGAAATTGACAAGATTTATCTCAGCCGTCCGAATGGACGCTGCCCTGATGAAGCTTTTTCCGAATGGAATTGATGGGGATTTTACTGATAGCCAACAGTATTTTACCTCTTTTGGTAATGGGTCAGGAACTCAGTTGGGGACACTGCCGATGAGCATTATTTATTCCGGCATAGGTTTAATGCACGCAAGGAACGAAAGTTCTCTTTCCGCACTGCAGTTAGCTACATGGGAGATGTTAGACTCGTTGAGAGAGAGCCTCAATGGAAACAAGCCCTCTTTGAGAGTGTATGACATTTTTGATTTAGTCGGCTTACCGGATGATTTCCAAGCGCCAATAGGCGCCTCTATCTTGTCCGGTATACCCAAAGTTTTCTTAAGGCACGTGCCTTTTAGTGCACGTCCGCGCCAAGATAGCGAAGGCAATTTCTTTGGTTGCATGCTTCAAAGAAACTGCGAGTATGATCTTGCTCTTGCCCCGTTTGATGCCGCAGAAAAATTCCAAAAAAATTGGCCTGTTAACAAGAGTCTGAACGAAGACATGGAGCATCAAATGGTTGTTGCCTTGGCAACATCTTTAGCCCTCAATAGAGAGAGGACGACTGCCGCTAGATGGATCGCAACAGTTACGATTGATCCTCTTTACGGAGTTGGAAAGAATTGGACCGACAGAAGTATTTCATTAAACTCAAATTATGTAGCAAGTTCGGATGAATGTGAGGCACTAAGGGGGCTGCTAGAAGCCATCTCTCCCGCCAGTGTTAGTTCAATCGAACTAGCTGTAAAGCGGTTGATGAGCGCCACGACCAATCGAAGCGATTTTGAAGATAGTCTCGTGGATTCTGTGATTGGCTTAGAAAGCCTTTTTGGGGGCCGGAGCGAAGTTTCGCTATCCGTTGCAAGCGGAGTGGCAAATCTTCTAGGAAAAACTCAATCTCAACGCAGCGACTTATTCGAGCAGTCAAAGCGGGTCTACAATGCAAGAAGTGCGGTAGTACATGGGAGTTCAAAACGGGTGATGAAACTTGACATTTTTGAAATACAAAAGACCGCCACGAATCTCTTAAGGGGCTGCATTCTCGAACTGCTCCAAAACCGACCAGAGTTACTCGAGATGACTGCTGAAGAACGTGTGAAAGAGCTGATCACAAGCTAAATCGATGATTTTACTGCTTAGGAAACTGAACGCTCTCAACACAGTTCCACATGTCTTCTTCACTGCTAGTGCCTCCGTAGGTATTCATAGTAAGCCCCCCGGGGAGGGAGCTAGTATCGTGCCCAACTAAATCGGATATCACGTAGAGTGAGTTTTGAGCGTCACGTGCGTGTTGGATAAACCACCTCCTCCAGCTGTGAAAATCCACATTGGAGTGTCGTTGACCCGGAAACACCTCGTCAACACCAAGTCTCCTACGGAATCTTGTATAAGCTTTTGACGCTGGCATCGAACGCTCACGACCGTTGGCGGGTAAAGGCAAGTCCTCAATCAAATAGTCGTCAGGGACTTTATTTTTGGACCGTCGCTCTAGAATATCTGTGAGCTGCGAGTGAATTGGAACTCTTCGGGAAGCAGCATCTGATTTACCTTCACCCGGCTTAGAGTTGACACTGAACCAACCGTCGCTGCAATCAGCAACAGTGAGGCGGCATATCTCATCCAATCGCATGCCGGAGAGTGCTGCTAGCCAGCAAAGATCAATTGATCTTCGATCTGTTTTGTTCGTAACGGTTGCATATAGAATCTTCCGAACCTCCTCATCTGTATAGGCCCGCTTGCCGCTGTTGGGCTCACCTGATGATAACAAGAGGTTACTCTTAGGCTTAGCCTTCCCAACACCCTGCAACTGTCTGCTCCAAGGTATCTCTTCAGTGTACCCTTTCGCTTCCATCCATTTCCAATATGATGAGAGAAATGAGATGTACTTTTGAGCTGTTTTCCGCTGCATGTTGGCCAATAGACGGTCCGAAACGAACTTACCTACAGTCCGGCGCGTTGCCGCCTCGATTGTTTGAGGGACTTCGTTCTCATCACACCACTCGCAATAAATCCTTACGGAATACCTAGCGGTATCCTTACTTCTCTCCTTCAGTTCACTTTCGGAGAGATATGTCTCTAGCATTTGATCTACTGGGGTGACCCTCCCGGTCGCAATGTCGGAGAACTCGCGCGCGGCCACATATCCATCTGACTTTTCCAGCTCTCGAGCTCGTTCAGTGATGAGGAAGCTTTTCACATTCTCCCCCTGCCCGCCTTCGGCCTCAACAACACTCTCTCGCCAATCCAGCGCCTCTTGAACAACAGTAGGTGGACCTTTGGTTGACTTTTGGACCTCCCGGGACATCTCGTCCTTTAACTCTTGGATAACGCCGTGCTTGATACGCTCTGCACTTGCTGGGCTATCGGTGAACAGCGAACGCTTCATTTTGGTTTTACCGACGATGTCTTGAAGCTTCCGGGGGACCGCTAAAGTGACCCTAATAGTGCCGTTATTCCACTCGAGATACTTGCCTAGCTTTGGCCTCTGAGCCGCCATGATATGATACCCAATTTTCCCTTTGCGTACCCCGCGCGTACCTCAAATGCGTACCTCAGGGAAGAGATATTTTTCTCAGAATTAGGCGTTTCTGGGCATTTTTCACCTCAAGTCGGAGTGTCCCCCTCTCCCCGCCATTTTAAAATTTCCAGTGGCAACAGTCTCCAAGGCCTAGAAAACGCTTGGGGTATGCAGGGTTCGAAACCTTGGCTCACCATGGTAAGATAGAGGCGCGGAAAATGCCAATTTGAGCAATGTCTTCTTACCCAATGACTCGTCCTTATCCCATACTTTATAGGGGTTTGAGAGAAATTTTATAGCGAGTTCGAAGATTTCGTTGAATGTGTGTTTGGGTTTGCCTGTTTGCTGGCTTTTTCGACCAATACTAACTTATCTCGCTTTAGCTTTTCGAGTTTGGTTTCAACGACACCAAAGAACTAAGTCCATACCCAATCGTTGACGGATATGGACTCTCTCCGTGATATTCTTATGCCTTCTTCCGCTGTGATGAGACCTTGTCGGACCATAGCGCGGGCAGCGGATGCCAAGCCGGGTTGTTTGTAGAAGGCATGAGCTGAGATGCGCGCTTCATCGCCGCCATCGTAGATGAATTTTCGGATTGTCTCATCTATGCGGATGGCCTCGAACACGCCAATATGACCAGCAAAACCTGTGTTATTGCAATGACTGCAACCTTTTTCCTGGAAGACCACCGTGCCACGGTCAAAACCCAGAAGCGAAGCAAGTGAACCGTCTGCTTGTATTGGTGTCCGGCATTGTTCACACAGCTTACGAACCATCCGCTGCCCGATGATGGCACGAAGCGAGGATGCCATTAGGAACGGATCAACATGCTTGTCACGCATCTGCGCAATGGCGCTCACAGCATCATTGGTATTGATCCCTGACAGGACCAGGTGGCCGTTCAGAGAGGCCTCCACTGCAACTTCGGCCGTCTCGCGATCACCTATCTCGCCAACAACAACAATATCGGGATCCTGGCGCAGGATCGCTTTCAAGCCGTCCGCGAAGTTCAAACCGCGCTCGCTGTTAACTTGCGTCTGGCCAACCCCTTCGATCGCATATTGAATCGGGTTCTCGACCGTCAGGATATTGCGGTCGCCGTCATTTAGCTGTTTGATTGCTGCATAGAGCGTGGTTGTTTTTCCCGAACCCACTGGGCCTGCAATAAGGATTAGACCAGTGGGTTGCGATATTGCCTCGGTCAATATCTGGTGAACCTGCTTCGACATGCCGAGCAGGTCGAGTGAGATGGATGCCTTTTGCGCGTCGAGTAAGTGGAGAACTATGCGCTCACCGGTTTCCCCGGCGTTTGCGCTTGGGAGAGTGGAAATGCGTATCGCTTTTGGTTTTCCGTGAAGAGTTAAGTTTACTAATCCATCTTGCGGAAAAAGTTTCTCAGACAGATCCAGTTGTGCCATCTTCTTGAGACTTTGGATGACATCAATCGCCAACTGTGTTGGCATTCGAAGTTTGTCAGTGAGAACACCGTCAATCCGCATCCGAACCACCAGTCCAAATCTATTTGATTCCAGATGGAGCGTTGAAGCACCCTGTCGCTCAGATTCCGCGATAATACCATAGATCAGGCGAAGGCTAAGCGGGTGCTTTACGCTTTCAGCCATATCTGAAGCATCCCGAATGTCGGCCACAATAGCATCAAGAGCGTCTTTGGAATGCTCCATATCAATTGTTATTGCCGCAATCCGTTTCCAATTGCCCAACCGCGACATAATGTTGGCGCAAAAGTTTTTCGAAACTCGCTTCGTCTACCGTTTCGAGATCAAGCGGCATCGCAAGGTAGCGCTGTATCTTTAACAAAGCCAAGGGATCGGAGCCGTCGTGCAATGCCACTTTGATGCGCTCACTGTCTCCGGATACAAACAGGATTCCATGATCGCGGGCATAGCTGTAAGGCAAATCTAGCAACGGGCGACTGGATGTGGAAGATTCAACGCCGCCTGCTGTTGTCGCGTCAGGATGATCCTGTTCTGGCAAATTCTCAATCACGAAAGCCCCACAAAATTATGCAGCCTATCTGTCGCACAGGTAGTTGACGAAACGGAGACTCTCCGGTGACAGATAAGTTACAGATAGTGCACGATTCCCTTGTCAAAAATTGAGGCCGATACTCATCGAAAAACGTGTGCCTACTTCGTAAGCATTGTTAAGGATGGTTGAACTGCCCAGTGTCTGTGACTCACGATAATCTGTACCCAGAACGTTTCGGGCTTCAAATTTCAGTTCGAAATCCTGGCCAGCGATGTTCATTTCTTCGCGCAAAACAAAGTCGAGTTGCCATCCGGTTCGTTCTATCAAGTCGGGTTGATCCTGTGGTCCGCGCGCCGTCACCCTTGGACTGTTATAGGTAAGCAGGACGGTTTGCTGGGATAACGGTCCGTCCTCTCGCTCCATACCGAATTGCAGATTGGCAACATGGGTTGATTGGCCAGTCAAACGGTCGCCATTATTGAACAGATTGGACGCATCTGTAGCTTGGAGCGTGACCGGGTTGATTGCCTGATCGCCTGCGTCAACCTTTATTTCAGACTTTGTATAGGTATAGTTTGCCGCCAGCAATAATCGACGATCTTCAAAGAAGTTACCGCCCAGATCGTAAAGCGGGAAATATTTCACCAACTCAACCTCTGCGCCATAGAGAGTAGCAGTCGGAGCATTCGAGAATCCCGTAAACAGAGTGCCACCGCCCTGAACAAAGGCCACATTTTCAATTGGATTGTCGATCTTCTTGTAAAAGCCAGCAAGCGTAACTCGTTCGCCGCGACCAATATAATATTCAAATCGGCCTTCCAAATTGACCAACTCGCTATCGGTTAGCAGCGGGTTTCCGATGAACGTACGGTCAGTTTCCAGATCAAGAAACTGCTGGGGTGCGAGTTCGCGAAACTGTGGACGGGCAACGGTTTTCGAAGCCGCTAGACGAAATTGCATATCGTCCGCAAAATTCCAGGTCAGCGTTGCTGCTGGTAGCCAATAATCATTGCTTAAGCCCGATGAGAGAGAGGCCGCTCCCCCTTGCAGCAAAATTGGTGTGACCGATTGTTGGGCATCCTCATAACGGACACCAACATTCAGGCGCAGACCCTCGGCAAGTTCCGCGTCTAATTGGCCGTAACCCGCATGAATTTCCAATTGGGCTTCGTAGGCTGGCACCGACGTTTGTGCAGCCACTTCGCGCAGTTCAATTTCGTGAGTGAAAATGTTAAAGTCGGAAAGGAGGAAATCAATACGCTCCTGATCGATCGGATTTGGCAGACCGTTAGCAGGTACAAACCGGAAATCGCGGCGCTGCGCCTGACGGTCGTTGAGATAATAGGCGTACCCGGCGTTTAGATTGATCGGAATTCCAATATTGGTCTCATAGCCTAGATCAATACCGCCGCCATACACGTCATCATTCAAATCGCTAAACTGGATCCGGGCGGACTCCCCGGGAGAGGTCAGATCATTGACAAAGTCATTGGCGGTCTGATCATCAAACGCATAACTGTAGGATCGCTGATAGGGCGCGTCGCGTTTGGAATTGGCATAGGCACCGCGGAGATCGATGGAAAATGCGTCAAACTTGAACTCACCCACGAATTGTGAGGTAAAAAGCTGCCGCTCAAACCAGCTTGTACGTCCCTGGTTAAGCAGTGTTTCTTCATCAACATTGATCGCATCGATACCAGCCTTGATCGATGCTTCCTTCGATGTGTCGTGGATATAAAGGTTAGTGAAACGTAGCTTGTGTTCACCAATTTCCGCCGACAAACCAAGTAGGCCATTAACGATAATGCGGTTCTCGGTGGTGACAAAATTAAAATTCTGATCCGGGCGCAGGCCGGGTTCGCCGTTAATATTCACGATTCCCTGCGAAGTCTGTTGCAATCCGGCACGGGTGCGCCAGCTATTTTCAAATCCCGCTGTCGCTACAATACCAACAAAGGCATCGCCGACATCTATCGTGGTTCCGCCTGTAATCTCCGCTGAAAAGTTGGCGGGGATATCCCTGTTCTCCTGGATCAGGTTTGTATTGGCATTATTTAAGCTAGCGCCGAAACTTTGCAGGTCCATGCTGGAAAATTCGGTACCAACCGAAATCGGAATGTTACGTGCGATCGCCTGAGCCAGTCCACTTGGAATATCCCGCAAACCGTTGTCGTAGCCGATGATATCGGTGTCGGAACCATCATAGGTATAGCCCAGTTTGCCAGTTGTTTCACTGTCACCACTAAGGCTCATCTTTAACTCGAGAAACGGTTCATCGGGCGTTGATTTGGTCGTCAGGTTAATCACGCCTCCACCAAATTCTCCGGGGTAATTGGCGGAATAGCTCTTCTGGACGACCGTTGAGGCGATGACGCTGGTTGGAAACAAATCCAACGGAACTACGCGCCGCAATGGTTCCGGGGAGGGCAACGGTAGCCCGTTGAGAAGCGCAAGGGAGTAGCGCTCGCCAAGACCGCGAACAAACACAAACCTGCCACCAACGACACTCAGACCGGTAACGCGTTGCAAGGAGCCAGCGATATCGCCATCGGCAGCGCGCGCGATTTCCGCTTCACCGAGCACGGAAACCACTTCAGATGTCGCACGGATCGGGTTGGGAATAAATTTGCCACGAACAATAATTTCACCGCTGAAATCGCCGCCAGGCGCAGAGATATCGACATCATCCTCGGATGCGGGATCACCGGTCGGCGCCTCTTCTTTGGTCGGTTCGTCTGATGGCGCGGTTTGGGCGAACGCCGAGGGAGACAATAGCGCGGTGGTCAGCAAAAGGCTGGAGATAAATGAGGCCCGCTTCTTCATCGGAATACTTCCTTGTCACATATAGAAAATGGGATGACGGTCAGTATGCCCGCCATCCCGCTGGTTTTTTGAGGGTTACCCGATGGTCGGAGCGTTCACGCAATCATTGGCATAGAGACCGCAGGTCCAGCCTTGGAAACGCATATCGTTCGCGTCTCTGACTGCGCCGATGTAACTTACATCTTCGAAGAAGCTGTTCACGCCGCTTACCGCAAATGGCGTAACTCCGGTTTCATTAGCTCCGTTTAGGAAGGGGAACGCGGCCGCAACATTTACTAACGTTGATGTGCCGTTTGCCGTGTTATTCGTACCAGCATTGAACAAGGTTTGTATTTGGGCGACGGTAACATTTCCATCGTCCACAAATGCTGTTGGACAACTCAGGAATACCGACTGGAAAACGGGAGGCCCATTTTCGTCCGGACCAGCGCCAGCGGCTTGAACGGTGGTAGCACTATCAATGTCGACACAGGCTCCGCCATTCCGGCTGGTGAAGACGCTGTTGTAAAAGGCATAGTCGCCGCCGCCACGAAGCAGGATCACGTGATCACCCCCATTCGATACGAAGGTAACGTTGGCCAGTTTGTGATCCTGACGCGGTTCGGCATCTTCATCTCCGTTGGAATCCGCCTCCATCACGTGATCGCCGCCATTGGCGCGCTGAACGGCCAGAACAAATTGATTGTGCCCTTTGAAACCGGAGTCTGAGTCAACCGAGTCATCATCAATACCCGTCATCGCGAGGTTTTTGCCATTCACACGGCCGCCGAACCATTCAACACCGTCATCGGAACTGTTGTGAACCTGGATATTCTGGAAAAATGTTCCGCTTCCGACACCAGCCATTGTGATGCCGTTCAACTCATTACCGGGAGAAACTTCAAAACCGGGGTAGCGGACTTGGATATAGGACATGCGGCCACTTGAGTCGGCTGGCGATGTACCGCCGTAAACCGCGTTGGAGGGGCCTTCGACAATCGCTTCGCAATCGGTTCTGGTGCCACCAGGGTTGGAAGCGCCGCCAGTTGCACAATCAGAAATCGGCGCGCGCCCGAGGATCACGATACCGCCCCATTGACCAATACTGTCCACCGTGGTGTTGCCGAGAATATTCTGACGCGAGGTAAAGATGATCGGTGCCGACGCAGTCCCTTCGGCGAAGATTTGCGATCCGCGATTCACAAGCAGGAAATCGCCACCAGACGAACCGAATATGGTTACACCCGGTTCAATGGTCAGTATTCCGGTTGTTCCACCGTCAACGCCAACTTCCACGCCGCCGGAAAGCGAGTAAACGGTTACCGCGGTATCCGGACGCTTCGGCAGCACCAAATTACCCTGAATAATTCCCGATACCTGACAATTGCGAGCTTCTTCTCCGTTGCCGGTCGTAATGAGGCCAACGTTAGCCGTGCCTGTTGGACAGTCGGTAGCAGCGGTGCCTGCTGGTATCGTCGGCGGCGTTGGAGTAGTTGGTGTCGTAGGTGCTGCTGGTGTAGGCAATACAACAATATTTCCTTCGCCAGGTGAAGCGACGCTATCGGCGCCGCAGCCAGTGATAAGGAGTGCCGCAGCGCTGGCAAATAGGACGGACTGGAATTTTTTTTTATTCATGGAAACGGTCTCCGCAGAACTGGTTTGAAACATCATGTTCAAACGATGCGGTTCCGAATCAGCTTAACCCCATCGCCTTCGGATCAGGCCAATAGGCACATAAAAAGACTCGTCAGTGCGGTTTTAATGACTAATCGGAGACAGAAATATTTCAAAAATGTTGCAATCAACTTCGAGAGCGCAGAGCGCTGCCATTTCTCATGCTGCACCGCAATATTCGTCCTGTTTCAACAAGCGCAAAAAAGGTGGCCAAATAATTAGCCACCTTTTGGAAAAATCAGTTTACTTGCTTAACGTACAGCCAGCCTATTGTTCATTTTACGAAGTGCCAATTTTGCAGCTTCACGTGAGTTAATCACAGTGCCATCGGCAAGAACCAGATCAAAACTGCGATTGTTGTTCATCGCTGCCGTGAACATCTTTGCCGCATCACCCGTACGCCCAGTACGAAGATAGGCTTGCCCCAGATTGATAAGTCGCGCCGGATCATTGACACTCACTTCTTTGGCAGCTTCCAATTGTGCAAGCGCGGTCTGATTATCACCAGCAACCAGCGCATCATAGCCCAGCGAACCCTTCGCGTAACCAATTTCGCCTTCAGTCACCTCTGCCAGAGCGGGTGTAGCCACAATAAGCAAACCTGTTGCAAGTCCTAGCATTTTTGCCATTTTCATTGCATCATCTCCTGTTGTTATGGAGACATATTACACTTTTATGACTCAAATTGCAATAAAACTGTAATATTATGCCCTGCCGCTTCGAAAAGCGGCAAATGAAGCTAGATCACAGAGCAATCGCATTCTGCGTTTCAGTTTTGTTGCTGCAGCGACAATCCTTTTACAACCAACCAGTGTTCGCCCAGAATCCGAAGTCGGCATTATCGGCCAGTGAAAAGAAACAGGTTTCTCGCTTGTTATCGATGGTTGCGTCCTCTATTTTAATCAGCTTGTTAGATTTGTGCTTCGTGCGCAAAACAGAACAATGTAGCGGCCAACTCACTCTAGTCCGTCAGCGATTGAATTTACCCGCATAAAATCAGGGGATAGTGTAGGATTAGCCGGCAGGTGGGCCGCAACCTGCTGCAACCATGCTTTAACAACCGGATGCGCTGCTGCGCTGAGATGTTCTTCCAATCCAAACATATATCCCCATACCAATTGCGGAAAAACAGCAATGTCGAGCATTGTTGGCTGATCTAGCGATCCCAGATACGGTCCATCACCAATATGACCAACCAACTCACCGACTATCCGCGTTTGCATGTCTGCATAGCTTTCGTTCAAATCCATATGTTTGGCCATGTCTTGTATAAATGGCGCTTTTTTCAACGCTTCCGGCCATAAGTGACGAGCGCGTTCGGGAAGCGGAGTGTGTGCGCTCAAAATGGCGGCCAAACGCCAGCCCACTTGCCGGAAGCGGTGGTTCATTTTCCCATCTATTGAATATCGGAAAATGCTAAGCAGAAATGTGTCGCTTACCCATTTGTCGATGTCCTCAATCTTGGACCGATATTCTGCGGGGCAGAGCAGTTTTTCAGGAAATATTTCATCAAGCCAATAGGCATGCGCGGACGATTCCAACCGCCATTCGCCGTCTATTTCAAGCACTGGCACTTGGGTCTGCTCAGAAAAGCCAATAGTGTTTTCAGGCTCCATTGGATTGACGGGAATATGGGTAAAATCGATCCCCTTGTAGTACAAGAAACACCCGGTTTTCCGGACATAGGGACTTGTTGAATATCCATATAATTTCACTGATTTCATTTTGCGGTTTCCGTCCCATCTTGTTCGTTTGTAGAGATTTGGATCTGAGTGTAAACGCGCTGCACCGCAGCCGCAATTGCCTCTGGGGTTTCCTCCTGCAAAAAATGTCCTCCTTGTGTTTCGGTCACCGCTGCATCGGGGAAGTTCTCTTTCATATCAACCAGCCTTGTGGCCAGAATGGAATCTTGCATGCCCCAGACTATTTCCGTCGGAAACGCGCGTCCCTGATAATATTCTTCTAACTCTCTATATTGTTTTGAGCTGGGATGATCAGGACCGTCTGCGGACATGCGCATCATCGCCAATAGGCCTTTGGCGTTGCCGCTATCTCGGACTGGCTTTTCATAAAGCTGGATGACGTCGTCCGGCATCGAGGCAGGGTCTGCCTGAAAGGACGGTAGTTGACCGAATATGGAGACAAGACCCTCGAACAAAATTTCTCCAGCGACAGGAGTATTCGCGATGACAAGGGGTGTTGGCAGATCGCGTTCTTCTTTTGCCGAATCCAGGACGGTGTTCAGGATCACTGCACCCTTCAACAACTCAGGAGAACGGGCAAGCGCACCCATGCCAATGGGTCCGCCCCAATCATGACCAATAAAAATGACATCCTGAAGTTCCAGCTTATTCAGAGCAGCGTTCATCCACCGCAGATGGTTTTCAAGCGTGTGCTGGCTGGCCGGGACTTTGGTGGAAAACCCCAATCCGACAATCGTAGGCATGATGATACGAAATTGGTCTCGAGGGAGAGCATCAGCAACTTTACGATATAAAAACCCGGTCGTTGGAAGCCCGTGTTGCATATAAACGGGATAACCGGAGCCAACCTCCAGCACATGAACTTTTATGCCCGACTCTACCTCGACCAGATAGCTTTTATAGTCATCGCCGACAAATTTGGCTGCATAGTCCGGCAGTGGGAAGGCTTCAAACCTTCCGGCATCCAGGGCGATAGTTCCATTCCCCTCAGGTGTTTTTAGTTCTCCATCACGAGTCAGGACAATACCGCATGTAGCCACTGCAAGAACAGCTACCCCCAATATGCTCAGCAATATTTTCTTCATTGTCCTTACTCCCTTTTCGAGATATCCCGTCGTCCAGGTGTTTCCACCTAAACTTGCGGAACCAACATGCCCGCGCGAACCGCTGGGCGAGCCGACATGATGTCATGCCAATTTTCTAAATTTTTAAACGAGTCCCCGATCGTCGCTTTTGCAGCGTCATAGGCTGCTGCTGACCATGGATAGATCGCCATGTCTGCAATGGAATATTCTCCAGCAACATATTCATGGCTCGCCAGCTGTTTGTCGAGAACACCAAATAGCCTGATCATTTCATCCGAGAAGCGTTTGATTGCGGCAGGGATTTTTTCGTCCGCCGTATTGAGGAAATAATTCAGCTGGCCGAGCATCGGACCCACCCCAGCCGTTTGCCAGGCCAACCATTCCTGCACCCTGACACGGTCCGGTTGAGCGGTTGGTAGAAATTGACCGGTTTTCTCGGCGAGGTAGGTTAATATAGCGCTCGATTCAAAAACGCTTGCGCCATTGTCATGATCGACGATTGCCGGGATCTTGTTGTTTGGACTGATTCTCAGAAAGTCTGGCGCAAACTGTTCTTCATTCTGAAGGTTGACCGGGTGCACAGCGTAAGGAAGCCCCATTTCCTCCAAAGCTATCGAAATTTTCCGACCGTTTGGCGTTGTCCAAGTATATAAATCAATCATCGCACTCTCCGTTTCTATGATGCAGCAGGATCATTGAGCACAATCTCGACAAACTCAAGTTGCGGCCGCGACGCAACCTTCCAAAGCGGCGATAGCAATCGATGGTTCGAGCCGGCGGGTATATTCTATATCGACATCTGCGAGTATGATCTGACCGCGACCATCCACTACAAAGGTCGCTGGAACGGGCAACGCCCATCCCGTATCGGCATTTACCTCATCCAGTTTCAGACCAAAATTCGTGAACAATTCTTGCAGTCCAGCGGGCAATTCAAACGCAATGCCCATCGCCTTTGCAAGCTCGTTGCCGGTATCCGTCAACACAGGGAAAGTCAGCGCATTTTTTTCGATCGTCGTTAGTGAATTGTCCGGTTTTTCAGGGGAAATTGCAATCAACTGTCCGCCGAGATTTGAAATTTCACCAAGTGAGTTCTGATATGCTTTCAGTTCCAAATTGCAGTAAGGGCACCAACCGCCCCGATAGAAGGTTATGACCAAAGGCCCTTTAGCGTTCAGGTCGGAAAGCGAGACGGATTGCCCAGTCGCATCGGAAAGAGTGGCATCTGGCAATCGATCTCCAACAGCCAAGGCATCCTGTCCAACCCCGCGCGATTTAATCTCTTCATCCGAAGTGCGCATGACTTCCAATACTTCAGGAGGGAATTGGGCGACAGAGCCAGCCATTGTTTCCTGCAAAAGTTTTGCCAGCGTTCCTTCGCCAAGAGTTGTTTGAAGAGACATGACAGAATTCCTTGAAAGTTAAGTCAACGATGTCTTCGGATAACCAAACATGAACGAGCCGTCATTGGCTCATGTCGCAACTTGCTGTTGCACCAGATAGCCACTAGACCGAATCCTAAGGAGGAACGGCTATGCTCGGTGCGCAAAATTTGGATTGGGAAGAAGTGAAAAGCTTTGCGGTGGTTTCCGATGCAGGATCGGTTCGCCGGGCTGCGCGTGCGCTGGGCGTACATCACTCAACCGTAAGCAGGCGGATCGACAATCTGGAACACGCTCTCGGAACAAAACTGTTTGACCGAAGGCCTGAGGGATTTGTTTTGAATTCCGCTGGCGAAGAATTTGTCTCGGCTGTCCGTGATTGCGGTACCCGGCTAAATCGTGCCGAGAGGTCAATATCAGGAAAAGATGGCGACATGAGCGGTGTTGTAAGGGTTACAATGGCAGAGCCTATCGCCGTTCATACTATCGGCCCAAGATTGGCGGAGTTTGCTGACGAACACCCCGGTATCGAAGTGCATATGATCGCCACGACAAACATATTGGATGTCTCCAGACGCGAAGCTGATATTGCCATTCGTGTTGACAATAATCCACCGGAATCTCTGGTTGGCAAACGCATCGTTTCTTATAATCAGACGGTCTATGCCACGACAGAATATCTAAAATCTCAAGACTTCGAGAATGATCCGGAATCGGCAAGATGGCTTTCGTGGGAAGCCGAGGAAGAGAAATTCCCCGATTGGACAAAGGAAACAGAGTTTAGCAAAGTTCCGATGTGGGGCTATTTTCCTGGCCCTGCCATGCAACTGTCAGGAGCAAAAGCGGGATTGGGTATCGCTATGCTGCCATGCTTCATAGGAGATCGCGATCCCAAACTGGTACGGGCGACAAACAGAAAGCCGATCAAAGCGCGCGATATCTGGCTCCTGACGCACAGTGACCTTCGGCGAACGGCGCGGATAAGAGCGTTTATGACATTTGCTGAAAAAGTTCTTCGTGATGCGAAACATGAATTTCTGGGCACCATTTAGACTAAGGATACGCATCGTCTGAACAAGGAAGCAGTGGCGCATAGGCAAGCCACCAAGTTGCGCAGCTACCAAATGACAACCTAGCCGAGCACCGCCAATAGTGAGATCAATATCTTTGGAGGTCGTTCATATCGAACCACCCATATTGCGGAGAATCAAAAATGGTCTATCCTTTCACCACGGCTATCGTTGGCACCTTCCTCCTAATTTTGCAGCAACTCTTGATGATGAACGCAGGTTCTCACCGAGCGAAAGCCAAGATTGGCGTTGGCTACTCAGATGACCGGGATCTGGAACGCAAAGTCAGGCGTCATGGCAATCTCACCGAGAATGCCGCCATATTCCTCGTCATATTGGCTCTTGTTGAGGGATTTACCGGTGGCGGCATCGCCGTAACCAGTTTTGCAATCATCTTTGTAATCGCACGTATTTCGCACGCGGTTGGTTTTATGTCACTGTCCGGCTCTCACGCCGATGGCAGCGAATTCACTCCGTTCGTATTTTTCAGAATGGTTGGAGCTATGGGTACGGGATTAACCGGTATCGCGCTCGGTCTATATCTTGCATATCTGCTTGCGACCGCCTGAGAGCATAGTGATCAACGATCGATATCGTCCATATTTTTTAAAAAGGTACCTAAATCATGAAAAACTCAACTAAGCTTTTAGCCACAATCACAGCCGCTTCTTTGGCGCTAATTTCAACAGTGCCGGCCGCCGCCGAACAACACAAAGTCGAACCAACCAAAGAACATAATATGTCCTCCGAGGGTTATATCGACGCCAATCCACAAGCTTTGGGTGCGATGTTTATGCTGCCGATGGATGAAGAAATCCATATGCTCAATATGATCCAGCTCAAAGATAAAGCCGATTATCCAGAAGACAGTGAATTTGCAGCAAAAGGTTGGACCGGTGCTCAAGCCTATGCTGAATATCGCCGTCAAGCAGGCCCGATTGTAGCGCGGCTGGGCGGCAGCACCCACTATACTGGTGTGCCTCAACTCACTTTGATCGGACCGGAGCAGGAACAATGGGATTCGATTTTTATCATTTATTATCCCGATGTGACCGTTCTTCAGGCTCTGTTTGAAGATCCGGAATATCAGAAGCACGCTTTTCACCGAAAGGCTGGTGTAGCAGATTCACGACTGATTCGAATGATGCCTGCTCCTGCTCCAAAATAGGCGTCGCAAGCCTGTCGCATGACGCAATCTTAAAACCAGTCAGACAAACTTAAAAAGGGTTCCAAATCATGAAAATTTTTACTGTCGTTATCACATCCGTTTTGACCACATCTTTAGCGTTGCAGGCTACTTCACCTGCTAATGCCGAAGATCATGAAACGGCGCCTGCTACCTATGTTAACTCAGATGCAAAAGCCTATGCGGCCATGCAAAAGCTGCCCGCGGACCAGCCGCTACATATGCTCAATATGATCCGGTTCAAAGACAAAGCGGCTTACAAAGAAGGAAGTGAGTTTGCTGCCAAAGGGTGGAACGGTCAACAGGCCTATGCGGAATATAGCCGTCATTCCGGACCCATTGCCAACCGAACTGGCGGCAAAGTCGCCTATTTCGGACTACCGCAACTAACCCTGATCGGACCGGAGCATGAAAAATGGGATGCCATTTTTATTGTCTCTTACCCCAATCTGGCTTCGTTTTTGGCGTTGGTGAGTGATCCTGAATATAAAAAGCATGCGTTCCACCGGAGTGCGGCTGTGGCTGACTCACGGTTGGTACGAATGGCCCCTGCCCCTGCACCCAACTAAATCGCACAGCACATAAACCACCAACAGTTTCGGAGAATGGAAAACTGACCTTGGCCTTGCAAGATAGGTCAACGCCAACACCTGAAACGGACGAGATTTATCATGCGGATTGAAGCAAATACCGATCAATTGCGCGCGCGTGTCGCAAAGGAACTGAAGATCACATTCGCCAGCCAATATACTGATGAGATATCCTTGTCAGATGCTTTAGATAGCGAAACTGTCCCTAGTTATAATACCAAAACTACTGGCTCAAAGTTCTTGATCTGTCCACAGTTAGAAATGTGATAAAAGGACGGGTCATAGAAAATGCTAAGGCCTGATGTATGTTTTCGGAACAAACACCCACAACTCCAATGTCTGCAGCTATTTGCAATAACTGGGTTTAACGTGCCCTAACCTTCAGCCAAGGTTTAAATCGCAGCAGCCATATAGCTGGCTTGATTAATGGCTGCCTTCGCATCCAGTTCCATTGCCTCATAGGCTCCGCCGACAAGTTCAGATGAAACCCCGTCTTTTTGGAGATCATCATAGAGATCGCGCAATGGATCTTGACCGGCGCAAATAATGATTGTGTCAGCTTCCACTAGCTCGGGCTGGCCGCCCTGCAGGACATGTAACCCATCATCATCGATTTTCACATATTCAATGCCGTTCATCATGCCCACGCCGCGCCGGGTTAGCGTTAAACGGTGTGTCCAACCCGTAGTCTTACCCAGCCCCGCGCCAACGCGACTATCCTTGCGTTGTAGCAAGGTGATATCGCGGTCTGACTTCACGACCTTCGGCTCCACTCCTGTTACGCCGCCGCGCGGGTGGTTCTCAAAATCCACACCCCATTCTGCCGCAAAGACATCGCGGTCGACGGCGCCTGAAACACCAGCATGACTGATCAATTCCGAGACATCAAAACCAATCCCGCCGGCTCCGATAATGGCGACCTTTTGTCCAACCGGTTTGTTACCTTTAATCACATCAAGATAGCTGACCACCTTATCGTGATCGATACCTTGGATATCGGGCGTACGTGGTTCAATTCCAGTCGAGACGATAATATGGTCAAAACCTTCGGTTTTTAGTGCTTCAGCATCTGCTTTTGTATCTAACCTAAGATCAATATCATGCACTTCAATCATCCGGTTATAGTAGCGAAGTGTCTCGTAAAACTCCTCTTTTCCGGGAATTGTTTTCGCTAGATTAAACTGACCGCCGATTTCAGAAGCAGCCTCGAACAATGTCACTGCATGGCCCCGCTGCGCCGCTACAGTGGCATAGGCCAGGCCAGCAGGTCCGGCTCCAACAACTGCTATCCGTTTTGCATGTGTAACTGGCTCATAGTTTAATATGGTCTCATAACAGGCGCGAGGATTAACCAGACAGGTTGTTAACTTTCCCATGAACGTGTGATCGAGACAGGCCTGATTACAAGCGATACAGGTGTTAATCTCATCCTCACGCCCTTCAACAACCTTGCTCATAAACTCGCTATCAGCAAGCAGTGGCCGCGCCATTGACACCAAATCGGCATCACCGCGAGCGAGAACATCTTCAGCCACATCTGGCATATTGATCCGATTGGAAGTGATAACCGGAACGCCAACTTCTTTGCGCAGTCGCCCCGTCACAGAGGTAAATGCCGCTCGGGGTACCATTGTCGCAATCGTCGGCACCGCGCTCTCATGCCAGGTAAAGTGGGTGGAAATAATCGTCACGCCAGCTTTTTCCAATGCTTTCCCCAACATAATAATTTCGTCCCAACTCATCCCGCCTTCGAGCATATCCATCGCAGCTATACGAAAGATAAGAATGAATTCCTCTCCAACCGCCGCGCGCGTTTGTTCGACGATCTCAAGGGCAAAGCGCATCTTATTCTCAAAAGACCCACCATATTCATCTTCACGAAGATTGGTTTTTTCAACCAAAAATGTTGATATCAGATATCCGGCTGAACCAATAATCTCAACACCGTCATAGCCAGCTTTTTGGGCCATCAGTGCACAATTCACATGGTCGTCTATTTGTTTTTGGATACCAGCCTTGTCGAGTTCGTTGGGCACATGTCGGGCAATACGAGATCGTATGGCAGATGGTGCGACCATCTGGGGGTTATTGGCCAACGGGCCGGGATGCAAAATCTGCATGCAAATCTTAACATCGGCAGCAGCCCCATGCACGGCATCGGTAACCAGTCGATGCTTTGCAGCCTCTTCATCGCTGGACATAGCAGCGCCGCCCATTGATGATTCATCATTCGGCGCGATCCCGCCAGTGATGATCATACCGATATTGTTAGCAGCGCGTTCAGCAAAATAAGCCGCCATACGTTCAAAACCGCCATCCATTTCTTCCAGCCCAGTGTGCATGGAACCCATGATGGAGCGGTTTTTTATGGTCGTGAAACCAAGATCAAGCGGTTCAAGTAATTTTGTATATTTCATATTTCCCCTTCTAGCGGCATGCCCTGCAAGATCACATTATTCAATATGCTAGATTTGCGCTGCACAGTCTGCTCAGGTCGGCCACCAAACAATCATATCTGACTGCTCGAAATGAACTTTTTGTATAGGGGATACATCTTAGCGATCAATCGTATTTGATGGAAACTGGCAGACTGAAATCGACGCTAGTTTTGGCGTGAAGCGATTCCTGAAAGGTTCAGCCTTTCGCCCCTAGGCTGACAATCGCTACCCGACGACACATGTGCAGCGAGCACAAAATCAATGCATGTCAACTTGTCATAACTCTTCGCCCGTCAACGGAGATCCAGGGGGTTTGACTACCTTTCGGTCTTTAGTTGTAACGTTCAGGCCGCAACTAAGGCCTATTAGACTTCATGACGACTACTAGTAACCGGTGCAATATGATCTACTTATTGTCAAAACCGCCTTCGACAATTGAACCTACCCTACTCATAAATTCCATGCCGTTCGCAATTTCCTGGTCCGTGAGTTCATCGGCAGTTAGTTTAATGAAAGCCTCAGTTCTTTCCATTATTTCGTCTACCGTCACTTGACCTTTTTTCGTTAGTCGGATGACTTTCTCTCGTGCAGAATTTTTGCTTTCCTTGATAGAAATAAGGTTGAGACTTTTATCCGCCATCGCGCGTAACACTTTGGAAATAGCCGGACTTCCCAATTCATACCATTCACCAGCTAGTCGTTCGATAGTTTTTCGGCGAACGCATTTTCGGCCTAGTTGCGAAAGTAACCTGCCGACCACCGATTAGCATAACCTTAGTTTGTGTGTCAGATTGAAGAGTTCCTTCGCTCAATCCTGCTTGCATAACTTTTGCAAAGCCCTAAATTGTTGGTATGAATATCACTAATCATAGCGCATCGACCAATCCCCTACCCTCTGGAACCTCTCCGGTTTTGGATGCAAAATTTGCCATAGGTGACGTCGTTCGCCACCGGATATTCGAGTTTCGCGGCGTGATTTACGATATTGATCCTGTTTTTGCCAATAGTGAGGAGTGGTATGAATCCATCCCTCAGGATCTACGTCCGGCCAAAGATCAACCTTTTTATCACCTGTTCGCCGAAAACTCGGATAGCAGTTATGTTGCCTATGTCAGTCAGCAAAACTTGTTGGTGGATGATAGCGGTGAGCCGATTACGCATCCTGAAATTGGTAAGATGTTTAAATCATCTCCCGATGGCAAATATACTTTGCACAACATTCATCGCCACTAAATCAACCATCGCTGGCCTTTAAGATTTGATTTTCCAGCCTTTTTTCAAAAGGATGTAACAAACTGCCGTCAAAAGAGCATTCACCGCCAACAAAATCAAAGACCCGAGAATGACTGGGGAATCCGCTTCACCCAAAAATCCATAGCGGAAGCCTGAAATTGCATAGAAAAATGGATTAGCGTGGCTAAAGGCCTGAAACGCTCCCGATAAGCGATCTATCGAATAAAAAGTTCCGGACAAAAGCGCCAATGGGGCGACAACGAAGTTTGTCACAGCAGCTGCATGATCAAACTTTTCTGCCCATATCGACGTCAAGACGCCAAGCAAAGCCAACATTGCCGATCCCATCAGGCCGAACCAGATCACCGCCCACCAGTGAGTGATAGATACACCTACTCCGGGCCATAAGAACATGGCCAACCAGACGGCGAAGCCGACTAGAACGGAACGTGTAACGGCAGCCCCGACCAATCCGGCGAGCAATTCTCCAACCGATAATGGAGGCATTAGATAATCAACAATTGTACCCTGAATTTTTCCTACAAGCAGCGAAAAACTGCTGTTTGCAAAGGCATTTTGGATCATACCCATGCAAATTAACCCAGGTGCGATAAAGTCAGCGAAGGGAACTCCCATAACCATACGATCACCGCGCCCCAGTGCGACCGTGAATATGACCAAAAAAAGTAATGTTGTAATCGAGGGTGCCCAGATGGTCTGCAATTGCACTTTAAAAAAGCGGCGAACTTCTTTCCAATAGAGCGCCAGAAAACCACCCCAGTTCACACCCCTGATACTGGGAATTCCTGGCTCAGCAAAAGCAGGAATGGCAAAATCGTCTTGCAGTGCAGAATCATTTTTGGGCTGGTCTAACATTGGTTTTTCGCCTATCGGCTCTTTTCAACAATCACAACCCCCATAAATTGCAACAGGGTGCGGCATTGATTCGCCGGTGGAGCGACTTATATGGGTGCAAGAGTTTGAATAGTTAGGAATTTGCATGGCCTGGACCGACGAGCGTATTGATGCACTTAAAGGAATGTGGGAAAAAGGTCTGACTGCCAGTCAGATTGCCGAAGAACTGGGCGGTGTTAGCCGTAACGCGGTTATCGGAAAAGCGCATCGCCTTGGTCTAAAATCACGTCCATCACCGGTAAAAGCAAAATCAAAGACTGCGAAGAAAAAACCGCCTGCGAAGGCCAAAGCGCCGGTCGCCAAACCGGCGAAGAAGAAAAAGCCAAAAGAAGAGCATGTCGCGCGCCGCGCAATGCCGCCGCCAACACCGGCAGCACGCACCCATGCCGCACAGCAAGCCCGTCAGCCAAAGCATGACGGACCGAAAATTGTATCCGTTGGCCCAGGTGGTTTCCTGCGTCAGGGACCTGGCGATCAACAGGCACCCATTCCGCCAGCGCCCCCTCGGCGTCTTGTGCCTGCAAAACCAAGCGAGGAAATGGCAGACAAGACTGGACTGCTTGATCTGAACGAGAAAGTTTGCCGCTGGCCGATCAATCATCCCGGTGAACCGGATTTCCACTTCTGCGGAGAAGAAGTGAACCCTGGCTTTCCATATTGTGTGGAACATTGCGGCCGCGCATTCCAGGCACAATTGCCTCGCGGAACCCGTCGTCCTCCTCCACCGCTGCCATTTGGTGGTCCTCGGGTACGCTAATAGTCCACTAAGTTACCAAAAATTTCAATTGATTGGCTTGAGGCTTGAATCGCCTCTTGCCAGCGTGACTCTTGCGCTTTTATAGGATCGTCTATGAGTGATGATCTTTTTGGTGATGAACCACCTAAGCAATCCAAAACTGGTGACTATGACGCTTCTGCGATTGAAGTTCTTGAAGGGTTAGAGCCCGTTCGCAAACGCCCCGGTATGTATATTGGCGGGATCGACGAACGAGCGCTGCATCATCTGGCCGCCGAAGTGATCGATAACAGCATGGACGAAGCGGTGGCCGGACATGCGAGCCGCATTGAAATCACCTTGGACAGCGAAAACCGTTTGACCGTCACCGACAATGGCCGCGGTATTCCAGTAGATCCACATCCGAAATTCCCAAAGCAGTCGGCGCTCGAAGTCATCATGACGACTCTTCACTCGGGCGGTAAATTTTCGGATAAGGCCTATGCTACCTCTGGTGGTTTGCACGGCGTTGGCGTATCGGTTGTAAATGCCCTGTCCTCGGAAACCATGGTCGAAGTTGCACGGGACAAAACCATCTATCGTCAAATGTTCTCACAAGGGAATGCGACATCCAAGTTGGAAAAAGTTGGCAGCACACCCAATAGGCGCGGGACTACAATAAGTTTCATTCCCGATGCGGTGATTTTCGGGGAAGGAAACAAATTCAAACCGTCCAGGTTGTTTAAACTCGCTCGCTCCAAAGCCTATCTTTACGCTGGTGTTGAAATTCGCTGGAAATGTGACGAGAGCCAAACCAGCGATGATGTTCCTGCAGAAGCCGTATTCCAATTTCCCGGCGGGTTATCGGATCACCTGAAAGAACAACTGCACGGCCGCGAATGCGTGACGGCTGAATTCTTCTCAGGCAATCAAGACTTTGCTGGTGAAGCAGGCCGCGTCGAATGGGCGGTCGCATGGCCAATTTGGACCGATGGGAATTATAGCTGGTATTGCAACACCATCCCTACACCGAATGGCGGCACCCATGAAACTGGCTTGCGAAATGCACTAGTTAAAGGCCTTCGTGGATTTGGTGAATTAGTGCAAAATAAGAAGGCGTCGCAACTTACCGCAGATGATATTATTTCTGGCGGAGAAATGATGCTATCTGTTTTCATTCGCGAACCACAATTTCAGAGCCAAACCAAGGATCGCCTGACTTCACCAGAAGCAGCCAAACTCGTTGAAAATGCCGTCCGCGACCATTTCGATCATTTCCTGACAGACAATATGGATCGCGGTAAGGCCCTGCTTGGCTTTGTGATGGAACGTATGGACGAACGCTTGAAGCGCAAAGCCGAGCGTGAAATCAAACGTAAAACAGCAACCTCGGGCCGAAAAGTACGGTTGCCCGGTAAGCTAACCGATTGTTCCAATAATGATCCAGAAGGCACAGAATTATTCATCGTTGAGGGTGACAGCGCTGGCGGATCCGCCAAACAAGCACGCAACCGCAAGACGCAAGCCATTCTGCCCATTCGCGGTAAAATACTAAATGTCGCGTCTGCCAACAGTGCCAAAATTTTAGCAAATGCGGAGATCGCCGATCTGACACTCGCTTTGGGTTGCGGAACGCGCAAAGACTGCGATCCAGATAATTTGCGTTACGAACGGATCATTATCATGACCGATGCCGATGTCGATGGCGCGCATATCGCGACGCTGTTGATGACCTTGTTCTTTCAGGAGATGCCCGAGATGGTTCGGCAAGGGCATCTCTATCTAGCGCGCCCTCCCCTCTATCGTCTGACTGCCGGCGGAAAGAGCGTCTATGCGCAAGATGAAAAAGAACGACGCGAGATAGAAGATGGGGTTTTCAAAGGCAAAAAGATAGAGATTGGCCGCTTCAAAGGACTAGGTGAAATGAACCCTGGTCAATTGAAGGAAACCACCATGGATCCAGAAACGCGATCATTATTCCGGGTCACCCTGCCTCATGAATATGAAGATAGAGCTGGCGTAAAAGACCTGGTAACTCGTCTGATGGGCAAGCAGCCGGAACATAGATTTAACTTCATTCAAGCCAATGCAGCATCGTTGGATGAAGAGGCTATCGACGCTTGATCCAACTTGGGTTTTCAGGCGTTTTGACTTTTCTTTCAAGATTTATCAAAACATCAATATGAAAGTGGAAAAACGTCTCTTCCTTTACCTATGGATCGTTGCGGCTGCTCTTCCATTACCGTTTTTTTCCAATGCATATGCAATGCCCGGTCATGTTGTATCGGAACCCTACCAAGTGCGCGCCGGAGAACTGCTTGAAATTCTAAAGGGTGCGAAAACCGAAGAACAGTTTTTCGCACGGTCTTTTCTCGAAGCTGTTCCGACTGCGCAATTTCGTACTTTGACGGCACAGTTAAAAGCTCAATATGGGCAGCCAGTTGCAATCATTCAGATCATCCCGGCCAGCGATAAAGATGGAACATTGGAAATCTCCTATGAAAAGGCCACTCTCGCCTTTCGCATGGTGATTGACCAGGCTGAACCGCATCCGGTGATTGGCTTGCTAGTCACGGGTGCGAAAGTGCGCGGTGATGATTTATCGAAAATTACAAAGGAGTTCCAATCATTGCCGGGCTCGGCAGGATTTGAAATCGCGCGCATTGATGGCGGCAATCGACAAGTTCTCTCCGCTTATAATGGTGGCAGGCAATATGGTATCGGATCAACCTTTAAACTCTATGTTCTCGCCGAGTTAAATCGCAGCATCAAGGTGGGTGCACGAAACTGGCATGATGTACTGCGCATTGACCGTAAGTCGTTGCCATCGGGCGTCTTGCAAAACTGGCCAGATGGCGCCCCACTTACTCTTCAGACTTTGGCGACATTGATGATTAGCATCAGCGACAATACTGCCACAGACTTGTTAATCGCAGAACTTGGCAAAGATAAAATCGCAGATATGATCCGCAACACGGGTCACAGCGATCCTTCGCGAACTATTCCCATACTAACAACATTAGAGTTCTTTTCTCTGAAAATGCCAGAGAATACGGATGTCCGGAAACGCTTTTCTGCAGGCGGTGATACCCAACAATCAAGTATCTTAGATCAAGAAGCATCCCGTCTAAGTCGCAGATCTGTCGCGATCGAGAACCTAGCCAATAAACCTCAACATATTGAAGAGATAGAATGGTTTGCATCCCCATCCGATATTTCGAGGTTGATGTTGTACCTGAATCAAGAAGTCGATCCGGTCACCAAAAAAATCATCTCCATCAGTGGAGAGATCGGCCCAGGTGATAAAGCGCGCTGGGCCTATCTAGGAAGCAAAGGAGGATCGGAGCCCGGTGTCATTTCATTCGCCTTTTTAGCAATATCGAAATCAGGAAAAAGCTATTCAGTTTCCGGCAGCTGGAACAATCCGGATGAACCTATCGATGGACCAAAGTTTCAAACGCTAATGAACCGTTTGTTGAATTTGAGCGCAGAAATAGCCGACTAGATATTCTCTTCTTTCCACTCCGATTTAAGTAAACCGAATATCAGGCTATCTCGAATGCCAATATGCGTTTCCCATTCTTCACGCAAATGGGCCTCTTGTTGAAATCCCAATCGATTCAGCAATCCAATAGAAGCGTTGTTATCCGGATCAACGTCAGCGAATATCTTGCGAAGTTTTAGATCATTAAAGCCGTGCTCAATGACGCAGGTAACGGCTTCAAGCGCTATACCTTTGCCCCAGTAATCTGGATTCAAAATATATCCAATTTCACAAAGTCCCTCGCGTCGGGGAAGCAGAACAACCCAACCTAGAGCGCGATC
This sequence comes from Parasphingorhabdus sp., assembly GCA_039978835.1. Lineage (GTDB taxonomy): Bacteria > Pseudomonadota > Alphaproteobacteria > Sphingomonadales > Sphingomonadaceae > Parasphingorhabdus. Next base: position 1,237,930 of record JBDWAQ010000005.1, read on the forward strand.
ATTGCCATCAATCGTTATCGCCCATGTTGGAGAATACGGTTCTTTGCAATTTCCAGCTACATATTCTTCTGTCTCACTGAGTGATTGATGTGGACCGCTCGACCACCATATCATCAATTCTTCATTGGCAAAAACCGGGTGTAGTGCCGCCGCATCTTCCAATCGCAATGGTCTTAGCAACAGCCTCTTGGTATCCAGAGATGGAAACGTCATTCGGTCAAAGCGGCGACCAGCGCCTTCACCTTTTTCTGACGCCATTGCGGGGTTGGCGCCATTAACCAGTAGCCACGCGATGAAACGCTGTCTTCGCCGATAATCTCTACCCTACCAGCTGCAAGGTCCCGCTGGACCAACATTTTCGGAACCCAGGCATGACCAAAACCATTGGCCGCAGCTTCAATCGCCAAACCGCCGTCAGCAACACGCATCAACGTTTCTTCGCCCTCAGAAATCGGGCAGCCGGGCCAATCGATTTTCTTGCCTTCTCCATTTCCGGGACCGGCAATTTTTACAAATACGGTATCGCCTAGTAAAACACCTTCATGTTCTCCTGGCCCATCTCCAAGCCAGATAGCGACGTCCAAATTTGCTTCGGTAAAATCTATTTCATCATCAGCAGCAACCAGCGCAAAACTAGTTTGCGGATTGTCATCGGAAAAACCGGTCAGACGCGTATTGAGCCATTTCTGGGTAAAATCACGCGGAGCGGCGATAGTGAGTCTGTGCGAAGACTGGCCGGATTGCATCGCCCGCACAGCTTCCTCAAATTGAAGAAACCCAGAGCGCAACGAATCCAGGCCGGCTGCCGCTTCGTCAGTAAGCTCCAGACCTTTTGGAGTCCGCCGAAACATGACTACGCCCATCATATCTTCCAGTGCGCGAATCTGTTGACCAACTGCGGCGGGCGTTACTGCCAACTCATCCGCAGCTTTGGTGAAGCTTAGGTGCCGTGCAGCGGCGTCGAGCACTCTGAGCCCGTTAAGCGGTAAATGGGTGCGCTTCATTGCTCGACAGTCGGTTCTACGAGAGGAAATTGCGGGATACGAACGTCAAAACTTGCGTGCGCCTGATCTCCGATCATCGTGAAATGCCCCTCCATGGCGCCATTGGGTGTATTCAGTGGGCAGCCTGAAACATAATCGTGCGATTTACCTGGCTGTATGATTGGTTGCTCACCGATCACCCCTTCACCATCCACATGATGTAAACCGCCCCGCGCATCGCTGATCCGCCAATGACGTGTCAGCAATTGCACAGCTGTATCGCGATGGTTCTCAATCCGGATATGGTAGGCCCAAAACCAGCGGCTCCCATCAATGTCGGATTGTTCGGGAAGAAAGGTCACCGACACGCGTACCGACACGCCATCCGTGGTTTCAGCAAAAGGGAAGAATGATTCCATTTGCATGATATAGGGTCAAAGTCCGATAGACGAAAGAGCCTGATCAAGGTCTTCGATCAGATCGATGGGATCTTCCAAACCAACATTGATGCGGAGCATGTCCTCTGTGATGCCAACCTCCAACCGAGACTCCTCTGCCAGTCCATGATGGGTGGTTGAAGCGGGATGACACATGAGCGACCTACTATCACCAATATTGTTAGATATATCTATTAGTTTCAATGCGTTGAGCAATCCATGCGCTTCCTTTCGACCGCCACCTACATAGAGAGAAAAGATCGGACCCGTAGCATCCATTTGGCTCATAGCCAGATTATGTTGGGGGTGGCTAGGTAGCCCCGGGTGCAAGATTTTCTCTACCCGTTGCTCTAAAAACTTGCCTACTTCGAGCGCATTTCCGGATTGCTTATGGATACGCAAGTTCAACGTTTCGAGTCCCTTGTGCACAACCCATGCATTGAAAGGACTGATGGTCGGACCGGTATTGCGGGTGAAGGCGAGTAAGGTTTCCTCGATAAACTCTTCGCTGCCACAAACAGCGCCCGCCAAAACACGCCCCTGCCCATCCATCATTTTGGTGGCGCTATAGGCCACCACATCTGCGCCAAATTCCATAGGTCGTTGCAACACGTTTGTGGCAAACGCGTTGTCGACGACGGTCGTAATACCCTTTGATTTTGCCAAATCACAAACAGAACGCAGGTCGATCACGTCCATCGTGGGATTGGCTGGTGTTTCAAAGAAAAATACTTTGGTATTGGGTTGAATGGCTTGTTCCCAAGCATCCAGATCACGGCCATCGATAACGGTAGTTTCAATACCAAATTTCGGAAGCAAACTATCTGCCAACCATCGGCAGGAACCAAAAAGCGCACGACTGGCAACGATGTGATCACCGGTTTCCAGCTGACAAAGCAAAGCCGCCGTCATCGCAGCCATTCCCGAAGCAGTGGCGCGACATGCATCCGCCCCCTCCATGATCGCGATACGCTCTTCCAGCATCTGCACCGTGGGGTTTTGCAGACGGCTATAAGTCATGCCATCCTGTTCACCATTAAAGCGCGCAGCCGCATCCTCAGCACAATCATAGGTGTAGCCAGACGTCAGGAACAATGCCTCTGACGTCTCGCCAAATTCAGTCCGCTGCGTGCCGCTGCGGACCGCCTGCGTGGCTGATCGCCAATACTTGGTGATCTCTCTATTTTTTCCGGTATTTCTTTTCATGTTTTCTTTTCTTTTCGCACCATTGCTTACACCCGCGGCGTTTGTCCCGACAGAACCGTTGCAACCATAGACTGGTCAATATTACCACCAGTCAGGATCGCTGCGACTCGTTTGTCCTTCATCTGCTCTTGCTCTGCCATAAAGCCCGCCAATGCAATAGCACCTGCACCTTCAGCAAGATTGTGGGTATCCTGCCAGATCACCCGCATCGCGTCGGCGACAAGGTCGTCATCAACTGCCACCGCATGATCAACGCCTTGCGCATAGAGCTGGAACGCTTCTTCATGTGGGAATCGTACAGCGACGCCATCGGCAAAAGTCTGAGCATCACCGCTGGCAGCGATGGAAGCTCCACTTTCCAAGGCAATCTTGAGCGCTGGCGCTTTTGTCGACACGACGGCAATTATTTTGGTTCCCAGTCCCAGCGCATCGCGCGCAGCGATGGTGCCGCAAATGCCTGATCCATTACCAACCGGAACATAGACCGCATCCAGCTCTCCCGCTTCGTCGAATAGCTCAAGGCCATAGGACGCAACACCGCGCACGATTTCCTTATGAAAGGCAGGAACAGAAATGAGACCGCGTTCTTTCGACAGCATAGCGGCGTGATCAGCCGCTTCATTATAATCTTTGCCATATTCGATGACCTCAGCACCAAATCCGCGCATGGCTTCATTCTTTTCGGTGGAATTACCAAACGGTACGACAATGACCACCTCAAGCCCAAGCTTACTGGCGGCGCGCGCCTGTGCTTGCCCATGATTACCGCGTGTTGCGGTTACAATACCGCGCAATCCCGATTGTTCTTTCTGCAGCCAATCGATAAACGTGATACCTCCGCGAATTTTGAAGGCACCCGTCGGCGTGTGGTTTTCGTGCTTGAGCCACAGCTCTGTTTCAAATCTGTTTGCTAGAAGCGGCCACGCATATTGCGGCGTTGCTGGCATTTCCTCATAAACACGATTCGCCGCTGTTCGTAGTTCCTCAAGAGTGAAAAGAGGGCCATTCATGATAAAGCGGCAACAACTGCATCGCCAATTTCACTGGTCGACGAAGAACCTCCCAGATCATGCCCCAAAACGCCATCGGCCAAAACAGTGGCCACCGCATTTTCAATTCGTAAAGCATTCTCTTCATCGCCAAAGCTATGACGCAACATCATCGCGACGGACAAGATCATAGCCATGGGATTGGCTATTCCCTGACCCGCAATATCGGGTGCACTGCCGTGAATTGGCTCATATAACCCTTTGGTGCCATCGCCCAGCGACGCCGAAGCTAGCAACCCAATTGACCCGACACACATGCTCGCCTGATCGGAGAGAATATCGCCAAATAAGTTACCAGTCAGGATGACGTCAAACTGTCCAGGATTACGCACCATCTGCATGGCAGCATTGTCGACATACATATGCTCCAGTTCGACATCTGGATATTCCGGCGCGACCTCATCGACCACTTTGCGCCACAATGCCGACGTTTGCAGGACATTGGCTTTATCCACCGAGCAAAGCTTCTTGCTACGCCCTTGTGCGGCTTTGAACGCGACATGGGCGATACGGGCAATTTCACTCTCATCATAGGCCATGATGTCATAGCCTTCGCGCAAGCCATCATCGGTCTCGCGTTGACCTTTTTCGCCAAAGTAAATGTCACCGGTCAACTCACGGAGGATAAGAAGATCAATCGCTCCCGCAATTTCAGGTTTCAGTCCAGACAGTCTTTCAAGCCCGGAAAAAGCCTTGGCTGGACGTAGATTGGCAAAAAGCTGCAATTCCTTGCGCAGCCCCAACACAGCGCTTTCCACCCGTAATTCCCGGCGTAGGCTATCTAGTTCAGGGTCGCCAACAGCACCAAATAGAACCGCATCAGCATTTTTCGCTAGGTCCAATGTTTCCGGAGGTAGCGGATGACCATGCGCACGATAGGCAACACCGCCGACATCTGCATGATCGAGCTTTAAATCGGGAAGTTTCAGCACATCTAGCACGCGCAGGGCTTCCACCATGATTTCCTGACCAATGCCGTCACCGGCGAGCACCGCAATATGCATGAATATTTCCTTCTAAATCCGGCGCGTTCCTGCCGTGCATTGCAGGACTATGCAACCACCCTTTTTAGGCGATCGACCAAAACAGAACGCGACGCCATCACAACATTGCGGCGATCTTCAAAAAAATGGCGTTTGAGGAAGAAACCTGTGACACGCAGACCATCAAATATTTCATCCCATTCGGGGGTGACCGGTTCTTTCAAGAAGGAAGGAAGCGGGAGAAGCCGCTGCTTATATTCCTGGCCGGCATGCGCGCTCACCGCGGTGGCGCTTTTGGGGCTTATATAGATCAGATCATCTGTGGACCCCGTCACTGCACATTTGTCCAACGCTAACCCAAACCCCAATTCGGAAAGCAAGAGCAATTCATATCGTACAAGAGCCACTGCCCAGCCCTTGGCCGATGGCGCGCCGCATATAGCGTCGAGCAAAGCCGAAAGCGCTACATGCAATTGCGGATAGCTATGTTCCTCAGGAAGCACCGCAGCAGTCAGAGCGGTGACCCAGTCCAAAGCTGCGCTGGCCAGCGGTTCACCTAGAAAAGGTCCTCGACTTTGTTGTAATTCTGCGGTCATCGAAGCGAGTTGATCTTCCGTTCGGGCGCGATAATCAGCTTGCACAATGTTCGATGGAATCAGTACGGGCCGCATCGTACGGGATCGTGCTCCACGCACATAGCCGGACATAAGACCATTCTCCGGCGTCAGCGAGCGCACCACTGCACCATGTTCACCGTGGGATCGTACCGAACAGATAATCGCGGAAGTGCGGAGGTTAGGCATGGAAATAATCGTAGACTTTTTGCGCCACCGTTGCCGATACACCGGGGGCATTTTGGAGATCGTCCAGCGACGCACTTTTGACGGCCACCGCGGTTCCAAAATGCAGCAATAGTGCCCGTTTTCGCGCTGGTCCAATGCCTGGAACTTCGTCCAATGAACTATGGCCTACGGACTTGGCGCGTTTGGCCCTGTGTGCGCCAATCGCAAATCTATGCGCCTCATCGCGCAGTCTTTGGAGATAGAAAAGCACTGGACTGTTTTGCGGCAGATTAATCTCGCGACTATCTGGTAAGTGGAATGTCTCCCGCCCAGCATTACGATCCGGGCCTTTGGACACACCGATCATCACCACATCTTCGACACCAATTTCCGCCAGCGCATCCTTCGCCGCGCTCATTTGCCCTTTGCCGCCGTCGATCAGTACCAGATCAGGCCATTCACCTTTCTGGCGATCAGGATCCTCTTTTTGCGCCCGGGAAAAACGACGTTCGAGCACTTCACGCATCATGGCAAAGTCATCACCGGGCTCGATATCAGGGTTTTTGATATTGAATTTGCGATAGGCGCTCTTTCGGAAACCTTCCGGCCCAGCGACCACCATCCCGCCGACCATATTGGTACCCTGAATATGGCTGTTGTCGTATATTTCTATACGATCCGGCACAGCATCCAGCTCCAGCAACTCAACCATTTCGCGCATAATTTTAGCTTGTGTAGAACTCTCTGCCAAACGTCGTTCCAGCGCTTCTGTGGCATTGCGACTGGCTTGTTCGAGAAGCTTTCGACGATCCCCACGCTGAGGCTTGGACACACCAACTTTATATTCTGCCTTGGTGCTCAGAGCCTCAGCCAGTAATTCTTCATCCGGTAACTCACGATCCAGCAGCACCAGTTTTGGTGGCGGCATCCGGTCGTAGAATTGCATCAAGAAACTCGAGAACACTTCTTCAATTTCGACATTGCTGGTATGTGCCGGAAAGAAGCTGCGATGGCCCCAATTTTGGCCACCTCGAATGAAGAACGCCTGGATACAAACCGTTGATCCTTTGGAAGCCAGCGCGAATATATCCGCATCGGGCAATCCCGCTGCATTGACCGCCTGATTGCCCTGAATAAAGGTCAGCGCCTTTAGCCGGTCGCGATAAACCGCCGCCATCTCGAAATCCATGCCGTCGGAGGCTTTCTGCATCTGCTCGCCGAGTTTGCCTTGGACTTCGGTAGATTTGCCGGAAAGGAAGTTGCGGCTATCCTCAACGAGCTCTGCGTAATCGTCCTTGGCAATCCGGTCGACACAGGGAGCGGAACAGCGCTTGATTTGATAGAGCAAACAAGGCCGTGAGCGATTATTGAAGAAACTGTCCGTACACGACCGCAGCAGGAACAGTTTCTGCAGCGCATTCAGTGTTTCATTGACCGAGCCTGCGCTGGCAAACGGCCCAAAATATTTGCCTTTGTACCGCTGCGCACCGCGATGTTTCATAATGCGCGGGAAATCGTGATCCTCACGGAGAAGGATGAAGGGAAAGCTCTTATCATCGCGCAGCAACACATTGTAGGCGGGTCGAAATTTTTTGATCAGCTGCGCTTCCAACAACAAGGCTTCAGCTTCGCTACCGGTCGTCACAATGGTCATCGAACGGGTCTGTGCGACCATCCGCAACAACCTCTGCGGCAGGCGCGCCATCTGAACATAGCTGCTAACGCGATTTTTTAGCGACTTTGCCTTTCCAACATAGAGCACATCCCCGCGCTTATCTTGCATACGGTAGACACCAGGACGATTTGGTAGGGTTTTTAGAACCTCACCAATTGCCGTCATCCCGGTATCAAGGTCGGGCGTATCTCCTTCCCCACGCACCGCATATGTCGCTTTTTCTTCATTAAAGCGATTGGCTGCGTTGGGTTGATCGGGGCGGTCGGCCTTGGACATTGAAGCAATCTAGGGAGTTGGATGCGCCAAAGCTAGATCGAAAAATATCCGTCATCCTCGCGAAAGCGGGGACACAGATAGAAAGGACTCGCACGAAGACACAAAGGCACGGAGAAGCTTATGAAATCTTTGTGACTTCGTGTCTTCGTGCGCAAAAATTTGAAAGATTCTGGGTCCCCACTTTCGCGGGGATGACGGTAGAATGACTAGTTTACCGTCTTACCAATTTCGCCAATCGCATCATCGACAAGCTTTTTGTCAGAACCAGCATCATGCTTAGCTATGATTAGAGCCTCGGCTGCGATGGTAGCAGCGGATGCGGCTTTGGCGCGTACTTCAGCAATTGCACTACGTTCAGCAGCACCAATTTTCTCTTCGGCCATTTTCTTGCGACGGGCAACCAATGCCTTCGTATCGGCTTGTGCCTGTTCAACCAAAGCTGCTGCTTCTTTTTCCGCGCTATCCATCAATGCTTCGGCTTCTGCCTGTGCACCAGCAGTTTTGGCTTCATATTCCGCTTTCAGATCTTCGGCTTCCTTGCGCAGATTCGCAGCTTCATCGAGCGTTTTCTTGATTTCCGCAATCTGCTTGTCGAGCATACCGCCAATAATCGACGGCACCTTGGCCCAAAGCATGATGCCGAATACGATTATCATACCAACGGAAACCCATTGCGTCGCATTCATCCACAGCGCGGTTGCTTCGGTCCCTTCTGCCAAGATCGATAATAGCATAGTCTATCTCCTTCAGCAGGCGCCTAGAAAGCGGCCTTAACCGCCTTCTTGGCTTGAGCCGCAGTAACTTTAGTACCCGATATAGTCGCAACGATATCTTTCGCCGCTTCGGCTGCAACCGCTTCAATTTCGGTCAATGCCGTTGCCGTTGCCGCTTTCAAAGCCGTGTCCGCTTCGTCCGCTTTTTTGGCAATAGAAGTATCAGCGCGTTTAACCGCCGCTTCATTCTTCTTCGCCGCTTCGGCTTTGGCTTCGGTTACTTTGCTAACTGCATTTGATTTCGCGTCATTTATTGACGTGCGATAATCTTCCTCAATCTGCTCAGCGCGATCCTGCGCAGCCTGAGCCGCCGCCAGATCATCGGTGATACGCTTTTGGCGATCATCCACTGTCTTGCTGATCTTTGGCACCATATTCTTCGCGATGAAGAAATAGATGAACCCGATAACAATCAGCAACCAGAAAAACTGGCTACCATAGACTTCCATAAGCTGAGCAATTTGAGGCATTATTCACCTGTTATTTCGTAACACAAAACCGGCTTGTGGTGGAGCGACTTACCGCCGTTCCATCAAAATTAAGCAGCTGGTGGTGCGTACAGAATGATCATCGCAACAGCAAAGGCGATCAAGCCGAGCAATTCAGCAGCAGCGAAGCCGATGAACAAACGTCCCTGCTGGCCGTCTGCCGCAGATGGGTTACGCAAAGCGCCTTCTAGGAAAGAACCAAAGACGTTACCAACACCGGTAGCCGCCGCGCCCACGCCGATTGCCGCAAGGCCAGCGCCGATAACTTGTGCAGAAGAGAGATCCATTTTTTAACTCCGTTTTCTTATATAAATATAGTGATTGAAAGTGACTTAGTGAAGGTTTTCCGCATCATTTATGTACAATGATGTGAGAAGAGCGAAGACGTAGGCCTGAATTGCACAAACCAGCAACTCCAGCGCGCTAACAAAGGCGATGAAGACAATGCTTAGGATGGCAACCAAGATGCTGGCACCGCCTGCATCAATGGCTTGAATGACGAAATTGGCGAACACCTTGATCAAAATATGTCCGGCGATCATCGCAACGAATAGACGCAGAGCCAAACTGAACGGGCGCACCATGAAGGAAAGCAGCTCGACCATGAAGATCAGCGGGATCATCGGCAGCGGCGTTCCGTGCGGGATAAACAGGCTGAAAAACTTCAGCTTATGTTTCCAGAAACCGACAATCAGAACAATAGAGAAGCTGATAACTGCCAGAATGCCTGTCACCGTAAACTGGCTAGTCACTGTGAACGGATGAATTCCGGGGATAATACCCAGTGGCATCATACCCAGCAGATTGGCGAACAATATGAACATGAAGAGCGTAAACACCCAAGGCGTGTATTTTTTACCGGCAGGGCCGCTAATGCTGGTGGCAATGATATTGTCGACAAAGCCGATCACGCCCTCAACCATCAGCTGCCAGCGTCCGGGAACGAGCTCACGCTTCATTCCGCCTATCATGAACACATAAATAAGGCCCAGGACGACAAACATCCAAAGCGCACTATTGGTGAAACTGATCTGTTGCCCGAACAATTCGAAACCGCCGACAATCGGCTCGATCGCGAATTGGCTCATTGGATCAATCTTGCCTTCTTCAGCCACTCAATTACCCCTGATCTTCAATCATCATCGTCGGTTATCGCCGTGCCGATATCTTTAACCGGCTGGCTCGAAATCTTGTATATCCTCCAAAACGCCGTTCCGATCCCTAGGAAAAAGAACGACAAAAGGAACAATGGCGATGTTCCGAACAGGCGATCCAAAATCCACCCAATTCCGAAACCGACGACCACTCCCCCGATCAAATAGCTTAGCACGCGCATTCCAAGCTGCTGATTTTCATCAGGGCTGCGACTGCGCTGCTTCGCTTTGGTCCGCTCTCTGTTTTGTGCTTTTTCAAGTCGCTCTTCAAGCGACGAGACCCGCACATCTTCTTCGAGTGGATCATGATCAGATTCGTTAGCTACCATTTGCAACCCTTTTTGCACCCCGAAGGCCGCGAAAAAGCGCCATAAACAACAGCAGGCCGACCCGCCAAGGCGCGGTCCGTTTAGGAAAGCAACGTGCCCAAGTCAACAGCTATGCTGCATTGCGGAAAACAGCTTGTTTTTGACCGGGTATTTTATGATGAAAATGCAGCCGATAGCTGTTTCATTTCTTGGCCAGCCTACCCGCTATACAAAGATCACTGATTAGCTAAGCAATAACTTTATCGGGTTGAATACTGGTTGCTAACTTGTCGGCCAGATCCCGGCTCAGCAGCGCCATCATCGCATTTTCAAACGCCGGTGACTTGCCCATTAACCGTCTCATCTCATCGCAATTCCACTCAATATATGTCGTGTCAGGGCTTGCGGTTACCGTCGCCGTTGGCGGTCCTTCGAGAACAAACGCAATTTCACCAATGAAGTTCTTTGCGCCGACCACAAGACCCTGCTCACCTTTTTTGGCGTAAACGGAACCATCAACGATATAGAATAATTTGGACAGCTGCTGGTTTTCCGTCGTGAGCTCGGTGGGCAGTTCCACAGTTTTCCAAAGACCAATTTTGAGAACTTGTCGGAATTGCCCCGGACTGAAACCCTCGAAAGCTTCAAATAACTTCCGTTCCTGCTCGTTCAGCGCAAACATCGTGCGTTCCAGTAGAATTCGAAACAGAATATAAAGGTTGGCGACCGCTAATATTACCGTGGTCAAGATTGCATCCCATAACGGGAGCTCTGGAAACAGATAATAGTAGAGCAGGTAAAACACCGAACCGGCCAGCACCATCAATCGCAATCGCAATTCATCCCGAATGAGGAATGCAACAATATAGAATAGCGCGCCAATATGGATCAGCAGCGCTGTGTTCAAACCAATTTCCATTATGCTTCCATCGGTTTTTTGCATAGAGATTGCAATAACTTCACTCGGAAATAGCATTTATGCCAATCGCTCACATTATTTTGACATCCGCCATCGTGATTACATTGGCGACTACATTGTTTCTTGTGCTGCGCTTTCGCAATATGGTGCTGACTGGCGATCAACCCAGCAGCTTACTGGCATTTACCGCGATACTATTTACCTCCGGCCTGGATGTTGGACTAATCCTATTCCCGCTTACCGAATTTCCAACTTATGAATCGGAGGCGCCTTATTCCTTTGCAAACCCGCTGGCCATTGAGTTTGGTTTTTGGGGATTTCTAGTGTGGGGATTTTACTTTCTGACCACTTTTTATTTTTGCGTAGTTGAACCCCGTCTAAAATTGTTTGAGATCGGTTGGGTCAAATTAATCAATAACATCGTGATTATCGCCACCTGTGCATTTACCGGCTTTCTGTTTTTCAGTTATTTGCCCGATTACATCAACGATATTCCGGAGTTTCTTCGCTATGGCTTAGTAGCTGCGGTAGTGCTTATCGCAGTTGTTTCCAGCACCGACATCCGCTTCGTTATATGGCTCAGCCTGGGATCATTCCTTCTGTTCTTTGCGCTCATCATCGCGATGCTGTTTCATAGCGAGATGGGAATAACCCAAATTGGTATGAGCGGTCAGTATCTCAGCGCATATTTTCTCAACCTGCATCGCTTTGTAAGTCCGCTATCCGATTATCACGCATTCTATCTGTTCTGGTGGTTTGCGTGGAGCATCATGATTGGACAATTTGTTGCGCGCTTTGTTGGCGGTTTAAAACCTTGGCAATTGCTTACAGCGTTGCTCGTCTTGCCATCCATTCCCATCGCACTTTGGTTCTCGGTCCTTTATCAAATTCATAGCCAAGAGATTGTTCTGACAGGTATTCTAAGAACCTCAATGGTTGTCGTTGGGATTATCTTTGTGATCAACTCCCTTGATTCCCTCACCCGTCTCTATTCAGAGAATTTGAATCTCACGGTCGAAAAACTGGGGCGATTGAAATATGTTGGGACGCACTGGGCTCTGCTCTTTGGTTTGATCATGCTTTATCAGTTTACCCCGCTCAAGATCGAATGGATTGGGATGGTGGTGATCTTTCTCTATGGCTGTATTTACGCACTGGCATTCAAACGACGTCACTTACTAACCGGGACGCAAATTTAAAGGGTATCAACGGCAATGTCAGGAAACATTGATAGCAATTGGGACTATATCATCGTCGGTGCCGGTTCGGCCGGATGTGTGCTGGCCAATCGGTTAACAGCCAGCGGTCAAAGCAAGGTATTGCTGTTGGAAGCAGGCGGCAGTGATAAGAATATATTTATCCAGATGCCGACCGCACTTTCTTATCCCATGGCCTCAGAGAAATATAACTGGGGCTATTTGTCCGAAAGCGAAGCAGCTCTTGATGGCCGCCAAATCACATGCCCACGCGGCAAAGGACTTGGCGGGACATCTTCCATCAACGGTATGGTTTATGTGCGGGGCCATAGCTGTGACTTTGAAGAATGGGAGGCAGCCGGTGCCGAAGGATGGAATTATGCCAATTGCCTGCCCTATTTCAAACGCGCTGAAACCTGGCAATTAGGTGAAGATGAATATCGCGGCGGTTCTGGGCCGTTAGGTGTTGGCGGCGGCAACAACATGTCTGGCAATCCGCTCTATCAGGCTTTTATCGATGCCGGGGTAGAAGCCGGCTATCCTGCTACAGACGACTATAATGGCTATCGACAAGAAGGGTTCGGCGCCATGCATATGACGGTACAAAATGGTATCCGGGAATCCACGTCGCGTGCCTATCTGGATCCAGTCAAATCCCGATCTAACTTGACTATTTGGACCAAAGCGATGGTTGATCGTATTTTGATCGACAACAAACAAGTAAGCGGCATAATATTGACACATAAAGGCGTTGAAAGGACAGTATCAGCGCAAAAAGAGGTCATCCTATCCGCTGGCTCCATAGCCACTCCAACCATCCTACAACGCTCGGGGATAGGAGACAGAGCAACATTAGATGCAGCAGGTATAGGGGTCGATCACGAGCTGCCCGGTGTTGGAAAAAATCTACAAGACCATATGGAAGTCTATTTTCAGTTTCATTGCAAAAAACCAGTCAGCTTGAACAACAAACTGGGCTGGTTCCAAAAATTGCTGATCGGTACCCGATGGTTTTTCTTTAAATCCGGATTGGGTGCAACCAATCACTTTGAATCCTGTGCTTTCATAAGATCGGATGTCGGCCAAAAGTGGCCTGATATCCAATATCATTTTCTACCCGCTGCGATGCGGTATGATGGGACGCCATCGCTAAAGGGGCATGGATTTCAAGTTCATGTCGGTCCGAACAAGCCAAAAAGCCGCGGGCACGTCAGTATCAAATCTGCCGATCCATTAGCTTCACCAGAAATTCAGTTTAACTACATGCAACATCCCGATGACGTCGCCAAATGGCGAAATTGTATCCGATTGACGCGAGAGATTATCGGACAACCCGCCATGGATGAATATCGCGGTGAAGAATTGCAGCCTGGTATTAGTATCGAAACCGACGAGCAAATTGATACATGGGTAAAAGAGAATGTTGAAAGTGCCTATCACCCATGCGGCACTTGCAAGATGGGTTCTCAAAGCGATGATATGGCGGTGGTAGATGCTGAATGCCGAGTGATCGGACTTAAAGGATTACGCGTTGTGGACGCTTCCGTTTTCCCAACCGTTCCCAATGGAAACATCAACGCACCCACCATTATGCTCGCTGAACGGGCATCGGATATGATTTTGGGATTGCCATTACTCGCCGCTTCCGCCGCGCCCAGCTGGATCGATGAAAAATGGCAAGAACGTCAGCGGAACGGCCAGCCTGTTCGAACCGTCATTTGATCAACAGTTCCGCTTTATCCCCAAAGCAGACACTAACTTACCGGATGCAGCTCTTGCTTCTGTTTGCGAAAAGCAGAGGGTGAACAGGCAACGATTTCGTTGAAAAGACGTCGCAAAGACCCACTCGACGAATAACCACAGGCTTCCGAGATTGTTTCGATTGGCAAACGCGTTTCGGCCAGTAACGTCTTTGCACGCTCTATCCGCTGCAACGCCATCCAGTCTCCAAAACTCAAACCGGTTACCTGTTTAAAGTGTCGCAGAAACGTACGCGGGCTCAAACTTGCTCTGTCAGCCGCTTGATCAATAGTATAACGGACGGCGATGTTAATTTTTAGCCAGTCTAATAGATCAGAAAAGCGTGCATGCTTATCTTGAGGTAAAAAGGGTTGTTCAATCGCTTGTGGCTGATTACCCGATCGGATTGGCGAAACGACAAGGCGCTTGGCGACAATATTTGCAATTTCTAAACCATAGTCCTCTTTCACAACATGTAAGCACAGATCAATACCAGCAGCACTACCGGCTGACGTATATAGATTGTTCTCAGCACAGAAAAGCGGCGCAGTCTCCATCCGAACATCAGGATATTGCTTCAGAAATTTGTCGATGAATTGCCAATGGGTGGTGGCTCGTTTGCCGTTAAGCAAGCCGGAGGCCGCCAGAACAAATGCTCCGCCGCATATCCCAACAATTCTCACGCCTCGCTCGTGAGCTTCCCAAAGCGCAGTCTTCAAGCTGTCCGGTATAACGGTATATGGCGCGCGCCATCCCGGTATCACAATGATGTCTGCGACTTCGAGTGCGGAGAGATCATGATCAACCACGATGTGGACTCCACCTGTTCCCGCAATGTTTTGACCATCCACTGTACAAACCGAGAATTGATACCAATCCTTTCCAAGTTCCGGGCGATTGAGGCCAAACACCTCAACAGCAATTCCAAATTCAAAAACTGAAAGATTGTCATATGCGATCGCAACCACTCGCGGTCCATTGAAATTATTCCGTTTAATATGCGCCATAAAAACCCTTTTTTTCACCCTATTGGCGCAAATTCGGCGATAAATGTCAAGAACCAGTCTTTCCATGCGTCATGTTTTCGGCTTTCTAGAAAGCAGAATATTTGGAGATTCAATGTGAACAACAATTTGACGATAGATTCCGACCCTTTTGAAACCGCTTACCGCGCAAGCCGAAGATATATGAATGGATTGGACGAACGTAATATCATGCCAGACAAGGCAGCTTTAGACGCGCTTAAGATGCTACATGAGAAATTGCCTCGGACATCGACTTCATCGAAGGCAGTCATTGATCGGCTCGACGAAATTGGCGGCGCTGCGACCGTTTCAACAACAGGCGGGCGCTTTTTTGGTTTTGTAGTCGGAGGCGCTTTGCCTGTTTCCATCGCGGCAAGTTGGTTGGCATCTACCTGGGATCAGAATGCAGGCAGTTGGCTTTTGTCACCCGTATCCGGTGAATTGGAAGTAGTTGCAGGCGCTTGGCTTTTGGAACTGTTGGATTTGCCGCGTGATGCCGCTTTCGGTTTTGTAACGGGCGCAACGATGGCAACCTATTCTTCCATTGCAGCAGCGCGTGCTAGCTTACTCAAACGCCAAGGTTACAACGTTAAAAAGTTGGGACTTGCGGGAGCGCCACGTCTTCGAGTGGTGACGAGTGAAGAGACCCATCCTACAAATGTGGCATCACTTGGCTATGCTGGAATTGGGCTCGATCAGATTGAATATTGTCCCGTAGATGATCAAGGGCGCATAATTCCTGAAAAGATGCCGAAATTGGATCCTCTTACGATCGTGATGTTGCAAGCAGGGAATATTAACTCTGGCTCTTTTGATGATTTCGGAACTGTTTGCCAGATGGCGCGCGCAGCAGGGGCTTGGGTCCATGTTGATGGTGCCTTCGGTCTTTGGGCGAGAGCTAGCCAGACTGTTGCTCATTTGACAAATGGTATTGAACTGGCCGACTCTTGGAGTGTGGATGGACATAAATGGCTTAACTTGACACAGGATTCCGCCGTCTATTTTTGCCGAGACAAAGAAGCAGTGAATGATGTGTTTGGTGTAGAAGCTACTTACCTCATGAAAGATGAAAATCGTCAGCCTAACCACTTTACGCCAGAGTTGAGCCGGCGCGCTCGTGGAATCGAATTTTGGGCAGCGCTTAAAGCTTTAGGAGCAGAAGGCGTGGAGGCAATTATAGATAAGTCATGTTCCCATGCACAGACGTTCGCCGAAGGGTTAAACGCAGCAGGATATAAGATATTGAACGATGTTGTTTTAAACCAAGTCGTGTTTATCGCTGAGAATGAACCGCATACACGAAGAGCAATGGAGTATATCCAAAATTCAGGGCGAGTATGGCTGGGTCCGACGCACTGGAAAGAAAAATATGCCATGAGGATAAGTGTGTCATCTGCAGCAACTACCGATGCCGATATTCAGGAAAGCCTCATGATAATGGGAAAAGCGTTCGAGGCCACAAAAGACGATCGGTAAGTTACCAGTTTCTAAAGTCCACTTTTGCGCCCACAGCGTGCATTGG
The DNA here is from genome assembly GCA_039978835.1 of Parasphingorhabdus sp. GTDB lineage: Bacteria > Pseudomonadota > Alphaproteobacteria > Sphingomonadales > Sphingomonadaceae > Parasphingorhabdus. Next base: position 1,254,446 of record JBDWAQ010000005.1, read on the forward strand.
TGCCACGCCAAAAATACACGCGAGTAAGTTACTCAAGCCTATTTTTTCGCTCAAACCCTCAATGATCAATATTTCTTTAAAGGATTGATTTAAAACATTTTTTAAACAATCAAGAAAGAACCAACATCCACAAATTCTATCAAGGACAGCGAGAGTCTCTCTGCGGAGCGGCGGAAGTCCGTGTCTGCCAGCTACCATCTGGTGCCTGATATTTCTCGCCCGGCGTCGTCCGCATGATTAGATTACAACCGGACGTGAAGGCAAATTGTTCGACTGTCGAATTCGTTGACTGTGCCTTGCGGGTATAAGCGGCTTTGCGCTTGATATTCAGATCTTTGACCAACGCACTGGTCGCTCCAGAAGGAGACGTTGGAAAGCCAAGATAGCCATCCGGTTTCTCACCAACAGCGCCGGAAGAGCGCGCTGCTGCATAGGCTGGGTCACGCTGCGCCAATACCGGTGCTGCGACAACTGCGGTAAGGGCCAATCCGCCCAATACCGTCAAAGCTTTGTTATTTTTCATACTCTCAAACATCAGAAAATATCCGCTTCCTCGTTGATTAAATCCTTCGCATCGCCATCCAGACGATACACAACCTCTTGCTTGATATTGATATTCAGGTTGATCACGATGGGTTTATCCGGTGCGGCAACTTGCACGCATCCTGCTAGACCCATAAAAATACCTGAAATCAGGCCAGTGGCTGTTAAACTCCTCATTTTAAGGCGAATCGCATTGTTCGCGCGATCCGTCAATTGGATTGTCGTATAGCGCATGTTCGCTTTCCCCTGGCTGAATGGACTATTCATCGACTTCCTTGATCTCCTTAACGGCTTCTTGCGCCCTTGCCTCTGTAGCACGCAGTAAGGCCGGTAAGTTTTGGCCGACCAGTATTTCTGGCTCATAATAAGCTTTGGCGCTGCTCATCAATTGCATGAAGGGCGCCTGAATCCTGACATTGAACTCGATGGGAATTTTGGCCAGTTGCTTGGTGATGAAGTTTTTGCTGGCCGTATCGCCTTGTTGCAAACCAGCAAATTTCACCTCTGTGATGATTTCACCATCAATTGCACCATCCATACCGATAGTCAGGTTACGATATTTTACAGATTTCAGTGCGTTAAAGGCAAAATTGGCGAAGGTTCCCATGTCTTCATAGGTGAGTTCACCGACATAGGAGAGCGAACCGCCCCCTTCCCTCGCCACCAGATACCCACCAGCGATTCTCCCTCCATCCTGATCAAAAACCATGGGAAGTTTGCCGTCGAAAATTCCGGTGGCCGACATGTTTTCAAAATCGAATTGGGTCAGAAATTGCGAGGCATCCACACCCTCAACGGTAAACACCAATCGCCGTTCTGCCTCTTCGCTCAGATCCAATATACTGGGTTCTAGTAACAATCGCCCACCGGCAAACGGCCATTCTCCGCCCTCAATCTCCATCTTGAAGTCAGGAAGCAGACGGTAGTTTAGCAGGCCGTTAAAGACCGCCACGCCTGGATTAACCTCTGCCATTTTGACGGTCTGACCGGGATGTGTGGTCAGCTCCAACAGGTCGGAAAATGCAATTTCTCCGGAAAGACCAGTTACCGGACCAAAGGCTGCTGCCAAGTTCAGTCCATTGGATTTGAACGTGCCGGAGCTTTTTATGCCATCATCAGAGTCATCCCACTCAATCTGACCGTTTCCTTCTATGCTACCTTGCAAATTTGCGATCACACCCAGTGTCAGCGGCGTAAGCAGCTCTGGCTGGAAATCATCATTGAAGTTAACTCCTGACACGCCCAGCAAGGCTCGACCCGTTGCGCTGCTTAGCTGATGGATAATATCTACTGAGGCCACTTTTGTTTCGGTGGTTGGTTCGAGTAAATTGCCTTTTGCTGATATCTTGCCATCAGCAAATTGCAGTGCGACATCCCTGCTGATTAGCGGCCGGAAACGTTCTTCATTTTCCGCATCGCGCACATGCATCATAGCGTCGGCCAAAAATGCCCCATCAACATAGCGCCAATCCCCTTCGATATGCTCCATTAACAGGGGAACGTTTGCGATCCTACCGTTAGCACCTTCAATTTTCCCAGAAATCCGCCGCTCAAAAGCAGCAGTCAACAGAGCCATATCCATCGTTGTTTGATCATCACCTGTGCCAAGTTTGATAGCCACATTCTGCGCCTGCAAACCATTGCGGAGCGAAAAACCAAAACCGCCAGAGGCTATGGAGAGCGGAGTACCGCCGATAGCACCATTGAGATTAAGGCCATCTGCGCGCGCGGCAATGTTCACACCGTTTTGATTCCCCGAAACGATGCTTCCCCCTTGTGGGCAAAGCTTTGTGCGCGTGGGGCCGGCACTAAGCGTCGATATGCGCAAGCTGGCAAACTGAACCGCAACACATTGGCGGAACATCGCAAAATCACCCGATGAACCGATCCGGCCGCTGATAGGTAATTGAAGACCTGTAATCTGGCCATCCGGCAAAGGCCCGGATATGAGCAAACGACCATCAATATTGGTGCCGCCACCACGCGCAGGAGTAAAACGGAGCGATGGAATGGTCAGTTTCGAAGAATCGGATTGATAGGAAGCCATATCCAACCGGCCAGATAAGCCCGCAGCAAGGCTGCCGCTATCCAGCGCGATCCGCGTCTGTGGAAATCCACCGCCTGAGAGCAGAATATTGCTATCACCGCCCATGGCGAAACCATTTTTATCAAATATGAGGGCCAAAGGATCGCTGATCCTGGTTGACGCTCCAGATTGAGATGAAGCTTCCAATGTCTCCACCAAAAGATTTCCGGCGCCCTGTCTTAGCTCAAGTTTAATATCCGACTGTATGTTAAGGTTGTTGCTGGCGCGATTGATCGCAGCGATCAGTTTGTTGGTAACAGGTCCAATGGGTGTATTTTGCGTTGCTTCGATGGCAGAGTTTATCTGTCCGACTAGGTTTCGAGATAGTCGGGCGGAACGAATGATCGGCTGACCTTCGAACGCCGCTCCGAACTGATCCCCACCATAGGAAAGTCTCAGTGGCCCGCTAACCCTTGCCATATTTGCACCGGCATATGGTGACTGCAATCCGCTGGCGGTTAGTTCAATATCACCGCTGCTTTGTATTAAATCACCGTCGACATCGAAAGACGTTTTAACTTCCTGAGCAGAATATGCCGCATATTTAACCGGGCCACCAATCAGACCAACATTGCCGCGCCAGCTTGCCAAATCTTCCCCGAGGGTCAGATTAATCTGTGCTGCAATATCTTCGGATGAGAATTTTTGATCTTCACATTTCGCTGATGGTAGACGCAAAGGACCGGTTAGTTTCGGTTTTTTGTTACTGATTGCAACTGCACCAAAAAAGCTTGGATTATTAATCGTACAGCCGTCCAATTCTAGCGTTTTGCTGATCGCAGCTATCTCACCATCAAACCCATCGTAAAGGTGACCTTCGCCATTTATAGTTAAGCCAACCACGCCAAATTCAGTTTCAATCCGGGCCTGTCCGCTTTGAATCCCTAACCACATATCCGGCAGTGCCAGCGGACTATCATCCTGTGGATCCATGAACTTGTCGAGTTCACCAAAAGTGATTTGGCCGTCCACAACCCGGCCAAAAAGCTTCACGTTTTTGGCGCGTAGCCAGTTTATACCCGGGCCGCTGGTTGTTATGGAATTTCCAATTTCAACCAATTCCGCAGTAAGATCGGGTCTTTCAGGGTCGCCCAATACTAGGTTTTTTATGATCTGTTTGTTCAACCCGATATCGGCAATTTCATAATCGGCATCAACATTGAGAGCTGCCAGCTCGGTTTCCACCAGGTTTTCCGCAATGCTAATTCGGCTGAACCAAATGACCAGAAACCCAATCAGCAGAAGAAATAGCACGATGTAGATCGCTGTCCGTTTGCGAAAACGACTGCCTATTGGCTCAAAATCGGTTTCTTCCTCCATTCAGGTGGAGATGCAGAAGTCTGCCTTAAGTTGCAATGTACAAGTGATCGGATGGAATAGTTTTTACGCCGAAAACCGGGTTGGACAGTTTCGGCCCAACTGAATTTTTCACGCCCACCAATCTCGATCCGCGTTAGACCATTGTGATGTCTAAGGTGAACGAAATCCATTTACCGGCTCTCCATCACGGCAAGGGACATCGCGGACGCCTTCGTCAGCGGTTGTTAAAGGGGCAAGGCGATGACCTGCACGATCATGAATTAGTGGAATATTTGCTGGCTCTGGCCATTCCGCGCAAAGATACCAAACCTCTCGCGAAGGAACTGATTGATGAGTTTGGCGGTTTCTCGGCTTTGTTAACTGCCGATGGAGACAGTTTAAAAAACTTTCCCGGGATTGGTGAAACCAGTGCAGCAGCTTTAAAAATCGTCCAGGTCTCCGCCCTCAGGTTAATCTCCGAACCCATGCGGGAGAAACCGATATTGACCAGTTGGCAGGCGCTGCTTGATTATCTGCGCGCCGATATGGCGCATCTTATCAACGAACGGGTCCGGGTGCTTCATCTAGATAGTAAAAACCAATTGATCCGCGACGAGTTGGTTAGCGAAGGCTCGATCGATCAATCAGCAATCTATACCCGCGAAGTCATAAAACGGGCGCTGGACTTGGGTTCTGCGGCAATCATCATTGTCCATAATCACCCCAGTGGTGATTCAACGCCCAGTCGTCAGGACATTGCGATTACCAAAGATATCTGTGACGCTGGGCGAAAGCTGGGTATCGCCGTTCATGATCATATCATTATCGGCAAGGATGGACATACCAGCTTTCGTTCGCAAGGATTGATTTAGAGGGTTCTATTTCTTATTGCGACGCGCTTCGGGATGCAGCGACCTACCCAAAATGTGATCCGCATTGTGGAGGATGTGCGAAGTATTGCCAACGATCAACGGATCAGGAGCTTTTACGATTTTATGATCTTTTCCGGGATAATCAATATTGTGCAGGAAATGCATCATACAATTAATCCGCGCTCGCTTTTTATCATTTGATTTAATAATCGTCCAAGGCGCATCGGCGGTGTCGGTGTAAAAGAACATCGCTTCTTTGGCTTCTGTATAATCATCCCATTTGGCGAGGCTTGCCTGATCAATTGGTGATAATTTCCAGCGTTTAAGCGGATCGGTTTTGCGCGCATCAAACCTACCGTGCTGCTCATCTTGCGTAACCGAGAACCAATATTTTGATAGGTGAATACCGGAACGAACCAGCATCCTTTCCAGATCTGGCGCCTGCCGCATGAACTCGAGATATTCGGCGGGAGAGCAAAAACCCATGACCCTTTCAACACCAGCACGATTATACCAACTGCGATCGTACAATACGATCTCGCCTGCGGTGGGAAGATGCTCCACGTAACGTTGGAAGAACCACTGACCAGCCTGTTTTTCGGTGGGCTTTGGAAGAGCCACTACCCGTGCGCTTCTTGGATTTAGGTGCTCGGTAAAGCGTTTGATTGTTCCACCCTTACCCGCCGCATCACGGCCTTCGAAAAGCAGCACAAATTTCTCACCAGCTTCTTGCGCCCAAAGTTGAACCTTTAACAGTTCAGCCTGCAGTTTCGCTTTCTTATTCTCATATACCCGTCGCGACATTTTCTTGTCGTAAGGATATTTACCTTGCTCAAAGGCTTGCTGGACAGAATCTTTGACGACTGTTGGGAAGCTTTCTGGGGCTTCTTTTTGTTCTTGTGGTTGCTGCTTTGTTTTAACAGCCGGTGGTGCAATCTTTACCGTCGCTAGTGCATTTTCAATTGAGCCATTCCCGGTTGAATTTGACATGAGCTTTCCCCCTTCACAGTTTATAAACTGTGAGTCTAAATCTGAGAGGAGAACTTCTCATTGATTCAAATCAAATGAGGGCACTACTTTCCGGTGATCAATCGGATGCCCTGTTGCAGCGTGAAATAGGACCATATCCAGTTCACCAACACTGTAATTCTGTTACGCGTACCAGCTAGGAACCCGACATGGACCGCGCCCCAAAGCCACCAAGCAATTGCTCCATGCAGTTTCACAAAACCGAAATCGGCCACTGCACTTTTTCGGCCAATAGTCGCCAAGCTACCCTGATGCTTATAGGAAAAAGGTTCCATTTCCGCTTCATCCAACAGCTGTTTTTCAATCGATTGTGCAACATAGGCTCCAGCCTGTTTTGCCGCTGGTGCCAAGCCAGGAACCGGCTTTCCAGCCCAACCATTACTGCCAGCTGTATCGCCGATAGCGTAGACATTTGCATGACCCGGAACCCGCAATCTTTCATCGACTGTAACCCGGCCCGCACGATCTGTCTCCGCACTCAACCATTTGCCCGCTGATGATGCCACCACCCCAGCCGCCCAGAGGACCGTCTCCGTCGGGATTTCAGTATCATCGCCAACAACAACCCGCTTTGATTCAATGTTCGTCACGCGTCCGCCCAGCCGGATTTCTACACCCAGGCTTTGCAGAGAGGCAGACGCATGCTCAGACAGTTCTTCGGGAAAGGCTGGCAATATCCGATCACCGGATTGGACAAGTATGATGCGAGCTTGCGCCGGATCAATTTTGCTAAATTCGTCCTTGAGCCCATGATGCGCTAGCTCCGCTATTGCGCCAGCCAATTCCACGCCGGTAGGGCCGGCTCCAACAACAACAAATGTCAACAACCGCTTGATCCGGTCTGAATCATTGGATGATTCCGCTTTTTCAAAAGCGCGCAAAACATGAGCGCGAACCGAAACACCGTCTTCAATCGTTTTTAATCCGGGAGCAAAAGGTGCCCATTCGTCTTTGCCAAAATAACTATGCGACGCGCCGGTCGCGAGGATTAAATGATCATAATCGATATTGTTTTGACCATAAGTAAGTGACTTGTTTTCGCTATCCACCGCAGTCACTTCCCCGAGTACAACCCGAACATTACCATCACTTCTAAAGAGACCACGTATAGGCGTTGCAACGTCTGCTGGAGACAATCCCGCGGTTGCAATTTGATACAATAAGGGCTGGAAGAGATGATAATTATGCCGGTCGATCAAGGTTATACGTACAGGCAGGTTTTTCAGCTTGTTAACGGCCGCCAGCCCCCCAAAGCCGGCACCTACAACAACAACGTGGGGCCAGTGATTGGGAACGTCCTCATATCTCCGGTCAAATAGAATGTTCGATTCCAGCCAGCCAGAAATCACTCGATCTAAAGACAGATAGCCGGCGCCAAAAACAATCATCAGTCCAAAAAGTAGCATGGGATAAAGCGAAAGATCGGGATGCAAACCCATGACCGCCAAACTACTAAGCAGAATGATAAGAGCCAAACCAGTTAGCGGGATAACCAACCCAACAACCAATAATATCGCCAAAAGCAAAGCCAACTCAGGATTGATACCCGCAAAACTGCTGACCGGCAAAATAGATGCCAAGCCATTGGTATCAAACGCCGATGCAACGGCAACCAAGGTTGCAGCTAGCCAAATTCGAATGATCAACAGCCATCCCAACGCCACTTTATCAGTCAGAAATTCAAAAGCACGCATAATAGGGTCAGCAAAAGGCAAAGCACTGCCTCCCAATCCGCCAGCCACGGCGCGGTCGAAAGAAAACCCCTTTGCTCCGCGCAGAACGAACCAACCGAGTATCGCGATCAGCCAAAGGTTTAAGTCGGTGGGGATATATTCGGTCTGACTTACCGCCAGCAATATTATGATCGCGAGTGCGGCTTCTCGCGTTAGCAATCCAATCAACAATAAAATCGGTGCGACAACTTCAATTGTTACACCAATCACTGCTGCGGTTTCTGGAGCCATCCAAGACACCGGATACTCAAAGCGCGCTAGACTAAGAGCAGAGTCCCAATCCGACAGTTTGACTATACCCGAACGGAAAATGGCCTGCGCAACCAACAGCCGGACCAGCAGATCAAAAACAGGACTGATCAAGGACATGATAGAACGATAGGTTTTTAACCAGATACGCAATGTAATCCGCACAAATGGCGATAGGCGTTCTTCTTGCAATACAGCTTGATCGATTGTCATTTCATGATCCTCTCGCCATTATATTCGTTCCCGCCGCCCGTAGGTTACATGCGCTGCTCAGCGTCTTAGTACAAAAACATCGGCATATTCTCGACCTGCATCAAATTCGCGCGATATTGATTGGCATCATAAAGCCCGGAAACATTAACGCCCTTGGAGCTTTTGAGAAGCGTATCAATAGGAACACTATTGTAGTTTCCATCGGTCAGGCAGACCATATTTGAGGTTCTATCTTGTTTGATCAACTGAACCGCCAGCGCGCCAAAAGCGAAGCCAACCATCCGGTCCATCGCATCGGGTTCTCCTGCGCGCATCAGATAGGCAAGCTCTTGAACAATAGTACGTTCATCTGACCGCGTTTCGATTTCCCGCGCAATCTGCATACCGATGTTCAAACCATCCCGTTCGGTGTTCGATTTGCTGATTTCATCCTCAGCCGATCCAATCCCAGCCAATTTTGCCCCCTCAGATACGATGCAAATTGCATATCCCTCCGGGTTCGATTTTTTATCTCTCAGAAGAAGCGGAAGCAGAGCATCCATATCGGCTGGTACTTCTGCAATCACCGTTCGGTCAGATCGAGACAAGAATCCGGAAAGCAACGCCGTCTCACCCGACCGGCGGCCAAATAACTCAATCACAGCAATACGCTCATGACTGGCTGCGGTTGTCCGCAACGCATTGATAGCAGCCACAGAGCGGGTCACCGCAGTAGAAAATCCGATGCAGTAATCCGTCCCGTAGACATCATTATCCATTGTCTTTGGAATGGAAATGACATTGCGTCCCAAACTTGCCAGATGCGCGGAGAAACGAAGCGTGCCATCCCCGCCCATGGTAATCACGGCGTCCACTTTTAGTGCATCCAAAATATCGAGGACCTTTTGTGTCTGATCGCCGTTCGATGTATTTCGCGGATCACATCGGGAACTGTGCAATATGGTACCGCCCTGCCGGTCAATGCCGCGAACGCTATCTTTATCCAAAACCATCGCACAGTTTTCCAATGACCAAGGATCAGCGGGATCGACTTCAAGTACACCTTCCCAGCCACGGCGCAGGCCAATCACATCCCAACCCTGTTCATATGCAGATAGAGTGATCGATTGGATGCAGGGATTTAGCCCGGGAACATCGCCGCCGCCTGTTAACACTGCCAGTCGCATAATTTTCCCCCGTAAAGATCGACGCATTGCCGACTCAAGATCATGGTGCTAGCGGGTCCGCAAATCACGGACTGTTTGCATCGGCGAATAGACCAGCTTTTCACCTTCCAAGGAACCAAAAAATGATTCCACGTTATTCCCGCCCCGACATGGTTGCCATCTGGGAGCCAGAATCCAAATTCCAAATCTGGTTTGAAATTGAAGCGCACGCAACCGATGCGTTGGCTGAACTAGGCGTAGTTCCAAAGGAGGCGGCCGAAGCCATTTGGGCCAAAGGCAAGTTTGATGTCGCTCGGATCGATGAGATTGAACGTGAAGTGAAGCATGATGTTATCGCCTTCCTGACCAATGTTGCAGAAAACGTCGGGGATGAGGCTCGGTTCATGCATCAGGGTATGACATCGAGTGATGTGCTCGACACGTGTCTAGCGGTACAACTAGCGCGGGCATCGGACATATTACTGGCAGATATCGATGCATTGTTGGCCGCGATTAGGAAGCGGGCTCTGGAGCATAAATTCACCCCGACTATTGGCCGTAGCCATGGTATCCATGGGGAACCAGTTACATTCGGCTTAAAACTGGCTCAGGCCTATGCCGAGTTTGAACGTAACCGCGAACGACTAGTTGCAGCCCGTAAAGAAATCGCGACCTGCGCTATTTCAGGCGCCGTTGGCACATTCGCCAATATCGATCCTAAAGTCGAAGAGCATGTAGCCGAAAAGCTGGGTTTGGAAGTCGAACCCGTTTCAACGCAGGTTATCCCTCGCGATCGCCACGCACAATTTTTTGCAACATTGGGCGTCATTGCCTCATCGGTAGAGCGCCTCTCGGTCGAAGTCCGCCACTTGCAGCGCACAGAAGTTCTGGAAGCCGAAGAATATTTCTCGCCCGGTCAAAAGGGCAGTAGCGCAATGCCGCATAAGCGCAACCCGATCCTGACAGAGAACCTGACGGGCCTTGCACGCATGGTTCGCACCTATGCTGTTCCCGCTATGGAGAATGTCGCGCTTTGGCATGAACGGGATATTTCGCACAGTTCCGTCGAACGGATGATTGGGCCGGATGCTACGATTACACTCGATTTTGCTCTGGGACGTTTGACCGGTGTGATGGAGAAGCTTCTTATCTATCCTGAACGGATGCAAAAAAATCTCGATCGGATGGGCGGTCTTGTGCACTCACAGCGTGTCTTGCTGGCTCTTACCCAAGCAGGCATTAGCCGCGAAGACAGTTATCGCATAGTGCAACGCAATGCGATGAAGGTTTGGGAATCCGATGGTGAAATCGCACTACTTGATCTGCTTAAAGCGGATCCGGACGTGACCGCGAAGCTCTCCGATGAAGAGCTCGAAGAACGGTTTAATCTCGATTATCACTTCAAGCATGTTGATACGATTTTCGAACGAGTCTTCGGCGAGTAAGAGTTCCCCATCTTATCCGTCACCCTGAAACCAGGTCAGGATCACGAAATTGGAGTCGACATCTAGCCACTTCGCAAATTTCCGCCTAGAAAGGCTTTAGAAAAAAACGGAGCCACAATGCAATTTATCAAAATTCTTCTCTGGGTCCTGCTATTGGTTGGAAGTTTCATATTCTGGTGGTCCAACGAAGCTCGGACATCTCTTGATCTAGGTGCGGCCGTTGTAGAAGCCCGCGTATCAACATTTGTGCTGTTCGCATTCTTGATCGGATTTCTTCCCACTTGGTTACTGGCGCGTGGAACAAAGTGGCGTTTAACGCGGCGGATAAAAACACTGGAAGAAGCAGCACGCCCTGCTCCCGCCCCGACGCCAGCTCCGCTTGATCTAAGCAAAGAAGATATCAAGAAAACCGAAGAAAAGTCTACGCCAGCAAAGCCAGTGATCGAAGCCGAAAATGATACCAACAAGAAAGACGAAGGCGTCAAATCATGAGCAATCCTATCTATGTCGCACTGGATACACCTGATCTCGATCGCGCCATAGATATTGCCAAGTCTGTTAAGGGCCATGTTGGCGGCCTGAAGCTCGGTCTTGAATTTTTTTGCGCCCATGGACATCACGGTGTGCATGAAATCCAAAAACTTGGCTTGCCGATATTCTTGGATCTAAAACTACATGACATCCCCAACACAGTTGCCAAGGCGATGCAGGCTATCAATGTGCTGGAACCCGCCATTGTGACCATCCACGCGTCCGGTGGACGGGCGATGATGGAAGATGCCAAGGCCGCGGCAAATGAGCATACCAAAGTGGTGGGTGTGACTTTGCTAACCTCGCTCGACGAACGCGATATGGGCAAGATTGGCTATCAGGGCACACCACATGATCAGGTCGAAAGGCTAGCTGACTTGGCCCAAGAGGCAGGTTTGGACGGCATTGTGTGCTCTGGTAACGAAGTAGCGGCGGCCCATAAGGTCTGGAAACATGGTTTTTTCGTGGTTCCCGGCCTACGTCCAAAAGGCGGCGCTATGGGTGATCAGAAACGCGCGGTAACACCAAGACAGGCGCGAGATAATGGTGCGAGTGTTTTGGTAATTGGACGACCGATTACAGGGGCGGATAATCCCGGTGAAGCAGCGCGAGCCATTGAGGGGACGCTTTAGCCGACTTTCGTTATTCCGAACTCATTTCGGGATATCCAGCTACGATACCGAAAAACTAGCGGGATCCTGAAACAAGTTCAGGATGACGAATAAAACAGAAAACGATAAGAACCCCGATCATGAAAACCCAAATAAAAATCTGTGGCTTGTCCAACGAAACCTCCATCGATGCAGCAATCGAAAATAGGGCGGACTATTTCGGCCTTGTTCATTTCGAAAAAAGCCCAAGACATGTGTCGCTGGAACGCGCCTTAGAGCTTCGGAAACATGCAGGCAGTCGCATAAAAACCGTTCTATTACTCGTGAATGCCGATCCCAAACTGACCGGAAAGGCCTTTGGTGATATTCGGCCGGATGTTATTCAATTTCATGGTTCAGAGACACCGGAATGGTTGAAACTGATTGCTGACAATACCGGCTTGGAAATATGGAAAGCGCTGGGCGTAAAAGACAAACCAACGCTTGCAAAATCCGACCGTTACCTTGGTGCAGCCGACAGGTTACTATTTGATGCACCGGCAAAAGCGCTTCCTGGCGGAACAGGCACCAGTTTTGACTGGTCGCTGCTCGCTGAGCATGATCACCAAATCGATTGGGGCCTCGCTGGCGGACTTGATCCAGACAATGTTGGCGAAGCGCTGCAAGTGACCAAAGCGCCCTTGGTAGACGTGTCCTCGGGTGTTGAATCAGCTCCCGGTGTCAAAGATGTGGACAGAATCGCCGCCTTTTGCCAAGCGGTTCGGGAATTTGACGAAGCGGGCTAGCATCCGTTCGTGTCGAGCACAGTCGAGACACGGAGCCTTCACAGATGCATCTCGACTTCGCTCGATGCGAACGGAATATTTAATCGAATGAACACAAACACGCCCAACAGTTTCCGCAACCAACCCGATGACCGTGGTCATTTCGGGGAATTTGGCGGGCGCTATGTAGCCGAAACACTGATGCCGCTGATCCTTGATCTGGAAAAGCACTATCGCGCGGCTCAAAATGATCCAGCTTTTGCTGAAGAGTTTGATGATCTGCTGGCCAACTATGTCGGTCGCCCTTCCCCGCTTTATTACGCGGAAAGCCTGACCGAGGAAGTCCGCAAGGATGCGCCCGAAGGAAAAGGCGCCCAAATCTGGTTCAAGCGCGATGAGCTGAACCATACCGGCGCGCATAAAATCAACAATTGTATCGGGCAAATCCTTCTCGCCAAACGCATGGGCAAGACCCGGATCATCGCCGAAACCGGCGCAGGTCAACATGGTGTAGCGACCGCGACAGTCTGCGCGCGCTTCGGTTTCCCTTGCACCATCTTCATGGGTGCAACCGATATCGAGCGGCAAAAACCCAATATTTTCCGGATGAGACTACTCGGTGCAGAAGTTGTGCCCGTAACCAGCGGTTCGGCGACGCTGAAGGACGCGATGAATGAGGCGCTGCGTCACTGGGTCGCCAATGTGCATGACACATTCTATATTATCGGCACCGCTGCTGGCCCTCACCCCTATCCGGAACTGGTTCGCGATTTCCAATCAGTAATCGGCAAAGAAGCCCGCGCACAAATGCTCGGGCGTATTGATCGCCTGCCCGACCTGTTGGTGGCGGCCATTGGCGGCGGATCAAACGCCATTGGTCTGTTTCATCCGTTTCTTGACGACCCGGAAGTGAAGATGCTGGGCGTTGAAGCCGCTGGTCATGGTCTCGACAAAGAACATGCAGCCAGCCTTGCAGGCGGTGGCCCTGGTATATTGCATGGAAACAAGACGTATCTGCTGCAGGACGAAGACGGACAGATTGACGAGGCGCATTCGATCAGTGCTGGCTTAGACTATCCCGGCATTGGGCCGGAGCATAGCTGGTTAAAAGAAAGCGGCCGTGTCGATTATGACAGTGCGACTGACACAGAAGCGTTGGACGCTTTCCAGCTGCTCTGCCGCACCGAAGGGATTATTCCGGCTCTGGAACCTAGCCACGCGATTGCAGCTGTGACACGGGAAGCAGTGAAGATGGGCCGGGATCAGATTATCTTGGCGAACCTGTGTGGGCGCGGCGACAAGGATATTTTTACGGTCGCTGAGGCGTTGGGGACGGAGATATGATTAGAGATTGGCGCGCCCTTGTAGCAATAATTTCACTTACGACATCGGCGCTCTTGATGGTGTACTACATCAAAGCAATCACTGATTTGATTCACTTGGGTGAAAAACTACAAGCGGCAAAATATGGTTGGATAAAGCCCCCTCAGTGTACCGATATACCAGAAGGGATGGCAATCTCATTTTCACTTGATAGTGGTTGCATCGGTTATGTGCCTGAATGGAGTGTTTACTTGGCCTTGGGTTTGTTCGTTCTTGGTTTAGGCGTTCTGATCTGTATGTGGTGGAGCCCGAATAGATGACCCGCTTCTCGAAATCCTTCCCAACCAACCGCGCTGCTCTGGTCACCTTCGTGACCGGCGGTGACCCCTCGCCCGCAGATACCGCGTCCATCCTTGATGCGCTGGTTGAAGGCGGGGCGGATATTATCGAATTGGGCATGCCCTTCACCGACCCGATGGCCGATGGCCCATCTATTCAGGAAGCCAATATTCGCAGCTTGGGCGCTGGCACTAAAACCGCCGATATCTTGACCATCGCCAAAGAATTTCGCGAACGCCATCCAGACACGCCGCTGGTCCTGATGGGTTATGCTAACCCTATGACCATCCGAGGCTCCGAATGGTTTGCCAATGCCTGCGCAGACAATGGTGTGGACGGTGTGATCTGTGTCGATATTCCTACCGAGGAAGATGACGCCCTAGGTCCTGCCCTGCGCGATAAGGATATCGCAACTGTACGCCTCGCCACACCAACCACCGACGATGCACGGCTGCCCGCGGTTTTGGATAACGCCACCGGATTTCTCTATTACGTCTCGGTCGCCGGGATTACGGGCAAGCAGCAAGCCGCACAGGACAGTATCGAAGCCGCCGTTGCCAAGTTAAAGGCACAGACTGACTTGCCGGTTGCTGTCGGTTTTGGGGTCAGAACACCAGAACAAGCCGCTGACATTGCCCGAGTTGCAGATGGCGTCGTCGTTGGTTCTGCGATTGTTGAGATTATCGGAAAATATGGCAAAGACGCCGGGCCGCATGTTCGGGACTATGTCAAATCACTTTCCGATGCTATCAAGTCAGCACGCTAGAAATTTTGGGGAACTAAACCATGTCTTGGCTAAGTAACGTCCGCAATCGCATCGCTTCCATGACGAAGCGCGAGACGCCCGATAATCTTTGGCATAAATGTAAGAAATGTGAAGCAATGGTGTTCCTCAAGGAGTTTGAGGAAAATATGAATGTTTGCCCAAAATGCGAACATCATGGCCGTATTGGTCCGGCCATCCGCTTTGAACAGTTGATGGATGAGAATAGCTGGGAAGTTATCCAAGCCGCAAAGGTCAAGGAAGACCCGTTAAAATTCAAAGATCAGAAAAAATATACCGACCGCCTGAAAGCGGCGCGGGCTAAGACCGAAGAGCAAGACGCTTGGGTGAATGTCACGGGCACGATTGAAGGCCACGAATGCGTGGTCGGCGTTCAGGATTTTGGTTTCATGGGCGGTTCCATGGGGCTGGCCGTAGGACAGGCTTTTGTAGACGCAGCAATGCGTGCGATAGAAGACCAATGTCCGTTGATCTGCTTCACGGCTTCTGGCGGCGCACGGATGCAAGAAGGCACGTTGTCTTTAATGCAGATGCCCAAAACAACCGTCGCGATCTCTATGATGCGAGAAGCGGGTATTCCCTATATCGTGGTTTTGACCGACCCAACATCCGGCGGTGTTATGGCGGCATATGCCATGCTCGGCGATGTACAAATTGCCGAACCAGATGCGACATTGGCCTTTACCGGTCGGCGCGTGATCGAGAATACTATTCGCGAAAAACTGCCCGATGATTTCCAGACATCTGAATATTATCTGGAGCACGGGATGCTGGATATGATAGTCCATCGCAAAGACCTGCGTGCCGAATTGGCGCGGGTTATGGGTTATCTGATGGCATGGAAGGACGCGGCATAAATTAAGCCCCTCTCCTTCAGGGGAGGGGTTTGGGGTGGGGACTATGCTCAAAGAAACTTCTCAAACGGACTCCCCCACCCTCTGTCCCTCCCCTAAAGAGGAGGGAGGATAAGGTGGCAGACGGGGCGAAGTCGGATCATCCGGCGGTTCAAAAACAACTAGATCGATTGTCGATGCTCTCCCCCGGACGTGATGTCTTGGGGTTGGAGAGAATAGGCGAAGTCTTGAACCGCCTTGATAATCCACAAACCAAGCTACCTCCCGTTTTCCATGTTGCTGGCACCAATGGAAAAGGATCCTCCTGCGCCTTTTTGCGAGCGGCCATCGAGGCGGAAGGTCTCAAAACCCATGTCTATACAAGCCCGCATTTGGTGCGTTTTAATGAACGCATTCGAATAGCGGGTCAGCTGGTTGAAGACGATTATCTCGCAGAACTATTGGGCAAAGTTCTAGATATCAGCGAAGATATTAATCCAAGCTTCTTTGAAGCCACAACCGCTGCTGCTTTTCTTGCCTTTGCCGAAACATCGGCGGATGCCTGTTTATTAGAAGTCGGCCTTGGCGGGCGCTTAGATGCCACCAACATTGTGACTAGACCTGTGGCCACCGGCATTGCTGCTCTTGGCATAGATCACGAGGGATTCCTGCTAGCACCGGAGGAAGGCGCGCCAGAGAAACCAATAGTTCGGATTGCCTGGGAAAAAGCTGGAATCGCCAAACAGGATACCCCGCTCATCACTCAGAAATATGATGATGAAATGAATGCGATCATCCAACAACATTGTGGAAAAACTGGCGCATCATTTCTGCCTCGCGGGGGAAGCTGGGATGCCGCAGTTTATGAAGGACAACTCCGCTATCGCGATAAAACCGGGAAACTGAACCTTCCCCTGCCCGCTCTCACTGGTAAGCATCAAGCGGACAATGCAGCGCTGGCAATTGCCATGTTGCGCCACCAAGATTCAGTGCAGATTTCCGAAGGGGCGCTAAAAGCCGCGATGGGTTGGGCGAAATGGCCAGCCCGGATGCAAAAGCTTGATCACGGACCTCTAACAGCTTTGGCACCGGATGCTGAAATCTGGCTGGACGGGGGACATAATCTAAGCGCCGCTGCCCAAATTGCTGCATATTTTAAATCCTCTTATGATCACAACCATCCGGTCCATCTCGTTTTGGGGATGTTGTCCAACAAGGATGCTCAGGGCTTTCTCGAGATACTTGCCCGGGAGACTTCTCAATTCAAATCAATGCACGCCATCCCGATTATTGGCCACGAAGTGCATCAACCCAATGATCTCGCAGCTATGGCGAAGAAAGCAGGTATCAAGCAAACCGGTATCGCTGACGGTGTCGCTCATGCGCTGAGCTTATGGCAATCGGACCAGCGTCCTGGCGATCCTTATGGAAATATCTTAATTGCAGGATCGCTCTATCTTGCTGGAGAGGTACTAAAAGCCAACAATCAGATTCCCGATTAGGCGCCTTCCAAGGCAGTTTGATCAATACCTGATTTCCGGCCCATACGTGAAATACGAATCCATTCAACGACACATAGAACCACTGCGATTCCACCCATTGCCGTCGTCAGAAGGAAAACGGTAAAATAGCCTTGTTCCTCAATCATCTGACCCAATGCACCGCGCCCTAGCGTACCAACCAGTAACGTTAGTGATGAAAGCAACGCATATTGAACTGCGCTATATCCCTTGGCGACGATGGAAGAAAGATATGCAACAAAGGCAGCCCCCGCGATACCAACGGCAATATTTTCTCCCGCGATCGCCATCATCAGCTTGGCAAGTCGTTCATCTCCACCCAAATTTGCAACGAGCCAGGTAAAGCCACTATTATCGCTTACCGCTTGCACAACAGCACCACCCCTCGCCAAATCAGCATAGAGCAGGTTTGTTGCTGCCGCGAGCACGGCTCCCAATGTGAGTGTCAGCATTCGGCCCAAAGTTGTCAGCATATAGCCGCCCACAGCAAGACCAACCATCAACGCTCCCACGCCAAAAAACTTGGAAGCAACAGCCACTTCGTCTTTGGTATATTCGAGTTCTCCAAGATAAAAGGGATAGGCGAAACTTCCCCAGATCGAATCAGTAATCCGGTATGTGAGAACCAAACCCAGAATGATAATCAACGCCCATCCCAGACGACCAACAAAATCGGTGAGCGGCAGGACAAGCGCACGATAACCATGGTCCAACAACCGGCCTGCAGAACTTTCAGCTGGCAAGTCTTTTTGTAACAGATGCTTCCCGGATCTTTCCTGACGCACCAACCAGGCCGCAATTAACGCTGGTACAACAACGGTCGCGATCACAACTAAGGGACCCATTGTCGAAATAAACTCGACAGAATCCGGACGTGTATCCGGATCACTGCCAAGCGATCGAACCATAAAGATACCTACCGTGATAAGAGCCCAACCCCAAAGAACACCAACGATCCCCAGCGCCCATCCACGAATTTTTGGATGTATCTGTCCTGCTTTACGCAAGCCATGTGCATCTGCACTTTCAGCTTCAGTCATCTTCGAAACTTCTGCGTCGGGTGCAAAAAGACCAAAGAAACCGACCACAAGCATAATGCCGCCCATAGTGATGTAAACCGTCGGCCAGTCGGTCCGTTCTGCAAGAAACAGTGCCAATGCACCGCCTACCAATGCCGCAATCCGATAGCCCATTTGATAGACAGTGGACAGTATATCTATGGTGGCGACTTCATCTGCGACGTCTACGCGCCATGCATCAATAACGACATCCTGCGTAGCGGAGGCAAATGCCCCTATGCCTGCCAGCAATGAAAACCACCCGAGAGCACTGACAGGGTCGAGCATCGAAAGCGCAACCAATATGGCGCCCAACATTAGTTGTGCCGTGACAATCCACTGCTTTCGCTTTCCGAGATTTCGAAGAATGGGTACATCTAACCGGTCTAGCGCTGGCGACCAAAGAAACTTAAAAGCATAAGCCAGCCCGATAAGCGAAAAAACGCCCATAGTTTCCAGATCAACCTGTGCATCCGAAAGCCATGCATAGAGCGTTCCCAGCAACAGCGCGTAGGGCAGTCCCGCAGCAAATCCAAAAATTGTCATGTAGAGCGTTTTTCGGTGACCGAGAGCGGCTAGCACCTTACGCCAGCCCGGTTTGCCAGCTTTTTCTGCTACATCACTCACACGCACATCCTCCCCGACACTTGAGAAGAATCTTTAACGCCAATTCACCTGAATGCCAGCTTGATTTTAGGAAAGCCTAAATATCGAGGAGCCTGGCACCGACAATTTCTCCCGCTCCGGGACGTTGTAATATGACGGCATACTTATCGGCACCGGTCTGGTTCAGTTTTGCCGGGGCAATTGGGAAGCTTACTGCTTGCCCCTGCCAGCTGCCTAGATTTGTCTCAGCCTTCACAACGTTGGTATAATGTAATTTGCGGCCGCCATTTTCCCCGCGACCAATTTGTACGGTCTCCGAAGAACTTAGCGCCAAGAGCGAAACACTAGCCATATGCCGGGACTTGCCGGATATTGTCACAATGACTTGGCCTACATCATCACGATCAATCTGAATTTCTGGTCCATCATTGCGTGCACGGCGTACAATTGAACGAATATCGCCTTCACGCGATCCGACTGCTCCATCACCGCCATTGACGACGATCTGAGGAGTGTAGACACCCGAACCGGAATTGCCTTTGCTGGCATAAGCGCGTTGCAATCGGGTATTTTCTCCCCGTGCCAAAGTATCCTTCCAGCCAAGCCTATCCCAATATGTAACGGGCCGCGAAATCACCAGCAGGGAGTCGTCTTTAGCAAGCCGATTGGCCAACATATCTGCTGGGGGACAGGACGAACATCCCTGACTGGTGAATAATTCGATGACAGTTCTGCTTTTATTTGCAGGTTCAGGGGACTGGGTACCGTCATCGGAAGGGTTCGCGGGTGTCGCAACGACTTCAGAGCTTGCAGCAGAGAGTTGGGTAACTTGTGTACCCATAAAACCAGCAAAGGCTGCTCCAGCAACCATGATGCTTAGGACTGTCTTGCTCATTTCAAACTCCGATATCGTGACAATATGGCATTCGCGTTGGCTTTCACAAAGGTTACAGATTGCGGTAACAAAAATTTTCCGGCATGCGCGCAGCATGAACGAGCCGAAACCTCCGAAGAAATATAAAGCGAAACCGACACCGGGAGCGGATCAGAAACCGTTGGGCAAACCGGTTGATCCTGATTCAGGCGACAGCGGCCAGCGAATAGCCAAATTATTGGCGCGCGCCGGTGTTGCATCGCGCCGGGAAATTGAACGGATGATCGAAGCTGGACGCATCGAACTAAACGGTAGCCCAGTTGAGCATCCATCGTTGAAGCTTAAGAATTTGACTGGCATCACGGTCGATGGAAAGCCGGTTGCGGAACCCTCCCCTGCCAAATTATTTCTGTTTCACAAACCCAATGGCTACTTAACCGCTGAGCGTGATTTTTCAGGCAAGAAAACCATTTACGATGTGCTTCCGGATGATATGGAGCGGGTCATGCCCATCGGACGGCTTGATCTGAACACTGAAGGACTTCTGTTGATGACCACCGATGGTGAGTTTAAGCGACAGATGGAATTACCTAAAAATGGTATCGAACGGACCTATCGCGCCCGTACATTTGGGGACATTACACAAAACCAGTTGGAAGAACTTTACAAAGGCATCACGGTCGACGGAATGCGTTATGCTCCCATTACCGCCAATCTGGAGCGTAGCACCGGACGAAACCAATGGATTGAGATAACCCTCACTGAGGGGAAAAACCGCGAAGTTCGTAAGGTGCTAGAACATTTCGGACTAAAAACCTCGCGATTGATCCGGACAAGCTATGGTCCGTTTATTCTGGATGATTTGCCAAAGGGCGAAATAGCGCCTGTGCGGAGGCATGATTTAGTGAGATTTCGGAAGACTCTGGACTAATGCGCGTTATCGCAGGCGAATGGCGGGGACGAAAACTGATTGCCCCCAAGGGTGAGACCACACGCCCAACAGCAGATCGTACACGCGAACGGCTATTTTCTATGCTTACCAGCCGATTGGGTGATTTTGAAGGATTACAGGTACTTGATCTGTTTGCTGGCTCTGGTGCATTAGGACTAGAAGCGCTCTCACGCGGCGCGGCTCATTGTACTTTTGTCGAACAAGATCGTGCCGCATTAGATGCGCTTGAAAAGAATATTTCGACGCTAAGCGCCGATGCAGATGTTAAAATTGGTTCCGTTCTACACCTTGGTCAGGCGCGACAGACTTATGATCTGATCCTGATGGATCCACCTTATGAAACAGGTGCCGGAGCCGTTGCGCTGGACAAAATGGGTCGTCAGGGGTGGTTTGCACCATCTGCCTGGATCGCGATCGAAACATCCAGGCATGAAAAAATCGAGGTCAAAGGATTTGACCTCGATTGTGAACGAGATAGCGGCAAAGCGCGGTTACATATTTTGCGCCTCAGCCAATAATTACGCGGCGCTACCCACCCATCATGGTGAAAATGGATGCGGTCTCAACATGACCGTTTTGAACGCCGGTAAACAAGGCGGTTGCAAACATTGCGAAAGTTGCCACCAGTGCGCTTGTTGTCAGTCTTTTACTCATTTTCTTACTCCGTGGGGGAGGCTTTGATGCCCTTTGATTAACAAATGGTGCATCGCAACATGAATTTCAACCTGCCCATTAGGTCATATCGCTTATAATAGCCTTGCCGACGCCCACGATGTTCTTTATATGTTCTCCCGAAATTTATCCATTTCGTTGGCAAAGGAGGCAAGGCATTACAGTTTCTGTGTTTATTGCGACCAGCCTAGATGGTTATATCGCGCGCGAAGATGGCAATCTGGATTGGCTGGATGCCGCCAGCAGAACAATCCCCTCGGGTGAAGATCTTGGATATGAGGTGTTTATGACACCCATTGACGCAATAATTATGGGTCGAAACAGTTTTGAAAAAGTACAGTCATTTGGAGATTGGCCCTACAAAAAACACACGTTTATCCTAAGCAATAGCCTGACCACGGTCCCAGACGAACTTGCAGAAAATCTAGACATTTTGTCCGGCTCTCCAAAAGATATCGTCTCGAAAATTCGGAAAAAGGGCTTCGAAAACCTATACGTTGACGGCGGCGTAACCATTCAAAACTTCCTTCAGGCCGGATTGATCACTGATCTAACCATTACAACTATTCCAATAATTTTGGGCAACGGCCTGCCTTTGTTCGGTGACTTGTCCTCTGACGTTCAACTAAGCCTTACGGCGTACAAGGGATTTGATTTTGGCTTCACTCAATCTTCCTATGATGTCATTTCATAAAAACATCACGCTGCATCGGCTCGCGGCTTGTCATCTTCACTATTGTAGGCGGCCATTTTGTTTTCTAATCGTCCATCTATGACCGAACCCATCAGCAAAACCTCAGAAGATAGCAATGTGAGCGATCCGCCTTATGTTATGGGCCTAAATCCGCCACAGCGCGAGGCTGTGCTGACCGTTGATGGACCGGTGCTGGTGCTTGCCGGCGCTGGGACAGGAAAAACCGCCGCTCTCACTCGGCGTCTTGCGCATATTGTCTATTCACGCAAAGCTTGGCCAAGTGAAATTCTCGCAGTCACCTTTACCAATAAAGCCGCTCGTGAAATGAAAGAGCGGATTGCCGCCATTGTTGGTGAAGCGTTTGAAGGTATGCCGTGGTTGGGTACTTTCCATAGTATCGGTGCAAAGATGCTGCGACGGCATGCCGAACTGGTTGGTTTGCAAAGTAACTTCACAATCCTAGACACCGACGATCAAATTCGCTTGCTGAAACAACTAATCCAGGCAGAAGAAATTGACGACAAGCGCTGGCCCGCCCGAATGCTGGCTGGACTGATCGATCAATGGAAAAACCGCGGCCTTAACCCGCAAGATCTCGATGCCAATGAGGCGGAGCGTTACGCGAACGGTCGTGGGCAAGAATTTTATGCCGCTTATCAAGCGAGATTAAAGGCATTGAATGCCTGCGATTTTGGCGACCTTTTACTGCTTTCGCTAAACCTGCTCAAAAATGACCGTTCGATCCTTGAGCAATATCAACAGCGCTTCAAATATATCCTGGTCGATGAGTATCAAGATACAAATAGCTCACAATATCTTTGGCTAAGATTACTTGCGCAGAGCCATAAAAATATCTGCTGCGTGGGCGATGATGATCAGAGCATATATTCGTGGCGCGGCGCAGAAGTTGCCAATATCCTGAAATTCGAGAAGGATTTCCCCGAGGCCAAAGTCGTCAAGCTGGAACAAAATTACCGCTCTACACCGCATATCCTTGCGGCTGCATCGGCATTGATCGATCACAACAGCAATCGTCTTGGAAAGACGCTGTGGACCGAGGAAGATGATGGCGAGAAAGTTCAGGTGGTCGGCGTTTGGGATGGCCCAGAGGAAGCGCGACGTACCGGTGATGAAATAGAAGCATTGCAACAGATCAAGCAGGTCTCCCTCAACGATGTTGCTATTCTGGTTCGCGCCCAATTTCAAACCCGTGAGTTTGAGGATCGCTTCATTTCCATTGGCATGCCGTATAAAATTATCGGCGGCTTCCGTTTCTACGAACGCGCGGAAATTCGCGACGCCCTCGCCTATTTGCGCGTTATTGCCCAACCCGCCGATGACTTGGCATTTGAGCGGATCGTCAATACCCCAAAACGCGGTTTGGGCGACAAAACAGTAGAGAAAATTCATCGTCTTGCCCGGGCGCAGGGCATGCCAATGGCGGCGGCGGCCCTAACAATTTGTGATACCGACGAACTCCCGGCGCGCGCGCGCAACACGTTGCTCGAACTCATGCGCAATTTCGGGCGTTGGCGCGATATGGTGGGCGAGACCACCCATGCAGAGATTGCACGTATTGTGCTAGACGAATGCGGTTACACCACCATGTTGCAGGCGGATAAGTCAACGGAAGCAGCGGGACGCTTAGAGAACCTCACGGAACTCACACGCGCCATGGAAGAGTATGAGACGCTTGGTGATTTTCTCGAGCATGTCAGCCTTGTCATGGACAATGATGCCCGTGATGATGAGGCCAAAGTGACAATCATGACCATGCACGGCGCCAAGGGATTGGAATATGACCATGTCTTTTGCGCCGGATGGGAGGAAGGGGTGTTTCCGTCCCAGCGCACATTGGATGAAGGTGGTGTGTCGGGCTTAGAAGAAGAACGTCGCCTCGCCTATGTTGCAATCACCCGGGCAAAGAAGAAATGCACCATCTTTCATGCCGCAAATCGTCGTATTTACGGCCAGTGGACCAGCTCTATTCCCTCTCGCTTCATCGGTGAGCTTCCGGATGATCATATCAAGCATGAAAACTCCATGTCCGGCGGTGAAAGCATGTGGCGCGCCAATTGGAGCGAGAATAGTGATCCCTTCGCGCATCTGGCCGCTGCCAACGCGACCCGTGCGGGTCAACGCGGGCCCGGCTGGCAACGGGCAGCATCCTCTGGCGGTTTCGATAGTAAACCCCAAAACCTAAAAGAAGCGCGTCGCAGCGCCGTCTCTCTCGGTAATAAGGGTCGTGATGATGTCACGGTCGGCATGCGTATCTTCCACACCAAATTTGGTTATGGTGAAGTGATGGAGAAGGAAGGTAATAAACTCGAGATCGAGTTTGAGAAAAGTGGCAGCAAGAGGGTTTTGGATAGCTTTGTCGAAGTTGCGTAAGGGATAGCTGCTTAAACGCCCATTTCAGAATATCTAAAACAGCCTTTAGAGTTTTAAGCCAAATTCAGATACTAATTTTGCCCGTTGAAATACCGGCCAGAACCGCCGCAATTTTGGTATTCACACCCAATTTTGCATAAATCCGCCGTGTGTAACTATCAACAGTTGTCGCCTTAATATCCAAGATTGTAGCGATATCGCTTTGGCTCTTTCCAAGCGCGAGCCATCGCAAAACTTGCGTTTCTCTTTTGGACAAGTCCACTTTGTTTATCTTATCTCTAAATGTAGAAACGATCTTTACGTGCGACGATGTCGCTAATATTTCTAGTGCTTCTCTGGTTTCGGCTTTCAGTTTTCGAACACTTTTCTCGAAACCAAAACACATGCATCCCTCTATTTTAAAGGGACCATAAACCGGAACGATCAACTCATCTCTGATGCCACTGGCGGCGACTTTCTTTGCTATTTGAGCCGCAAAGTCAGATTCTGACAGTTCGACCTCGCGCATGATTGCACCGTAAGTGGTTGGCACACCTTCAGCGATGACCCGATCATGAATCTTCTCAATTTGATGCCGCAGTGAAATGCTCAAGGTAGAGTTTCTTAGAGTCCAAGCATTGCTGAAAAGAAGTCGAGGTACATTGATCTGCGGAGAACTAACGGCAGGAGCAATGTGATATGTAAATGACCGCGCACCATATGATCTGGACTGCCGTAGGACATGTCTAGTGACCCCAACCGGAGTCCCCGGAATGGTGCGAGATTTTCGCATTGAATTCATAGCCCTATTTTGCCCCAACGTACCCGTTTACCTAGCCTCGACAAATAGTAAACAAATTGCTTCAATCCGCTAAGATAAACAGTTTACATGTTTTTTAGGATCATGCTTTATCGCTTTTCTTAGATATCAATGGCTTATTGGGTGCGGAATTCAGTCGGCATTTATCATAGAAACGTCCAGGTAGAACACTCTAACAGCATGTTAACGAGAGCTAATTAATGTGTGCTCTTATACAAAATCCGAAAATTTTGGCGTTCGATTCAATGAACAGGGAAAACGCAATTCCTGAAACACTGATTCACTAGAGTTCAAATCGGATAGATCTATTTAACTTACCGGTGCCTCAGAAATACAGCCGCTCAACCATTCCTTTATTTTTGCCTTGGTTTCCTCTGAAACCAGCCAAGGGAATGCTGCAGCTGTATACTGGTTTTGATTTTCGAAAATTGCGGCGCGATCCAGAAGATAATCCGCACATCTTTTGCAAAGTGATTCAGAAATTCCCAGTCTTTCAGATATATCGAGATTCGATGATGCTCTATCCAAATGCTCGGATACCATCAAATCTAGCAGAAAATCCCAAACAGGTTCCCCAAATTCTATGTTTGTCAAGGACGCTGCACGTGCTTGATTTTGTTTGCAGATATGAACGATAAACTGATAATGATAATCTTCCAGCTCAGCGCTGTGACCCGGCTGACCATTGACGATATTTTCTTTTTCGTCGTTCAAGAGCTCCTCCCACCTAAGAATAAGCTACTGAAATCAGTCTAGTACAAACACACTATTGTCGTTTGAAACGTAACTGCGTGGCATATATTCGATGTTGACAAGGGCATCTTTGGGAAATTTGAAACCGAGTTCTACCAGCTTTGTAGTCTTAATTGGTATCCCTTGGTGTCTATGCCGGTTCAACATGGATATCCCCGGAACGAATTGTGAACAAGCGCCGTCTTCCAGATACCGTGTCTTGTGGCTCGAGGAACGACTCAGGAAAAAAGAAAGCTATTTTCAAGTCTCCAGAAGCTGCGATTCTCTGGGATGGTAGTGAATACATGCCACCCAATCATGATATCGATCGGAAAGTTCCTTTCAATAAGGCGATCAACGTCTTTGGCCAAGGCATAGCAACACGTTGATATCGATCTTTCAGAGGTGAGGAAAAGCCTTTCGATGCCAATACCAAAATATCGGAGGTAAGATGAGTTCGAGCGCCCATAGAATTTGAAACATGAGGTTAGGCGGTCCCACCTGAACAGCAGATACAATTCGCGCGCATCCGCCAAGAAAGAAAATGAGCATGAGAAACTTAAACACCTCACCGCGCTGCTGCAATTTTTGGCTGCACCAAACTAATGCAGCACCAAATCCAAGGAATAGCGTCGCGTAAAAGCGATCTTCGCTATCCATAGTTGCGTTGACAGGAACACTACCGGGGATAGCAGACGGACCGATTGCGATATGCATGAGTGCAATCCCAATGCACGTGATACCGAAAATTGCGATTAGTATTTTAAATGTTGCATGTATCACCTTTGAACCCCTTTCTCGTGTCTCGTAACTTGCATATAGATATCACAGAACTATTGCTTGAAACGATATGGTAAATTTGGATGTGGCCAGTACAAGGCTCATTAGATGAATAAAAAGGAATCCACAGCTATCGAAAACGAGACGACTCCCTCTGACCAAGAAATCGAATTTCAAAAAACACTGTCACAAGATAAACGCAACCTCGTGGCATTGTTGGGTATGGCGGAAATCAAAGCTGATCAAGGTGACGATCGAGCAGCCAATGCTTTCTATAAGGCAGCACTTAACATGGTCAATGCCGGTACTAGCTTTGCAGATAATCTGAGACCAAAATTACAGCAGGCGCAGGAATTCCTAGCGAGCGCTCAGGGGCGTTTCGAATCCTATCTGCTGCAGCAACTTGATCAGGCTGGCGTCAGCGGAAAAGAAACGCCCCTTCCCATTCGCCAAGCTCTGGATCTACTTATGGGTCGCAGGGAAATCTGTTATCAGAATCCTTCGATGTTTTACTATCCCGGTATGCCGCAACGGGAGTTTTATGAGCGACACGAATTTCCCTGGTTAGCGGAAATCGAAGCAGCCATTCCAGATATGCGCAATGAATTGCAGGGTGTTATTGCTGATACCAACAAGTTTAATCCTTATGTGGAATCCGATCCCAGCCGACCGCAACCCAATAACCCGCTTCTCGACAGTTCTGATTGGGGTGCGTATTATTTTTGGAGAAGCGGAGAACCACAATCTGATCACTTGGCTAAATGCCCCAGGACGGTTGCTGCACTAGAAAGAGCACCAATCCCACAAATTAAAGAACGATCTCCAATGGCGCTCTATTCGGTTTTGGAACCGGGCACACATATTGCACCACATTTCGGACTGCTCAACACAAGGTTGATCTGCCACATTCCTTTGATGCTGCCGTCAGATTGCGCGCTACGTGTCGGAAGTGAAACACGTCCATGGAAAGACGGTGAGGCTTTGATTTTCGATGACAGTTTTGAGCATGAAGCCTGGAATCGGAGCAAAGAACGGCGTGTCATTCTGTTGTTCGAAATTTGGCGTCCTGAAATATCAGAGCAAGAGCAAGCAGCACTGACCACCATATTTGAATCTATCAACCATTATCAAAAACCAGTTGAAATTTGAATTCAGCCGACTTGGAGCATCTTTCCATCGGTCACAATCACCCGATCACCCAGCTTGACCTGCGCAAATAGCTTTGCGGCGAATTCAGTTGGAACGCCTATGCAGCCGCGTGTTCCCCAACCCCATCGGACATTCGCGCCATGGATAGATATCCCATCATTAGTCATACGAAGCATGTAAGGCATAGGTGATCCGTAAATATTGGAAACATGATCTTTGCTCTTCTGGGTAATCGGGAAAACGCCGGTCGGTGTCGGCTTGAGCGCATCGCCAAAGGAAATCACCGTAGCGCCAATTTCATATCCATCGCGAAAGACCGACATGGATTCGGCTTTCAAATCCACGGTTATTACGATTTCACCGTCTGGTACTCCATCATCATCCCAAATCCAAAACCCATGTACAAACGGTTCGTCAAATTCGAGAATACGTTTCACAGCAAACTGATCTTCCAAAAGCTTTGGTTCTGCGGCGTCTTCCATCAATCCCGCATTTTTCAGCAAGGGCTTCTTCTCTTCATCATTTGCAGATGTGATAGCTTCGGGTCCAACCTGAACTGGAGGAACACTAACCAGTTCCGTTTTTGGGTCCACGACAGAAGCACGTAAAGCGTCAACTCGAACAATCGCGATGGCGACCAAGATCGATACGACGACAAAGCCGAACCAGAATATACGTTTGCTGAATTTTGTATCCGTTTGATCAGACATTGGAGACTCCCGTTAACGAAGGTGGGAATACGAAATTTTTGGCAGAACTCTAGGGTTTATTTGACATCGTATCGTGACGAGACGATAATTTCCAAGAAATTAAAAAGCAGCGTTAATGACGATATTTCGGCCCATGATCTGATGGAGTTTCCATTTTGGATCAACGTGATGATTGCAGCAAGCCGCTGTTATCGCTAGCAGTTTGATGGTGAATCAATCCGCACCCCATCCTTTCTCGATTGCCAATTTTCGGTACCTCTGGTTCGCGCGTCTCATGTCGATGTTTGCGCTCTACGCGATGATGCTAATAATCGGTTGGCAGGCTTACAATCTGGCCAGAGAGGATATGGGAATTGAAGCATCGGCAGGCATTTTAGGCCTGTTGGGTTTACTGCAGTTTGTTCCTCTATTCATTTTAACACCGTTGGTGGGATGGGTTGCGGATCGCCTTGATCGCCGCTGGATTTCTCGCATTGTCCTTGCCTCGCAAGCGGGTATTGCCTTGCTTCTGGGATCCCTAACAATTGGCGATCAGATAAGTTTGCCGTGGATTTACTTTATAGCAGTATTGTTGGGAATCTGCCGCGCCTTTTTGGGACCCGCCATGACTGCGCTGGCACCCAATCTAGTACCAAAAGCTTCCCTTCCAAGAGCCATCGCGCTTTCGACAATCGCCTGGCAGGTCGGCGTTATTGCCGGCCCCGGCATGGCGGGACCGCTATACAAAGTCGCACCCGCATTACCCTATTTTCTTTGCGCCGCACTTTATATCCTTGCGACGATTTCGATGTGCCTTATCGGGCCAGTAACCCGCGTCGTGATGGACAAAACTAAAGGCCCGATCAAACAGGTTATGGATGGCATGTCCTATGTCTGGACAAACAAACTGGTTCTGGGTGCGATAACATTGGATTTGCTGGTTATGTTTCTTGCTGGCGCTACGGCAATGATCCCTGTTTTTGCCAAAGATATTTTGAATGCGGGTGAAGTCGGATTGTCGCTGCTCGCAGCATCACCGGCGGTTGGCGCAGTAATTGTTGCTGGGATATTCTCCTTTGCGCCATTGTCGAAAAATGTCGGAAACAGCATGCTTGTTGCAATGGCGGTGTTTGGACTTGCAACCATTGGTTTCGGATTGAGTGAGTCTTTACCTCTCTCCATGTTCTGCCTGGCAATATGTGGTGCGGCGGACATGTTTGGTGTGTATGTGCGTAGCTCGCTAATCCAATTGCATACACCCGATGCGAAACGCGGCCGCGTTAATGCGGTCAGCCAAATGACCATTAGCGCGTCCAATGAACTTGGCGATGCCTTGTCTGGCGGACTGGCTGTTTTGTTTGGACCAATTGCAGCCATTGTAGCTGGCGGGGTTGGTGCTATAGCGGTCACAGGACTTTGGTCTCGTCTTTTTCCTCAATTGGGTGCAGCAAAAACTTTTGATCCACCCAATGATCTTGAAAAAGAAGAAACCGAGACAGCCAAAACATGAATTTTAGGAGCAAAAAATGATCGCCAGTAGCATTCTAGAAACCATCGGAAACACCCCGCATATCAAGGTTCAACGCCTGTTCGGTGACGCCAATGTTTGGGTTAAATCGGAACGTTCTAATCCTGGTGGATCGATCAAGGACCGCATTGGCCTTGCGATGATTGAAGATGCCGAAAAAAGCGGTGCACTTCAACCTGGTGGAACAATCATCGAACCGACCTCTGGCAATACAGGTGTGGGCTTGGCGATGGTTGCGGCGGTTAAGGGATATAAACTGGTGTTGGTGATGCCTGAATCCATGTCGTTGGAACGCAGGCGTCTCATGCTCGCCTATGGCGCCTCCTTTGACCTCACTCCCAAGGAAAAAGGGATGAAGGGTGCCATAGAACGTGCCCAGGAGTTGGTTGCTTCTAAGCCTGGCTCTTGGATGCCGGGCCAATTTGAGAACCCCGCCAACTTTGAGGTGCACAAGCGCACCACAGCTCAAGAAATACTGGCTGATTTCAAGGATGATCCTTTGGATGCGATTATTACTGGCGTCGGTACGGGCGGACATATCACCGGTGTTGCGGAAGCTCTAAAAGAACATTGGTCTGGCCTAAAAGTCTATGCCGTAGAGCCAACGGATTCTCCAGTAATCAGCGGCGGGCAACCCGGACCGCATCCCATTCAAGGTATTGGTGCCGGTTTCATTCCAGACAATTTGCACACGCAATCTATTGATGGTGCGATACAAGTCGCCCCAGCCGATGCCAAAGCCATGGCATTGCGCTCTGCTAAAGAGGAAGGCATGCTTGTGGGAATTAGCTCCGGCGCAACTTTGGCTGCGATCGCGCAAAAACTACCCGAACTTGGCGATGGTGCAAGAGTACTCGGATTCAACTATGACACTGGCGAACGCTATCTATCTGTACCGGAGTTTCTACCTAACGAATGAGTTCAATCGAAGTAAACACGTTCACCTATCATCATGGTGATGTCGAATTGGCGGGTTACATGGCCCAGCCAAGCCGATACCCTCGCGCGGGTATTCTTATCGTTCCAACCATCGCTGGGCCAACAGACATCATGTATGAGCGCGCTCGTTGGTTAGCTTCGCAGGGCTATTCGGCCATGGTTTGTGACGTTTATGGTCAGGGTTTCATCACCGACATGAAGAAGGCCAGAAGACTAGCCGACGAACTGCGCGGCGATGTCAATTATTACCGTGAACGGTTCAGTATTGCACTGGAGGAACTCCGTTCTCGCTCAGGATTGGCGAATAGACGCCTTGCAGCGATTGGTTATTGCATGGGCGGAGAAGCTGTTTTGGAAATGGCACGGAGTGGTGAGGATCTGGCTCTAGTTGTTAGCTTTCATGGCCTTCTCGCTACGCCGCTTCCCGCAAAACGAGGGAAAGTTAAAGCTCGGCTCTTGGTATGCCATGGGCGTGCGGACCCATTGGTTCCACCGAAACAAGTGCGCACTTTCCTCGAAGAAATGGATGTTGCCGGGGTCGATTGCCACATGCACATTTATTCTGGTGTAGTGCATGGATTTACAGATCCGACCAACAGTCAGAAAACTATGGATGCTGTGAGCTATAACGCGTCGGCGGATCGGCAGAGCAAGGCCGCGATGATCAGTATGTTTGACGAAATGTTTGAGCCAAAAAAGACGCCGAGTCACTAACGTAACCCGGCGCCGTGTATCAGTCATCTTCAGTCCGGTTGCCCGTCTCCATCGTCATCAAGTAAATCTGGACGACCGTCACCATTGGTATCCCAGGCATCCGGCTTACCATCACCACTACGATCCCAGGCATCAGGTGTACCATCACCGTTTGTATCAATAGTCGGCGCCGGAATTTCGGATTCCATGGCTTCCTTGGACTGTTCTTCGTCTGGTGAAGCGACTGATGCAGTCGCAACGGATAGTCCCACGCCCGCAGTGATAAGATAAGGCGTCATCCTGCGAAGACGTTTTGGGGCTGGTTTGGAATGCATTGCATATACTCCTTATGCAGATGATTCCCCTGTCGAAAACGGCAATGCCGCCCAAGCATACTCCAGTCCACAAGTTGGCGGTGTATTGAGCAAAAAAGGCGGCAAACTCTGGAGTTCCGTCACTTTATCGCAAATGATCAACCGGCTGCCGATCTCCACAAATCGACAGCCGGTGCTATTTGTATAGAATATACCTCGATCAAGCGGCGGCGAACATTTTTGGATCTAACTCCATAACTGCTTCGCTTCCCGCTTCAATTTTACGGCGCAGAGATCCGGCATCCGGCATAAAACGTTCCGAAAAATAACGTGCTGTAACGAGCTTCGCTTCGTAAAATGAAGCATTGTCCGCCCCGGCGTCTAAAGCTGCCTGTGCAGCTTCCGCCATACGCAACCATTGTAAACCAAGAGCAACAATGCCCATAATATGCATATAGTGATGCGCACCCGCTCCTACATTATCTGGATTTGCCATGCCATTTTGCATGAACCACATGGTTGCCGCCTTGAGTTCGCCGTTGGCTTTTTCTAGCCGTGTCGCAAAATCAGTAAGTTTTTCATTTTCTTTGGCTGATGCACACTCGTCATCGACGACCTTGAAGAGAGCTTGTACTGCACGACCGCCATTTTGCGCTAATTTACGGCCCACAAGATCCATCGCCTGAATTCCGTTAGCGCCTTCATAGATCATCGCGATACGCGCATCTCGAACATATTGCTCCATGCCCCATTCACCGATATAGCCATGACCGCCATAGACCTGCTGTGCATTGGTTGCGACTTCATAGCCTTTGTCGGTCCCGTAACCCTTGATAACCGGTGTCAGGAGCGACAATAAATCATCGGCGGTTTCGCGCTCTTCTTCGGTTTGCGCTTTGTTCACCAAATCGGCCTGCAAAGCAGCCCATAGACAAAGTGCCCGCATGCCCTCGGTAAAGGCTTTTCCGTCCAGCAGCATTCGGCGCACATCAGGATGAACAAACAACGTATCCGCTTTTTCGTCCAAGTCTTTCGGTCCGGTCAGTGCCCGGCCCTGACGCCGATCATTCGCATAATGAACCGCATTTTGATAAGCGACCTCGGCAATGCCAAGTCCCTGTTGACCGACGCCTAGGCGGGCGACATTCATCATAATGAACATCGCAGCGAGACCTTTATTTTCCTCACCAACCAGATATCCGGTCGCACCGTCGTAATTCATCACGCAGGTCGAATTGCCATGGATACCCATTTTATGTTCGATAGAACCGCAGGAAACCGTATTGCGTTCCCCTAGAGATCCATCATCATTGACGATGAGTTTGGGCACAATGAACAGCGATATGCCCTTTACGCTGTCCGGCGCGTCTGGTGTTTTGGCGAGCACGAGGTGGATGATGTTTTCCGCCATATCATGTTCACCAGAGGAGATGAAAATCTTCGTACCTGAAATCGCATGTGAGCCATCACCATTTGGAACCGCTTTGGTACGGATGAGACCCAGATCTGTCCCGCAATGAGGTTCGGTCAGGTTCATTGTTCCCGTCCATTCCCCCGACACCATTTTAGGAACGAATTTCTCTTTCTGTTCCTGGCTACCCTTGGCAAGAATCGATGAAATCGCCCCATGCGTTAGGCCTGGATACATCGCAAAGGCCATATTGCCACTTGCCATATATTCTTCAAAGGCCATCGAAATGATGTGCGGCATAGCTTGACCACCAAATTCTTCGGGAGCACCCAGGGTACCCCATCCGGCTTCACGATACTGCTTATACGCATCTTTAAACCCGGTTGGCGTGGTCACACTGCCATCTTCATGACGGGTGCACCCTTCCGCATCACCAACTTGGTTGAGAGGAAAGAGAACATTTTCAATAAATTTTCCTCCCTCAGTCAAAATAGCATCAATCATATCGGGCGAAGCGTTTTCAAATCCAGGAAGATTGGCGAAACGTTCTATGCCAAGAACGTTGTTAATAATAAACTGCGTGTCACGCACGGGGGCGGTATAACTAGGCATGATATTTACTTTCTAATAACAGTTGATCGCCGAGAAATGCCGGCGATAGTTTTCTATTTTCGCTGCGCTTTTCCGTCCTGCATGACGGTTTCCACAGTCTTTATAAAATTGGTCAACTCCTTGATCGAACTGTCGATGTCGCGGCGCTGGGTTTTCAGCGTCGAAACCTTCTCCTGACACTTCTCAAGGGTAACCTGCATTTGCGTCTGCCGACCATCACCAAGATCATAAAGATCGATCAATTCACGAATTTCGGTCAAACTGAAACCGACATTCTTGGCGCGAACGATCCACGCCAGCCGTGCACGATCACGTTTCGTATAGATACGGGAGAGACCTTTGCGATGGGGTGCAATCAATCCCTCATCTTCATAAAAACGAAGTGCACGCGCGGTAACGCCAAATTCTTCGGACAAATCGGAAATCGAATAATTCTCCCGATTCTGAATATCGGGCGTATCAATCTCAGCGTGATTGCTTGGTTGCGGCATAGTCAATCACATAGCTTACGCTAACGTAAACGTCAAGGTTAGCCGGGACAAAGGCTTTCAATCTCTCGCCCTTGTGTGGATCTTGCTACTTCGTCGCCCTCGCCCACTAAGTAAAAGCTGACACCATTGAAACCAGCGCGCGGACTGCAATAGCTGTCACAACTCTCTGGCAGACTGCCAGGCAATTTTATCTCAACACCATCAAAACTAGCGGTAAAACTGCAGCGTTCTTCACTGGTCAAAACAATACGTACAGTTTCGCCCGTTCTTGTAGCCTCGCCCAACCCCTCACATTTACTCTCAGGCCCAAAAACCGCGATTACTCCAACTTGATACCCGTTTTCATCATTCCCCACCGCACAAAATCGATCGGTACCAAGGTCGCTTTGGCGCTCAAAGGCACCTGATAAAGTAACGGTATTCATATCAGGGATAACGCCCGCATCAATCGCCGCCTTTTCCAATGACGATGGCTCAGGAGCCTGTTCACCGCTGCCTTTTGACGCAATTTTTTCACACCCCGCCAAGGCCAGAAAGAGGAACGGCAAAAACAGTTTTTTCATTCGACCCGTTCCAACTTGCCATTTTCTATCTTCCGATAAAAACAGCTCCATTCACCGGTATGACAAGTAGGCCCGGCTGGCTTGGCTTTGACCCATACGGCATCTTGGTCACAATCTATTCTAATCTCAGACAGCTTCAGAACGTTTCCCGACGTCTCACCTTTCTTCCAGAGCGTTTGACGGCTTCTTGAGAAGAAATGAACATCCCCGCTTTCGAGCGTTTGTTTCAACGCTTCTGCATTCATAAACGCAACCATCAACAAGTCGCCAGACGAATCATCCGTAACAACAGCGGAGATTAGGCCGTTCGAATCATATTTGGGGATCAACTGGGACCCGTTTTCTCTGTCATTTTCATGTTTATTCATGGTTCTAATTAAATGACTCTCTCCCCTTCAAGCAAGGGTAAACCGCAAAGTTTCGCTATGTTCGCAAAACAATTTTAGACGATGACGCTTTTGTTACAAATCAGGGGCAGACAAAAGGATATCGCAACCTTATAGGGCAGACTTCCGATGCCAGTGATACAAACAAGGTGAGCCATGATTACCACCCACCCGTTTGATGACGACAAGCTTAGAGAAGAATGCGGTGTTTTTGGAGTCGCGGGCGCGGAAGATGCCGCCGCCATGGTCGCTCTGGGACTACACGCCCTACAACATCGCGGACAGGAAGCGGCTGGCATTACTTGTCGGAACAAAGGTCAGCTTTATAGCCATCGTGCGCTAGGCCCCGTTGCAGGAAATTTCGACACCCAAGACATTATGGACAAGTTACGCGGTGATTACGCCTGCGGTCATGTTCGGTATTCGACGACTGGTGCAGGCACGTTACGCAATATTCAACCACTGGAAGCCGATCTTGCTTCTGGCGGCTTTGCGATCGCCCATAACGGAAATATTTCTAACGCGCTCAGATTGCGTGATGAGCTGGTTCGCAATGGTTCGATTTTTCAATCTACCAGTGACACAGAAGTTATCATCCATCTGGTAGCCACTTCAAAATATCGCACTTTGCTCGACAAGTTTATCGATGCGCTCCGCCAAGTTGAAGGCGCTTATTCGCTCATTTGTATGACCAGCGAAGGCATGATCGCCTGCCGCGATCCCCTCGGCATTCGGCCATTGGTGATAGGTCGATTGGGCGACGCCTATATTTTTGCTTCTGAAACCGTCGCTTTGGATCTGGTTGGTGCAGAATATGAGCGCAGTGTTGAACCGGGCGAGTTAATCGTTGTTTCCGATGGCGAACTAAGGTCTCATCGCCCATTTGGAAACAGACAGGCGCGGCCCTGCATTTTTGAACATGTGTATTTTTCTCGTCCCGATTCTATCGTCGATGGAAATTCTGTCTACAGCGTGCGCAAAGAGATTGGCGCACAGCTCGCTATCGAAAATCCGGTAGATGCTGACTATGTCATTCCAGTGCCAGATAGCGGAACACCAGCCGCTTTGGGTTATGCGGAGAAGTCGGGAACACCTTTTGAACTGGGTATTATCCGTTCACATTATGTCGGCAGGACCTTCATCCAACCGGGTGACGGTGTGCGCCATCTGGGCGTGAAGTTGAAGCATAATGCCAACAGACCGCTGGTGAACGGCAAGAAAATTGTATTGGTGGATGACTCCATTGTGCGCGGAACCACCAGCCTAAAAATCGTGCAAATGATGCGTGAGGCCGGCGCAGCCGAAGTCCACATGCGCATTGCCAGTCCGCCTACCATGCATAGCTGTTTCTATGGTGTGAACACGCCAGAACGTGAAAAACTGTTAGCTGCGATGAAATCTGTCGAACAGATGTGCGAATATATTCAGGCAGACAGCCTGGCCTTTATATCCATAGATGGCCTTTATCGCGCGGTGGGTGAAGAAACCCGGCAAGATATCCAACCGCAATATTGCGATGCCTGTTTCACGGGGGCTTATCCCACACCGCTGACCGATCAAGATGGTAAAGAACAGCCAGATCAACTATCGATGTTGAACGAGCAGGTGGCGCCAAAAGACAAGCCTGTGCTCACTGAACAAGTTGGATAATCATGAAATTTGAAGGGCAATTGGCACTGATCACCGGCGCTAGCAAAGGCATTGGTGCGGCAACCGCAGTAGCTTTGGCAAAAGAGGGTGCGCATGTTGTTATCACCGCCCGTAGTTCCGAAGGCCTCGAAAAAGTCGAAGAACAAATCCACGACGCTGGCGGTCACGCAACGATCGCACCGCTGGATCTGACTGATGGTGATAGTATCGGGCGATTGGCAACGGCCATTGCTGGCCGCTGGGAAGCGTTAGATATACTGGTTCTCAATGCCGCAATGTTGGGATCCTTGGGGCCAGTTGCCGGAATTGAAGGCGAAGAGTTTAACAATATTATCACGCTCAATTTGATCGCTCAACAAGTGTTGATCGCAGCGTTTGATCCGATGCTGCGCAAAAGCGAGAATGCGCGATTATTAGCAATTTCGAGCAGCGTAGCTCGTTCGCCACGCGCTTTCTGGGGTGCTTATGCCGCTTCCAAGGCTGCTCTGGAAAATCTCGTGGTAAGCTATGGCGAAGAAGTTCGTAATCTGGGTAAGGTGCGCACCGCCACTATTGATCCGGTCCGCACCCGCACTGATATGCGGGCAAAAGCATATCCCGGCGAAGACCCGATGACGCTAAAAACGCCAGATGTTGTCGCTGATCGCTTGGTGGAAATACTCGCCAGCGATTTTGAAACCGGCGAGCATTTCATTCTTAGCTAACGGGCGGTTCTGCCTTCACATAAGCCTTTACCGCATTGAAAAACGCAATACGTTGCGCGCCTTGTTCTGCTGGAGTCGCACTTGGCCAGTTACCATTGCTGGCGACGACCAAATTGCTTGCCGGGTCAATGAAAATGCCTTGGCCAAAAATACCCTGCGCCGCGAAGCTGCCATCGTCAAAGGTCCACCACTGATAGCCATAACCGCGACCCGGATCACCAATATCTTCCTGTTTGGTGCCAGCATTTGCAAACCAACCTTCTGGCACAATGGACGTGCCATCAATTTTACCATCATTCAGAGCAAAGTTACCAAATAGCGCATAATCCCGAACGGTTGCGGAGATACAGCAGCCACTAATTTCTTTGCCGCCTTCGTTGAGCAACCATTCGCCATCTTGCGACATACCATAGGGTTTCCAAACTTTCTCCGAGAGATATTCGGAAATAGTCTTACCCGTCGCTTTGGCCACCAACACACCAATCAGATTGGTTTCTCCGGTATTATATTGCCAGCGTGTCCCCGGCTCCGCTTCACTTTCTAGCGTTTTCATATAGACGATGACTGGGTCCATATCGCCTTCGGGTTTGGTATTGTTAAACAGAGCAACATCGGATTTGGGATCAGCATAATCCTCATTCCATTTCACGCCTGACGTCATTGTCAGCAGCTGTTTCACAGTCACACCATCATAACCACTACCCTCTAGCTCAGGGATATAGTCGGTGAGCGGGTCATCAATAGACTTAATCAAGCCATCCTTGATCGCCGCACCAACCATTGTCGAAACGAGCGATTTAGCGACCGAAAAAGAGGTCCAACGATCATCGACGGCAAAGTCCCGGCGATATTCCTCCATCCGGATTTTGCCATCTTGCATGATGACCAAGCCAGCCATGCGTTGATTTTCCATATAATCATCTATCGAAAGCTGTACGCCATCAACTTCAAATGTCTTTGGCAACGCCGTTCCGGTTTCGATTGTTTGGGGACTATCTCCAGCAGCGATTGTGTTGGACGGCACCAACGTGTCCATCATCCGAAAAGCCTTGTCGCGCTGATCATCAGTCCAGAATAATATGTTGTTATCAGTGGGCAGTCCGGCGGCATCCGCCGCTACTTTTTGCACCTGCTCGCAAGCCGGTAATGCCAGAACCATGGCCGTGCTTGCCACAGCCAATAGTATATTTTTCTTCAAGCTCATCGCCCTCTCCTTCTTCTATTTTTTTATTAGTGTAACCTGAGCAACATCTATCCCGCCACCGCGAAAACCACCTTCGCAATAGGTCAGATAATAGCGCCAAAGCCGAACAAATTTCTCATCAAAACCGATCGGTAATTTCCCTGCATCGACGGCAATATCAAAATTCTCTCGCCAGATTTTCAATGTCTTTGCATAGTCCAATCCGAAACTTTTTTGGTCGGTCCATTCCAACCCGCGTTCTTCTGCGAGTGCTTTGAAACGGCTTTCGGAGAGCAACATTCCACCGGGAAAAATGAAAGTCTGTATGAAATCAGCACTGGCTGCATATTGTTCAAAAATATCATCGGCTATGACGATGTACTGCAATGCTGCCCTACCACCTGGTTTCAGGTTCCGAGCGATGCAATCCAGGAAATCCGGCCAATATTCCCGGCCCACGGCCTCAACCATCTCCACGCTCGCAATGGCATCAAACTGTCCATCCACATCGCGGTAATCTTGGATCAGAAAATTGGCTTCCGGATTGCGCTCTCGCGCCCATTTGGTCTGTTCGTCGGACAAAGAAATTCCGGTAACTTCCAAACCATGTTCACGCGCCAGATGACCTGATAAACTGCCCCAACCGCAGCCGATTTCTAAAACTGATTGCCCGCTTTTAACGGACAACCGGTCGGCAATTGATCTGATCTTTTCATGCTGCGCCGCTTCAAGGGACTGAGCATCACCACCAAAAACTGCACTGGAATAGCTCATGCTCGGATCAAGCCACAATTCGTAAAAATCATTACCCATGTCATAGTGAAATTGGATATTTTGACGCGCCCGTTTCTTGTCATTTTTGCGCGCTTTGTGGCGATGTTTTACGATCAAGTTAAACAATCCAGCCGCGCGGCCAGTATTTTTTAAACCTTCCCGGTTGCGGGTAAAGAGATCAAAGACCGTCACTAAGTCTGGGCTTTCCCACTCGCCTTTTCCCCAGGCACGATACCAGCCCACGGAACCGCTGTTGATCAATCGCAACAGAGACTTCCAGCTGTTTAAGGTGATCTCCACCATCGGTCCTTCGCCGCGACCGCCCACAATACGAGTGGTCCCGTCCGGCAGATGACCCTCGAAAGTACCATGATCTAACCCGGCATCAATGCCATCCAAAATCCGATGGAAAAACGGTGCAAAAGCGCGCGAGAGAAATCCAGCATCCGCCGCAAATTTCTTGCGCTCGCTAAGCATCCGCCTGCCACGTTTTGGGGTTTCCACATTCATGCTGTTAATATGGACGAGCACCATCCCCTTGGCAATCAAAGAAGCTTATTGAATGATCCTATTCTTCGCGACCGGGAGCAGCCGCTGATCCGGCCAAAATACCACCATCAATGGTCATCTCCGTACCAGTAATATATCTCGCCTCATCCGACGCAAGCATGACAGCAACGGCCGCGACTTCGCTCGCATCTCCAAAGCGTTGCAAGGGCGTGTCTTTAACAAGCGCCTTCATAGTCGCCTCCCGGGCTGCACCAGTTCCCAACATAGGTTCCCACATTGGCGACATAATCGCAGCGGGATGAATTGAATTGCAGCGAATATTCCAGCCATTCTGTGCGCAGTAGAGCGCGACCGTCTTGCTATGATTGCGGATTGCCGCCTTAGAAGAGGCATAGGCGGCAGCTCCCGGGATACCGACCATACCGGACCGGGAAGAGATATTGATGATTGCCCCCTCGCCCTTTTCTTTCATCGCCTGAATAGCATAGCGACACCCCATAAACGTGCCGTCCAAATTCACTTGGTGTACGGCACGCCAGTCTTCTAACGTTGCATTTTCGGGGTCTTGCGGGGCGGTACTGGATTCAAATCCAGTCACGCCCGCATTGTTTATGACGACGTCAGCTTCAGGATACGCCGTTGAGAGACTATCCCAATCACTTTCGACCCGGACATCGAGTTTCCGTGTTTCACAACCCAATTCCTCACCGGCTTTGGCAAGCTCCACTGCATCAATATCAGTGAGCAACACTCTCGCGCCCTCATCCACAAAAGCTTGCCCAATGGCCTTACCGATACCGCGCGCTGCACCGGTGATGATACAAAATTTGCCGTTTAGACGGTCCGTCATTATTTTACCTTCTGATAGGCAGCCAATGCTCGCTCGCGGCCTTCTTTGTGCGCGATGATCTTGGACGGATAGTCACCCGGTTTGCAACCATGTTCTTCCGGGTCATGAATATAGGGGTCATCCAAGTCGGCAAGTTCGGGCACCCATTTGCGAATATAGTCGCCTGCACCAAATTTTTCTGATTGGGTTAGCGGCGCCATAATCCGCACGAACATATTGCTATCAACACCAGTGCCAGCACCCCACTGCCAATTTACGGCGTTGCTGCCATAATCCGCATCGACCAGCGTATCCCAGAACCATTTCTCGCCCTCGCGCCAATCGATCAGGAGATGTTTAATCAGGAAGCTTGATGCGATCATACGAACGCGATTGTGCATCCAGCCGGTTGCCCAGAGTTCCCGCATGCCAGCGTCAACTATCGGATAGCCGGTCTTGCCTTTGCACCATGCCTCAAAGTCACCCTGTACTTTGGGATCAGCCATGTCTCGCCACGGTAGATCGCGCATTTTCTCGCGATAGCTTTCCCCACCATATTGCGGGAATTGATGGA
Source organism: Parasphingorhabdus sp. (assembly GCA_039978835.1). Lineage (GTDB taxonomy): Bacteria > Pseudomonadota > Alphaproteobacteria > Sphingomonadales > Sphingomonadaceae > Parasphingorhabdus. The sequence goes on from JBDWAQ010000005.1 coordinate 1,296,322, forward strand.
TCACATTTTGCGCATAGTCTCTCCAGACCAGCTCTTTGAGGTAGGTTTCAACCTGACCACCCTGCCCAGCAATACGGTTCCAAATTGTAGAGGGGCTTATCTCACCAAAATGTAGGTGGGGAGAAAGTCGTGAAACGAGTTTTTCCGATGGTAGATTGCGGCCTTCGCTATATTCCTTTGCGATATCGGTAAACAAGTTAAGGCTCTTGGCCGCACCCTCTTCACCTGGTGTCCAATCGTCTGCAAATCCAGTCGCCCAATTGGGTTTGGTTGGAAGTAATTTCCAATCGTGCAACTTGTCACTTGCTGGCCATTGCGCTGGTGCGTCCAATTCCTCGGGTGCAGCCAATGGTTGCTGCGGCGGCATATGCTCTCGCAAAGCCTTCCAAAACGGCGTGTAGATTTTATATTGCCCACCACCACCGGTCTTCAATGTTCCAGGCGGAAGTAGATAATTACCATGATGCAGCACCAGTTCGGCATTGCCTTCTATCTCTTTGGCGACAGCTCGTTCCGCGTTGCGCCACCACGGTTCGCAATGATGCAGCGCATGAATTTCTGTCGCGCCGGTTGATTTGACAATTTGGGCCAAAACCTCGAAAACCCGCCCTTGCCTAAGGATCAGTTGCGAACCCAAATTATGTAATGAAGCCCCCACCTGTTCCAGAGAATGGTGCAACCACCAACGCGAAGCCCCTCCCATTTTTCGATGTTTGGGAGTCTCGTCATCCAGAATAAAAATCGGAATAACGGGGCCTTTTGCCGCCGCAGCTACCAAAGCCGCTTGATCAGATAGCCGCAAATCACGGCGGAACCAAAGAATAGTTGGTGATGTCATCACACACCCATCGACTAGGGTTTCACTTCATCCAACCTGTCTTTCGGGACAGTCGTTCGCACCACAAAACGGTCACCAATACCCGAAATCATAAATCGTTGGTCACGCAGTGTAACAAGATAGTTATCAACATTATCTTCTACGGTAACAACCGGCATACGCGTCCAGAAAAGATATGCTCTTGCCTCAGGATCTATCTCTCCAGCTTTCGCAACTGCAGGATGGTTCACCATATGAGGTGTCCCAATCTTCCCATTTTGATATTGATTTTGTTTGTTGCTTGGCGAGAAAAGATCAAAATCTTCCTCTCCGTATAGGTCGGCGCTGCGCCATAGCATTGCCCGCTTCCAAAATGTGACCGGCAACGGGTTCGCCACGACAAGCTCGGGCTCGACATGCGCGGTATGTTTAAGCCAATGGGTTGTACGAGATTCAGCAACCCCGGTAATCGCACCGTTGGCGAATATATAAGCACAAATTGCGGCAAAGCTTATCCATGCGGGTCGTTGCCAGTTTCCGCCGCTTTTCTCTCTCCGTCGGGAAATCCAAACGCCGGCAATCAGCGCCATCCAAATCCAGATATCGATAATGAAGATGGTATCGCCAGCAATCCACTTACTTGCAAATGGCTCCAACACCCGCACACCATAACTGTTCAGCCAATCTAGCGCAGGATGACTGAGCGTGCCAATGAAAGCGAGCGCAAGTAACCAGCCTTTGTGAATCGGCAACCGATCCGCTGGTCGCTTACCTCGTTTCGCCTGCCAGCCATCAAACCAGATCATAACGCCTGTCAGGATGAGCGGCAAGACAAGCATCGCAATCGGACCGTGCGTTATTCCGCGCCGGATCGCCAAATGCTGATGGCCACCCAACAGCACCGCAAATGCGTCTATATCCGGAAGATTGGCAGCAATAATCAAGGTCGCCATGCCAAGGCCGGTTTTCTTCTTCAGGCCCATCTGACCGAGAACTGCCCCAGCAAGGCTATGCGTTAAATTGTCCATTGGCGCTTAGAGTTCCGGACCATCCGCTCCATTTTCGGAAACCGTCCAAGTCTGCCCTTTGTTCAACAAAGCCTGCAAATCCGGAGCCTTGCCAACCGAAGATGCTTCATTCTGAGCAACAACGGCTGCCTCAAATGTTGGCCGTGGATCATCATAAAGTACGCCAAGCGCCATCGGGAATTCACCAAATTGCATTTCCACCAACATATGTGCAACCGAGCGATTTTTAACATCATGAACGAGCACACCGGCGGTTTCCCAATCGCCATCGACCACATCGGCGACTTCCAATTGCAGCGTATGACGATTGAGCGTGATGCCCTTCTCTCCTTTGGCAAACAGCATAGGCTCGCCATCAAGCAGGTGAAGCTGTGTATCCGCAGCAGTTTTCTTCGCAGCAAATTCATCGAACACGTCTTTATTATAGACGATGCAGTTTTGGAAAATCTCGATAAAAGATGTACCTTTATGAGCGTGTGCAGCCTTCAGGACATCAGGCAAACCCTTGTGAACATCGATGCCTCGCGCAACGAAACGCGCACCGGCGCCAAGTGCAAAGGCACAAGGTGAAGCCGGACGATCAACCGAACCATAAGGCGTAGACGGACTATGAGTCCCTTCCCGGCTTGTCGGGGAATATTGTCCCTTGGTCAGGCCATAAATCTCATTGTTGAACAGCATGAACTGCACATCCAGATTGCGGCGCAGCAAGTGCATGGTGTGATTGCCGCCAATGGACAGCGCGTCGCCATCACCGGTTATGATCCAGACATCCAGGTCGGGATTGGCAAGTTTCACTCCAGTTGCCACAGCTGGCGCACGGCCATGGATTGTATGAAAACCATAGGTTTCCATATAATATGGGAAACGCGAAGAGCAGCCAATACCGCTGATAAATGCGGTATTCGAAGGATCAGCACCCAATTGCGGCATCGTCCGTTGGACAGCCTTCAGAATCGCATAGTCACCGCAACCGGGGCACCAGCGGACTTCCTGATCGGTTTCCCAATCTTTCAGGGTCGTTTCTACTTTTGTCATCTCAGTCATGATAAAGCCTCCTCAATCGCGGCTTCAATTTCGGTAATGGTGAATGGTTGCCCCGACACTTTATTGACGGGCATTGCATCAACCAGAAACTGATCGCGCAATATGGTTTTCAACTGCCCAGTATTCATTTCCGGTACGATCACACGATCATAGCTTTTCAGCAAATCGCTCATGTTTTTCGGCATCGGCCAAATATTCCGGATGTGGATATGTGCCACGTCTTTACCCGCGTCGATTGCTTTCCGTACAGCTTGATGGATGGGTCCAAAGGTTGATCCCCAGCCTACCACCGCAAGCTTACCGCCTTCTTTGCCTAGAGCAACTTCTTGATCAGCAATACTATCCGCAACACCAAGGACTTTGTCACGGCGTATTTCCGTCATGGTCTGGTGATTGGCCGGACCATATTCGATATGACCGGTATCAATTGCTTTTTCGATACCGCCAATTCTGTGCATCAGTTCAGGCGTTCCGGGCTTGATCCATGGCCGTGCGAGCTTTTCGTCGCGACTATAAGGTAGGAGGCCTTCTTCTGGTTTCTTTTCCAGGAAAGTAACCGGAAAGGGTTCCAGTGAACTGACATCCGGAATTTTCCAGGGCTCTGCTGCATTGGCAATATAACCGTCAGTGAGCAGCATGACCGGAGTCATATATTGTACAGCAATCCGCACCGCTTCAATCGCACATTCAAAGGCATCACCGGGCGAACGCGCAGAGATAACCGGCATCGGCGCATCGCCATTGCGACCGTATACCGCTTGGTAGAGGTCTGATTGCTCGGTTTTCGTTGGAAGACCGGTAGACGGGCCGCCGCGTTGACTATTGACGATGACCAGCGGTAGCTCGGTCATAATCGCCAGCCCCATGGCTTCGCCTTTCAGCGCAATACCCGGACCTGAGGACGATGTAATTCCCAGACTACCGGCATAGCTTGCTCCGATAGCAGCAGTGATAGCGGCAATTTCATCTTCCGCCTGAAAAGTCGTGACGCCAAACTCTTTGAGCCGCGAAAGATGGTGCAGAATGGCTGATGCTGGCGTGATAGGATAACCGCCAAAGAACATCGGCAATCCAGCTAGCTGTGCGCCAGCTACCAAGCCCTGAGAAATGGCTTCTGCACCGGTAACCGTGCGATAAACACCTGGCGTTGCGGGTGCCGCAGCGACACGGTGCGTTGGCAAATGACCCGTTCCCAACCCTTCGCCCGATAGTTCAGCGGTTTCACCATAAGCATGTCCGGCGTTTAGAGCAGCAATATTTGCTTTCGCTACGTCGGGAAGTTTGGCAAATTTTGTATTGAGCCATTCAATAACCGGATCACGTTCGCGCTCGAACATCCAAAGTGACAGACCCAGCGTCCACATATTTTTGCAACGCAATGCCTCTTTGTTCCCAAGGCCAAATTCTTTGACTGCATCCAGCGTAAGCTGAGAAATATCGAGTTTGAGCAATTGCCACTTGGCAAGCGAACCATCTTCCAACGGATTGCTGTCATAATGAGCCTTGTCCAGATTTCGTTTTCCGAACTCGCCTTCATCCGCGATCACCAGTCCGCCAGGACGCACTTGCTGTACGTTGGTTTTCAACGCAGCAGGATTCATTGCGATTAGAACGTCCGGTTGATCACCGGCGGTTTCAATAGCGCGCGACCCGAAGTTAATTTGGAAAGCCGAAACGCCAAATAGCGTTCCTTGCGGTGCCCGAATCTCTGCCGGAAAATCTGGGAAAGTTGCGAGGTCATTCCCAGCCAGCGCGGTCGACAATGTAAATTGACCGCCTGTAAGCTGCATCCCGTCGCCGCTATCTCCGGCAAAGCGGACGACGACATTTTCGCCTCCACTATGGTGTTCGTTTGTAGGTTTGTCTTGGTTGACCGCTGTCGCCATTTTTGTGTTCCGATAATCTAACTATGTAAAAGCCGATAGATCAGCTTTTCGAACCACTTCAAACCATAAAAACTAATAGGGATAAAGCATTTGTTTGCGTGCGTTTTGATACAGGATACCCGAATAGGCTTGCACCATGAACCTTGGCTGATCTAATCGGTCAGTTAAATTACTGGAGACCATGGATGACTGACGCCTTTATTCGCCCCGATGTGCAGATGATATTGACGATGATGGAAGCTTCTGATGCGCCTCAAATGTCGGACGTAACTCCCGTAGAAGCCCGTGAAATGTATAATGCGATGGCATCAATGTTAGAAGCGGATGCCGTTGAAATTGCTCGCATTGAAGATCTATCTTGCTCTGGACCGGCGGGTGATATTCCATTGCGACTCTATGATAGCCAATCCGAACGGACCGAAGAAACGCCATTGATAATGTTCTACCATGGTGGTGGTTTTGTTATTGGGGATTTGGATTCGCACCACAGTTTCTGCACTTATATTTCCAAAGCAATGGATCTGCCGGTCGTAGCCGTTGATTATCGAATGGGTCCAGAAGCGCCGTTTCCAGCAGCTCCCGAAGATAGCATCGCAGCAACACGATGGGTGGCAGAGAATCAAGAAACTCTGAAATTGAAACTCAGCGGATTGATTCCTTGCGGCGATAGTGCTGGTGGCAATTTGACACTGGTTGTGGGGCAAGCCCTTGCAACTGAACCCGCCTCCGTCCCAATTGTTGCGCAATTCCCAATCTATCCTGCGACACGGATGGATGCCGAAGGAGGCTCTATGGATGAGTTTGCGGAAGGTTTTCTGCTGACCAAAGATAGTATGGAATATTTTAACAGCCATTATGCGCCAAAGGATGACGACATTCAGGTTTCACCTTATCTCGGAGATGTTTCGAACTCTCCTCCAACTGTTCTTATTACAGCTGGCCTCGACCCACTCCGCGATCAAGGCCGGGAATATGCCGGAGAACTTATCAAACATGGCGTGAACACCACGTATATTGAGATGCCCGGCAATGTGCATGGATTTATCAATCTCCGCAAAGCCGTGCCCTCAGCGCAAATCGATGTCGACAAGATGGTCGCTGCGTGGAAAACGCTTCTCGCGGGCCTATGAGCGACTTTTCAAATCTTCCCTACCGGCCATGTGCTGGGATCATGTTGGCCAACAAGAAAGGCGAAGTCTTTGCTGGCCAAAGGCTGGATGCTGCTCAAAGTAAATATCCTGATGCCTGGCAAATGCCTCAAGGCGGGATAGATGACGGCGAAAAAGCTGAAGCCGCCGCGATACGCGAACTTTGGGAAGAAACCGGTGTTACCCGGGAACATGTTGAGATCATCGCGCGCAGTAAAGACGAACATTTCTATGATTTGCCCGAGGAACTACTCGGCAAAATATGGAAAGGGAAATATCGCGGTCAGCGCCAAAGCTGGTTCTTAATGCGTTTCACAGGAAGCGATGAGAATATTGATATCAACACCGATCATCCGGAGTTTACAAATTGGAGGTGGGCGGACCCGGCCGACTTGCCAGAAATGATCGTGCCGTTCAAAAAGGATCTGTATCGTGCGATTCTTAAGGAATTTGGGCCGCTCATTTAGTTTTTTTAAACGCGAGTTTTCAAAATGTTATACAAAGCTTCTGCTAGCATATCTGCTATTGTACTTTTGCACGCCCTACCCGCTCAGGCAGCGCTGCCAGATCCGGTCAAAGCCATGATTGAGGCCGCTATTGCGTCGAAAAACGATGCAGATGTGCAAACAGTTGTAAAACTAGCAAAATCAACAAATCCGGATGATGTAGCAGAAATTGAAATCATGCTGACCAGCTATATTGCGGAAAAAGCGGCGCTCATTGCCGCAGAAGAACAGAAAAAGCTACAGGCCAGCTTTTTCGAAAACTGGTCAGGTCAAGGCGAATTGGGTGGTTTTCATTCTACCGGTAATACCAACAGCACGGGTATTTCTGCATCACTTAAGCTCAAAAAGGAAGGCGTAAAATGGCGACACAACCTTCGCGCACTGGCCGATTATCAACGCACCAACGGAACGACGAACCGCGAGCAGTTTCTGGCGGCCTATGAGCCAAACTACAAATTTAATGAACGCTTCTATGCTTTTGGTCTGGCACAATATGAGCGCGATAGATTTCAAGGCTTCTCATCGCGCACTACATTATCGGGCGGACTTGGCTACGCCGTGGTCAAAAGCGATGATACAGCATTAAACATCAAGGTGGGCCCGGCATGGCGAAAAACACGCTTAATCGGCGGAGGATCCGACACTAGTCTTTCAGGTCTGGCTGAGCTGGATTCATTCTGGCAGATTTCCGATAACTTGCGCCTTACGCAGGACCTCAACGCCTTGGTTGAGTCCGATAACAGCACTTTCACATCGACCACCGGACTAGAAGCAAAACTGATCGGAGCATTGTCAGCCCGCTTGTCCTACTCTTGGGAGCACGAGACTGATCCGCCTTTAGGTGTAGAAAAGACTGATAAAATCAGCCGTGCAACATTGGTCTACGATTTTTAGGCTGTCTTCATCAAAGCTTCAAAGAGGCTTCCAACGGTTCTATTCGAGCGGAGTTAAGGCGTTTCAGTTTCTGGTTTTTCATCGGCGACTTTTGGCTTCGGCGTCACCGCAGCGGCCGACATAACAGGCGCTTTTTCCGATTTGGTGATAACGCTCGCAAGCTGATCATTTTGTGCGCATTTGGTGCGGCAAAGCGTTTCAATCCGCGACAGGTTTAACTTGGCTTTTTCAACAGCACCGCGTTGTACAAGAGCTTCGCCCTGTCCCGCCAGCGCATCTAGATTATTGGGATCCAGGATGAGTGCCTCACGGTAAAGCCGAATGGCTTTGCCGGGAAGGCCCTGAACTCGTGAAATTTGCGCCAATGCTATAAAAGCCGAGCCGTTGCGTGGATCTACCGCCAAAGCAGTCTCGTAAAAGTCGGTTGCAAGTTCGAAATTGCCGGTTTTCTGGGCCTTCTCACCCAACCCCATATATTCAACCGACCGCTGCTTGATCTCTATATCCGCCGACTGACTGTAACTCACACTCGAAACGGTGGCCAAAACCAGTGAAAGGGCAAGGGCAGCAGGTGAGAAACGCATAATCAGCTCCATAAGATTTTCACGGCTTTTACCAGAATCATCTGCATCCGCGATTAACACGCGAAGCTATCACAGTTTTTCGAGACAAGAGAAATAAAAGCCATCCGTTCCGTCATGATACGGTGAAAGTAATAATCCTTTACGATATGGGCGGCCCAACGGCAAATCAACCTCTATATCGCGCCAATCTGGCTCGGATTGCAGAAACTTCTCAACTTGATCAGGGCCTTCATCGTCCAGGAGTGAACACACTGCGAATAATAGTCTCCCGCCCTCCGCAACAAATTCGCTGCCGAGTTGCAGCAATCTTTGTTGCAATTCGGTTGTTTTTTGCAGTCGTTTTGGCGTCATTCGCCACCTTAGCTCTGGGTTCCGGCGCCAAGTTCCGGTTCCGCTACATGGAGCATCTACGATCACGAGATCGCATTGATTTTTCAAATGCTGAAGTGCTTCCCATTCACGATTGGGGTGCAGAAGGATAGTTTCAATATTATCCGCGCCAGCGCGTTCCATTCTTGGTTTCATACGAGAAAGGCGGCCACGGTCTGTGTCGCTGGCAATCATTCGCGTGGAATCTGGAAGCTGTGCTGCCAGCCCCATCGTCTTTCCACCAGCTCCGGCGCATAAATCCAATACTAACTTCGGCTTTTGCTGCGCCCCAGCTGCGACAATGGCCTGACTACCCAGATCCTGAATTTCAATTTGCCCGCCACGATAGGGTTGACTGCCTTCTACTCGCGTTCCGTTCGGCAAAGCATAAGCATTGCCCAAAGGCAGGGTTTTGGCTTCTGACAGAAGGGTTACAACGCCCTGTTCTTCTATATATTGAGGTTTTACTCTTATGTGCAAATCCGCACGACCCAACAAAGCATCTTGCTCAATTTCGTCAATTACATCAGCAAATTTTGGTTGGATCCATTTCGGTATCAGTGATCCGTCGGCTCCGTTCTCCTTGAGGCCAATCTTTGACGGGCCATAATCCGAACCATCAAAAAGAACCTGCAATTCCGGTTTTTTGTTAACCAGCCCTAGCATAGCGCTGCGCCCGCTTTCTGGTCGATCCCCAAAAAGCCTTATCGCCGCATAAACGTGATCTCTGATTGCTCGCCGATCCTTCGATCCGGCATAGCGCCGCTTCTTGAAGTATCTTTTGATGATCGCATCTGCAGAAGCACCATCATCCCTAGCGGCCATGATGATTTCATCGAGTAGTTCGATAGCCGCTTGTAGACGAGCCGCTGGTCTCATCGCATCTAACCTTAACGCGTAGGATAATTTGGAGCTTCTCGCGTAATCGACACATCGTGGACGTGGCTTTCCTGCAATCCCGCGTTGGTAATCTGGACGAATTCCGCACGTTCCCGCAACGCTTTAAGCGTTTCAGATCCGGTATAGCCCATCGCCGCCTTCACACCGCCAACCAATTGATGAATAACATTTCGAGCCGGCCCTTTAAAAGGCACCTGCCCTTCAATACCCTCTGGAACCAGCTTCATCTGGTCTTTAATATCTTGCTGAAAGTAACGATCAGCAGAACCCCGAGCCATTGCGCCGACGCTACCCATGCCGCGATAGCTTTTATAGGATCGTCCTTGATACAAGAAGGTCTCACCCGGCGCCTCTTCGGTACCGGCCAGCAAAGAACCGACCATCACCGATGAGGCACCGGCCGCCAATGCCTTCGCAACGTCGCCCGAAGTCCGCAACCCGCCATCTGCAACAATCGGAATACCTGATTTTTCTGCTTCCTCAGCACAATCCATTACCGCCGTTAACTGCGGTACGCCAACACCAGCAACAACTCGTGTCGTGCATATTGACCCCGGTCCAATACCCACTTTTATTCCATCAGCACCTGCATCAATCAAAGCCCGCGTTGCGGCCGCAGTCGCCACATTTCCGGCAATGATTTGGGCGCTATTCGAGCGTTTCTTTATCTCTTCAACCGACCTTGCGACCATGGCGCTATGACCATGTGCTGTATCGACAATTACAAGATCGCATTCCGCATCAATCAAGGCTTGCGTCCGCTCTAACCCTGCATCGCCAACAGTCGATGCTGCTGCTACGCGCAACCGTCCAGTATCATCCTTCGTAGCGTCCGGATACATAACTGCTTTTTCTATATCTTTGACAGTGATCAGGCCAACACACCGATAGTCGTTATCCACAACCAACAGTTTCTCGATCCGCCGTTGATGCAACTTACGGCGAGCCTCTTCTTGGCTCACGCCTGCCGGGACTGTCGCCAGATTGTCCTTGGTCATTAACTCCGAAACCGGTTGCTTGGGATTCTCCGCGAAGCGAACATCCCGATTGGTCAATATACCCACCAGTTTTCCGCTTTTTTCAACAACCGGAATACCGGAAATCCGGTTTTGTTCCATTGTCGCTTCTGCCTCTGACAATGTCGCATCAGGTGCAATAGTTATAGGATTTACAACCATGCCCGATTCAAATCGCTTAACCTGTCGAACGGCGGCAATTTGTTGTTCCAGTGTGAGATTGCGGTGAAGGACCCCAATACCGCCCATTTGCGCCATGACGATCGCCATATCGGCTTCGGTCACTGTATCCATCGCAGATGAAAGAACTGGAATATTCAATCCAATTTCCTTGGTCAGTAATGTTTTGGTATCCGCCTGACTGGGAACAATTTCGGATGCGGCAGGCTGGAGCAAGACATCGTCAAATGTCAGGCCCATCCGGATTTCTTTACTGCTCATGACGGCCACTTTCTTCTGCGCTGCGAGTGATTCTGTGGCGGCCCATGTAAACAGGTTTCTGACTATTCACCAGAGGCCTTTTGCGGAAATGTTTCTGTACTGCCAAAATAGCGTCCCAATGACACATGAAAATTCGCGTCCGCTGCCGCTCCACCTAGCGGCAAATCATCATTCAGTTCATCGCTAACATCGTGATAAGCCCCGGCAATAAAAGCATTTAGCAATGCCTCATCGGCAAAGGCGCTTGTGATCATATAGGCGGGAATTCCCTGCTCAAGGAATACATAACCATCTTGCCGCTTCAAATAGGCATTAGGTTTCCCTGAACGATCAATCTCACGCTTTTCCTCATTAGCAACTTTCTCAATATCCGGATCAAGCTCGGTTTCGCCCAATCCTACTACAGCAATATTGGTTCCTTCTTTGGCAATTGCGACCGAGTCTGCGTTAAAGGCTGCAATGAAATTACCAATTGGCGTTGGTGGGTTTTCGACGAACGCATATGCACCCAGCAATCCTTGCTCTTCTGCAGTCGTGGCCAAGAAATATATATCGCGTTCTGGCTTAGAAGAAATCAATCTTTTCGCCGTTTCAATCAACAGAGATATGCCGCTGGCATTGTCTACGGCCCCGTTACAGATGCGATCCTTCCCGGGGTCATCGGGATCTTCCCTACGACATTCGCCGAAATGGTCCCAATGACCGAGAAACAGCACTGCCCCGCTCTTGGGTTTCGAACCTATGATTTTACCTACTACATTATGGGATACCAAGCCTCGGAGATCAGTTTCTGCGAATAAGTCGGCACGTATTGGCAAATCTATCGCCCGGAAATCACGGTCATCCTGCCAGATTTTGAACTGTCGTTTATCCAATCTTGCTTTTTTGAGCAGTTTGCGCACAAATTTCTGCTTAATAATTCCTTCAAACCTTGCATGTTGATCATCGCCTTCCAATCTCATTTCACCACGCTGAACAACGCGTTTTATGCGGTTCCAGCGCCCTTCATTGGCTACAATTGATATTACGGCGGTGGCACCTGCTTGGATAAGCTGTTTTCTGCGATCCTGGTAATCCGGCAAATCATCGCGGCCTGTCGGCTTGGAGAGCGGGAGAAGAGCGATTTTTCCGCTTACTAACCTCCTCAATTCCTGTGATTCTTCATTTGCATAACCGGCATATACAACTGGGACCGCCAAAGCGTTTTCCATCGCCTCGCGGCCGCGCAATACAATATTTTTCTGTGAGGCTGTGAAATCTCGATCTCGATTGTTGGCTTCGACCGAAAAGATTGCGCTTGATCCAGCCGCTTTGCGTTCTGTCAGAGCCACCGGCTCATACCAGACACCTCCGGTAGCGGCAGGAATCAAACCCGCTTTGGACCATTGCGACGCAATGTAGCTGATGGTCTTATTCTCACCTTCTGTTCCCGGTTTGCGACCTTGAAAATCATCGCTTGCCAAAATCGCAATATGCTGTCGCAAATCGGATTCAGTGATTGGTTTTGCATGGAGCAAACTTGGCAAACAGATTGTGACAACAGCAACAACAAATACGGATCGCATATTCAGATAGTAACCTTGCTAATGAGCGGAATATTCGGATTTCCCTTGGCAAGAAGGAGCAAATCATCAATGGTACTAACAGCTCTAATCGGGAGAATACCAGTGGAAATCGGCTTCGTCGGATTTTTTGTAATCTTAGCACTCATCTACCTGTTTGCCAGTATCAAGATTGTAAGGCAGGGTTTTGAATATACGATCGAATATTTTGGTCGTTTTACGCAAGTCGCAAAACCAGGGTTTAACTTCTTCCCTGCCTTTTTCTATCGCGTAGGTCGCAAGGTCAATATGATGGAACAGGTACTCGATATTCCAGGTCAGGAAATCATCACCAAAGATAACGCGATGATTTCAACCGATGGCGTTGTATTCTTCCAAGTATTGGACTCACCCAAAGCCGCCTATGAAGTCAACGATCTGTACAATGCCATCCTGAATCTCGTTACGACAAATTTGCGGACCGTAATGGGGTCAATGGATTTGGATGAAACATTGTCCAAGCGTGACGAGATTAACGGACGGCTTCTTACGGTTATTGACGATGCCACCACACCATGGGGCATCAAGATTACTCGGGTTGAGATTAAAGATATTCGACCACCGCAAGATATCATCAACGCGATGGCTCGCCAAATGAAGGCAGAACGTGAGAAGCGTGCCAATATCCTTGATGCCGAAGGCGCTCGTGCATCGGAAATCTTGCGATCTGAAGGCGAAAAGCAGGGTCAAATTTTACAGGCAGAGGGTCGCAAGGAAGCGGCGTTCCGTGATGCTGAAGCGCGCGAACGAGAAGCTCAGGCGGAAGCCAAGGCAACCGAAATGGTTAGCCAGGCTATCGCCGGCGGCAATGCACAGGCTATCAACTACTTTGTTGCCCAGGAATATGTGAAAGCTGTGTCAGAGTTCGCTACTTCACCCAATGCGAAAACCATATTGTTCCCGGTTGAAGCAACCCAGCTTATTGGAACATTGGGCGGCATCGGTGAACTTGCCAAAGATGCCTTGGGCGACAACGCCGAGGTTTCTGCTCCGCCCGCTAAGCGCAAGAAACCGGGACCATTCGAGTAACTAGCAAGCAATAGGCAGAAAATATGGGCGAGGACTTTTTTTCGGAAACACATTATATCTGGCTGACATTTGCAGTGTTGTTGGGGCTGGCAGAACTTATTGTGCCAGGAGTTTTCCTGATATGGCTAGCTGCTGCGGCTGCTGTGACCGGCATTGCGTCGCTGTTCATTGATCTTACGCTTACCGGGCAACTTACTCTATTTGGAATCTCCTCCGTCGCTTCCGTTTGGCTTGGCCGCCGTTGGTATCTGACACATAAGGTCAAGAATGAAGACCCACTTCTAAACGATCGGTCTGCGCGGTTAGTTGGTAAAACGGTAACGGTGGTTCAACCAGTCACAGCGTCTGGCGGAAGGGTAAAAGTGGCTGATGGAGAATGGCCCGCAAAGGGCCCTGCTATGCCAGAAGGTACTCTGGCCAAGGTGGCTGCCGTAAATGGTGGCGTTTTGGAACTAGAAACATTGGAGGCTTTGGAAGGGCCCCCTGAGTAACCCTTCCCGATAACTGCCGCATTTCTTATTTTTTGAAAAAGCCTTTGGCCATATCTGTAATATCGTTGATCGGGTTGCCATCACCGTCACGATCCAAAAGACCAGTCACTTTACCCAGCAAACCATCTTCTCCGGTCAACTTATCCATCAGGCCACCTTCGCCATCAAGTCCCGCTTTTTCAGCCATAGCTGGCAGCAAGCCTTTCAGCTTATCTGCATCGACGCCAGCTTCTGCAGCGGCTTCCTTAATGGCAGTGGCTTTATCGGTGCTACCATCTTTCAATTTTTCAAAGAGAGCTTCTCCACCAGATTTCAGTTCATCAGTTGTCATTCCAACCTTTTCAGCCATTGAGTTTATATCAACGCCGTCTGGCAACATATTCATAATGTTATCTAACATTCCCATTATTCTTCCCCTTCATCAAAACTTTATCGAACGAGTTTTCCAGCCATTCCAATAATATCGTCCAACGGATTTCCATCGCCGTCCAAATCTAACAGAGATCCAAGACCACCCAAAGCACCGCCGCCTGAGCTCTGACCACTGCCGCCAAGAAGGCCACCGATCAAGCCGCCCAAACCGCCGCCGCCAGAACTATCTCCACCCTGCTTTGCCATATACCCCGCGACCATCATCGCGACCACTGGCAGCATTTTCTTTAGTAGGTCACCGCTAATACCAGTTTGTTGTTCGGCTCCAGCTGCCACGGTCCGACTCACTTCTTTGGAACCGAAAATCTGACCAAGCACGTCATTACCTTGTTGAACGGAAGTTTGTTGAGGAGCCAGAACATTATCTAACAATCCCCCGCCGCCGAGTTGACCCAGCAGACCACCAAGCCCCTCCAGGCCATTTGACTGTGCCTGCGTGGTTTTCTTAAAACCACCAAGGATCGCGGGAAGCAAAGCTGCTGCACCAGCTTGCGCAATACTTTCATTAATGCCCAATTCCTTGGCCATTGTTCCAATGCCGCCTGATTGCTGCAGTACATCCATTATATTCATAATCGCTCTCCTTTACCGGCGAAAAACCGAAGTGATTCTTTTCTAGCCGTCGATGTAGCATATTTTGGGTCGTAAAACCTGATTTCCAGGACCTTTACGACTGTTTACATTCCATATGGTCTAGAATTGAATATTTGCGATGATCTGCATTTGACTCTGACGCCTCCAACACCGAGATAGCTTGCAAGGGCATGAGAGGTTTGCATTTGCTGGCCAGAGACTGGCCTGCAATCAAAGTTATAAAGAGGAGCAATAGCATGAGTATTTTTGGAAAGATTAAAAGCGCAATTTTCGGTGGGGAAGCCAAAGCGGCCGAGCCGGAAGCAACACCTGAAGCAGCCGCACCAGCAGAACGCGCTGCTATAAGTGAAGTTAATGTAGAGGCGCGTCTCGACAGCATCCCTGGTTCGGACAATCTCAACTGGCGTAATTCGATTGTTGATTTGATGAAGTTGGTGGGTCTCGATGCCAGCTATGAAAATCGCAAGGAACTGGCGCAAGAAATGGGAAATGCCGGATATGGCGGATCTGCAGAAGACAACATTCTTCTGCATAAACAAGTTATGGGCAAAATTGCCGATGCCGGCGGAATTGTTCCAGCAGAACTAAAAGACTAATCGTCTGGACGTTAAGTCTGATAGAATTTAGGCGGGGGTTATGAGCGATCATACCCCCCTTTCCTTTGCCGAGGCGCCTCTGGGATGCAGACAATGTTCGAGGCTAGTGGAACTGCGCAAGTCCCTAAAGAAGGTCCACCCTGAATGGTGGAATGCTCCAGTTCCTGCTTTTGGCGATCCGGAGGCCTGGTTGGCCATTGTTGGACTTGCGCCCGGTAAGGAGGGCGCGAACCGAACGGGGCGACCGTTCACCGGTGATGCATCAGGCGAAACGTTATTTGCGACACTTTCAAAGTTCGGATTTCTTAAAGGCGAATTTCAAAACCATCCCGAAGATGGTGTGACACTTAACGATGCAATCATTCTCAATGCGGTCAAATGTCTTCCACCAGAGAACAAACCCAATGGTTCGGAAATAACCAACTGCCGGAAATATTTAAAACGACCGTTACAAGCCCTAGTCAATCTGAAGGTAATTTTAGCGCTGGGAAAGATAGCGCATGACAGCTTGATCCGAATGGAAGGCCTAAGATTAGCTGACAATCAATTCGCGCATGGTGCAGTGCATAAGCTGTCCGGCAATCGCGTTCTTATCGATAGCTATCATTGCAGTCGGTACAATATGAATACGAAGCGGTTGACAGTGGAGATGTTTGAGGAAGTTTTTCGAGCAGCTGGTAACTATCAGACCGGTTGAAATCTAACCGTAAATACCTGGTTGCCAATTGCGGGTGATCAACACTTTGTACCCAACATGAACATTCGAAAACAGCTTACGAGCAAACTCCAGCGGCACTCCAATACAGCCATGGGTTGCTGAGATATCGTCCACATCTGCTCCATGAATGGCAATACCCGGCCAGGTCAGGCGCAAATTGTATGGCATCGGCGCGTTGTCATAAGTGCTGCTATAATGGTCTGCATCCTTTTCGAGGATCGGAAAAACACCAGTCGGCGTTTCATATTTTTCCCATCCGCGGGTGATTTTGGTACGAGCAATTTCAACACCGGCACGATATACATAAAGTTGCTCGGCTTCCAGGTCGACCACGATCTGAGCACGGCCGCGCAAGCCATTATTTCTTACGTAAGCTTCATCCCAAAAATGCTCACCAAACTGCAAAGGACGATCCAGCTGCACAAAATGGCGAACCGCGAAATCAGGTTGGGTATATCGCGCACGTTTCTTTTTCGGTTTGGGCTTAGCAGGAATATCAACTGCGGGTGCATATTCCACAATAAAATTGGTCTGCGCCAAAGAAGCAACAGGCATGAGGAACACAGCCAAAATCGCAGGAAAAGCCATCAAGCTTTTAAGACGCAATGAAACAAATGTCGTTAACTGCCGATTCTTCATGTGGATCTTATATCCCAAAACGGCAGAAATGGTCCAGAAAGTTAACTATCCTCGACAAGACGTTGATAGAGATCCGGTCTTCTGTCGCGAAAGAAACCCATCCCGGCCCGGTGTTTGCGGGCGTTCTCGAGGTTAAAACCAGCAATCAATATTCCGGATTCATCTGCTCCATACTCGACCACTAAATCACCCCACTCATTGGCGATGAAACTGTGTCCATAGAAACTCTGACCATCTTCAACACCTGTGCGATTACTCGCGATGACCGGCATGCAATTGCTCACTGCATGTCCCTGCATAGCACGGCGCCACATGCGGCTTGTATCCATGTTCTCATCATAAGGTTCGGAACCTATCGCTGTGGGGTAAAACAACAATTCAGCGCCCATTAACGCCATTGCACGCGCGCTTTCCGGGTACCATTGGTCCCAGCATATCCCGACACCTATTGTGGCCCCAAAAACTTCCCAAGTTTTAAAGCCGCTATTGCCAGGCCGGAAGTAAAATTTTTCCTCATAGCCAGGACCATCGGGAATATGGCTCTTACGATAGACACCCATGATTTCGCCACCGGGAGCGACCATAGCCACGCTGTTGTAGTAATGATTGCCATCGCGTTCAAAGAAGCTGGCGGGGATGGCTACTTTCAGGGATCTTGCGAGCTTTCGCATAGCGGCAACCGGCAAACTCTCCGCCAATGGTTTGGCTATGGCAAACGAAGCCTCGTCTTCAGTTTTGCAGAAGTAAGGGCCCGCGAAGAGCTCAGGCGGTAGAATGATTTGCGCGCCTCGTTCGGCGGCCTGAGCGACTTGATCGCATACCGCTTCAATATTGGATTGTTCATCGCCGCCTAAGGAGAGCTGCAAGGCCGCTACGCTGATTTCAGTCATGGCGGCCTTGATAGCGGTTTAGTTTGCTTTCTTGAACAACAAAGTCATCCGATCTGACTCGCCGATCGCTTGATATTTCGCCCGATCAACATCGCCTTTGCGCAGAATTGGAGGCAGCGTCCAAACACCACCTTCATAATCCTTGGTATCTTTTGGATTTGCATTGATTTCTGAAGAGGACACCAGCTCAAAACCAGCGATCTTGAAGAGGGCTACAACATTGTCTTGTTTCAAGTAGCCTTTGGTACCTTTCGACATCTCAAATGGCGCATCGACGTTTGCACGGTGCTGGACGACACCAATCATCCCGTCATCCTTCAACATGGCTCGCAAGTTGCGCAATTCTGAATCCGCATTTGTCCGGTTCATCATGCCATGAAGCGAACGGAATATCACTATACGGTCAATCTTGCCCTTCATTTCATCCGGGAATTCATCGCTTTCAAAGGCTGCGATTTTTTTGGCATCCACTCCGGTCCATTTAGATGCCATATCCGGAAAGCGTTCAGGCCAGCTTTTAGATCGCCCTTCCCGTGCACGTGTCGAAAAGTCGGTGGCTGAAGAGTCTGGGCCCACTGCAACATATTTGCCGGAATGCGCCAAATAGGGCAATAAAACCCGCGTATACCATCCGCCGCCGGGACCATATTCCACGACAGTTTGGTCGGATTTTACGCCAAAAAAAGCAAGGGTCTCTGCTGGATTACGGTACTTGTCACGCGCTTTTTCATCGGCACGTTTTTCATCTGCCAAGACAGCGCTCAAACTAGCGCCGTTCCTTTCGGTGCCATCTTTTGCGTTATTACTCGCTAACGTTGGCACGCTCATTCCCAACAATGCCAAACCAGCAGTAGTCAAAAGTAATTTCCGCATCAATTTTGTCCTCTTCTATTTTTTGTAAAATCTATGGCTGCCGAAAACCAAATCGCGGGGCCACGACATCGGATATCGTCAACGCCCAACATGGTTTTATGGAAGTTTTTTAAACAACAAAGTCATCCGATCAGATTCACCGATTTCGGTATATTTGGCTTTATCGACATCACCCTTTCCATAACGCGGAGGTAGTGTCCAAACTCCACCGTCATAATCGGCCGTATCCTTTGGATTGGCATTGACTTCAGACTGCTTAACCAGTTCAAAGCCCTGCGACTCTATGAATTTAACGACCGTATCAGTGCGCAAATAGCCTTTATTTCCATCGGCGTAGTTAAAGGCCGTACCATCTTTCGCACGATGCTGAATAATGCCAACCATGCCGCCATCTTTCAGCATATTGCGCATTACCTTTATTTCGCTATCCGCAACGTTCCAGCGCATGAGATTGTGCATCATCCGGGGAATGACAACGAAATCAGCTTTACCATAGACCTCTTCAGGCACGTTGTCGGATGTGTATGCTTTGAAACTTGCCGCTGGCAAGCCGGTCCATTCCGCCACATCGGTTGGAAACTTCTCTGGAAATCCACGGATACGCTCTTTCGTTTCATCACTGAACGGCAATGGATCGGGTGCAAATGTAAGCCCGACAAATTTACCGTCTGCACCAACATACGGCGCTAGGACCCGGGAATACCATCCGCCACCAGGTACATATTCAACGACCGTATCAGTTGGCTTTATTCCGAAAAAAGCGACGGTTTTCCCCGGATTGCGATATTTGTCACGCGCTTTGTCTTCGGCGCGGCGCTCATGCGCCAAAACCGAATGTAGCGCTTCATTTTTATGTTCCATTCCATCTTTTTCATGACGTTCCGCGAAAGCATTTCCGCCCGCACAGGTCATAGCTAGTGCCGCACTCACCAATAGAAACTTTTTCATTGCAATCCTCTCAGTCCAATTTTTATTATGTTAACCGACATAGCCCGCCTTCGCTATCATACAAATATGTTTCAATGGGCAGCGGCCATAGAGGGCATGTATTGCGACAATATGTCCGGGCGTGGATAGAGTTCATCCAGTGCGACGGACTTACCAGTATCTTGAACAATACGAACATGTTTACGGCCCAGCTGACGCGGTTCATCTACCCCGCAACTATGGGCAATCACTTCAACTTCATGCACCATATTCTTGCAGTAATTGGCAACTTTCACTTTCTTGTCCTCAGGATCCAGGCCACGTTGCAGGCGCGGATCATGGGTAGTGATACCGGTTGGACAGGTATTCTTGTTACATTTTAGCGATTGAATGCAACCAAGTGAGAACATGAACCCGCGTGCGCTGTTCACAAAATCTGCACCAGCACAAATTGCCCATGCAACATCAGCAGGGGTGATCCGCTTGCCCGAAGCAATAATCTTGACCCGGTCACGCAGTCCATATTTATGGAGAATATCCGAGAGCATGGGCAAGCTCTCTTTCAGCTTCAGACCCACATTATCCATAAGCGGCATCGGAGCCGCACCGGTCCCACCATCACCTCCATCCAGCGTGAAGAAATCTGGCGCACTTTCAATACCCCGCTTATGGATAGCTTTGCATAATAGTTCCAACCAACCATAGGCACCAACCACCGATTTTATGCCGACCGGCTTACCCGTTGCTCGGCGCACACGGTCAATAAAATCAAGCATCTCTTCAACGCTGTTAATCTCTGGATGGCGATTGGGTGAGATGCTCGCCTCCCCCTCAGGAATACCGCGAATTTGGGCGATGGTATCGTTCACTTTCTCGGCCGGCAATATTCCTCCCTTGCCCGGCTTAGCACCCTGAGAAAGTTTTATTTCAAACATCCGAACCTGCTCATGTGCTGCGACCTCACGTAGTTTATCATCACTGAGCTCGCCTTGTTCGTCACGCACACCATATTTGGCGGTACCTATTTGGAAGACGATGTCACAACCACCTTCCAAATGATAAGGCGATAAGCCGCCTTCACCTGTGTTCATCCAGCACCCTGCCATTTTCGCACCATGTGAGAGCGCCCGGACAGCTGGAACCGATAAGGCCCCAAAACTCATCGCCGAAATATTAAACAATGATCGTGACGCAAATGGCTTTTCACAATAAGGGCCGATCTCACAGGTTGTTGTTTCAGCCGCATCCGTATCCAATGTGGGAAATGGGCAATTTACAAAAATCGGAGTCCCAGCTGGATCCAGATTTTTGGTGGAGCCAAAAGCAATGGTGTTGCCCTCTCCTTTTGTTGAACGGGATACCCAGTCTCGTTCCGCTCTGTTAAAAGGCATTTCTTCGCGATCCATGGCAAAGAAATATTGCCGGAAAAACTCTCCCAGTTCTGAGAAGATATGACGGAATCGACCGATGACAGGATAGTTTCGGCGGACCGCATCTTGCTTTTGGGTGACATCAATAATGAAAACAATGATCAAGCTTGCCAAAGCAAGTCCCAGAACAAAGACAAAGACATAGGTAAGTGTGCTTAGGACACTCAAAATACCGTTGGTCATCGGTTAAATTCCCTTTCTGTCTTGCCAACTAAGAATGGCAAGCTCCTCACAACCAATTTCGTTCGAAAAACCCAAAAAGTTACGCCGACTGAATTGCCGGGATATTCTGGGATATGCAATGAAAGCTCCCACCCCCACGCAAAAGCGCCTTGGACGGAAGCCCAACTACTTTTCGATCTGGAAATATTTTTCGAAATTCTTCCAAGGCGATGGCATCATTGTAAGCCTCATATTGTGGTACAATAACGACTCGATTGCCAATATAAAAGTTCATGTAGGAAGCCGGTGCAATCTGTCCATCCAGCAGATATTTTCCGACAGAAGGTAATCGCACAACCTTCAAGCCCGCTTGTTCCGCGCGCGATGCGGCATCCTCAAAAATCTCACCATTCGGGTCATCTGCCTGATCCGCTCTAGGAATTGCGATAGTTTCAGTAGTCACAAAGCGTGCCAGATTATCTACATGTCCATCAGTGTGATCATTCAACAACCCTTCGCCAAGCCAGCAGAATTTTGAACAACCAAATGCCTCATTTAGCGCGTGTTCAAATTGGGTTTTATCCATCGACTTGTTGCGATTGTCATTCAGCGCACATTGTTCAGTGGTCAGCAACCAACCTGAACCATCGCAATCAATTGCACCGCCCTCCAGCACCCAGTCATGGAAAGGCGTCCGGAGATCACGTTGCTGGGACAACCGCAATCCAATATCCTGGTCACCTTGCATATCAAACTTGCCACCCCAGCCGTTGAACTGGAAAAGATTTGCTGTTCGCTGATTTTTCTTAACAGTGATTATCGGCCCCGTATCGCGCAGCCAGATATCGCCAAATGCATGAACGATTACATCAACAGAAGATTCTACCAACAGTCGTGCAACCGAAGCATCCGCCTGAGACCGGCAGACGAGCAGCACCTGCTCCCCTGCCCCATTGTCGCTTACGGCATTGGCAAAGACAGCCACTTCCCGCTGCGCTGCTTCCAGTCCAATGGGCCATTCAACGGGATCACCGGGAAAACCAATCCAGACCGCTTCATGCGGCTCCCATTCAGCGGGCCACCTCATATCGCGGTCTGGTATTCAGTTTCAGCTATCACCCAAGCTCTTATCGCGAATGGCGCGAAATTCGTCGCCTTCGTTCCAGTTGGGCCATGCTTCAGTCATCGCCAACATACGAGCAACGGTATAGTAGACTTTCAGATCACCCATAACACCGTCCCAATTCCAATTCGGGTCATATTCGTCTTTGGGTCCGTGATAGCGATTTTCGACATAGTCTTTTGATACAGCTGCACCAGCTTCTGGGCCACCTTCGACAAGGTCTTCACCGCCATCAAAGTAAATCATTGGCACGCCCTGCTTAGCAAAGCTGAAATGGTCCGAACGATAATAGTAGCCCTTTTCTGGCGTCGGTTCGGCTTCAGCGACACGTCCATCATTCTTCAAGGCCGCTTCCAAATAGGCGTCTAGTTGAGACTTTCCTTTGCCAACCACGACAACATTGTTGGCCGGTCCGGCCATCGCAAAGGCATCCATGTTCACGCCACCAACGGTTTTGTTGAGAGGATAGATTGGATTCTCGGCATAATATTTCGAACCAAGAAGCCCTGATTCTTCAGCAGTTACGGCAAGGAAGATAATAGAGCGATCCGGCGCACCGGCTTTTGTGTGCGCTTCTGCCAAAGCCACCAAAGCCGCCGTTCCAGTCGCATTATCGACTGCACCGTTACAAATATCGTCTCCATCTGGTGCAGGTTTACAACGACCCAGATGATCCCAGTGCGCCGTATAGAGTACATATTCGTCAGGGCGCGTTTTGCCTTTGATCATGCCTACAACATTTTTTGAATCCATTTTGTTGATGGTGTTGCCAAAAGACACAGATGCTTTGGTACCCAGTTCAACGGCTTTGAAACCCTTGACTTTGGCAGCAGCCATTTGCGTTTCCAGGTCTTGCCCAGCTGCTGCAAATACTTTTGCCGCTGCATCTTTCTGGATCCAGCCATTGGCTTTGGTCTGATCAGAACCACCATTCGCAGACTGCGCATAAAATTGCGGTCCACTCCAAGACGATTCAACAACATTCCAGCCATAAGCAGCCGGAGCAGTATCATGAACGATTAAGGCCGCAGCAGCGCCCTGGCGTGCGGCTTCTTCGTATTTGTAGGTCCACCGGCCATAGTAAGTCATGGCCTTCCCACCAAATTCGCCTTCTAAGCTTTCGGTGCCAAAATCAGGGTCATTGACCAGGATAACAACAGTCTTTCCTTTAACATCAACCCCTTCATAGTCATTCCAGCCGCGTTCCGGGGCATTTACGCCATAGCCAACAAACACCATATCGCTGTCGGCAATGTCAATCGCACCCTGCTCCTGATAACTGGTGACCACCATTTCAGGTCCATAAGAAAAGCTCAAGTCTTCGGAGCCACCGGTAATTTTCAGAGGCGCTACGTCTTTAGCTTCGATGGAAACCAAAGGAACATCCTGAAACCAACTGTCGCCATTGCCAGGTTCCAAACCTGCTTCTGCAAACCTTTTGGTAAGCAGCGCGAGCGTTTTCTCTTCGCCCGGTGTGCCAGGAGCACGACCTTCATAGGCGTCAGAAGAAAGCTCTTCCGTAATCGATTTCATCGTATCAACCGATAGCTCTGGCGCGGCAACCTCTGGAATATCTAATGCAACCTCGACATTATCGACTTTCTTGCATGCAGAGATAAGCAGCACCGGCAGCGTCAAAGCTGCGATCATTTTCAATTTCATAGGACGATCCTCTACCAACTTGGTTTCATTTGTGCCCATTTGGCAGAGGGATGCAAAACTATCAAGACATCAATAGGGCGTCTGCCTGCATACGAAAAACTCTGTCACCGCCTTCTGAGACACAAAAAAAGGCGGCACAATCGAGCCGCCCCTTTGATCACATATTGAACTAAATCAACGCGAATAGAATTCGACGACCAGATTGGGTTCCATCGTCACCGGATAAGGAACTTCGTCCAGCGTCGGGATGCGGACATAAGTTACTTTGTCTGTACCATCTGGCGTTACATATTCTGGAATTTCACGCTCCGGCAGGCTTTGCGCTTCAATGACAAGTAACATTTCTTTTGCTTTGTCGCTGAGCGAAATTTCATCACCAGGTACAACTTTGCGAGATGCAATGTTGCACTTTACGCCGTTCACACGGATATGTCCGTGGCTTACAAGCTGACGAGCAGCAAAGATGGTAGGTGTGAATTTCGCACGATACACAACCATATCGAGACGTTGCTCTAGCAAGCCGATCAGGTTTTGGCTGGTATCGCCTTTCATAGCAGCGGCTTCTTTATAGGCGCGACGGAATTGCTTTTCCGTCACATCGCCATAATAGCCTTTCAGCTTCTGCTTGGCGCGCAGCTGAATACCATAGTCGGAAAGCTTACCCTTACGACGTTGACCGTGTTGGCCTGGGCCATAGTCACGACGATTGACGGGTGATTTGGGGCGACCCCAAATATTTTCGCCCATGCGGCGATCGAGTTTATATTTTGACGCAGTACGTTTGGTCATAAGAATGAATCCTAATTTGCTGTTTCAACTTCATTCCCGGAACGCACCGTCAGAACCAGATTCTAACGCGGCTACCGCTTCACCGGGGTGCGGAGCCAATTGCAAGAGCGCGCCTATGACGCCCAATCGGGCCATTGTCAACCATTTGGGACTGGAAAATCAACGCCACGCGTCAATGCCTACTCGACTTGTTTCCTTACAGCCCTTAAAGGCCCTGCCATGACCAAACGTAGCGCAATTCAACCGATGGAAAATATGGCCGACGTTCGCGAGCAAGTGGACCGGATCGATGCAGAATTAGTAGCTTTGATTGCTGAGCGGTTCGACTGCATGGATGCCGCCGCGCGGATCAAGCAGGATCGCGACGCTGTGCGCGATGAAGGACGCAAAGCGGCTGTTATAGAGAATGTGAAGCAATTAGCAGTTCAGGCCAGGGTTCCAGTACCAACAATGGCTGCAATGTGGGAAATGTTGGTAGAAACGTCTATCAGCTACGAGTTTCAGCAATGGGACACAATACGGCACAAATAGCCACGTTTAATCGTCTTTCTTTGGTTTTTCTAATGCACTGATAACACCGCGGAAGGTCTGAATTTCTTCCTTGGTCCAACCCGGTTTGGTAAGCAAATTGCGCAAAGTTATTTTAGTCGCTGGCGCTCGTTCAGGTGGGTAATAGTAACGCGCCTTTTCCAATGCCGAATCCAAATGTCCAAACAATAGATCCAAATCATGCTGAGGACCCGGCATAAGTGCGTTTTCCACAAATGTTGGTTGCACAAGATCATCGCGGGTTTTGGAGATTTCGTAAGCCAGTAGAATTACGGCTTGGGCGAGGTTTAGCGAACCAAATTCAGGATTAATCGGCGCAGTGATAATTTTCCGCGCCAATTCCACATCAGCAATTTCGAGGCCGGATCGTTCTGGTCCGAACAAAATAGCAGACTTTCCTGCATTTCCAGCAAATTCGACGGCGGCAGACTGCGGTGTTAAAACCTCCTTGGTCATACCACGTTTGCGAACTGTCGTGGCATAGATATGATTGCAGTCAGCAACAGCCTCTGCGGTCGTTTCATAAATCTGCGCTTGTTCCAGAATGAAATCAGCACCCGCTGCAGAAGGCCCAGCATCGGGATTGGGCCAACCGTCTCGCGGATTGACGATACGCATCTCCGTCAACCCGAAATTCAGCATCGCCCGCGCACATTTTCCGATATTTTCGCCAAGCTGGGGTTTAACCAGAACAATGACGGGGTGATCATTGCTCACAAAAGCTTGCCATCCTCAACTGCTGCATCCTGAACGGCACCGGCAAATTCCTCAAAATCCTTGGCTTCAGCGAAATCCTTGTAGACGGAGGCAAAGCGAATATAGGCCACGCTGTCGAGCCCCTGCAGCCCTTCCATCACCATTTCACCTATGCGCTTGGAGGGAATTTCTGTTTCTCCACTGGTCTCCAACTGGCGCTGAATACCGGAGATCAACTGATCCATCTGCTCCACGGAAATACCGCGCTTCCTGCAAGCGAGTGAAACCGAAAGGTCAATCTTCGAGCGATCAAACGGTTCTTTGCGGTTTTCGCTCTTAACGACCGTAATTTCTCGCAATTGCACGCGTTCAAACGTTGTAAACCTCGCGCCACATCCTTCGCATTGACGCCTACGACGGATCGTCGCACCATCTTCGGTAGGACGGCTGTCCTTTACCTGACTGTCTTCATGAGCACAAAATGGGCAACGCATGGTTAGTTCCGTTTATTCCGGATAGATCGGAAAGCGGTCACATAGCAGCTGCACACGCTCACGAACATCAGCTTCCACAGAAGGGTCACCCGCCTCGCCTTTCTCACGCAAACCATCAAGTACATCAGCGACCATATCGCCAATCATTTTGAACTCCGCCGGTCCAAAGCCCCGCGTTGTTCCAGCTGGCGAACCAACCCGTATACCACTGGTTTTCATCGGTGGTTGCGGATCATTGGGAATAGCGTTCTTATTGCAAGTGATACCTGCGCGTTCGAGCGCTTCATCCGCATCTCGGCCAGTAATACCAAGCGGCGACAAATCAACTAGCGCCAGATGAGTGTCAGTTCCGCCAGCAACCAAGTCTGCTCCACGTTCCTTCAACGTTGATGCTAGGATTTTCGCATTCTCTATTACAGCAGAAGAATAGCTTCTAAACTCAGGCTTCAGGGCTTCCCCAAAAGCAACAGCTTTCGCTGCGATGACATGCATTAATGGACCGCCCTGCAATCCAGGAAAAACGGCAGAATTGATCTTCTTGGCAATGGTCTCATCATTGGTTAGCACCATTCCGCCACGCGGGCCGCGTAGGGTTTTATGCGTTGTGGTCGTTACAACATCTGCAAAGTCCAAAGGATTGATGTGATAGCCGGCCGCAACCAAACCGGCAAAATGCGCCATATCGACCATGAAGATCGCTCCGACTTCATCGGCAATGGTGCGGAATTTTGCAAAATCAATTTCGCGCGGATACGCTGATCCGCCCGCGATGATCAGTTTCGGTTGATGTTCTGTCGCTAGCGCCGCGACTTCATCGAAATTGATCAGATGGTCGTCTTCGTTCACACCATATTGGATAGCGTTAAACCATTTACCGGATTGAGCCGGTTTTGCGCCATGGGTTAGATGACCACCAGCATCGAGTGACATTCCCAATATTGTATCACCCGGCTTGGTCAGCGCCAGCATTACTGCTCCATTGGCCTGTGCACCGCTATGTGGTTGCACGTTAGCAAAACCGCAATTGAACAGCTGTTTTGCACGATCAATGGCAAGTTGTTCCACGCTATCGGAATGGGTGCAGCCTTGATAGTAGCGACGGCCAGGGTAGCCTTCAGCATATTTGTTTGTGAAGACCGAACCTTGCGCTTCAAGCACCGCTTTGGAAACGATGTTTTCAGACGCAATCAATTCGATCTGACTTTGCTGACGTGCCATTTCGCCGTTAATCGCGCTCGCCACATCGGGATCGCTTTCGCTCACGCAGAAATCAAAAAAACCGGTCGGACGGATATCTTGAATATCGGCAACGTTGCTCATGCATTTACTCCTTGCAGTTGTGGCTCGGACAATTTGTTTACCCGACGCTGGTGGCGATCTCCGCCAAATTCAGTGTTGAGGAACTGCTCGAGACAGTCTTTGGCAATTTCAATCCCAATCAAACGCGCACCCATAGCGACTACATTGGCATCATTATGTTCGCGAGATAGCTTTGCGGAAAGGCTTTCGGAAACCAACGCGCAACGGCAGCCGGGGTTACGATTAACCGCCATCGAAATGCCAATGCCCGATCCGCAAAGTGCAACACCGCGTTCGACTCGCCCCGAAGCTACTTCATCGGCTAACTTGTAACCATAATCAGGATAATCAACGCTGTCCGTTGTCATTGGCCCCAGATCGCTGACTTCATGGCCCATTTCATTCATCCATTCGACCAAAGCAGCCTTCATCTCAATGGCAGCATGATCGGAAGCTATAGCGATGCGCATGGGCGTTTCCTATGATGAGAATCAGATGCCCGGTATGTAGTAGAGAGTGGAGAACGAAGCCACCAAATATTGCGGTTATTTGACAAGAAACAGATATCTAATACCTCTAAATCTCCATTTGACTGCCAAGCTCCACCACCCGATTGCTCGGTAGCTTGAAAAATTCCATTGCGGTAGCGGCATTGCGCAACATCCAGGCAAAGACTTTCTCTCGCCATACCATCATTTCAGGCTTTTCTGATGGCAACAAAGTCTGTCGTGATAGGAAGAAACTTGTCTTCATCATGTCAAATTCCATCCCGCATTCTTTCACCTTTTTAAGAGCGGCTGGAACACTGGTTTCCTGCATGAAGCCAAAGTGGAGGATCAGACGATAAAAGCCATCGCCCAAGTCCGTCACTTCCACACGGTCCTCAGGTTCCACATAGGGAACATCCTCAATATTGACGGTCAAGATCACCACACGTTCGTGAATAACTTTATTATGTTTGATATTATGCAACAGCGCTGAGGGGACACCTATCGACGCAGAAGCCATAAAAATGGCCGTTCCTGGAACGCGCGTTGCGCTGTTTGCAGCAGATTTTGTAAATATCTCAATCGGCATGGCTGACTCAGCCATATGCTCACGCATGATTTTCCTTCCTTTCGCCCAAGTCGTGAGCAACAGGAAGGCAAACCCACCAACCATAAGCGGGAACCAACCACCATCTGGCACTTTAGATAAGTTCGCCGCAAAATAAGCACCATCAACTAAGAAGAATATGGCCAGGATTGGAACAGCATACCACCATTTCCACTTCCACAAGGTGAACACCAGCACGGCAAGCAAGCAGGTATCGATCAGCATCGCACCGGTTACCGCGATGCCATAAGCGGAGGCAAGGTTTGAAGAGCTCTGGAAAGTTAGCACCAGAATAATTACCGCGATCATTATGGTCCAGTTGACGAACGGGATGTAAATCTGGCCTGCTTCCGATGCGCTGGTATGTTTGATCGTGAGACGAGGAATAAAGCCGAGTTGGATCGCTTGATGCGTAACAGAGAAAGCACCAGATATCACAGCTTGGCTCGCAATAAACGTCGCCATTGTTGCCAATATCACGAGCGGCAGGCGAAGCATTTCAGGGGCCATCAAGAAGAAGGGATTCTGGATCGCAGCCTTCGCTCCTTCAGCGTCCAAACCAATGATCATCGCACCTTGGCCAAAATAATTACACAGCAGTGCAGGCATAACAAACCCAAACCAAGCAATACGCATAGGCTTGCGGCCAAAATGCCCCATATCTGCAAAAAGCGCTGCCGATCCTGTTACGGCCAAAACGACAGAACCCAGAGCCAAGAATGCTTTGAAACCATCAGTGATGAAAAACTGGACGGCGTACCATGGGTTAAGCGCGTATAGTATTTCCGGCGTTTGCGCGATTTGGATCAGACCCAATGTTGAAATCACTACAAAATAGACAAACATCACTGGTGCAAACAAAGCCCCGATTTTGGCTGTCCCACGGGATTGCAACATAAACAAGAATACCAGCAAGCCTACTGCAATTGGAATAACTAATGGCTGCAAGCCTGCCTCTACAACCGTCAGGCCCTCAACAGCGGACAACACCGAGATTGCAGGCGTAATCATACTATCGCCGTAAAACAGCGAGGTTGACAACACACCCAATAAAATAGCGAGCCAACCATATTTGGATCTTCGCAAAGCCGCCATCAACTGCGCAACCAGCGCCAGACTTCCGCCCTGCCCCTTGTTATCAGCGCGCATCAATATGGTCACATATTGGATCGAGACCACCAAAGTCATCGACCAGAAAATCAGGCTGACAACACCCAGTACGTGGAGTTTGTCCAACTCCAATGGGTGGTGTCCAACAAATGTCTCACGAAAGGCGTAAAGCGGGCTGGTACCGATATCACCAAAAACTATTCCGACAGCTCCGGCCGCCAGTTTAACTATGGCACTACCTTCTTGACGCGATCCATGAGGTTGGACCGCATAATTGCGTTTGCTGTTAGAAGATGCTGACCCGTCGGACATTGGTTGGCCGTTTAGGCTTTCCCCCGTTTATCGCTAAGCAATTACTGACATTTGTTTCAGCAAGCGCGCGCGCTTAGCATGCACATATGGGCCGCGCAACAAATCGCCACTTCGCCAAGTTCAACATGCTGATAAATATCAACTTTTTACTCTGCAGAAGGTGCTTCTATCGGCGTGGGCATCGACGGTTGCATACGATTCAGAGTCGCCAATCGCGACTCGAGATCAGCAAGCCAAGGTGCATCTTCAGCGCTTCGCTCGAGCAGTTCCGTCCAAACTGCCCTTGCTTGATCAAGTTTACCGGACTGAGCATAGGCCATGCCCAAGAAAAATGGCGGCCCAGGATGCTCGGGGGAGATATCAGCTGCTTTCTGAAATGCATATTGAGCGGCGGGAGTGATCACACCATCTGCATGAACCACTAGAGCATTGCCCAATCCAACCCAAAGATCCGGATCTTTGGGATGTTCCTTTACACCGTTGCGCAGATAGTTGGCAGCAGAACCGTGCTTACCATCGCGATTCAAGGAGTCCGAGAAAACAAGCCATTCGCGCGCCGAACCGAAACGTTCGCCCATTTCATTGCGCGATGTGATGCTATCTTCATCGAAACTGTTTGGTTTTTCTGATGGTTCTACAGACACGCCGGCCATTCCAGGTTGCCCTTGCCATGCATAGCCTGCCACACCGAGCAGCAAAGCCGCACCTGTCAACTCGTAGGCAGTGCGAGGCAGTTTTCCGAACCACAAAAGTACGCCAAGAAGCATCGCCACCATAACCAGAAGAATGATCCAACCCATTATTTGTCCTTCCGACGACGAAAACGACCGCGAGCCAACCAGACTGCAAGGGTTAGTAGTATCAGCGGAGCTGCCCAAAGCGGCCACGTTAGCGCGTTTACCTGCGGGTTGTAGGACACCCAATCGCCGTAGCGTTCAATAAGCCAACTGCGCACTTCTTCCGGAGTTTCGCCGGCAGCGATACGCTCCCGCACCTGACTACGCATATCGCCCGCCATTGGCGCATTGCTATCAGCAATGGATTGACTCTGGCATTTCAGACAGCGAAGCTCATCCATCAATGCCCGCGCTTCTGCTTCCTTATTGGGATCGGTTAGTTGTTGATCTGCGTAAGGAGAAGCCGGCAAGGCACCTTGCGCAATGAGCGGCGCGGCGAACAAAAACATGAGCAAAGCGATCAGCCACTTCATCCTGCGTCCTTCCATATCTTCAGCAATTCAGGCACATCTTCCTTGCGAATATCACCGACATGCTGGTGCACGATCACACCCTTGCTATCGACAATAAAAGTCTCAGGCACACCAGAAGAACCCAATTCCAATTGCACAATGCTGCGTACGTCGGTTCCAATTCTAGTATAAGGATTGCCCCAACGATTGAGGAAGTTCGCGATATCTTGCGGAGTATCCCGGCTGGCAATTCCGTTTATCTTCACGCCAGCCTGCTCCAATTCTAGCAATTGCGGCGCTTCCGCTATACAGGGCACACACCAGCTCGCAAAAATATTCAACATTTGCGGTTCACCGATCGCTAAGTCGGTATTGCTCAATGCAGGTCGCTGTTCGACTGCTGCCGGCAAAGTAAATTCTGGAATGGGCTTGCCGACCATTTTCGATTCAACAATATTGTCTTTTGGGCGCATCAATCCGGCAGCAACAATTGCGAAAAAGACCGCGAACAATCCCAATGGAACCCAGAGCAGCCAGCGTTTCATATCCATTCCTCGGCATACTCACGCTGTTTCCGTTGCCTTACGGCACGTCGCAAACGACCGATCATTGCCAGCAGTCCACCAAGCGCAATCAACACGCCGCCAAACCATATCATTGTGACAAAGGGCTTCCACCAAATACGTAACTGCCAGCGCCCTTGCTCATCGCTATCGCCCAGCACGACATAAAGCTGTCCATTCCAACGGGTCAGCAAAGCCGCTTCGCTGGTTTGAGTTTGCGCAGCTGGGAACATTCGGTTTTGAGGGGCAATCTCATAAGTCGTGCCATTTGCATATTGGGCGGTCACACGGGCTTCTAACGCTGTCCAGTTAGGTCCTGCCATAGGTTCAATAGCGTGTAGCTTAACCTTCCAGTCATTGACCGTCACTTCATCCCCAGGCGTTGCAGCTACTAGTTTTTCTTCGGTAAAGCTGCTTTCCGACGCCATTCCCACCAATGCCACTGCCACCCCAAAGTGAGCCAAGATCATGCCATAAGTGTGCATCGGAGTTCGGCGTAAATTGCGTTTCCACAGTGGTGCAAAACTGGCAACAGCAATGCCCGCCGCCAAAGACAGTCCTAGCAATGACAACACAGACATTGTTGTCGTAAACAACACCAATGCAAACAGAGCAGCGGTCGTCAGGAAAACTGGGATCGAAATTCGATTCAGCAAGGCTTTGGCTTTATCCCTACGCCATCGCAGCAGGGGGCCTGCAGCCATTATGGCTACCAAAATCAGTGCAACGGGACCGGTGGCAAGATTGAAATAAGGAGCCCCAACGGAGATCATTTCTCCGGTAAACCCTTCGACAACCAACGGGTAGAGCGTCCCAATGAAAACAATACCCAATATAGCCGAAAGCAAAAGGTTATTTGCGACCAGAGAACCCTCTCTACTAATCGGTTCAAATTGAGAGCCTTCCTTCACAGTGCCCACGCGCAGCGCAAACAATGCCATTGCGCCGCCAATATAAATGGCTAGCAAGGCAAGAATAAAACTACCTCTTTCCGGGTCGACAGCAAATGCGTGTACGCTGGTCAACACTCCGGAACGCACCAAGAAAGTGCCAATCATCGACATCGAAAATGCCACAACAGCAAGCATCAAAGTCCAGGCCCTAAGGCCATCACGCGTCGCCAATACCGTCACCGAATGGAGCAGGGCCGTCGCCGCCAACCAAGGCATGAGCGAAGCATTTTCAACCGGGTCCCAAAACCACCAGCCGCCCCAACCAAGTTCGTAGTAAGCCCAATAGCTTCCGGCTGTAATTCCCAGCGTCAAAAAAACCCAAGCACCAAGCACCCAGGGGCGCATAGCCTTAGCAAAATCCGGACCAACATCACGGTTGATCATCGCGCCCACAGCAAAAGAAAAGGCGATGGAGAGGCCCACATAACCTATGTAAAGCGTCGGTGGGTGAAGTGCTAGGCCGATATCTTGCAGCAAAGGGTTTAGTCCCTGCCCATCTTCGGGAACCGGAAAAGAACGCTCAAATGGATTTGATGCGATCAAAAGGTAGGCATAAAATCCAATACTTATGAAGGCTTGCGCTGCGAGTGTAGTAACCAATGTCCGCAGTTTCAAAGTGCGTTCAAAAACCCCGATTGCAGCACCTGCAACGCCCATGATCGCCACCCAGAGCAGCATTGATCCTTCATGATTACCCCAGGTACCGGAAATTTTGTAAATTAGCGGCTTCATCGACACACTGTTCGATACAACAAGCTGCACAGACATATCCGACCGTATGAACAACCACACAAGCAGCAAGAATGAGATAGTTACCAATACACCTTGCGCGATTGCCACAGGCCTGACCGCTGCGAAAAACTGATCCTGTCCTTTGGTTAAACCAATGGTACATAGAGCGAATTGCAAAAATGCCAAAGCAGCAGCCAACCATAAGGCGATAAGTCCAGATTCTGCGATCATTGGACGAGTGTTTCCGTTTTATGCTGCGTACCGGTCATGTCGATACCTTCCAACTCGCGCGGAATGTAATTTTCATCATGCTTAGCAAGCAACGTATCTGCCACAAACACTCCGCCATCCATCAACTTCCCATCTGCAACAACGCCCGATCCCTCAACAAACAGATCCGGCGTGATCCCAGTGTAAATGACCGGTTGCTTAGATGTTCCATCATGGACAACAAATTCCACAGTGACACCATCAGCTCCACGCTGAATAGAGCCTTCCTCAACCATACCGCCTAGGCGGATCGCTTGTCCTACCTCTGGTTGCTTTTCCGCAATATCAGACGGAGTGTAGAAATAGCTGGCCTGGCCTTGCAATGCATAAGCCGCCAATAAACTGGCTCCAAGAAGCGCTGCGACAGCCAGAAGAACCAGCGTCAATCGTTGATGTTTTGCCTTCATTTTTTCTTGCTCAACTGTTCCGCTTTTTGTTCAGATTGGCGCATCGCGGTATAGGCCCAAAGAACCACTCCACCTGTGCTAGTCAGCACTATCGCATAGGAAGCGATCACAAAAGGCCAGTGATTCATTCTGCTGCCATCCTTCTAAGCCGCGCTTCAACTTTTGTTTCTGCCAAAATTGCTCGCATTCTCATTAGGACGATTGCCCCGAATAGTAGACTGAAGCCAATAACATTTACCAACAATGGCCATAGAAACGCGCTATCAATCGACGATCCACCAGTGGTGATACTTGCGGGTTGATGTAGCGTGTTCCACCACACCACAGATCGATTGATTATTGGAATGTTGATCGCTCCCACAATACCAAAAACTGCTGTAACTCTCGACACTCCGCCTTTTTCGCTGCTGGCATTAGCAAGCGCTATGTGCGCAAGATAGAGGAAGAATAGTACCAACATGGATGTAATACGACCATCCCAAACCCACCAGGTTCCCCATGTTGGTCGCGCCCAGATCGATCCGGTAATCAGGGCTAAAGCAGTATAAAGCGCACCCGGGACGGCAACTGCCCTTGCCGCAACAGCCGCCAGTGGATGGCGCCAAACAATTTGGATGATGCTTGCAACGGCTATTGATGTCCACCCGCCCATAGAGAGCCAAGCGGTGGGCACGTGGATATAGAGAATCCGTACACTGTCTCCCATCAGCCGATCAGCCGGTGCAGCCAGAATACCGTAGGCAGAGCCAAAGGCTATCATTACAATACCAAGGATCAGAAACCAAAGCGTCAGCGGTTTGGCTAGTGACAGGAATCGGGCAGGATTTGCGTAAGCGTGCATTGGAAAAAGTCGATAGTACCTAAATTACTGCGCGACCAGTTATAACTGCCATATCCGATGGCAGAATAGCCGGAACGCGACAAGGGTTTTTCATATCCGATCAATAAGAGGTAACTTAAATGTCCTTCAGAACTGAAGCGATCATCATACCGGTCTCTTCCAATACCTTATCAACATCGAGGTTTGGACGATCATTTAACATTTCCAAAATGGCATATCCCGTCTCGGTTGTGATTCTAAATTTCCGTTCCAGACGCTCTTTATCTGCTTCAGGTGTATCTTGTATCTGAGCCAAAACAAGTTGCTCCACCATATCATCATGCGATTGCAATCGTATATCAGCCAATTTCGGCGAGGCGTGTAATGCTCGCGTAATCCACTGCCCTCCTATTTGCGCACATGTAACGTCATACTGACCACGTAAAATTTGTTGAATGGTTTGCGCATCCAGCAAATCCGCACCATCCGCTTTAAACCACCTAAAGACGTCTTGATTCTGCGCCTCCATCAATCGGCGCCCAAGCTCCTCTAATATTGCATATTTATTGGGGAAATATCGATAGAGGGCGGGTGGCGTTAATCCGGCACGTTCACATATCAAATTGGTGTTCAGTTTATCAAGGCCAAATTCCTCCAGCAAACCTGCCGCTGTTTCCAAAATTAGATCAAACGTTTCTTCCGACCTTTTTTGGCGCGGCTTCTTGCGAACAGGCTCCAATCTTGATCCCATAATTTCTTTCTCGTTGACTTTCCAAAAATCGATATGGTAGTTATTACTATCTTTTTGTGATATCAGCAACCGAAATATGGTTGAGATATTATTTTGAAGTTGGTTATCGAGAATGCAGCAAGGGGGACGGAAATGGGATTATCGCGCAGGACAATGCTGTTAGGGGGAGCTGCTACTGCCATAGCACTTCCGGCGGCGAGCCATATATACTGGAGCGGAAAAGAATATCCTCGCGATGACTTTAGTCCAGGATTGCCTGAAGCTACTGATGGGGAGCGGCCATGGACAAACTGGTCGGAAATTCTAAAGGCGACGCCCAAAGAAATCAGCTTCCCAACTACCACCGCCGAAGTAGCTGAGCTTGTCAAAACATCTTCTGCGCCGATCAGGCCCGTTGGAAGTGGCCATAGCTTCACCGCCCTCGCCCCATCAGAAGGCACCATGATCGATGTTAGCGCTATATCGGGAATGATACGCCACGACACAGATCAACAAACCGCGTCATTTGGTGCTGGCTCACGACTGCAAGAATCAGCGAAGTTGTTAAGCGAGCAAGGTCTTGGTTTTGCAAATCTCCCGGATATCGATGTGCAAACGCTTGCCGGCGGCTTTGCGACTGCAACCCATGGAACGGGATATGACCTGACAGCAATCCACGACTATGTTCAAGAATTCGAACTAGTTACACCGGCAGGTGATATTGTCACCGCTAGTGTCGACAATAATTCTGATCTGTTTCAAGCAGGAAAAGTATCCCTTGGCAGCCTTGGCGTTATCACGCGATTTGATCTGAAAGTAGAAAAAGCCTTCAATCTCCGTCGCCAAACCGGCCTCATGAAACTGGAAAACCTGCTAGGTCAGTTCGACAGTCTATCCCAAAAATATCGTAATTTCGAAATCTACTATTTCCCGCATACCGGCTATGGAGCATACATTCAGCATGACGTTTGGGAAGGTGAGGTGACAGGGCGTCAGACAGGTGAGGATGATAATATTCTGGCCGATCTTAAAGAACTGCGCGATACGCTAGGTTGGTGGCCATGGCTCCGGCGCAAGGTTGTGCAGGGTGAACTGGAAGAAGGTCAGGTCGAAGACATGAGCGATGCTGCATGGAAACTTTTGGCTACAACGCGCAACGATAAGTTCAATGAAATTGAATATCATATGCCGATCGACAAGGGGCTGGAAACACTCGAAGAAATTATCGCTAGTATCGAAACCCGCAAAGATACATTTTTCCCAATTGAAGCGCGTGTAACGGCACCTGACGATGCGTGGCTTAGCCCATTTAATGATGGTCGCAGATTCTCGATTGCGATCCATGCCCCTTATGATGAAGACTTCTCTTATCTCTTCACTGATTTCGAGCCAATATTGCGAAAGAATGGCGGCCGGCCGCATTGGGGAAAAATGCATAGCCTGAAAGCAAAAGAACTACGTGAACTCTATCCAAAATTTGACGCGTTCAACAATCTGCGCAAAGAATTGGACCCGGAAGGCAAATTTACCAATCCCTATCTGGCTGAAATCTGGGGAGAAGCTTAATGGTCAAACTTAGCCGTAGAAACATAATGATTGGTGGAGCGATCATCGCAGGAGGAGCAATCGCAATGAACAGATCATCCGATAAAAGTGGCCCACGCGATCCTTATTTTCTGAAGATGCAGAAGGCATTGATCGAAGCAAAAATTGCTCAACCCACGCTTGTCGTAGACCGAAACCGACTCAACGCCAATATCGATCAGGTCATGAGTGATCTGCCAGATGGCATGGGTTATCGTATTGTGGCAAAGTCCCTGCCCTCACTTAAGCTTCTCCGCCATGTTCGGGAACGCAGTGGTACCGACCGCCTGATGACCTTTAATCAGCCCATGCTCTTGGCTCTGTCTCAGGAAATGCCGAACACAAGTCAGTTAGTCGGCAAACCATTACCTGTGCAGGCAGCCCGCAACTACTTTGAGGAACTGCCCCAGGAAAGCGCGGATGCCAAAGACAAGATACAATGGTTGATCGATACACCGGCAAGACTGGATCAATATGCAGCGATTGCCGAGGCCAATGGCACTAACATGGAGATTAACATTGAATTGGATGTCGGCTTGCATCGCGGAGGAATGGAACCGGGAGATGATCTGAACGGCATGCTGGAGAAGCTTCGCCAATCCAATCGCCTCGAATTCGCTGGTTACATGGGTTACGAGCCCCACCTATCTGCACTTCCTACCACTCTAGGATGGCGGGAACGGGCGAAAAACGGCGCTTGGGATGTTTACAACGAAGCATTGAAATCAGCAAAGACGGTCTTTGACGATGCTAAAATTGCGACCGCAACACGCAATGCTGCAGGAAGCCCCACTTATCGTTTATATAATGACACAAACATAGCGAACGAAATTTCGGTGGGTTCTGCTCTGGTCAAGCCAACGAATTTTGACACAGATATGCTTGAGCCGTTCCAACCAGCTTCTTTCATTGCAACGCCGGTGATCAAAACCAGCGATCAAACGCGCATTCCAGGATTGGAATTTGCTGATAGCGCCAAAAAGGCAATGGACGCCAATTTGGACAAGACGGTCTTTATCTATGGCGGTCATTGGCTCGCGCACCCAGAAGATCCGCCGGGGTTGAGATATAATTCAACGTTCGGTCGTTCCAGTAATCAAGAGATGCTGAATGGCGGTGAGAATATTAATCTGAAACCAGATGACTTCGTTTTCCTTCGCCCTACTCAAAGCGAAGCCGTGTTTCTGCAATTTGGTGATATTGCCGTCTATGATAATGGAACAATTGTGGATAGCTGGCCGGTATTCCCGGCCTCTGCTTAACTAGCCACGTCCGATTAGTTTCATCGCCATATTGTCAGCCACTTCGGCCGAAGGAAGTCTAGATAACGCGCTTTCTTCCCAAATTTTGGTGAGCCGTTCTGGAATCATAGCGACCCTATTGTTCACATCTTCCACGTCACCACTATCCAGATATTCCAGAGCTACGCTGATAATACCGCCGCTATTGATAACATAATCAGGCGCGAACAAGATATCACGGTCGAAAATTCTCTGACCATCTTCTGGCGTTGCCAATTGATTATTCGCACCGCCAGCTACAATAGGAGCATTCAAATGTGCGATAGATACTTTATCTAATATCGCACCTAACGCATTGGGACTAAACACATCTGCTTCCACACGCATAATCTCGTCAAGACCAATTACTTCTGCGCCAATCTCACTCGCTAAACCATTTGCATGGTCCTTATTGATATCAGCGATGCTTAGTTTAGCACCATCTTTGGCAAGCAAGCGTGCTAAACCGCCACCGACACTACCAACACCCTGAATCGCGACATGCACATCTTCCATGTCATCCCGACCAAGTTTGTATTTTACGGCCGCCTTTACGCCTAGATAAACACCCATAGCAGTAAACGGTCCCGGATCACCGCCAGCTTCACCAGAGTTCTCTACTGGAAGACCAGAAACAAATTTGGTTTCCAGGGTCAGTGCGACCATATCTGCAGCAGTCATGCCGACATCTTCTGCGGTTACATATTTGCCACCGAGAGAATCAATCATCCGGCCAAAAGCCGCCAGCATCTCTGGAGTTTTAGTACGATTGCGATCAGCCAAAATGACGGCTTTTCCGCCACCCATGGGCAAACCTGCCATAGCATTTTTAAAACTCATGCCGCGAGAGAGGCGCAGCGCATCGGTAACTGCGGTTTCTTTATTCTCGTAGTGCCAAAACCGCGTTCCACCCGCCCCAGGGCCAAGATGCGTACTGTGCAGCGCTACAATCGCGCGCAGTCCCGTCTTCACATCATGAAAAAAATGTACGGCTTCATGGCCATCAAAGTCCTGTAGTTCCCACATCACAGACATTAGTATCGCCCCCTCAGGCAGTCAGTAATTAAATATCGAAGCTGCGTAATAATATTTCAAAGCTATATTGTCACGTAAATTGCGCAGACTTGCTTAGCATGATGAAAAGAAAAGCAAAATGGGGCGATTGAGGGGTCTTGAACCCCCGACCTCCGGTACCACAAACCGGCGCTCTAACCAACTGAGCTACAATCGCCATAGGCAGCACCTGATAACCATTTGCTGCGGCGCGTTCCATAGGGATGGAATGTGGCAATCGTCAAGTATTTAGCTTGGATCACAAAAATTATAGCCCATCTCCTCGCTGCCGGTTCACTAGCTTAGCCGGACGGCGCGCGGCGTCGATGAGGACTCTCTCTTCAACGCGTGCGCTTTGCATCTCGGCGGATGCATCTAAACGAAACCAGCGAGTGGTTAATTTAGCTTGATTTTGCACTTCCCGAGAAGCACCGAGACTGCTTGGATAGGGTTGCGCCCAAAAATCGTTGAGGCTCGCATATCCTAGTTCTGATCGCTGTGCCAAAAACTGACGTCCCCGCACGATATCGATATTTCCAGTCGACAACATTGCCAACAAAATGGCCTGTTCCGGGCGAAGTGTATTGATATTTATCGGTGATAGATCAGAAGTCGGCAATGCACATAGCCAAGGCGCAAGCTGGCCATAAATCTCCGACGTAATGCCTTTCACGGCCCTTAATTCGCTTACATCTACCATCAATGTATTTGCTGTGCGATACGGTTTATCCAACTGAAGATACTGATCGTCTTCTGCGCCGCCAGGTGACGCTATCATATCGCTATCCAGCCAATCAGTAGTGGCAGCAGCAATGTCAAACGCACTTCTGCTCGGTACATCGAGCAAACCCATCAGACGGATAAACTGTTCAATCCCCTCGGGCCGCGGACTAAAAACCGCTTGAGTCTGCTTCACCAAACTGTTGATATTAAAACAATTTCCACCGTCGCGAAGCGTTGCGCGGACCAGGCCGCCGGGAACGGGGAAATTCTGCTCACGCCCATTCCAGTCTCCCAGATTGGTAATTCTTCCAGGCGAAGCGGCAACCAACTGTTCTGCACTTTGCAGGCCGATAGATTCAGCCGCTATCAAATAAGATTTCGCTTGGCTCAGCTCTCGTGAGTTGGCCGCCAATTTCGTTGCTCCAGCCAACCGATCAATACTATGCGCAGCCAGCACCGCTATTACGGCGACCAGCAACAATACCGTCAGCAGCGCGGCGCCGCGTTCTTTTTCCGGAGCTCTCATAAATACCCGGTCCCAACCAGGAAGACGTGACGATAGACCCGATCATTTTGCATGAATTGCAATTCCACCGCTCTTGGTAAATCAGTCAGCCGCTCGGTCCGCCAATCGTTCAACCAAAGACCGCTCTTATCGCGATAGCGAACTTCCAACCTGCTTATCCCCGATAACAAATCAGCCGGTTCACTGATCACTCCACCATCGACCATTTCATAATGTAGACGCGCTATTTTTTGATCGCGCAGTCGATACTCAATACGTTGAAGATTTGAGCGCGGAGCGTCGTTAACGTTACTTTGACCGCCACTAGTGAATGCCAAAAACGCATTTGGTTGATCATCGTTCTGACCGGAAAAAGCGACCGTGCGATCACCGTTTTGATCGCGGTGTGTCCTAGCAATAGCCTGATTTAAATCCGCTTCTATAAGAGAGACAAAACGTTGCATTGCTGCCATCTCACCCAAACTTGCAGCGGTTACCTCGCTGTTGGTCACCGCGCCCCTGAGTAATACCACGCCGGCGACGGAAAGCATCGAAAAAATCAGCAACGCAACCATCATCTCGATCAGCGTAAAACCATTTTTCACATTGATTGGAGTCGTTGCTCGTTTCATCATTCCTTCTATATCCACTTCTGCATTTATCTGAAAGAGCGGTTGCGATGCAGAACTTTTAATATAATCTGGATTGAGGAGTGAGTACATAATCGCATGACCGGATCAAACACGACTACAGCTGATTACCTCGTGTCGTTGGGCAAGGTCCAACGCTTCCCACATAAACAGTTAGAACTGTGCGTCGTCAAAAATTTCCTGCGCCCGATAGAGTGCGAAAAGCTTGTCCATTTGATAGATTGCGATCGCCGCCCTTCCACCATCGCTGACGCCAATGGCGACGATTATTTCCGGACTAGCGAAACTTGCGATCTGGATCATACCAATTCCTTGGTCGCTGAAATCGACAAAAGAATCTGTAACTTTGGGGATATTGATCCTGTTTTTGGCGAACCATTGCAGGGCCAGCGATATGAAGTTGGTCAGGAATTTAAAGCACATACCGACTTTTTTGACCCGCACGGTCAGGATTATGAAAAATTCTGCTCCGTTTCTGGTCAGCGAACCTGGACCTTTATGATTTACCT
Organism: Parasphingorhabdus sp.; assembly: GCA_039978835.1. Taxonomy (GTDB): domain Bacteria; phylum Pseudomonadota; class Alphaproteobacteria; order Sphingomonadales; family Sphingomonadaceae; genus Parasphingorhabdus. The sequence goes on from JBDWAQ010000005.1 coordinate 1,338,437, forward strand.
GAATGAACCGGAAGCGGGAGGCGCGACGCGGTTCACGCAGTTGAAGAAGAGTTTTACACCGCAGACTGGTACTTTGCTCTGTTGGAACAATATGGATCAAAACAGCCAACCCAATGGCCTTACCCTGCACCACGGAATGAAGGTGCGCAGTGGAACAAAATATGTAATCACCAAATGGTTTCGGGAAAAGCAATGGCCCTGGCCGGGCTCAGAACAGGGATGATCAAAGTTTGATAAGTCTGAAGAAGTATCGTCCTGGACCGGGCATGATGGTATCAGCGGCCTTTATCGGCCCGGGAACTGTCACGGCCTGTACCCTGGCAGGTGCAAATTTTGGTTTTGCTTTAGTTTGGGCATTGGTGTTCGCAACCGTAACGACAATTATATTGCAGTCTTTCGCAGTCCGGATCGCATTGGTGACCAAAATGGGATTGGCACAAGCCATGATGCAAAGCATTTCAAATCCAATGTTCAAAAGTTTGATTGCTCTGATTTTGTTAACTGCGCTGGCTTTGGGCAATGCAGCTTATGAAGCCGGAAACATTTCTGGTGCAGTGCTTGGGTTGCAAGCAATCGGAGGCAACTCGCTTGATGAAGCAAAAAATCCTCTGGTCATGGTCATTGTGCTATTGGCCGGTTCACTAATCATATTAGGTAATCCAAAGTGGCTGACAAAAATACTCATAGGTCTGGTTCTATTCATGAGCCTCTCGTTCATACTTACATTTATTCTGACAAGGCCAGACATGTTAGCTCTTCTGAGCGGATTGAAACCACAGATTCCGGACGGCGGTCTGTTGACGGCGATTGCTTTGATTGGAACAACCATCGTACCCTATAATTTGTTCCTGCATGCAGCGACTTCCAAAGATCACTGGAAAGATGAAAGTCAGCTGCCCGAAGCTCAAACAGACAATCTAATTTCCATTGGTATCGGTGGATTGGTTTCCATTACAATATTGGCCACTGCCGCAGCCGCAATGTTCGGCAGCGATGCAGAAATAATCAACGCTGTTGATATGGCAGAACAGATCAGCCCAGTATTCGGAAGCTTTGCCGCCATGGCTCTGGGTGCTGGTTTGTTCGCGGCGGGACTTACATCAGCAATAACCGCACCATTGGCGACCGGGTATATCTTGCAAGAGATACTGAACAAGGAGCAGCGAAACCAGCGCTTTGATGTATTCCGCCTCACCGCTTTAGCGGTGCTTCTTGTCGGCGGTATTGTCGCCACTCTAAATTATAGCCCTGTTGAGATCATACTGGTGGCTCAGATCGCTAACGGATTACTGCTTCCGATTGTCACCTTGTTTCTCTTGAAGCTTGCGAACAGCAAAACGCTGCTCGGTGAGCATGCCAATGGCGCGATTGCAAACCTGGCAGGTGTTATCATACTGCTGATTACCACCATGCTCGGTGCACGATTGATATTGCGTGCACTTGGATATTGGCCATGAACGACAGCATCGATCTGAATGCGGATTTGGGCGAAGATGAAAGCGAAGAAGCTATTGCTCGTGATCTTGCAATGATGGACATCGTCTCCAGCTGTAATATTGCTTGTGGCGGTCATGCAGGATCATCTGCGCTGATGAAGAAAATGCTAGCTGCTTCGAAGGAGAAGGCCATCGCAGCTGGCGCTCATCCTTCTTATCCCGATCGAAAAAACTTTGGACGAACCAGCCTCGCTATCTCCGGTATAGATTTGGAGAGATCTCTGCAAAGCCAACTGCAGACCATCAAAACAGCAGCTTCAGAATCAGTTACGCAGCTGCAACATGTCAAACCACATGGTGCGCTCTATAACGATGCGCAGGATCGGGAAAGCCTAGCTGATATTTTGATAGAGCTAGCTGCCTCCGAACAACTACCCTTGGTCGGAATGCCGCAGTCTCTATTACAAGAAAAAGCAAATGCCGCCGGCGTTCAATTTATTGCCGAAGCGTTTATTGATCGCCAATATACTGATAAATCGCGGTTGGTCCCACGGAACGAAAATGGTGCTGTCATCGAACAGGATGCATATCGATTGGAACAAGGAACCGCACTAGCAATGGGCAAGTCCATCATGTCGAACAAGGGAAATGCCATTCATGTGTCAGCGCAGACATTATGCCTCCATTCGGACAGCAGTGGCGCGTTGGAGACCGCTAAGTTGATGCGCAAGAATCTGGAACAAGTGGGAATTAGGATAAAGCCTGTAAGTCATGGCCAAGGCGGATAAACAAATCCACATTTGCGATGATTGGCTCACAGCCGAGTTTTCTGATCTTGAGATCATATATGGTCTGTGTGATCAAATTCGGAACGACGAACATTGGGTGGAGGTCGTCGGCGGGCTGCAGTCAGTTGCCGTACAATTCGATCCGCAGCTGCTAACACCCCACGAAGCACTTGCGCTGTTCGAGAAGCAGTTGGCTTCCTACGCGCCCGCTACCGCGAGGCGAAACTTGGAAATCCAGTTTCCGGTTTGTTATCATCCAGACTTTGGCCCGGACCAGGAATTGGTTGCAGATCGCCTAGGAATCCAACCAGACGACATTGCAAGCTGGCATAGCAGATTGGAATTCACCGTCACCATGCTGGGGTTCATGCCTGGATTTGGGTATTTGCACGCCGAGGATACTATCCCCGATATCGGTCGCCTTCCCCAACCACGACAGAATGTTGCGGCCGGATCAATAGGATTGATTGGACACCAGAGCTGTGTTTATTCTTTCGACAGTCCCGGCGGTTGGCCGATTATCGGTAGAACTCCGGCAAATTTATTTGATGCCAATGGTGAAGCCCCAGCCTTGCTATCAGCTGGCCAGACTGTGCGCTTTGTTGCCATAGATAAAAACGAATTCGAAGAATTGTTATGAGTTTGCGCGTTGTCAAAGCCGGCCTGCAAACCACCTTACAGAGCGCGCCATTTCGTGGGCATAGACATATCGGAGTACCCGCTGCGGGCGCAGCTGATAGCCTGTCCTTAGCTTTGGCAAACAAGTTGGTTGGAAACAGGCCAAACGATGTCGCCTTGGAAATTTCTTTGAGCGGTGCCAAATTTTGCTCTGAAACAACGGCTATTATCGCTTTAACCGGGGCACAATGTGATTTTCGGATCAATGAAAAGGTTCAATCGCATCACAGATCCATTTTGATTTCAGAGGCTGATGAAATTACCCTTGGTCCAGCGCAAAAAGGGTGCCGCTCCTATTTGGCAATTTCCGGGCAAGTTGATGTAGATGCGGTGATGGGCACCAGATCGACCTATCAACCGGCAGCATTGGGAGGCTTTCATGGAAGAGCGTTGCAAGATGGAGATATTTTGCCACTGAAACAATTGCGTGACGAAAGCTATTCAGATCACTCTACACCAGTTCAGTTTGTTCCATCGGTAACGAATAGCATGATAGTTCGCGTGACTGTGGGCCCCGAATTTCATCGACTAAACCAAGATGCACAGACCAGTCTCTTACGAACTAGTTGGGATGTGGATCAAAGAATGAGCCGAATGGGGTTAATGCTGAACGGAAAAATCCTAAAAACCAACGACTGCAATCCAATGCAAAGCGGTGCCGTCTTTCCGGGAGTTATCCAATGTCCGCCTAGCGGAAAACCATTTTTACTCGGCCCCGATGCACAAACTACAGGTGGCTACCCACGTATTGCTCAGGTCATCAAAGCGGACAGGCACTTGATTGGTCAGTTGAGGCCGGGATCCAAGGTGCAACTGGTTAAAACTTCACCTGAGCAAGCGGCAACAATATATCGCAAGAAGCTGGAGCTTCTTGAGCCTTGGCTTGGCAATAGCCAACTGTGGTGATTGAGCGATGCGATGGCACCGCCAATCAACAACCCACTAGTTTTTCTTGAGTGACAATCCACCAAAGCGTTTGTTGAAGCGCGCAACTTGGCCGCCTTGATCAAGCAAACGTTGATTTCCGCCAGTCCATGCTGGGTGTGACGTTGGGTCGATATCCAGTTGCAGGGTATCGCCCTCTTTGCCCCAGGTAGAACGGGTTTCAAATTTGGTCCCATCGGTCATTTGAACCGTGATCATGTGATAATCGGGATGCGTATCTTTTTTCATTTTCGGCTCCATTGCGGGCTGGTTTCCGACCAGACCCAAAGCGAATTTTTGTGATTGAAGCGGCGCATTAGCCCCGACTCTGGAAAAGCGCAAGATTCTTTTGCTTTTGTCTAACTCTTGGGAGGGTCTGCGATCATCGCGGTAAAATTGGCTTGCGCTGCCACTTTATCGCCGACCATCGCCTTTCCCGCAAATTTGCAGACCGTGGCGCGCTTTTGGACAAACTCGACGTTCAAAGACAATAAACAGCCGGGTTCCACAGGATTGCGAAACTTGGCACCGTCTATCGCCATGAAATAAACCAACTTGCCGGAATCGACCAATCCAAGGCTTTCCATTGCCAGAACACCAGCCGCCTGAGCCAAAGCTTCAACGATCAAAACACCAGGCATGATGGGTCGTTCGGGGAAATGACCCTGAAAAAAGCCTTCGTTCATGCTGACCGCTTTTATCGCGCGAATTGATTCGTCTTTGACGATCTCTTCCACCCGATCAACCAGCAACATGGGATAACGATGCGGCAGCACCGCCATCACCTTGGTTACATCATAGTCAAGTTCTTCAGACATTCGCTTTAACTAGCGCCCTGAAGGTTGAGCTGCAGCCGGTTGTTGCTGTGCTTGTTGCTGAGCCTGTCCCGGTTGCCATCCCGCTGGTGGGACGATTTGAGCAGAAGGAACCAATTTGTTCAGCTCAGTAACGATGTCCGCAGTGATATCGACATAAGGCTCACGTGCCACAACTGTTTGCGGCTGAAGAACCAGATCAACATTTTTTGCCTTCATCGTTGCACGAATAGCCGCGTTAAGTTGCTTTCCAACCTGCTCCTCAACATAGGCCGTAGCAAGTGTCACACGTCGCTGTAACTGCGCCAATTCCTGTTGACCTGCAGCGCGCTTTTGCTGAACGGCTTGCGCTTGCGTTTGAACAGATTGCGGCGTTGCACCCGGTTGTTGAGCAGCTGCGGTGTAGGCATCGATAAGAGGCTTAATTTCCGCTTGCAAAGCAGTTGCGCGGGCTGTGGCTGCGTCAATGTCAGTCTTATATGTGGTCTTCATTTGAGTAGCAGCATTCTGATAAGCTTGAGATCGAACCACCGCAGCTTCATAATTGGCAACCGCGATACTGGTTCGCGATTGCGCCATTGCTGGAGTTGCGACCATTGCTGATGATGTTGAAATCGTCGCAATCGCGAGCGCTGCGGACTTCAAAAGAGTTTTTGCTGAAAAAGTCATTAGAATTGTGTTCCTACGTTGAATGTGAATAATTTTGTATCATCGCCCGGTTCTTTTAGCAGGGCCCTAGCTACATCAATCCTGAACGGACCAAATGGTGAGTTCCAGTTTACACCTATACCAACTGAAACACGGGGTTTTGCAGAATCACCGAAAAACTGCTCTTGGAAGTTCAAAACCCTGGTATTAGCGACACCAGCGGCGTTAGTTGCATCGATGGTTTGAACAATATCCCCGTTAACATCTGTACGGAAAAACAAAGCACCGGTGCCTGTTTGATTTTGAAAGACGGGCATGCCATTCGCATCTAGAATTGGCATGTTGTTGGCGTCCAGAGCTGGCTCGGTCAAGATGTTGCCCGCTGCATCAAATAAGTTTGCCGTTCCCGCAGCTTGGCTGCTCACAAGAACCGGTGCGGTAACGTTGAACACTGCGCCGGCATCAACAAAAATCGACGGACGAAGCCCTAACTCCCTGGCCCCCGAACCCAACGGAATTTCCAACTCGGCTCTTCCAAGGTAATAGGCTCTGCCGCCAATTGCATCATCACTGAAACCATTGTTCGTGGCGCGTATCGTGTCCAAATCAGCTAATTGATTGACAATTTCCCCATTTACAATTTCTGGGGTAATGAAGCTGTTTCGAATGATCCGAGGGCCAACGCCGCGAATATCAAAACCTCGTATTTGCGGTTCCCCAAGGAAGAAACGGTCCGTTAGGCGAACATCGTCAATACCATCACCCGGCGTTACGGTCCGGTCTTCCAGAGGATGGATATAGCCGCCTTCTCCGCTTATCGAGAAAATAAAACCGCCAAATACATTCCAATATTTGGAAGCATTTAACCTCCCCCTCAGGTATTTTACACTGCCACCCAAACCAGCAAAATCAATGCTTCCAACAACCGTTTGGCCTTTGGTTGGACGAATTCGGCTGTTTCGATCATCATATATCAAAGATGCGCCTAAAGAAGACGTAGTTCGCTTACCGATTGCGTCACATAGAAAACGCCCCGCCCGCAATGGATCACAAGTATCATTTGCGCTGTTACCTGGCAGGCCATCACCGTCTAGATCCGTGAAAAACAGATTGCGATCGAGCGTCACATCATCAAAACTTAGGCCGTAGCGTAGCGAAGCCGAAAAATATTCTGTGATCGGCACACCGGCACGGACTTGGAACCCAGTTGTCAATTGTTCAAAAGTGGTTCGACGATCACCTGTATTTCCGAATCCAAAGCTGTTTAAGTCACGTCTAAAAACATCCACGCCAACCGCAATATTGCGATCGAACAAATATGGCTCTGTAAAACCAAGTTCTATAGCTTGTGAGAAGTTGGAATAACTAACACTAGTTCTTAGCTCCTGTCCTTTACCGCGAAAATTTCGCTGTCGAACAGATGCTTGCAAAATGAAGTTTTCAACACTCGAAAAACCGGCAGACAATTGCAGTTCACCCGTAGCCCGTTCCTCTACATTGGCTTCCAATATGATACGGTCTGGAGCACTGCCTTGTTTCTGCTCAATTTCCAGTTCTTCTTGGAAGAATCCGAGTGATTTTATGCGATTGGCCGAACGTTTAACTTGGAAGCTATTAAAGGCGTCACCCTCATTCAAACGAAACTCGCGGCGGACGACTTTGTCCACAGTCAATGTGTTACCGTTGATATCAACGCGCTCCACATACACGCGAGGTGTTTCAGCAACTTTGAAGACGATACTCATCGTTAAGTCTTCTTTGCTGCGATCGAACTGCGGTCTTACGTCTGCAAAAGCATAACCAAACAGACCAGCGGTTTCAGAAAGTGACTCAACTGTATCCTCAACCTGCTTTGCGTCGTAAAAATCTCCCGCTTCCATCGGCAACAAAGGCGCTAGCGATTCGGATGTAAAATCACGAATATCGCTTTCCACCTTAACTTCGCCAAACTTATAGCGCTGTCCTTCTTCAACCACATACGTGATGATGAAATCTTTTTTATCGGGCGTTAATTCCGCAACCGCAGAAATTACCCGAAAATCGGCATAACCTTCCGTCAGATAAAATTGCCGCAATTTTTGTTGGTCAAACGCCAGCCGGTCCGGGTCATATGTATCGCTTGAACTGAAGAAGCGATGCCAGCGTGCCTGCTTGGTCGCCATCTCACCACGCAAACTGCTATCGGAAAACTCTTCATTGCCGATAATATTGATCTGCTGAACCTTAGATTTCGGGCCTTCGTTGATTTCAAAAACGATGTCGACACGGTTTTGATCAAGTTGAACCATTTTTGGTTCAACGCTGGCAGCAAAACGGCCTTTGCGTTTGTACAGCTCGACAATTCGAGCAACATCTGCGCGAACCTTTGAGCGGGTGAATATCTGGCGTGGAGCCAACCGAATCTCTGGATAGATTTTATCTTCCTTGATCCGCTTGTTGCCTTCCAGCAATATTCGATTGATTACAGGGTTTTCGACGACATCAATGGTTACGACACCGGCATCATTACGAATACTGACATCCTTGAACAATTCAGTTTCAAAAAGATCCTTCAGCGCCTGATCAGCTGATTCCTGCGTGTAAGCCTGCCCAACCCTAAGCTGCATGTATGACAGTACTGTCGTGGGCTCAAGCCGTTGGGCTCCACTAACCACTATAGATCTTATGCTATTGTCAATTACCGGTCCAGCTGGAGCTACTTGGCTCTCTTGCGCCGATACCGGATAAGCAAATCCAGCTAAAATAGTGCCACACATCAATACTGGCAGAAGCTTTTTCTTATGGTTCACCAACAACTCGCTTTCACGCCTTAAACCCAAAATGATAAGTCGAAACATCACTGCTCCGACTTTGCGAACCCCCTGCCCCAATCTGGCCTTGCAATCAATGGGCAATTAGCCCGAGAAAGCCTTGAACAAGCCAAATGATGTCAGGTCATTGAATGTCACCACCAACATAAATGTCATCACTAGCGCAAAACCCGACTTAAAAGCCCATTCTTGCAATTTTGGACTAGCGGGCTTTCGCCTAACTGCCTCAATCGCGTAAAACATCAAATGACCTCCATCAAGCATCGGAATTGGCAGGAGGTTGATGAACCCTAAGTTAATTGAAATTAACGCCACAAAGAATATGAAACTATTCAAGCCCAGCGCGAATTGTTCACCCGAAACTTGGGCAATTTTTAACGGACCGCCAAGCTCCTTGATCGATCTTTGTCCTGTGATGACCTGACCCAAAGTAGTCCAGATCATATCAACAACACCAATAGTCCGTTCAACCGCAACAACCGGAGCTTCCAGCAGCGTTACATCGCGAAATTCCACCGTACCACCAATACCCAATCGGCCGATAGGATATTCGTTTTCAAAACGGTCTTTAACCATGAACGTGCCAATTTCACCTTCCAATTGAAGCTGTTCTCCATCGCGTTCAATTGTCAACGCAACCTGTTGACCGGGAATCAGGGTTATTTTTTGCTGAAGCTCTTCAAACCGATCCACCGCATCATCGTCAATCGCAACAATACGATCACCCTCTTGCATACCCATTGCGGCAGCGCTGCTTCCCGCTTGTACAGTGCCTGCAATGGATGGGGTACTGGGATGACCAATTGCCAAGGCAAAGCCCATGAATATCAGTATCGCGAAAATGAAGTTTATCGCAGGCCCAGCAAACACAATTGCGGATCGTTGCAACAATGATTTGGATTGAAAGGATTGATTACGCTCTTCTTCAGGCAGTTTCTGCCATTCCTCATTGGGAGTGCTTGCCGGATCCATGTCTCCCGCAAACTGACAATATCCACCCAGCGGTAGGATGCAGAGTTTCCATCTTGTGCCCCGCTTATCAGTCCATCCCGTAATTTCTTTACCAAAGCCAATGGCAAAGGTTTCCACTTTAACACCGCACCATCGGCCAACGAGATAGTGCCCCATTTCATGCACAAATACGAGCACGCCAATCACGATAAAGAACGCAAAAATGGTTAGCAGGAAACCGGGATTTTCCATTATACTTTCATTTCCTCAACCAATTGCACCGCTCGGGCTCTTGCTTCTTCGTCAATCGCAAAAATATCACTCAAAACCGTCGGCTTAGGTGGGCTATAGCTATCTAACACTCGCGATACAATCTCGGTGATTTCGAGAAACTGAACGGATTTCTCTAGAAAAGCTGCAACCGCTACTTCGTTGGCAGCATTTAATATGGCTGGTTTTCCATCGCCCTCTTCAATTGCTGCCCGGGCAATGGCTGTCGCCGGAAAACGTTTCTCATCGGGGGCTTCGAATTCCAATTTACCTACAGCCGCTAAATCTAGTGGTTCGCAGTTTGTGGTCATACGCTCTGGCCATGCCAGAGCGCTGGCAATAGGAATTTTCATATCTGGCGACCCCAATTGAGCCAAAGTGGAGCGATCTTTATATTCCACCATCGAATGAATGACGGATTGTGGATGTACCAATATCTCGATGTTTTCGAGGCCAACCGGAAACAGATAGTGCGCTTCTATCAGCTCCAGCCCCTTATTCATCATCGTCGCACTATCGACGGAAATTTTGGCTCCCATATCCCAATTGGGGTGTGCCACAGCCTGCTCCGGAGTAACCGCCGCCATTTCGTCCCGCAACCATGTCCTAAAAGGTCCACCGCTGGCCGTCAGTGTGATTTTACGGACCTGATCAATCCGGCCACCCTGAAGTGATTGGAAAATGGCATTATGCTCGGAATCGACAGGCAACAGTGTTGCGCCAGCCATTCTTGCCTCCGCCATCATCAGCGCACCGGCCGATACCAGAGCCTCTTTGTTTGCCAAGGCAACGGTTTTACCAGATTTCAAAGCTTCCAGAGTCGGGGGAAGGCCAGCACATCCTACGATTGCCGCCATCGTCCAATCTGCGCCCATTGCCGCTGCTTTAAGCAAACTTGCTTCACCGGCCGCGGCGTCAATATTGGTTCCAGCAAGAGCTTTCTGCAGCACTTCCAATTGGTTTGACTCCGCGACAACAGCTAGTTTTGCATCAAACTCAATTGCGAGCTCGGCCAGCTCTTCCGCATTGCTGTTCGCTGTAAGAGCCAAAATTTCGTATTTTTCTCGATCCAACCGAATCAAATCCAGCGTCGAGGTTCCCACCGAGCCCGTAGCTCCAAATATCGAAACGGTCCGGGTCATATCGCTGTTTGAAAATTCTCATAAAGCATCAGTGCTGCGACGATAGGTGCAACAGGGATCAGACCATCCAGTCGATCCATCACACCGCCATGACCAGGAAAGATTGTGCCACTATCTTTTGCCCCAGCTTTGCGTTTCAACCAACTTTCAAAAAGGTCACCTATTTGCGCCAGAACAGCAAGAGGAATGCTGAGCAAAACGAAATGAAAAGGTAATCCCCAATAGGCGTGAAGATTGAAACTGATCGCAGCGGTCAATATGACACCGCCAATCAAACCAGCCCATGTCTTGTTCGGACTATATTGGGGAGCCAGTTTTGGGCCACCGATCGCACGCCCAGAGAAATACGCGCCTATGTCGGTTGCCCATACCAGCGCAAGTGTCCAAAATACGATCAATATGCCGTTGTCGATTTCCCGAAGATAGACGATCGCCAAAGCTGGAAAACCAGCATATAAAACACCCGCAGCCAGTTTGATCGATCGATCAAAAACTGCGACAAACATCGCGGCTCCAAAGATCAAGCCAAAGGCCAAAAACGATGGCCCCGCTGCCCATGGTGACATGATGGCCAAGGACACGGAAAGCGCATACATCGCCAATTTCCGGTTTTCCTGCCTTTTCGTTAAGTTGGCCCATTCACTCATGATGCCAAGCGACATCAAAACAACCAATAACCATAACAAGGCGCCACCAAAATATAGCGCCAGAACGGCAGCTGCAATCAGCAAAACACCTACAATAACCCGTGTCTTCAACTCATCGGTTTGTATATTGGCCGGCGCGGGTTTTGGTTTGTTCATCTATCGCCCGCCATATCGGCGATCTCTTTCACCGAAAGACTGCAATGCTTTTTCAAGCTCTTGCTTGTCAAAATCCGGCCAGAGCGTGTCGGTAAAATAAAGTTCGGAATATGCTGATTGCCAAAGCAGGAAATTGGAAAGACGCAATTCTCCCGATGTCCGAATCAGAAGGTCCAGTGGAGGAAGCCCACCCGTATCCAGATTTTCAGCAATATGCTCGCCAGTGATCTTGTCGGGTTCAATATCTCCATCTTTAGCCAACTGCGCGAGTTTTTGCGTCACGCGAACCAATTCATCCTGCGCACCATAGTTAAGCGCCACAGCAACAGTCATTTTCTCGTTCTTGGCGGTCTTTTCCAAAGCATCATCGATCATCGAAACAATGTCAGGAGCAAGGGCTTGATAGTTGCCGATAACCTGCAACCTAACGCCATTTTCCAGGAATTCCTTGAGGTCGGACTGGATATATTGCCGCAGCAATCCCATCAAGTCACTCACTTCATCTTCGGGTCGATTCCAGTTTTCCGACGAAAAAGCATAGAGTGTAAGTGCCTTTATACCCACTTCGCCCGCGTCACGAACGATCTGCCGGACCGCTTCCACACCCTTTTTATGGCCCATTGCCCTAGGCAAGTGCTTGCGTTTGGCCCAGCGTCCATTGCCATCCATAATAATGGCAATATGGCGTGCACCATAGGCCGGATCAGCGCCACTTGCAGCACCCTCCGCTTGATCATCGGATCCTGATTTGGATCGCCGCAGTTTCACTGAGTCAGAATTTCCTGCTCTTTTTCAGACGATAGCCTATCGGCCTCCGCGATATTGTCGTCAGTCAGCTTTTGGACTTCAGTTTCCAAGCGTTTTCTGTCGTCTTCACTAATTTCTTTTTTATTTTCATCAGCTTTCAGGTCATCCATGCCATCGCGCCTTACATTGCGAATGGCAATTCTACTCTTTTCAGCGAACTGACCAGTTAGCTTGGCAAGTTCTTTCCGACGCTCCTCGGTAAGGTCAGGAATGGGCAGTCGGATATTCGGTCCATCCACCATAGGGTTTAGGCCGAGGCCAGCAGATCGGATGGATTTCTCCACTGGTTGGATATTGCTCTTATCCCAAACTTGGACCGATAGCATCCGAGGTTCGGGGACGGAAACCGTTGCCACCTGATTCAGCGGCATGTTCGCGCCATAAACTTCTACCGTAATAGAATCGAGCAGAGCGATATTCGCCCTGCCGGTGCGCAAACCGCTCAAGTCATGCTTGAGCGCTTCCAACGTACTGTTCATCCGCTTTTGCAGATCAGCTTTGTTATATTGTGCCATTCGTCTTTCCTCTAGATTTTTAGCTTGCGTTGCCAACAACGGTTGCAGTTCCACCACCGCTTAGCACCGTGGCAAGATTTCCCTGCTCACGGATGGAGAATACCACAATCGGAATATCATTGTCGCGACAGAGCGCGATGGCGCTGGCGTCCATCACCTTCAGATTGTCTCTCAATACGGTGTCATAACTTACATTGTCGTAGCGAACCGCATCTGCATTGGTCTTTGGATCACTATCATAAACCCCATCAACACTGGTACCTTTTAGCAACGCATCACATTGCATCTCTGCGGCGCGCAATGCGGCACCGCTATCAGTAGTAAAATAGGGACTGCCAACGCCAGCGGCAAAAATAACAACTCTGCCCTTTTCAAGATGCCGCAACGCCCTGCGCCTTATAACAGGTTCGCAAACTTGATCCATCTCGACCGCCGATTGGACACGCGTATGTACACCGATCTGTTCTAGAGCATTTTGCATGGCCAGTGCGTTCATCACCGTCGCCAACATTCCCATATAGTCGGCCTGAGCACGGTCCATTCCGCCTGCTGCGCCCGCCACACCGCGAAAAATGTTTCCGCCGCCTATTACCAGGCAAAGTTCAAATCCAGCTTCTTTTGCGGCCTTCACTTCATCAGCAACGCGCGCAACAGTTTCGGTATCAATGCCAAACTCGCCAGAGCCCATTAGGGCCTCACCCGAAAGCTTCAGCAAAATACGCTTGAACGCCGGTCTATTCATGCAAATCCCATCCCGCCGGAATCGTTCGTCCGGCTACAATACAACAATGGCGCAGACCATAGATAGTCCGCGCCATGCTGCCAAGCGTTACCGCTCGAAATTTTGCGAAAGACGATTATGTGCCAGCAACTGCGGCAACTTCGGCGGCGAAATCTTCCTCTTTTTTCTCAATGCCCTCACCAAGCTGGAAACGGACATAATCCGTCAAGGTAATCTCAACGCCAGCCTCTTTGCCTGCTTGCTCGACGACTTGAGCGATTGGTGTTTTGTTATCCATCACGAAAATCTGGCTAAGCAAAGCGTTTTCTTTGGCAAATTTTGCCATCGCGCCGTCGACCATTTTCTCAACAATATTTTCTGGCTTGCCAGATTCAGCAGCTTTCTCAGTCGCAATTGCACGCTCGCGAGCTAGCATTTCCTGATCTAGACCATCTGCATTCAGTGCTTGAGGGAAGGCAGCAGCGATATGCATCGCAATCTGCTTGCCAAGAGGTTCCAAAACGTCGGCACCTGCGGTACTTTCCAAAGCAACCAACACGCCAATTTTACCCATCGTCGGGGTAACAGCATTATGCATATATGGGACAATTGAACCGCTCGATACGGAAACCGTTTTCATCCTGCGAACAGCCTGGTTTTCACCAATTGTTGCGATGTTATTGGTGAGCGTCTCAGCAACAGTGCCTCCGGCTGGATAGTCAGCCGCAGAAAGCGCCTCAACATCATCACTACTAAGGCTCAAAGCAACATTGGTGACATTGCCAACAAAGTCCTGAAACTGATCGTTCTTCGCAACAAAATCGGTTTCGCTGTTTACTTCAACAGCAACGCCTTTTGCACCCTCAACAGCGATGCCAACCAGGCCTTCAGCTGCTGTACGGCTAGATTTCTTTTGTGCCGCAGCCAGACCTTTGGTCCGCAGCAAATCAACGGCAGCTTCAACATCACCATTGGTTTCGTTCAGTGCCTTCTTACAATCCATCATGCCGGCGCCAGTGCGCTCACGCAGTTCTTTTACTGCTGCTGCTGTAATAGCCATTTTATGTTCCTCAATTTTCGTGTGTGGGGAATGTGCAAGTGGGGCGACATATTTGCCGCCCCATTACCATTTCTTATGCAGCCAATATATGACTGCCTAAAGACGCTTCAAGCTTAAGCCTTTTCGTCGGCTTTCTTGTCATCGTCCTTTTTGGCAGCCGCTTTTTTGACGGGAGCCTTTTTAGCTGCTGGTTTTTTCGCCGCTGGTTTTTTCGCCGCTGGTTTTTCTTCAGCAGGCTTTTCTTCTGCTTTAGGCTCTTCCTTTGCAGGAACTTCAACAGGTTCAGCTTTTGCTTCTTCGGCAGGTTTTTCTTCAACTGCCTTCTCGGCAATTTCAGCTACAGCCGCTTCTTCACCAGATGCCATTGCGCTTGCATTGGCTTCGCTAGAAACAATTGCTTCAACCGGCGGAGCTACTGCTGCGCCTATATCTTTACCGGATGCCACTGCAGCATCCTGACCACCTTTTGTGGCAGCCGCTGCAACAGATTCACAATAAAGACGAATAGCCCGTGCAGCGTCATCATTACCAGGAACCGGAAATGCTATGCCGGACGGGTCAACATTTGAGTCGAGAATAGCAACAACAGGAATGCCCAAAACATTAGCTTCCTTAATCGCAAGCTCTTCCTTGTTTGCATCAATTACGAACATGACATCAGGAATACCGCCCATGTCACGGATACCACCCAAGGACAATTCCAGCTTGTCCCGTTCACGGGTCATCTGCAAAGCTTCTTTCTTGGTGAAGCCAGCCATATCACCAGAAAGTTGCTCTTCGAGCGTCTTCATCCGGCGAATCGAGTTTGAAATAGTCTTCCAGTTGGTAAGCATGCCGCCAAGCCAACGGTGGTTCACGAAATGCTGACCGCTCATACGAGCAGCTTCAGCGATAGGCTCTTGCGCCTGACGCTTTGTGCCGACGAACAAGACCTTGCCGCCTGAAGACACTGCATTGGCAATAAAGTCCAATGCACGTGCAAACAGAGGAACACTCTGTGAAAGGTCAAGAATGTGGACGCTGTTGCGGGCACCAAAGATGTACGGTTTCATCTTCGGGTTCCAGCGGTGGGTCTGGTGGCCGAAATGTGCTCCGGCCTCAATCAATTGCTGTAGGGTGACGACAGGGGCCGCCATAGTACTTCTCCTTATCCGGTTATGCCTCTGGAAAGCTGAGAACATCAAACGACCTAAAAGGCCGGTATCAGCACCGGTATGAGCGCTTTCCATGTGGAATGAAGGGCGCGTTAAAGATGTGTGTCGCAGAAAGCAACCAAAAAACGTACTTTTGAACTGTAACCATACCGATTCATCGTGCGTACAATAGTTGTTCGATTATTTAGTTCTTGACAGGAGGAACATTTATAGAACATTATGCGTTCATAGAAAGAACATAGGTAGTTATCACATGCTGACATTCGCAATCGCTTCATTTTTCGCAGTCGCTCTGACCGGTTCTCTATTGGTTATTAGCCTCATGTTTTATGGCTATCGCGAACGGATTGCGCAGGTATTGCTTGAAGGTCTGGGCGAAGAGACTCCTACAATTATCGCTCAACCGCCATTTCGAGTGCGGACGATTAAACCTCGTCAGGTGATTTTGAAGAATCGTGGGCTACAGCCAATTCCGCTTTCCGCTGCCGCTTAACCTTCGCATAGCTTCTAATGCTAAACGGGATCAGGATTAGATAACCGACGCTTATTCCGGTTAGCATGATCCAAGGGTTATTGATTAGGGCAACGCCGAGCAATGCAACAATTGCGAGAGCTTCCAGTCGAATATTTTTCCTCAGCCGCAGTGATGACCAACTATAGGTCGCGGTGTTTGAGATCAGCAAGAAGGCGATCACCACAATCCATGGCGCGACAATGCTGTAATGCCG
Source organism: Parasphingorhabdus sp. (assembly GCA_039978835.1). GTDB lineage: Bacteria > Pseudomonadota > Alphaproteobacteria > Sphingomonadales > Sphingomonadaceae > Parasphingorhabdus. The sequence continues at coordinate 1,354,687 of JBDWAQ010000005.1, forward strand.
GAATATTTCAAGATCAGTGATCATCCACAAATATAACGGAAGCATCGCCAGCCCTGCCCCAACTGGAGCAGGTATACCTGTCAGGAAGCCTGCGGATTTATGGGGCTGATCCTCCTCATCATCAATATGTGCATTGAAGCGCGCTAACCGGAGCGCACAGCCAACAGCCATGGTTAGAGAGAGCATCCAACCAAATTGCGGCATATGTTGCGTTGACCAGAAGAACATAACCAATGCCGGAGCGACGCCAAAGGCGATCACATCGGACAACGAGTCCAACTCTGCACCAAACCGGCTTTGCGCATTGAGCAACCGTGCCACACGGCCGTCAAGACCATCCAATATACCCGCAAGTACAATGGCTCCCGCGGCCAAAACCCAATTTTCCAGATAAGCAAACCTTACGCTGCTTAAGCCAACACAAAGTGCCAAAGCGGTAACTGCATTGGGTGCAAATGACCTTAGGGAGATACCCCGTTCAGGTCTTGCTGATCCGTTGCCAGCCACTATTGGCCAACACCTTCAATTTCACGTGAAGTACCGATTTCTGCAATTACGGTTTCGCCAGCAATGGTCCGCTGGCCAAGTACCACGCTGGGTGTTGTTCCCTTTGGAAGATACACATCTACCCGGCTACCGAACCGGATTAATCCGATTCTTTGACCCGCGGCAACAAAATCCCCTTCTTTCACAAAAGACATGATCCGCCGCGCCACCAGTCCGGCGATTTGTGTAAATCCGATTTTTAAACCATCGTTACGTTCAACCAGAAAATGCTGCCGTTCGTTATCTTCGCTGGCTTTGTCCAAATCGGCATTCAAAAATTTGCCAGAGATGTAAGCAACCCGCTTAATGGTGCCCTCAATCGGTGTGCGATTAATATGAACATCAAACACGCTCATAAAAATAGAAACACGCAACATTTCTTCATCGCCCAAGCCGCCTTCGCCTTGCAATTCTGGTGGTGCTTGTACTGGTGTAATCAGATTTACCAAACCGTCTGCCGGTGCGACGATAAATTTGTCGTCTAACGGAGTCACACGCTTTGGATCACGGAAAAAGGCCAAAACCCAGGCCGTGACGCCTGCCATCGGCCATGCCAAGGTCTCCCAAGCCATGAATGCGAAAATTGCCGTTATGCCTGCTGCAATTACTGCAAACTTGCGCCCTTCAGGGTGAACCGGCGGGAAAGACCATTTAGCTTCGCCTACGCCCTTGTTATTGTATTTTTCGATTGCCATTGACGCTACTTAGGGATGGCGTGTTGCTATGACAACACTGGCTGAAACTTTTGCTTCATCATATTTCATTGCTTAACCCATTAATTGACACAACAGATGGTTGAACAAATAGCGATCTTTGCTAAGAGACATCCAGCTTAAGGATCCTCCCTAAATACTATATTCAGGAAAGAACTGTTTCTATGTCGAAAATTAAGGTCAAAAATCCAGTTGTCGAACTTGATGGTGATGAAATGACTCGCATCATCTGGCAATGGATCCGCGAAAAACTTATTGAACCTTATCTCGACATTGATTTGCACTATTATGATCTGTCCGTTGAGAAGCGCGACGAAACCAATGACAAGATCACTGTAGATGCAGCCAATGCAATCAAGAAGCATGGCGTAGGCGTAAAATGCGCGACAATTACACCCGATGAAGCACGGGTTGAAGAATTTGACCTGAAGCGAATGTGGAAATCTCCCAATGGTACTATTCGCAACATTCTGGGCGGTGTTGTTTTTCGTGAACCAATTGTAATCGACAATGTACCCCGCCTGGTTCCGGGTTGGACAGATCCTATTGTGATTGGGCGCCATGCATTCGGCGACCAGTACCGCGCGACGGACATGCTGGTCCCTGGCCCTGGTAAACTACGGCTTATTTTTGAAGGCGACGATGGCAGTGTTCAGGACGAAGAAGTGTTTCAGTTCCCGTCAGCAGGTGTCGCTATGGCGATGTACAATCTTGATGATTCAATCCGTGATTTTGCACGCGCGAGCATGAACTATGGCTTACAGCGCGCATGGCCTGTTTATCTCTCGACCAAGAACACCATCATGAAAAAATATGACGGCCGTTTCAAAGATTTGTTTGAAGAAGTGTTCGAACAGGAGTTCAAAGCCGACTTTGAAAAAGCCGGAATCGACTACGAACACCGCTTGATCGACGACATGGTTGCTTCGGCAATGAAATGGTCCGGTAAATTCGTCTGGGCCTGCAAAAACTATGACGGTGATGTGCAGTCAGATACAGTGGCACAGGGGTTTGGTTCGCTTGGATTGATGACTTCGGTCCTGATGACGCCAGATGGGCAAACTGTAGAAGCGGAAGCTGCGCATGGGACCGTCACTCGTCACTATCGCCAACATCAGCAGGGTAAAGCGACATCCACGAACCCAATCGCTTCCATTTTTGCTTGGACGCGCGGCCTCATCTATCGTGGCAAATTTGACGCAACACCTGAAGTCACGCGTTTTGCTGAGACTTTAGAACGCGTTTGCATACGGACCGTTGAAAATGGCGATATGACCAAAGATCTCGCAATTTTGATCGGACCCGACCAGTCTTGGATGACAACAGAGCAATTCTTCGAAGCCATCCGCTCCAATCTCGAAAAAGAGATGAATAGCTGGTAAGAATTCTACCTAGTTAAACGCATCAGGCGATTGGATATCCTCTCGCCCGAAGCCCATTCCGATAACGCGGCCCGGAATTCGCCTTAGCAGCGGTATTGTATTCAATATTCTGAGCGGTAGAAACGGTTTTTCTATTGGCTCGGTGCGAGCCAGTAGCGGTGCGATGACGTTGTCCTGCGCAAATTTCTGAATTGCTTGCATCCGTTTAACCGGCTTAATCCGCCGCGCGTAAACTTGCTCAAGCAATAGATCGGGGTCATTTCCATCGGCCATTGGGGCAGCGAGCACATTGGCAGCGGTGACAGCATCCTGAACAGCTATATTGATCCCAACACCGCCAATTGGTGACATTGCATGCGCTGCATCTCCAATTGCTAACAAACCAGGCCGGTGCCATTGCTCCAAACGATCAAGCGAAACCTCTAGCATCTTTACCTGACTCCATTCCGTTATTTGATCGAATGCATCCCCCAAATGCGGGGCAAGTGACCTTAAATCAGATCTAAATGAGTCCAGACCTGCAGCACGAACAGCATCCGCCCGTCCTTTGTTAAATATGAATGCACATTGATAATAATAGTTTCGATCGATCATGACCATGAACCGACCAGCTTGAACGGTTCCAAACACATCACCGCCAACATCTGCTGGTTTATCCACCCGAAACCAGAACACATCCATTGGCGCGCCGATATTCTTTAACGGCAACTCCGCTTTGCCGCGTAAAATTGACCGACGTCCATCCGCCGCGATCACCAAATCGGCGCTCAGGGTTTCTCCTGATGACGTCTTAACCCCGGAAACACGATCCTCTTCATCCACCGTAATATCAACGGCTTCTGTTTCCATGCGAAGCTCAAACCCGGGATATCTAGAGGCATTGGTCGCGATGAAGTTGAGCAAATCCCATTGCGGCATCATTGCAATAAAGGGAGCCGAAACTGGCAAGTACCTAAAATCAACAACTTTCATCTTCTGTCCAGCCATATGAACATAAGCTTCATCCAATTGGCTATGCGGTAGTTTTAGAAGATCTTCGAGAAGTCCCAATTGATGAAACAACTCTAACGTCGAGGGATGCACAGTATCGCCCCGAAAATCGCGTAGGAAATCAACATGCTTCTCCAATACCGTGACGTTCAGGCCAGCACGAGCAAACAGCAAACCCGCCATCATCCCTGCTGGTCCACCACCAAAAATCAGAACATCACGATCGACGTTACCCATTCAAAACTCTCCAATATGTAACATGCTGACAAATAGCATGAACCGCGTATAGAGTCCCACATGCATAGTCCGCTTGAAAATCCAGCCTTTATCGATGCCATTGTTATTTTGGGTGCTGCGGGCCTCATCATTCCCGCATTCGCTAGGTTCCGAATCACACCGATAATCGGGTTTATACTCGTCGGTATATTACTCGGGCCATCGGGACTGGGTTCATTGCAAGGTCAATATAACTGGCTGCAATATATGACCATCAATGATCGCGAGGCCATCACGCCTTTTGCTGAATTCGGGATCATATTACTGCTGTTCTCCATTGGATTGGAGCTTTCATTCAAACGCCTTTGGTCCTTGCGAAGGCTCGTCTTTGGCGTCGGCGCGGCAGAACTCTCGATATCGGCGGCCATTATCGGCGGAGCAATTTTTCTTTACGGCTATCCCCAGCAAAATTGGGAAGGTGCGGTTGGGCTGGGCCTCGCACTGGCATTATCATCTACCGCACTAGTGCTGCCGATGTCTGGAACTAAAAGCCCGGTTGGCAAAGCCGCCCTGGCAATGTTGCTTTTTGAGGATGTCGCCATCGTGCCAATCATCTTCCTTTTGGGCGCAATATCACCAGTCATTGGTGCAGGGGGAAGCTGGGATGAATTGGGCCAGACACTGCTGTGGAGTGGAATCGTTATATTAGCGATGCTGGTATTGGGTCGACTTCTATTACCCAAAATTTTTGCGCAGGCGGCGCGTACCAAAAGTCCGGAACTGTTCCTCGCAGTTAGTCTTCTTGTGATAATATTGGCTAGTCTTGCAACGGCCGCCACAGGGTTATCACCGATTGTTGGCGCGTTACTCGCGGGTCTATTAATAGCAGAAACAGAGTATCACGGTGAAGTTGAGGTTATCACGGAACCGTTCAAGGGCTTGGCATTAGGCGTCTTCCTGATCACTGTTGGTATGCAAATTGATCTTCGTGTTATTTTGGAAAATTGGGCTACCTTGCTGACCGCAGTAGTAGGCGTGGTTATCGTCAAGGCGATTGTAACCGGCGGTCTTCTTCGTTTCGCAGGAGCACGAATAGGAACAGCTACCGAAGCCGGTGTTTTGATGGCCAGCCCATCCGAGACAACCCTGATCGTTCTGGCCGCCGCTGCCCAAGCGCAAGTAATTCAACCGCAAACTGCGGCATTCTGGCAAATTGTGACCGCCATTGGCCTTACTATAACGCCGCTATTGGCACGCTTCGGTCACGACATGGCTCGACGTGTTGAAATGCGTGGTGGTGGAGAACCTTCACTCGATGAGAAACCTATAGAAGCCAAACAAACCATTATCATTGGTTTTGGGCGGGTTGGGCACCTTGTTGCAGATATGTTGAAGACACATGAACAAGAATTCTTGGCTGTGGATTCCAATATCGATACCGTTGCTAGAGCAAGACGTGGTGGGTACCCTATCATCTTTGGCAATGTCGCTCGCAACGAAATGCTCGACAAACTGCGATTGGGCCACGCTAATGCACTTGTTCTCACGATGGATGAACCGGTGTTATCGGTACAGCTGGTCAAAAAAGTACGTGCATGGATCCCCGATCTTCCGATCATTGCGCGGGCGCGTGATATTGACCATGCTGCAGAACTATATCAAGCTGGAGCGACGGATGCAGTACCAGAAGCGCTCGAAGGGTCTTTGCAACTCTCAGAAGCTGTGCTTGTCGAGAATGGCGTGGCCATGGGGCCGGTCATCGCGTCTATTCATGAAAAGCGTGATGAGTTAAGGCGTCACATCCAATCAGAAGGCGATCTCGAAGAAGAACCAATCTTAAAATCTATCTCTAGCGTTTTAAACGATGAAAAAGCCTCGACAGAAAGCGAACTCAGCCCAAAAGCACAGACTTAATTGCGATCATCGCATCTTCCGCTTTCGCGCCATCTGGACCTCCGCCTTGGGCCATATCGGAACGACCACCACCACCTTTGCCACCAATGGCTGCAACACCCGCCTGAACTAACTCCACAGCACTGAAGCGATCGGTGAGATCATCAGTCACACCAACAGCAACGGCAGCCTTGCCATCGTTGACGGCTATCAGAGCACCAACACCGCTTCCCATCTTCTTCTTCGCATCGTCAATTAACCCGCGAAGTTCTTTCGGGTTTAGACCTTCGATCACTTGACCATTAAATTGGATATCGCCAATCGTCTCGTTAGTTGCTTCAGGTGCGCCGCCTCCATCGCCGGCAAGCGCCAAAGATTTTTTAGCTTCGGCCAGTTCACGCTCAAGTTTTTTGCGTTCATCTACCAACAAAGCGACACGATCTGCCGCTTCTTCCGGCGATGCTTTCAGTACTGCAGCAATAGTTTTCAGTTTATCATCTCGTCCCGAAAGCCATAGTCTCGCGGCCTCTCCTGTCAGCCCTTCAACGCGCCGAACACCGCTGGAAACCGCTGATTCTGAAATCACCACAAATACTCCAATGTCCCCGAGTGCACTGACATGCGTACCACCGCAAAGCTCAACCGAGTAATCGACAGCATCTTCTTTGCCCATCGACAATACGCGCACTTCGTCACCGTATTTTTCGCCAAATAAGGCAAGCGCACCAGCGGCAACAGCGTCATCGGGGCTCATCAATCGCGTCACAACTTGATCGTTTCCGCGAATTTGCGCATTCACATCCATCTCTACCTTATGAATCTCTTCAGATGTCAAAGCTGCCGGATGAGAAAAATCAAAACGTAGCCTATCGGGCGCTACCAAGCTCCCTTTTTGTGTAACATGATCACCCAGATGGTCGCGCAAAGCCTTGTGTAACAAATGGGTTGCGCTGTGATTGGCACGTAACTCAGTCCTGCGCGTCCCATCTACATCGAGATGCACTGTATCACCCACTGATACCGTACCAGTTCCGATTTTTATGTGATGCGCATGCAGCCGACCCAAAGGTTTTGCAGTGTCTGAAACAATGGCGTTCAAACCGTCCGTTCCTGTAATCACCCCACTGTCGCCCATCTGACCACCACTTTCACCGTAGAAAGGCGTTTGATTGGACAGCAAGAGAAGCTCATCGCCGACGTTGGCGGATTGCACTTCTGCCCCATCCTTAACCAAGGCAACAACAACACCCTCGCCTTCCTCTGCAGTATAGCCAGTAAACTCCGTACTGCCTTCCCGCTCAGCGATGTCAAACCAGATCGCGTCAGATGCCTGCTCACCGGAACCTTTCCAAGCAGCACGAGCTGCAGCCTTCTGTTCCGCCATCGCAGCATCGAATCCTAAGCGATCAACATGCAAGGACTGTGCACGAAGGGCATCTTCGGTCAGGTCATATGGGAAGCCGTAAGTGTCGTAGAGCTTAAACGCTGTCTCACCGGGCAGAGTATCACCATCATTCATATCGGCAATTTCTGCATCGAGAAGCTTTAACCCATTGTCCAATGTCCTTCGGAAATTGGTTTCCTCGCGCAGCAATGTTTCTTCAATGAGAGGTTTTGCTCGGATCAACTCTGGAAACGCATTACCCATTTCACCAGTGAGCGCCCCTACGAGCCTATGCATCAACGGGTCTTTTGCCCCCAGTAAATGCGCATGTCGCATTGCGCGTCGCATAATCCGCCGCAGGACATAGCCACGTCCTTCATTGGCTGGCAGCACACCGTCAGCCACCAAGAATGACGAAGCGCGAAGATGATCCGCGATCACACGGTGGCTGGCTCCATTATCGCCATCAGTATGTGTTCCGGTTAGTGACCCAGACTCAGCAATCAGAGCCTTGAATAGATCAATATCATAATTATCGTGTGTGCCCTGAAGAACCGCTGCAACTCGCTCCAAACCCATGCCTGTATCGATGGATGGTCTTGGCAAATCAGATCGCTCGCCATCGGCGTTCTGATCATATTGCATGAAGACGAGATTCCAGATTTCCACAAACCGGTCGCCATCTTCATTCGGACTTCCCGGCGGTCCGCCTTCAATATGGCCACCATGATCGTAAAATATCTCACTACAGGGGCCACAAGGTCCCGTGTCGCCCATTGACCAAAAGTTGTCATTGGTCGCAATACGGATAATTCGCTCGTCCGGAAGACCGGATATTTTCTTCCAGAGATCAAAAGCTTCATCATCCGTGTGGTAGACAGTCGCGGTAAGCTTCTCCGCAGAGATACCCCAAACCTTAGTAATCAATTCCCAAGCATTGTGGATTGCCTGTTCCTTGAAATAGTCGCCAAATGAGAAGTTCCCGAGCATTTCAAAAAAAGTGTGGTGGCGGGCTGTATATCCAACATTATCCAAATCGTTGTGTTTACCGCCAGCACGGACACATTTCTGACTGGATGTTGCGGTGTTGAATTCACTCTTTTCGACACCAGTAAAGACATTCTTAAACGGGACCATGCCTGCATTCACGAACATGAGTGTCGGATCATTATGTGGCACAAGGGGAGATGAAGGCACAATTGCGTGACCTTGATCACCAAAATATTCAAGAAATGAACGCCGGATATCATTGGTAGTTTGCATAAGTGCGATTTAAGCGAGGCGTCGGCGCTTTACAATGCTGATTACGGTCCAATTTTCATTTCGACCATATGCATATATTTGACGATATCCGCTACGAAACGCAAATGACCAATAGCGCAGCCAGACATGAAAGGGCCGTCCTGAATGTCGGGGGACAGAAGGACGGCCCGTTGCCGAGGATCGCCTCAGGGGGGAGTGATCCGGCAAACTTGATTTGTTACGTAAATGCGGGAGATTAACATCGCTCCGCATTCATATGGAATATTAAGAATCATCTCCATCATCGGCTTTGCCAATGGGGCCAGTCATCATTTCCTCGGCAATCTCTTCCTGTTCACCGCGAATTTGTTTTTCCAGTCTCTCCATAATTTCCGGATTTTCCAGAAGATAGCGCTTACTATTCTCACGTCCCTGTCCAATCCGAATGGAATCGTAAGAGAACCAAGAACCGGATTTCTCGACCACGCCCGCCTTGACGCCTAGATCGATTATCTCGCCAACCTTGGAAATACCCAGCCCGTACATAATATCGAACTCGACCTGTTTGAACGGAGGAGCAACCTTATTCTTGACCACTTTGACACGGGTCGAGTTGCCGACAATATCGTCACGTTCCTTGATCTGACCGGTACGGCGAATGTCAAGGCGCACCGAAGCATAGAATTTCAGAGCATTGCCACCAGAAGTAGTCTCTGGACTACCGTACATCACACCAATTTTCATCCGGATCTGGTTGATGAAGATAACCATACATTTGGAACGGCTAATTGAACCGGTCAGCTTACGAAGTGCCTGACTCATCAAGCGCGCTTGCAAACCAACATGGGTATCGCCCATTTCGCCTTCAATTTCTGCGCGCGGTACCAAGGCAGCAACCGAATCAACCACCAATATGTCAATCGCGTTCGAACGCACCAAAGTATCGGTAATTTCCAATGCCTGCTCGCCGGTATCAGGCTGAGAGATAATCAACTCATCGGTATTTACACCAAGCGCCTTTGCATAAACCGGATCAAGCGCATGCTCCGCATCAACAAAAGCTGCTGTGCCACCATTTTTTTGCGCTTCAGCAATAACATGCAAAGCCAGCGTGGTCTTACCAGAGCTTTCCGGCCCGTAAACTTCGATGACGCGTCCTTTGGGTAGTCCCCCGATACCCAGTGCAATATCCAGTCCCAAGGAACCGGTAGAGATAGCTTCGACCTCTAACGCTTCACGCGAACCGAGCTTCATTGCCGAGCCTTTTCCGAAGGCGCGATCAATTTGCGCCAACGCGGCGTCGAGCGCCTTTTGTCTGTCAGATGAATTCAATTGATTTTCCGATTCTACTACTTTTAAATTGGTAGCCATTTGCCTGTCCCCTTCGCTAAATGTTTCTGTCATTGCAATCAATGAGGAACATTGTGTACCTCATTTGTTCTACAAGAACAAGGGGGGAACATTTATTTTTTACATTTCGGTATCACATTGAAATAATTTATTTAAATGATACTCTCAAGTCATCACTTTGCATGTTCGGCCAAAACCTCACCAACGGCCTCAGCAATTTGTGCAACGGAGAATGGCTTGGGAAGAAATGCTACATTGTCGAGGTTGATCGACTTACGAAGCTGTTCCTCAGCATATCCCGACATAAAGAGAATCGGCATATCTGGATATTGCTTTCGAACTGCCCTTGCCATAGCGGGTCCGTCCATATTGGGCATGACCACGTCGGAAACAATCATGTCAAAATGATCTTCACCAGCGAGATGGTTCAAACCTTCTTCGCCGTCACTTGCCGTAGCCACGGTGTAACCCTGACGCGTCAATGCTCGTTCGGCAACTGCGCGCACCATGTCCTCATCTTCCACTAGAAGAATATGCCCGCTACCCCAAAGTTCTTTCTTGGCCGAAGCTTTGCTGACTTGATTAAGCTTAGCTGTTTTTTCTCCCACTTGTTTATGAACAGGGAAATAGATGGAGAAAGTTGTACCCTCTCCTTTTGTCGAATCGGCAAAAATATATCCGCCGGATTGTTTAACTATGCCGTAGACGGTTGAAAGCCCAAGACCAGTCCCCTTTCCGACGTCCTTTGTTGTGAAAAATGGCTCAAAAATCTTTCCGATAATTTCTGGCGGGATACCTTTTCCGGTATCTGCAACAAACAATGCTGTATAGTCACCAACCGGCAGAATATCGCTCTTCAAACTTCGGACATCAGTAGCTGATACTGCTTTGGTGCTAATCGAAATCTTTCCGCCATTGGGCATGGCATCGCGGGCATTCACGCCCAAGTTGATAATCACCTGCTCCAACTGCCCAGGATCTGCACGCACCAGACCCAAATTACGGCCATGCTTCAATTCCAGCTCAACATCATCCGCCAGTAATCGCTTGAGCAGATTGGAAACATCGGCCACGACATCCGGTAATTGCAACACTTGGGGACGCAATGTTTGTTGCCGGGAGAATGCCAGTAATTGACGCGTTAAGCCGGCCGCGCGATTGCTGTTATTCTTGACCTGCATAATATCATCATAGTCGCTATCGCCCGGTGCATGCCGAAGTAGCATGAGGTCGCAATGACCAATTACAGCAGTCAGAATATTGTTGAAATCATGGGCAACACCTCCTGCAAGTTGCCCCACAGCCTGCATCTTGGTTGCTTGAGCAACTTGAGACTTCAGTTTCGATTCTTCACTATTGTCTTTGATGGAAAGCAGCACGGCAGCATCACCAAGGCCCCGAACGCCAGCAATTCCCAACGCTACTGGCTCTTCACCGCCATTGCGAAGGCGCACGGCAAGATCGCCTGACAAAGGTTGCCCAGTTGCATAGCGACGCACAGCGTCGGCAACTGCAGACTTATCTTCTTTGATTACCAAATCACCTGGATAGAGCGGTTTTTCGCCCTCCCTAACACCAGCTGTTCGGCCAAAAGCTTCATTGAGAAAAATGAATCTGCCATCACGATCAGTAATGGCCAATCCCAATGGTAGCAGCGACAGCATCGATTCTACTTGCTCGAGCGCTTTGCCACGCTCGACCATTCCGCCATCATCATCAATCAGAAGGACTAGCGCTGGCGCCTTTTCCTTGTCCCGATCGAGCGGGATATGGAACAAACGAACGGGAGAGCCGTGCCTGCCTTCGCGCTCAAAATATATGCTGCCCTTGTCGTCGGAGCGGAGGAAATTGATAAAATTACGGCCTGAGATATTGGCTTCTGTCCGTCCAGTTGCTCGCAGAGCAAAGGCCTGATTGGAAGTCCGTATCCGGCCTTCTCCGCCCATCACCGTTGCCATGATACCCGCTTCAGACATTGCCCGGCCACCGGCCCCGCCAACCATACGTATCATATCATCCAAAACGTCTGCCCGAATTTTGGGTTTGAATTGCCAAAGCAAATATTCGTCGCCCTGTCCTGCCCGCAATACCCGCGCATCATATTCGGCAACTCCGCGCTTCAGTCCCTCAGCATAACCGCGCCCATCACGCCACGCATCACGCCCTGCGGTAGCCAGCAATTCATTGCCACCATCCTGAACCGGTAGTTGCGGCGGAATAGCGGGACCATTAAACCATTTTGTGAAAAGCTCGTTGGCGCAGACCAGCCGACCCGCACGATCAGTAACAGCCAATCCTACATCGGATTGATCCGCTACCATACGGGTAACCGCCCAATCGGCAACTTCGGCTACATCCTCGTCCTTTGCGGCTGCTTGCGGACGGAGGAAAAAGACAACAGCTCCAATAGCAATGACCAGAGCAAGAAAAGCAAAAAGCAAAGCAGTGTTTTGCACTTGCCAGTACAATATTCCCAGGGACGCTAGAATCGCCACACCAAGCAATGCCGCCCGGAAACGGATATCAATCGTCTCTTTTCGCGTGCTTTGGCTAAGCAAGGTCAGGTCATTTTGTATTTTAGTCGCCATTGCCGCGCCTATTCATGTTCGACCCTCTTGAGTTTAACTGCGTCCAGACGCTTTGACCGTTTTCGGCCAACCCACCAGCGCCAGCCGAAAGAACTCACTAAATAACCGATAGCCGCAAAGAAAATGGCTAGACACAAAAACCCGAACGCTGTGACCCCAGCTTCACGCACGAACCAGCTAAGCCATTCTCCGAACTCGCTGCGCATCTGTGTATTTAGGGGCTGCCCAAAAGTCATCGCGTCGATGCGCAAAACAAATTTCCCGATCTGATTGGCTGCAGCAATCCAAAATGGGTAAGTGAAGGGGTTTGTTATGAAAGTTGTTAAGGCCGCTACTGGAACATTGGCTCTGACCGGCAGCGCAAGAAACACCGCAACGAATATCTGACCCACCGGGATCAGGAACGCAGCCAACATCCCCAACGCTACACCGCGCGGAACGGACCTTCGTGTAAAACGCCACAAATCTGATCTCAAAAAACGATGTGCGATAGGCTTCAAATATTTGTTGTTAGCCATACCGGACCGGGTTGGCATGCTTTTGTTCACCCAAGCGACAATGCGCTTTATGGCGCGCGCGCCCCAATCCTTGGGCGGAGGATTTACATTATGACTACCCATGTTCGCGCATCAATCGGCCTTGTTGCCGTTTCCAATCCCGATCCTTCTCGGTTTGACGTTTGTCCGGCGCCTTCTTGCCTTTGGCCAAGGCCAATTCAAGTTTTGCGCGACCCTTGCTGTTGAAATAGATACTCAGTGGCACAATCGTCATACCCTTGCGATTAACCGCACCATAAAATTTATTGATCTCACGCCGGTTGAGTAGCAATTTTCGCGGACGTGTCGGTGTATGGTTATGACGGTTGCCATGGCTCCATTCCGGAATATTCGCGTTGATCAACCAAACCTCATCATCTTTTACCTCGGCATAGCTTTCAGCAATTGCGCCTGATCCAAATCTTAGAGATTTGACTTCCGTGCCGGTCAACATAATCCCGGCTTCAAATTTTTCCTCCAGGTGATAGTCATAGCGCGCACGCCGGTTTTCGGCGACGATCTTTTGCTTATCAAATTCCTGAACGCGCGGTTTTGCCATCAGATCAAGCCCGCTCCTTCAAGCGCGGCATCGATGATTTTCTTAGCTTCATCCGATGGCGGTGTCATAGGCAACCGCAGCTCAGTGGCGAATGCGTCCATCACGCGTGACAAGGCATATTTTGCCGGTCCTGGTGAAGCATCGGCAAACATCGCGCTATGCAGTGGATAAAGCTTATCTTGATATTCCAGGGCCTTGGCATAATCACCAGCCGTACATGCATCGACAAACTCGGCGCACAACTTCGGCGCAACATTGGCGGTAACCGAAATACAGCCAGTTCCTCCCATCGCCATATAACCCAAAGTCAGATAGTCATTTCCAGATATTTGACAAAACTCGGTTCCACACGCTTCCCGCTGGGCGCTTACCCGATCCATGTCAGCAGTTGCATCTTTCACACCAACAATATTGGGGTGCTTGGCTAGCTTAGCCATAGTATCCACGGCGATATCGGAGACTGTTCTGCTAGGCACGTTGTAAAGCACTATCGGTAAATCGCAATTATCAAGCAGCATTTCAAAATGGGCCAGGATACCTGTTTGATTCGGTTTGTTGTAATAGGGCGGAACTACCAAAGCCGCATCCGCACCTACTTCTTTGGCTCTCTTCATATTCTTTAAGGCAATGCGTGTGTCATTGGATCCACAACCGGCAATGACAGGGACCCGCCCATTCGCCTGTTCCACGCAAACGCGCACAACCTCGAAATGCTCTTCAAAGCTCAAAGTAGCGGCTTCGCCGGTCGTGCCACAGGGCACCAACGCACGACTACCTTGCTCGATCTGCCAATCGACAAAATCACGAAAAACACCTTCAGCAAACGCTCCGTCGCAAAAGGGAGTCGCCAGAGCCGGAATTGAGCCGGAAAACATGGATTTACTCCTTTATTCTTGGCTAGTTATTCGCCAAGACAAATATTAGATTAACAAACATATAGTGAACCGTTCAGCGCCTGATAAGGAGCCTACCCCCAAAATGTCCAGCATGGTATCAAGAATTGTTATAGCCGCGCTTCTTTTAACACCCGCCACCTGTATGGCTGCCGAATATGCCGGCGAACAGGCTGGCTGGCAAAGTGGTGGTAGCGACCTGTCCGATCCAACTGGTGGGAATCCGGTTCTCGGTCTACAACGTTGGCGTGTGTTAACCGGCTCCGACAATTATTCCTTTGAAGACTATGCCGGCTTCCTAATGACTTTTCCTGGCTGGCCAGAAGAATCGCGAATGCGTCGGAACGCAGAACAAGCAATCAACATTGCCAGCTTCTCACCTGGGCGTGTCATTTCCTTTTTCGAAAAATATGAGCCAACCACCAATGTTGGCGCGGCCAAATATGCTGTCGCTTTACTTAATCAAGGTCGGCGTGAAGAAGCCAACGCGATGGCGCGCAAAGCTTGGCGCGGCGGCACATTAACAAGTACGGTTGAGAGCGCGATGATAGAGCGCTTTAGCTCGGTACTTTCAATCGCAGATCATGATGAGCGGATGAATGCCCTGCTTTGGGCCCGCGCCAATAAGGCGGCACGAAGTCAGCTTGGATTGACATCCACCAGCCAGCGACCGGTATTTAATGCTAGATTAGCTCAGCTAACAAATGCACCGGATGCCAATGCCAAAGCAAGTGCAGTGGGGGCCATCGCGCGTAACGATGCTGGCTATTTGGCGGATCGATCCCGCTATCTGCGCGATAAAGGTCAGAGTTTCTCTGCTCGGCGTCTACTTGCAGATCGTCCAGTGTTGCGGGTTAAACCGCAAAAACCGGAAACCTGGTATCAGTCCCTGTTACTGAACGCAAAAGCGGCGGCTAATGACAAACAATGGACGCTTGCTTACAATATCGCATCCAAAGTCGATGATGCCTATGAACCAAATACAAACATTGCCGAAGAAAACAGCCGGGTTCGAGATCGATATTCCGATTTAACTTGGCTGGCCGGCAATGTTGCACTCAACAATCAGAACCGACCGGATCGAGCGGTCGAGATGTTTGATCGTTATGCTCGGTCTTATAACAGCCCCAACATCCGTTCCAAAGGCTATTACTGGGCCGGACGCGCTGCCGCTAAAGCCCGCCAAAATGATAAAGCCAATGCCTATTTTGAGAAAGCCGCACAGTTTCCAGCTTATTTCTATGGACAGTTAGCGCATGAAAGGCTGAACCGACCTCTGCCAGAATTCAATCGCAAACCTGCAGTTGAAATTACCGAAGCAGATCAAAGCGAGTTTGAGCAACAACCACTGGCAGTGGCCACAAAAGCTGCGACCAGGACAGCTCCCTGGAAAGAACAAATCAGATTCCATCGCGCCTTGGCCGCCAATGCTGAAACCGCAAAAGACTATGTTCTATTGAGTGATTTCTCTCGCCGGATCGGCGCACGTGATCTTGGCGTGATTAAGGGTATTAGCGCCCTGAACACGAATGTCGGTGCCATTGATGAAACCGCCTTCCCAACCTTGTCTGTTCCCTTTGGGCATGAAAGCAGTTGGACGATTATTCATGCCATAACCCGGCAGGAAAGCCAGTTTGCTCAAGGAGCGGTCAGTCATGCCGGCGCGAGGGGTTTAATGCAATTGATGCCGGGAACCGCACGCGAACAATCTGGCAAAGCTGGTCTGAGCTATAAATTCGCATCCCTCACCGGGGATCCGCAATATAATATTCGCTTGGGCAGCGGTTATTTTCAGCGGATGCTTAACTATTATGGCGGCAGTTATCCGCTAGCCATCGCGGCCTATAATGCCGGTCCTGGCAACGTAAACCGTTTCCTCCGCCGCAATGGCGACCCACGGATGGGCGGTATCGATTGGATCAAATGGATAGAAAATATCCCAATTTCGGAAACCCGTAACTATGTGAAGCGCGTGCTGGAAAACGTAGTCGTGTATGATACGAAAAATCCGCGTGGTCCAAAATGGCGCACGGATACGCCGCTAACCCGCTACATTGGGAAAAATTACAAAGGGTAGCAGGCCGTGTGCAATTTGATCTCTTAGCCTAGATCGAGACTTCTAAGACTAAAAAATACACAGATTTAACGATGGGAAAGGCACATCGCGGGCAAGCCACCTTTTGACCGACAAAGGAGGAGGGAGGATATGTCGATCAAAATCTGTTTTGTGAGTGCGACCCGAAAATAAAAAAACGTCTCGCCCGCGATGCTAATTTTTGATTTAACCTGCCGCAGCCAAAATAACGATACGGTCGATAGTCCGTATGCTCACATTCCTGCCTCCACGGCCAACCGAACCATATCGGCGGCACTGGGAACATTGAGACGCTTCATCAATATCGATCGGTGCATTTTGATGGTTCGCTCACTCAAATCCAGCTCATAAGCAATCTGCTTATTGAGCATACCCTGCGCGATATATTGCAGGACCTCACGTTGTCGTTTGGACAAATCTTTAACAATCTCAACAGCCCGCATACGGCGAGCTTTAGCAAGGCTAGGTGCATCGCTATCTATCTCGACTTGCGAACCCAGAAAATATTCCAATTCACCATTATCATCGAACAACGGCGCGACGAGCACTGCATTTTGGAAGGGTGTGCCATCTTTTTTGTAGTTCAGAATTTCAACCAACACCGACTTTTGTTCGCGTACGCCGCGTTTGATTTCTTCAGTCAACCAAGGTTCGGTGGCTTCTCCGGACAGGAAACGACAATTGCGACCAATAATGAAATCGCGATCATAGCCGGTAAGTTCACAAAACGCGTCATTGGCTGCAACGAGAGGGTTATCTGGCATCCGAGGATCGCTGACAACCGATGCAATGGGGCTATTTTCAATAAGCGCCTGAACCGATGGTTTGGGTTCAACTATGCCTTCTTGTCCAGAAGATTTGAGGTCATCGCCTGTCATAAAGACACGCTATCTCAATAGCAGGGGGGATAGCAAGCGAGACTGTTCGATTCCCGCTTGCTTACCATTTATTTTGATAGCCTAGCCAACAATCTCGTCTTCATTGAAGAAGTGAGCGATTTCGATTGCCGCGTTTTCTTCGCTGTCAGATCCGTGAACCGAATTGGCTTCAAGGCTTTCAGCCAGCTCTTTACGGATTGTACCGGGAGCAGCGTCTTCTGGATTGGTAGCACCCATAATGTCGCGATTGGCCTGCATGGCATTTTCGCCTTCCAGGACCTGTACAACAGATGGTCCGCTGGTCATGAAATCAACCAATTCACCAAAGAAAGGGCGCTCTTTATGGACAGCGTAAAAGCCTTCTGCCTGTTCCTTGGTCATGTGGATGCGCTTTGATGCAACAACGCGTAGACCGGCGTCTTCCAGCATTTTGGTAACAGCGCCAGTAATATTGCGGCGAGTTGCGTCAGGTTTGATGATCGAAAATGTCCGTGTAACGGCCATGATAAAGCTCCATATTTTGGGGTTCGTTAAAAAGTTGCGCCGCCCTTAGCCGTTGCACTGCAACATGGCAAGGTTTGCGGTTAGAGTGCATCTCGCCATTCACCGGGTTTCAGGTCGTCCAAAAGCCAGTCTCCTACCTGCCAGCGAACCAAGCGCAGGGTTGGAAGACCAACAGCTGCGGTCATCCGCCGCACTTGGCGGTTTTTGCCCTCTCTAATAGTCAAACTCAACCAACAATCAGGCACGGTCTTTCTTACCCTGATCGGGGGATCACGCGGCCATAGGTTAGGCTCAGAAATACGCTCAACTTCTGCAGGGCGAGTCATGCCATCCTTTAACTCAACACCATCTCGGAGCTTGTTCAATGCTTCCTCACCAGCATCGCCCTCAACCTGCGCAAGGTAGGTTTTTGGCGTTTTATGCTTCGGATTGGATATGCGGGATTGTAAACTGCCATCATCGGTGAGTACCAGCAAACCCTCACTATCACGATCCAATCGACCTGCTGGATATACATCGGGAACGTTGATAAAATCCGATAATGTTTGCCGCTTTGTTGGTGATCCTTGGTCGGTAAATTGCGACAGCACACCAAAAGGTTTGTTGAAAAGGATCAAACGCGACATCCTGACCCTTTGACAGTAGTGTCGACTATCGGCAATGCTGTTAGATATAAATTGGAGTTAAGAGCGAACAGTCCGCTTATTTTCCGGGGGAAAAATACCATGAAGTCGATTATCTCAATCGTGATTGCTGTAGCCATCGGTCTGGGTGTGGCTTGGGGTGGAAGCCAAGGAGGAACCACCATCGGATCCCTTCCCGTGTTTCTTCTCTGCGGAATATTTGCATTTGCGGTAAACTGGTTGGCATTCATCCCTGCCAGTATCTTTCAAACGGAAAAATACTACGACTTAACCGGCTCCCTTACCTATTTGACAGTGATTGTCGCTGCTTGCTGGTTATCTGCGCCGCTTGATTTACGTGCAATTATAGTCGCTCTCATGGTGGTGATTTGGGCGGGTAGGCTTGGCACATTCCTCTTTCTGCGGATTAGCGGAGATGGCAAGGATGTGCGCTTTGACAAGATTAAAACCAACCCAATGCGGTTCCTTGTTACTTGGACGATGCAGGGCACGTGGGTCGCGCTGACCGTTGCTAGCGCTTTAATGATCATAACATCCAGCACACGCCTTCCCATTGATATCTTCGCGATCATTGGCTTTTCTCTATGGATCGCAGGCTTTCTATTCGAAGTGGTTGCCGATAGTCAAAAATCGCAATTTCGCGCCAATCCAGAGAATAAGGGGCGCTTCATCAATACCGGCCTTTGGGCTTGGTGCAGGCACCCCAACTATTTTGGTGAAATCTTGCTTTGGACCGGCATCACCGTTGCGTCACTGCCTTTGTTAAGCGGCTGGCAGTGGATGACAATCATCTCTCCGTTATTCGTCTTTTTCCTTCTCACTCGCATCAGCGGCGTTCCTCTGCTGGCGAAGGTTGCCAAAGAACGCTGGGGTGATGAACCTGCTTTTCAGGAATATATTGCAAAGACACCGATACTCTTCCCAAAGCCACCGAAGTGATTTCTTAGGTCGTTTTTCGGCGCGACAAAATCTTGCCGTAGACCCAACCACCAAAGCCGCCAGCAACTACCTGGGATAGAAAACCCAAGGTTGATCGTGCGCCGCTGATCGGAACCGTTTGAAAGGTTATGTACATTAACCCAAGCGCCGTGCCGATGGCGGCGGCACCTGCTACGGGATACGCAACTGTGGATAATTTGGGTAGAAAGCGCTTGAGCAAGGCAGCGATTCCAAATGCGATCAGAAATGAAACCAAGATGATCACCAGATAAAGGTACATATTCGAAAGATCGAACATCGTCATATTGAAACGATCGCTAATACTTACCGGTACATTATGGGCACCAATGACAAATTGAGAGTTGAATATGTTCGCTAGAACATAGGCTGCAACGGCTCCCCCCAAAAGTCCAAACAGAAATCTAAATATTGCCGCCATGTTTCATCTCCACGTTCAACTCAAACGGTAGTCACTTTCGCATATGGATCAAGAATAATGAAGCTAGTGGACAAATTGCACATCATCTTTGATAGATTGAGAGAGTTTTGGAGAAACTGACAATGCACCCGATGAAATTCACCCTCACCTGCCTGGCGATTGGTTCAATGGCAGCATGCTCAAACAATGGAGCATCCTCAAGTGGTGAGAAAACCAGTCAGTTGGCAGGACGGGTCGATTCCGCTCCGATCAATTACGATATCCAAACGGTTGCGGACAAGCTCGATCACCCATGGTCGCTCGCATTTTTGCCTGATAACAGCATGTTGGTAACTGAGCGAACCGGAAAATTGCTGCAAGTTCAGCCGGATGGAACGCGCAAGGTCATTTATGATTTTAATTCTGGCAAAGACTTTCCAAAAGTTCATTTTGGCACCGGCATGCAAGCGGGATTGTTTGATGTCGTTCTGCATCCTGCGTTTGAAACAAACAATCTGGTCTATATCAGTTACACGGGAAAGCAGCCCGACGATAAAAACACACTGATCCTCACGCGCTTTGAACTCAGCGACGATGGCGGAAGTTTGAAACTCACGAATGGCAAACAATTGTTCAGTGCATCACCATCGCGGATACAGGGCAATCACTATGGTGCCCGGATCATATTTCTTCCAGATGGGACATTGTTAATGCCGGTTGGAGATGCGTTCCACTTTCGCGAGGAGGCACAGAAGCTCGACAATCATTTCGGAAAAATTATCCGGCTTAACGATGACGGATCCGTCCCGGCGAATAATCCCTTCGTCAATAAGGAAGGAGCGTTGCCGGAAATCTGGTCCTATGGTCACCGCAATCCACAAGGTATCCTGCTCGCCTCAGATGGCCGGATACTGTCCAATGAGCATGGTCCCGCTGGCGGTGACGAAGTTAATCACATCAAAAAAGCCGCCAATTATGGCTGGCCAACAGTCACCTATGCCCTGGACTATTCTGGCGGCCGGGTTTCTCCCTTCGAGGCGCTCGACGGAACCGAACAATCGCTGGTGCACTTTACACCGTCCATCGCACCTTCAGGTTTCGCGCAATATTCTGGAGAAGCTTTCCCCAACTGGCAGAACGATCTATTCCTATCTGCACTTGCGCTAAAACATGTTCGGCACGTCAAAATGAACGATGATGGGTCGCTTGGCGAACAGGCAGAACTGTTTGGAGAATTGGACGCGCGCTTCCGCGATGTGCGAAACGGACCGGATGGTTTTCTCTATCTGCTGACCGAAGATGGAAGCGGGCAAAATAGCACGATATTGCGCGTTGTTCCAAAATAGACCTGCGTTTCAATATCGTGCTGAAACTCAACAATTTTAACCCAGAGATGTTCCTCCGCGAATACTGGCAAAAGAAGCCGCTTTTTATCAAAAACCCGTGGGATGATTGGCGCAATCCCTTGGAACCCGACGCATTGGCCGGACTGGCTTGCGAAGACGATATTGAATCGCGATTGGTCGTTCAGAATAACCATGGCTGGCAAGCGGAGCATGGTCCTCTAGCAGAGTCTCGATTCGATACGCTGGGAGATCGGCGTTGGACATTGCTTGTGCAAGCGGTTGACCATTATGTTTCCCAAGTTGCGGCATTAATCCAACCTTTCCGCTTCATTCCAAACTGGCGCATTGATGATGTCATGGTCAGCTATGCGGCGCAAGACGGCGGTGTTGGCCCCCATTACGATCAATATGACGTTTTCTTGATCCAGGGGTTGGGAAAACGTCGTTGGCAAATTGGTTCGCTCTGCGATGAGAATTCTAAACTGATCCCAAATGATCAATTGAAACTGCTCGCAGAATTTGAACCCAAGGATGAGTGGGACTGCGAGCCCGGCGACATCCTCTATATACCGCCAGGTGTGTCCCACAATGGCGTGGCACTCGGACGGGACTGCATGACCTATTCCATTGGTTTTCGCGCACCTTCCAAAACAGACTTGCTTAGCCACTGGGTTGATGAAAAACCCACAGATATCGAAGATGATCGATACAGTGATACCGATCTGCAGTTGCAAGCAAATCCGGGAGAAATTCTTGCCGAAACCGTTGATCGATTGCACAAAATGGTGACGAGTGAGTTAGCGGATCGAGACGATTTCGCTGAGTGGTTCGGTCGATATAATAGTGCAACCAAATATCCGGATATAGATTGGACCCCAGAAAACCCCATGTCTGCCGAAGAATTGCTCGACGAAATCAAAACGGGGCAAGTTTTAAAAAAGAATCCAGCCAGCCGCTGTTCATTCATTCGACGTCGACCCAATGCGTTGATGTTATTTGTTGATGGCGAAATGTTTGAATGCGGGGCCGATACGGCACAACTGGCTGAAGCAATTTGCGCACTGGATGAAATCGATTTCCCCATGGACGAAGCCAGTTCTTCTAACGTCATCGCCTTACTCAACCTATTGTATAACCAAGGCAGTTTGTATCTAGATGAAAATTAAGAAAACGTGTTTGCAAAACCTCTCAAAGCACTGAATTATATTCTATTTTCCACCAATCAACAGATTTGCAATAACCCCGCCATTCGGGTCTTTGGTGACGGAAACATTAAACACTTTACCATCCTTCTGCTCGCCACCAATCATTTTCATATCACCAGTGCTAACTTCGGTCCGGACGTCTATTCCGAGAGATTGCATCTGGTCTTGGTAAAATCCCAAGACCTTATCTTGATCATCATCGCTTTTGAAAACAACCATGGCGCCAGACTGGCCATCACCCATGCCTTTAATGCTAGTCTGGACATTCGCACCGGGATATAACTTAACGCCCATTGGTAAATCTTCAGATGCTTTATTTCCCGTAGTGAATTTGACCTCCCCATCTTCGGATTTGAAGGTCATTTCTGCATTTTCATCATCACCGCTAACGGAATAGCTGCCTTCATTGCCATCTCCATCAGTAAATGTTCCTGAAGCGACCTCGTCGTTGCTCCCGCATGACGCAATCAACGCCACTGCAGGAAGGATCAGCAATTTTTTCATGATTAAGGTTCCATTTTCAAAACGCGACCAACCGATCAAATACCTATTTTTATCTGGATACGCAAATCATGGACCTTCAACCCAGCGACTGCCATCCTGTTTCCAATATCGCGGAGTAACATTCGAATTGGCCGATAGTTCTCGCCATGCCGTGCGAGCTTCGGTTATTTTTTCATCTGTAAACAGATAGAAAGTGCGCTTAAAATCAAGCGCCGCGCGGCGCCACTTTCCGTCGGTAATCAAGATGAATTCCGCCGCATTGGCCGGATGGCATTCATTTGAAATCAGGATGGGCTGATGCGCTTCCTGTTCTGATCCGCTAAAATCATTCGCCAGGAAGCTGGTCGCACTGTGGCCCCACAAGGCACCACTTAACTTAGTTCTTTGATCTCCGTCGTCCGAAATTATGAGTATTTTTACATCAGCATCGAGGCATTTAGACGCCAACACGGGCACCAGTTTTTCAGCCGGATCTCGGGTCAGATGATAAAAATCAACTTGCATGTCACAAACTCAAATCACTCTGGTCTGCGCACCACTTTTCATTTTTCAAAATTGTCCGCAATATATTGATTGAGTAGCCGAACACCATAACCAGTTGCTCCTTTGTCCCACAAAGGTCCGGGTTTGTCAGCCCAAACCATCCCAGCAATATCGAGGTGCGACCATTTTACACCGTCCTTGACGAACCGCTGCAGGAACTGTGCGGCTGTAATAGATCCCGCTCCTTTACCACCAATATTCTGCATGTCGGCAATGGGAGAGTTTATCTGTTTATCGTAGGCTGCACTCAGTGGGAAGCGCCAGAGCGGATCACCCGACTTCTTGCCCGCTTCTAACAAATCATCTGCCAAATCATCATCATTGCAGAAACAGCCAGCATGTTGATCACCCAATGAAACTATGATTGCACCGGTCAACGTCGCAAGGTTGATTACTACTTCCGGATTGAACACCTCTTGGGTCCAGTGCAAAGCGTCGGAAAGAACCAAACGGCCTTCTGCATCGGTGTTCAAGACTTCAATTGTCTGGCCGCTCATGCTGGTAACGACGTCGCCCGGACGCTGCGCATTGCCATCAGGCATATTTTCAACCAATCCACAAACACCAACAACGTGAACATTGGCTTTACGGCCCGCAAGCGCTTTTATGGTGCCGGCGACAGCCCCTGCCCCGCCCATATCAAACTTCATATCGCCCATACCGGCGCCTGGTTTCAAAGAAATCCCGCCAGTATCAAAGGTCACACCTTTACCAACTAAGGCGAGCGGTCGTTTCTGGTTTCCATTTGTTCCATCCCAACGCATGGCGAGCATGCGTGGTGGCTTTACCGAGCCTTGAGAAACTCCGAGTAAAGCCCCCATGCCCAGTTTTTCCATTTCTTCTTGGCCAAGAACTTGAAACTCGACGCCTAGTTCCTTTAATTCTTCGCAGCGCGCAACAAAGCTTTCAGGGTAAATCACGTTGGCGGGTTCGGCCACCAATTCTCGGGTGAGCGCCACACCTTCTGAAACAGCGTTAAGGTCTTGCCATTCCTTTGCTGTCTCCAAATCCTGGTCTAGGACGGTGATAGCTTCCAATGTCGGCTTTTGTTTTTCCGGCATTGTCGTGCGGTATTTATCTATCCTCCAGCATCTTAACTTGGCCCCGAAAACGAAACGCGCCAATTGCCACTGATCTAATCCGCTTTGATGGATAACCAGATGCTTTGCTCCAGAAGTCAGAATTTTTGCGATCATTGATCCACCGGCAGATTCTACATTCAGCTTTTTACCTTTGCCTATACCGGCCAAAACCACTCGTTTAACTTCGCCAGACTCTTCCACAAATGTTTCAAATACCTCTCCAGGTTTGCCTTCAAATCTGGCAGTTCTTGCAGCACTACGCACAAGATCCGCTTGTTCGATTGCAAGCTCGGCCTCATCCAGGGCGTCTTTCGTAATGGCAAAAGCCAGTACATCAGCATTTTTCGGGCAGTCATTAGCAAATGCAATCTTCATCGGAATTCCGTCCTTTTCAATTCTGGCAGAGTTAATTACCAAGTCTTAGGCTATGGATTTGTTGGGCATTCCATGAAAGATCAAGGGTGGATTTGCAATGGTGGAATTTGTCCGTTCTAGCCCCATCAATCAACCATTCATCAAAATATGCCAAAGATGGATTGCAGCCAATTGTTTCTGGTGCAATAGGCACGGTAATGATCGCAAGCTCCGTTGTTTGTAATCTAATTGTAAATGACTTTCGGAATAATTGAGGTAGGATAGTCAGTCGATGAAATTGCCGATCGCTCTGATAGCATCTCTCATTGGGTTGGTGACTCCAACTTCCGGAGCCATTTTGTCGGCACAAAATGCTGAAAAACCTGAAACTATAGATGATCAACAGATAGAGTTCAGTGCAGACCACTTAGATTATGATTTTGAAAATGACGTTGTAACGGCCGAAGGCAATGTGATTCTTGATCGACAAGGGTATAAACTTCAAGCCGAAAAAGTTGTTTGGAATCGTAAATCAGGTACGGTTACCGCATCAGGCAATATTCGCTCTACCAGCCCGGATGGCGACACCGCTTATGGCGACAGCATCGAGTTAACCGATAGTCTGCGCGATGGCATGATCGACAATCTGTTGCTGGTGCTAGAGGATGGTAGCCGGCTGGCGGCACGAAGAGGAGAACGATTTACCGATGGAGCATTGTCGTTAGACAATGCGGCCTATACCGCTTGCGCTGTAACTACCGAAGACGGTTGTCCCAAAAATCCAAGCTGGCAGATCAAGGCCGTAAAAGTCAGATATGATCCGATCAAGAAGCGCGTCAACTACGATGGTGCACGCATTGAGATTTTTGGATTGCCGGTCATTCCGTTACCGGGTCTTTCTCATCCAGTAAGTAACGAAAATCGCAGCGGGATTTTGGTTCCAAATGTTAAATTCAGCGCTGCAAATGGTGCATCTTTTTCGATTCCCTACTATTTTAATATTGCGCCCAACGAAGATGCCACTCTTAGAGCACATGTCTTCACCGATGTGGCGCCGATGTTAAGCGGCACCTATCGATATCTGGACGAAAAAGGTGCATTTCAGCTGACCGGTTACGCAACTTCCAGCTCTCGTATCGCAAGGGGTGATCCAGCTGCAGCATTGAATTCTCAACGTGATTTTCGCGGCTATTTTGCAACAAGTGGACGCTTCCGAATCGACGATAAATGGACCCTATCACAATCGGCAAGACTCGTTAGTGATCGGACGTTCCTGAGACGATATGATATTAGTGACGATGACAGCCTGCGTTCAACGATTAGTGCTGAACGCGTAAGCAGTAGCAGCTATTTCTCAATCGCTGGCTGGGCGTTTCAAACCCTTCGTGCAAACGACCCGCAAAACCGCGTACCAATCGTTCTTCCGGTTATTGACTATCGCAAGCGATTTGCCGAACCCGTTTTGGGCGGCAGAACACAGATTCAAGTGAATAGCCTAGCGATAGAAAGAACAGAAGGACAAGATACGCAAAGGGCCTTTGCATCTGCGCGATGGGATTTGCGAAAGTTAACTGGTTCCGGGCAAGAAATCACTTTCACCGGATTTGCGCGTGGAGATGTATATCATAGCGACGACAATGCATTGAATGAAACGGCCGTTTACAGGGGACGCAGCGGTTGGCAAACTCGTGCCATCGCCAGCGCCGCGATCGATATAAAATGGCCTTTAATTGGTGAGGCCTTTGGCGGGACCCAAACCATAACACCGCGGTTGCAATTGGTCGCCACACCAGGATTGTCCAATCTTTCAATTCCAAACGAAGATGCTCGAGCCGTTGATTTGGAAGACAGCAACCTTTTCGCTCTAAATCGTTTTCCCGGCTATGATCGCTATGAAGACAATGTCCGGGCCACATATGGTTTGGAATGGCAACTCAATCGGCCCAACTTAGCGGTCAATGCAATTGTCGGTCAGAGTTATCGCCTTGCTAACAATAGCAACATTGTCCCGGATGGAACTGGATTGTCGGAACGGTTCTCGGATATCGTTGGCCGAACAAACGTACGGTTCAAAGATATTGTTAAGTTCACACACCGTTTTCGTCTCGACAAAGGCAGCTTAGCCATTCGCCGCAATGAAATTGACGCTACCCTAGGTAGCCGAAGTACCTATGCACAAATCGGTTATTTGCGCTTAAATCGAAACATTGGGCCAGCGTTGGAAGATCTTCGAGATAGAGAGGAAATCCGAATTGGAGGCCGCTATCAAATTGACAATTATTGGTCGGTCTTTGGATCTGCTATTGTTGATCTGACTGATCGCCGGGAAGATCCGATATCTGTTGCTGATGGTTATGATCCAGTTCGTCATCGTTTGGGCGTCGCATATGACGATGGATGCCTATCAATGGGTGTGACTTGGCGATACGACTATGAAGATACAGGGGACGCACAACGAGGCAGTACTTTCCTCTTCCGACTGGCATTGCGGAACTTGGGTGTGTAAGGCGTGAAAATATAGCTAATAGAGCGCTCATATTGGGTTCAGCAGAAACTCTTTATATGGGCACCAGTTTTAATATTAACGTTCTGAAAAGAAACGAAAAATGAAATTTATGCGTATCAAAGAAGTTTTAAACCGGTCAACTATTGCAATTGTTGTTGGAGCAGGATTTGCTTTTTCCGCTGTTGGCAACGCGCAAACCGTTAGTGATGGATCAGTCCCTTCCACTGGATTAAATATTCCAGATCAACTGACAATTTTTGGTGAAAATAATCCCAATGTCCGAAAAGCCACAGCGGTTGTAAATGGTGATATTATTACCGGTACAGATGTCAATCACCGGCTAGCGCTCATTGTAGCTGCGAACGGAGGCACAGTTGCTGATGAAGAGCGGAACAGGCTGCGTTTGCAAGTTTTACGTAATCTCATCGATGAAACGCTTCAAATTCAAGAAGCGGAAGCAAATGAAATAACTATTGCAGACTCCGAAGTGGAAGCGACTTTCCAGCAGGTCGCCCAGCAGAATTTCAAGCAGGACATCAATGCGTTTGACCAATATCTGCGAACTCAGGGCTCTTCCACCGACACGTTAAAACAGCAAATCAAGGGTGAATTGGCATGGAGCCGATTGCTTCGTCGTAATATCCAACCTTTTATCAATGTTGGAGATGAAGAAGTAAACACGATTATTGAACGCCTCAACGCATCGAAAGGCAGCACGGAATATCGTATCGGTGAAATCTACATGTCAGCGTCTCAGGAATCGGCCGCGCAAGTTGGCGAAAATATGAAAAATATCTTGCAGCAAATTCGCGGCGGGGGTTCATTTGTTGCCTATGCGCGTCAGTTTTCAGAAGCCTCAACGGCTGCAACAGGCGGTGATTTAGGTTGGGTAAGACCAGCCCAATTGCCTCAATCGCTTGCAGAAGTGGCCACGCAAATGCAGGTGGGCCAGGTGGTTGGTCCCGTCCAAGTTCCAGGGGGTTTCTCAATCCTATATCTCATTGACCAACGTCAGATTTTAGTCGCGGATCCTCGCAACGCAGTTTTGAGTTTGAAGCAGTTAGCAGTTAGTTTTCCCGAAGGTACAACAGAAGAGCAGGCTTCGGTGAGAGCGGGTCAATTTGCATCGGCAACTCAAAGCATTAAGGGGTGCGGGGCCGCAAACGAGGTTGCCAGTCAAATTGGCGCCACTGTGGTTGACAATGATCAAGTACGTTTGCGTGATCTACCCGGACCCTTACAAAGTACGATCGCTGAACTGTCCATCGGACAAGCCAGCCAACCTTTTGGCTCAGTCGCAGAAGGTGTGCGCGTTTTGATACTTTGCGGTCGCGATGATCCACAATCAGCTGCAGCGCCATCTTTCGATCAAATTATGTCACAGCTGGAAAATGAACGCGTTAACAAGCGTGCTCAAATTTATCTGCGTGATCTGCGACGCGACGCCATTATCGAATATAATTAATGGTAGGCGGCGAAAAACCGTTCGTCATTTCCTGCGGTGATCCGGCTGGAATCGGGCCAGAAATAATTAGCAAATCCTGGCTTCAGCGCAAAGAACGTAATCTCCATCCATTTTTTGTGGCGGGCAATGTCACCGATTTTACTGATTTAGATCTCGCTCCCGTAGTAAAAATTTCTAATCCGTCAGAGGCTGGTGATCTGTTTGCTTCCTCTCTGCCAGTTCTAAATACCCATGATGGCAATGCAGCAATCCCCGGTGATCCAAAATTGGATGACGCTCAATGCGCCCTCCATTCGTTGGAGATTGCTTGCGGTCTTGCTAGGTCCGCTGACGCTAGCGCGGTCGTCACTGCACCAGTTTCCAAGTCACAGCTTTATCAAGTAGGTTTTCGTTATCCGGGTCAGACAGAATTTGTTTCCGAGCGCTGCGGAATTGCTCGAGAGAACGCTGTGATGATGCTCGCAGGCCCCTCCCTACGCGTTATTCCAATGACTACACATATCCCGCTAAAGGACGTGCCTTTGCATCTTACCCAAGATCTCATTGTTGCTCGGGCGGTCGCTGCCGATAAAGCAATGAAACGAAATTTTGGAATTGAAAATCCACGCATCGCTATCGCCGGTTTGAACCCGCATGCTGGAGAAGACGGAAACCTCGGTGACGAGGAACGGCAGACGATGCAACCAGCTATAGATGAGCTACGTTCGCGAGATATCGAAATAACCGATCCATTGCCGGCAGACACTATGTTTCATGAAGAAGCGCGCGCAAAATATGATGTCGCTCTATGCCCTTACCATGATCAAGCATTAGTCCCGCTCAAAACCCTGCATTTTTTCGATGGTGTGAACATGACTTTGGGTTTGCCGATTGTCCGAACATCGCCCGATCATGGTACCGCATTTAACATCGCTGGCAAAAACATCGCCGATCCCCGTTCTATGATTGCCGCAATTCAGATGGCAAAAACGGCAGTCTCCAACCGCATGAAATTTGAAAATTGACCGAGCAAGGTGAATTGCCGCCACTTCGGGAGACCATTAAGAAATATGGTTTGACTGCCAGCAAAGTGCTAGGTCAAAATTTCCTCCTCGACCGCCAACTTCTAGCCCGGATTGCTGAAGTTCCGGGCGATTTAAAAGGACAGAATGTCTTTGAAGTTGGCCCGGGGCCAGGCGGATTGACACAAGCATTGTTGCTAGCTGGCGCTCAAGTCACGGCGGTTGAAAAGGACGACAGATGTATACCCGCACTTGCGGAACTGGATCAACATTTCCCAAATAAATTATCTGTTGTCAGCGAAGATGCTCTCAAAATCAACTTGGATGATTTGTTTGAATCCTCCTTCCACATTGTCTCCAACTTGCCATATAATATCGGATCAGCTTTACTAATAAAATGGCTTTCTTCAGATACTTGGAAGCCAAATTGGAAATCTCTCACTCTCATGTTTCAACGTGAAGTTGCGGAACGGATTGCCGCCGATACCGGTTCAAACGCCTATGGGAGATTATCGATACTTTCTCAGTGGCGCTGTGAAACGAAGCTTGCAATGACCGTTCATCGCTCCGCTTTCACACCTCCTCCCAAAGTCATGTCAGCAGTTGTCCATCTCGTTCCAAAAGAACAGCCAGACGGTGTAAATCCAGCCATTCTAGAAAAACTTACACAACATGCGTTCAGCCAAAGGCGTAAAATGCTTCGGCAAAGTTTAAAGACCCTGAAAGGCGCAGTGGAATCCCTTGACGCAGTTGGCATCAAAGGAACCCAGCGCCCAGAAACGGTGAGTGTCGCTGAATTTGTTGAACTGGCCCGAATACTCTCTTAACCGGCCGCTTTTAGCTTCAACCGATACTCGTGCAACAATGGCTCGGTGTATCCGCTGGGCTGTTCAACGCCCTTAAACACCAAATCTCGTGCAGCCTGAAATGCCAGACTTGCCTCAGGGTTAGAAGCCATCGGACGATATAGCGGATCACCCGCATTTTGATCATCAACCTTCGCTGCCATTCGCAACAAAGCTGCATCAACTTGTTCGGCGCTGCAGACGCCATGCAACATCCAATTGGCCATATGTTGCGATGAAATGCGGAGTGTAGCGCGGTCTTCCATCAATCCAACGTCATGGATATCCGGAACTTTCGAACAACCAATGCCTTGATCTATCCAGCGCACCACATATCCCAAGATGCCTTGTGCATTATTGTCCAGTTCGCGCTCAACTTCATCATTCGACCAATTGTGGCCATCGGCAAAGGGGATGGTCAGCAGTTTCTCAAGTGGCGCAACACCTTCATCTGCTACTTCCTTCTGGCGATCAAAAACATTCACACGGTGGTAGTGGATGGCATGCAATGTCGCCGCAGTTGGACTCGGAACCCAGGCGGTATTAGCGCCGGTCATCGGATGTCCAAATTTTTGTTCCATCATATCAGCCATCATATCGGGGGCGGCCCACATACCCTTACCGATCTGCGCCTTACCAGACATGCCACAGTTCAGGCCGATTGCGACATTGCGTTGTTCATAAGCAGCGATCCAATCGCTATTTTTGATTTCACCTTTGGCGAGCATAGCGCCACCCTGCATCGAGGTGTGGATCTCATCTCCCGTCCGATCCAGAAAGCCAGTATTGATGAACACAACGCGATCTCTTACTGCGTGGATGCAAGCCGCTAAGTTGGCAGAAGTCCTACGTTCTTCATCCATAACTCCGACTTTTATAGTGTTGCGATCCAACTCGAGTAGATCCTCAACCGCGTCGAACAGATCATTTGTGAATGCACATTCTTCCGGTCCGTGCATTTTTGGTTTCACAATATAGATCGAGCCCGCACGGCTATTCCTCAACTCGCCAAGACCCTTGATATCATGCATCGCGATCAAGCTGGTGAACACGCCATCGAGCAATCCTTCGGGAGCTTCAGACCCATTGGCAAGTAACACGGCAGGATTGGTCATCAGATGTCCGACATTACGGACAAATAGCAAGCTGCGCCCGGGCAATGAAAACTCGTTTCCATCGGGATCGACATATGCACGATCAGGGTTGGCTTTGCGCGAAACGGTCTTGCCACCTTTCTCAAATGAGGCATCCAGGTCACCGCGCATTAAGCCGAGCCAATTGGAGTAAGCGAGTGTCTTGTCTTCGGCATCCACCGCTGCGACACTATCTTCCATATCGATAATAGCGGTAAGCGCAGATTCCATGATAACGTCAGCGATACCCGAAGGATCATCCTTGCCGATCGGATGTTCGGGATCAAAAACCACTTCGACGTGCAGTCCGTTGTGGCGGAACAACCGCCCCTTTTCGCTACGGCCGATATATTGGCTGTTATCAGCGATTGAAATTCCATTGGATGGATCGCCTAAATCGGCCCAGTTCATACCATCGGCGAGTGGAACAATTTCATCCAATGTCGCTTTAGCGGCTTTGACTACATGTGCGCCGCGCTCTGGGTCATAGCCGCCCGGTTTCGCTGGCGGCGCATCCAACGCGTCGGTTCCGTAGAAAGCATCATACAGGCTACCCCAACGCGCATTGGCAGCATTGAGGACAAACCGGTCGTTGAGCGATGGTACAACCAATTGCGGCCCAGCCATGGTCGCAATTTCGGGATCGACATTTTCCGTCGTGATCGCAAATGTTGCTGGCTCTTCCACCAGATAACCTATTGCTCGCAGAAAACTCTGGTATTCAGACTGATCAATCGGTTGCCCTTTGCGCGCAATATGCCAGTCGTCAATTTTCGATTGTAGTGTTTCCCGCTTGGTCAACAATTCGCTGTTCCGGCTTGCAAATTGTGCAAGCAAATCCGAGAAACCTGACCAGAAGTGGTCCTGGTCCACACCCGTTCCGGGCAAGCCACGCTCATTGACGAAATCAAAAAGCTCTTGCGCAATCTGGATGCCGTTTTGGCTGATATATTCGGACATTCGTATTTCCCTTTGAACAAACTGAGGCAGTACCAGCAATTCTGACACTAATTACATGACGATGAAATATTCTGGGGAAGAATCGCCTCACCCTATGCCGCCCAGAATTCCGATTGTAAATGCTACAATTCACGTCATTTTCGATGCAATTCAGGAAATTGATGGCATTGGAAACCAATGAACCTCGAACAGAAAAAAGCACGATTGGAGAACAGTCTTGAGCGGGCTTCCGAAATATTGGGAGACATCACTCAGCCAACGATGCGGCATTACTACAAACAATTTCCAGAGGCCAAATTATCTTTTGAAGAGCACGGAAATGGACGATCAACCTCTATAGAAACCGAGATGGTAGATAGCGTGCTTATTGTTTTATGTACTGGCTAGAGCGGCGCTTCGAAATTGAGATCGTCTTTGGATCATCGGTTTCGCCTCATGAGGATACCTTGCGGATCAACCATGAATGGTATGTCGGTCTAGTACAATCCGCAGCTACAGTAATCAAAGAGACAATCCCTGAAACCGAAGCCGAAGAACTAGAAGTATGGCAGGAAATTTCCGATGGCCTGATCACGGCAATGGAAGCCGCCAGAGAATAAGAAGACCTAGCATAAAATCCACGAAGTGGGTGACATAAACTGGTTACAACTGCTATCAAATCACAATGAACTCATCAGCGACATCTTATGCTTCGGTGCTTCAACATGCAGAAGCGCTTCCCTTACTAGACCGCACACTAATTTGGTCAAAAATCAACAGCGGCACTACAAATTTGAATGGCGTAAGAAAAGTCGGAAGGCTGCTTGCTGACGCTTATTCCGTATTGCCGGGCGAAGTTAATTTGGTAGCGCCTGAGCCAATCGAAATAGTTCGCACCAATGGCACTATTGATCACATAGAGCGGGGAGAGCATCTGACAGTCTCTGTACGTCCCGAAGCCAATATTCGTATTTTGCTCACCGGCCATATGGATACAGTTTTTCCCTCAGACCATCCGTTTCAGAACATTTCGGAGTTGAAGTCTGGGGTTTTAAACGGTCCAGGTTTAGCCGATATGAAGGGCGGTCTCTCAACCATGCTAGGTGCCCTGCAATTGCTTGAAAATAGCGATATGGCCGGCCGGATCGGCTATGACGTGATGATCAATAGCGATGAAGAAGTCGGCTCAGGTTCCTCCGCAAAACTTATCGAACAACTCGCGTATGGAAAAATTGCTGCCCTTACCTACGAACCCGCTCTACCTGATGGAACTCTTGCTGGAGAGCGTGGTGGTAGCGGAAATTTCTCAATCATCTTTACCGGCAAAAGTGCACATGCCGGCCGTAATCCAGATGAGGGGCGTAACGCCCTGATTGCGGCGGCCGACATGGCATTGCGACTCAAGACTTTGCACCGGGATGGATTGAGTGTGAATCCGGCAAAAATCGATGGCGGTGGTCCCAATAATGCAGTCCCGGATCATTGTATTTTGCGCGTAAATTTTCGCCCCAAGTCGATGGAAGATCAGAAGGAAGCTCAACTTACTTTGGACAATCTGGTTCAACTGATCGCCGAAGAGCATGATTTGGATGTCCATTGCCACGGCGGTTTTGGTCGCCCTCCAAAACCGATCGATGCTCAGGCGCAAAAACTCTTTGGTCTGGTTAAGCAATGCGGTGCAGAATTGGGTTTAGATATAAATTGGCGGGGGACGGGTGGCGTTTGCGATGGTAACAATATCGCAGCTTGCGGCATACCAGTGGTTGATACTATGGGCGTTCGCGGGGGAGCTATTCATAGTTCTGACGAGTTTCTGATTGTCGACAGTCTGGTCGAACGGACACAGTTATCGGCGCTGACCATCATGCGCATCGCCGAAAGGGGAGGATTATGAGTTTCCGGATACGCGCTGCCAGATTGGATGATCTGCAATATTTATATGAAATGGCGAAACTGACAGGTGGTGGATTTACAAACCTCCCTGCCGATAAGGCTTCGTTGACGGCGAAGCTGGAGCGATCAGCAAGAGCCTATGACCGGACCGACGATGAACATGGCAATGACCTGTTCGTTATGGTGCTGGAGAATGTTGATACCGGTGCGGTCAGAGGCACTTCGCAGCTTTTCACAATGGTTGGTCAAAGTTGGCCCTTTTATTCTTATCGCCTGAGCACATTGTCGCAAACTAGCAAAGAACTGGATCGGACATTCAGCGCACAGATGTTATCGCTTGTCACCGATCTTGAGGGTTCGAGTGAGGTGGGAGGCCTGTTTCTACATCCCAATGAGCGTGCTGGCGGTCTGGGAATGTTACTGGCCCGAAGCCGTTACCTGTTTGTCAAAGAACATCGCCCAAGATTTGGTGACAAGATATTCGCCGAACTGCGTGGCGTGATTGATGAAGCCGGCGGGTCACCCTTTTGGGATGGTCTAGCGGGACGTTTTTTTGGCATGAACTTTCAAGAAGCTGACTATTTCAATGCCATCCATGGCAATCAGTTTATTGCCGATCTAATGCCAAAACATCCCATTTACACAGCAATGCTGAGCGAAACCGCGCGTGCAGCCATTGGCGTTCCGCACCCAAACGGTCGTGCTGCTATGCGCATGTTAGAAAATGAGAACTTTTCTTATGATGGCTATGTAGATATTTTCGATGGTGGCCCAACCATGATCGCAAAAACCAATGATGTGACAAGCGTACGCAACAGCAAAGAAGCAACAATCAGTGCGATTGATGCTGGCAAAACGAAGGCCATTATTTCGCATGGGCACTTGAATGGCTTTCAAGCAACCTATGCGATGATCGAGGAAGTAGAGGATGGACTGACTATTGACGGCGAAGCTGCCGACAATATCGGACTGAGCGTTGGTGACACAATCAGGTACATTCCGCGATGAGCGATCTGGTCGAAATCAATTTTGATGGCATTATTGGGCCCAGTCACAACTATGCAGGCCTGAGCCTTGGCAATATTGCATCTGCAACCAATGCTGGCGAGACAGCCTATCCCCGAGAAGCAGCCCTGCAAGGCATTGCCAAGATGCGTCACAATATTGATTTAGGCCTGGCACAAGGTTTTTTCATGCCGCTGGATCGCCCCAATATTGGATGGTTGGAAACTCTAGCGATAGATGTTGAAGGTGCGGAACCACATATTCGCGCAGCCGCTTTTTCTGCATCTTCCATGTGGGCGGCCAATGCCGCTACAGTTTCACCGGCTCCGGATGTACAAGGCAAATGTCATATGACCGTCGCCAATCTGCAAACAATGCCACATCGCAGTCACGAATGGCCCGAAACACTGGCTCAGCTAGAACTAGCTTTTGGCAATTCAAACTGTTTTACGGTTCACGCTCCTGTACCGTCACCTTTTGGCGACGAAGGCGCGGCCAATCACATGCGTTTATGTAAGGGACACGGCCAAACCGGCATTGAGGTTTTTGTGTATGGAAAGACTGGTGGCCCGTTTCCCGCTCGCCAGCATCTGGAGGCCAGTAAAGCCGTCGCGCGTAAACACGGACTTGATCCGCATCACGTGATATTCGCACAACAGTCCGAAACCGCTATTGCCGCGGGGGCATTTCATAACGACGTTGTGGCCGTCGCTAACGAACAAGTTTTGTTTACACATGAATTAGCTTTCGAGAAGCCCGACACACTCTATGGAAACATTTGTCGCAAACTTCCGGAAGCTGAGATTATCATTGTTCCGGCCGATAGAGTCAGCTTGGCCGATGCCATCAAATCCTACCTATTCAACGCACAGTTGGTGACTTTACCCAATAATGGCGGAATGGCGCTTATTCTTCCGACCGAAGCCCGCGACAATGATG
Organism: Parasphingorhabdus sp.; assembly: GCA_039978835.1. Classification (GTDB taxonomy): domain Bacteria; phylum Pseudomonadota; class Alphaproteobacteria; order Sphingomonadales; family Sphingomonadaceae; genus Parasphingorhabdus. Next base: position 1,391,217 of record JBDWAQ010000005.1, read on the forward strand.
CAGTTTGGACATATTTGCAGGATTTGATTGCAGGCAATGGTCCAATTCGAAAGCTCTGTCCGGTGGATGTTCGACAATCCATGGCCAATGGCGGCGGCCCTGCTTGTCTCCGCCTGCGCGTTGTTGCCGACCCCGCTACAGTTGATCAGCGTTTTATGGCAACAACCGAAAAACTAGCGCTGATGGAAGATGTGATCGCTAGATACTGGCCAGAGAGTACCACAGCAGATCAATTATCCAGTCCCAGTTTTTTGACGATGATCAGGGAAGCAAGGACACAATTACTGACCACCTGTGGTTTGTTGGAGCTCGATTCCTAAGACTGCAACCCAACCGTCGGATTAACTTACAGTTTACTATTTCTTTCACCAAAAAACCCTAGTTTTCTAGGGTTGGCACGGGCCTTGCTATATCTACTACATGTGGAATAAATTCAAACGGCTGTTCATAATAAAGACCAAATTTGAGGCCTTTTTGATTACCTATGCACTTGCAACCGGAGCGATAGCACGTGGCCAAGTATATCTTGTCGAATATCCAGGCTTCGGTGGTAAGTTGCTGTTTCTCGCATGCACAGGCGCTGTGTTCATGGCCGGTGCAAAAATGATAGAAGCAATCGATCTCCATAAAGTCTATAGCAACGACTATTGAAAATGCGGGGCTTCTAGCACCGCTTATTCACATGGTTGGTTGAAAAGTGGGGCGCTTCTGTTGCCCGGCGCGCCCCGGCCGCGGAATTCCCTTCTGTTGCCCGGTGGGTTCAACCGCGCTTTAGCTTTCTAACTTATGATCTTGCGATCAATGGGTTAGGCAGCAACAGCGAGTGCTTCATTATCGTTTGCACTTGTAGTTTTGAGCCATTTGACGGCTTACTCATGCCGGGTAAAAATAATGCTTTTCAACACCCGTCGATCCTAGTTCGACCCCGTCAGTTACAGCCTGTTGCCAAACCCTAAATGGTGGAGTCGCCGGGTACTGCCCCCGGGTCCGCAGTGCCTATTGCACATCACAATTTATCACCATAGTCCGCCGAAACGAACAGTGCCTATATAGACGCTTATTTCTGAATGAAAAGACAATGGAGCAGAATGTCTCCATCCTACCCCATCAAATCGCAACATTCTGGCTTATTTTTTTAAGCTATCCCGAATTTCTGTCAGAAGATCAATTTCGCTTGGGCCACTCTCTTCAGCCGCTTTTTCTTCTTCCATGGCCTTCATCACGCGATTGGCATAGCGAACGATCATGAAAATGATGAACGCCAGTATGATGAAGTTAATCACTACCGTCAGGAACTGCCCCCAACCCAACATAGGTACACCGGCCTCTTTCAGAGCCGCATAGTCGGTTGCACTGACGCCATCAGGAACCGCTCCTAACAATATGAACATATTGGAAAAATCTGGCGTTCCAAAAACCGCACTTACAATCGGCATGATGACATCTTCGGTTAAAGACGTTGTAATGGTGGCAAATGCAGCACCAATAATGACCGCCACGGCCAAGTCGAGCACATTGCCCTTCAATATAAACTCTTTAAACTCACTAAACATAGAAACCTTCCCTTCTACTCAAATTCCCCCTCAACGGCGGTTCATTGCCGTGTCAGCGCCAATTTGTCGAGGGAAGTCATTGCAAAACAGCGATTTCGTTCCTATTTTTAAAGGAATGGAGCGGCGATTTGCCGTAATGATGGAGGAATACCTAGAATGTTCAGCAAATTGACCAAGATATTGATGGTTCCTGCGGTTGCGCTATCCCTAAGCGCCTGCGGAATTAACAGCGTACCAACCGCCGAAGAAGAAGCGAAAGCCAAATGGGCAGATGTAGAAAGCACCTACCAACGTCGCGCCGACCTGATCCCTAATCTGGTGGAAACAGTAAAAGGCTTTGCTGCTCAAGAACAAGACACGCTAACCGCTGTCGTTGAAGCACGCGCAAAAGCTACATCGATTCAGGTAAGCGCCAATGATCTTAGTGATGCCGCAAAAGTGCAAGAATTCGCTGCAGCTCAAGGCGCTCTATCTCAAGGACTAGGACGCTTACTTGCAACCGTCGAAGCCTACCCAGATTTGAAATCCAATCAAAACTTCCTGGCGCTGCAAAGCCAGCTTGAAGGAACAGAAAACCGGATAAATGTTGCACGCCGCGATTATAATGAGGCCGTGCGTCAATATAATACGACAATCCGCACTTTCCCGGACATTATTGGCGCAAAAATCATTCATGGTGCGGAGCCAATGGAATCATTTACAGCGACTACCGAAGGCGCAGACGAAGCTCCAGAAGTCAGTTTCTAAGAGTGTTGGCACATCGCTCCATATCGCCACTAAAAGCTTTTGTAACCGTTCTGCTCGTTGGCCTTTTGGCAATGGGCAGTCCTGCTTTTGCGCAAAGCTTTCCTGAACTGACTGGGCGCGTTGTTGATCAAGCCAACCTGCTTGATGCGGCGCAGGAAGCAGAGCTGACTTCGAAGTTAGAGCAACTGGAGACCACCACCAACCGGCAGCTGGTTGTAGCCACGATCGAAAGCCTCGAAGGCTATGATATCGAAAGCTATGGTTATCAGCTGGGGCGCACTTGGGCCATCGGTCAGGATGGCGAAGGTGAGAATGAAAAAGACAATGGTGTGCTACTAATCGTTGCACCCAATGATCGCAAAGTTCGGATTGAAGTCGGTTATGGTTTGGAGGGTATCATGACGGACGCCCTTTCAAGCAACATTATCCAAAATTCTATTTTGCCGCAGTTCCGCAATGGAGATTTTCCGGCGGGAATCATCGACGGGGTTGACCAAATTAGTTTACAATTGGTCCTGCCCGAAGAGGAAGCGCTGCGAATAGCAGAGGAAGCGGGACAACGGTCCAATAGCGGCGATGGTGAGAATATCGGATTGGTGATTTTTTGGGGATTCGTCCTAGTTTTCTTCGTCATCATCCCAATGTTCTCAAACCGAAACGGAAAAAAATATCGCCGCGGTTCGGGACCAGTCGTTATCTGGGGTAGCGGTTTTGGCGGCAGCGGTGGCGGCGGTTCCAGTTGGGGCAGCGGAGGAAGTAGTTTTGGCGGTGGCGGATTTAGCGGAAGCGGCGGCAGCTTTGGCGGCGGCGGCGCTTCGGGAGGCTGGTAATGGGAAAAGTAAATCAGTTTACTACCGATGACCATCGCATCGTCACTGGAGCTGTATCGGAAGCGGAAAAGGCTACCGACGGTGAGATCGTCACTATCGTTACCGCGGAATCTGATCACTACGGAGATATCGCCTGGGCCATTTCTGGTTTCGTCGCACTGACCGCACTGCTGGTTATCAGCCTGTTTCCCGAAGCCTATCTGGGAATATTGGATTGGATTAACGGCGGCTGGAGCGGGATTGTCGCCCTGCCTTATTGGGCGTTGTTCATTTTCACAGCCCTGAAGTTTTTCGGAACAAGACTCATCTTGATTTGGAAACCCTTGTTGTTCCTGCTTATCCCAGCACCCATTAAAAATGCCCGTGTTCGCAAACGTTCAGTCACTTTGTTTACTGTTTCTACCGATCATCGAACTGTCGGACGCACCGGCATATTACTCTATCTTTCGATGAGAGAACATCGAGCAGAGATTGTAGCCGATAATGCGATTGTTGAAAAAGTGGAACCTGCTGTTTGGGGTGATGCGATGGTGGCTTTGATCGACTTAGTCCGGCAAGGAAAGCCGGGAGAAGGCATGGCGGAAGCCGTTAAACAAATGGGCGTTGTTTTGTCAGAACATTTCCCGAAAACTGACAACAATCCCAATGAGCTGCCTGATCGATTGATTGAGCTTTGAACAACAAAGCAAATTCCATTGAGACTATGTGGGAGGGCCGGTTCATTACGGCCAAACGCGAAGGCAAATGGGAATATGTCTCTCGCAGCCGCGGTATTAGAGCAGCCGTTATTCTCGCCATCGATAAAGACCATGTTTTGTTGGTGGAACAATTCCGTGTTCCTTTGGGAAAGAACTGCATCGAGCTTCCCGCCGGGCTGGTTGGCGATCATGACGATAATAGTGATGAAGATGCTTCTCTGGCTGCGATCCGCGAACTGGAAGAAGAAACCGGCTATCACGCTGACAACATGAAAGGTTGTGGAGAGTTTTATAGCTCTCCCGGAATGGTGTCTGAAAGCTTCTCTATGTTCAAAGCAGAAGGTTTGACCAAGGTAAGCGAAGGTGGCGGTGTGGAAGGTGAGAATATCACTGTGCACCGGGTGGCATTGCCTGGACTGAGTGATTTTATCGAGAAGAAACGACAGGATGGCGTTGGCATTGATGTGAAGCTATTGTTGCTTTTGGGGTCTAGCCTGATTTAGATTTTTCGTTTGTAGACGGCGCGTCTACTCAATGAAAATTATCCGCATAAGCCTGTATTTTTAAGGTCTTATTTGGCGTTGGTACCATTGAAAATGCAATACCATATTTGTCAGCATAAGCTTGAGCAGCATCGGCTGTTGCAAAGCTCAGTTTAACCTGTCGCTGCGTATCACCCGAGCCGGCCCAACCCGTCAATGGATCTGCTTTACGCGCCTCGGACGGTTCAAATTCCAACACCCATTTCTTGGTCAATGCCTGACCGGATTGCATAGCGTTCATCGGGTTTTTGTAAATTCTGGCTGGCATTTCGATTCCTTGTGGACTGTCGACGTCAATAAGCCCGTGAAATGGCAAATTCAACCGCTTCGGTCATCGCATCTTTGGCATTGCCTGATGAAAACTTACCAAGCGCATCAATCGCACGTTGTCCATAATGCCGCGCTCGGGACATGGTGTCGTCAATAGCACCGGTTGAATGCAACAAAGCGGTTGCCCGCACCAGATCTTCATCCGAAGACTTATGGCCGATTATTGCATCTTTCCAGAATTTGCGTTCTTCGTCATTACCGCGAGCATAGGCAAGAATCACGGGCAGCGTAACTTTGCCCTCACGGAAATCATCACCTGCGTCTTTACCCATGGTTTCGCTATCGGAACTATAGTCAATCGCATCATCAACCAGCTGAAAAGCGATGCCCAGGTTGCGGCCATAGCTGTCGAGGGCAAGCTCAGTTTCGTCATCGCTTTCCGCAACCACCGCTGAAATCCGGCTAGCGGCGGCAAACAGGGCCGCTGTTTTCGCTCCGATAATCTCTAAATAGCGATCTTCGCTTGTATCGATTTTGCGTTGCGCTGTCAGTTGATTGACTTCGCCCTCCGCGATCACGGCAGATGCATTGGAGAGGATTTTCAAAACCTTTAGCGAGCCATCTTCGACCATCAACTCAAAGGAACGACTGAACAGAAAATCGCCAACCAGCACGGTCGCTGGATTACCAAAAATAAGATTCGCCGCGGTCTTACCCCGCCGCAAATCAGAACCATCAACCACATCATCATGTAACAATGTGGCGGTATGGATAAACTCCACTGCGGCGGCCAGCTTGAAATGGCGGTCTCCGGAATATCCGATCAACCGTGCTGCTGCCAAAGTTAACATCGGTCGCATCCGCTTACCGCCGCCAGCGATCAGATGGCCAGCCAACTCTGGAATCAAAGGAATTTCGGACTGCATCCGGTCCAAAATTACACTGTTCACCGCATTCATATCGCTGGCAACCAGAGACATAATCGGTTCAAGTGATGGAGCGTTTTCGCCGCCAATATGATGTACAGTTGCAGACATGTTGCGCCGGATGTGGCAAGTCATTAGGGATAAGGCAAGTGAAAACAAAGCCGTATCGGTTGCGCCCTGCACAAGTCGGGTAAATCTTGCGGTCAATGGATCATCAGACGGAGATAGACGGCGGATATGGATGAAAAGCTGAAACAATATCGCGAGAGCATCAACAACATCGATGCCGCGCTGGTTTTCATGCTAGCCGAACGGTTCAAGGTGACCCAGGCAGTGGGCGAATATAAAGCCGCCAACGACTTGCCTCCGGCTGACTCGAGTCGCGAAAAAGAACAGATTGCACGATTGAGGCAACTGGCTAGTGATGCCAATTTGGACCCCGAGTTTTCCGAAAAATTCCTACGATTCATAATCGATGAAGTAATCCGACACCATGAGCGGATACGCGACGAAGGGTGACACTATGTCACTCTGGTATTTTTGCATTCTTTCTTTTTTAAACCGTAGCTTATCGGAGAACGACGGTGGGTGACAGTTTAGTATAACAAATTCCAATCTACGGTATTGATGACGATAAACCATCGATTCAGATTAGGAGATTTCAGTTATTTTAGGAAAGTCCGCATTTTCCCGAAAGCGGACTTTAGCAATCAACGGTTACTGATCACCGATAAGCGTAAATGGAGCCCAGGCATTGGGATGGGCCCATGTATCGTTTTCACTGTCGGCTCCAGGGTCATTGCGAATTTCTTGAACAGCCAGCTGAAAGGCTTCTGCACGTGACAGTTTTAGATTCTCTCGACTTATTTCGACGGTACGAACGGTAATTTTTGCGGCGACATCATCTCTCACTGGCCAATGAGATACCAATAGATTTTGCGCACCAGCGAAGAAGAAGGATCGTGCCAATCCAGAAAGTCCTGGTGCGCCCTCACTTCCGTCGCCCGCTGCTGTGTTGCAAGCAGAGAGGATGACCCAATCCGCGTTAAGATCTAGACTGGAAATTTCCGATGCGGTCAAAAGTCCGTCATTGCTAGGGCTCGCGATATCGGGCGGAGTGAACACCAATCCAGGCTCACTGTTTCCCGATAGCTCGCCTGCGAGTAATCCGTGTGTGGCGATCGCGAGCACATTCACCGGGAGGAGGTCCAGTTGCCGAAACTGAGCTTCCGTGGCGTTTTCACCCAGGTAAATATCGCTACTTTCTTGGCCAAATGCATTGCTTAAAGCAGCTATTTCGACAGCCGTTCCCGGTAATCTGGCCAAGCTTTTTAACGCTTTGATATCGACAACAGCAGAACCTGAAGTCGTTACACCTTCTCGAAATATACTCGATGCACTTCTGGTGTTGGAACGGCTTCTTGCGGCATTTCCACCACCTCGGCGTTCCGATTGACCGTCCAACACCGGGTCGCCGAAACCGAGAAAGCGCGCGCCGCCATCTTCACCGTCATCACGCTTCCTATAACTCCGCAAGAACTGCAGCGATTGGAGAGAAGGTATGTTGATCAGAGCATGGGCATCTGCAAACCATTTTGTGGAACGCAAATCCTCGGGATTCCCATCTTCGCCAGAAGGTTGTTCCGTTACCAACAGTCCAAAAGGCAAGCCGGTCAACGCTCCACTCGTCGCAACAAAAACATGACGTTTCCCACGCAGTAGATCAGAAACTGGTGCAATGATATTCTGGTAAAGATCAAAAGCGGTTGAGCGATCAAAAGGATATGCTCCGTCCCCTTCCTCCGACCAGTTGACGCTGTCCGAAGCACTTACCTCCACATTTGCACCAACGTCCCACAGCAATCGCCGCACAGCCTCGTTAATCTTCGCATCGTTCCAATCTGATCGAATCCAGCGCGTATCATTTTTTGTAATTGCAAATATATGTGTCCCGTTGGCACTTGGAACCACAAGCAGGATGGCTTCATCGTTGCGCAAAAGCTTTTGTGTGTCTTTACCCGCCAATGCATTTGGTTTTATAAAATCGAAATATTCTGGTGCGCCCGATTGCAGCTCAGCATCTATCTGTTTGACGCGCTCTTCAATCTTTGATTGTCGGTCTCGAAGAGCCGCTCGCCGCATTGCGGCCGCTTGGTCTGTTTCAGCCAGAGCCAAAGTTAAACCTTGCTCATTATCCTGCCATTCATTGGACAAAATCTGACGCTCCGCAACCATTGATCCTAGTGCAGCATTGTCGGTTGAAATGGCCTTTCGTACCGCCATCGTCGCGACTGCGCGATCCGTGCTACCGACCATAGCATCTTGCAGTGCGACTAAAGCTTCATCACGCCGCTTTTTAAGATTGGAATCTCTGTGGAGCCAAGCAGTATCTGCGAACTGGAGAAAATACCTTCTGAACATGCGAGACTGTCGATCCCGTTGGGCATCATCAATGGTTCCGGTTAGTAAATTTTCTCGGCGTGAGCGAATTCCACTAACAACTATTTCCATCAATCCATGCGCATCGGGGACGGTCTGTGGTTGCCTTAGACGAATGCCAGCCAATCTTGACGTGGTTTCAAGAAAATCAGGATGGTCACCACCAAGTATGTTGAGTTGTTTCAGCCCGACCTCATGATAACCGCCCTCAGCGATTTTAGAGTAACCGGAGGCTTCCATGATCAGTGCAAGATTGTACATACTGGTCAAAGTCCGAGGGTCCTCTTCGCCATAAAGCTCACGATTTCCCACAAATGATTCCGAAAGTTGGCGCTGGGCTTCCTCCATATCCAGCATCTGATCCTTGCCTTCGCGAACAATATTGGCTGTTACGATGCCCAGTTGATCAAGTGCATTGATTGTATCAGGATGCTTCTCTCCAAATAGTTCACGATACTGGAAATAAGCGGTGTGGAGCTGCCACCATGCCTGCTCACTGTCGCCGAGCGCACTTGCGACAGACGAATAGTGGATCAATATCTTTGTTGTCTGCAAATGCTTTGCTCCGAGCAATTCGGACGAGAGATCCAATGCTCGTTCCAGCAAAACTTTGGCTTCTCGTTTGCGTCCTGCACCCGCGAGGCTTCGGGCATGGCTGTCGAGAGCCAGTACATATTCTATTGTGCGGCTGCCGCCAGATTGATCGAGCCGGTTTAGAACTTGACCAGAACCCAGGATGGCTTTGTAAAAGCCTCCCTTAGACTGGAAATCTATTGCCTGCTCGTGAAACTGCTGAATATCCGTACTCCACAATTTTGGATCCGGCTCAATTTTGGCAAACTCCTCAACGCTCATATTTCGCCGATTTGCCATTCTCTCGAATTCCGGAAGCGAACAGGATAGACGCGACTTTCCATACTCGGAGAATTTTAGTTCTGTACGCCGTGTATCCTCATTCCAAACGCCGTCGCCGGTCTGCATGATGAATGTATTGTCTGCAATTCCACCTCCCTCATCCGGTCCCCATACACCGTCCGGAAAATCAATTCCCGTCTGTAAAAGTTTTTGACGCAATGCGTTGAAATCATCTTTGAAGTAAATCGACCTTGTATCAAAGTTTATTGATATCGCTCCAACCTCCATATCCTCAAAACCAGTTTCAAGTGGCTGGAACCGTTCAAAATCTTCTTGAATCTCGGCGTTCGGGGTGCGATACTTAAAGCCTGCTTGTTCTACTTCGATTGCATATTGATCGGCAAATTTTTTGAAAGCTAGGTCAAGTTCGGTTCCAAAGCTGCATGTTTTCGTTTCCAAAGAAAATGTGCTGAGTTTTTGTGGAACAGCAGAATTGGCAGAGGCTGGTTGAGCGGCAACAAGCGCAAAAATTATGACTAGACCATACCATATGTTGCCAGTTTTTTTCAAAACTTCACCCCTGCCCCATTTTGCTTGAGCTTTTTGTAACATACACCACCAGAAGATTACATCAGTAAACGTTGCTACGATCTCATACCCTGATTGTTAACGTCCGCTTGTGCGCCCAAAACGGATAATAGAAAGCGCATTTGAATGTCACAAAGAATCTTCCCTAGGGTGATATGTGTCATAGACAAGCTACCAAACCGCGATACTCTATACGTAATTGGCGAGATACAGGGATAGAAATGCGCAACATTGGAATATTTAGAAATATAGCAATCATGGTTGTATTCTTCGCCATTGCTCCGGCTGCTGCATCTGCTTGCGAAATAGTCCACGGTTTACGGATCAACGTTGAATCGGGCTCATTCCGCGTCACTCTAAATGATGTTTTTCTTTATAGCGAAGATGACGAGCTGTCCTCTCACGAAAGGGGACTGACGGAATGGCTCGTGCCTAACAAGAACACACTAAAAATAGACTTTGATGGGACGAAGGGAGAGTTTTCGATTGTTGCTGTTTGCAAGGGTGAATTTGCGGATGACAGTTATCTCAGCAAAGTGAAGTTTACGTCACCTTCCTCGAAAGAACTGATTTTTACTAACGAGACTGCCCCCCAATACACTTATCTTAGTGCTGATATCGCAGGTAGTGAAGGCCTGATGGCTTCGGTGAAAAAACTACAAGACGCCGCCCGCGTTGGTGACGTTGATACTATCATGGAAATGCATAGCCCGATGTTCAAGGAGTTTGAGCGGCGGAGAGGTAATTCCGATGGAATCAGAAACTATATCCGCGGTATATTGACAAACCATCCTATCTCATTGGCCGAGAATCTAACCATAACTACGATCATGGGCGGCCGTATTCATCAGGTATTCGGTCAAGACTATCAGTCTCCCATTACCGTGTCGGGAAAGACGGACAATGGCAGTTTCTCATGGACGGGTGGCGCCTTTTGGGCTCGGTTCGGTGATAAGTGGAAAGTCGTTGCCAACTAGATGACAAGGTTGTGCGTATGCTTCACCGAAGGCTGCTACCGCCAGATCTCCCGTCAATTGCAAACCCCTACCCCTCAGAAACCTCACTTTTCGGTAACTTCAACCGCACCATAAGCCCGCCTAAATCTTCACTCTCCTCGAGCTCAACGCCGCCATCATAAATTTCTGCCACATCACGAACAATCGCAAGACCCAATCCTGTTCCAGGCTTGCCGCTATCCAACCTGACACCGCGATCGAAAATTCTGATGCGTTCTTCTTCAGGAATACCCATCCCATCATCTTCGATAAGCAATTCAACAAATTCATCATTGCTTTCCACAGTGATGAAAACACTACCCCCGCCATATTTGGCCGCGTTTTCGACCAGGTTTCCGATCATTTCGTCCAAATCCTGACGCTCGACCGAAACCACTGCATCTTGATCTCCATCTATATCAATTCGCACATGTTTATAGAGCCGCCCAACTGCCCGCTCCACCGCCTGTAAGCTGGGCCATACCCGTGCACGGCTATGTGCGTGGCCACGGCGGCCCACGGCCCTCGCCCGTGCGAGATGATGATCGACTTGCCGGCGCATTACCCCGGACTCGCGGATTACGGTATCTGCCAAGTCAGGCGCCTTAGCCGTCGCACTGTTCATGATTACGGTGAGAGGTGTTTTTAATGCATGGGCGAGATTACCGGCATGACGCCGCGCTTCTTCGGCCTGCTTCTCATTGTGCTCTAGCAGCGCGTTTAGTTCGTCGACCATAGGCGTGACTTCATTGGGCATTGGATCGCTGACCCGTTTTTGTTGCCCTGTTCGCATACCCGCAATAGCGCTCCGAATTTTCCGAAGTGGCCAAAGACCATATAGTGTCTGCAGTGCCGCCATACCGATCAACCCCAATGCGAGCAGCAAAAAGCTGTTTACGAGAATGGAACGTATTTCGGCTATCTGTGCGTTGAGGCCATTGCGACTCTGCGCAACCTGAAACAACCATTTCGTATCGGAGTCAGGCAGGATGATGGTACGTTCTAACAGCCGCAAAGGCTCTTCGCCAAACTGGTTGCTATCACGAATATGGATATCTTCATCTTCGTGCGATTGATCGACCTCCAGCGTGCGATCCCATAAAGATCGGGATGGAAAATCGTCATGATCTTTGCCACTAATCTGCCAATAGAGGCCGCTATTGGGTTCCAAAAAACGTTGATCACCAAGCGGGCGGTTTAGAAAAATCTCGCCATCCGGGCCGATTTCCGCCGAAGCGATCATTGCAGTGAGAACATATTCCAGTTGATTATCGAAATTGCGCGTGACTGCATCAGCCAGGACTCTATCCAACGCAAAGCCGCCGCCAAGCAGCAAAACCATGATCCAGGCCGTTGCAATGCCGATCATCCGGCGACTGAGCGATCCGGTTGTCTGTGTGCCTAGTCGATCTGCCGTTGTGCTATCATCTGCCTCGACCGGAATGTCTATTTGGCGCGTCTCATTCAGCTTCAGGGTCCTCTAGACTATAGCCAAGCCCCCGGATGGTTGAAATGACTTCCGCGCCCAGCTTTTTTCTGATCCGCGTTACAAACACTTCGATTGTATTGGAATCGCGGTCAAAATCCTGATCATAAATATGTTCGATCAGTTCGGTACGTGATACCACTTTACCTTTATGATGCATGAGATACGAAAGAAGTTTATATTCCTGTGCGGTGAGCTTCACCGGGCTACCATTAAGCGTCACTTTGCCCGACCGCGTATCCAAGCGGACTTCGCCGGCAGTAAGCTCAGATGAAGCATTACCCGAAGCACGCCGAATGAGCGCGCGTAGACGTGCTATCAGTTCCTCGGTTTGAAACGGCTTTGCGAGATAGTCATCTGCGCCCGCGTCCAGCCCAGCAACTTTATCGGACCAACTATCACGCGCGGTTAGCACCAGCACCGGAAAATTGCGTTCTTCCTTCCGCCAACGATCCAAAACGGTGAGGCCGTCAATTTCTGGTAGGCCGAGGTCCAGAATCACGGCATCATAATCTTCCGTAGAACCTAAAAAATGACCATCTTCGCCATCGGTAGACAGGTCAATTGCATAGCCATTGGCTTCCAGCGTCGATTTCAGCTGCTGTCCCAACGTGGGCTCGTCTTCAACAATCAGAACGCGCATTCACACTCTCCAAAATTCCGAGTTTATAAGTTGTGAGGGGTATATCATCATGGACAAATCCCACAATGGTAAAGAAAATTGGGGCGGTTGATTTAGCGGTGATCAACGCTGACGAAGAATCGAACCTGTACGGCCGTCAACATCGACAAAGACGACGCGGCCCTTACGGATGAATTTCAAACGATAGACTTGCGCCACCGGATCAAATTCTGGTCCAAGATACTGACTTCCGGACATTTTTGGTAGCACGCGGTTTTCAATGGATCGCAGCGACTTCACTTTCCCGGCCATCATCTGCGCGCGCGCATCATTTTGCTCATCACGGCGTTGTACAGCCTCTGCGGTTGGACTGATCAACGTAAACGTCAAAGCACCAATAACGGCGGTCAAGATGGATTTCGTCAACATAAACCAACTCCTAGAACGAACGGCTTTAACATCACGTGAATAGAGAGTTCAGCTGATGGATCAATAGCTTAACGAACCATTTCATAGGTGATATTCAGAGATATTGTAGTTCCGACTTGGCCAGGAGCAACCGGTACATTCATTGAATCCTCAGCCACCATTGAACGTGCCATGGGCATCGGCCCTTGCGATACGTTACGCAGCCCTTCAGATATTGAAAGCACACGCACTCCCGAATAGCCTTCTGCACGTGCATAGCTCATGGCCTGTGACTTGGCATTGGCAAGCGCCCTTTTTCTGGCCAGTTTCTTGACTTCGCTATCATCATCAATCGAAAAATGCGGTCCGTTCAAATTCGTCGCACCACCGCCGCTCACCATGGCGTCGAGGATCATACCCAATTTGCTAATATCGCGAACGGTTGCCTGAACCTGATTGGAAACCTGGTAACCGACAAAGCGATTTTCCTGGCTCGGGCGATCATAGCGATAGTCGGCGTTCAAATTGATACCGGTTGTTTGAATATCCTTTTCGGCAATGCCCAAAGATTTTAACTTATCAATCAGGATTCTCGCCTTACGAGAATTGTCCCGCAGAGCCTGGGTAGCCGTTGGGGCCTTGGTCTGGACACCGGTACTAAAGAAAGCCTTATCCGGGGTCGATCTCACTTGCTCAGAAACACTCAGTTCAATCACTGGGTTTTGCGCAACAATCTGCACATCTGCGGCCCATGCAGGTGAGACAATGGTCGCTGCCAATAGCGAGGCAGCCAAAGCCATATATGAAAATTTCATCTCGATTATTCCTCCGTTTGTTGATCCATAACCATGCTCATCTGAACGCAGTATATATAAACTCCTGCTTGAGACTGACACCGGTAACCTCTAACGCGCACAGACTATGTCACAGCCACCAATTCTCTCCTATGAAGATCTTTCCCTCCACCAGGGCGAAGGGTGGTTGTTTCGCGATCTCGACGTACATATCGGCCCGCGCGAAAAACTGGCCCTGATCGGTCGAAACGGTGCGGGAAAAACCACATTGCTTCGGTTGATTGCAGACCAGATAGAGTCGGACAAAGGAAAGCGGACAATCCAGCCCGGCGTCAATGTAGTGATGTTAGAGCAGGAACCGAACTTTGCTTCGTGTGAAACATTGTTTGATTTCGCAGTTTCCGGAGATGATCGACCTGCCGAGCATGAAGTAGAAGCAATTGCCGACCAACTCGGCATTGACCTTTCAACGCTTGCAAACAAGGCAAGCGGTGGAGAGAAACGTCGCGCGGCAATTTGCCGGGCCTTAGCCTCAAAACCTGACTTACTTCTGCTTGATGAGCCAACCAATCATCTCGATCTAAGCGCCATTGACTGGCTAGAGGATTGGCTGGGACGCTATAAGGGCGCATTCATCACCATATCGCATGATCGAACGTTCCTGACCCGTCTAACCAAACAAACGTTATGGCTGGATCGCGGTCAAGTGCGAAAATTGGAAGTCGGTTTTGGTGGCTATGATGCATGGATGGAAAAAATCTTTGCCGAGGAAGCACGTGCAACCGAAAAGCTAGATGCTAAATTGAAACTCGAAGCACGGTGGCTAGAACGTGGGGTGACGGCGAGGCGCAAACGCAATCAGGGACGGCTTGAGAAGCTCTGGGAAATGCGGGCACAACGCGCAGCCATGATTGGTCCGACTGGCACAGCGAACTTGCAGGCACAAAGTGACGATGTCCGCACGAAGTCGGTGATTATCGCAGAGAATATTTCCAAAGCCTTTGGTGAAGGTGATGAAAAACGGACGATTATTCGGGACTTTTCACTTCGAATTCAACGCGGCGATCGGATCGGAATCGTTGGTGCCAATGGTGCTGGCAAAACCACCTTGCTAAAAATGATCACCGGTGAATTGGAACCAGATAGTGGCGAAGTCAATCTGGCCAAAACGCTTAATGGTGTTTTTATTGATCAACAACGCAGTCTGCTCTCTGCTGATAAGCAAGTCAGAGATGTGTTGGCTGACGGCAGCGATTGGATCGATGTTCGCGGGATTAAGAAACATGTTCAGGGCTATTTAAAGGAATTCCTGTTCGCACCAAATTTGATCGACGCTAGAGTGGGAACCTTGTCCGGCGGTGAACAGTCCAGACTCCTTCTGGCTCGCGAATTTGCTCGCATGTCGAATCTTCTGGTGCTGGATGAACCGACCAATGATCTCGATCTGGAAACGTTGGACCTTCTGCAGGAAGTGATTGCCGACTATGACGGCACCGTCCTGCTGGTGAGCCACGATCGTGATTTCCTGGATCGCACAGTCACAGTGACTTTGGGTCTGGATGGCAGCGGCAAAGTTGATATTATTGCCGGTGGTTATGCCGAGTGGGAAGCCAAACGCGACGTTCAGCAATCCGCCAAAAAGAAACCGAAAGAAGACTCAAAGCAAGAGCGCTCCGACAAACCAAAAATCACCCGGATGCAAACGAAGCTGAGCTATAAAGATCAGCGTGATTATGACTTACTGCCTGAACGGATTGAACAGATAGAATCTCGCCTAAGTGAAATTGAAGACATGTTGTCCGATGCTGATCTGTTTATGAATGACAATGACCACTTCCAAAAACTGACGGATGAAAACACCAACCTACTCGAAGAAAAAGACGATGCTGAAATGCGTTGGTTAGAATTGGCAGAACAAGTGGAGGCTTTCGAAAGTTAACCGGGTAAACGATAAAAATCTCCCAGTCGGTCGAGCGCGATTTTCAACACAAGTTTACCCGATCGAGCCGGCCAACCCAGCGTTTTCTCCGCCATCGGAAGACCCTCACCTCCGCAAATGACCCGCCAACTAATGTCTGCCAAATCCTTGCCAACAAACGCGATGGCTTGATCAAAGCGCTGTTTCGCCACTATTTGTGCCTCGGTTTGATTGAGCATATCAGATGGAGATCGGCGACTGGATGTCAAAGGCGCAGCATCCCAGTGCATGGTGACACTGGGCGAGAGATTGGCGCGCTCCCAATCCATACGGAGCTTCTCTCCCACATCAAATTGCCTGTCGGTCAAATGCCCGCGCGCGTGAAGCCAGCCTAATGGCGATTCTGTCAAATTGACGGTCACACTGCGCGACAAGCGCTTTTTACCTTTCGTCCTGTCCCGCACTTGCCCGTCCTGCGGCAAAGGTTTTTCGGTTAATATTCTGGGGTCGACATGGTCATTTTCACGGATTTTGGTCATTTATCCTCCTTTGAGTTGAGAAATCGCACTTGCCATTTTGGAGAAACTGTAGGAAAGGATAAAACCAAATAGGTTGGAGAATGAGATATGATTCACCGCATACGGGAAGTTCGAAAAGTCAAAGGATTGACTTTGGATGATGTTGCAAAGCGTTGCGATCCTCCAACAACAGCACAAACCATTGGCAGACTTGAAACCGGTACACGTACATTGTCTCTTGGCTGGCTCAATCGGATCGCCAGCGCTCTGGACGTAGACAGCGGAACTTTGCTCGCTCTGCCCGATCAAGACGCTCTGCCCGTGGCGGCCGTACTCGATCACAAAGGCGCGCATGCGTTGGAGAAACCTGGTCAAATCCTGCAACCCGTTATTGAGGCTGATATGGTCGCCATGCATGTAAAAAGTAGCATTGGTGACTATCGGACCGGCGACGATGTTTGGCTGTCTCGCAGATCACCCGACCAGTATGCCGCGGCGCTTAATCGCGATGTACTGATCCCGCGTCCCGCGGGGCGTTTCTTGTTTGGACGCCTAATCGGCCGTGAAGGAGATCAGTTGCAAATCCTGCCACTCGGCAGCGGGACACGGCAACAGGTAGTCAAGGATCCAGAGTGGATTGGTGTAGCCGTCCGACTAGTAAGGGAACTTTAGGGCAAAGCCGTTAGAGCAACTCCATGACCCGTCCGCTGAACATTCTCACATTATCAACGCTGTTTCCGAACGCGGAGGCTCCCAATTTTGGTATCTTCGTGGAGCGGCAAACCGCGGAATTAGCTGATCGGCCAGAGGCAAATGTTACGGTAATCAATCCTATTGGCATTCCGCCTTGGCCGCTCAACAAGCATGAACAATATCGCCCGCTTGGTGGTCTGCCTCAGCATGAGCACTGGCGTGGCCTGAACGTCCATCACCCCCGCTTCACACTAATGCCCAAAATCGGTGGACCAAAAAATCCAGAGCGCATTGCGAGAGCTGTTTTGCCGCTAGCGCAAAAGCTGCATGACGAAACACCCTTTGACCTAATTGATGCTGAGTTTTTCTACCCCGATGGTCCGGCGGCTATGCGCGTAGCAAAAGCGCTGAATATCCCTTTTACGGTCAAGGCACGCGGGGCGGACATTCATCATTGGGGCAGCGATCCAAAATGTCGCAATCAGATATTGGCAACTGCAGAAAATGCCAATGCTCTGCTCGCAGTCTCAGAAGCTTTGAAAAACGACATGACTGATTTGGGAATGGATGATGTCAAAGTATCGGTCCATTATACTGGACTTGATCAGGAGAAATTCAAACCAGTTGACCGCCCGGCCAGCAAACAGAAGCTGAATATAACTGGACCGTTATTCATCTCCGCTGGCGCCCTCATACCCCGCAAGAACCAGGCTTTGACAATCGAGGCCATGACTGCTTTTCCTAATGCGACTTTGCTGCTCGCTGGCCAGGGAGAAGAAGAGGAAAACTATCGAGCGCTTGCGAATTCATTGGGCGTTGCAGACCGTATCCGTTTTTTGGGTAACGTACCGCATGACGAGTTGCCCCAACTGGTAGCAGCGGCGGATATATCCATTCTCGTGTCCAAATCAGAAGGTCTCGCCAATGCCTGGGTCGAAGCACTTTCCTGCGGCACCCCGATCATCATAAGTGAAGCCGGAGGCGCTCATGAGCTGGTTAGAGCCGATGTGGCGGGTCGGATCGTCGAACAAGATAGCAAGGCCATTGTTGAAGCTATTGAAGCCATTATAAAAACGCCGCCATCGCAAGAAGAAGTCCGCGCAACGGTAAATCACTTTAGTTGGAAAAATAATGGCGATCAGTTGCTGGCGATCTTCCAGAAGGTAGCCGAAGCGACTTAAATCAGTGGCAGGAAGGCACCAATAATCCAACGTTCTTCCGATCGCAATACACCCCAAGTTCTGGCGGCGGCCCTGCTATCCATGACCTCGACACCTATACCTGCTGCTTCAACCGAACGACGAAACGCGGCCGGCGGTTGCATCATATTGGTGCCGCTACCAAACAGAAGAAACTCAGGCTCGGGAACAAGATTGAGCGCATTTTCAATCATTGTGTAATCAAGCGTGTCCATGGCAGCGCCTTCCCAGGGCAAAACCTGTTCCGGAGATATCAGCAAACCGCAATGAAAGCGCTGGTCGCCCACTTTGAAGCCCTGTGATGTGAAGCCGGTGACGACGGGGCCTTTGAAATCAATATCTTTGCGCAGTTCAACCACGAATATTTAGCCGACCTGTTCCGGTCCGCCCACTTTCTCTGCGTTTTCTCCTGGCGAAGGCGCCGGAACAAATGTGTCCGGTCCAACTTTCAACCAGATCAAAACGGGCGAAGCCATGTAGACAGAAGAATAGGTACCAACCAGCACACCGAAGAACATTGCTGCGGCAAACCCGAAGATTACTTCTGGACCCAGAAAAACCAGAGCAGCCAGCGCAATCAACATGGTCAAACTGGTCATCACTGTTCGCGCTAAAGTTTCGTTCAAGGATAAATCAAGCAATGCCACGATATCCATTTTTCGGTATTTTTTCAGGTTCTCACGGATACGGTCATAGACAACAATCGTATCGTTAAGCGAATAACCAATAATCGTCAGCAATGCGGCGATGATATTTAGGTTAAACTCAAGTTGGGTGAGCGCAAATAACCCGAAAGTCAGCACCACATCGTGAAACAGGGCGAACAATGCTCCAAAACCAAATTGCCACTCAAACCGGATCCAGATGTAAATTGAAATCGCAATCAGTGCAAAAATAAGCGAGTAGGCGCCAGTTTCAAAGAGCTCCGAAGATACTTTTCCAGAAACCGACTCCACGCCATCGATACGCACATCGGGATGACCTTCTTTGATCGTCGCGACGATACGCTCCGTCATCTCATTGGCAGCTTCTGGGCGGGTTTCGGCTTCTACGGGTAAACGCATGCGGATAGAGACTTCATTCTCCGCTCCAAATCTCTGGATTGTTGCCTCACCATAGCCCAGAGCACCGATACTGCCTCGAAGTTCGGTTATCGGCGCGGTTTCTGTCTCTGTGAAAGTGGCCTGAATCATCTGACCGCCAACAAAGTCTACCCCAAAGTTTAACCCTCGTGTCGCTACCAAAGCAATGGACGCGATCATTGTTAAAATACTGATCGCCAACGCGATGTTGCGCCATTTCAGAAATCTGAGATTGGTGTCGTCTGGAACAAGTTTAAGTAGTTTCATATCAGATCACCAATTCCTGCGGGCGCTTCTTCCGCACCCAAAGTGCGACCAGCATCCGCGTGAAGACAACGGCGGTAAAGACGGACGATGCGATACCGATCATCAGCACCACCGCAAATCCTTTGACTGGCCCAGAGCCGAACATGAAGAGCAAGAGACCCGCAATCACATTTGTGATATTCGCATCAAAAATCGCACGTGAAGCTTCCTTATAGCCCACTTCTAAAGCTTGATGGATACGTCTTCCTCGCCGTCGTTCTTCACGTATTCGTTCGTTGATCAACACGTTAGCATCGACCGCAGAACCTACGGTCAAAACAAAACCCGCTATGCCGGGTAGCGTTAGAGTGGCATTGAACATTGCCATAACACCAACGATGATGAACAAATTCAGTGCCAGTGCGATATTGGAGTAGACTCCAAAACGACCATAAGTAGCTACCATGAATGTCAAAACCGCAACCGTCGCGATAATGGCTGCAATCATACCCTTTCGGATCGAGTCTGCACCAAGATCGGGACCAACAGTGCGCTCTTCGACGATTTTCAATTCAACCGGCAAAGCGCCTGAGCGCAGAGCGATCGCAAGCTGGTTTGCCGTTTCAACTGTGAAGCTTCCCGAGATTTGAGCCGAACCACCAAGAATAGGCTCGTTGATATTCGGAGCAGATAGCACCTCTCCATCCAGGATGATCGCAAATGGCCGTCCCACATTATTCTGTGTTAGGCGAGCAAATCTCGCTCCGCCTTCGGCATCAAATGTAATATTCACCACGGCCGCATTGGTGTCTGGTTCAAACCCCTGGCTGGCATCAGTCAACCGATCACCGGTAATCCCGCCTAAGCGTTTTACCGCAATGTTGGGGATTCCCGATGGATTGTCAGGATAAGGGAATATTTGGCTCCCTACAGGCGGACGCCCAGCGGCCACAGCGTTTGGATCTGCTTCGAAATCCACCAGTTTAAATTCGAGCTTGGCCGTTTGCCCCAGCAAAGCTTTCAATGCTTCTGGATCATCAAGGCCAGGGACCTGCACCACGATACGGTTTTCGCCTTGACGAATGATGGTCGGTTCACGCGTTCCCATTGCGTCAATACGGCGTCGGATAACGTCTGTTGCGGTTTCCATGGCATTGTCGACTGCCGAGTCCAGCCCGGCATCGGTTGGCGTCACAACAAATCGTGTATCGTCAAAGACCTCTATGTCCCAGTCACGTTGACCAGTCAGACCAGCTCCGGTGGTCAATGCCACCAGTTCTTCTCTTGCCGCGTCCACTTGAGTGGAATCTCGAACCATGAAAGAAACAGCGCCATCGCGGCGAGAAATATCGCCAATATCGATACGGGGGTCAGCCCGGCGCATTACCGCTCGTACCGACTCCTCCATTGTTTCCAATCGTGTTACGGCAACATCAGCAGGGTCTGCCTCCAATAGAATGTGGCTGCCACCTTGTAGATCGAGGCCCAGATTAATCGTCACATCAGGTAGGAAACTCGGCCAATATTTGTGGCTTTCACCGAACAGCAAGCTGGGCAGCGACATGAGCACGCCAAACCCGACCAACAATGATATTGCTATAACTTTCCAGCGCGGGAAATCTAACATGGGTTGTACATCCGTTCCCTGATCTGGTTTTTAATCGTTGGCCGGTTTTGCGGAACCGCGTGGTATGACATCGGACAAAGTGGCTTTCACAGCCTTCACCTTCACACCTTTGGCCACTTCCACTTCGACATATTCATCGTCGACTTTGGTAGCTTTGCCGACCAGTCCACCGCCGGTCACAACTTCATCATTTTTCTGTACCGCGCCAATTTTTGACTGATGCTCTTTCATTTTCTTTTGCTGTGGACGAATAAGCAGGAAGTAGAAAACCGCAAAGATGAGCACTAATGGCATAACAGAAATAAGGAACCCACCGGCTCCGCCAGCGCCAGAAGCTGCTGCTGAAATAGATAATATAGTCATGAAGCCGTCCCAAAATTTACTGTATTGAATGTGTGCCTGCGCTGCCTGTGTTTCAAGTCCCCAAAGCGCTAGACTTAAATTGATGCGCGCGCCTATCACGCAGTCAGCAAATGTGCAATCCCAATCGGATACCAAACCCACCCGCTCACTTAAATCCCCTGCCAAAGCGCTTGCCAAGCTTTGGACATCACCATATATGCGCGGTTCGCAGCATCGCTGCACAATCGGTCGGGACGTAGCGCAGCCTGGTAGCGCATCACACTGGGGGTGTGGGGGTCGGAGGTTCGAATCCTCTCGTCCCGACCAATTTTCTTCTCAATCTCAGATATGCCAGCCTGCCAAAGGCCTTTTATACCGCCTTCAAGAATGTCTTGCTTGTCGCTGACCAAAGCTTCTTGCTAAGCGGCAATCAGAAGGCGAAATTGAACATGCACAAATCACTTACCCATCTCCAACGTCTCGAGGCTGAGAGTATCCACATCATGCGCGAGGTGGTTGCGGAAACAGAAAAACCGGTAATGCTCTATTCTGTGGGCAAAGATTCAGCCGTTATGCTGCATATTGCACGCAAAGCATTTTACCCTAGCCCGCCGCCTTTCCCCCTGTTGCATGTCGACACAACCTGGAAATTCCAGGAAATGTATAAAATGCGAGACAATGTTGCTGAGGAAGCGGGAATGGAATTGCTCGTTCATCAAAATCCAGAAGCCACTGAAAAGGGCATTAACCCGTTTGACCATGGCTCCATTCATACCGATATGTGGAAGACGCAAGGGTTGAAGCAAGCGCTGGATCATTATGGTTTTGATGCCGCTTTTGGTGGCGCCAGGCGAGACGAAGAGAAAAGTCGAGCCAAAGAACGGATTTTCTCATTCCGAACAGCCAGCCATGGATGGGATCCCAAAAATCAGCGGCCAGAAATCTGGAATCTCTACAACGCGAAAAAAGCGAAAGATGAGAGCATTCGAGTGTTCCCGCTATCGAATTGGACCGAGCTCGATATTTGGCAATATATCCATCTGGAGAATATCGATATTGTTCCCCTTTATTACAGCGCAAAACGACCAACTGTAGAACGGGATGGTCTGTTGTTGATGGTTGACGACGAGCGGTTTCGCTTGGAGCCAGGCGAGGAACCAGTAGAACGATCAATACGTTTCCGCACGCTAGGCTGCTATCCATTGACCGGCGCCGTTGAAAGTGAAGCGGCGACACTTCCAGAGATTATTCAGGAAATGCTGTTGACCACGACTTCCGAACGTCAAGGCCGAGCCATTGATAAGGACGATGGGGATGCCAGCATGGAGAAGAAAAAGCAGGAGGGGTATTTCTAATGACCCATTCTGAAGACACTGGTTCCACCTATAAGGCCGACACTTTGATTGCCGAGGATATCGACGCCTATCTTGAGCAGCATCAGCATAAAGAAATGCTACGTTTCATTACCTGCGGAAGTGTCGATGATGGCAAGTCCACCTTAATCGGACGACTGCTGTACGACAGTCAGATGATCTTCGAGGATCAACTGGCCTCGCTCGAGAAAGACAGCAAAAAAGTTGGGACACAGGGGCAGGATATTGATTTTGCTTTGTTGGTAGACGGTTTGGCCGCGGAGCGTGAACAAGGTATCACCATTGACGTTGCTTATCGGTTCTTCGCGACGGAGAAGCGCAAGTTCATTGTCGCCGATTGCCCGGGTCATGAACAATATACCCGCAATATGGTCACCGGCGCATCGACGGCGGATCTAGCGATTATACTGATTGATGCCCGCAAAGGTGTCCTAACCCAAACCCGCCGTCACAGCTATTTGGCGAAATTATTGGGCATCCGGAATATCGTGCTTGCGGTCAACAAGATGGATCTGGTCAATTACGATAAAAAAATATTCGACGACATTGTGTCCGACTATCAGAATTTTGCCGATGAGATCGGTATCGAGGACTTCGTAGCCATGCCCATTTCGGGCTTCAAAGGCGATAATATTGCGTCCCTTTCGGACAATACACCTTGGTATCAATCAACAGGATATTGGGGCAAGCCGCTCATTGAGCATCTCGAAAATGTAGAGTTGGACAATAGCCGCAACCAGAACAAAGCGTTCCGTATGGCGGTGCAGTGGGTGAATCGACCCAATCTTGATTTTCGCGGATTTTCTGGACTAATATCGGCCGGCAGCGTCAAACCCGGTGATGCTGTTCGCATTTTACCCGCTGGCAAAAACACAACGATATCGAAAATTGTCAGTTTTGACGGTGAATTGGACGAAGCTGTTGCTGGACAATCCGTTACCATATGCCTGTCTGATGAAATTGATTGTTCCCGCGGTGGTGTGATCACAACCCCTGATGATCCGCCCGAAAGTGCCGATCAGTTTGAAACGTCTATTGTTTGGATGGACGATGAGCCGCTAACCGTTGGACGGTCTTATTGGCTAAAACTGGGTTCACAAATGGTCTCCGCCACAGTCCAAGAGCCGAAATATACCGTCAACGTGAACACGATGGAGCAACTGGCGGCAAAAACGCTGGAGCTTAATGAAATTGGCGTTGCTCAAATTACCACTGAGAAACCAGTCATATTTGAGTCCTATGATGACAATCAGTCGCTCGGTGGGTTCATACTGATTGATAAAATGACCAACGCTACGGTTGGAGCTGGCATGCTCCATTTCTCGTTGCGCAGAGCACAAAACGTCCATTGGCAAGAAACGGATATTACGCGTGAAGCCCGTGCCGGTTTGAAAAACCAAAGGCCGGCGGTTCTCTGGTTCACTGGGCTCTCCGGTTCTGGCAAATCTACAATCGCCAATATCGTCGAGAAAAAACTGCACCGGATGAACCGTCACACCTTCCTGTTGGATGGCGACAATGTAAGACACGGCCTTAACAAGGATCTTGGCTTTACCGATGCAGATCGGATCGAGAATATCCGGCGGGTGGGCGAAGTGTCACGATTGCTAACGGACTCTGGACAAATTGTTATTACAGCCTTCATTTCGCCCTTCCGCGCGGAACGCAAAATGGTCCGCAACATGATCCCTGATGGTGAATTTGTCGAAGTGTTTATCGATACGCCTCTTTCAGTTGCTGAAGAGCGCGATGTCAAAGGGCTCTACAAGAAAGCGCGATCCGGTGAATTAAAAAACTTCACTGGCATCGACAGCCCCTATGAAGCCCCCGACAATCCAGAAATACAAATTGATACGACCAAGGTGTCACCGGACGAGGCCGCTGATTTGATTATCGAGAAGTTACTCGGATGAACAAAGACTGGAACGACGAGCAAATTGCCGAGGCACTGGCAACAGAGGCTGGCAAAATCCTGCTCGATCTACAAAGATCTGGAGATTTTACCGGTAAGGCACTCGGCAAAGTCGGCGACGAAGCTGCGAACAAATATTTGATGGCCGAACTGGCATCGGTCAGACCCGATGACGCCTTCTTATCCGAAGAGGAAAAAGATGATCATGCAAGGCTAAGCGCCAACCGGGTTTGGATTATCGATCCGCTGGATGGTACCCGCGAATATAGCGAGGGTCGCGACGACTGGGCGGTTCATGTCGCGCTGGCAATTAACAGCATTCCCAAAGTTGGGGCCGTTGCTTTGCCCGGATTGGGAAGAACACTAACGTCTGGCAAACCAACACAACTACCGGAAGCGAACACACCACCAAAAATGCTGGTCAGCCGTACAAGACCGGCAAAAGAAGCGGTTGCCGTCGCTGAAACCATGGGTGCTGAGTTACTGCCAATGGGATCGGCGGGGGCCAAGGCCATGGCCGTCGTTCGAGGCG
The DNA here is from genome assembly GCA_039978835.1 of Parasphingorhabdus sp. Lineage (GTDB taxonomy): Bacteria > Pseudomonadota > Alphaproteobacteria > Sphingomonadales > Sphingomonadaceae > Parasphingorhabdus. The sequence continues at coordinate 1,416,412 of JBDWAQ010000005.1, forward strand.
AAGCAGACATTTATCTTCATAGCGGCGGCCAATATGAATGGGATAACTGCGCGCCGGTAGCGGTTGCCATGGCGGCTGAATTTCATTGTTCTCGGATTGATGGGGCAGAAATCGTTTATAATCAGGCCGACCCTTATTTACCCGACCTTCTGATTTGCCGGAAAGAGCTGGCTAATCAAGCATTGGAATTAGTGGCGGCGATGGACCAGTGAAAAAACTGCTGATCAGCCTTTTAGCGCTGATCGGAATAATCACGGCTGGACTGTTCATTTTACGCCAGACTCAAGGCTGGAATGACGGAATGGGCGAAGCTCGATCAGAAATTCATGCCGCGGTCTTGAATAGTAAGATCTACGTCGCCGGTGGCATCGGATTATTTCGGGTATTAGACAGTTGCGAGACATACGATCTCGAATCCCAGAGATGGGCTAATTGCGCTCCCCTTCCCCGTCCCTTGCATCACGTGGCGATGGCTGCTGATAAAACCAAAGTCTATGCCTCCGGCGGCTATGTGGCACTGCCCTTTGAACAGGACCAAGACGCAGCATTATTTGTACTAGCTCCAGGAAAAGATAGGTGGAGAGAACTAGCCAAACTGCCCCATCCTATCGGTCAACACGCCATGGTCCATCTGAACGGGATAATCTACATCATTGGTGGTCAGAATGGTTCGGAGGATTTGGCATCGCTCTGGGCTTTTGACCTGACCGAAAAACAATGGACGGAAATGGCTTCTATGCCGACAGCACGCCATTCGCATGCTATCACAGTTTCAGAGAACAAACTCTATGTTTCCGGGGGACGCAGTGCTGCTTTGGGAACAGAAATTACGGCCGTTGAGGTGTATGATTTCGCAAGCGATAGCTGGGACATTCTACCGAAGATGCCCACTGGTCGTGGCGGCCACGGGTCATTTATCAGAACCGGAAAACTTCATATATTTGGCGGCGAGTCCCTTAGAGACCGCAAAGTTCTGGCCAATCATAATATACTAAATTTGCAAACCGCGACTTGGTCCACCGGTCCCGATATGAAATTCCCACGTCATGGCTTTGCAGTCGGTGACAACGGAACCGGCCATAGTGCAACCATCATCGGTGGAGGAGCGCACCCGGGATTGCAGACGATCTATTCCGTCACCGGAACCAATCAGACGCTAGAAAAGTAGCGCCAACTACTGCAAATGCTGCTTCTTGATCTTTTTTGCTAAAGACCATTTGTGCACTTCGGTTGGACCATCATAGACCCGGAAGGCGCGGACTTCGCGGAATATTTGCTCGACTACGGTATCACGACTAACCCCAGTCCCACCCATGACCTGTACACAGCGATCTGCAATTCGGAACAATGCTTCTGAAACGGCAACTTTCGCCATCGAACTTTCTGTTCCGCCTTGCGCCCCGCTATCCAATACGCTTGCGCACCAATCGATCATCAATTCAGACTGCTTAAGGTCTATTTGATTTTCCGCCAACATGAAGCCCACACCTTCATGATCGACTAGCGGCTTGCCAAAGGCATGGCGCCGACAAGCATAGTCGCTGGCAATTTCATGCGCTCGGTCACAGCAACCCAGCCAGCGCATGCAATGGGTTAGACGTGCCGGAGCCAGTCTGACTTGTGCATATTTAAAACCTTCACCGCTTTCCCCCAACATCTGGTCCGCCGGAACGCGCAAATTATCGATGGTTATGACCGAGTGGCTGCCCGGCATCGAACTATCAATCGTATCGAGAATGCGGTCAATTTTAATGGCTGGATCAGGGATATCTACAAGGAACATGCAGGCACCATCATCAGATTTGGCCATAATTATCCCAACCTTGGCCCCTTTTGCGCCTGTGATAAACGCCTTACGGCCATTGATAACCCAATGATTGCCATCAAGTTTTGCGGTGGTCTGCATCATCATAGGATCGGATCCAGCGCCGTTTTCCTCCGCCGGTTCTGTCATGAAAAAAGCGGAACGTGCTTCTCCCGATACCAGTGGTGCCAAAAAGTGCTCTTTTTGCTCTGGTGAGGCACATTTGCCGAGGAGGAACATATTGCCTTCATCCGGAGCAAACACATTTACCGCCAAGGGGCCAAGCGGCGAAATCCCAGACTTACGGAGGATTTGTGCTGTATCAAGATGCGAAACATGGCTTCCATCGTCACGGATATGCGGCGTCAATAGGCCCGCTTCTTTTGCCAGGCCGCGCATTTCCTGCACCAATTCATCGGTTGGCCCATGATCTTCACAACGAGGATCGCCTTCAAAAGGGATGATTTTTTCTCTTACAAAAGCCTCGACTTTTTCAGCCAGCTCCCTGCCTTCAGCGGTAACGTCGTTGTTCATAATTTTCCTTTGGTGATTTGTTCTATCTTACGATCCGAATCAAACTTTTCGGACGACTTAGCCTGAGATTCCATCTTTCGTAACCTGTCAAATAAGCGCAAAATATCGAGGCTTTCCTACAGATAACCAAATAGGTTATTTTATTTGCCCATTCCATAAATGAGGCAGTTTTTCCATGAGTATCGATACACTAATAGACAATGTCATTGCCATTGAAGGCGGCTATTCCAACCATCCCGCCGATCGCGGCGGTCCGACTCGTTGGGGCGTGACCGAGGCCGTCGCACGAACATATGGCTATTCCGGAGACATGCAGCACTTTCCGCGCAGTGAAGCAGCTGCCATCTACAAACGTAAATATTGGCATCGGCCCGGATTTGATAGAATCGCTCAACTTTCTCCGCAACTTGCCGAAGAACTATTTGATACCGGCATAAACATGGGACCGGGCATCGCCATTGGTTTTCTGCAACGAGCATTAAATGCGCTTAATCGCAATGAACGTGACTTTCATGATATCGCCGTCGACCGGAAAATTGGTGGCCAAACGGTGCGTGCACTCCAAGACTATCTGAACAAGCGTAGTGTAAACGGAGAGACGGTTTTATTGAAGGCGGTAGAAGCGCTGCAAGGTGCAAGGTACATAAAACTTGCCGAAAAAAGACCCGTAAACGAAGCGTTTCTCTATGGCTGGTTAGCCAATCGCATTGGATGAAACAGCGCTGAATCTGCCACTTCATAACTCTGTGCACATTGTAAACTTCAAGTGCTTACTGCAGCAAAAAAAGGATCATCTATGTCCCTACTAACCACCCTCATCGGACCCGTAACAAAGATCATCGACAAAATTATTCCTGACAAGGAAGCACGAGATCGCGCTAAGTTGGAGCTGCTCAAACTGGAAGGTGGGCAGGAACTTGAAGAAGTTCGCGTCCAGATGTCAGCCATTCTTGCGGAAGCGCGGTCCACCGATCCATGGACTAGTCGTGCGCGACCCAGTTTTCTGTATGTTATGTATCTGCTATTGCTTTGGTCGATCCCTATGGGATTGATTGCCGCCTTCCGACCGGATGCCGCTCGCAATATTGCAGAAGGTATGAACACCTATCTATCCGGCATTCCCGAGCCACTATATGCTCTATTTGGCACGGGCTATCTTGGGTATACTGTGGCTAGACAATGGGGAAAGATCCGGGGTGTAGATCACTAAATGACAAATCTTTGAGACTTGGCAAGGGGATAAAATTGGCTTTCTGGTTGCCTTCGATGAACTAAGGTTTCCAACCGATTAACGCAATATTTACGAAATAGGCTTGCCTTGTCGACCCGTTTGCGAATAAAGGGGCAAGTCTAGTTCATCCAAAGGGGATATGATTAAATGACTACCGAAACAAATTTCCGCAAAATGCTGGCAGTTGCTGGCGGACTTGCACTCGCCGTTCCAGCTCTTTCTGCATGTGCAGAACAAGCTGAAGACGCTGCTGCCGCTGCTGAGTGTGCTGCTGAATGTGCTGCATGTGCTGCTGAATGCGCCGCTTGTGCTGCTGGCGACGCTGCTGACTGCGCTGCTTGTGCCGCTGGTGATGCTGCTTGTGCCGCTGCTTGTGCTGCTGGCGACGCTGCTTGTGCCGCTGGTGATGCTGCTTGTGCCGCTGCCTGCGCTGCTGGCTGTGCTGCTTGCGCTGCAACTGAGTAATAACTCAGTACATAGCATTGGAAAATGCATTAGAAAGGCTATTTGAGCTTACAAGCCAAATAGCTAAAGAGGGCGTCTCGCTAGTACCTAGAGTGGTATCGGCAGACGCCCCTTTCGTTCAATATGAACATTATCCCAAAGGGGATTGTATCGCGCCCGGCAATAAGTCGCGATGGTTTTACCATGCGCATAAGCCGGAAGAACGCGAAGAAGGCGAACATGGCCATTTTCACATGTTCCTTCCACTTGAGATGTTTGATGGGGTGGAAACATACTACCAGCCGCCGGCAAAACTACCCAATGGTAAAAAAACTCAAGGTGTTGTTCATTTCGGCGCATTGAGCTTCGGTTTAGATGGCATGCCCATGTCATGGTTCACCACGAACTATTGGGTTACTTACGAGTTTATGATGCCGGCAACGGCAATTGCGCCTCAGCTAAAGAATTTTAACATGACTGATGCGCCAGGCGATCCTATAGTCAATGAGTGGCTCACCGCTGCCGTCCATCAGTTCCATGACCCTATTATCGACATGCTGCACGAGCGCGATACCATGATGATGGAAAAGAAACAGGAACTGGGCAGCGCGGTCTTTGAAAACAAAACCGTTGAGGTAACATCTCGCAGACCATTTGATCTTTGATTACTATCATTACCGGTACCCAGTAGAGAGATTTTCAACCTACTTTTGTGCGGGCTAGGAATGTAGCACTGGAGATATAACGACCATCTCCCAAAGCCATTCTTCTATGTCGATCCTGCTTGCCATACCGGAAGCACCCATATCCGCCATAAATCCAACCCCCCTATCTCGGCTCACCGGTTATTGACTTGTAATCAGTCATAAGTGTTTTCAGCGTAACCTTATCATCTTGTGCCAAGACAACTTTGATTAAAACCAGTCAAAATTTTGTTAGAAGTCAAGCGAACCAGATTTGCAAAACGGAGCATTTGCTGCTGTTATTGTTGCACTCGCCGATTCATCGGACATGGATACACCACCGCAAAAGGAACTGAAGCGCACAACACTCTTGCTAATATCACGATATCTAGAAGTAACGCCTTGGAATAAAATAGAACTCCTTCTTTTTAAGGTTTTTCATATCCAAACGCGTCTTTAGCCAGTTTAACCAGCTCTGGGTCAGCCTCTGGCATGTCATTGGGAAGAGCTTCCTCCAACATATCTGCTACATAGGTCAAAGCCGCAATTCGGGCCGCTTTTTTGTTGTTGCCATCAACAACCTTCCAGGGCGCCCAGCGCGTGTCTGTGTATTTGAACATGTCTTGAATCGCCGCCATATATTCTTTGCGTTTCGAGCGATTTCGGAAATCTTCATCCGTAATTTTCCATCGCTTTTCGGGCGTGTCCAAACGATCAGCAAATCGCTTGTCCTGTGTTTCCTGTGTGGTGTGAAAAAACAATTTTATCAGACTAGTGCCACTGTCAATTTGCTGCGACTCGAACTCATTTATTTCATCATAACCGCGTTTCCACTCGGCTTTGGTACAATAGCCTTCGACCCGTTCAACCAAGACGCGACCGTACCAGCTACGGTCAAAAATCCCAATCTCCCGGCTACCAGGCAATCGTTTCCAGAAACGCCACAGAAAATGCCGATCCTTAGCCTCCTTGTTGGGCGCACCAATCGGATGAACTTCAAAATAGCGCGGATCCCATTGTGCAACCATCCGACGGATCGCACCGCCCTTGCCTGCTGCATCCCAACCCTGAAACACAATGATCGAACGATGATTATAGATGATGTGTTTAGCCTGGATACGAGACAGTCGTTCCTGCAACCCCTTGAGTGTATCAGAATAGTCGTCATCATATTTCTTGCCGGATTCATAATCAGATAAATCTATTGCCATCATATCTCCGTCATTCCGGTTTAATCCCGAATCTTAAGGCGAATATTCACAGTCGAGACTAAGTCTACGCGGAATGCCCTATTGGGTTTAATATGACAATATATCGCAAAGATGTTCGGACAACCAACCGATTAACCCTGTTCAGTTGCTTTTTACGGTCGAGCCGTCGGATCGACGTAAATCCCATTCATCGAGCGCGCGTTGATGATCATTGACGCGGTTAAGAGCCTGACCGACTTCATATTTTTTAGAGGATAGCGTCTGAGCTTCCCGGTAATAGACCATAGCATTGCTAAGATCACCGCTGCGTTCAGCGCATAATCCGCGGTTAAAGGCGAGTGATATGTTTGAAAGGCCATTAACCGCCATTTCATCCCACATTCGGCAGGCCTGCGCTGCATCTTTCTTCGTCATTTTGACCGCAGCTTTGAAAAACTTTCCCTCCGATTTCGTCATGCCCTTGCGACTTTCCAGTACACGAATTTCCCGACGATATTGCCGAGGCGCAAGGTCGTTGCGAATTTCCCGCGCGGTATCGCTGATCATTTTTCGAATCACGCTATCGTTCTTGGAAAATTCTTTATCATCGCCAAAACAGATGGTCTCGTCTTCCTCTCTTGGAAAAGATTCGGAATAAATATTGCGGCCGTCTTCAAATCGGACTCCCCTGACGCGTGCACGGAAATTGATGGAGCGCTGTAAACAATCCACCACAATATCTTTGCGTTCAGTACATTTATCCTTGTCATTCCTGGCAATGCAGCGATTGCGCTTCGCTGTTGTTTCATACTGGTCGATATCTACCGTGACGTTGCCGGATAGTGTTGCATCCGGTTCAACCGCAGAACGTCCGCCAATAACTTCGAAGTAAGGCTGATCGAACAATGTTGCGGAGGAAAGTTGGTCCTCCAATTCGAAGGCTAAGGGTTGTCCGTCACTTCCATCAAACCGATCAATCGCGATCGTTTCAATTTTCGAAAAACCGGGCTGGTTGGCCGAAGTTAGGCCCTCGATTGTCAAGGTTTCGGCATGCGCCGTTGCCGATAATCCTAAAAATACAAGCGTTGCAGCTAAGGTTGCTTTGGACTCGTTCATATCTTCACTCCCACAACGTTCAGATTTATTGTCCTGAATATGAACAAATGATTAGCGTTTCATAATTAAATCGGCAATCCGCTTTGGGTCCTGCATTGGCATAAAATGTGTGAGCTCAGGAACATAGACATCTGTGCCATCGAAAAATGCATCTGCAAGATGGTCTGGTGTCGGCGATGATGCAAAGTCGAATCCTTCTTTCAGATTCAGCTTCGGCGCTCGAAGCACAGATACTGGTTGTTTGACTTTCTCTATTAGCGGCCATGGATCAAGTGCCCCACTTGTCCCATAAACAGCCCCCTCGACGTCTGGTGGGCATGCCAAAACGAAACCGCCTTCACCATCGGGCAACAGCCCATACTCACAATAGTCTCGCAGTACATCGGTATCCCAGAGCCGATAAGGATGGCGATCCTGGAACCGATCAAACATTTCCTCGGCATTCGCCCAATTGTTGCGGCGTTTTTGTGTCATGTTTTCCGATAGACTATAGTCGGGAGGATTCTGATAGATCTCTTGCTCCATGATGACCGGGTCAATTAGCACCAGCTTTCCAAATGACTCCGGCTCAATCACTGTTGATTGCACAAGGCAATGAGCCCCCATACTGTGGCCAACACCGATATCGAATTTCAATTCAAGCCCGGCGACAAGTTCATTTGTTGCACCAGCAATTTGTGCCCAGCTCTCAAGCTTTACGGGTTTAGCGCTTCGTCCATGACCAAGCTGATCGACCGCGATGACGTGCGCGTCATCAGGTAAAAACCCAACAACTTTATCCCAGCATCGAGCATGAAAACCCGTTGCATGAAGCAACAATATGGATAAGCTACTGCCTGACTTTCCCCATTCGAAATAATGGATGTCACCATGCGATGTCGGGCAGATACTCTCGATTGGGTCAGGCATAGGCGAGCGCATAGTCAGAGATCGAAAATGTAACCACTATCGGTTTTGAGATCACCCTTCTTTCGGTGGCTCTACCACCCGGATATGCAATTCGCGCAGCTGCTTTTGAGAAACGCCACTTGGCGCGCTCATCATCAAATCTTCGGCCTTCTGGTTCATCGGGAACAATACGACTTCGCGAATATTCGGCTCATTGGCGAGCAACATCACAATCCTGTCGACACCGGGAGCCGAACCACCATGCGGCGGTGCGCCATATTTCAGCGCATTGATCATTCCTGAAAACTCGCTATCTACGGCAGCCTTGTCATATCCGGCAATTTCAAACGCCTTGTACATGATGTCCGGGCGGTGGTTCCGGATTGCACCAGATGACAGCTCAATACCGTTGCAAACGATGTCATATTGCCAAGCAAGGATATCGAGTGGGTCTTTGTTTTCCAATGCTTCGAGTTCGCCCTGTGGCATCGAAAACGGGTTGTGCGAGAAATCGAGCTTTTTCAATTCCTCATCATATTCATACATCGGATAATCAACGATCCAGCAAAATTTGAAATCATTCTCGTCAATCAGGCCAAGCTGTTCTGCCGTCCGGGTGCGCGCAACGCCCGCAAGCTTCGCGGCATCGGTTTCCTTGCCCGCAGCAAAGAACACCCCGTCATCAGGTCCACAGCCAAGATCAGCAAGCAGTTTCGCTGTGCCTTCTTCCCCATGGTTTTTGGCAATCGGCCCGCCAGCCGCGCCTTCCTTCATGTTGATATAGCCCAGACCGGCGAAACCTTCACTGCGCGCCCAGTCGTTCATACTATCAAAAAACTTACGGCTGTTTTTACCAGCTTCGGGCGCGACAAAAGCGCGCACCGTACCGCCGGTTGATGTGATTTTGTCAAACAGTCCAAAGCCGGAACCCTTGAAATGCTCACTCACGTCTTGAATGATAATCGGGTTGCGTAAATCGGGTTTGTCGTTGCCATATTTTAGCATCGATTCTTTGTAAGGAATCCGCGGAAACTCTCCAGCCGGCGTTACCGAGCGACCATCGGCAAACTCTTCGAATAAGCCAGCCAACACGGGCTCCAGCGCCTGGAAAACATCTTCCTGCGTCACAAAACTCATTTCCAGATCGAGTTGATAAAACTCACCGGGAGAACGATCCGCCCGCGCATCTTCATCGCGGAAGCAGGGAGCAATCTGAAAATAACGATCAAAACCAGCAACCATCAGCATCTGTTTGAACATTTGCGGCGCCTGCGGCAGCGCATAGAACTTTCCGGGATGTACCCGGCTGGGCACCAGATAATCGCGAGCGCCTTCCGGAGAAGATGCGGTCAGGATAGGTGTCTGAAACTCGGTAAAGCCTTGCTCTACCATGCGATTGCGAATGCTTGCGATCACCTTGGAACGCAGCATCATGTTGGCGTGAACCTTTTCCCGCCTTAGATCGAGGAATCGATAGCGCAGGCGTACATCTTCAGGATATTCTTGCTCGCCAAACACCGGCATGGGCAGCTCATCCGCCGGTCCCTGCATATCAACCGTCTCAGCAACCAACTCAATCTCACCGGTCGGTAAGTTTGTGTTTTTTGTTTCACCCGAACGCGCAGTCACTTTTCCGGTTACCGTAATCACCGATTCCTTGCGCGCGCCATCGAGTAGCTTGAAAGCATCACTGCCTTGTTCACTTACGATTTGGGTCAGACCGAAGTGATCGCGCAGATCGACGAACAATAAGTTGCCGTGATCACGTTTGTTATGAATCCAACCCGACAAACGAGCTTCTTCGCCAACATGAGAACTGCGAAGTTCGGAACAATTATGAGAGCGATATGCGTGCATGACGGGCCTTTGATATAACTTATTTAGGGATGTTTGCGCTTTGCAAACTTATGTTGCGCGTAACACAGGGGAAGTGTCCATTTGTCAAGGGTTGTGATGCAATTCTAAGGGGCGTTGGTTCCTTAAAAAGGAGAAACCGCCTTGCCTCAGTTTTTCAATCACCCGTAAGATTTTCCCATTGAAGCCAAGGGGGACACCTCTAATCCGTGATTGGGAATAGGATATCGCAGTCCATTGCGGCTCAACGCCCCTAATCCTTCCACCAGTCCGGGCAAGTAGCTGGGCGGCAGAGCAATCAACATCTCGTCATCCTGTACCCCGCCAAATTTACGTTCGGCGTAACACGGAATTGAAACCGAAGGCTCTCCGGTTTTTAGCGACCTACCCCATGAATCCGCACAAGAGCTCTCTCCTACGATGGAGAGGTTTAGGGGCTTATAGTCTTTCCACTGCAAACCATTGGCAATGGTAATCATTTGCCCGGGAGTGGCGTATATCAAACAGATATCCGGGTTACCAATACGTCCAGACGTCAATGGCGAAACAACCAGCGCTTCATATTCACCATATGGTGCGCAATCCATAGCATTCTGATGCGCTTTGCTATCCTCTAGCGAGCCATACCAAACACCGTTGAACATGTTACCGCTGAGAAATTCTTCATCGCGTGGGTAAAGACCAATCACAGCACCGCATTGTGATCCGACTAAATTGTCCATGGTGATGCCGATCGTATAACCTAGCCATCTACTTTGGCCTACGATTTGATCCGTTGCCAGTTTTACATCCGCGGGTGGTCGTCTGAGTTTCTCGATTTTCCCCAGATCAGCCTCGCTTTGAAGGCGTTTCATTCCAATAGGGGTTGCCTTTAACTTCAAATAATATTGCAGCTGTTGAACCAGTGCTGGATAATCATATTCGGAATCATCATTCCAACAGTTGCTAATCTCGGGCATCAGGATATCCTTCTCATCGGTGCAACCGACCTATCAAACGAGGAGCCACCTGACCAGATGATCAAATCAATCCCAATTTTTCGAGTTCCTTGCTAGCAAACACCTTGCGGTCGCTTTCATCTGGCATGATCTGCAATTGTGCCCACTTCCAATCAGCAAAATGCTGCTCATAATCCCGCTTTACACGGCGCTCATCGAGATTGTTGGTTTTTCCCCAATGCCTAGTGAAAGCAATTCCAGCGTCATCCAATGCATCCACCACCTTTTTATAGCCATTGTGGCTGGATTCTACATTTGGACCGTCAAAATCTATCACGACATTGTCATCCCAACGTGCCGGTGCCAGCAATCCCTGGGCTTTGCTTAGGAAGCGCAGCGTGACGACAGTACCGCCACCGCCATCACGAAAGCTGTTGATAATTAAATCAAAGACTTCACTAAGCTCGTTTCGATCCAGCGTTACTGAACCATTGAACAAATTTCCTATTGGTGCATGTTCCTCAGTGGTGTTTCCCCAAGTCGCTATAGCCTCTGGATCATCCACATCCATATTCTTCGGATAGCCCTTCTCCATAGCCATCTGCAGTATATCCGCTTTGAACCAATCGCTACCGGCCATAGCCTTTCCAAGCAACGTCAATGCGTCATAGCCTGCACCCATTTTTGGCGGCGGCGGGAGCGGGATTGAAGCATCATACGGTCGTTTATATAGGAAGCGTAGCAACGCCTTTTTGTCGAACGGATCAAATGGATTTAGAATTAGTTGCTGGAAATAAGGTTCTTCGTTCAAACCGAATTCTCGGGAGAATTTGGTAAAACTCCCTTCACAAAGCCAATCAATATGCTCCCGGTTAATTTTGACCGCCTTTTGGATGTTACGAACCATGTATATTGGATCGGTTTCTATCAACATCGCCGTGATAAATCCTAGTGCGCCGACGTGAAGCTGGCACGCAGCGAATATCTTGTCATCCCTAATCAGTTCTGCTCCGGTTTGAGCAACAAAATCATCAGACAGGACAGCCTGTTTCGAGGAAACCCACAATATGCGCTCTGGCGTCACAATTTGAACGGCTCGTACATGATCCTGGATACCGCCCTGTCGCCAGACGCTTCCATGTGTTCCCGTTGCACACGCACCGGCAAAACTCTGTCCATTGCTAGCACCTCCTGTTTTCAGGGACCGGCCTAGTTCTTCAGCGCTTTCATAAACTTCATCAACCGTTGCTCCGCATTGAACAAGCAGCAAAGCCTCGGCTGCGATGACACTATCTTCGTGCACATCATCAGCGTCAATCTTGAACGTGCGATTGAGACGCATAGTTTCAATCAACCAACCATCTTCGACTATGTTGATGGGTGCCGGCGACCACCCTGCTCCAATAGGACGAACCGGGATATCATATTGCTTGGCTTCCTTGAGCAACTCGAGCACCGCCTCAGCCGTACTTTTCAAGTAGGACCGCCCGTTTAGTTCCTCACTATTGGCGAGCTCAATCCGGTCTTTCAGGTTACATGCCGCTGTTTTATGGTAATTGGCCCAAACTTGTTGGCCGAGATGATAAACTTCCGCCATTATGCACAACCTACATCGCTGTCGCCCGCATAGCAGCGATAGGCTATGCTGATCGTACGAACAAAGCCGAATGTAACCAGACAGATCAAAACATGTTTGGGGGTCATATAAAAACGCATGTCATTAATACCCAAGCCAACACAATCATCGACTTCCAAAGACCGCCCCTGTCGTGACGCAAAGCCCCAAGCCAGTACAGTTACCTCTATAGTTTTACCGCCAACAGGTCTTGGATTTGCCATTGCCAGATAGGCATCGCCCCACATTGCCATCATCTGACCCAAAACTAGCAATACAAGCACAGCCATTACCAAAAGTGACCAAAATGCCATGATCATTCCCCAAATTCGCGTTGCGCCCGGTAAAGCATTTGCGGGATGGGCTGCCCGCTGTATAGGACAAAAATGCACATTCATCCTTTGCTGACCGATAATCAGGATATCGCTGATATTTGTGCGCGCTTCGCCAAAGCCGATTTTGTCGCTGTTGATACGGAATTCATGCGAGAAAACACCTATTGGCCAATCTTATGTCTCATCCAGATATCGGATGGAAATGAAGCTGCGGCAATTGACCCACTAGTGGATGGTATCAACCTAGATCCCCTGCTCGATCTGTTGGTCGATAATGAAGGCGTCTTGAAAGTATTTCATGCGGGCGGTCAGGATGTCGAGATCATTCACAATATGACTGGCAAGACACCGCATCCGATTTTTGACACACAAATTGCCGCCATGGCATTGGGCCCCAGTGAACAAATTGGATATGCCAACCTCATCGACAGTTGGTTGGGCGTGACCCTCGACAAAGGTGCGCGCTTTACGGACTGGTCCAGAAGGCCGCTTAATGATCGGCAGCTGAAATATGCGATCGGCGATGTCACACATCTCTCGGAGGTTTTTCCGCGCATGCTGGAGAAATTGAAAGAAACCAATCGCGGAATGTGGATCAACGTGGAGATGGAAAAGCTAGCTGACCCAGCGAACTATATCAATGATCCGGAACATGCTTGGAAGAGAGTGAAGTCGCAGGGTCGTAACCTGGAAACATTGGGGCGATTGAAATCATTGGCGGCTTGGCGCGAACGAGAAGCGCAATCCAAAGATTTACCGCGCGGCAGAATAGTTCGTGATGAAACATTGGCCGACATCGCTGCACACCCGCCAAAGGATCAGTTTAAACTAGGTCAGGTCCGCGGGCTTTCCAATGGATGGAAAAATAACGATATCGGTGAGCGACTAATGGAAGCGCTTGAAGATGCGGAACCTTTGTCCCGCGATGATCTTCCGCAGAAAAACGGCCGACGACCCAAACACGGCAAGGAAAATGCCTTGGTCGCAGATCTACTAAAACTGTTGCTAAAAATCCGATCTACCGAACTCAATGTGGCCTCGCGCCTGCTCGCGCGCGCCGAGGATCTGGAGCGCATTGTTGCTGGCGAACGGGAAGATGTCTCGTTGTTAGAAGGATGGCGCTACGAACAATTTGGGCGAGATGCACTCGATTTAATAGAGGGCCGCGTGAGTTTTACGGTGAAAGATGGTAAGCTTGAAATGACTCACCAGCCGGAGAAGGAAAGCGAGGCCGCACAATGAATGCAAAATTACCAACCATGATCATAACCGCAATCGCCGTCTCCGGTTGTTCCACATTCAAGCCAGCAGGAAAAACTCCAGAGCAAATCGCCAAGGCTAATTATGTTTGTGATGCAAAGGAACTACAGGTGTTGATCGGCGAACAGGCCAATGACAATACCGGCAAACTAGCGTTGAAAAAATCCTATGCCAAAACACTTCGCTGGATACCGCCGAACAGCGCCGTAACAATGGATTTTCGGCAAGACCGATTAAACATTAGCTATGATGATGAAATGCAAATTCAGAGGGTCAGCTGCGGCTGATCTTTTATTTTTTCGCAATCAAGGCCGGCTCAAGATCAAGAATAGCGCTGAGTTGACTATGCCTCTTCTGAACGGAGTCCCCGTAAAGCTTGGCAATAGATCCCGGAAGTCTTAACTCGAGCTTTCCATCAACCCGGCCTAAACTGGATTGTTCCAAAGGCCTTCTAGTGCCTCCGCTCAATCGCTGTGCGAGACGCATCGCCAGTCCCCAGGCAATCGCTCGCTGCGTTGCTTCCGGTCCGACGAGTTTTCCTCCACCGGGGAAGACGGTGTTACTACCGCCGCCAAAGCTAGTGAATAAGGCCTGCCCCAACATTTCTCGTTCCGGCCCCGTTATCCCGACCCAGTTCCCATGTAGTCCCATGACCAGTCCACGCTCCGCCCTGAAATTGGGGTTAGCTCGCCAAGCGACATCTCCCAAATTGCAAGCTGCCTGCCTAATGCGGTGCCACTCTTTTGGATCATCAGAGAAAATATCAGCGATCCATTTACCCAACAACTTGCTGTTTGCTGGGAAGCGGGCCTGAGCCGTTCCTGACTCTTCAGTAGCCAAAAGTAGAGGATCGCGCGCAGCTTCTTGCTCAGTCACCCGGTGAAACAACATACCCTCCCGCACACCGTAAGCGGACACGATCATTTCACTGCTATCGAGATACCGCACCATGAAAGAAAGCAACCATGCAGCGTCATCAAGCGTAGGGATACGGGACGTTGAAAGGCCTGGCACTTCTTTCAATTTTGCTTTGTTTAAATGTGCCAGCTTGCTGACCAACCGCCGAGCCCGATGTGGCTCCATTTCATAGTGATGAATGACCGGCAGCGGATATCCTGTTGTGTGCATGTCAACACGGGCCAGAGATCGCCAAGACCCACCGACTAAATAGAAAGGAAGGCCTTGCGCCTCCTTGTCCCACCCTAGCTTTTTAAGTATTTTACGGACATGCCGTTTTAGCTTGTCCGTACCCTTGGCCCGCAACTCCTTTACGCGCAAAACTCCAAGAGGGAAGCTATGCGTTTCCAGTACCTTACCGTCTTTAATTCTCGCTAACTCAAGGCTGCCTCCACCCAGATCACCAACAATACCATCCGCATTGGGAATCGCCGATATTACACCTAGACCGGCAAGATGTGCTTCTTCTTCACCTTGCAGGACAGTAGTTTCGATGCCTATTTTGCTCGCTATTTTGAGCAAATCCTTGCCATTGCTAGCATCGCGAACCGCCGAAGTTGCGAAACTTTCGATTACATCAACACTCATTTCCTCACAAAGGCGGCAAAAGCGCTGCAAGGCCGCTTTTGCCGTTTGCAGCGAATCCTCTGCAATAGCCCCGGTCGTGGCCAGCTCTTTGCCGAGTCCAGCCATTACTTTTTCATTGAATAATATTGCCGGTACCCGCGCCGGCCCTTGATAAACGACCAAACGGATCGAGTTGGACCCAATATCAATTATGGCGGTGCGCTGATCCGACTGCTGCCTTGGTTCCGCGACCAGTTTCTTGAGTGCGTCCCCTCCCATAAGTTTTCATTCAGCTCTTTTTTTACGTCGACGTAGGCTCAACCGCGGGACAGCATTACTTTTCCTAAGCGCTTTTCCGCGTCCGGACAACGATGGGTTAGTCATAAAGTAACGATGGAGATTGAATGACTTATCAGACGGCTTTACGCGCGTGTAACTCCCATCCGCTCCAAGTTCCCAACTTTGCTCATCGTCGATAAGGTTAGCGACCATCACTTGATCCAGAATCTGATCATGTACCGTTCTGTTTGTAATCGGAATCATATATTCCACGCGCCGATCTAGATTGCGTGGCATCCAATCGGCCGATGAAATGAAGAGCTTTGCATCATCGTTAGGCAATTCACTACCATTCCCAAATGCCCAGATCCGACTATGCTCGAGAAAACGGCCGATGACGGACTTTACTCTGATATTATCCGACATGCCTGAAACTCCAGGACGCAGACAGCATATCCCGCGAACGACCAAATCGATATCAACGCCGGCATTGCTGGCCTGATACAATTTTTCGATAAGCGCGGGGTCAACCAACGAATTCATCTTTGCCCAAATCATCCCCGGCTTGCCAGTGCGCACATTGGCTATTTCCTGCTCGATCAATCCCATCAGATTGTTGCGCAGGTCTCTTGGAGACATCGAAATTAGCTCAAGTTCTTTTGGTTCGACATATCCGGTGATATAGTTGAACAATTGCGCAGCATCTCGGGCCGCTCTCGGGTCATCGGTGAAGAAGCTGATATCCGTATAAATTTTGGCAGTTATCGGATGATAATTGCCTGTACCAAAGTGGCAATAGGTACGATAACCCTCTGCCTCCTTTCGCACCACCATCGATATCTTGGCGTGTGTTTTCCACTCGATAAAGCCGTATACAACTTGCACACCAGCGCGTTCCAAGGCGCTGGCCCAGAGGAGGTTTTGCTCTTCATCAAAGCGTGCTTTTAATTCGACAACAGCTGTTACCGACTTGCCGGCTTCCGCGGCATCAATAAGTGCGCGTATCACCGCCGATTGTTTTCCAGCTCGATACAGGGTTTGTTTGATCGCTACCACGTCAGGATCAGCCGCAGCTTGTCGAAGAAACTCAATTACCACTTCGAAAGATTCATATGGGTGGTGAACGACCAGATCTTTGTCACGAATAGCTGCGAAACAGTCTCCGCCATGGTCACGGATGCGCTCTGGAAACCGCGGACTATAGGGTGTGAATTTAAGATCGGGTCGGTCTTCTTCAACCAGCAGATCTAAATCACCCAAGCTGATCAGGCCATCAACCCGGCTCTCCGTCGCGCCCTCAGTAAGCAAGTTACCCCGCAGCATCGCAACAATCGAGTCGGAGATGTCCGGGCCGATTTCAAGCCGAATTACGTCTCCGCGCCGACGGCGCTTGATCGCACTACGAAAATAGCGAACCAGGTCTTCTGCTTCTTCTTCAACCTCAATATCACTGTCCCGAATGATCCGAAACAATCCGCTGTTGGTAACCTTATATCCCGGGAACAAGCGTCCAGAATAAAATTGGATAACCGATTCCACCGAAACATAGGTTGCTGGATCAAAAGGTAATCGAATAAAACGCGGCAAACCGGATGGGATCATAACCAGTTCCCGAATGTTGCGATTGTCGCTTTCACGAACCAAATCGAAGACCAGACTTAACCCCTTATTGGGGATGAACGGAAATGGATGAGCGGGATCCAATGCTTGGGGTGTCAAAACTGGAAATATTTGATCAACAAAATGCTGTTCCAACCAGTTCAATTTTTCCGCGCTCAGCATATCAAGAGAACGAACAAAAATATCCTCACTCGCCAAGGATTTCAAAAGCTCATTCCATACCAATTGCTGATTGCCCATCAACTTGTCAGCATGTTCGGCTATAGCATGCAGCTGTTGGCTGGCCGTTAATCCATCTGCTGATCGCTCTTCGATATTCTGACGATACTGGCCGACCAATCCGGCAAAACGAACCATGAAAAACTCATCAAGGTTACTGCCAGAAATTGATAAAAAACGTACCCGTTCCAACAATGGATGAGAGTTATTTTGCGCCTCTTCAATAACCCGCTCATTGAAACCAAGCCAACTCAGCTCACGGTTAAAATAGCGATCTGAGCCTCCTTCAATTTCTACGTCACCAATATAAGGAGACGAGTCTATATCATCAGCTAAATCGTTATCTACGGCAGAAGTTTCGGTCGCCGGCTTATCCATTTATCCTTTTAACTCCCGGCCTGCTGTTCCAGCAAAGCCGTTTTTGCAACCGACAAGGTGATCGGTTTCTTGCGTTCAATTGCTATCTTATCCATCTTTTGCGCCAAAAGCTCAACATTGTGATAAGAACGCTCCATTCTTTTGGTCAGATATCCCAGCGCATCCGGTGATATCGACAGCCCACGCTTAGCAAAATATTGTTGCAGTAATCCGTCAATCATCACTTCATCGGGGGAACCAATTTGCAGTAGCAGCGAAGCGGCTAGCCGTGATTTAAGGTCCGGCAATGCAATGCTCCAATCGGCTACCGGAAGAGATGCCGTCAAAAGGAGTGGCCTTTTTTCTTCTTTTGCTCGATTCCACAGGTGAAAAATCGGTTCGTCATCTTCGCGGTCGGCATCATCGAGTATCAATCCTCCAGTATCGCGGATGAACGCCCTGCCGATAGCAGTCTTTCCCGACAATTTTTCGCCAATCAGAATTGCGGTGCCATTCGGCCAAGTCTTTGAATTTTGCAGCTGCGTATGAATATGAGCATTGCAATCGGAAACTAGATAGCCGCCCCCTTGATTGGGTACTGCAATTTCTAGCGGTAGCGCGATCTGGCTCACTGCTCTGGCTCTTCGCTCCCGGCCCCGTCATTCGCGGGCGGCGTGGATTGTTGACTGACTCCGCCACCACGCGAAATTCTTAAGGCACCAGAACCTTGTTGCACCTGCCATCCGCGCGCTCTTAATGCTCCGGCTAGCGCGCCGATATCACCGCTGTAGGTAACACGCATCACGGATACACCGCCCAGAGCAAGACTAGAAGTCGCTGCTGACGAAACGCCTGGGACCGATCGGACCGAAGACTCTCCGCGACCAACTGCTCCGACATCAGGTGTATTATATTGGACAGAGACAGTCACCGCACTCGACGAAGCAACCGAGGCGTTCCCAGCGGTACCACCATCGTTGCTTGAGGTAGCATCGTTACCTGAAGATCCAACACCGCTATCATTTGACGATGATAACCCAACATCTTCCAGACCCAGCTCTCTCTCAAGTTCCGCCTCAAGGGCAGATAAATCAAAAGAATCTTCAATAATCAACGATTTATCAGTTTTCAGAACACCTCGGGATAAAGCCGCTGAGTAGATATTGTCAAAGCGTTGAATAGCCTGATCCATCATCTCCGGAATTTTATCACTGCTAGCGGCTTTCAGTGTAAAGGTGTTGATCAGTTTATTGTCCGGTCCATATCGCGCGGTGAACCGACCGGTTACCGGCCCGCCTGGATATTCATATTTCAATCGGGCGATGGGAATAATTACATCCGCCGCTCCGAATTGATCCAAAATGTTGCGCCACCATAAACGGCTGCGGCGATCAGCCTGCCCAGCCGTCAATACAAGCGACTCGCTGTCCGAACCATATGGCCGAACATAATCTATCGAACTATCTCCCGCTTTGTACCTTGCCCATGCCTTTTGCCATTCAGTACGATTTTCAAACACCTGTGCCGATCCGCCGCTCCACATTATGGGAAGCACAAGCATGGGTGGAGATCGTAATTTTCTACCGCCAACACCCAAGATGGATCCAGCACGTGCACGATCAAACATGACACCTAAAGTGGCGATATAGCGCTTGGGTCCGATTTGCTCTTGTTCAACAATAATGGCGGAAACCATGTTGTTGAGAGCGCCATCAGAAAGGCCGCTTGTTTTACCGCCTTGTGTCCGCTGATACAGCATGCGCCATGCCTTGCGCTGCGCCTCTTCCCAGCCTTTTTTCCGCGCATCAAAAGAATCGTCGCCGGTAACATCCACTTCAACACCAAAAACCTCAAAGTCGCCGGTACTTGCAAGTGGAGCGACTCCTCGCTCTCCACCTTCCAATTGAGCATAGACAACGGCGCCAGCAGCCAGAACAGAGGCTGCTAAAATAGCTACAATCTTAAACTTAAAATCTGCGAATAAACTCATTTGCGCTCTTTTGACGATTATGGCGTAGAAATCTAGCGGGGAGTTGTCTAATCGCTCATTGCATGAGTGAAAAGCAAAATGAGCCCGAATCGTACACTTATGCGAAAGCCGGTGTGTCGATTGAGGCAGGTAACGCGCTAGTTAAGGCAATTGCTCCGCTGGCCAAAGCAACCGCACGCGCCGGAGCAAACGCTGAATTAGGGGGTTTTGGTGGTTTTTTCGATCTGAAGGCCGCCGGATATAACGATCCCCTGTTGGTCGCCGCGAATGACGGCGTAGGTACGAAATTAAAACTGGCGATTGATTTTGATCGTCACGACACAGTGGGAATCGATCTGGTTGCTATGTGTGTGAATGATCTGATTGTTCAAGGCGCCGAACCATTGTTCTTCCTCGATTATTTCGCAACGGGAAAGCTAGAAAACGGGGTCGCGGAACGTGTCGTGGCCGGCATAGCAGATGGTTGCAAGATGTCTGGCTGTGCCTTGATTGGCGGCGAAACCGCCGAGATGCCGGGCATGTATGCCGATGGCGACTATGATTTGGCAGGATTTTGCGTTGGCGCTGTAGAGCGTGATCAAGCCGTCACCGGAAGCAAGATGGAAGCTGGTGATATTCTTTTGGGTCTGGCGTCATCGGGAATCCACTCTAACGGTTTTTCACTTGTGCGCCGTCTGGCCGCTGACAAGGGTTGGAAACTAGATCGCCCTGCCCTGTTCGATCCGGAGGTGCTTTTGATTGAAGCACTTATTGCGCCGACAAAAATATATGTGAAATCCTTACTGCCCTTGATGCAGTCTGGCCGGATCAAGGCGCTGGCACATATTACCGGCGGTGGGTTGCTAGAAAACATTCCGCGAGTCCTGCCTGAAGGTCTTCATGCACATGTCGATGCTGGCAATTGGGATCAACCGCGACTGATGGCTTTCCTGCAGGCACAGGGCAATATCGAGCCTGAAGAAATGGCACGCACTTTTAACTGCGGCATCGGAATGGTGCTGGCGGTATCGCCGGACGAAGTAGCCGCAACCACGATCGACTTGGAAAAAGCGGGAGAAACCGTATTCCAGATTGGCGAAGTTCGCGAAGGTGCAAAAGGCTGCACTGTTTCAGGTGATTCAGATACTTGGTCTGCGATGAACGCCTGGTCGGCAACTCATGAAGGGTAAAAGGACATCTGTAGCCGTCCTAATCTCAGGCAGAGGCTCCAATATGGGGGCTTTAATCTACGCAGCAAAAGACGAAAACTGTCCCTATGAAGTAGCACTGGTCGCATCAAATGATCCTGGCGCACGTGGCCTTGCGCTTGCTGCAGCCGAAGGTATCGCAACATATGCCCACTCGCACAAAGGCATGTCGCGCGAAAAGCATGATGAAATTATGCACGAAGCGATCATCAAATCTGGTGCAGAATACATCGTTCTTGCAGGCTATATGCGAGTATTGTCAGATGAATTTGTAAGCAAATGGACCGACCGGATGCTCAACATCCACCCGAGCCTGCTGCCAAAATATAAGGGTCTCGATACCTATCAGCGCGCGATAGATGCCGGTGATAGCCATGCCGGATGTAGCGTACATCTTGTCACGCCTGAGCTCGATGATGGCCCGGTATTAACTCAAACCGAAGTCGCTATCCTGCCTGATGACGACGCAGATCGACTCGCTAGCCGAATATTGATCGCCGAGCATCAACTCTATCCCAACACACTCGCCAAATATGTGACCCGCGAAGAAGATCCCGAGTGGATCTTGGGACAAGTCCGTGAACGCGCCTTGGCGCTGGAAGAAACCCACGAGCGCGATAGCTTTGGCTCTCCTGGCTGGCGCGTTGGCAGCGAGAAAACTGGGAAATACTTCGCCTATTTCACCCAAAGGCTGCACGGTGAGGCCAGCGTTGGATTACTAGTCAAAACTTCGGGTACGGACGAACAAACAGCCCTGCTCGAAGCCGACCCTGAACTTTTCTATCTCCCCAAATTTTATGGCAAAGGCGGTTGGATTGCGATCCGTCTGGATATCGGACGTACCGATTGGGGTTATATTTCCGATTGGCTCCGCAAAAGTTGGCGGATGGTAGCGCCGAAGCGGCTAGTAAAACTGCAGGATATCGCGGACGAGTTTTGAAAAATTGGCGCTGGTTTTGAGCTGAGTGTCATATTTGGTCGTCGGTTTAGATAGTATGTTGTTCGCTTAAATCTCGATCCCCAACTGAAGATTGACTTGCGGCGAACGGTTACCAGTTTCAAAACGATCGCGATTGAGCGGGACGGCTGTTTCAACTTCGAGGTTCAATTTGCCTATGTCAGCACGGATACCGCCGCCACCTGACACCAATGTACCACTTCCAAAGCCACCGCGGAGATTGCTAACATACCCACCGTCGATGAACACATATGGTTGCAATTTGTCGATCCACGACACTGGTTTTTTGAATTTTCGATTGATCTCAAGCAACGCGGAAAAGCCGTTCTCTCCAGAAAGCTCGCTGAAGTCAAAACCCCGGGCACTATAGGCTCCACCGATATTGATTTCTTGAGAAGCAAGAAGCGGCTTATTGGCGATCTGACCCCAACCACCCACATACAGACCCCAGCTTTTCCCTAGGTTGCCCTGCCAATTTGCGTAAAAGCTACCTTTGGTAAACACTCCATCACCATCAAAACGTGATGCCGCAAAATCACCAAATCGAGTTGTGCCCAGAATATCCAAACCTTGAACCAGCGCTACACCCGCTCTTAGGCGACCACCGGCGATTTTGATGTTTGAGGATAGGCCAAGAGAAAAGGTAACCTGTTTATCTTGGCTAAGAATAGCGTTTAGATCTTCCTGTTCAATTGCAAGATAAGACAGAGAACTATTCACCCAAAGGCTCGCGGTATCTGATCTCACAAGAGGATGATTCGCGTAAACTGATAGATAGATGCTATCACCCTCAAGATTGGCAAAATTTGTGTTGCCCGGCTTTGTAGTTCCTACAGATGCGGATGCTCCGACCCGGGTGCCGTTGTCGCCGACCGCAGTAGAATAGAAAGCACTCGCATATACAAACTCGGGGGGGTCGGTTGGGTTGGTTCTAAAACTGACCCCAGCGTGATCTGCACTACTCAACAGTCCTCGAAAATCGAAGGAAAGTCGTGCGCGCAATGGACCGTGTCGATCGGTACCGTAGTTGTCGACGCTGACATGAGCTTTATGTTTCCGCTCCCCGACATTCACTTCCAGGATGTTTCGATCATTTTCGGAGAGATAACGGGTTTTTTTCACCCATAATTTTGGAATATCATTCGCCAGAACCAGTTTGCGTTCAATGTCTTTTTGAACTGCGGCGCGTCCTTCCAATGATCCAAGTAATCTTTGTAGCGCTTTGTTTTCGGAACCAATGATGCGAACCTCATCAATTTGTCCCTCATTAACTTCCAGCTGCAATACCCCCAATTCTAGAGATTGCTCTGGAATGTAGGCTGTGGCAAAAATATATCCTTGATCACGCGCCATATCGGCAATCTGTTGAGTCAATTGACGCAATGCTTCCTCGTCAAAATTGCGTCCGATATTCTGCTCAACCACTGGTGCGAAAACTTCGTTCGCAATCTGATTGGTGCCACTTATTGCAATAGCCCCAACAAATAAGTCTTGGTTTGGTTGCTGCGAATTGTTCGAATTGACGGTGAGTGGCGTAGGGTTTTGAAGATTTGCTGTTTGTGGCAATAGCTGACCAACCGCGTTTTTCGCTGCTCCGCCATATGATTTGCCCATCGCGACCCATTCTTCTTCAGCGCTGATAACATCAGAATCTAGCGTGATTTTCGCTTGTGCATGCGCAGTACCCGACTGGAAAACAGCCGTGCTTAACAAGACAGACCCAATTGTTAAGGCTGCGGAGAAGACAGTTTTTATAAACATTTACAAGGGCTCCGTTAGCTAACCAGCCGTTAAGGACGCCCTCAACGGCATAGTTAACACGAGAATAACCATTTGTTTAAACGCCAAAACCAAGAGTTCGTTCTAAACAGCAGCCTTCGAAATCCGTTCAATGAGATGGAATATAAAAATGATTAAGACCTTGATTGGTAAATCCGTGACAACCGGATTGGTATTCGCGCTGATGAGCAGCACTTCTGCAATGGCCCAAAGCGGTGGCTGGAAGTTATCGGAAACAAACGGACAGGTGTCCGTTGGCCGGCAAGGTGTCACCAAAACAGCAATTGGCGGACAAAATTTACGCGCAGGCGATGTCATTCGAACGGGTTCTCGCGGCCGGGCCGTGGTAACGCGCGGTGATCAATATATGGTCGTTGCTGCCAATAGTCATATTAAGCTCGCCAATCCTGAAACAGACGGTGTAATAACGCAGGTCTTCAACTATCTCGGTAATGTTCTGTTTAAGGTAGATAAGCGCAAGGCGAAGCATTTTGGCGTCGAAACCCCGTACATGGCGGCGGTTGTTAAAGGCACAACTTTTAACGTAACTGTCGGTGCCGAAGGTTCAACCGTTCAAGTCACCGAAGGTGCCGTAGAAGTGGCAACACTCGACGGCGGTGCTATTGAATTGCTGCAGCCAGGAATGATCGGAATGGTTTCCGGAGCAGATCCTTTTGCGATGACGATCATGGGAGATGGCACCAGGCGCATTGAATCTCCAAATCGGGCAAACACGGTACCAAAAGCTGCCAATCCTCGAACATCTGGTAATAAAAGCGCCAATCGCAATCTATCGAGCACAGCACCTGCCATAATTTCTCAAACAATCTCCAATCAGCCCGTTCAACTGGCTGCTATTACCAACGGTTTGATCGAAGGAAACTCTCCTGGGTCACCAATATCAAGTTTTGGTTCGCAATCCTCAGGGAATGGCGGACAACAGGATGTTCTGCTTGCAACCGAAAACGTCATGTCACAGATTTTGGAAGAAACCGTCACCAATTTCAGCAATGGTGGCGGAAACGGCAACGGTTCCAGCAACGGCCAGAGCGCTAACAACGGCGGTGGCAACGGAAACTCCGGTGCTGGCGATAACGGCAACAATGGCGACGGCAATGACCCCAACGGTCAAGATCCAAGCAATCCTGGTCAAGGCAATGGCCAAGGCGCCGATACCGACGACGGAAACGAAAACTCCGGCAACGGTAACTCCGACAATTCTGGACCAAATTACGGAGGTGACCAGCCGGACGGGACCTGTAACGGAGTTCCCAATTGCAGAAGTGGTGCCAATCCAAATGGTAACGGCAGCGGAGACGAAAACTCCGGTGCTGGCGATGACGGCAACAATGGCGGCGGTAATGACCCAAGCGATCAAGATCCAGGTAACCCCGGTCAAGGCAATGGCAATGGTGGTGGCAACGGCTCCAGCAACGGCCAGGGCGCTAACAACGGCGGCGGAGACAATAACTCCGACAATGACGATGACGGCAACAATGGCGGCGGCAATGATCCAAGCGGTCAAGATCCAAGCAACCCCGGTCAAGGCAATGGAAACGGTGGCGGCAATGGCAATAACGCTGGAAACGGCAATGGGGGCGATGACAATAACTCCGACAATGACGACGATGGCAACAATGGCGGTGGTAACGACCCGAGCGGTCAAGATCCGAGCAACCCCGGTAAAGGCAATGGTGGTGGGAACGGCAACGGTTCCAGCAATGGCCAGGGCGCTAACAATGGCGGTGGGAACGGAAACTCCAGTGCGGGCGATGATGGCAACAATGGCGGTGGTAATGACCCAAGCGGTCAAGATCCGAGCAATCCCGGTCAAGGCAATGGAAACGCCCAAGCTGCTGGAGAATCAAATGGCTCAAGCCAACGAGGATCTAGCTGGCGGCAGCGACTAAGACAGCTCGGGGAACAAATAAAGGAGCGGTATTTCTCGCAGCGGTAGTTCTTGCAACAGACACTTTAACGGTAAAAGATGGTTGGATCGATCGCAATGACTGATACTGCCGAGTAGCTCGTAGTTAACGGCAAATTAGTAACATGACCTTAGACCAAAACGGTTACTTTTATCGTTCGTCTTAGGAAAATCCCTATTGTCTGTCCAAAAGCACATTTATGAAAAAATCGGGAAAATCGGGCCATATACCTTGGCCGTTCTTTTTGCTTTGTTTGCGACACTCGGATTGTTCCTAGCCGGCGTCGCTCCGGGTATTGAACAAACCAATCGCGATGTACGCAGTGCTTTCTTTGAACGAAACGCATCAGGTGAAATTGTTGTGGTTGAGATGGATTCTCAGTCTCTGAAGGAAATCGGAAGCTGGCCCTGGTCCCGCGATACCCATTCGAAGATTTTACAAGAGCTTTCTAGCAAAGGCGCCACACAAATTGCTTTTGATGTCGATTTTTCAGCTTCGTCAGATGCTGGAGCGGATCAACGACTGGCGGAGGCAATCCGGACATTAGATGCACAAGTCATCTTGGCCACTTTTCGACAGCGCAGCTCAACACTCAGTAATGACTATATTGAAAACCTGCCACTGGATGCGTTGAGACCCCAAGCTTTGTTGGCGTCCGTCAATGTGCATCCTGATTCTCGTGGGCAGGTTAGTTATTACGACTATGGGACACAGATAGATGGACAACCACGTCCAACATTGGCGGCGATGCTGACGAACAGCGATGGACATATCGGGAGTAGTTTTCTTCTCGACCAATCCATCGACTTGAGCACAGTCCCGAGCGTGAGTGTTATTGATGTCATCAATGGCAAGGTGGATCGGGAGCGAATCAACGGCCGAAGCTTTATCATTGGTGCCACCGCCATTGAACTCGGAGACAATTATGCCACGCCGCATGCAGGGGTAGTGCCTGGCGTTTTCATACATGCCCTGGCAGCAGAGACCCTGTTATCAGGCCACGATACACCAACATTGAACGGCATTATCATCCTTCTGTTTACAACGACTTTCGCAGTTCTGTGGTGGCGATTTATGGCCAATTCGAAAGCAAAGCAGGTCCGTCTTATTCTCCCCTTGTTCGCGATTCTCCTTATCGGCAGTAACTGGGCACTCCATGTTTTTACTATTGCTGAAATGGAAGTTTCCCTTTCGATAATCTTTATCGGGTGCTTGTTCATCACGTTATGGATCATCCAAATATTGCGTACCATGCAACGCGAACGTCACACTGATTTGGTAACCGGACTGCCCAATTCTGCTGCGATGATGAAACAGGCCGTGCAGAGATCCAATGTTGGCGTTGCCGTTGCACAAATTGCAAATTTTGCTGAAATTGAAAGCATGCTTAGTGCTGATGAACAGGGATTAGTACTGTTGTCCATGGCAAATCGACTTTCTCTGCTTGCACAAGATGAGCAAATTTACCGGACCGGCCGAGATCAACTCGCGTGGTTTGTTTCCGACGAATATGAAAAACGTTTGGACGAGCATTTCGAAACGGCGGCTTCCTTTTCTAATAGCCCGGTAATGGTAGACGGTAAACGGATGCACATGAGCATCCACGTTGGCTATAACGAAGGTGTTTCGGGCGACTGGTCAAAATTATTCGGCGACGCATCAATTGCGGCACACAAGGCTACTGAGTTAAACTACCGGTGGATGAAATTTTCGCAGGATTTGAACGAAATCATCGGTGAGAAGATAACAATTTTGAATGATATCGATCAAGCCATGCAAGTGGGAGATATCTGGGTCGCCTATCAACCAAAGCTCGATATACATGCCAATAGAGTGTCCTCTGCTGAAGCATTGGTACGCTGGAACCACCCCGAACGCGGCGTTATCGGTCCCGACAGGTTCATTCCTGTTTTAGAGGAACAAGGAAGAATAGCCGACCTGACATTGTATGTGCTGAAGACGGCATTGAAAGATATCGAAAAATGGGCCCGCTCAGGTTTGTCGATAAATTGTTCGGTGAACGTATCTGCTGCATTGCTGGCGGACGAGAAATTTGTTTCTCTTGCTATTAGCTTGGTTGAACGCGGTAACGTTCCGGCTGATCAAATCAGTTTTGAAATCACTGAAACCGCTGCACTTGAGGATATTGATCAAGCTAAGGCAGTGTTAGAAGGAATAAGGGAAACTGGGGTAAAATTGTCAATTGATGACTATGGCACAGGACAATCTAACCTATCTTACATGCAAGGTTTTCCAGCAGATGAGATTAAAATTGATCAGAGTTTCATCAAATCAATGGTGAACCGGGATGCAGACCGTGTCATGGTTAGCTCTACCATCGCGATGGCACATAAAATGAACTTCAAAGTCGTAGCCGAAGGCGTAGAGGACTTAGAGTGCTTGTTACTCTTGAGAAAGTTCGGGTGTGATGTCGCGCAAGGCTGGCATATTGGAAAACCAGTTGAGGCCAAGGACTTCCTTGAACAATGGAGCGAACAAAAAACCCAGACAACCGCTTGACCTTCTGGCGGTCAGAGACGGCATTGATGATCGATTAAGCAGACATAAGCCAATCCTCGAATTGTCGAGGCGAAGAGGTTGGACGTAACTGATTCAGTTAATCCAAAAAATGTAAGGGTAATAATGGCGCGCCCGACAGGATTCGAACCTGTGGCCCCCAGATTAGGAATCTGATGCTCTATCCACCTGAGCTACGGGCGCCAATCCGAGGGACCATTAACTGCTGAAGACGTGACAAACCAGCATCAATTTTGACTTTCCGGCGGTGCAACTGGAAAAGGCAAGACTGCCAGTTCAATACCTTCATCTTCCATATCGGCGACATCTTCTGGAGTGGCTATTCCGTGGATTGGTTTTTCCTCGCTATCTCCATAATGCATTTCACGCGCCTTTTCGGGAAGATCATCTCCGACCCATTCCGACTTCTCGAGAACTCTTGTTTGAGCCTTTGCGAGTTTTTCCAAAATCTCTTTATACTCCGCAGGAACCTGAACGGCACTGTTCTCTGCTCGTTCGTTCGAAGTATCATTCGTTTGGGCAAACGCGGGGGCTTTCTCTACAGTTTTGCTCTCGCTGACCTGATTGCCTTTTGCTCCAACATTGGGAGCCATCAGTGCTTTGTTGATGTCCGCAGAACCACACATCGGACAAATGAGTAATCCGCTAGACTTTTGTTGCTCAAAATCATCGGACGAGCCAAACCAACCCTCAAATTGGTGCGAAGCATTTTTGCATATTAGATCAAAAACTATCATGTTTTTCAGATCGCTCTTTTGTCCATTGGTTTCTCAAATATTCTGCGATTGGACAGCGCGGGTATTTTCTCCCGAACTTCTTGAACCTTGGCAAAATCTATTTCACAGATCGCTATGCCCAATTGTTGATCCATATCCAGCAGAATCTCTCCCCAAGGGTCGACGACCATAGAGTGACCGTGCGTCTTCCTACCATCTGCATGTTCACCGCATTGTGTCGCCGCCACTACGTAGGATGCAGTCTCTATAGCGCGGGCTCTTAACAGAGATTCCCAATGCGCACGACCAGTTGGCGCGGTAAAGGCTGCAGGAACTGTGATGATATCCGCTCCTGCCTCTGCCAAAGATGCGTAAAGGCTTGCAAAGCGAAGATCATAGCAAATCGTCAAACCAATATTTTGATCCCCAACTGGCGCGACAACAGCCTTGGTTCCCGGACGATAGGCTTTAGACTCCAGGTAAGCCTCTCCCGATCCCAGTTTTACATCAAACAAGTGGATTTTATCATATCGGGCAGAAATTTGACCGTTCGGATCGATTAGAAAAGATCGGTTTACCCAGCGCTTATCCTCACCATGTTCATCGAGGATCGCCAAAGATCCAAGGTTAATCCAAAACCCGTGAGTATTTGCAAGCTCCTGCGCAGTTCGTAAGACGATATCATCCTGCTCGGTGCATACAGTATTTTTGGCGCGACCGCGGTCACAATCCATCATGCCGGTCATTTCAGGAGTGAATACCATCTCCGCGCCTTGATTGGCAGCAAGTGTCAAATACTCTCGCAGCATCGGTGCATTGTCGGAAACATTAATGCCGCTGCACATTTGCGCCAAGGCGATGCGCTTTTTCAACTAAACCGCTAACAATGCGTCAAGCTTACCGGTCTGCTCCAAAGCGGCGAGATCATCAGAACCGCCGATATGCCGGTCATTGATAAAAATTTGAGGAACAGTGGAGCCGCCATTGGCACGTTGAATCATCTCCTCACGCTTGGCACCGCCCATCGTAATGTCATACTCTTCAAAAGTAACGTTCTTGTCATTCAGCAAAGATTTGGCCCTAAAACAGAACCCGCAGGTAAACTTTGTATAGATTTCAATTTTTGGCATTGGTTTCCCCATTTCTCCCTGAAAATAGGTGCTCTGGAGAAGATAAACAAGTCATTCGATGATGTAGAGCAGGAAACTGGCTACAAGCTATACGCCTTCTGCATCCAAGACGACCCTCGCCCAACATAGAACAATAACTTTGCTGGCACCCGCACGCTTTAATATTCTCGCGCAGGTGTTTGAAGTGGCTCCGGTGGTATAGACATCATCGATCAGCAAGATCGTTCGATTGACGACTTGATGGCTTGCCTTCTTACGTATGGATATCGCGCGCGCCAACAGTTTCTGACGTTCATTGATGGCCATCGAACGCAGCGGCGGGGTAGCGAGGTGCCGAACAAGGATATTGTTCTTTTGAACAAGACCGGATCTTACCGACAGTGCGCTTGCAATCAAAACCGACTGATTGAATCCCCTACCCCACAATCGCTTCCGGTGCAGCGGTACTGGCAGCAAGATCGCTTCATCATCAAATTCACTTAGATATTTCTCTAGATGGTTTGCAATTAGTGCCGCAAATCCCAGTTTTGACGAGTATTTCAATCCCATCGCAATTCGACTGCTGTCGTCGTTGTAGACCACGGCCGCTCTTACACCGTCATGATCAGGCGGGGATGCAAGGCATTTTGCACATATTGCACCAGTAGCCCGCTCAAAGGCAAAAGGAAGGCCGCAAGATGCACACCATGGTGGACTAATGAAATTCAGTTTCTGCCAGCATGAAAGGCAGAATTGATGATCTTTGACAACGACCATCCCGCAAAGCGGGCAACGGCTCGGTAGGATCCAGTTTATCGGGTTGAACTGCAAAGTGGAGAAAAAACTCATTTTGACATTTTGCTCTGTCCACTGAAAGGAGCAAGGTGATATGACCGCAACTGACAATATTTCAGAAATTTTTGATCGTAGCAGACGACGAACTGTTCGAGATCGCGCCTATGTTCGGGCTCATGGAGAAGACTTCCTTCACAAGGAGATGGCCGATGAGTTATATGATCGACTTCAATTGGTTTCGCGGTCTTTTAATCGTTGCTTGCTCATTGGACTGGGCTCTCAATATTTGGCGAATAAGCTCAGACCGATAGAGATGCATCAGACCATCGCCGATTCTTCTTACTTGCTATCCGCCAGAGCAAGAGGCGTTCAATGCGATGAGGATCGATTGCCATTTGCGGATGCTAGTTTTGATCTCGTTATCTCAATAGGTGGATTGGATACCGTCAATGATCTGCCTGGAGCCTTAAGCCTGATCCGCAGGGTCTTGAAACCAGATGGATTATTCCTGGGGGCGTTTATAGGCGCCGAAAGCCTTACTACCCTAAAATCGACATTGCTAGAAGCGGAGGGTGATCGGGTTAGAAATCATATCCATCCGCAAATTGATATTCGTACAATGGGCGATTTATTACAACGTACCGGATTTGCGTTGCCGGTGGTCGACAGCGATACACTGAAACTGCGATATGGCATGGTCAGTCGCTTGATTGACGATATAAGAGATTTCGGTGGGGGCAACTTACTGCGTAGCAATATTCAACCAATACAGAGGTCCGTGACGCGATTTGTGCCGGAATTTTTTACAAACCGTGCTGATGAGCAAGGGAAGACCACTGAATATCTGGAAGTAATACAAGTATCTGGTTGGGCACCGCACCCTGATCAACCAAAAGCGGCCCCCAGAGGTTCGGGGCAATTGTCGTTGAAAAATGCACTGAACGATCGATCCTAAGCTATTCCAACTCTAGAAGTCGATCGACAAGAGGGCCATCTGCTGGCGGCATTTTGAGCCTTTTTAGCTGCGACAACGAAACCCATTGCAACTCAGCCGATTCTTGACTTTCCGGCCGTCCCAACCACTTTCGACATCTATACAGCAGCAGAACCAATGATCTACTTTCCAACGGCTCACTAGCAAAGGTAATGGGTTCAAAATCAATCGACTTCGTTTCGATGCCTAGTTCTTCTCTCAACTCTCTGACCAAGGCATCCTCGGGTGTTTCGTGCCGCTCTATTTTACCACCGGGGAATTCCCACAGACCAGCCATCGGCTTCCCTTCTGGACGCTTTTGAACCAGGATATCGCCCCCTTCGTTGAGTAAAGCTGCGGCCACTACGAGCAAAAGCGTCGGTTTTTTTTGCATCATTTTTCCGATTTAAGGGTTTTGTTAACACATATCTGGGAAATCACAGCTGTTCACGACTTAGTAGAACTTTATCGATGTTGAGTGAAAGAGAGAAATGATCAAAATTCTTAAAAATCTATATCTCTCTGAAAAGGGTGCGACGGCCGTTGAATATGGCTTGATGGTGTCCATGGTCGCCCTCGCTGCACTTGCGGCTATCTACGGGCTTGCCGGTCAAACCGGGAACACATGGGGTTCCATTGCCACGCAGGTAACGGAAGTTTCAAATTAAGCTCTCGCACTTAAACATTTATAAAGGTTTGTAATCTAGGGTATTGAATATTGGGAAGAAATTATCCCAATTGGGTAAGTGAAATTTGTCAAATATAGGAGACCAGACATGAAACTCGTACGTAAAATGTTTAAGAACGAAGAAGGCGCAACGGCTATTGAATATGGCTTGATCGCTGCTCTAATCGCTGTTGCAGCTATTGTTGCAATGGGTCAATTGGGCAACCAGTTGGGTAGCACTTTCAATGAAGTGTCTACTACGATGGAAACTGGTGAGCCAGTTACCTAAGAAAAAGCTAATAGCTTTACTGATAAAAATTGGACGGCAGCCTAGCGGCTGCCGTCCTTTTTTTGTTTCTAGTAAAATTAATATGTTACCACTTTAACCTTTTGCCCCGCACGCAACGTATCACTAACCCGCAACCGGTTTAGAACTAGAAACCGATCCTGCTGGTATGATGTGTAAGCCATTTTTTTGGATATTGATGTGATCGTGTCGCCTCGCTGCACCGTAACAACATCAATTTTTCGCGCCTTTATCCCAGCAGCTTCTTTGGTACTCATTCGAGATACACTTTGATACATTGAAGAAAATATCGATGTGCGGCCTGTTGGTGCGATAGTAGCAAAATGAAATGCACTACTCTTTGAAAACTCATACGCAAAAACAGTAACGTCCACCTGGCCATTATTGCTGTTCACCTGGCCTGATGCATAAGAAGCAGGAAGACCGTTGATCGTGGTTCTCTGGATTTCTCCATAGGAAATAGTTTTTCCTTTGCCAGCCAACCCTTTAAATGCCGTATCAATATAGCTGCGCATATTACCGTTGTAGGCGGCAGTCGTGAATTGCCCCTGCCCTCCAGATCCACTGATAGACACAGCCCGCGCTCCGTTTTGCATACCAAATCCATTAGGAACGGAGAATTTGAATTTTAGATCAGGGTGCAAAAAGTTATTTCCCTCAACCACACCCTGTTTGGGATCATCACCGTACATAATTCCGTCAAGATTGGTCAAAAAGGTAGCTCTGTTTCTTTTCCCTCCTGTCACGCCGAGCTTGTTTGCATTTCGAGCAGCCCGGCTGACGCGGCGCGCCGGATCCGGGTGCGTGCTTGACCATTCTGGAGTACTCCGAGCATTTCGTCCCGCAACTCTAGCGTCAATCGCGGATTGCGCGGCCAGCGATGCTAGCATTGTCGACAATGCGTTTGGATCATATCCAGCCGAAGCCAAATATTGGATGCCGAGATCATCCGCTTCATATTCCTGTTTCCGAGAAAATTTAAGTGTCAGGAGCTGACTACCAGTACCAAAAACCTCTTGTCCCAGCCGGCCCAACTGCGAATCACCCAGTAAAACTGCTGAACCAATCTGGCCCAATACGCCCAATATGCTGTTTCTTTTGGCTGCCCTCTGTCGTTTTCGACCATGTTCAGCTGCAACATGACCAACTTCATGACCCAACACGCCAGCCATTTCCGCCTCGTCGTTCATCAGCGCCATCAGCTGTCTGGTGAGATACACATAGCCGCCAGGAATGGCGAATGCATTGTTGGCCGGACTGTTGAGCAAAGTGACGGTAAAATCACTCCGGGCGTCCCCCAATCCCGATTGTACCGCAATATCCTGACCCACACGGACAACATAGCCAACCTGTCGCCCGGTATAGGAACCGCCGAATTCCTCCATAAGTTGCGGATGAGCCTCAGCACCTTTTTTCTTGTCTGCAGCAGAAATCGATCGCACTTCGCCTCTTTGCTGACTTGCTGCGCTTCCCGCCGATTCAACCGAACCCGCATCCGCTCCCGAACCTGTACAGGCAACAAGCGCCATGGCGGTTGTAACAGTCAATAATTTTGCAAAACTGGAACTCATGATACTCTCCTCATGCACGTTAACTACATGAGGCAGCAGCCAAACAAAAGGGTTGGTCCTGTAAAATGGCGTTTCACAGCGGCAAACTGATGTTCGATAGGTGATCTTGATTCAGAAAAGAATCTAGTTAGAGAGACCCAATTTTCAGGAATTTCTCCCGCCGCAAAGACCGCAACTCTTGTCTATCCATGGCGCCCAGTTCCTTCAATTCAGAAGCAATGGCTTTCCCCAGGGTAGCAATACATAGGGCTTTGTCGCGGTGGGCTCCGCCAACTGGTTCTTTCACAACCTTATCTATAACGCCCAGTTTCTTCAGGTTTTGCGCGGTAATCTTCATAGCATCTGCTGCGATGTCAGCCTTGTCACCGGTCCGCCACAATATAGATGCACAACCTTCCGGTGAGATAACGGAGTAAACCGAATGCTCCAGCATAAGCACTCGCTCCGCAGTTGCCAGTGCTACCGCTCCCCCAGATCCTCCTTCACCGACGATTACCGCCACAACAGGAACACCTAAGGACAGGCATTTTTCTGTCGAACGGGCGATGGCTTCCGCTTGACCGCGCTCCTCCGCGGAAACGCCGGGAAATGCTCCGGATGTATCAACAAGCGTTACAACAGGCAGTGAAAACCGGTCAGCCAAATCCATCAATCGGATCGCCTTGCGATATCCTTCCGGTTTGCCCATGCCAAAATTATGTCTGAGCCGGCTTTCGGTATCGTCGCCTTTTTCGTGACCAATGACCACAATCCGTTGATCACCAATTTTGGCAAAGCCGCCCAAGATCGCTTGGTCGTCGCCAAAGTTGCGATCACCGCCTAGCGGTACAAATTCTTCAAACATCTCGGAAACCAGATCCTTGAAATGCGGGCGTTCCGGGTGCCGGGCTACTTGCGTTTTTTGCCAGGGGCTCAAATTTGCATAGGTGTCCTTCAGCATCTTTGCTGACTTGACTTGCAGTTTTTCGATTTCGGTTTCCAGATCCAAAGACCCTTCATCCGCGGTGTCTTTCAATTCAGTTATACGCGATTCCAGCGCAGCGATTGGCTTTTCAAAATCAAGATAGGATGACATCCTATCCAGTTAGAACTGCACATCCAAAAGGTCAACGCACCAGATCGCGATTGGCAAGTGGATGGCGACGGTTCACCAACTCGACCAAACGAGCACCATCCACATGTGTATAAATTTGGGTTGTCGAAATATCGCTATGTCCCAACAAAGTCTGCAATGCGCGAAGATCCGCGCCACCCTCCAATAAATGCGTAGCAAACGCATGGCGCAACACATGAGGGCTAATTTTGGTGGGGTTGATACCAGCCTGCACCGCTAAATCTTTTATCATCTGATACAATCTTATCCTGCTGATATGACCCTTTCGCGAGGGAAACAGGAATTTCTCATCCGCTGAGATATGGTCTTTCCATCGGTCAGTCGCTTGCCGCGCTCGATCTGATATAGGAACCAACCTTTCTTTGCCGCCCTTTCCGGTAATGATCAGAAATGGCTTGTCCGCAACAATGGCTTTCCTGGGGAGAGCGATCAGTTCACTGGCCCGCAGACCCGAACCATAAAGCAATTCCAACACTGCACTAAGACGTGCATTTTTCTTTGAGACCGCCCCATTGCTGCCTGGGCTTTCAACGATCTCAAATAGCTTACCAATATCTCCATGTGACAAGACTTTTGGTAAGGTGCGAGAATTACTGGGGCGAGGCAATGCGTCAGAGGGGTCATCATCACGGAACCCTTCTTCAAGCAGAAACCCGTAAAAACGCCGAATGGCAGAAACCTTGCGCGAAACAGTGCTGTTTTGCAAATCACCCCAAAAGCGGGGTAACTTTTTCAAGCTACCGCGATTGGCGTCCAACATAGATCCGTGTAAAAATTCAGAGACCTGCAACAAATCGGATTGATAGGCAGCAAGCGTGTTCGGTGACGCCCCGCTTTCAGCAGCCATCATTTCCAAAAACCGATCGATCAAGGCGGCATCATTGTTCATCGCGTCTCAATACTAGTCAACAGCCAGAAAAAGAACAGCTTATGTACGGGACAAGGCCTCAACCGCAATCATACGAGCCTCTGGCTCTAACCCGACACGCTTTAATGATCGCGTGATATGATAAAGGTGCACAGGCGACATCGCATTCCAATCACGCCCCTGCATTCCTACTGCCGCAAGTAAGGCTACAGTGGCTGGCTGACCACGCTGCGCAGCCGATTGAATGGCGCGTGCCCACTTACTGGCTAGGGTCAAATCCAGATCTAGATCGCCGGAAAATTCCTGCTGTGCTTCTGCATCAACGCGGTCTAGTCCAGCAAGGGCCGCCAATAGGAACTGACTCCGAAGCTGGTTCTCACTATCGTCGTTGTCAGCGAATTCGTCGAGGGCGCCATAGTCAGTACTGGCAGAAGAGGTTGGGTTACCAACGGCCAACAATGCCCAGGCATCGCTTCCTTCCGACACGACATTGGTCCAACGAGCTGCATTGCGGTCATATCCAGCCGATAACATCGAAGCTAAAAGATCATAGCTTTGATCGGACAATTCGGCAGAAGCTGGAATCTGGGCTGCTGCACGTGCTGTTAGTATCTTGGCTGAATAGGATGCCATCATACCATTTGATCGCTCCCAAAGCGCTTGCATTGCTGAAATTCGCTCGCTTAAAGAACCACCAACATAAGCCTGTCGAAGCGTCGATGCCCTTGCCCTTAAATCGTCACCGGCCTCTGGATCATCAAAGGTCGCCGCATAGAGGTCGACCATGGTTGAATTGGAAAGAACACCAAGCGCCGCCGCAATATCCGCCGCTTTCATGCGCGACTCCTTGGAGAGCATCGGTGCGCGGGCGCGCCAACCCTGAACATGACGGCCAGCCTGGCGATATAAAAAATCAGGTGGTTCAACGCCAGTTGCCGCTCCCAAACCAAAACGCCAATTGTTGAAATATTGGACTTCATCCCATTTTATGGTGACGGCCCGGCGGCCTGCAAAGCCAGCGCCGATGGTTTTTTCCGCCAGTAAATAGTCTATGCCGGTAGCCACTTTGTCACGGCGTGCCGATCGCAGCAGATTGGTTGCTCGGCGTTGTTCACCAGATAAAGATGCACAGATCGGGCGAAACATTGCCCAGGTCGGCGTATCTTCATGCGCCCTGTAGCCATCGGGAACAAACGGGCAAATACCGGCAGGATCCGCGGTTGCAAGATGCGCCTGCATAGCCACTGTATAAAGCCTTGGTGTATAGTTGCCGCCATCCACTTTCAAAACGAGCGCACGAGCAGCATAGGCCTCACCGATCAGCAAAAGTCGCCAAGCCCGTTCCGCAACCCAATCGGCCGGTTCGACATTATCTGGACTGTTGACCCTGCTCAAAAGCGCGCGGCGGAGCAATATTGAACCCCAACGCGAAAAAATTGGACCGTTTAGGTTTTTGATCAACCTAGTCAGATACTCGCCGCCTTCGGAACCAAAACTATCTTCCGACATCCCGCCGGATTCAGTGGTCAAAACGCCAATTTTCTCCAACGAGCGACGTTGACTTTTTGGGAGATAATATCGCGGACGAAAAGCTTCTTCGAGCTCACCCAAATCACTTTCGGGATCAAGGTCCAATAAGGACGATGGCGACCGTAAAGAGATTTCGGGTACAGAACCAGGATCACTGACAACCGATGGATCAGTACTCGGTGTAGAAGGAACAGCTGGCCTTGGCGCAACGGGTCCAGGAGCTGGAGTTGGTGTCGGAACTGCAGCTGGTGCAGGACTCGGTGCTGGTGCGGGAGCCGGATCTCCAAATCCCGGAGGCAGCAAAGATTCTGGATTATCCTGACTCAAAACCGGCAGGGATATCGCAGTGACCACAATAGCGGTACTGACCAACGCAATTTTCTTCAATCCCAGACGCATATTCAGTTCAGTTCTTCACCAATGACGGGCTTTTCAACAGGCTGCTCTTTTACTTCAACATCCATCGATGCCAAGAAAAACATTGCAGCTATGACAAGTCCTAGAAAAACAATGATGAATACCAACTTACGTGACATCGTTCTGGTGTACCCTGTTTCAAAAATTATCTGACCATGAACCGCTTAGAAATTTGCACCGGTTGGCTTACTCTGTATAGCCTTTGCCCCAATGGATAAGAAGTTAAAAGACTCTTTTGATCAATCTGCATCAGATATCGGTCTGCACGTCGACAAACCGTTGGTGCTGATTGGACTAATGGGCGTGGGTAAGACGACTGTCGGGCGCCGCCTGGCCAAAAAGCTCGACCTGCCATTTGTTGATGCCGATGAGGAGATCGAAGAAGCGGCAGGGCTCTCAATCGCGGAAATCTTTGAGAGATTTGGCGAAGAGTATTTTCGCGATGGCGAGCGGCGGGTGATTGCCCGACTGATGGATGACCATCCACAGGTCATTGCCACCGGTGGAGGCGCCTATATGCAAAAAGAAACACGTCAGATAATCGCTGAAAAAGCAACGGCTATATGGCTTGATGCAGACATCGACATTTTGGTCGAACGAGTCTCTCGGCGCAATACGAGGCCGCTATTAAATCAAGGGGATCCCGAGCAAATTCTCCGCCGATTGGCCGCTGAAAGAAACCCAGTATATGCCAAGGCGGATGTGCATGTAACAGGAAACGATTCACCCCATGACCAAACAGTAGACAAAATCATCGAGGCGCTGAGCAAATGAACCGTGTTGCCGTTCAATTGGCTGAAAACAGCTATGAGGTTCTCGTGGAACCCGGCGCTATCAAGAACGCCGGAAGCCTGCTGCAACCGTTTTTGAAGAATGGTCGCGCTTTTATCATTTCTGATGAGAATGTAGCGACCGCCTTGCTAGAAGAATTGGAGGCCTCATTAGCGACTTCAGGAATAGCCTCTTTCAAATATATACTACCTCCAGGCGAGTCCACAAAGAGCTGGCAACATCTAGAAAATATGAGTGACTCTTTACTAAGTGCTGGAGTCGAACGCTCGGATACATTGATCGCTCTGGGCGGTGGAGTAGTCGGTGACTTAACCGGTTTCGTAGCATCCATCTTGAAACGCGGATGCAATTTCATTCAAATTCCAACAACGCTTCTCGCGCAAGTGGATAGCAGTGTTGGCGGTAAGACAGCAATTAATAGCAAGGCTGGCAAAAACCTGATTGGCGCATTTAAGCAGCCAAATTTTGTTCTAGTCGACCCCAACGCCTTGGACAGTTTGCCAGATCGGGAATTGCGCGCTGGCTATGCCGAAGTCGTCAAATATGGTCTGATCAATGATGCGGAGTTTTTCGCGTGGTGTGAGGAGAATGGCAGCAAATTGCTCCAGCGCGATCCTAAGGCTCTGACCTATGCAATTACCAAGAGCGTGGAGGCTAAAGCAGCTATTGTTGCTGAGGACGAGAAAGAACTGACCGGTATCAGGGCCCTTCTAAATCTCGGCCATACATTTGGACATGCCCTGGAAGCAGAGACCGGTTACTCCAGCGAGTTGGTTCACGGCGAAGGAGTTGCAGCCGGTATGGCCCTCGCCTTTCACTATTCCGTCCACCGCGGCCATTGTGATAGAGCGGATGTCCAGAGAGTTGCGAAACATCTGCAACAATCAGGACTTCCGCATAGCCTTGAATCGGCCAGAGTAGATGCTTCCGGTGAGACGCTTGTTGGTCACATGATGCACGATAAGAAAATGAGCGGTGGAACACTGCCGTTTCTATTGGTGAACGGAATTGGCCAAACGTTTCTGGCGCGAGATGTCGATCTAACGGATCTTACAGATTTTCTCGATCAGGCTGAGTAAACTGCTATTCGGGCTTGGGGTTTTCCGGCGTGTACCGGAATTCCGCACCGGCTAGCATATCGCCATCCGCCTTCATCTGGGCTTCCAATCGTTCACAATCCCGATCCCTGAACTCACGATCAACTTCTTCGATCAGATCATGATCCACATCGAGAGAATACATCGCTTGCTTTGCCAAGTAAATCGCAGACTCAAACATCTCTCTCTTCATGCCAACAACGCCTAGACCTTTTAGATCAATCAACTGAACACGATCAAATACACGCACCAATATTTTTGCATTTGGGAATGAATGGCGAATGGCTCGCACCCGATCTGCACCGAATTCCCGATCATCTATACAAAATATAATGGCATCAGCATCGTCAGCGCCAGCGCGGCGGAGCAAGTCAACACGCGTTCCGTCGCCATAAAAGACCTTCACACCAAATTGTTCATGGATATCAATCTGC
The DNA here is from genome assembly GCA_039978835.1 of Parasphingorhabdus sp. Lineage (GTDB taxonomy): Bacteria > Pseudomonadota > Alphaproteobacteria > Sphingomonadales > Sphingomonadaceae > Parasphingorhabdus. The sequence continues at coordinate 1,457,073 of JBDWAQ010000005.1, forward strand.
TCTGGTTTCACATCGATCAACGTCAGAGATATTCTCGCCCCCTGCAGCATCTGTGAGACCGTTTGACCAAAACGACCCTGGCCCACGATAATGACCGATGCACGATCAGCATTGGAGGGATCATCCAAATTTGTACTGGTCGGATTGATGCCGGTGTTAAAGCGTTGAGCAAGCAGCATTAGGAACGGTGTTGTCGCCATTGAAATGGTAACAACCGCACCAAATAAACTGTTAGCGGCGGGCTCGATCAGTAGTGATTTTTCCGCCTCTGCAAAGAGTACGAAACCAAACTCGCCGCCCTGACTGAGCAGCATGCCCATGGCCAATGCCGGATAGGTTGGCATTCCAAACAATTTTCCCACACCAAAAATAAGCGCTATTTTGATCGCCACCAAAAGGAAAGCCGCGCCGAATACAAAGGCGGTATTTTCAGCAATAACGCTAAGATCAAGCATCATACCGACTGCAAGGAAAAAGAAACCCAGCAGCAACGATCGGAAGGGATCGATATCTGCCTCGAGCTCATGTCGGTATGGCGAATTGGCCAGCATGACCCCGGCGATAAACGCTCCTAGAGCTGGCGAAAGACCGATCAGTTCCATCAAGGCGGCACTGCCAAGAACTGCAACCAGTCCGGCAACAATGAACAATTCACGCTCGGCGAATTTACCGATAATCTTGAGCAAGGGCTGCAGCAGGTAGCGGCCCGCCAATATCAATCCGCCTATGGCTAGCAAGCCGTAGATCGCAACCAAATAGCCTGGAAGAGCACCTTCCTCTGCTGGTGCTCTGGATAGTGCAGCCACGATTGTCAGCATTGGTATAAGCGATAGATCCTGAAACAATAGGATAGAAAATGCTTTTTCTCCGGTTGGTGTATTCAACCGTCCGGACGACTGCAGCATGGGAAGAACTTGTGCGGTGGATGATAATGCTAGCGGTAAACCGAGCGCGATCGCAGCACCCCATGAAAATTCAGTCGTGAGTTTGATCAATAGAAACAGCGCGATTCCGCACAGAACAACCTGGCTTAACCCCAGTCCAAATATCGCATTTTTTAACCGCATAAGCCGGGCCGGGGCTAGTTCCAACCCGACAATGAACAACAACAAAATTATCCCGATTTCCGAAAATTCGAGAATAGTCTCACCGTTTGTGATCAAGCCCAATCCCTGAGGACCGATCAATATACCGGCAATCAGATAACCCAGAACAGCGCCGATCCCAAACCGCCGAAAGACCAGCACCATGACCAAAGCAGCACTGAGCATGATGAATCCACCGATCAGCAAATCGGCCATATGGGTCTCTGAACCTTCCATCGCTTATGTTACCTTCATTTTGGAATGGGCATCAACAAAAGCCGCCAGAATTGCATCATAAGGCAAAAGTACCGCTGCATGCCTGCCCTTATGCCCGCGTACCGGTGCTAACAGATCCATCTTGTCCCACCGTCCGATATCTTCCGATTTTCCGCTGAGAAACAACACCAATTGGGTTCTGGCCTGTTCAATCTGATCTTTTGTTTTGCCAATGGCCTCTCGTGCAAGAATCGACGCTGATGCTTGACCCAGCGCGCAGGCATTGACCTGTACGCCCAGATTAGCAATCTTCCCGTCGGCAGAGATAACCACATCAGCGACAACCCGGCTACCGCAACTTTTGGATCGGCATTCTGCACTACCCTCGGGGTCGGAAAGACGTTCTTCATGCGGAATCGAAACCGCAAGGCGCAAGATATCCTTGGTGTAGAGCGCCTCGCTCATTCTTCTCTTGCCTCCGCTTCGGGTAACTCTGCTCGACGCTCCTCGACAAATTCAACCATTGCCTTTCCACTGGCATTGAGCAGAGGATAGGTGCGCGATTCCTGCAACCATAATGGTCGTTTGGCATCTGCGCCATAAACGGTATCATAGATCATGACGGCCAGCAGATAGACTAGAGTTGCTGCGATCAAGCCTTTGATCATGCCAAAACCGAATCCAAGAACCCGGTCGATAGGTCCAAGAAGGGATTTCCGTGACTTCGCACCAATGGATTTGGCAATCCAGCGGCCCAAAGCATAAGTGACAATCACAATAGCGGCGAAGGCCAATGCCGATGCGCCACTTTCACTACCAATCGGCGCGATCAATCGATCCGTTATCGGCGTGTGCAGCGTTCGGACGCCGATAATCACAAGGACCCAAGCGATGAGAGACAAAGCCTCTTGCACGAAGCCGCGCAGGAACCCCAAAATGGCGGCCCCACTCATTAAAACCAGAACAAATATATCAAAGCCAGACATAGCGCCTAGCTAGTCGCGGGCAAGCATATGGTCAACGAGATTGGAGAGTTTTGCGAAATGCAATTGTTGCATATCGTTACCGCCTTTTTCACCGGACTTCGGCAGCAGCGCGCGATCAAATCCCAGCTTTGAAGCCTCTTTTAGCCGCAGAGGCGTATTGGATACCGGACGAATTTCTCCCGATAGAGCAATTTCGCCAAAAATCACAGCATCACTAGGCATTGGTTTTTCTGCATGAGCGGAGATTAATGCCGCGGCCACAGCCAAATCAGCGGCCGGATCAGTCAAACGGTAACCACCGGCAACATTGAGATAAACTTCCGCGCCAGAGAAACTGAGCCCGCAACGCGCTTCGAGAACCGCGAGGATCATGGCCAACCGAGAGCTGTCCCAGCCGACCACCGAACGTCGAGGCGTTGCCCCGCTTGCCAATCTCACCGTCAATGCCTGAATTTCAACCAACACCGGGCGCGTCCCCTCTAAAGCGGGAAACACGGTCGCACCGGTAACTTCTTCACTGCGATCTGTGAGGAACAGCGCCGACGGATTAGCCACTTCAGCGAGCCCTTCTTCTCCCATACCGAACACACCAATTTCATCGGTGCCGCCAAAGCGGTTTTTAATCGAACGTAAGATACGATATTGATGGCTGCGTTCGCCTTCAAAGCTCATCACCGTATCAACCATATGCTCCAACACACGCGGGCCAGCGATATTGCCGTCCTTGGTCACGTGCCCCACCAACATGATCATCGTGCCATGTTCTTTGGCAAATTTGATCAGTTCTTGTGCCGATGCCCGGACCTGACTGACGGTGCCCGGCGCGCCTTCGATCAAGTCGCTGTGCATGGTTTGAATGGAATCGATGACGACAAAATCAGGAGTATCTTTGCCAAGCGTGGTGAGAATATCGCGGACGGAAGTCGCCGATGCCAATTGTACCGGAGCCTTCCCCAACCCCAACCGTCGCGCGCGGAGGCGAACCTGATCCGCCGCTTCTTCTCCTGAAATATAAGCAACAGACAAGCCCGCATTGGCCAGTTTCGCCGATACTTGCAGTAGAAGCGTAGATTTCCCGATTCCCGGATCACCGCCCATCAAAGTTGCAGATCCTGCAACCAAACCGCCGCCCACCGCGCGATCAAACTCATCAATCCCGGTCTTTTTGCGATCCGGCAAAGCAATCTCACTATCGAGACCAACCAGCCGAACCTCCCTGCCTCCACTCTGTAGATTATGCTTCGCCGCGAAAACCGTGTCACCCGCTTCCTCGACCAAGGTGTTCCACTCACCACAGTCCGGACACTGCCCCTGCCAGCGAAAGGAAATCGATCCGCATTCCTGACAAACATATTTTTTCTTCGCCTTGGCCATGGAAGATGTTTAACAGAACAAACGAGGAACGCTAGGAGAATTTATTGCGGGTGTATCTGCGGCCATTATGGGTGCAGAACAGACGCCGGAGCAAATAATCTTGATGTGATAGTTTGATTGAAAGTCATGAACAAAGCGGAAGTCTGATATCTGTTCTCAGATCCTTTGATGGAGTTATTTTAGGATCGCTGACATAAACCTCAATTGGAGGGGCATCTTTTGGTTCAAAGCCCGATTGTGGCAACCAAGTTCCATATAACCAATCATAAGCTACTTTTAGTTTTGCATAGGGCCCCGTATGCTCCAAAATCGCGTATTTGCCACCACAAAGATTGAAATACTCCAATCCATCCATAATATCCGGAAATTCCTCTTGGATCGACACTGCAACGTGAGAGCGAAACTCAGCACTTGGTTTTGAGTCCAGCGCATCATGATAAATTGCGAACAGGAAATCTGCATAAGGCAACAGCGAGTTTGCTGTTAAGATACCGCCCAATCTTCTAAAAGCGCTACCAATTCGCTGGTAAGGTCCGACATGGAGAGCGCCAGCTGCCCGAAATTCTTTGAGTTCAGTGATTTTGACTGGATACATGTCATCTGTCCCCTTTTTGAATTTTAGCAGGTTTGCAGCCTTAAGCCCCCGATCTCGGAATTCATTAGGAGATACTCCATGGGCAATTTTAAACGCGCGTGAAAAGCTTGACAGGTTTGTGTAACCCACTTGCTCAGCAATTTTGCGTATCGGTTCTTCTTCTTGTAGCAAAGCATTTGCAGCCTTGTTCAATCGTAACCTTCGTATGACATCAGCCAGTGTTTCGCCGGTCATTGCTCTAAAAACTCGATGCCAGTGATATCGTGACATGCATGCGATATCTGCAAGAGCATCGAGACTAAGATCTTCGTCAAGGTGGTCATAAATATACGACAGCACTCGCTGTAAACGCTCATCATAACTGACAAACGGTTTGTCTTTTGACATGTCATTGTCTCCCGAGATTGTTTCCAGAAGCAATACCTAAAACCAACTTTGCTTGTATTGCTATATCTGCTCACGCGAGAGTTATTACGTGGTGTCCGCTTTCGAGACAAAGCGGCAACCAATCACCGACCCACCTCTCCAATTCATTCAAAAATATTCCCACGCCAATCATTCACTCGCAATTCACCTCACTTCTGCCAATTTGCTCACATGCAATCCACTAGGCGCGATCTCCTTACCATCGCAGGCATTGGCCTGCTTACCCCTGCCCCTTTGCTCGCTGGATCAGTCAACCGCGCGACGAAGCTGGTTCAGGCGGCGCGTAATCAAGTTGGAGTGACCACGGTCTATAGCCAGGCCTATCACGGCATTGGCTATCCAAACGGCGATTTCCCTCGCAAATCGGGAGCATGCACAGATGTCATTATCCGTGCCTATCGGGACGGGCTCAATCTCGATCTGCAAGAACTTATCCATCTGGATATGAAGAAGGCCTTTTCCGCCTATCCGAAAATCTGGGGCCTGCGCACGACGGATCGCAATATTGACCATCGCCGCGTTCCCAATATGCGTACCTTCTTCAAACGTCGCGGCGCGCAGGAGTCGTTTTCCAAAAAGCCTGAGGATTATCTTTCCGGCGATATCGTCACCAGTATTATCGGCGGTAAACTGGCGCATTGCGGGATCGTTTCGGATCGCAAGAAAGGCAAACGCCGGCTGCTGATCCACAATGTCGGGCGCGGCACCCGTGAAGAAGATCGCCTGTTTGCCTGGCCGATAACCGGTCATTATCGCTGGTCCGTTTAGCAGCAATCAAACTCCTTACTTGCACCACCCTCCCTATCCTGTAGTGAAATTTCCATGCGGCAAAAAGAACTCCGACTGGCCCTGATTTGTTATGGCGGCGTTAGTCTCGCGATCTACATGCACGGCATCACCAAGGAAGTCTGGAAACTGGCGCAAGCCAGTCGTGATTTTCACGATCGTGACAAAATCGATGAATGCAGCCGCGGCGAATATTATGACATTCTCGACTGGATGGAGCGAGAAACTGGCGTTAAGCTTCGGATTTTGCCGGATATTATTGCGGGAGCAAGCGCAGGTGGTATCAATGGCATATTCTTGTCACAAGCGATTGTTTCGGGGCAATCCCTCGAACCGCTAACCGAACTTTGGTTGGAAACGGCCGATGTCGACAAACTACTTGATCCCGATGCCCGTCCCTTGTCGCGCTTTTCAAAATTCTGGGCTGAACCGATTGCCTGGATGGCACTCGGCCGCAAAGGCGGCGCGGTTGAACAAACCGTTTCAAAGGAAGCCCGCGAGGAAGTGAAGATGAAACTTTCGCGCTTTGTCCGCGCGCGATGGTTTGCACCCCCTTTCGGCGGAAAGGTTTTTACCGGCCTGATCCTGGATGCAATGCAAGCCGTGCGTGCCACAGAAAAAGGGCCGAAATTGCTACCCAGCGGACAACCATTGGATTTGTTCGTCACCGTAACTGATTTTGTCGGCCATCCTGAAAAACTGCAATTGCACAGTCCGCCCGAGGCCATGGAGATGGAGCACCGCATAACATTAGGCTTCTCCACCCGGGGCAAGAAGGATGGCGATATTGCCGATCCGGCTGAGCTGACCTTTGCAGGTCGCGCGACCGCTAGCTTTCCCGGTGCTTTTCCGCCATTCACAGTTAGGGAAATTGATGAAGTTTTGGAAAACCGTCAATATGTGTGGTCGGGCCGCAAAGCGTTTCTCAAACGGGTCTTGCCCAACCAGGATCGATTGGGGACAGCTGAAGATACGGTTCTGATCGATGGCTCGGTACTCGCCAATGCTCCCTTTGCACAAGCGATTGAAGCATTGAAAAACCGCCCGGCTAAGCGCGAAGTCGATCGCCGCTTTGTCTATATTGATCCGCGACCCGATTTGGATGCGGAAAAAAGCAACCGGGCAATGGCACAGTTGAAAGCAGTTCAAAGCGAGGAAGAGGAATCCCTTCCCGGCTTCTTCTCCACAATCTTTGGAGCGATTTCCAATATACCCCGCGAACAACCTATCCGCGACAATCTCGACGCAATTTCCGGGCGCTCGAACCGAATCATTCAGATGCGCCTGATCACCGATAACTTGCGCCCCGAAGTGGAACGTAATGTTGAAAGCCTATTCGGACGAACCCTGTTTCTGGATCGCCCTACTGCTGCGCGGGTGAAGGCATGGCGGCGCAAATCGCGTGACAAGGCCGCGAAACTGGCTGGATTTTCCTATAGCGCCTATGGCCATTTGAAACTGGCAACGGTGATCGAAGATATCGCCACCACAATCCGGCGGGCGAAGGAAGATTTAAACGCTCATAATCACCCTGCCCTGCGCGAAGCAATCTGGGATGAAATTCGCCGCCGCGGCCTAGACGTGATTGGTAAGAAGGCAGGTGCAGGACCAACCAAATTGGCGTCCGAGTTTTTCCGTGCTCATGATCTGGGTTACCGGATCAGGCGACTAAGGTTTCTAGCGCGCCGGCTAGCAGAGGATTTGGATCAGGCAGATCCAAAGGATCTGGAAGCCATCGAACATATGCACGATGTCATTTATGACTGTTTGGCACTGTATATCGAACGCGAGACAATCGAATATTTAGGTGATGGTTTTGAAGCCCTTGCCCAGAAAGCAGAAACGAAACCATCAGCCGTGTTGGATCAACTTGCAAAGGCTCGCGGCTTGGAAGCGGCGGATATCATTGTGGACGGCAAACTGGCCGAAGCATTATCACAGCTTCCGAAAACGGAGAAACGCTCCATGCTGCTCGCTTTCCTCGGCTTCCCATTTTACGACATTGCCACCTTACCTCTCTTGCAGGGCGAAGGGTTGGACGAATTTGATCCAATCAAAGTCGATCGCATTTCACCGGAGGACGCAAAATCCATCCGCCAAGGCGGTGTTGCAGCGACCCTTAAAGGAATTGAATTCAACAATTTCGGCGCATTTTTCAGCCGTTCTTATCGTGAGAATGACTATCTATGGGGTCGCCTACATGGAGCGGAGCGCATGATAGATATCATGCTATCCACCCTACCCGAAGCCAAACAACCAGACGCACAAAAGACTCTGGACTTCAAAAAGCAAGTCTTCCTGACGATCGTCGGTGAAGAAGAAAAGCGCCTCACCAAAGTCGCGCCGCTAATCGCCTCACTTAAGAAAGAGATCGCTAGAGCCATCATATGATATCCCCTCCATCGCAATGCGACGGAAAGGATATCTTATAATCAGACTAGTGTTTCCCGCTTTTATGATGTTCCGGCATTTTCAAACTTTTATAGACTGCTTCAACAAAAGCATCGCCTTTGATAAAGGCTTTGGGATTGGTGTCCCATTTAGCCGCTGGCTTCATGGCGATCACTTGTTCCATTGATTTGCCTTCTTCTTGCGCAGAAGCAACCGCACCAATGACAGATTTCAGCATATCACGATATCCCATCAGATCAGACTTATTGGCCATTGGCCCATGTCCGGGAATAATCTTGGTATCATCATCAACCATCGTCAGCGCTTTTTCTGCCGCCGCCAGCACGCCACGTGCATTGCCACCGCTGTTGAGATCAATAAATGGCAAGGTCACTTTGTTGAAATAGAGATCACCCATATGCAGTACATTGGCTTTTTTCCAGAAGACGATGCTATCACCATCGGTATGCGCATGGCTCATATGCTTCACATGTACTTCATCGCCATTTAGATGCAGTTTGATTCCATCATGATAGGTAACAGTTGGCAATGCTTCCTTCGGTGACGCTGGGTCATTACCGCGACCCGTCTTCTGTTCTCCTAGCATGCGTTCACGGACATGGTCATGCGCCATGATCAACGCGCCGGCTTTACCGAAATTCTCATTCCCGCCGCTGTGATCGCCATGCCAATGAGTGTTGATCAGATATTTGACCGGTTCCGCTCCCAGCTCGGTAATTGCTGCCTGAATCTTGGGCGTCAAAGGCGCGAATTGATCATCGATCAAGACCGTGCCGTCTGGTCCATAGGAAACCCCGATATTTCCACCAGCACCAAAAAGAACAGCGATGCCGTCTCCCAGCTTTTCAGTTTTTATCTCAACCTTGGCAAAACGATCATTGGATTGAGCAACAACTTCGCTGCAACCACTTAATGCAATGGGTGATACTGCTATCAAGCCAGCGGTCAGCAGTTTTTCAAAACCCTTTTTCATTGGAATTCTCCTAAATTTCTGTGTCGTCGTTGAATACCATCAGACTTCAACCTCTACAGGCCATCGCGTGGCAATCAAGCTTTCACGCTTCCCGATACGATTGAGCCAATGACGCAACGGCAGCAACTGTCCAATCAGGTTGGCGCCCTCCGGCGTCAGTTGTACAGGCCTGGTGATGCAATAGATGAAGATATCGGCAAGCGAGAAATCGGCCCCGGCGAAATGGGGAGTTTGTTCAATTCTGTCACAGATCACGCCCAGATGGTGTGCAATATCAGGAATGGCGGCTTCAATAATATCTGAGCGCAACGGTGTCTTCAGATATTCATGCGCCAACCGAGGCATGAGCAGGCCATGCTCAAAAACGGGAAACAGATAGTTGTTTGCGATGGCTATCCAACGGTCCATCTCTGCGCGAACTTTTGAATCTTCGGGTTGCAACGAAGCGGCATTATGCGCGTTATCGATATATTGCGTGATGGCCACGCTCTCATAAAGATTAAGTCCATCAATCTCTACCGTCGGTACTTTTTGGAATGGATGCTGGCGTTTATTTTCTTCAGATTGCGCCGGTGTTGCGGTGATAGACCATACAACCCCGGCCTCTTCAGCAACCGTTTGAACAATTCGGGTATAGGTTGAGATCACTGTGCCGCGAATATGAAGGGTTGGTCGGGATGCCATAATGGACAATCAATATAAATGATCGCCTGTATTAGCGATGATGATGACGGCAGCAGCTACTCAATTTGCTACTTGAGACTTCGACGCCGCATCATATTGATCATTTCAACCATAATATATTGACAGGAGCCGACCATCGCCATCGAAAATCGAAGAGTTTTTATCAAGCAACGTCCCGATGGAATGCCCGTCATTGATGATTTCGGTGTGGAAGATATTTCTATCGACAACATACCCGATGGCCATATCGTTGCAAAGGTCGACACACTTTCCATGGATGCCTGGATTCGCACAACGCTGAACGATGCAGGTATGCATACCAAAGGTGACATTGGCACAACGATCCGCGCCTTTGGCGTTGGGCAAGTTGTCGAAAGCAAGAGCGACAAGCTGGCGGTGGGCGAATGGGTCTACGGAATTTTATCCGCTCAAACCCATGCACTGGTGCCGGACGCGGCGGTTTCCAAAGTGAAGCCAGAAGAGGGCATCGAGCCAAGTGCCTTTGTCGGTCCACTAGGTATTACAACCGGTTTGACCGCTTGGGTTGGCTTGGTCATGGTTGGAGAAGTTAAAGAAGGGGAGACGGTTGTTGTCTCCGGCGCGGCAGGGGCCGTTGGCTCTGTGGTTGTGCAATTGGCAAAGGCGCGCGGTGCACATGTCGTTGGCATTGCCGGAGGGGCAGAGAAATGCTCCTATCTAACCGAGAAGCTAGGTGCTGATGCGGCCGTTGATTACAAGAATTCCGACGTTGCGGAACAACTTAAAAAAGCTGCGCCCGATGGCGTCGATGTGTTCTTTGACAATGTTGGCGGTGAGTTACTGGATGTGGTTCTAGACAATCTAGCCCCAGCAGGAGCGCGTGTAGCGATATGCGGTGCGATCTCTCAATATCAGCATCTGGAAGATGTTCGCGGCCCGAAATTATATCTACGTCTCGCAGAACGGAACGCCATGATGAAGGGTTTTGTTGTGAGCCACTATGATGCAGAATTTCCGCGTGCAATCTCGGAAATTTCAGAATTGATGCGGGCCGGGAAACTGTCGCTGCCAGAACATGTGGTTGATGGAATTGATGGATTTCCAGAAGCCTTGTTCATGCTGTTCAATGGCGGACACCATGGAAATCTGGTTGTAAAACCATAGATTGAACTTGACCTATTCAGTCAGGATAGGTGGTTGACCAGTTCTGCAACCAGCGCGGTTCCGCCTGCATCACGACATCTTCCTTGATGGCATATAGTCGTGGATAGGATCCGGTACTTTCTAACTCTCCATCCTTGATTTTGATCAGTTGATCACGGAGAATTTGGATATCAGCTCGCGATTTTTGCGGGAGCTGCCCGTCCTCACCGGAATGAGCACCGCGTAATTCCACCGCCGGATTTCCTACAGTTTCCTTCAATACCTTATGTGCAGATTGCAAATAGTCACCCATGTTTGATCCAGGATAGTAAGCGCTCATACTGCCCGCTGACATGTAGTCCCCAGTGAACATGACGTTATTTTCTCTGTCCAATAGCGAGATCGAATTGTCGGTATGGCCGGGTGTATAGAGAAGCGTTAGCTGTCGTTCTCCCAGATCAATTTCAGAGCCCGGCTTGATCCATTCATCAATTGTCCAAATTGTCGGTTCTATGCCTTCCGCAACGCCGAGATGATCCCCCCAATTCGGAGCGAACTCTTCCCCGGTTGCTTGTTCACGTAGATGCGGCAAGTCGACAAGAGCGATACGATCATAAACACCCTGTCCCGTATGATCATAATGAAGATGAGATGGGATAAATGTGACGGGCAGTTTCGTGAGCTGTTCAACGACCGGACGGATGTCATAAAATCCGACTCCCGCGTCAAACAGCAACGCACGATCTTTACCCGCGATAAGATAGTTCACATTCTTGACCCAGCTATATGGCTCGGCGATGGCAAAGGTGCGCTCATCCAGCTGAACGATAACGAAATAGGCCTCTTCGCCAAATGGCTCTCCTCCAGCTGGCAGGTTGGCTTCTTCGGAAGCGAGAATGCGCTCACCAGTGGTTGCCAGAGGAATGAGAATTCGGTGTCTTTGCCAAACGCCAATTGCCAACAATAGCACCAAAATGACAGCTACAATTCCGAACTTCTTGCCCATGTTAATTCCCCTTAAACTCTGGATCACGCTTCTCGAAAAAGGATTTTACGCCCTCTTTAAAATCATTCGAACCCGCGGTTAGCAAATATTGATCCCGATCCATAAAGGTAGGCGCAGGATCGTTCATGCCTGCGGCTGCATCCACGGCTTCTTTGGTCATCCGCACGGGCAGCGGGGGAAGATTTCCAACCTTTTCGGCCCATTTCAACGCTGCCTGATAAACAGCTCCATCCGGCGCAATCTCATCAACTAGCCCCCAATCCAAGCAAGTGTTCGCATCCAAGGCCTCACCAAACATAACAAATTGCTTCGTCCGAGAAGGACCCATGAGTGCCGCTAACCGCGGGATACTACGCCAACTCATGTTGATGCCCAGAGGCACTTCGGGAAGCCTGAGAGACGCATTCTCGCCTGCCACGCGAAAGTCGCAGCTTGTCACCAAAGCTACGCCGCCGCCAATACAATAGCCCTCAATTGCGGCAATAGTAACCGGCTCAACTTCTGCCCAAGCCTTACACATATCGGGACCGCCCAGCACGCGTTGCCGTTTCTCGAGAATGGTCTCATTCTTTGGAAGACGTTCCGCCAGATCGGCTCCGGCGGAGAAATATCGATCGGTTCCCGTTAGAATAACGGTGTGGATATGCGGTGCGGTGCGATACGTTCGAGCAACATTGGTAAGCTCCCGCATATGCGCAAGACTGAGTGCATTGCGAGCATCTGTCCGGTTCAGGCGAACGGTCGCAACACCGTTCGCTTCTTTAACTTTCAGAAACTGATAATCCATAATCTCTCCCGATTGATATTCGGGAGTAGAGACAGCAAGCTATTCGGTCAAATCTTCCCAAGCGTCTTTTAACTTGCCGAAGAAGCCAGAGGAGTTTGGCGTTTCATCGCCGGTTTCGGTTTCCTGGAATTGACGTAAGATCAAACGCTGTTCTTTGGATAGCTTAGTTGGCGTTTCGACTTCGATCTGGATCACCATATCGCCATTTCCGCGACCGCGCAGGACCGGCATGCCTGCACCGCGCTGACGGATTTGTTTGCCAGATTGGATGCCCGCCGGAATACGGATTTCGTGTTTCTCACCATCCAGGCCGGGGATAGTAATTTCGCCGCCTAGTGCTGCAAGCGTGAAGCTGATCGGCGCACGCGTGAAGAGAGTTGTTCCCTCGCGTTCAAAAATATCATGCCGTTCAAGATGGATAAATATGTAAAGGTCGCCGGGATGTGCGCCACGTGCGCCGGCTTCGCCTTTTCCGGAAAGACGAATACGTGTCCCGGTATCAACGCCGGCAGGAATCTCAACTTCTAGCGTCTGTGGCTTGTCGACCCTGCCTTCGCCATAACAGACATGGCAGGGACTTTCGATAATTTCGCCTCGACCTTGGCAGCTTGTACAGGTTCTCTCGACAACGAAAAACCCTTGTTGCGCACGAACTTTGCCGTGGCCCTGACAAGTGCCACACCGTTTGACACCAGTGCCCGGTTCAGATCCAGATCCATCGCATTCATCACAGCTAACCGAAACATCAATCTCGATTTCGGTTTCTTTGCCGTGGAAAGCGTCTTCGAGGCTGATCTCCATATCATAACGCAGATCTGCACCGCGAGCCGGTCCGCGTTGTTGTTGCTGGCCGCCAAAACCGCCACCACCACCGCCGCCGAAGATAGTTTCAAAAATATCACCGATATCGCTGAAACCTTGCTGGCCGCCAAATCCACCACCACCGCCAGCGGCATTGCCGCCATTCTGGGTGAAGGCCGCATGGCCATATTGATCATAGGCTGCGCGCTTTTGCGGGTCTTTCAAGACATCATAAGCCTCGCTTATCGACTTAAACTTGGCTTCCGCTTCAGCATCGCCGGGATTCTTATCCGGATGCCATTTCATTGCCAATTTGCGATAAGATGATTTTAGCGTTGCGCCGTCCGCATCACGCGACACGCTCAGCTGTTCGTAATAGTCCATTTCGGCCGCCATGTTTATGCTTCCCCTGAAGCAAGATATTCGCCGCCCCTATGTCGGAGCGGCGATATCATGATTACTCAGCCGCCTTGGCGTCTTCTTTTTTATCGTCGTCGCCTTTGTCGGAAGCGTCATCCGAGTCATCGACTTCAGAGAATTCCGCATCAACCACATCGTCGTCCGCTGCCGAAGCGGCGGCATCGGCCGCTGCTGCATCACCAGCGTCACCGCCAGCTGCCTGCTCTGCTTCATAGATCTTCTGACCCATTTGCATCGAAACTTGTGCCAGCGCTTCAGATTCGGTTTTCATCGCTTCCGGATCGCCGCCTTCAATGGCTTCTTTGGTTTTTGTGATGCCTTCTTCGATCTGACCTTTCAGATCATCATCAATCTTGTCGCCATGCTCTTCAAGCTGCTTCTCGGTAGAGTGGACGAGGCTTTCCGCGTTGTTTTTGGCTTCTGCCTCTTCACGGCGTTTCTTGTCTTCTTCAGCAAATTTCTCTGCGTCCTGAACCATTTGATCAATGTCACCATCGCTCAAACCGCCAGAAGCTTGAATTTTGATCTGCTGCTCTTTGCCGGTGCCTTTATCTTTCGCGGATACGTTGACGATACCGTTCGCATCGATGTCAAACGTCACATCAATTTGCGGTACACCGCGCGGCGCTGGCGGAATACCAACCAGGTCGAAATTACCGAGCATCTTGTTGTCCGCAGCCATTTCGCGCTCGCCCTGGAACACGCGGATGGTCACTGCCCCCTGATTATCGTCAGCGGTTGAATAAACTTGTGATTTCTTCGTCGGGATGGTTGTGTTGCGATCGATCATGCGGGTGAATACACCACCAAGAGTTTCGATACCCAAAGACAATGGCGTCACATCGAGCAGTAGAACGTCTTTCACATCACCCTGCAGAACGCCAGCCTGAATAGCAGCACCCATGGCAACCACTTCATCAGGGTTCACACCGGTATGCGGCTCTTTGCCGAAGAATTTTTCCACGGTTTCACGAACCAATGGCATACGAGTCATCCCGCCGACCATCACGACATCATCAATCTCGCTGGAATCAACGCCAGCATCTTTGAGAGCCTTTTTGCAAGGATCTAGTGTGCGTTTGACCAGATCACCAACGAGTTTTTCAAGATCGGAACGGCTGATTGATTTTACCAGGTGCTTCGGACCATTTTGGTCTGCCGTGATAAACGGCAGATTGACTTCAGTGGTCTGCGCACTGGAAAGTTCAATTTTTGCTTTCTCAGCCGCTTCTTTCAAACGCTGCAGAGCTAGCTTGTCCTTAGTGAGGTCAATACTTTCAGCTTTCTTGAAATCTGCTGCAAGGAATTCAACAACCTTCGCATCAAAATCTTCACCGCCAAGGAACGTGTCACCATTGGTCGATTTCACTTCGAAAACACCGTCGCCGATTTCCAAAATCGAAATATCAAATGTACCGCCGCCAAGGTCATAAACAGCAATGGTCTTGCCGTCATTTTTCTCTAGGCCATAAGCCAGAGCAGCCGCTGTTGGCTCATTGATGATCCGGAGGACTTCCAGGCCAGCAATCTTACCAGCATCTTTGGTTGCCTGACGCTGCGCATCGTTAAAGTAAGCAGGTGTTGTAATAACAGCCTGAGTAACGGTTTCACCAAGATAGGATTCCGCCGTCTCTTTCATTTTCTGGAGCGTATAGGCCGAAATTTGTGACGGGCTGTAATCTTCGCCGCCTGCTTTCACCCATGCATCGCCGTTGGAACCTTTGACGATTTCATACGGAACTAATTCCATATCCTTTTTCGTCATTGGGTCGTCGAACCGGCGGCCAATAAGGCGTTTCACCGCAAAAATGGTGCTTTCGGGGTTTGTCACAGCTTGACGTTTTGCCGGCTGACCAATCAAACGCTCGCCTTCTTTGGTGAAAGCCACAACAGATGGCGTTGTCCGCGCACCTTCTGAATTTTCAATAACCTTTGGCTTACCGCCGTCCATAACAGCAACACAGCTGTTGGTGGTGCCCAGATCAATACCAATTACTTTACCCATAATACCCTCAATCAATATTCTAAAATTAGCAACATTACCGTGTCGGCCTATTGTTATCAGCACCGATTACGGCTTCGAGATGCGATATAGGTGGCATTTTCCTTGGCACAAGGCATCGCGGCTTCTACATTTGAAAAATAGTCGACAAACCCCCATATAAAGATGGAATTACAGGAGTTTTGAGAAGTCTCATGTTGAAACAGTTATCTATATCATTTGCCGCAACCGCGGTCCTGATGCTCGCCTCATGCGGTCAGGGCGATGTTTTGCGCGCTGATAATGCAGTAGTCAAAGTATCTCCGGTTGAGGGAAACCCGTCGGTTGCCTATATGGATTTGCATGGTGGCAGGGTTGAAGTGGACTTAGTCAGCGTGACATCCGATGATGTCGTCCGAATGGAAATGCATGAGACCACTGAAGAAGACGGTATGGCGATGATGCGGCCAGTAAAATCGATCAACATTCTTCCCGGCGCAAAAGTCAAAATGGAGCCAGGTGGCAAGCATCTTATGCTTTGGGGCGTCAGTGATGGCGCAATCAAGCGAGGTCTTTTGCAGTTTAAACTGATCTATTCCAATGACGATCGGATTTTGATCGATGCAGTAATCCAAAAACCGACCCCGGCCGGAACAGAAACAGGCGATGACAAAGCAGAAAGTAGTGCTGAATAATTGTCGCCCGCAAGCCGCAATAGCCGGTCGCTGACGGCTCCGGAGATTGATCTATGTCGCTCGATATTCGGCGATAGTTTCGATTATAATGCGGTTCGGATTTTCAATCGTAAATGGTGGATTTTTCAACCAAGGAAAATCACAATGGCGCCCGATGGAAACTTGTGGTTTCATCCGGATAGCAACCTATTTTGTGAGGACTTTTGTCAGACTGATCTAAACCTGCAAGGCTTGTTCATTCACGAAATGGTTCACGTTTGGCAGCACCAACAAGGTGTTTTTCTACCTCTCGCTCGTCATCCATTTTGCCGTTATGATTATGAAATCGAAACGAGCAAATCGTTCTCTAAATATGGCATTGAACAACAAGCTGAGATCGTCCGGCATGTGTTTTTGGTCATGCAAAAGGCCCGACTTAAGAACGGCCTCACCATTGACGATTTTAGACGGATTGCTGACTATCCATTTGCCGGTTTGAAATTAGCGCAAACTGCTTAAATCAAGCTTTTCTGCTTGCGGTACGTCCGCCCAAAACTCAGGATCATGACCAAAAAATATTGTCGCTCCTTTGGAACGCTCCTTTGCGAGCAGTTCTAACGAGTTACGATATTGCTCCATGCTGAAACAATGATCCGGTAAGTGCATGTCATCAAGCGATCGCCGCATATTGCAGCAATCTGCTGCCAAGATTGCCTCTCCACCCACAGTTTTGACTTTGGCGGATTGGTGACCGGGCGTGTGTCCCGGTGTTGGGAATATTGTAACGCTTCCATCGCCAAATAGATCATACTCGCCGTTAATGCGCTTTACCGGCTGTCCAGTATCAAAGTCTTCAGCATTGTAGGCATTGTCTTCACCAACGTTTCGATAGTCCCATTCCTTTTCCTGCACGATGACCGTGGCGTTGGGGAGCAACGCATTACCGCCAGCATGATCCAGATGCAGGTGAGAGTTGATGATCCATTTAATATCCGCCTGGTCCACGCCATAGTCGCGAAGGCGTTGATCAATTGTCTCACCATTAGGCACGTCGACAATTTTACCGAGGCCGGTTTCCATGCCAACATAACGATCGCTAAATCCGGTATCGAACAGCGCTAATCCGTCAGGGTGATCGATCAAAAATACAGAGGCCGGGACCTTGGTTTTACCCTCTTCACCATCCAAGAAAAAACTGGTTGGCAAAGTGATATACCCACATGTGAATGCGAACAATAAAACGCCGCTATCTTCTGAAGTTCTTGGCATAACGATCTCCCTCCGGTCCAACCTAGCGAACCGAAGACAATTGCCAATCACCAAAGTTAATCAGGCAACAACCCGATCCGTTCGCGCATCATCCAGCGTGTAATCATCAATATCGCGACAATGCCAAGACCCGTAGCGAGGCCGGCCCAAAGGCCCTGTCCGCCCCATCCCTGATAAAAAGCGAGCCATATGCCAACGCCAATTCCGACCACCCAATAGCCAAAACCAACCAGCAACATCGGTACGCGGGTATCGTGAAGACCGCGCAGCATCCCCTGCCCCACTGCCTGCGCCCCATCAAATGTCTGAAACAGAGCGGCGACATATAAAAATCCAACGGCCAACGAGACAACTTTTGCATTTTCGGGATCGTTAATGTCGATAAATCCAGAGATCAGCAATTCCGGAATAGACCAGATTATTAACGCCATCGCCATCATGAAGCCCGTACCAACAACAAAACTGGCCCAGCCAGCCCGATGGATCATAGCCTTGTCCTTGCGCCCATAACCAATCCCTACGCGGATCGTCGCCGCCTGTGACAGACCAAAGGGTATCATGAATGTCAGTGCCGCAATTTGTATCGCGATGGCGTGTGCCGCCACGGATGCCGTATCGATCAGCCCCATCAGCAGGACAGCGACCGAAAATACACCGCCCTCCATTCCATAAGTCATAGCAATCGGTAAGCCCAATCGCCAGATTTCCCGAAAGCGGGTCCAATCCGGTTTCCAGAAGTTCCCGAACAAATGATATCGCCGAAAATGTTTATGCCGTAGCACCACGATTACCATCGCGGCAAACATCAGGCTGTTACTCATAATACTGCCGATACCCGCACCGGTGAGACCCAAAGCGGGCGCACCAAAATTGCCGAAAATTAGAGCATAGTTAAAGATAGCGTTGGCGATCACACCCATGATTCCAATGATGAGAGACCACAAAGGCAGTTCCACCGCGGACAGAAAATTGCGAATTATAATAACGCCGAGAAAAGGCAGGATACACCACATATAAGCACGGATATAAGTGGCACCATATTCCGCGAGTAGAGGAATTTGTCCCATCAACAACAATATGTCTTCGGTAAACCAGAGCAGTGCCCAAACCGGAATCATAATCAGCACGGCGACCCATATGCCTTGCCTGAATGTCCGCCTGACATCCCTCAAAACATGCAAGCTTCGGCCAATAGCCGTCGCCATCATGGGAGATGTCGCTGTGACCAGTCCCATGCAGAAAATACCGGCAATCATCGAGAGGTTATAACCAATCGATGCACCAGCCAATTCCTCTGCACCTAGCCAACCGAGCATTAACACGTCGGTCGCTCCAATCAGCGCCATCGTTAAGTTTGTCAGTATCAGCGGCCAGGCGAGCGCAAGCGATGCGCGCAGCTCATGCTGCCACGGACCTCGCGATTGTTGTTCAAGGCTGATACTAGTCATCTGCGCTCGTTAGACGAGAGTTCATGCAGAGGCCAGCAAAACTGCGGCATACAGCATATTTGCCAAATCTAATTTCATTTGATACCATCAGCGTCGCTGTTCAGGCGGCCCAACCCGCGCCTGACTTAAAACGGTGACCTATGAAATTGTCAGATTATAGCATGTCCGCATCGCGTGGATTCCTTTCGCATTTTGAAATTGTCGATATCGACCTTCCGGATTTTTTTAAGCCTGCGGTTGAGGCGGCTCAAAATCTATCCGGTTTAATGACCAGTGGCCGAGTCCGTCATTGGCTGGAACAAATACCGGAACTTGATTTGAAAGACTGGGCCAGAAATGCTCCGGATGAACAAGTCCGCGTGGCGATGGTCCATTATTCCTTCATGGTGCAGGCCTATGTTTGGGGAGAAGCAGAAGCACCAACGACACTTCCGGCCAACCTCGCGAAACCCATAGTCGCGCTCGCGGAACGTCTCGATCAGGCACCATTGCTCCCCTATAGTTGTTATGTGCTCGATAACTGGACACGTCTGGATCGAAATACTCCCATCACGCTGGACAATGTTCGCATGGTCCAGAATTTTCTGGGCGGTGCAGATGAGAATTGGTTTGTCTTAATCCATGTTGCTATTGAAGCAGCCGCAGCACCGATACTCGATTTAGCCTGTCAGCTCGTTGATGCTGCGAATTCCGAAGATGCGAAATTGGCGACCCGTTTGTTGAATGAAATGAACGGACACTGGGATGCGGTAAATGCCGTATTTGATGACATGCCGGAGCGCTGTGATCCGTATATCTACTATCAGCGCGTCCGGCCTTATATTCATGGCTGGGCCAATAACCCTGCGCTACCCGATGGCCTGGTTTACGAAGGTGTTGAGAAATATGAAGGCAAAGGCCAAGTGTTTCGCGGGCAAACCGGTTCGCAAAGCTCAATCGTACCCAGCATGGACGCGCTGTTTCAGGTAAGTCATGAGAATGATCCATTGCGCGCCTATCTAGATGAATTGCATGCCTATCGTCCGGTTCAACATCGCAAGTTTATCGAAGATATCCGCGAACAGTCAAAGCTGCGCGATTTCGCCATTGCTAGCAGTGACAGTTCCCTGAGGATCGCGTTTAACATCAATGTCGAACAAGTCGCACGCTTCCGCACGCGCCATCTGGAATATGCGGCCAGCTACATCAACAAGCAGGCCAAATCAGGCGACGGTAACGATACCGAAGTTGGAACGGGTGGAACACCGTTCATGAAATATCTGAAAAAACATCGCGATGAAAACCGCGCTCAGACAATCTAGATGCTATTGATTTAGCGGTTGCACCCGAAGCTTGACCTCTGCCAAGAAGCGGCGGTCAAGTTTCGGGGGAACCGCATGTTATCGACTATTGGACTTATTGGCGGACTCGCGCTGCTCATCTGGATGACAGTGCGCGGTGTAAACATCCTGATCGCCGGTCCCGTTGCTGCTGCCATTGTTGCCATGACCAGCGGCATTGCATGGTTACCTCCTCTAGCGGTTGAAGGCGCTCCCGACTTTGCAACCGCTTACATGGATGGCTTTGTCAGCTTCTTTAAAAGCTGGTTCTTCATGTTCCTGCTCGGCGCGATATTTGGCGAGATCATGGGGGCCTCGGGTGCTGCTGCCAGCGTTGCACATTGGATCATTGAGAAAATCGGAATCAAACATGCCGTGCTCGCAGTCGTGGCTGCATGTGCTGTACTGACCTATGGCGGGGTC
Organism: Parasphingorhabdus sp.; assembly: GCA_039978835.1. Classification (GTDB taxonomy): domain Bacteria; phylum Pseudomonadota; class Alphaproteobacteria; order Sphingomonadales; family Sphingomonadaceae; genus Parasphingorhabdus. Next base: position 1,477,860 of record JBDWAQ010000005.1, read on the forward strand.
AGCGTATTCATTGTTTCCTTTAGTGTGTATTCGCTAGCCGTTCACTTGTTCCGCGAAGCCGATTTGCCGCGACGTTTCATTCCCGGTGCCTTGGCCTTCGGCTCTGTGACCTTCACCATGACCAGCGCGGGTTCTCCCGAAATCCAGAATTTGATCCCGATGGAACATTTAGGAACGACGGCCTATGCCGGTTGGGAAGTTAGTATTGTCGTTGCTGTCTTCATGGCGGTTGCAGGACATTTCTGGCTCAACCGGATGGTTCGAAAGGCTGTTGCAAACGGCGAACGCTTTGTTGGCCGTGAGACGGATGATCAAAATACAGATTTCGGCAATCTACCGGCTCCTCTGCTCTGCATGCTGCCGCTTGTGGCTGTCCTAGGGATATTTCTGATCTTCCAATATCCGCAGGATATGGGTCCATTGTCGGCGATTTTACCGGAGGCGTCCCTAGATAAATGGGCACTAGTCGCGGCTTTGGGATCCGGTGCAGTGGTCGCCTTGGCCGTTGGTTATCAGAAACTCAAAGCCATGCCGGAAGCCTTTTCGCGCGGCGCATCATCCGCCGTTGTTGCCATTACCAACACCTGTGCAGTGGTCGGCTTTGGTTCGGTTGCCAAACTCTCTCCCGCTTTTCAGGAAGCCCTGGTCATGGTGCAAAACATCCCAGGCAGTCCGCTTATTGGCGCGGCCATCGCCGTCACCGTGATCGCTGGCCTAACCGGTTCAGCCAGCGGCGGACAATCCATCGCCCTGCCCCTGATTGCACCGCATTACCTAGATGCCGGAGCGCAGCCCGATGAGCTTCACCGCGTTGTAGCCATCTCATCCGGCGCGCTCGATAGCTTGCCGCATAATGGCTATGTCGTCACCACCATCCGCGCGGTTTGCGGGGAAACGCACAAAGATGCTTATGGAGCAGTTGGAGCCCTCACGGTAGTTGTTCCGGTAATCGGGACGATCATGGCGGTGGCATTGTTTGCGATATTCTAAAATCAATCGTCTAACTCTTTGAGCGGTATAGCCTCGATATCTATACCCCACAGTTTCCATTCAACACCTTCGAAGACATATTCATATATGAATTTCAGCCTCGGCGATGTCTTATAGTATCCGTCTATACGTAAAATTCCTGCATCATTGATTTTACCGGTATTGCTGAACACCGGGGTATACCCATTTAGCATATCAAAATTTTTGCCTTTAAAGCTCCCAAAACCTTTCTCCAGTTTTTGAAGCGATACATCGCGACGGAATTGCGAAGAAAAGGTTCCATAAAAACCCTCCATCGTAGGTGCAGCCATACCATCAACAAAATCCGAAGTGGTTGCTTTAGTTAACGTCAGAGCCTCCAATTTCGATGGCAGTGGTTGCCTAGAGGAACTTTTGTCACTCTGAAAACCGGCTTGCTCCTTAGAGATTGATTGAATTTTCCAACCCGCATCTGAATTCACAAGCTTGAGATTTATGGGGATCTCGTCGCCCTTTGCGGTTGTTAAAGTACCTTCAAGCGAACCGGTAGAACCACTTGTGGAGCGCGATGACCAGCTAGTATCGGTTACATCGTCCAGTCCATTTGTTTCAAGATAAGCGCGCAATTTTTCTTTGCTTGTTGTCGCCTGGAAATCACTCGATAGCAGCGCATAGGCGCTGTCCATGTCATCACGTGCAGCAGCATCGAAAAAACCGTCACCGGCTTTTGCTATGTCACCCGTCAGCCAGAACACCAGTCCTAACAATACTGCAATTCCGGCAAAAATACCCAGAACAACTTTCATCCATGTCTTCATTGGAAAATCCCTTCGAACGCGCGACCTCAATTCAAATATATTCTGATTTTGAGAGCTATCATCAGTTGTGAGCATCGAACATCACATGTTTATGGGATGGTCAGCGGAATTTGCGAATTGACCAATTTCATCGCTTGTGACTAAGCTGATCGAACATGTCGCTTATCACCCGCCTATACCAACCTGGTGATCGCCAGTCGTTTATTGATCTTAATCTGGACTGGATTGAAGAGTCTTTTACCGTCGAGACTAGTGATCGCGACCAGCTGGAAAACCTGGAGAGCTCAATCCTCGCAAAAGGCGGTCGGATTATCATTGCTGAATTGGATGGCAAAGTTGTGGGAACCGGAGCAATCCTGCCACCGCACCATGAACCAGATGATCGTCTTACTTGGCTGGAAATCGTGAAAATGGCGGCGCGCAAAGACTTGCGTGGTCGCGGAATTGGCCGTGCAGTTTTGGAATCGCTTATTGAACAAGCCAAAGAAATGGGCAGCGACGCCATATGGTTGGAGACCAATAGCGATCTAAAAGCAGCCACCATTCTTTATGAGAAATGCGGGTTTAAAACACTGAGTGAGAATGAGCTCTGGCCCACACCATATGTACGTTGCAATTTACAAATGGTCTTGAAGTTTTAACTCCCAGTTACCGAAAAGCTTCGGTGATTTGCTCCAGATAATCAGCGAATAGTTCGATCTGTTCCTCATCCAGAGTAGCTTCAATCTGCTTGTTTATTTTCCGAAATGGGGAATGGGTATTTTTGCAGATTGATCGCCCCTCGCTTGTGAGTGACAGAATCTTGGTTCGACCATCCGTCTCGCTACCAATGCGATCTACATAACCCATTTCCATCAAGCGCCTGACCATCGCGGTAATCGCGGACTGGTTTAGGCCTAGAATCGTTGCAACATCCTTTTGCGTAACATCAGAACCGTTTCCAATTGCCGACAGCACACCAAATTGAGCGGTGGTGATACCAGACTCTTTGATCAGTCCGCGATCCGCTTGTTTCTGCATAAAATGCGCAGCCAATTGCAGCTGCCAATATAGTCTTCTTTTTGATGCCGACATGCATCCTATCCTATCGCTCTTGCAAGTTGTTGTCTTGCAGAATATAGTTCACTAATGAAGTATATTTTAATGGAGACCAATGATGATCGATAGCAGCATGCGTCAACTTACCTTTGTCCGAGCCAACCAACTGGAATGGCGCGAAGTGGCTACGCCGCAAATTCAAAATGCTGGACAAGCAATTGTTAAACCCCTTGCCGTCACTCGCTGTGATCTGGATTTATATATCGCGAACGGCATTGTTCCGATGAAAGACGAACCCTTTGCCTTCGGTCATGAAATTGCGGGTGAAGTGATAGCTGTTGGCGACGATGTTTCCGGTTATGCTCCTGGTGACAGGGTGATCGTTCCATTCCAGATCAATTGTGGCACGTGCAAAAACTGTCGGTTGGGATTTACCAATGGCTGCACCAGTGTCCCGGCTTTTTCAGCCTATGGGCTAGCGCAAAGCAGCGGAACCGATTGGGGCGGTGGATTGAGCGATTATGTTCTGGTTCCTTATGCTGATGCTATGCTGGTAAAAATTCCAGACGCGTTGCCGCTAACAATTGCTGCCGCGATTTCCGATAATGCTAGTGACGGATATCGTACGGTTGCCGAACCTTTGGCACGACGCCCAGGGGAAGATGTGTTGATCGTTGGGGGCTTTGCGCAAAGTGTCGGCATGTTTTCCGTCCAAGCGGCCATCGCTTTGGGAGCAGGCCGCGTTGTGTACACCGATTTTGACAAAACCCGCTTGGCAAAAGCGAAAAGCTTTGGAGCAGAAGTTCAGGAACTTCATTATGCAGCCGATATGTCAGTTGGGGAGCAGTTTCCGATTGTTGTCGACACTTCAAATATCCGAGACGGTCTGATCTACGCCCTGAAATCAACAGCAGCCTGCGGCTTTTGCACCAGCGTATCGGCACCGGGTCGAACCATAGACAATATCCCGCTTGCTCAAATGTATATGAAAGGGATAACCTTTGACATCAGCCGGGTTCATGCGCGTAACGAAATTGAGAAAGTTCTGGATTGCGCCTGTCATGGCAAAATTCAACATCAGGAGGTCATCTCCACCCATGTGCCGTTCTCAAAAGCACAGGATGTGATGACCGATCCCGATATCAAAATCGTATTTGAGGCAGATTGAACCTGCCTATTTCAGACGCTCAATCTTGCCAGCCGCTTCATCAATAATCGCCGCAACATCTAATATCTTGTCCGAGTCCTTGTCCTCATCGGCAAGTCGGATACGGATGGTCGATTTCAAATTGTGCACCGCTCGCCGGATTGACGCGCCGTCGGCGGCTTTATCCATCTGCGCCACACCTTCGAGCCGCTCCAGAATATCGGCGACATGTTTTTCTTCCTCGGCAAGCTTGGCTTTACCGTCTTTGGTGATGGAATAGATCTTTTTGCCGTCTTTCCCGGTTTCTTCTTCGATCAAATCCATTTCGGTCATCAGCGTCAGTGCCGGATAAACAATTCCCGGGCTCGGCGCATAGTGACCATTGGTCAATTCCTCGATCTTTTTGATCAAATCATAACCATGGCGCGGTTCTTCGGCGATCAAGTGCAGCGCAATCAGCCTCAACTCTCCGCGGCGAAACATCCGCGTGCGGCGTTTATGTTTAGCCCCTTCAAAAGCGGCCTGTGCAAATGCTCTAGCGAATTTTTTTCCGGTCATATTGTTTCGACCTCTACCACGGCGACCGCCGGGACCAAATTTCATTTTATGTCTCATGGGGAATTTCCTTCTTTTATATCTAAGTTATGTTTAAGATATATCTTATTAGCAGATATGCAATACCTAATTGACCGCTTTCTAGACAAGGGTCTGGAATTTTTGGCTAAATTCTTACAATGTCATCTTGGTGAGGGATCAATATGCGCAAGATTTACTGGATTGGACTCGGCATTGTTGCCATCGGAGCGGCCGCGTTTCTCTATATTCAACACAGCCTCTCTGCCCCACTTTTGACCGATGAAGATATTGCGGCAATGAAAGCCGACGTCTTAGCGCAGGATGAAACAGCCTTTACTATTCCCGGCCAGATAAAGGCTGCGACTCAAGATGCAAATCCCCTGAAAAACGCTTACTTCGGAGACCTCCACGTCCATTCGGATCAATCCTTTGACTCTTATATTTTCGGAAATCGGCTGACGCTCGATCAAAGCTATCGTTTTGCTAAGGGTGAAATATTGAACAATCCGGCAGGCGAAAAGATGCAACTGACCGTCCCCCTCGATTTTGCAGCGGTGACCGATCATGCTGAAGGGTTCGGGCTGTTTGAACTATGCGCCGACAATGAAAAGAGCGACGAGGCTGCTGAATTTTGTGAGCAAAGGGAAACTCCAAACTATAGCCTATTCATGGACCTCCGAAAACGCGGAGAACAGAGACCGGTGGCCAGCTTCGATGATATTAGCGGTAATGCCACGAAGATGCTGAAATTTGCCAATTCCACGTGGCAGAAAATTGTAGCGACGGCCGAAAAACATAACGAACCGGGTAGGTTCACCACCTTTGCCGCTTATGAATATTCACCCGTTCTCCCCGATCGCGGAAAACTTCACCGCAACGTGATTTTTCGCAACAACACCGTCCCAAATCACGCCATATCATCTGCAGAAGCACAAACTGAATTGGATCTATGGGCTGGGTTGATCCGGGATTGTAAGGAACCATGCGCATTCCTGACCATTCCGCATAATCCCAATCGGACATGGGGCCTCGCCTTTGCCAGCCACACGATTGATGGGGATGAATATACCGATGAGGATTGGCAGGTACGAGCAAAGGTCGAGCCGCTGGTCGAGATGTATCAGATTAAAGGCAATTCAGAGTGCAGTATCGGATTTGGCACGTCGGACGAAGAATGCGGCTTTGAGCAATATCTTCCACGTTGTGAGGAAGGCCAAGAGACGGGTTGCATTCACCCCACCTCCATGGCGCGAGACGGGCTCAAGAAGGGACTACTACTCGACAAACAACTAGGCGTGAACCCGTTCCGCTTTGGCATGATCGGCTCCACCGACACGCATTTGAGCAACCCGGGTGACACCGAAGCATGGGATTTTCGCGGGTTCGCCGGCATGTTAAGCGCATCCGCCAAAACACGCCTCGCGCCTGGCCGGAACGGAGACTACGGCTATCTATATCGCACGCCCGGCGGACTGGCTGCGATCTGGGCAGAGGAGAATACACGCGAAGCACTATTTGCAGCGATGCAACGCAAAGAGGTTTACGCAACCAGCGGCACCCGGATCAAATTGCGTTTCTTTGGCGGATTTGAATATAACGAAACGATCGCCGATGCGCAAAATTCTGTACAAACCGCCTATGCCAATGGCGTTCCGATGGGTGGCCAAGTAGCGGCTGTTGCTGACAAAGCGCCAACATTCTTCATCTGGGCGATGCGCGATCCGCTTAGCGCGCCGCTAGATCGGGTACAAATCGTCAAAGGCTGGACTGAAAATGGTGAAGCCAAAGAAAAAGTGCGGGACATTATTTGCAGCGAAGACCGGCCGATAGATCCATCAACGGGACGATGTCCGGCAATCAGCGCCAAAGTGAATCTAAAAAACTGCGCGGTGGACAAAGATCGCGGTGCACCGGAGCTGAGAACGTTCTGGCGCGATGAGCAATATCGCCCCGGCGAAAACGCCTTCTACTATATCCGGGTTATTCAAAATCCCACCTGTCGCTGGTCAACCTATGATAGCTTGAGGCTCGATCAGGTTCCGTCTGATAGAGTTTCGGCAACCAATACTGAAATGGCCTGGTCCTCACCCATCTGGTTTAACGCTTTGACTCGCTAGGCTGCGCCACAATACACAATCTAAAATGGAGAAATTGATGAACACCCCAATCCAAGGGCATTGCGACCCGCGTTTCGAGCCAGTCAAAGCCGCCTTTGAAACCAATTTTCGCGAGCATGGAGACGTTGGTGCCTCTGTGGCGATCACGCTCAACGGGGAGTTTGTCGTCGATCTTTGGGGCGGTCATCTGGACGAAAAGCGAACGCAACCATGGCAGGAAGATACACTGGTCAATGTATGGTCGAGCACCAAGACCATGGCAGCGATGTCATTGCTATTGTTAGCAGACCGCGGTGAGGTTGATCTCCATGCACCGGCGGCGAAATATTGGCCGGAATTTGCCGAGAACGGCAAGGAAGCGCTCGAAGTACGTCACTTTCTTAGCCACAATGCAGGCCTGTCGGGTATGGAAGAGCAGATCGAAGGTGATGCGTTTTACGATTGGGAATGGATGACGTCGGCGCTTGCCCGGCAAACACCTTGGTGGGAACCAGGTACGCAATCTGGCTATCATGCTCTGACCCAAGGCCATCTGATCGGTGAAATTGTTCGCCGTGTAACCGGTCAGACAATCGGCAATTTCTTCAGGCAGGAGATCGCGGAACCAACCGGTGCCGACTTCCATATCGGCGCTGCGGAAGAATTGGACGAACGGATCGGCAATCTTATTCCGCCAAAAGCTGGCCCCGCCCCTGACTCTCAATCAATAGCCGGTCGAACATTTGCCAACCCGCGAGTTGATGCGACCGAGCCCAGAAAACGGGCTTGGCGGGCAGCGGAAATTCCTGCGGCAAACGGCCAGGCCAATGCACGCGCCATCGTACGCGCGCAAACCGCAATGGCCAATGGCGGGCAAGCTTTTGGAAAGAAAATTATGTCGGAAGCGGGCACGAAACGGGTTTTTGAAAAACAATCCGAGGGTATGGATCTGGTTCTAGGCGTACCTCTGGTATTTGGGATGGGATATGGTCTCAACAGCGATGCCACACCGATTAGCCCAAATAAAAATGCCTGCTTCTGGGGCGGTTATGGCGGATCATCGGTGATTATTGATCAAGATGCTAATCTATGTTTTTCCTATGTCATGAACAAGATGGAAACCGGACTTCTCGGCGACCCGCGCGGATTTGGACTGGCGGCGGCTATGTACATGTCAATGGCGTGAAGACGAAAGCCTATCTTTCAAACTATCGACTTACGGACGACCACACCGCGTACAATCGCCCATATTAGCGCGGCAACAGAAGATAGTATGAGCAACAGTCCTACATCTGGTTGAAAGAGAGTGGCAGTTTTAAGGTTCGCGCCAAAAGATGCAGGTATCAAGGTCAGCAGAACAAAGGCCAGTGCGGTAGCCAATATCAGTGGCGCCCAGACGTAAAAAAATTTCGCTAACTTCCCTTTCAAGGCAATGGGTTTTCTCTTTTTCCAAAATCTCCATGCGGCAGCCAAAAATAGTATAGGCAATGCACACAAAAGCAGAAAAATGCCCTTGGTAACGAAATTCGGCGGTATCTCTTCTGGTCCACCCAACGCCAGCACCGTCGCGCCGCGCCTTAGATAGCCAGTATCTCCAAAACCAAAGCCAGAACCTCCATTGGTCAATATGACAAAGGCTTTTTTCTGATTGGGTCGCATGGTAGCCAGCGCCTCAAAACCTGGATTGGCACCGCTGTGGAACACCAGATTCTGCTCTGGATTCAGGAACCAACCCAACCCATAATTGGGTGAAGTTGCGCTAGCAGATTGCATCATCTCCCTTTTGGAAATTGCGGTGAGAATATCATCCTGACCATTCATCATCATCGTCAGATATTTTGCCATATCATGCGCAGTGGACATCACACCACCCTGCCCTAATGAGCCGCGTCCAGCACCGCGTCCCTCATATTGCATCTTTGTCCAAAACCAAGGTCGATGGCCGGCGGCATCATTGTCTGCAACTTTCCAGTCGATCATGCGAGAATCCCGCATGCCTAGCGGTTTCATAATCGCGGCTTCAACATAATCTCCGAACTCCCGGTCCGTAAGCACCTCCACAATACGACTTAGCAACTGGTAATTCACATTTGCATAGGACCAACCTTCGTCGGCCGCATTGATCGGTGCGATATACCGCAAATCGGCCACGCGCCGCTCCAACGCATTTGTGTCGATGGTAAAATCCGTTTGATTGCTATTGCCCTGCAGCGTTGAATACCCAGATGTGTGGCTCAGCAATTGACGGATGGTGATCGCTCCGGCCGACGTGTCATCAAATCCCGGTACGTGCAGAGACACTGCATCGTCGAGGTTCAACAACCCTATTTCTTTCAATTGCATGATCGCAACGGCAGTGAAGGATTTCGAAATGGAACCAATGACAAAAGCAGTGCTTTCAGAAACCGGACGTCCTTCGTTTTTTGCGGCAACACCATATTGTCCGGTGATTACGCTATCGCCATCAATCAACGCGTAGGAAACGCCAGGAATTGCAGCCTTTTCCGCTTCCGTTTCAACAAATTTCTGAACGTCCGCTTTCGATGCTTCGGCTGTATCAAATGCAACAAACAGGCAAAGCGAAAGAAAAATGAGTAAATATGAATATCGCCGCATAGCTCCCCCTATGTGAGGAGAGTTATCACAGAAAATATCCCTTAATGCTAGTCAGCAACCACACAGGCCTCTGATAATCTCGGTCATTGAAAGGAATTTCATTTGGATTTTGGACCGGTGCGGAAAGTTAACGCCACGATTAAACTCCAGACCGCAAAGTGATCGGAGCGAATAAGGGAACTTCCAACCCATTGCGATAATGTCCGCTTGGGTCATAAAAGCCGGCGATAACCACATTGACTCATCATCCGATGCGTCATAGGGCGACGTTGGTTTTGGGATCACCTGCCGCTTGCAGGCTATACGCCGCGGTGAAGGTCCTTCGATATCTCGCATCTCATCATGTCAAAAACATGCTTAAAGATGGCAATGCAAGCACCCTATCTTACCAAGCATATTTTTAGATCGAGTGAGATTGAATATGAATTCCAATCAACGACATTCCCCTTCACTGAAGGCATTGAAGCAACAAGCACGCCGGTTACGTGCTGAAATTGCAAATGACTCGAACCCAATTTCTCACAGCCAATCTCTTGAAATTATTGCCCACCAAAGAGGGTTTAAAGACTGGAACACACTTCATGCCAGCATGTCCAATCGACCAGCATTAGAAGCTTTGGGCTTGGGAGAGGTGGTAGATGGTCGGTATATGGGACAGCCCTTCAGAGGTGAACTTGTGGGGATCCGTACTCTCAAAAAGGGTCAATCTTACTACGTTTCAATACATGCAGACGAAGCGATTGACGTGGTCAAGTTTGATTCCTTTTCAAATTTTCGCCGCCGATTGAGCTGTACCGTCGACCAGTCCGGTACCTCGCCTGCGAAAACATCTGATGGCCAGCCGCATATGATATTGGAGTTATGACGTTGGAAAAGAAGGCATCGCAAAAGCAGACAACACTCACCCGTTTTCTGAAGGAAGTTTGGAGCGAAGGGAAAGTTGAAGCTGTGGATCAGTATCTGTCAGCATCTTACACAATTCACCATGATCCCAGCGATCCATGGGATGGAAAAACCCTCTCAGTTGGAGAGTTTAAAGATCGATTGGTGCAATCTCGAGCAATGGCACCAGATCAAGTTTTCGAGGTCAAAAGAATGATCGAAGACGGTTCGGCTATCGCCGCTGCCTGGACGTGGTCGGGAACGCATTTAGGCGACATTCCTGGTTTCCCCGCCACAGGAAGGAAAATCGCCATGTCTGGCCTAACGATTTATGACTTTGCGGATAACCGACTATGCGGGCACTGGCAGGTAGCCGACAGATTATCAGTATTTCAGCAATTGAGTCAGAGACAGTGAGTTTGCCAAAAAGCTAGACGATCATTCCGGCTTTTTCGCCACACCCACAAAAGCCGGACGCAACAACCGATCCTTAATCACGTAACCCGCCTGCATTTCCTGAACAATCGTGCCGGGCTCTTCATCGGCCGTTGGCACTTCAACCATGGCCTGATGTTGATTAGGATCGAGCGGCAACCCCATGGCGGCCACGCGCTTCACGCCGTTTTTCTCAAACACGGTTTCCAGTTCGCGGGCCGTCGCTTCGATACCGCCAATCAGACCTCCCCATTTTTCTTCGTTTTTCACTTCTTCAGGAATGGCTTCCATAGCCCGCTGCATATTGTCCATTACGGAAAGCATATCGCGGGCGAAGCCGGTAGCCGCATAAGCGCGGGCGTCCTGTGCGTCTTTTTCCAGACGACGGCGAACGTTTTGGGTTTCTGCCTGCGCATAGAGCACCGCCTGCTGAGCTTCGGCCAACTGCGTTTCCAGATTTTCGATGCGGTTGTCCGTATTTTCTTCGACGGGCATCTCGCCTTCACCGCCTTCTTTCATGCTTTCGGGCACGCCTTCCAATTCCGCTTCCACGGCTGGATCGGCTTTTGGTTCTTCATTTGCTTCAGGGCCAGAATTGTTACTATTATCACTCATCTTTTCGTCACTCATTTCAATAATCTGCTTAAGCTTTGTGCTGTGAAATCTACCATGGGTACGACGCGGGCATAGTTCAACCTTGTAGGTCCAATTACACCGACGACTCCGACCACCTGGCCATCCCCATCTTTGTACGGCGCCGCTATCACAGATGAGCCGGAAAGCGAGAATAATTTGTTCTCTGCGCCAATAAATATTTTTGCCGCCTCTGCGTCGCGCGCATTGTCGAGCAACCGTGAAATCTCTTGCTTTCCCTCCAACTCGTCCAGCAATTGCCGGACACGATCCAGATCGTTGAGGTTGCTTTCATCAAGCAAGTTTGCTTGTCCCCGTACGATCAGCACCGGCCGATCGGCAGGATCACGGCTCCAGGTGACGAGGCCAGCCTTGACCAATTCCTCCGACGCCTTGTCGATGGCCAATTCGCCTGCGTTAATTTCCTGATCCAATTGTGCCAGCGCTTGCGCCAGCGATTTCCCGCCATAGCGCGCGGTTAGATAGTTACCAGCCTCTATCAGAGCCGATTCCGATACGCCCGGCGGTAGATCAAGCACGCGATTTTCGACATGGCCGTCCTGCGACACCAGGATCGCCAGCCCCTGCCCTTCGGACAGTTTCACGAAACTAAACTGTTTAAGCAAAGCCTCACGTTGCGGCACCAACACGAGACCGGCGCAGGAAGACAGGCCGGATAAAACCGATGTCGTCGCCCGCAAAGCCTCTTCCACCGGACCGTCCTCGGTGATCTGACTCTCAATCGCATCGCGCTCCTGCTGCGAAGGCTCCGCCGCCTGCATCATGCCATCTACGAACAGCCGCAGTCCCAATTCGGTCGGCATCCGCCCCGCACTGGTATGCGGCGCGGCCAACAGGCCGAGCTCTTCAAGGTCCTGCATAACGTTGCGGATCGAGGCGGGCGAGAGTTCAAGACCGGGCGCTTTGGATATGGTGCGAGAACCAACCGGCGCGCCGCTATCTAGATAGGATTCGACCACAACGCGGAAGATATCCTGCGCGCGGGTGGTCATTTCGGTGATTGGGGTGGTCATAAGAGATAGATAGGTGAATTGTCGGGAGGTTTCCAGCAATCAAAAAGCAAAGCGAGACTTTCGCATTTTGGCGTTATGAACTAGCGATAGTCTATGCGACATGCTCAAGAACTGCGCGATCTTATGGTGAACGATGCATTCCGTTGCCGGGTGTTGAGCCTAGTGCGGTCATTGAAACTTGATGACTGCTGGATCGGAGCCGGATTCGTCAGAAATGCCGTGTGGAATAACCTTCACAATAATCCATCAGTTCACGATGGAGACATTGACGTGATTTGGTTTGACGAAAAAGCTAATAAGTCAACGGATCGAGAAATTGAGGCGAATCTAAGCGAATTGGAACCAACCATCAAATGGTCGGTTAAAAACCAAGCAAGAATGCACACTCGGAACAGCGACGCGCCATATGCTTCGACAATTGATGCAATGAGATACTGGCCAGAAACGGCAACAGCCATTGCCGTAAGGTTATCCAACCAATGCCAGTGCGAAATTGCGGCGCCTTTTGGACTCGGTGATCCGTATGGCCTGAAGGTAAAACCAACTCCGTCATTCCAGAAAGACAAACGGCATATTTTCGATGATCGGGTCAAAAAGAAAAATTGGCTTTCAATTTGGCCGCAACTGGAAGTCGTCGACTGGAGATAACCTCCTCTCCCATAGGGAGAGGCAACCGGAGCTTGTCAGCTTCGCTGGCCAGCGCAGGTCGGTGAAGGGCTTGAACCTCTGAAGTGTCGAACCCCGCACCGACTGCGCCTAAGGCAATGAATTGCCAAGGCTTGTTGCCTCTCCCTATGGGAGAGGATAAGGCAACAACCAACAAGCCACAGGAGAATCACCTATGCGACCATCGGGCCGTGCGCCGGACGAAATGCGCACCATCACAATTGAAACCGGATTTACCAAACATGCCGAAGGAAGCTGTCTGATCAGCTTTGGCGATACGCGGGTGCTATGTACCGCCAGCGTCGAAGAACGCATTCCGCCATGGCTGCGCGGCAAGGGTGAAGGCTGGGTCACCGGCGAATATTCGATGCTCCCTCGCGCCACCCATACGCGCGGTTCACGTGAAGCAGCTCGCGGGAAGCAGTCAGGAAGAACGCAAGAAATTCAGCGCCTTATCGGACGCTCTTTACGCGCAGTGGTCGACATGAAGAAACTCGGCGAGCGGCAGATCACCCTCGATTGCGATGTGATACAGGCCGATGGCGGTACGCGCACGGCTTCTATTAGCGGTGCATGGGTCGCGCTTCGCCTCGCGATCAATGATTTGATGGCGCAGAAGCTGATCACCGAAGATCCGATTGAACAGAAAATCGCTGCAATCAGTTGCGGTATTTATAACGGCACGCCGGTGCTGGATCTAGACTATGATGAAGATTCGAACGCGGGTGCGGATGCGAATTTCGTGCTGACCGGGGACGGCAATATTGCTGAGGCGCAAGCGACGGCAGAAGGCGAGACGTTTGACGATGAAGGCCTGATGCGGTTGATGCGTCTGGCTCGCATGGGCTGTGACAAGATTTTCGAAGAACAGGATAAAGCTGTCAGTTAGGCCGCTAGAGTTGGTTAGATGACGAGCTATTCCGGTTCCTGCCACTGCGGCACAGTCGAATTTGAATTTCAATCCGAGGATATCTTTCAAGATATCTATCGGTGCGATTGTTCCTTGTGCAGGAAAAAATCCATTGTGATGAAGGCAGAGCATAAGGATCATTTCAAGGTCACTGCTGGTCAAGACAGTCTTCTGTCCTATAAGTGGAACAAGCAAATTGCAGAGCATTTCTTTTGCCGGAATTGCGGTGTTTACACCCATCACAAGCGGCGACGTGATCCCGATCAGATCTGCATTAACCTTGCGTGCTTAGATAATTTGGACATGCCTACGGAAGACATGATCAATATTGTCCATGGTTCCGAGCATGATTGATTGGAATAAGCCGCGCCTATGACCCATCGCAAACTCACCCCTGGCAAGCTCATCATTGCCAGTCACAATCAGGGCAAGGTCCGGGAAATTCGCGCATTGCTCGAACCCTTTGGCATTGAACCAGTGTCCGCCGGAGACCTCGGCCTGCCTGAACCGGAAGAAACGGGTACCACTTTCGCTGAAAATGCACTGTTAAAGGCACGCGCCAGTTCTGAGGGTGCCGATTGTGTCGCTCTCGCCGACGATAGCGGGCTTTGCGTTAACGCCCTAGACGGGCGCCCGGGTGTCTACACAGCCGATTGGGCCGAACGACAGTGGTATGAGGGCGACAAAGGACGCGACTGGTATATGGCAATGGGCAAAGTCGAAGGAAAGCTCGCCGAACACGGTCCGGATGTTGATCGTAGCGCTTACTTTATCGCCACCTTGGCGCTGGCATGGCCCGACGGACATTCGGAGGTTTTTGAGGGCCGTGTAAATGGCACGCTTATCTGGCCTCCGCGCGGAACATTGGGTTTCGGCTATGACCCCGTATTCTCTCCCAACGGCTTTGAACAAACTTTTGCCGAACTCGATCCGAAACAGAAACACGCAATGAGCCACCGGGCAGATGCGTTTAAGAAGTTGGTCGCAGCCTGCTTCTAGCTGTCATCTCAGCGAAGGCTGCGAGGTATAGTGATCTTTCCAAAGTGCAATCAACTTGACCACAATTGAACGTCGATATTCAATTTCCGGGTATCAATTTTTGTGAAAATTTGTTTTGTCTAAATGACTGTAATATTCCGAAAACGGACGTTAGGATTCCTATGAGCGATTGCCATTTTGATAGTGAAAGTGTTCTTGCGCGGCCGTTGTAAAGTTTTGGATGAAGCGTCCAGCTTTGAGATTATCAATATCGGGTTGAAAATGTCGTTCCTGAACCGCCCAGTCATAAACCGAAGTATCGACTGGGTACTTGGTTAAAATCCCAGAAAACTTATCTTCATTGATCCAGATTTCTGCATCAGCATGTTGCTTAAACACAGCCGAGCAAAACTCGGCATCTTCTCCTTGAAATATCCAAACGCTTTCCATGCAAGTCATTTAGCACAAGATGGATATTATTCTAACTGGCGGGATAACGACAATCAGTTTTCCAATGTCCGCTTTTGCGCTCATAGCGGACATTAGATTACCAATACAAAACAGATGTGCAAACTTCGATCGCCGCTCACCCTGCTTATTCTGGCCTATTGCGTATGTGCTATCTATTGCGTTTTTTTCGCTTTGCGTAGCGTGCGTCTCTGGCGGCTTTCTTCTCCGCTTCCGTACGTTCAGGTGCTGTATCCGGCGTTGCTTGTTTTTTCGCGGCTTTACGCTCTGCCTTTAACTGCTCGAATGCAGCGCGTTTTTCTTCGCGTTTGGCGGCCTTTTTTTGCTCTCGTGCAAGGCTGGCCTTCTTGCGTTCGGCAATAACTTCGTCGCTGATGGGAGGCTTTGATTTCAGTTGATTTAGCGCATCCTGCTTGGCTTTGGCGGCCATTTGTGTGCGTTCTTGAAAACTTGGTTGTGAAAATTGTGGCATTTGAGTTTATAATTCCTTGATAGAGCAATGGGGTTTAAGCATTGGTTCATTACCGAAATGTGTTGCAAGCTGTAAGGTCACTAGAGCAATCGGGCAATGTTTAAGCAACAGCACAGGATTCGACGCCGGGTTTGAATAGTGGCATTTACGCGCATAGCCGACATTATCCCGCCCTCGGATGTGCATTTTGGTAAACATCAAGCAAATGCGCCGCATCAACAGCGGTATAGACCTGCGTTGAACTCAGGCTCGCATGGCCGAGCAATTCCTGGAGACTACGCAAATCAGCGCCGCCAGCCAGCAAATGCGTGGCGAAACTATGTCTCAATGCATGCGGCGTGGTCTTGTCTGAGATACCCAGTTTGGTTCGCGCCTGTTGCACCACACGGCGGATCAGGTTGGGTGATAGCGACCCACCGCGCTTGCCGCGGAAAATTGACTGGTCCGGCTCCATCACGTGCGGGCATAGGTCGATATAATGTTCAATCGCCTCCCGCACTTTCGGGATCAGCGGCACGATCCGCGTCTTGTCTCTCTTGCCCGTTACCCGCAACGTCTCGGAAAGGGGTAGTGTATCGCCGGTAAGGTCTAAAGCCTCGCTGATCCGCAGGCCGGAGCCATAGAGCAACAACAGCACAGCCCAATCACGCGCGCCGATCCAATCTTCGCTGGCACTTTCCTGTGCATCCTCGGCCAATGCCAAGATGTCTTTGGGTGATGCAGGGCGGGGGACGCCTTTCTTGACTTTGGGGCCTTTGATCTTGGGGATTTGCGCTTCGTCACCACCCACATGTTTCAAGAATGCGCGCAATGCTGACAACTCGCGGGCCGCCGAGTTATTGGTCAGGCCATCGGCGCGCCGATAGGCTAGATAAGAGCGGATATCGGTCTGTTTGAGCGCCTGTATTTCGACGGGCCCAACCGGACGGCCCAAATGTTCGCTAAGAAACGCACAAAACCGTTCTGCAGTTGTCACATAAGCGCGGACCGTATGTTGCGACCGCCTGCGCCCATCACGGAGAGTGCTAGAAAATTCGTTGATGATGGCTTGTGTGCTATCCATTGGGGTGAATCTAGCAGTGATTAATGCACTCTACAAATTTTCTCCCGCAAGGGGTGAGTGAATAGCGACCTTAAACTCGAACTTCGCCGGCATTTATTTGAGCCACGTCATCCTCGGTTAACGGCTCATAGGCCTTTGAACCCATTGCACCAAAATATATCGGATCGCCCACTTTCCCAACATCAAAACCTTCGTCGACCAGCTCAACCTTCCGGTATTTGAAGGTTCCGGTGGTCTGTGCTTCTGGCTCTATGCGGATGAATAGAGGCACGGCATATGGCGGTAACTCTTTGGCCATAAATGCGCGCAGACCGGAAATATCAAATTGATCATCCACCGTCAGTGACGCCATTCCAGCGCGTCCGTCGGTTCCGGGTATTTCAACGCCATAGACATTGGCGGTCTTGATGTCCGGATATTGCGACAATGTTTCGGCGACTTCGTTGGTTGCGACATTTTCACCCTTCCAGCGGAATGTATCGCCAATCCGGTCCTTGAAATAAATATATCCAGCCCGGTCACGGCTCATCAAATCGCCGCTGCGGAACCAGGCGTCGCCTTTTTCAAACACGTCACGTAGGATTTTCTTTTCAGTGGCTTCTTTGTCCTGATAGCCAGAAAAATCCGAAGGGCCTGCGGTATCAATCCGCCCAATCAATTCACCGGTCTCGTTCCAATCTGCCGCAATGCAGAAACCATCTGCTCCGCGCACCGGTTGTTCTTCTGCAATATCGAATTTGACGATCCGGACATCGCCAAATTGCTTTTCAAGGTATTTGGGGATGCGGCCCACCGCGCCAATTTTTCCGTCTATATTCATCAGGAAGATATTACCCTCCGTAGAGCCATAGACTTCGAGCAGTTTATTGACCTGAAACCGGTCGACAAATTGTTGCCAAATATCCGATCGCAAGCCGTTTCCGATGCCGACCCGGATTGAATGCGCACGTTCTTTGGGATGTTCTGGTTGGTTGAGTAGATAACGGCATAGCTCGCCTATATAAACGATTGCAGTCGCGCCATTATCCGCCGCATCGTCCCAATATTTTGATGCCGAGAATTTGCGCCGCAAAATAACCGATGCCCCGCTAAGCAACGCCCCGCCAAGCCCCAAAAACCCTCCGGTCACGTGATATAGTGGTAAGGTGATATAGATGCGATCCTCCGGCGTTAGCGGGCAACTGGGGATAGCAATCCGGAAGCTACGCCGGGCTCGTGCGTGAGAAATCCGTGCTGCCTTGGGTAGGCCGGTAGTCCCTGACGTGTAGACATAAAGAAACAGGTCTTTACCGGTGAGGTGTGCACGATGACTTTTGTCGACGCGCGTAAATGGTTGCTCAGCCAGTGCAGTTTCAAGATTCTTCCCGACGGCGCCTTCCCAGTCCCAAAGAGCAGGTGAGCCTTCCAATCGTTCCAGAACGGCATCCACTCTGGGCGCAAGATCAGCGCTGGTTATAACGGCTTTGGTCTCAACAATATTGAGGCAATGGGCCAGGCCCGCACCCTCCAGATTGTTGTTGATCATCGCGGTGACAATTCCGATCTTGGACAGGCCGAACCAAGCGGCGACAAAATCCGGTTCATTCTCCATGAACAGTGCCACGCAGTCGCCAGCCTTAAAGCCCTCATCGAGCGCCCAATGGGCAACGCGATTGGCGCGTTCTTCAAAATCGGAATAGCTGGTGGTATTGCCTTCGAAATGGAAAGCGTCATTGTTGGGAAATTGGTCGACCGTTGCTTCAATATCATCAGTGATCAGGATATGAGCTTCGGGATCAATTTCTTTCACTTGTGCCATCAACGCCTTTAGCGAGCGTGTGAAATGGAACTCGCGCTTAATGACACTGATAAAACCCATAATCGCTCTCCGCTTTTTTCTCGTCAATATCTGACAGGAAAGCCAATAGAATTCAACGCCCCCTGAGCGATAGAAAATAGCTTATGTGAGATTGTCGCTAACAAGGCGCGGCAGGATCGCATCCAGTAATGGCATACCTTTGCGAAGAACGGACAGTTTGGAGCCAGTTTGCAAAACGAAACCTAGGTCAGACAAGGTTGCTAGTTGGTGACTGTCTATCATTTGATCGCGCGCTATTCCTGTTTTTGCTTCCAGGTTTGCAAGGTCGATACCCTCTGCCAGTCGCAATCCCATCAACAAAGCTTCAGTCGCTTGTGTCTCTGGCGAAAGCATGTGTTCGATTTTTATCCCATGCTGGTTGCGTGCGACTCCGGACAGATAATTTTCAGGTTTCTTATGCCGTTCTGTGGCCATTTTTAGCCGCCGTCCATGCGCACCGGGGCCGATGCCAGCATAGTCATTATATCTCCAATAGGTCAGATTGTGACGGCTTTCCTGCCCGGGTTTTGCATGATTGCTGGTTTCATAAGCAGGCAGACCTGCCGCGGCTGTCATATCCTGCGTGAGTTCAAATAAATCGGCAGCATGGTCGTCATCGGCCGGGATGAGCTCACCTTTTCGAACCAGCGTTTCAAACCGCGTTCCCGGTTCAATAGTCAGCTGGTAAAGCGACAGATGGTTGGTGCCGAATTCCAGCGCACGCGCTAATTCTGATTGCCAGTTTTCAAGCGATTGGCCAGGCCGTGCATAAATCAGGTCAAAACTCACACGGTCAAAATTTCGCTGTGCAACATCAAGCGCCGAGATCCCTTCTTGCACGTCATGCGCCCGGCCCAAAAATTGCAATATTTGGTCATCAAGCGATTGTAAACCTAGAGAAACTCGATTGACGCCGGCTTGTGCTATATCTGCAAATCGTGCCGCTTCTACCGATGATGGATTGGCCTCTAGCGTGATCTCGCAACCTTCTGCCAGTCCCCACAGCTTGTCGGTCTCAGCAATCAGGTCGGCGACCAGTTGAGGCGGCATGAGCGACGGGGTGCCACCACCGAAAAAAACCGAGCTTATCCGCGGGGCAGCGTTAATTTTATATTCATGCCTAAGATCAAGAAGAAGGTTTGATAACCATGCCTGTTCATCAATTTCGTCGCGGACATGGCTATTGAAATCGCAATAGGGACATTTGGCAACGCAAAAAGGCCAATGGATATAGAGCGCCAGCTCTTTTTCGGACTTTGGCATGGTTGGATTTTGGGAGGATGAAGCATGGGACATCAGCGTAGCAGTAGATTTGGCATCACTGTCATGCAAGCTGCAATGATAGCGTTGCTTGTGGGTTGTGGCGGACAGAGCGCGACGGCTGATAGCAGTCCACCTCCGGTCACTTTGCCAAGCTCTCCTCCGGTTGCAGCGCCTCCGGTACCAACACCTGCGCCGCCGCCAACCACCCCTGCACCAACTCCTCCGCCAGCTCCTACCCCTCCGCCTGCACCAACGCCGCCGCCAACGGCAACGGCCATGCTGGATGTCATGTTGGCTGCGCATAATGAAGCACGAGCAGAAGTGGGCGTTGGGCCAGTTGAATTGGATCCCGCGCTCAATGCCGCCGCATTGGCCTACGCCGAAGAACTAATTGCCAACGGGCGGTTTGAACATAGTTCAGGGTCTTCGCGGCCCAACCAAGGAGAAAATCTTTGGGCAGGGACGGCCAGCGCATTTTCCTTTCGTCAGATGGTCAATGGCTGGATTGATGAGAAACAATTTTTCACGAACGGTGTTTTCCCTGATGTGAGTACCACTGGGCGTTGGCAAGATGTCGGGCATTATACCCAGATTATCTGGCGCAGCACGACCAAGATCGGCTGCGGCTTAGCAAGCAATGCCCAGCGTGATGTATTGGTCTGTCGCTATAGTCCGCCGGGTAACTTTGTCGGACAGCGGACCTTTTAGTTTTCATCCTACCAGCCTTCGCTGGGTAAATAGATTAAAAGATATCTGATGCAGCTAGTGGAATGCCAACTTTGCTACGAACTATGTCAGTGCGTCAGTGTGTCAGTGACCCCGATCTTCGATGGTGTAGTGCCAAATATCGTTATGCTGGATCACCGCATTGTTTGGCAGGATCAGCTTAAACTGAATTGTGAGCCGAAGCGGAAAGGTAAGGCCAAGGTCAAATGCTAAACTCGCAAAGTGATTGGGATCAGCAAAGGAGCTCGTTACACAATATGCTAACATCCGCTTTGGGCGCAAAGGCGAACATTAGTTCAGTTACTAATTTGGATATCGAATGGTGAGCTAACGCACTTCCAATAGGGAGGAAATGCCACTTACATTGTGGTGATGGACAGGGGTTTTGGGTCGCTGTGTACTAACTTGTGATCACGAAATTGAACCCAAAGTGGGTGGCAATAGGCATCATATGACCGCATGGCGGTGACCATCTGTTCCCGCAACGAAGTATCAATCATTTCTTTTGGCAACAGTGGGTCAGCATTTATCTGCCGAATGACATGTTCGCCAACCAGAAACGATTCCCGCATGGCGGCCCCCATATCGAGTTGTGTCAATCGCTGTTGACTTGCGTTGAGTAGATCGATCACCTTGCGATATTGGGCTTCCAGTGTTTGGCGCGGCCACAATGCGAATGGGTCAACTTCGGCACAGATATTGGCATCGTTCATATGCAGCAAGACGCCATTTCGCTCCAATCCAAGTGCGATCAAGCGAGACAAACTGACTGACGCTTGTTCTATCAAATTGGCTGGGCGACACCAAAGACCTGTGACCAATTGCTCAAATCCCATCAATCGAAAGGCTCGTTCCCGCGCACGTACGGCCGTTTTATCGGATCGACCTAGGTGCGCGGTGTGAATGCAAAGCCATTCCCCATCCCAATCGCCAACTCGATTCAATATTGACGTCCACGCCGCCGCAGTTTTCTGCAATGCTTCGCCCGTTTTGCCGATTCTATAAATTCCGCGACCAGTGTTTTCGAGCAGATCTTGTTTTGTCAATCGTCCTGCAGTGACCCGGATCGTCGCCGGAGCATGTCCGAACAAGCCGCCCCATCGGACTAATTGCCCTATATGCGTTTCATGTAAATTTGGCTGACTAAGCACCGACAAAATCAAGCGCTTTGCCGATGGACGGTTCTTCAAAAGAGCGGAAATGGCGGCAGGGTCATTGCGGAGTTTGGATTGAACTTGCTGCGCCATAACACCCTTCCCTCTTTGCCTCACTGTGTTAGGCAATATCCTTTAGTTCTTCCGTTAACTCCGCGTGAAACCGCCCAATGGCGCTTTCAAACAAACCAAATTCCAAAAACTCATTGGCACCAGTTTTGAGACCGCACTGTGCCGACAGAACCACTTCCCGGTCTTCTACAACACCTGCTTTGGCAAATTCCTGCCCTTCCAAAACGGCATCCAATGCTCCGCCACCTTCGTCACAGTCAGTCATTAAAAACAAATGTTGGCGGGTTAGATTCAATTCAAGCGGTTCCAGAACTACAACCTGCAGGCAATCGGGAAAGGTTGAAACAAGGACATTCGGAAAAAGATGATAGACAAAGGTTAGCCGTCCGTTGGTTGACCAAGTCGATTGCGGTTTGTCCCGTAGTCCTTCGATTGCCTGATAGGGGAAAGCTATTCGGCTGTTCCGACCAAATGGTTCAACGACTGTTAAATTGTCATATTGAACGGGAAAGAATGTTGTCTGGTGGGTTGAACGGATATGATAGCCCTCTAGAGCGCTCTCCAGATGCAGCTTCCAATTCGCGTCAATTTCGGATGTTTCCGATTTAATGACGCGATATCCATCCGGGATTAAACCGGGGAAGTCGGCCTCGCTTTTTCGGTCTTTGGTATCCGGTTCCTGTTTGACGAAGATCAGGCCATTTTTTTCCAAACACTCTACAGCAACCAGACCGCGATTCTCCTTGTCCAATCCGGGAAAGCCTTCTTTGTGCGGTACGCTGCGAAGTGATCCGTCATTGCCGTAGGACCAGCCATGGTAAGGGCATACAAACACGCTTGTACAACCCTGTCCACTGGCAACCTGAACACCGCGATGACGGCATGCATTGCGAAATCCGCGGACCTCTCCATCGTTTCCCCGGACCACGATTAACGGAACGCCTGCCGCATCTCTGGCAATATAGTCGCCTGACTCCGGAAGTGATGTAGAAGGGCAAAACACAACCCAGCTTCTGCGGAGGAGCACCAGTTCGGTGTCAAACCGCTCAACAGATTGGTAATTCTCTGTCGGTTCTTTCCAGCTAGATTGCCCCCTGTCCGTCGTTCCATTGTCTATATGGTCCAATATCCGCGCAACAATATCTTTGTCTGACATCAACGAAGTCGAACTCCGCCCTTTATCCAAATTTTGAGAAACCTTGGTGGCCATAGATCTGCTTTCATTGATATTTTGGAGCGACGAAGAAACAATAAGTAACATTAATTATCATATGTCGTCAATATATGTTATATACGATTTTGGCTAGCAAGAAATATTTACCCATCTCTCCAGCCGTAAGCCGCAGGAGTATGTAAATCCGGGCTTCTAAGCTTCGAATTGTCGCAAGCTGTTAACGTCCGCTTTTGGGATAAAGCGGACATAGAAGGTGAGCGCACAATGGATCCAAACACTTGACCCTTGTTTCTGTTACCAACGAATTGTTCCTTCGAAATGTTGGTTTCAACAAGCGCTCAAACGGTTGAGCTTAGACCGTCCATCGCGGAGCAGGTTTTATTCCGTCGGGAGTGTCAGCTGACTAACTATCAATTGGTCACGCTATTCCGTAAGAGTTCGTCGATCTAAAATTCTGGCTAACGTCTTTTGAACTAGCAGGAGGACGATTTTCAGTTATCAGTTGCAGTAAATACTAAAGGAATAATATTGACCAATGCCTCTCCGCAAATGCAAGCGCTTGTCAAAGGTAATATCCGGCTAGCAGCGACCGTCATGCTCATACGAGATGGTGCGCAGGGTCTGGAGGTTTTCATGGTGCAGCGGCCAGGGAAAGGTGATTTCCCGGATCTTCATGTTTTCCCTGGTGGAAAAGTTGACGCGGATGATTTTTCTCCTGAAATTTGCTTCGGCCTAGGGGACTCAGAAGCGAGTGAACGACTGGGGGTTGCCTCTGGTGGCCTCAGATATTGGATTGCAGTGGCCCGAGAGTGCTTTGAAGAGTGCGGCGTTTTGCTGGCACGCGAAGAAGGAGCTGCGGTTTCTTTTGATGAAGACACGGCGAAGCGATTTCATCATCACCGGGAGCGCCTTCTCGCGAATAAAACCTCATTCAGTGATATTTGCCGTACAGAACATCTCCAAGTCGACTGCGAACGCTTGGCATATTTTAGTCACTGGATCACTCCCAATCAAATTCCTCGGCGGTTCGACACCCGGTTTTTCATCGCGACAATGCCTGCGAATCAATTAACACATGCCTATACTTTCGAGACAGTCGATGATGAATGGATTCAACCTAGCCATGCGCTTGCAAACAAGGAAGAAGGCCTCTGGCAGATGATTGATCCGACGCTGCGCTCTTTAGAAACTCTAAGCAAATACAGGTGTGTGAAAGAAGCGCTTAGGGACATTCAACAAAGTCGCCATCTCATGCCACTTACTGATTCCCTATCTAGACAGGGTATGCAATCGCTTCGCTAATCTGATCCCCGTGCTGCTCTCTGCATAAGATAAACCATCCACCTGAAGCCTAGTGCCTACGTCCAGGATAATGGAGACAGCAACTATTTACCCCAACCGCGCCTCAATCGCATCCCAGATCATCCCCGCCAAATCGGTGCCATCATAATTGCTGATCGATACAATCCCGGTCGGAGACGTTACATTAATCTCGGTCAGCCATTTGCCGCCGATCACATCAATGCCGACAAAGGTCAGACCTTTCGCCTTCAAATCCGGACCCATTGCCGCGCAGATTTCTTTTTCACGGGGCGTCAATGTACTGATTTCGGCATTGCCGCCTTGCGCCAGATTGGTGCGAAACTCTCCTTCGGCGGGTAGGCGATTAATCGCACCGGCCACTTCCCCGTCGATCAGGACGATGCGCTTGTCGCCTTCATGCACTTCGGGAAGAAACGCCTGCACCATATGCGGCTCTGGCCACGTTTGATCAAACATCTCCAACAAAGCACTCAAATTGCTACCATCTTCAGGGATCAAGAAAACCGCCTTACCGCCATTGCCATGTAGTGGCTTAATCACAATGCCGCCATGTTCCGCCTGAAAAGCGCGCACCTCATTAATGTCGCGGGTGATCAAAGTGGGCGGCATAAACTCGGCATAGTCGAGCACATATACCTTCTCCGGCGCGTTGCGAACGGATGCGGGATTATTGACCACTAAAGTCTCGTTTTCGATACGCTCGAGCAGATGCGTTGCTGTTATATAACCGACATCAAAGGGCGGGTCCTGCCGCATCAGCACAACGTCAATATCACGGCCTAGATCAAGTTTCACCGGATCGCCGAAAGTGAAATGATCGCCTTCTACTTGCTGCACCGTAACAGGGTGTGCCGGCGTGGTCAGGCGGCTAGCCGCTGTGTAGGTCAAGCCCTTCACGTCATAGTGAAACAACTGATGCCCACGTTTCTGTGCCGCGATCATCAATGAAAAACTGCTGTCTCCGGAGATTTTCACCGATTCCATTGGATCCATTTGTATCGCAATTTTGAGTGTCATATTCAGGCTTTCCTATTGAGCGTGGTATCAGAAACCATGCCAGACATTGGTTAGATGGATAGGCAACCGCCGCGGTGCAACCAAAATTACATCAATCTGCATATCCTCACCCTTGGTGCAATATTCAGAATAGAGGATTTCCGCTGCATCAGCGACGCGCTTTAGCCGTCGCTGATCAATTGCGTTTTCCAAATCCTGCGCTTTGGTGCGCGCTTTTACTTCGACAAAGGCCACCAAATTTCCGCGTTTGGCGATCAGGTCAACTTCACCGCGGGGTGTTTTTACCCGATCTGCCAATATCCGCCAGCCCTTCAGACGGAGGAATCTTGCTGCCGTCTTTTCTGCCTGCCGCCCTCTTTTTTCTGCGGCTTCACGTTTCATGCCTGGCTTTCGGCTTTCCAACGATTGGCAAGTTCATAGAGCACTTTTCGATCCGCCCCATATTGCTTCGCCACTTCTCCTGCTGCTTTCGACGCAGGAAGGCGCGATAATGCCTCTTTGAGTGCATCTTCGAGCACCCCTGCATCTGCTGGTTCATCTTCGGCTGGCGGGCCAATCACAACGACAATCTCGCCTTTCGGCTTTTCGCCACTATACCGCGTTGCCAGCTCCGACAGGCTGCCTCGCACTGTCTCTTCAAATTTTTTGGTGATTTCACGGATCACCGCTACTTCCCGGTTGCCAAGCACGCCTAATGCATCCGCAAGCATCTTTCCCAGCCGCGCTCCATTTTCATAGAAAACCAGTGTCGCTTTGATCGCTTTCAATTCCCCGAGTAAATCTTGCCGTGCCTTCATCTTCGTTGGCAAAAATCCTTCAAACAAAAAGCGATCACTTGGCAATCCAGACAGTGTCAAAGCCGCAATCACCGCGCTTGGTCCGGGAATTGTCGTGACCGCCAAATCCTGTTCCCGCGCATCGCGCACCAGTTTGTAACCGGGGTCAGAGATTAACGGAGTCCCTGCATCGCTTACCAGTGCGACAATTTTACATCGGATGGACTCCAAAATTCCGCTACGGTCCTGCTCGCCTTTGTGATCGTTATAGACCTGCATTTTTGCTTTTTTCTCGATATGATTCAAAAGCTTTGCAGTAACTCTTGTGTCTTCTACTAATATTAGATCCGCCTCTTTCAGCACTTGTTCTGCGCGATAGGACAAATCTCCGAGGTTGCCGATTGGCGTAGCCACGATATAGAGACCGGGTTGGGTAGGAGTAGACATATGCGGGTCATGGCAGACAAATTGCACAAAGGACAAGACGAAAGAGGACAACCGGAGAACAGGCATAGTTTTTTGCGCTGGACCGGAATTGCATCCGTCGTGTTTCTCGCTGGCTGTGAAACAGTAGTCCCGCGCGGCTCGCAACCACCGCCGACCCCTGCCCCAACGCCGCCACCAGTGACCAGCGGATTGCCCGATGATCAGAAGCATCACCGGATTGCACTATTGGTTCCACTATCTGGCAATAATGCTGGTATCGGTCAGTCAATCGCCAATGCGACGACAATGGCGCTGCTCGACACCAAAGCATCGAACATACGGATGACGAGCTACGATACGGCCAAAGGCGCTGCTGTGGCTGCACGCAATGCGATCCGTGACGGCAACAAGCTAATTCTTGGGCCATTGCTGAGCGACAATGTTGTGGCAACGGCCAATATCGCGCGCCCGGCCGGCGTCCCGATCCTCAGCTTTTCCAATGATGCGGGTGTTGCGGGCAATAACGTTTACATTCTTGGCCATATTCCATCACAATCGATCAACCGTGTTGTCGATTATGCCAAATCCAAGGGCATAACCCGTTTTGCCGGTCTGGTACCCAACGGAGTGTACGGCCAACGCGCATCTTCCACTTTGCTGCGCAAGGTGAAAGATATTGGAGGAACCGTGGTTTCCATTCAGACGTATAACCGCGATTCAAAATCGGTTGAAGCAGCTTCCAAAAGACTCAATCAAAATGGGGATTTTGGCGCTATTTTGCTGGCCGATAACGGCAATATGGCGATGAGAGCCGCCCCCTATATCCGCAATAATGCCAGTGGCAGCGCAAAGATTCTCGGTACCGATTTGTGGAATACCAGTAGCAAATTGGCCGGATCGCGTCCGATGCGCGGTGCCTGGTTTGCCAGCGTTTCAGATGGTTTGTACAAGCAATATGCCACCAAATATCGCACCCGCTATGGCCGCGCACCATTCCGGTTATCCAGTCTTGGCTATGACTCGGTATTGTTGACCGTGAAGGTTGCTCGCAATTGGAAAGTGGGATCGCCTTTTCCAATTCAGCAATTGACTGACTCTGGTGGTTTCATCGGATTGGACGGCGTGTTCCGGTTCCGATCCAATGGCGTTTCAGAACGCGCGTTGGAAGTACAGGAAGTACGCGGCGGCAGCTTTACCGTGATCGATCCGGCGCCCAAAGGTTTTTAGTTTTTGGCAACATGATTAGCGATATCCTAGTATTCGCATTGATTGTACCCGGTGTTCTTTTCGTTGATTGGGTAATGTTTTTTCGGATCAAACACTTAGCTGCAACATCCGCCGTATCGTCTGCGAGATACCACCCGCTCAAAAATTACCGGGTAGCGGTGCTTATTGGTATGTCAGCTTTCTTATCGCTGAGCATTACAAGGGAATTGAACGATAAATTGACGGTGGCACTTTTGATATTGATACCGATTGCGTGGATTGGCACTCTTTACTATGCCGTTTGGGGTCCAAGCAAAGACTGATTACCCAATCTGTTGACCGGTGGCTTCCCAGTCTTTTAGAAAACCCTCAATGCCTTTGTCTGTCAGCACATGCTTGAACAATCCGCGGATCACATTCGGCGGCATGGTGGCGACGTCGGCGCCAATCCGGGCCGATTCCAGCACATGGACGGGATGACGGATAGAGGCGACCAGGATTTCTGTTTCAAACGCATAATTGTCATAGATCAGCCGGATATCATCGATCAACTTCATGCCATCAATACCGTTATCATCATGGCGGCCTACAAATGGGGATATGAAGCTGGCGCCAGCTTTTGCCGCAAGCAACGCCTGATTGGCGGAGAAGCACAATGTCACATTGACCATTGTCCCGTCATCGGTGAGCGCCTTGCAGGTCTTTAGGCCATCCACAGTCAACGGAACCTTGATCGCAATGTTATCCGCAATTTTACGCAGGACTTCCGCTTCTTTCATCATGGTCTCGTGATCGAGTGCAACGACTTCGGCGGAGACAGGTCCGTCAGTTAGACCACAGATTTCCTTGGTTACTTCCATAATATCGCGACCGGATTTCTTGATCAGCGATGGATTGGTTGTGACCCCGTCCACCATTCCGGTTGCAGCCAGATCAGCAATTTCAGTGGTATCAGCGGTATCTACAAAAAATTTCATGCGACAGGCTCCAAATCAGCGATTTTATCTATGCCGCTCTGCCTAACCCCAAACATCTGGCCATTAAACAGCGGGAGCCTAATATCTGTATATAAATCTGTGGATAGCTTGTGGGCCTGTGTTCAGGTCAGTCCAAAGATCGCAATCAGCAATGGGTCATTTGTCGCCCGGGGATTGGCACGAATGGACTCTTCTTGTGCGCCGATAGAGTTATAGATCGCATCGCTCACCTTATTGGTAACATCACCTCTGACACTGGCGAAATCGACATTTGTTACCTGTGACAACACCAAGTTGATGATTTCATTGTCAAATAGCTTCAGCCCCTGCCCGATTCCCGGCAACATCTGGTTGGCCAACGTCGCGCCCAGTTCGCCCTGCAAAAGCGACGTTGCAGCACGCGGGCCTCCGTTGATAATCGCTGCGGCGTCGGCAATGCTCATATTGCGGATAGTCTCAGCGATCAGCGGCGCGGCGATCTCTGCTCCCTTCTCGGCAGCGCGGTTCACTTGCTTAAGCAAGCGATCCTGTATCGGTCTGGAACGCAGCAATGCCGTTGCGATACTGGTTACACGCGAGCCACCCAGCCGGTCAGGTACCGAGATTCGGGAGATCTGATTATTGAAGAACCCATTGGGTTGGAGCAATTCGGCAAATGCATTTTGTGAAGAAAGCGTGAGAAGGCGCTTAATCGCTTCGGTCAGACTTAGGCCCGGCAAGGTTGAACAACCCGGCAAAACCAGAAAACTCGCCGTCGCACCCATCGCAATCAAATCTCTGCGACTATATTCCATATCCGCTCTCCCCAAAATATTCCGAATGGTCGCATGACGGACGGAAATTCACAACCTATAAGATCGCAATGAATAGCGCCGGAAACCGAGTCAGGGTTCTTCTCCTCAATGCGGCATTGGGTCCACTCGATTACCGGGTCCCCGATGGCATGATTGTTGAGACCGGCTCGATCGTGATGGCTCCGCTAGGACCGCGTAAGCTACCGGGTGTGGTTTGGGATGCCGACAGTTTCGAAGTGGACGAGATTGATGCCAAGAAATTGCGCCCTTTGCTTGAAGTTAGGGATGTACCCCCGTTGTCTGCACCGCTCAGACGCCTGATCGAATGGACCGCGCAATATTATTTTGCTGCACCAGCATCGGTTTTACGGATGGTGCTGTCCAGCGGAGCCGCTTTTGCCGACAACCGTCCGATCATCGAATACCGGATGAATGGCTCAATACCGGATAGGATGACGCCGCAGCGCGAACAGGCGCTTGAAAAACTCGTCGATGTGCAAGGAACCATCAGCGAACTGGCGTTTAAGGCAGATGTTTCGGTTGCTGTGATCCGTGGACTAGAAAAACTGGGAATATTCGACCGGTTCGAAGTTTCTTCTTTCGGTGCGATTGAAGCACCAAATCCCGATCACGGGCCGCCAGATCTCAGCGACGATCAGCGCAATGTCGCCGACATTATGAAAAAGGCAGTTGCGACTTCCGATTTCAAAAGCTTTCTGCTCGATGGGGTGACGGGGTCGGGTAAAACCGAAGTCTATTTCGAAGCGGTTGCAGAAGCGCTTCGGCAAGATAAGCAGACCTTGGTGCTGCTACCTGAAATCGCACTAACCGAACCCTTCCTGGAAAGATTTGTCAGCCGTTTTGGCACCGAACCCGTGACCTGGCACAGCTCGCTTAAACAATCTGACCGCAAGCGGAACTGGCGCGCACTGGCTTCGGGCGATGCAAAGGTTGTCGTTGGCGCCAGATCGGCGCTCTTCCTACCCTATGCAAATCTCGGTTTGATCATTGTCGATGAAGCCCACGAGGTGAGCTTTAAGCAAGAAGATGGCGTTCGGTACCATGCGCGTGATGTTGCCGTCATGCGGAGCCTGAATGAAAAAATCCCGGTTGTTCTAGCATCGGCAACCCCAGCGATTGAAAGCCGTCATCAGGTCGAACAAGGCAATTACGAGTTGTTAGAACTGCCCGCTCGCTTCGGCGGTGCAACGATGCCCGACATTGAAGCACTGGATCTAACGCAGGATATTCCTCCGCGTGGCAATTGGCTGGCACCAACACTCGTTAATGCGCTGGAGGAAAATCTGGAAAAGAAGGAACAGTCGCTCCTCTTTCTCAATCGGCGCGGATTTGCGCCGTTGACCCTCTGCCGGACCTGTGGACACCGAATAGAATGTCCCAATTGCACCGCCTGGATGGTTGAACACCGGTTAACCCGCCGCCTCGCCTGTCATCATTGTGGTCATGTGATGCCGCAACCCGACTCTTGCCCAGAATGTGGTGATGAGGATAGTCTGGTTGCCTGTGGTCCAGGCGTTGAACGCATTTGTGATGAAGTCAGATTGCTCTTTCCAGAGGCGAAAACAGCCATTGTCACCTCGGACACCATATGGTCTCCAGCCAAAGCGGCAGAATTCGTGGCGCAGATGGAGGCTGGCGCTATCGACATTGTCGTCGGAACGCAGTTGGTCACCAAAGGCTATCACTTCCCCAATTTGACGCTGGTCGGTGTAGTTGATGCCGACATTGGCTTGGAAGGTGGAGATCTTCGCGCGGCAGAACGCAGCTTTCAACAAATTGCGCAAGTCGCCGGACGAGCGGGCCGCGCCAAAAAACCGGGGCATGTTTACGTACAAACCCGAATGCCCAATGCTCCGGTCATTCAAGCGCTTATCAAAGGCGACCGTGACGGATTTTATGCTGCCGAGACCGAAGCACGTCGCACCGCTGGTGCGCCGCCCTTTGCTAGGCTGGCTGCCATTATCGTGTCTTCTGAGGATAACAGCGAGGCCATGGAAACCGCACGCCTGATCGGTCAAACCGCACCCAAAGTTGATGGTTTCAATGTGTTTGGACCCGCGCCAGCACCTCTTTCTATGCTCAGAGGAAGGCATAGACATCGATTACTAGTTCACACCCAACGCTCGGTGGATTTACAGCAAATCATGCGCGAATGGCTCGAAAAACTGGAATGGCCGCGGGCTGTGCGAGTGGGCGTTGATGTTGACCCCTATAGTTTTGTATAAAACATCTTTGAAAAATCAGTCCGCTTGAAGCATGGGCATCTCATGATCCGAAAAATACTCACTGTCATCACTATTGCTCTTTCATTCAGCTTCGTCAGCCCGGCCTATGCCGATCCTGCAGATATCGCTGCGGCCAGCCGTTCAGTTGTTCGTGTGGTGCTCGCGGCAAAGGATGGCAACAAAGTCGCCTTTGTTGGTCATGGCAGCGGATTTGTTGTTGCGCCGGACAAAATAGTGACCAATGCGCATGTCGTTGAAATTGCACGGCAAGAGTCATCTGTCGTCATCGGCATTATCCCGTCCCAGGGTGGGAAAAGCTATGGTGGGCGTATTCTCGCTTATTCGCCCTCCAACGATCTGGCGCTACTTCAGTTACAGGATGGCGGCCGATTACCGGCGATGACAGTCTTTGGTGGTAGTGTTGCCGATGGTGCCGATGTCGTAGCCATCGGTTATCCCGGCTCAGTCGACCGCGCACAGGGACTCAACCTTGATGATATGATTACCCCGATGTCACCGGTCAAAACACGTGGAACTGTCTCTGGCGGACGTTCGACCAAGCAGTTTGATACGCTCCTTCACACCGCTCCCATTGCCAGCGGCAATAGTGGTGGACCGCTTATCGATAATTGCGGGCGGGTATTGGGGGCAAACAGCTTTGGTTCGATCAGCGATGGCAATGACGCGGAATTCGGATTTGCTGTTTCCGCACGCGAGATTTTAACCTTTCTGCGCAAAGCGGGTGTGAAAGTAAGTGCTACGGCAACGCCATGCCGTTCCGCAGCCGAAATTAGCCGTGAAGAACAGCAACGTGAGAATGCCGAACGCGCCAAAGTCGAAGCCGCAAAACAAGCAGATGCCGCCGCGCAAAAAGCAAAAGTGGAACAGTTACGGACCACAATCACGCAGGACGTCATAACGGAGCGTGAAAATCAGATAGCGATAGCCGCTCTAATGCTGGCTCTTTCTCTAGTCGCTTTTGGCGGCGCAGGTTTTCTGCTTACCAAGTCACAGCGCAACCCAGCTATTGGAGCAGTGGGAGTAGGTGCTGTTCTATTGGTGGGTTCAGTGATCATGTTTCTGTCCAGACCGTCCTTTACAGAGATTGAAGATCGTGTTGCAGCGGAGCTAAAACCGGGCGATAGCGATGGTCAGCAATCGGTGACAGTCGCCGCGTCGGGCAAATATCAATGCACGTTAAACCCAGATCGCAGCCGGATTACTGTCTCCCAGGACAATGAATTGCCGCTAGATTGGAAAGAAGGCGGCTGCGTCAATGGTCGCACCCAATATGGCCGGGATGGCGCGAAATGGTCGCGTATATTTGTGCCTAATCAAGAGCAGACTGTTACCGTCAGCAGCTTTCGACCCGACCGCAGCGAATTCACAACCGAGCGCTATTTACTGGGACTGGATGCGATGACCAAAGCCCGTTCAATCCGCCAGAAATATGGCAACAAAGCATGCACAACTGATGCAACCGCACTAGCGGATATCGAGGATATGGTGAAAGCCATCCGTACAGAATTACCTGGTCAGGCAAATGAGCGCTTGGTTTATGAATGTGAGAAAGTGATCGAATAGTTTGGCGGTGGGCCCAGAGCCAAAGCTAGTCTTTGGACTGATCGGTGATTGTTTCCAATTGCCATGTCCGTTGATCATCGACGATGGTTCGCGCGACATCATCGGGGAAACCGATCCCTAATAGAAGCTGTTCGCAAAGCTCCAAGCTAGCTTCCATCGTCTCCGGAATCGCGCTTTGTGCACCCGAATCTCTCAACACCAGAGCATGATCAACATCGCGCGCGCGTGCAATAATTGGCACTTCGGGCCATGAATGATGAATGGTCTTTATTACGTGCTCGGCCGTTTCCGGTGCATCCATCGTCGTTGCAAATGCAGTGGCTCTTTCTATGCCCAGATGCTCCAAAATATCTGGCTTGCTAGCGTCACCGAAGAATATGGGGGTTCCTCCAGCACGTTCTTTTTCAACGAGTTCTGCATCACTATCGACCGCGACATAAGAAATGCGCTGTTCTTCCAGCAATCTGGCTAGCATTTTTCCAACCCGGCCAAATCCGCCGATAATGACCGGTCGTTCGCCGCTGTCCGATTCAATGAGGGACAGGTTTTCTGCGTCACTTGATTGCAGCTTCAAGCCAACGCGGCGTGCAAGGATAGCCAGTAACGGGGTTAGGAACATGGTGACGATAACGACCAACAGAATGAATTGCGCCGCTTCCTGATCCAACAATGAAAAGGAAAGCGCCGCAGCGATAATGACAAATGCAAATTCGCCGCCTTGACTCATTAATATCGAAGTCTCTGCGGAGACCGGCTTTGAAAGTCGAAACATGCGAGCAAGGGTGAAAATGATCGCTGCCTTTATACAGAGCAACCCGACGACAGATAAAGCGATCCAGCCGGCGACTTCCCAAACCGCCATAAGATCAAGGCTCATCCCAACCGATATGAAAAACAGCCCGAGCAGCAATCCCTTAAATGGTTCGATATCGCTGGCAATTTGATGCCGATATTCGGTCCCTGCGAACAGCAAACCAGCCAGAAATGCACCCAATGCCATCGACAGACCAGCCTGCGCCGTTATTGCTGCCGTGACCAACACCAGCAGCAAGACTGCGGCCATGAACACCTCACGGCTGCCTGTGCCGCCGACAAACCGAAGCAAGGGCCGAATGATGATGCGCCCGATCAAGAAAATCGCTGCTATGACTAATGCGGCCTCCAAGATTGCCGATAGAGCGGCGGTTGCAAGCGATCCTTCGACGCTGGCTCCAACAAACCCCACAAAGAATAGGATCGGGACAACCGCGAGATCCTGAAACAGTAAAATCCCAAAGCTTGAACGACCGGCCGGCGCGCTTAATCTGCGGCTTTCAGTCAGCAATTGCATGACCAGAGCGGTGGATGACAATGCTAGGCTCAACCCAAAGATTGTTGCTGCAACAATGGGGTTTCCAAACCAATAAGCGATGGCACCAATCACTAGTGCACTGACAATAACCTGCGCTGCGCCCAACCCGAATACCAATCGCCGCATCGACCAGAGCTGCGCCACTGAGAGTTCTAAGCCGATGGTAAACAGCAAGAAAATCACGCCCAATTCCGCAAATCGCCTGACGCCATCCAAGTCGCTGAATACGATATATTCCAGAAACGGTATCTCATCGACAAACCGCCCAGTGCCAAAAGGTCCAATGACCAGACCGACAAACAGAAAACCCAATACCGGACTGACGCCAAACTTACGAACAAGCGGTACTACCAGTCCTGCGGCGACCAAAAATATTATCGCTTCCCGCATATAGGGTATTTCAGGGTGCACTGTCAGATCTCGATTTTGGCAAAATTGTGGGCTTCGGAATATCGCGCTGCCCATAACATCGTAAGGCTGACAGTCTGATATTCTCTTCGGAGTCAATTTCTGACTGAATAAGTTGCTTCGGTCAATTCAAAGAAAGATGATCGGCAAGAGATTTAATAAATCCAACCGATTTATTGGACTTTCCCCAATTCTCTCAGTCTTCGGTGAACTTGATGTGAGCAACGATTTCAGGCATTATCTGATGATATTTCCGCGGGAGGGGATATCATGGATACCGCTGTACAAGCGCCAGTTGCCAAAGCAACGGTTGCAAGCAATCTAACACTGGGTGACCTTGGCGCCGCTTTCTTGGCTGGCTGGGTTGATTTTAAAGCGCACCCGATTTTTGGCCTGTTTTTCGCATCCATCTATGCGCTGGCGGGCATATTTCTGAGCTATGCTTTTTTGGTGTGGGGCGAGTATTTCTGGATCGTTTTAGCAGCAGCAGGGTTCCCGTTACTGGCCCCCTTCACCGCCGTCGGACTATATGAGGTCAGTCGCCGCCGAGAAGCGGGCATTCCAATGAGCTGGAAAGCCGTCCTCGGGGCGTTGCGCGGCCATGGCGATGAGCAAATCATGAGCATGGGCGTGATCCTGTTCGTCGCCTTTGGCTTCTGGCTGATGGTCGCGCACGGAATATTTGCAATATTTATGGCAGAGGTCGGCGCCGGCACAGGTCACTTGGACTTTTTTCTAACCGGCCCCGGTCTGGCGATGCTGATTGTGGGCACTGTTGTCGGCGGACTTATGGCGCTGGCCTTCTATTCAATAACAGTGATCAGCTTACCAATGCTGGTCGATCGTGAAGTCGATTTCATCACCGCAATCATTGTCAGTCTCGCGACGGTGCGATCAAACAAATTTGTCATGCTGGCCTGGGCGATATTTATCGCGGTGACGCTGTTTGTGGCAATGATCCCCATATTTCTGGGGCTATTTGTAATATTACCCGTGCTGGGCCATGCGACTTGGCATTTGTACAAACGAGCGGTGAAGCATCCAGGAAGGTGAACCCAGCGAATACGCCATAATCAACGCGGATATTTCAGGCCCCAATCACCAAGCGCCGTTACGACCGCGCTAAGATCTCGCCCCTTTTCAGTCAGGCTATATTCCACCTTGGGTGGAACAACCGGAAAGACCTTGCGGTTTACTATCTTCTCGGTTTCCAACTCCCTCAGTTGCTTGGTGAGGCTGCGTTGCGTCACTTCACCAATCCTGCGCGCAAGCTCACTGAAACGAAGCGTCTCATCCATCAGGTGATAGATTATCAAACCCTTCCATTTTCCCGCAATCTGTTCGAGCGCCATTTCAACAGGGCATCCGTCGCTACAATCATATCGTTCAAACCGCGGCTTGATGGTGTCTTCTGTTACAGTATCCATATTGTGCCTATAAACATAAAACGTGCGTACTTGTAGTATCGTAAGCACACGCTATCTACCCTGTCAACAACGGAGCAAGATAGTGCGCAAGACGATTTTCATAACTGGATCAACCGATGGTATCGGACTCGAAACGGCCAAATCCCTATGTGCATTGCGCCACGATGTCATTCTACATGGTCGCAACGAAGAAAAATTCTTGACTGCAAGGTCTGAAAATCCCGAGCTAGCAAACAGCAAATTCTATCAGGCAGATCTTTCGAAATTGTCGGAAGTGATTAGTCTTGCCGGTGAGCTAACAGTCAATCATCCACATATCGATGTTCTGATCAACAATGCTGGCGTTTTTCATACGCCCGAGCCAGTTACGTCCGATGGTTTTGATGTTCGCTTCATAGTCAACGTCATCGCACCCTATTTGCTATCCAAGAATCTACTTCCGCTGATGCCCAGCACTGGCCGCATCATCAATCTGTCTTCCGCTGCTCAAGCTCCGGTCCAGGAACAGGCATTGATCGGGCAGAAGCGACTTTCTGCCAACGAGGCTTATGCCCAAAGCAAGCTGGGCATCACGATGTGGTCGCGGCAAATGGCGGAAGCGCTAGGCGACCGACCTGCGGTCATTGCAGTCAATCCCGGATCTTTCCTTGGCACCAAAATGGTCAAGGAAGGTTATGGCATGGATGGAAAAGACATCAGCATTGGTTCGGATGCCCTTGTCCGTCTTGCTCTTGATGAAACTTTTGCAAGTCAGTCGGGTCGATATTTCGATAACGATATTGGCGCATTTGGCACGCCTCATCCGGATGCGATGGATCCCAGGAAAAATAAAGCACTCATTGAGCTACTCGACAAGATTATCATCCAGTCAATCAAAAGGAAACACCCATGAAAGCAATGCTCCTGAACAGTTTTGGACCAGACGCTCCATTTGAAATGAGCGATATTGCTGAACCAACGACGAAAGCCGGAGAAGTTCTGGTCAAAATAGCCGCAACCAGCATCAACACAGTCGACACAATGATCCGGCATACGGGAGAGAGTTTAGCGCCTCTTTCGCCAGCGTTACCAGCCCTCCTCGGGATGGATTTGGCTGGCATTGTAACCGAAGTGGGAGAAGGTGTCTCAGGCTTTACTGTCGGCGATGAAGTGTACGGATGTGCGGGCGGTCTAGCAGATCTGCCCGGGGCGCTAGCAGAGCATATAGCAGTCGATGCCGAGCTGATTGCGCACAAACCAAAAAACCTCAGCATGAAAGAGGCCGCCGCCTTGCCATTGGTCGGGATTACCGCGTTTGAAGGCTTGCAACGGGCCACGGCTCAATCCGGGCAAAAAATTCTAGTGCACGGCGGAGTTGGCGGCGTCGGTCATGTTGCCGTACAATTGGCAAAACAGGCGGGAGCTGATGTTTTTGCCACGATTTCGGACGATCAGATGGCGGGTGTCATCGAAGACTATGGTGCAACGCCGATCAACTACAAAACCACATCAGTGGAGGATTATGTCAACAAACATACTGGAGGAGCCGGCTTCAATGTGGTCTTTGACTCGGTCGGCGGTGCCAATATGCTCAATTCGTTCGAAGCGGCGGCGTTGAACGGTCAGGTTGCAACAACGGTTTCAATGCTCGAACTCGACCTAACAACCGCACATTTCAAAGGGCTTTCGATCCATGTTGTTTTCATGTTGATCCCAATGCTCCACAATCACCAGCGTGAAGAACATAGTGTCATTCTGACCAGACTGGCTGAAATTGCTGATTCGGGAGAATTGAAACCTCTGGTGGATGAAAAAGAATTTGCTCTCGAGCAAGTCGCAGATGCTTATTCATATTTAGCAAGCGGCAAGGCCGTTGGTAAAGTTGTGATTGAAATCTAGCCGTGTCGGGAATAGGCCAAATCTAATAGTCTGGTTCACCACCACCAAATACTTTACTGGCCTGCCCTTCCAGCCAGGTCATAGCGCCAGCCCATGATTGGTGACCATGGCTTATTCGCGCCACACCCATGCTCGCCAATTCAGAATGCGTAGGGCCATCGGGTGACCGCAGGATATTGATTGGAAGGGACGATTTTTGGCAAATTTCGGAGATACAGCCAGCATCCGATAAAAATGGCACGAAAAGACTGCTTGCGCCGGAACCGGCATAGGCGTCGGATCGTTCCAGCACTTCACTTATCAGGCGCTCTCCATCATTTTCCGCCGATTGCCCCAGAAACGTATCACAACGCGCATTTATATGGAGACCACTTTTTGCCGCCGCTTCCAATCGCGGGCAATAATCAGAAATCGAAAGCAATTTGGTTTCACCGGGCAATCGATCTTCCATATTGATCCCGCAAGCACCGGCTGCTTTGGCCTGTTTGACTGAGGCTTCTACTTCTTCAGGATTGTCACCATAACCCGCCTCCATATCGATCGAGACGGGAAGATCGGTTACTACATTAATCTTCTCCAGATTGGCTAGCGCTGCATCAAGTGGAAAATGTTCCCCATCATCGATGCCTTGCGCACCCGCCACCCCGTAACTGCCAGTTGCCAAGGCTTTGGCGCCAGCTGCTTCGACAGCTTTGGCGCTGCCGGCATCCCAGATGTTCACAAGGATCAATGGATTGCCCGGTATGTGTAGCGATTTGAATGCGGAAATTTTGTCCATCAATTTAGTTCCTTATCGAGTAATTTCTCTTTGATTTCCAAGCCATAGGCATAACCGCCCATGGTGCCGTCACTGCGCACCACACGGTGGCACGGGATCAGAACGGCGACATTATTGGCTCCATTCGCGCTGCCCACAGCACGAACCGCTTTGGGTTTACCGATGGCAGCCGCGATATCGGCGTAGCTACGTGTTTCGCCTTCTGGGATTTTTCGCAGTTCCTGCCAGACCGCTTCTTGAAAAGCTGTGCCTTGAACATCGAGTGGAATATTATGCGGTCGGCCGGGTGTCTCAACTTGCGTAACAACATCATCGAATAATTGCTGAAAATCAGAGCTACCTTGCTGTAAATCCGCCTTTGGAAAACGACCGCGCAAATCTTCTTCGCCTTCATTGAAAGACAGACAACAGACGCCTTTGTCGGTTGCCGCCACCAACATGGTACCCAGCGAAGTTTCAACATTGGCCCAGTGGATAATCACCCCTGCCCCACCGTTTTTCCAGGCGCTTGCCATCATTCCCATTTTCTTATCCTCATAAAATCTTGATGCAGAACCATAGCCCGCATCATAAATCGCTTCGGTTACTGATGCTCCGCCTTCCAGTGCATCCTTCACTCGTTCAGATCGCAATGCTCTTGCATAGGCCGCTGGCGACAGCCCGGTCTCACGCTTAAAAATCCGCTGCAAATGCGTTGGGGAATAGTGGGTCAATTGCGCAAGTTCATCGAGTTTCGGCGGCATCTCAGCCATCCGGATCGCATCGACAACCGACTTCACCGCCGCTTCATCACGAGCCACATCTTTTGGCCTGCACCGCAAACAGGCGCGCAGTCCTATTGCTTCGGCTTGTTCCGGTTTCGCAAAAAACCGCACATTCTCCCGTTTGGGGTGTCGAGCGGCGCAAGATGGACGGCAATATATCCCGGTACTCAAAACGCCGGTTACGAATTTTCCGTCGAAACTGCGATCACGGGACTGCATCGCTGCCCAAGCCATTTCGCTATCAACTTGCTCTCGGTTCACGATTCAAACCTTTCCACCCGTGCGACAAAACATCCATGCGCTGCATTGTGCACATCTATATAGGCAACTTCGTCCAGTTCAAATAATTGCCGAATTGTTTGATCCGCATCTCCCGGCATTGCCAGTCCCGCAGTCTTCAACATAGCATCCGATCCGAATGCGCGCATCCCTAATGGACGCCCCTTAAAAACCGGAGGAATTTCATCTGTATACCGGGCCGGCTTGTCTGCTTTAGTACGCGCATAAACGGCGTAGCTGCTACGATAAGGCGATTGCACATCATGAGAGACATGATTGAAAAGTATCAGTTCTTCACCCTGCTCCGCATCTTCCAATGTCACACGGCACGGAAAACCAAGGCTACTCGTCGCTGTCACTTGCACAGCCAGAGCTGAATTGATCGTTGTGTCAATTTGATCCGGGTCAATACCGCAAATTTGATATGTCATTTTCTGTCTCCATTGGTTCAATAGAAACATTGATAACCGGCAATCACATGGCTTCGCTTCCCGTATCTTGCGATCAAAGCAAATTATTATCTGGGAGGTAATTGAAAGCCGCCAAAAACTCCCCATTTTCGTTACGAGTGAAATGATTCAGAAACCTATCTTGCATCGCAGCAAAATGGTTGCTAGACGCCGCGCATCCGAGGGCGGAATCGCAGGATTTTCAGCTGTAAATCGGACCATTTCATGAACGGTTTTCAGGCCAGTTTTTTGGTCAGGAAGTAGCACCAGGAGTTATCGGCGCGTGGATCATTCCAGCGGCATTAGAGCGAGTTTAGCGGGGCGTTACGCCACAGCTTTGTTCGCGCTTGCAGAAGAAAATAAAGCCATCGACAAGGTGCAAGGCAGTCTCGACACGTTGAGTGCAGCCATGACCGAATCAGACGACCTGAAGGCGCTTACCAGCAGCCCGGTCCTCTCTCGCGACGATGCGGGAAAAGCTGTTGCCGCAACCGCGAAAGCATTAAAACTGGATGATCTCACGACAAACGTGCTGGGTGTTCTGGCCGCCAATCGTCGCTTGGATCAAATCCCGGCCGTCATTCGCGCCTTCACGACTTTGGCTTCGGGTCATCGCGGTGAAGTAACCGCTGAGGTCACCTCGGCCCATCCATTGGATGACAAACAGATTGATGCGCTGAAAGCGCAACTCAAAAAACGCGTCGGAAGCGATGTTAGCGTTTCCACCGCCGTTGATCCTTCCATTCTCGGCGGCCTGGTCGTCAAGATTGGCAGCCAGATGATCGACAACAGCATTAAAACTCGTCTCAACACATTATCGCAAGCCATGAAGGGCTAAAAGGAAGAATAATGGACATTCGCGCAGCAGAAATTTCAAAGGTCATCAAAGACCAGATCGCTAACTTCGGTAACGAAGCGCAGGTTTCCGAAGTCGGAACCGTTTTGGCAGTTGGTGATGGTATCGCCCGTATCCACGGCCTTGACCAAGTGCAAGCTGGTGAGATGGTTGAATTCTCAAACGGAATTCAGGGCATGGCGCTGAACCTAGAGGCCGATAATGTCGGTGTCGTGATCTTTGGCTCTGATGCTGAAATTAAAGAAGGCGATGTTGTTAAGCGGACCGGTACGATTGTGGACGTTCCCATCGGCAAAGAATTGCTTGGCCGCGTTGTTGACGGTCTTGGCAATCCTATTGACGGCAAGGGCCCGATCAAAACCGAAAAACGTAGCCGTGTGGAAGTTAAAGCGCCGGGCATTATCCCGCGTAAATCTGTGCACGAGCCTGTTCAAACAGGTCTGAAAGCGCTTGATGCTCTGGTCCCTGTTGGCCGTGGTCAACGCGAACTCATCATTGGTGACCGTCAAACCGGGAAAACCGCTGTCGCAATTGATACCTTCATCAACCAGAAAACGATCAACGAAGGTGATGACGAAGGTAAGAAGCTTTATTGTATCTATGTTGCTGTTGGTCAAAAACGTTCAACGGTTGCTCAAATTGTGCGTCAGCTCGAAGAAAACGGCGCAATGGAATATTCCATCGTTGTGGCCGCTTCGGCTTCCGAGCCTGCACCGCTCCAATATCTCGCGCCTTATACCGGTGTGACGATGGGCGAATATTTCCGTGATAACGGCATGCATGCTTGTATCGTATATGACGATCTCTCCAAGCAAGCTGTGGCTTATCGCCAA
Organism: Parasphingorhabdus sp.; assembly: GCA_039978835.1. Lineage (GTDB taxonomy): Bacteria > Pseudomonadota > Alphaproteobacteria > Sphingomonadales > Sphingomonadaceae > Parasphingorhabdus. The sequence goes on from JBDWAQ010000005.1 coordinate 1,520,259, forward strand.
ATGTCCTTGCTACTTCGTCGTCCTCCTGGACGTGAAGCTTATCCTGGTGACGTTTTCTATCTTCACAGCCGCCTCCTTGAGCGCGCCGCGAAGATGAACGAAGACAATGGTTCCGGTTCGTTGACTGCATTGCCGATCATTGAAACACAGGCTGGTGACGTTTCGGCCTATATTCCAACCAACGTGATTTCGATTACCGATGGTCAGATCTTCCTCGAAACCGATCTGTTCAACCAAGGCATCCGTCCTGCGATTAACGTGGGTCTGTCGGTGTCTCGTGTTGGTTCCGCTGCACAGACCAAAGCGATGAAGAAAGTGTCCGGTTCGATTAAACTCGACTTGGCGCAATATCGTGAGATGGCCGCATTTGCGCAATTTGGTTCAGACCTTGATGCTTCTACGCAGAAATTGCTAGCACGTGGTGAGCGTTTGACGCAGCTTCTGAAGCAAGCGCAATTTTCGCCACTTCCTTTTGAAGAGCAAACTGCTTCCATTTATGCTGGTACCAATGGTCACCTTGATGCAGTCGGCGTGAACGACGTTGTGCGTTACGAGGAAGCCATGCTTGCTCACATGCGCAGCGAACATGCTGATGTTCTGAAAGCAATCCGCGAAAGCGGCGATTTGGCAGACGACACCAAGGCATCACTCGAAGATGCACTCGCAGCTTTCGGCAAGACCTTTAGCTAAGTCAGACGGACCCAACGGGTAAGGAGCCAAAATGGCTAGTTTGAAAGAACTGAAAGATCGGATTGAGTCGGTTAAATCGACCCAGAAGATCACCAAGGCCAAGAAGATGGTCGCGGCGGCGAAACTGCGCCGGGCGCAGCAGGCTGCTGAAGCTGCGCGCCCTTATGCCGAGCAGATGGAAAAGGTGATGGGCAACCTCGCCTCCAAAGTGACGGTGGACGAGAATTCATCGAAGCTGCTTGCTGGTACGGGCAAGAACGACACGCATTTGCTGGTGGTTGCAACCTCTGATCGCGGTCTTTGTGGTGCGTTTAACGCCAATATCGTCAAAGAAGCCAAGGTGAAAGCCGAAGCGTTGATTGCTGAAGGCAAGACGGTTCTCTTCTACATGGTTGGCCGCAAGGGCCTGCCAATCATCAAGCGCCAATATCCAAACCAGATTTTGAAGCATTTCGACACGTCAGAAGTCAAAACGCCAGGTTTTGACGAAGCAAAAGCCATTGCAGCTGAACTCACCGACCTGATTGAAGACGGCAAGTTTGACGTCGCGCATCTGTTTTACGGCAAGTTCAAATCGGCGCTGGTGCAAGAACCAACGGTGCAACAGATTATTCCCGTTGCGCTCGGCGATGACGCAGCAGCATCTGGTGCAGAAGGCGCTGTTGATTACGAACCAGACGAAGAAGAAATTCTCGCTGAATTGCTTCCACGCAATCTGACCACGCAGCTTTTTGGTGCGTTGCTCGAAAATATGGCGTCGGAACAAGGCGCGTCGATGACCGCAATGGACAATGCAACCCGCAATGCCGGCGATCTGATCGACAACCTCACCATCGTTTACAACCGCAGCCGTCAGGCTGCGATTACCACCGAATTGATTGAAATTATCGCTGGCGCAGAAGCGCTCTAAGCAAGTACGCAAGGAAGAAGAAAAATGGCAAAAACCAACAATGTAGGACGCATTTCACAGGTTATCGGCGCTGTCGTCGACGTATCCTTTGATACGGATATCCCGTCCATTCTCTCCGCTCTGGAAACCGACAATGGCGGCAACCGGCTGGTGCTTGAAGTGGCGCAGCATTTGGGTGAAAACACTGTTCGTACCATCGCAATGGACTCCACCGAGGGTTTGACCCGCGGTCAGGAAGTGACCGACACTGGTTCGCAAATTCAGATGCCTGTGGGCCCTGAAACACTTGGCCGGATCATGAATGTCGTTGGCGAGCCAATCGACGAACGCGGCCCTATCGGCAACAAAGCGACCGCCCCTATTCACGCAGAAGCGCCTGCTTTTGTTGACCAGTCTACCGATTCAGAGATTCTAGTAACCGGCATTAAAGTGGTCGACCTGCTCGCACCTTATGCAAAGGGCGGTAAAATTGGCCTGTTTGGCGGCGCCGGCGTGGGCAAGACCGTTCTTATTCAGGAACTGATCAACAACATTGCAAAAGGCCACGGTGGTACCTCCGTGTTTGCTGGAGTTGGTGAACGTACCCGTGAAGGTAACGATCTCTATCACGAATTCCTTGACGCTGGCGTTATCGCCAAAGACGACGACGGCAATCCAAAGTCTGAAGGTTCCAAAGTGGCGCTGGTCTTCGGCCAGATGAACGAACCTCCAGGAGCCCGTGCTCGTGTGGCTCTTTCGGGTCTGACACAGGCTGAATATTTCCGTGATGAAGAAGGCCAAGACGTTCTGTTCTTCGTCGACAACATCTTCCGTTTCACGCAGGCTGGTTCGGAAGTATCCGCGCTTCTTGGCCGTATTCCATCGGCTGTGGGTTATCAGCCTACTCTGTCCACCGACATGGGCGCGTTGCAAGAGCGGATTACCTCAACCAACAAAGGCTCGATTACATCGGTTCAGGCGATCTACGTTCCTGCCGATGACTTGACCGATCCAGCACCAGCAACCTCATTTGCCCACTTGGACGCAACGACCGTTTTGAACCGTGCGATTTCAGAACTGGGTATTTACCCGGCTGTTGATCCACTCGATTCAACATCACGTGTTCTCGAACCACGCGTTGTGGGGCAAGAGCATTATGATACAGCTCGTGCCGTTCAAGAAACACTGCAAAAATATAAGTCTTTGCAAGATATCATTGCAATTCTGGGCATGGATGAGCTTTCGGAAGAAGATAAGCTGGTTGTTGCGCGTGCGCGGAAAATTCAGAAATTCTTGTCACAGCCTTTCCACGTTGCTGAAGTCTTTACCGGTATTTCGGGTAAATTCGTTGACTTGGAAGATACCGTTAAATCGTTCAAAGCCGTTGTCGAAGGCGAATATGATCACCTTCCTGAAAACGCCTTCTACATGGTTGGCGGCATCGAAGAAGCGATTGAAAAAGGCAAGCAACTGGCAGCAGAAGCAGCCTAAATGGCTGACCTGCGCCTCGAAGATTGCGTCAATGATATCTGCCCATGGTCGGGAGATCCGGTATCGGCAGATTCACTGACGGAATATAAGGGCGCAGTCGTTGGCTTTTGCAACACTGGTTGCCGGGATAAATTTGAGAAAGCTGCATCCCACTTTGATGCGGCGATACAGGACTAGATAAGATGGCAAACCTGCATTTCGAACTCGTAACCCCTGAAAAACTTGTCCGTTCGGATGACGTATTCATGGTGGTCGTTCCTGGCGCTGAGGGTGATTTTGGCGTTTTGGCAAATCATGCGCCGGTCATGTCAACAATCCGCAGCGGCGCGGAATTGTCGGTCTACGCAACAGAAGGCGGCACTCCAGAGACTATCACGGTTGATGGTGGCTTTGCCGAGGTCAACGAGAGCGGCCTGACTGTATTAGCAGAAGCGGTAAGCTAAACTTCTTTCCTACACATCGTCAGTTTTGTTAGGTGACGGGCATGGTCATAGTGCCCGCTATCATTATTGTGTTTGGACGATGTTCCTGAGCTGTTTTCGGATGAGAATGGCAGTTTTACGGACCATCTCTCAGTGTATAAACTGTATAATTTGTTGAACTGATAACTTCCGAGTTCAGGCTCGGACACTCGGTGCCATCTTGCGTTCGCTATTCCACAATACCATGCCACTCAGTACAATTAATACGCCGCCCAACACAGCGAGCGGATCAAGTGAGTCACCGAAGATATAGATGCTGATCAGAGAAGAGATAATTAGCTGGACATACATGATAGGAGCAACTGCGGCGGCGGTTGACCTCATTGTCGCAACGTAGAGTAGAAAATGGCACCCGGTGTTAAGAACGGCTACAACTGTACATAAGACGAGCATTTTTAAACTCAGAACACCCACAATTTCCATGGGCGGAAACAAGCCATGTCCGGCCAATGCGATCAGAATCATGAATATGGATGTCCAGAAACTCCCATAAAACTGCGCCGCCGTTACTGAACGTTGACTTGAAACCATTCGATTAAAGATCATTAGAACTGACATCGCGGTCGCTGCGACCAAGGGCAAAGCTGCGGCCCAGCCAAATTCAACGACATTGGGCCGGAGCATGATCAAAACGCCGCCAAAAGCTACAAAAGTTACCATCCAGGTAACAGGGCGCATCTTCTCTTTCAGGAAGATACTCGAAAGCAGCGCAGTAATGATCGGAGCCATGAAGGAAATCGCCACGGCATCCGCAAGAGGCATGATGAAAATCGCTGAAATAAACGACACCGCAGCCAAGGCCATCATTAACCCCCGAGCTGCATGTAGCCAAGGTCGTTTGACCTTAAACCCCTCAAAACCCTCTAGTTTCAGAAGTAGGATAGCAAGGCCAACGGCGCTTATTGAAAAGCGCACTGCAACCAACGCAGAAGCAGGCCATTCTCCGGCCATCGATTTCATAATCGCATCACTAATGGGAAACCCACAAAATGCGAGTAACGCAAAGCTAATGCCGCTCCCCATCACAGGGGTCTTTTGGTTTCTCAGGGAATTCAATGCAAATAGTCCAATATGATTTAACTGCTAATCGCACTCTATATGGCTTGAAACAACCACGAAAATATCAGTTTTCTGAATCAACCCTAAGATAGTGGTCGAAAATATTAGCCGAACATTAACCATTTTCGTTGAAAGAGTGTTCTAATTAATTGGAAACAAATTATTTCCGGCGGAGAACCATGAGCGCATTTGGCAAGAAAAACGGACTTGGTGGTGGAAAACCATCATCATTTGGTGTCGCAAAACCAATGACGGGTGGAGGTTCAAAACCTGCAACCGATCATGAAGATAAACGACCCAATGACCCGGAAGGGGGGGAACAGTTTCCTCCCATTGATGCGGCTCCACTCCCTGGATCAGATCAGCCACCTGCGGAAAAACCAGAGAGCGATGCTATGGCGCGCTTGTCTGAACGTTCCAAGCCGATGGAAGAAGAAGCTGACAAAGATGAAGGATTTGGCGCTTCCGTCCATAAGATTAAAGAACAAGTGCTTCCTCGACTACTTGAACGTGTCGATCCGGAAGCCGCTGCAACTCTCAACAAAGAAGAGCTAACCGAAGAATTCCGTCCAATCATCATGGAAGTGTTGACCGAGCTCAAACTAACACTCAACCGGCGCGAACAATTTGCGCTCGAAAAAGTGTTGGTCGACGAATTGCTCGGGTTTGGCCCGCTTGAGGAATTGCTCAATAATCCAGATATCTCCGATATTATGGTCAACGGTCCTGAACAGACATATATTGAGATCAAAGGTAAGCTTGAAATCGCGCCGATACAATTTCGCGATGAAGAGCATCTTTTTCAGATTGCGCAACGCATTGTGAACATGGTTGGTCGCCGGGTTGACCAAACGACACCGCTTGCCGATGCCCGGCTTGCCGACGGGTCTCGTGTGAACGTAATCGTTCCGCCGCTAAGCCTTAAAGGCACAGCAATCTCTATTCGTAAATTCTCCGACACACCAATTACCCTAGATATGATGCAGGGTTTTGGTTCGATGTCAGACAATATGTGCACCGCACTCAAAATCGCCGGCGCTTGTCGATTTAACGTCGTTATCTCCGGTGGTACGGGTTCTGGTAAAACGACCATGCTTAACGCCATGTCGAAAATGATTGACCCGGGCGAGCGCGTGCTGACGATTGAGGATGCTGCCGAGCTTCGCTTGCAACAACCCCATTGGTTGCCGCTTGAAACTCGCCCACCTAACCTGGAAGGCGAAGGCGCAATTACCATTGGTGACCTGGTGAAAAACGCCCTGCGTATGCGTCCGGATCGGATCATCCTTGGTGAGATTCGTGGTGCCGAATGTTTCGATCTCCTCGCTGCCATGAACACGGGTCATGATGGCTCCATGTGTACGCTTCACGCCAACTCTCCTCGCGAGTGCCTGGGTCGTATGGAAAATATGATTTTGATGGGTGACATTAAGATCCCGAAAGAAGCCATTTCACGGCAAATTGCAGAGTCTGTTGATCTGATTGTTCAGGTGAAACGTCTGCGTGATGGTTCGCGTCGTACCACAAACATCACCGAAGTAATCGGTATGGAAGGCGATGTCATTGTGACCCAAGAACTGTTCAAATATCAATATTTGGACGAGGATGCTGACGGTAAAATCATCGGCGAGTATCAATCATCTGGCCTGCGTCCATATACTTTGGAAAAAGCACGCCAATATGGGTTTGAACAACCACTATTGGAAGCTTGTCTCTAAGCTTACCTTAGCTCGTCGAGATAAAACCCATCCCGAAGGCCATCGAAATTCCGAATGTCAGCAATGACATAGCGGTAATTGTTGGCCATGGCATAAAGCCAACACGGTCAATATTGGTGCGTCTCATTCGGCGTCTATTTGCCACTTCCGATATCACGGCAATAACGGCTGAAACACCGCAGACAACAACCCACAATGGCGGCATTTTGAAATCTAACCTTTTGCCAACTCGTTGATGATGCCAGAGAAGTCTTTGCTGCCCCGTGCATTGTCTTCAGCAAATTTTTCATAAAGCCTTGCCGCTTCAGTACCCATCGGAACAACTGCTCCGGAACTTTGCGCGGCTTCCATAGCCAATCTCAAATCTTTCAACATCAAAGCAGCGGCGAACCCACCCTCATAGTCGTTATCAGCGGGGCTTTGCGGACCGACACCGGGAACAGGGCAATAGCTGGTCATAGACCAATTTTGACCCGACGCTTTTGAAGAAATGTCATAAAATGTCTGTAGGTCGAGACCCAGTTTCTCGGCCATATTGAACGTTTCACAAGTTGCGATCATGGATGCGCCCAGCAGCATATTATTGCAAATTTTAGCTGCCTGCCCTGCACCGTTGCCCCCCGCGTGAATCACGGCTTTACCCATGTCAGAGAGGATTGGTTCTGCGCGTTTAAAACCATCGTCACTTCCACCAACCATGAAGGTTAGTGTTCCGCCGTTGGCAGCAGCAATACCGCCTGAAACCGGCGCATCAACCGGAACGAGGCCTTTTGCATCAGCCATGGTCGCAACATCTTTCGCACTATCCACATCGATGGTCGAACAGTCGATCACCAATGTTCCAGGATCGCCATTGATGATCACCTCATATTCATAGACTTTGCGGACATGCTGACCAGCCGGTAGCATTGTCACAACAGCTTCCATATTGTTCACGGCCGCTGCCGCTTCACTGGTGGGATGACATCCGGCCTCTCCAGCCTTAGCCAGAGCCTCGCCAGACAAATCAAAAGCATGCACTTCATGCCCAGCTTTCGCTAGATTGGCAGCCATCCCGCCGCCCATGTTACCGAGGCCAATAAATCCGATTTTCATTTTAACGACCTTTCCAATTGCCTTCGCGCTTCTCGATAAACGCAGCCATGCCTTCTTTTTTGTCTTCGGTAGCCGTCAGTATCTGGAACAAGCGACGTTCGTGCAGTAAACCTTGATCCAGATTGGTTTCAAAGGCGGCATTGACCATCTCCTTGTTCACCTGAATAGCCATGGGCGGCATGGAGGCGATGACGCCAGCAGCTTTAACGGCTTCGTCAACCAAATCCTCATGCGGGACCACGCGGGCGACTAGACCTGAACGTTCAGCTTCTTCCGCATCCATCATCCGGCCTGTCAGGCACATATCCATCGATTTGGATTTGCCAACAGCCCTGGTCAGACGTTGTGATCCACCCATGCCGGGAGCAACGCCCAGTTTGATCTCCGGTTGACCGAATTTTGCGTTTGCGCTGGCAATGATGAAATCCGCCATCATGGCAAGCTCACATCCGCCGCCCAGCGCAAAGCCATTTACCGCAGCAATCCAAGGTTTGCGCGTTGTCTTCACAATCTGGCTGGTCCATTTGGAAAAGAAGTCCTCCAGATAGAAGTCAGCAGCGGCTTTATCGTACATTTCTTTAATGTCCGCGCCCGCAGCGAAGGCTTTGTCACCAGAGCCCGTAAGTACCGCACAAAGCTGGGTTTCATCGGCTTCATAAGCAGCGAATGCAGCAATAAGTTCATCGAGAACTTCGCTGTTTAGAGCATTAAGAGACTTTGGTCGGTTGAGCGTGACAACTGTGACCTGACCTTTTTGCTCAGTCAGGATAGTTTCGTAAGTCATAGCGGTTTCCATTCTTCATCGGCCGATAGCGGCGCAAATATTTGATCAATCCATTCGTCCGTCACGGCTTCGGGTGTTGGTGGATCCCATTTGGGGTCGTTGTCTTTATCGACAATTAAAGCCCGTACACCCTCCAGAAAATCGTGCATCACCAGCACATGATATCCGATACGATATTCGTTGCGCATTTCATCAGCGAATGTTTCCATCGCGGCACCTTCTTTCAACTGGCGCAAGGCTACTTTGCAAGTTTGCGGGCTTTTGGTACCCAGCGTATCGCGTTCTTTCGCAGCCCAATCGCCATCATCCGCTTCCAGCTTTTCCAAAATTTCCTCAAAAACATCGGACGCAAAGAAGCGGTCGATTTTATCGAGATTAGCAGCAATCCGCGCTTCAGGTCGTGTGGCGGCAAGTTGCCCCAAAATTCCTTCGATCCTATCCGGGTTTTCGGCAATCCGTTCTTTCGCTTCTTCCAGTGCTTCGCTTTCTAGATAGTGCGTAGCGAGACCAACCTCCTTGCACTCAGACCCATCCAATCGTGCGCCAGTCAGGGCAAGGAACTGGCCAAGACGGCCGGCTAGCCGCGATAAATACCACCCGCCGCCAACATCTGGAAACAGTCCAATACCCGTTTCCGGCATCGCAAAACGGGTATTTTCTGTAGCCACACGAAATCTCACCGGTTGAGATATCCCAACACCGCCGCCCATCGTGATACCATCCATGAAGGCCACGATCGGTTTGGGATACTCAAACAACAGGTGATTCAGCTGGTACTCTTTGTAGAAAAACTCTCGTCCTTCTTTCCCGTCGGTTAGGCCAGATTCGCGCAGCATCGCAATATCGCCGCCAGCGCAAAACCCCCTGCCCTCGCTATGATCGATAATTATTGCTTCGACACTGTCATCGTCGCGCCACTCGACCAGCGCGTCGGTCATTGCCAAACACATATCGAGATTAAGCGAGTGAATAACTTTGGGCCGGTTCAAACTGATGTGACCAACACGCCCCGATTTCCGGATGATAATATCTTGTGTCATGTTGTACCTTTACTGCCGCAGCATCTCACGGGAAACAATCATCCGCATCACTTGATTCGTCCCCTCTAGGATCGAATGTACGCGCAAATCCCGCCAGAAACGTTCAATTGGATAGTCTTGCAAATAGCCGTAACCGCCATGCAATTGCAGTGATTGATCAACAATTTTGCTTCCATTGTCTGTCGCCAAACGCTTGGCCATAGCTGCAAATTTGGTCTTATCCGATGCGCCTTCGGTCACTTTCACAGCTGCCATATAGAGCAGCGCCCGCGCAGCTTCTAAGTCGGTTGCCATATCCGCCAGCATGAACTGTGTGTTCTGAAAATCTGCTATGGCTTTGCCAAATTGCTTGCGTTCTTTGGTGTAATTGACAGCCTCGTCAAGACAACGCTGTGCGCCGCCCAGCGAACAGGCACCGATGTTCAGCCGTCCGCCGTCGAGTCCCGCCATTGCAATACGGAACCCTTCCCCTTCATCGCCGACACGGTTTTCAACCGGTACCCGAACGCCATCAAAATTAACTTGTGCAGTTGGTTGAGAATGCCAACCCAGTTTTTTCTCATTGGCGCCGAAAGAGACGCCTTCCATATCTTTTTCAATGACCAGACAAGTCACGCCCTTGGCACCATCATCGCTGGTTCTGGTCATAGTGACCATCAACTCATTTGCACCGCCGCCGGAAATAAATTGTTTTGATCCGGTAACCACATAGTGATCGCCATCCAGGACGGCTTTCGTTTTTAGGGAGGCGGCATCAGAGCCAGCTCCTGCTTCGGTTAAACAATAGCTGGATATCTTTTCCATCGGCACCAGATCGGGCAGATATTTGTCTTTTACAGTTTGGGAACCGAACGTGTCGATCATCCAACTGGCCATGTTATGAATGGAGATAAAGGCGCTGGTTGACGGACAACCATAAGCCATGGCTTCCATGATGATCGCCGCTTCCAACCGGCCTAGGCCAATTCCGCCAGATTCCTCTGACACATATATTCCGCCAAAGCCAAGCTCCGCCGCCTGCTTTATCGTATCTCGCGGAAAGATATGCTTCTCATCCCATTCCCCGGCATTGGGAGTGATGGCATCCGCAGTGAATTTTGCAGCCATATCCTGAATGGCAAGTTGATCTTCGGTAAGCGCAAATTGGTTTGTCATTGACTTGGTATCGTTTCTGAATTTTTGGCTACTGTCTCGGCAACACGCATGACACGCAAAATATTGCCGCGCGAAATCTTGGCGAGATCCTCCTTACTATATCCCCGCCGAACAAGTTCTGCGAACAGTACCGGATAGGTGCTCACATCTTGCAAATTGTCGGGCAGAAACCGGATACCATCATAATCGCCACCAATCCCGATATGATCAATTCCCGCCAGCTTGCGAACGTGATCGATATGATCGGCGACATCCGATGCATCGACCGATGGCACAGGATTAGACGCACGCCAATTTTTGATATGCGCGTCACGCCGATCTTTTTCACCAGGATAGAGCGATTCTGCGCGGGCCGTTTCTGCGCGCTCCGCCGCTTCCCAAAATCGTCGTTGAGCCGTGATATAGGACGGTACAAATGTGACCATAATAACGCCGCCATTTTTTGGCAGGCGGCGCAATACATCATCAGGTGCGTTGCGCGGATGATCGGTGATACCCATCGCGGAACTATGACTGAAAATAACCGGAGCGCTGGTGACATCCAGAGCATCGTTCATCGTGGCAGGTGATACGTGGCTAATATCCACCAGCATCCCAAGCCGGTTCATTTCCCGGACGACCTCTTCACCAAATTCGGATAAACCATCGCTTTTTGGCGCGTCTGTCGCCGCGTCAGCCCAATCCAGCGTTTTCCAATGTGTGAGCGTCATGTAGCGTGCGCCCAGCGCATAAGTCTGGCGCAAAACTCCCAACGAATTGCCGATGCTATGGCCGCCCTCCATGCCGATAAGAGACGCTATCCGTCCCTCTTTTTGCGCTTGCTCAATATCATCAGCGCTTAATGCAAGTTCCAGATCATCGTATCGCGCTACCATCTGATGCACGATATCAATCTGTTGTATGACCCTTTCTACGGCTTCTGCGGGTGGTAACTCAGGATCGATCCAAACGGACCAGAACTGCCCGCCAATACCGCCTTTACGAAGACGCATAATATCGGTGTGCATGGGCTTTTCAGCGCCGCCAAGGGTCTCCAGCGTATCGCGAAAATCGAATTGGGAGAAATCGCTATCAAACCGCCCACGTATCTGCGCCGGCACATCGTTATGCCCATCGATTATGGGATGCTCTGACAAAACCTCAAGCGCGGTCTCTTCCGGCGTTTGCGCTTGTACTATGGGTGCAGCCATCAGAGTGAAAGCGGCTCCCAATGCAGATAAAAGAATCTTTGTTTTCATGCGGACGTATCTAGTCCCGCAGCACCCTCTCGGCAAATAGCTTTTTTGCTACTTTCTGATCATTGCGCATATACCAGCGATTACCAATTTTCTTTTCGGCGGCTAGCATTTGAATGCGTGTGCCATCGGCAAATTCGACATCAGGCTCCATGAAGGCAATGGGATCGCGATAAGCTTCGTCAGCGGTGACAATTTGCCAACCATCATTTTTGAGCGCAGCGGCTAGATCATCGACAAACATCGCTGCGAGATCGGTGTCATGCAGCAAGATCATCTGTACCGGCGCGCGATCCAATGTGCGTCGGGCCAAATCGTCAGAGAAATTGGCAGATTCCAAATATGACTCCACAAACAAATCACGCAGAGCATTCCAGTCCATGGTCTTCCCTGCCTTGGAGGCATTCAACGCCTGTTCTTCCATGTACCAGTCCGAGGCATCAACGGTTACATAACCGTTCATCAGGCCACGTTTTTTCAAAGCTTTCCGGACGGCATCACGTTTAGCTTTATTTTTGCTGCCTTCATCAAGATGCGGAAAACGGAACCAGGGCCGGGTATTGGGCTTACCCTCCAACCACTTTGCTGCCTCGTCTACATCAGCCAAAAATTTCTCCACCGAAGTGGATGCCAGCTTGCTGTGATGTGCAGTATGATTGGCCAGCACGTGCCCGGCGGCGGCATAGGCAGCGACTATTTCAGCATCATTGTCGCTCGGTGTGATTCGTCCGGGATTGATGAAGAAAGCGGCTTGCGTAATATCGGCAGTTTCCAATGCCTCGATCAACAATCGCGGGCGTTCTTCTTTATCGAGAAATGCTCCCTTTCCTCGCGGCGTGTCATCAAAGCTGAAAGCGATTTTCTTATCCGAAACCGCAGCGACGGCTTTTTCCACAACTGGTTCTTCTGCAGGCACAGCAAAGCGCGGTGCGGTATATAGAAAACCAACCAGTAGTAAGAGTAACAGCAAACCGCGAGATGAAAACGCAACCATGGCGCTTTGTCTACCGCACCACGCGGATTTGCTATGCTCTTAACTTATCTGTCCTAGTTTGAGACTACCCCATGGTCGGGATGACAAATGCATCCTTGTTGCCGCCATCAGCAGTACCATCGGGCCAGCGTGCGGTAACCGTTTTCACTTTGGTCCAGAATTTCACGCCTTCCATGCCGTGCTGGTTGGTGTCGCCAAAGGCCGAACGTTTCCAACCGCCGAATGTATGATAGGCCACTGGTACTGGGATCGGTACGTTGATCCCAACCATGCCGACATTCACACGGTTGGCAAATTCGCGGGCTGCATGACCGTTGCGCGTGAATATCGCGACGCCGTTGCCATATTGATGCTGACTGGGAAGCGCGACCGCTTCGTCAAAGGTTTTTGCCCGAACGATTTGTAAAACCGGCCCAAAAATCTCTTCCTTGTAGCTTTCCATATCGGTTGTGACATTGTCGAACAGGCTGGGACCGATGAAACATCCGTCTTCATGTCCCTGTAGTGAAAAACCACGGCCATCGACGACCAGTTCAGCACCTTCGTCGACGCCTTTCTGGATCCATCCTTCAACCCGCTCTTTATGCGCTGGATTCACGACTGGACCATAATGTGCTTCTTCATCGGTAGAAATTCCAACCCGCAGTGCTTCCATCGCTGGGATCATTTTTTCACGCAACTTATCAGCCGTGTCCTCGCCAACGGGCACAACAACCGGGAGCGCCATACAGCGCTCGCCAGCAGAACCGAAAGCCGCGCCTGAAAGGTCATTAACAACCTGATCAAGATCAGCATCAGGCAACACAATGCCATGATTCTTAGCACCGCCCATGGCTTGTACGCGCTTGCCGGCCGCAACGCCGCGCTGATAAACATAGTGTGCGATATCGGACGATCCCACAAAGCTCACACCACCGATTGCAGGATGATCGAGAATAGCATCCACCATTTCCTTATCACCGTGCAAACATTGCAAAATGCCTTCCGGTAATCCTGCTTCCAGCATCAATTCAACCAGCCGAACCGGAACAGAAGGATCTCGTTCAGAAGGTTTCAGGATAAACGCATTGCCGGTCGCAATGGCTGGTCCAAACATCCACATCGGGATCATCGCCGGGAAGTTAAAAGGTGTTATTCCGGCTCCAATCCCAATGGGTTGACGCATAGAATAAACATCAATTCCTGGTCCAGCACCCTGTGTGTACTCACCTTTCAAAACATGCGGGATACCGCAGCAAAATTCGATAACTTCTAATCCGCGCTGCACATCGCCCTTGGAATCGGCAATTACTTTGCCGTGTTCAGTGGACAGCATAAGCGCCAGCTCATCCATATTGGCTTCCACCAATTCTTTGAACTTGAAGAAAACACGTGCGCGCTTTTGGGGGTTTGTTGCGGCCCAAGCTGGTTGCGCTGCTAAAGCTGCGTCTACAGCGGTCTGCAGTGTCGCGGCATCGCCTAAATCTACCTTGCCCTGAATACCACCATTGTTGGGATCAAAAATATCGCTTTGGCGACCGCCAGCAGCGGTTCCACCTTCAGCCAAAACATGAGTTACCGTGCGCATTGAAAGACTCCTGATTGCTTTTGCGGGCTATATGCTATTTACCGCGCCAATGCACAACCACTGTGGCCCTATCTTTATTGGCAATGTTACATGAGTAACGATGCCGTTGCCGGACAGAACCGGCCTATTGCCGGAATTTTGACCCGGCTAGCAGCCATGCTGTCGCTTGGCATCATGTTTGCGTTTGTGAAATTGGCGGGCGAACAGGGTGTGCATGTCACAGAAAGTTTATTTTATCGGCAGCTAACCGCGATGCCTCTCATCTGTTTGTTGATCTGGCGAAGCGAGTCTGGTTGGCCGGCCATACGATCTGACAAGCACGGACTGCATATATTGCGCTCGACACTGGGAATATTTGCCATGGGTCTTAATTTTTGGGCCATGACGCTGCTTCCACTAGCCGACGCAACAACGATCAGTTTCACTGTACCGATTTTTGCCACTTTGTTCGCCGCTCTCATCCTGCGTGAAAAAGTGGGTATCCAGCGTTGGTCAGCCATCCTCATTGGATTTATCGGCGTGCTAGTGGTTATCCAGCCGGGTGGCACGCTAATCCCTGCCTTTGGTGCTACAGTGGCACTGATCGGTGCTTTGGTGACAGCTGCAGTCACTCTGGTGATACGAATATTGGGCCGAACGGAAACCAGCATCGTGACCATATTCTGGTTCTCAGTTTATACGCTACCGGCTCTGGCTGTTTGCGCCTATATCTATGGCGGCGGACATGATGCAAAAACCTGGGGTTACCTTTTCGGAATCGGAGTTTTTGGTGCCCTGGGGCAACTTACCATCACCCAAAGCCTTCGCTTCGCACCCGTCTCGACCATTGTTCCAATGGACTATACTGCGTTGCTATGGGCAACTATTTTCGGAATTTTTGTCTTCAATCAGTTTCCGGGACTATCCATCTGGATTGGCGCGCCAATCATCATCGGCTCCGGCCTGTTCATAGCCTGGCGTGAGCATGTGAAGGCCAGCAAACAGCTGGTTGCGAGAGCAGAGCAAAATGCATAGCCTATGCTGTGAGGGGAAAATCATGCCTAATTTAGTTCGAAATCTGTTGATCCTACTGGCTATTGTTGTTGCATCTTCTGCGCAGGCCGAAGAAACACCTGCTTCACTCCCCTATCCCGATATAACGGTTTACGAGGCCGCAAAAATCATCACCATGGAGCCGGGCTTCCCCGAGGCGAAATATGTCGCCACCGCAGACGGCATCATCCTGGGCCTCGGTCAGTCTGTGGAAGACCTGGAGGCCTGGACGCGGAATCGCAACGTCAAGATAGACCGAAGCTTTGCATCCAACATTCTGATGCCGGGATTTATCGAGCCACATATCCACCCGATGCAAACAATCATGATGCTCCCTCTTCCGTTTATCAGTCCCGAAGCTTGGGAACTGCCCGGCAAAAGCTATCGTGCCGCTCGAGGCAAGGCGGACTATGAAAAGCGCCTGAAAGAGGAGTTGGCCAAAAGTGATGAGAAGCTGTTCATCACTTGGGGCCATCATCAATTGTTCCACGGCGCGATGAATAAATCAGAGCTGGATCGGATTGCGCCAAACCGTCCAGTGGTCATCTGGCAACGCAGTTTTCATGAAATTATAGCCAATACCAAAGCGTTGGAATTGTTGGAAATTGGTGATCAAACCACTTTCAATGCCTATTTCGACAAACCGCAAATCACTCCGGGACATGCTGATTTTGCCACTGGTATCATCCACGAAACCGCATTGTTTGGCGGGATAGAAAAACTCCGCCCCTATCTCTTCTCTCCAAAGAAAATGCAGCAGGGCTTAGTCGATATGCGGCAAATGATGCTGGAAAATGGTGTCACCACCAGCGCTGATCTAGCCTTCGGAGGCTTTGGTGGACCAGAAATGGAGTCTGCGCTTTTCAAAAGTCTCTATGATCAACCGACTACACCGTCACGGATATTGGCCATTCCCATCGCGCCTGTAGTCGGCGAAGATCCCAATGCCTGGCTCACCGATATCCAATCTAAACATCAAAGCAGTAAATTCTTTTTTTCCAACCGCGTAAAGCTGCTCGCCGATGGCGCATTTTTTGCTCAATATATGCAGATGAATCCACCGGGATATTCAGATGGTCATGAAGGAAAGTGGATTACAGAACCGGAGGAAGTCGAGAAATTAACTCGGAAATTCTGGGACGCGGGGTGGAATATCCATACGCATGTGAACGGCGATAAGGGCTTGGATGTGGTGCTCGGTATCTCGGAAAAACTGGCACCACGAAACGGGCAAAAGCTAATCATGGAGCATCTCGGCTATTCCACTGAGGCGCAAAACCGACGCATTGCCGATATGGGAATCATGGTGTCGGCACAGCCCAACTATATTCGTATTCTCGGCGACAAATATGCTGAGACTGGCCTAGGCCCCGACCGAGCATCGCAGATGAACCGGCTTGGCTCGTTGGAACGCAAAAATGTCCCGCTTGGCCTACATAGTGACTTCAACATGGCACCGATTGATCCGCTTTACCTTGCTTGGGTAGCCAGCAATCGAGTGACCCTCGATGGCAATGTAAAGGCTCCCAATGAAAAGTTATCACTCGACAAGGCACTACGAGCAATAACGATAGAAGCTGCCCAAGTCATTGAGTTGGACGCCATGGTTGGCTCTATTGCAACAGGAAAAAAGGCGGATTTCACCGTGCTGGATACTAATCCCTATGAGGTTGGCGCCGCGAAACTTCGCGACGTTCAGATACAGGGCGTTATTTTTGAGGGACAATATTTCCCGGCAAACTAAACCATTGCCTCACTAGTAGACTGGTGGTGGTGACCATTCGGTTTTTGCATAATGCTGCAGCTCATCCGGCAAGATCGGATTGTAAGGTGCATCGAAGTCAAAACGCGCTTTCTCTTCGGTCCACACATTGACGTGCTTCCCACCGACGAATCGGATCAATGACACACTCCCCCAACGTGCGCCAAAGGGACGTGCGGCGTTTCTGGTGGTCGCCAGAAATAAGCTCCGGGATGCATGGTTCCTTGTGGTCCGGTTGTAGATCCGGATATCACATAAGCTTCCTCCACCACAGGATGCAGTTCCTGCGGTCCTTCATTGCTCTCGGGCGATGCCTGCGGCAAAACCAAGGATAAAAATGTCCGTTCTCCCGTCTCCGGATCGGTGCGCAGGTCTTTACGAGAAATACCGAGATGCTTCAGTTTTGGATCGTTCAACGTCATGTCCCAGGGCATGGCAGCAACGTCGAGATGGCGGATAGCGCTATTGGCTTTTTCCGCTAACCCATCACCGGCTTCGGGCACTAAAACCGGCTCTTTGTTATAAAAGGCGAGAAGCACACACCCTTTTGGTGACCGCATTTTATTGCGCATCCAACCGGCAGGTAAATAGGCATAGCTGTCGGCTGGATAGATATGCCCGTCCATCTCCAACGAGCCCTCGAGAACGTAAAATTCCTCGTCCGCTTCAATATGCTCCGGCCCCATTCGCGACCAGCCTGCTGGATAGCGCATCAGCGCGGAACAAGCCCCGTCCGCAGGATCACGGCTCAACAGCTTATACTCAGCATCTGGCCGTGCGAGGCCAGTTCCTATGCGCTGCCAAGGTAATAGTTGCGACTGGATAAACTCAATATGTGCGCGCTCGAGCATTTGTGGGGTCCAACATCCGGTGTGAATTTCCTTTTCTGCCTTGTTGATTGTCGACGGACTAACATTGACCTGTATCAAACCTTTGTGGTGTTCTATAGTTCTGCAACTAACTTTCTTTGTAGTTCATCAAATCTAGTTAGCACTGTTCGCCGCATCATACGCTCGGATTGCCTACAAAACCGACGATGCTGATGACCGTGTTCATGTAACAGAAAGGATTGGCTGAACACTGAGGTTTCCTATGCCGCGTATCTTGTATATCGAGGTAACAGGGGATTTAACATCCGGTAGGCCATCATGGGCTTAATCGGAAGAAAAGCCATGAACATGCCGGACCGGCTCATATTGTTTGAAGGAGCAAAATAATGAGTGATATTTCCCAAAATTCCAAGATCAAAATATTGGTCGCCACCTTTGCGGTTTTGGCGCCTAGCATTGTGTCCGCACAAGATAGATCAGAAATTAACAGAACAGATATTGTGGTATCAGGGCAGCAAGCCGTTGAACTCGATGCGGTAGCAACGGAAGGGCCGGAAGTTAAAGGCATAATTTCCGCGCGCAGCGGCGACCGGATGCAGGTCACTACTGCTGATGGTGCAAGAACAATTATTTCCATTAATGACGACACACGGATAAGGGCCAGCAAAGGCTTTCTGGGTATCAGTCGCAGTAAACTGGGAGCCAGTTCGCTACTCAACGGCCTACCGGTCACTGTCAAAACATTACAATCTGGCGGTGAACTGGTGGCGAGCCAAATCAAGTTACGGAACAATGATCTCAAAACCGCGACTATGATCCGCAACGGAACTGCCCAAGGCTTTGCAGAACAAACAGCAGCTACCGAGGCGCTTCGTGGTCGGATGGGCGATATCGATCAGTATAATATTAAGGGCACAACAAATGTGAACTTCGAGACTGGTAAATATGCGCTCTCCTCTCAAGGTCAAGCCGATCTATGCTCCACGGCCAGTGCCGCGGAGGGAATGAAAAACTCCCTGCTCCTAGTTGTTGGTTACACTGACTCAACTGGAAGCGACGAGCTTAACCAAAGACTCAGCGAAAAACGTGCTGGCAGGGTTGTCAATTATCTTCAACAGGCTTGCGGTTGGAAGCCCTATCGCATGTTAACACCGACCGGGATGGCCAAGGCCGATCCGCTTGCAAGCAATGATACCGCCGAGGGCAAAGCACAGAATCGCCGTGTTGCGGTCAATATCATGGTCAGCAAGGGACTTGACGGCCTATAAGCTTTTTGGGGTGGGTTCCTCCACCCCAAAGTTCTGATTTTAAATGCGCTTTTCGGTCTTTCTCTCGTTGAAAAGATCGTAACAGATATAGCATCTAGACCACTTTCCATTTGTTGAATTTGGACTATTGTGCCTCTCTTGAGCATCGGGAGAGACTGATAGTGAAGCGGATTTTCAAATATGGTGGTGTTGCGCTGATCGTATTGTTCATTGGCGTGGCCTTTTGGCTTAGGACACCTGCTCCGAACAGTTTTGATCGCACGGCAGCGCTGGATACCGCCAAAGCTTATGATGTTCGCATAATACGCGACAAATACGGTGTACCGCATATCTATGGAAAACGTGATGCGGATGTCGCCTTCGGACTTGCCTATGCACAAGCTGAAGATGACATAATCAATATTCAAGAAGGGCGTCGCTTCACACGCGGAACGCGGGGATTGGAAGTAGGTGAAGAAGGAGCCATTACCGATTATCTTGTCGCTGCCGTCCAAGCACGGAAAGCCGCTGCGGAGAAATATGAAACTGATCTTTCCCCCGAAACACGAGCAATATTGGAAGGTTATACTGCCGGTCTAAACCTATATTGCGCTGAGAAAGAAGATAACTGTGAGCCCGGTTTCGCTCCCGTGATACCGCAAGATATCGTCGCCAGTTTCGTCGCTCGCACTCCCCTATATTATGGCTTCGATCAGCAGCTGACAAAATTATTCGATGGAGATATCGCGTTTGCCGAAATAGCCTATCAAGCACGTGAAAACTATATAAAACTTGATCACCGCATTGTCCCCGGATCCAATGCTATAGCCGTTGCACCGTCCCGGTCCTCGGACGGCCACACTCGATTGATGGTGAATTCACATCAGCCCTTTTTGGGACCTACCGCTTGGTATGAGGCACGTCTAAAATCCGAAGAGGGTTGGGACATGGTTGGAGGGATGTTCCCTGGAACCCCCATGATATCCCATGGTACCGGACCCAATCTAGGTTGGGCAATTACAGTCAACAAGCCAGATCTGATCGATTTCTTCAAACTGACGGTCAACGACGACGAAGACCCAACGCAATATAAGATGGATGGAAAATGGGTCGACTTTGAAATGGAAGAAGTCACTATCAGAGTGAAACTCTGGGGGCCGTTTAGTTTTCCATCAAATCAAACAATCCGCCGCTCAGTTCATGGCCCCGTTTTCGATACCCCCAACGGCTTTTTCGCGGCCTCTTTTGCTGGTGACCGAAATATTCAAGCTGTCGAACAATGGTTTCAAATGAACAAGGCCACAAACAAAGAAGAATGGTTAGCCGCGATGCGGATCCAAGGTATTCCGAGCTTCAATTTTGTCTATGCCGATAAGGAAGGGAATATCGGTTATTACTATAATGCACAGGTTCCTGACCGATCACCCGCTCAGGACTGGAGTAAAGCCGCGCGCGGTGACGTTAGCGATCTTGTTTGGAAAGGTATTCGTCCCTTTGGCACAGCGGCGCCGATAGTTGAGAACCCATCAACAGGCTATGTCGTTAACTCAAACCACACTCCATTTGAATCAACCGGTGATCCGGACAAACCCAAACGCGCGAATTTTCCGAAACATCATGGTATTGCTGATACCACCACCAATCGCGGACTCAGAGCACAAGCGCTATATGGTGGGGATACACAGATTAGCAGCGAAGAATTTCTCCGCTACAAGATGGACAATGTCTACGCCGAAAATTCACGGCTGAGGGTATTCCTTCGTGAGTTGTCAGAAAATCCCGAAGTGAAAAACAAAGCGGAATTCGCTGAAGCACTTCGCCTGTTTGCGGGCTGGGATGGCAGCACAACAAAAGATGTGCGTGCCGCCGGCCTCGCCATTCGTACCGGCCAAATTGCCAAGGGAATACAGATTAATGGTGAAGGCGCCGAACAACCCGATCCTGCAAAAGCGCTGCATCAGGCGATAGGCGAATACAAAGACGGCTTCGGTCGCATCGATCCCAAGTGGGGCGAAGTTAACCGCCTGAAACGCGGAGATGTTGATCTCCCACTAGCTGGTGGGCCCGACATCTTGCGTGCCATCTATTCAATTGAAAATCCAAAAGACGGATCGCTCGCCGGTATCGCCGGAGACAGCTATATTCTGTACGTCGATTGGGATGAAAACGGTGTGCCAAACATTCAGACCATCCATCAATTCGGTTCCGCAACCCAGAATGAAAAGTCACCGCATTATGCCGATCAAACACAACTGTTTGCGGACGAGAAATTTAAGACGCCAGCAATGAATTTGAAAGCCCTACTTGCAGAAGCGACGGCCGACTATAGGCCCGGACAAAGATAGGATATAGGTAGCCGCAGCGTTCGACTGACTAGTTTACCCCGCGATCTTTCCCTTCCCAGTAAGGATCGCGTAACTCGCGTCTTAGAATTTTGCCACTCGCATTTCGGGGCAATTCGGCGATTACATCAACCGACTTGGGCGCTTTGAAACCGGCGATGCGTTCGCGGGCCCAACTGATTACGCTTTCGGTATCCACCTCATCCACTCCCGGTTTCGGTGAGACAACGGCCTTAACCGCCTCTCCCCATTTTTCATGCGGGATGCCGATGACTGCCACTTCGTTGACCTGAGGGTGCCCAAAGATCGCGTTTTCAACTTCCGCCGGATAGACATTTTCGCCGCCGGAAATGATCATGTCTTTGACACGATCCTTGATATAGAAATATCCGTCTTCATCCATGATCGCAGCATCACCCGTATAGAGCCAACCCTCGGCATCAACTGTTTCTTTGGTTTTTGCTTCATTGTTAAAATAATGCAGCATGTTGAGATCACTACGCGTCGCAATTTCACCGATGGTATTCGGCGCAACTTCATTGTGGTTTTCGTCAACGATTTTCATTTCAACACCCGGCAATGGTATTCCGATACCACGCATGCGCTCATTGCCTTCCGGATCATGGTCTTCCGGCGGCAATATACAAACCGTTCCAGTTGTTTCCGTCATACCATATTGTTGGCAGAACATCGCGTTGGGCATAGTTTTTATGCACTCACGCAGCAATTCCAGCGGAATTGGGGCGGCTCCATATGATACGCCGCGCACCCGAGAAAAGTCGGTGCTTTGTGCTCGTGGATGCATGACCAGCATTTGCAAAGCCGTCGGAACCAGGAAGAAACCAACCAACCCCTGATCAATGCAATCCAGCACGCCATCAGGCGTAAATTCCGGGAGCACCATGAGATGACCGCCTTGATAGAAAGCAATGATTCCTATGCCCGACCCGGCAATATGCGCAATCGGCATGACAGCGAGCATACGCTCACTCGGGTCAAGCCGAACCCATTCAAACTGATCATTATCCATCAGCGGTCGAACCGCATGCAGGTTATGATTGGACAGCACGGCACCTTTTGGATTGCCGGTGGTGCCGGATGTATAGAGTTGCAATACACCGTCCTGGACATCGGTATCGGGCAACGTGCCCGGTGTGATATTATCCAGCCATTGATCGAGACTTTGGGTATCATCCGTCTGACCATTGGCAAGGATGGTTTTCAGCGTCGCAACGTCTTCCCCAGCTTTCTGTCCAGTTTCCTGAAACTCAGGATCGCATATCAGTAATGGTGCCCGCGTGTCGGAAAGAACATAGGCGACTTCTGGAGCGGCTAGTCGCCACCCGATGGGTGCAATCACCATACCCGCCCGGCTACAAGCAACAAACATTGTGAAAAAAGCTGAGCTGTTCTTTCCCAACCAAGCAACACGATCGCCTTTATCAAGACCCGCACCGATCAGCGCTTGCGCTATTTTAGTCGCTCGCGCGTCCAGTTCAGCATATGTTTGAGTTCCGGTGGGATCATCGGTCGCAATATTGTCAGGCGTCTTCTCCGCCCAATATGATACGCATGACCCAATGCAGATTCTCTCGCTCATTTGCCCACTCCTTTTTCTTTTCCGCTTTGTTAAGCGGGCAGTCAGGGCATGGCAAGTGTAAGAATATTATGCCTTTCGATAGATAAGAGAAATATTGTTCGCCGGCATTTCGATCAACCGCTCCTGGACAAACCCATTTTGATTGGCGAGCTTATCCACATCAGAAACATCTCTAATACCCCATTGTAGGTTTCGGCTTTTGAGACTGCGCTCAAAATCTAGATTTCCTTGCGCCGGTTCGACACCATCACGGAAATAGGGACCATAGAGAAAAAGAGAGGCGCCTGGAGCAAGAAGTTGAGCGGCATGATTGAACAGACCGATAGAGGCTTCCCACGGAGCAATATGGAGCATGTTTATACAGATGATTGCAGTTGGGGATTCGATGTCCCATTCCTTGATCAGCGCATCCAATTGTAAAGGAGGTCGGACATTTTCAACTGCCTCTCGGGCAGTCCATGCAGCGATGGAGCGACAGCATTCCGGATCAGGATCGCTGGGCTGAAACGTCAGATTGGGGAATTTCTGACCGAAATAAACAGCATGCTCACCGGTTCCGCTGGCCATTTCTAGAATGGTTCCTGTCTGAGGAAGCACTTCTCTTAGTCCTGCAACAATCGCATCCCGGTTACGCATTGTCGCGGGAGCATATTTTTGATCACTGGAGGTGGGTTTATCAGTAAACCAGGGTTTAGAATCAGCCATTGACCTGATCCTCCTTAACCGATTGTCGTCGCCAGATCGCTGCCAAGAAACTTCCGATGACAACATGATAAACCGCCGATATCGCGCTTGGTACGGGAGCAAGAGCCGCCTGCATAGGGTTGATAAATTGTGCCGCAAATGTGGGCGTGGAAGCCAGGCTGGAACCCAATCCACTATTTTGCATACCCACTTCGATGCTGATCGTGCGCCGTTCTTCAACACCGAACCCTAATACCTTGGTGATCAAGTAACCCAGTCCAAACCCAAAGACATGCAACAAAAGCACTGCCAGCATGAGCACGCCAAAATGCTCTTCGATCAACGCTTTGCTATTGGCGATAATTCCGCCGACGATCAGTACAACAACGATGACAGAAGCGAGCGGAGAGACGATTGAAATCTTACTCGTCAAGCTAGGCAGATATCGGTTGAGTAACACGCCCGCTATCACCGGTAGCAAAACGATAGACACCATATTGATAAATAGATTCCATTGATCAATCTCAACATATTTCCCTGCCAACCATCCGGTTAGAATTGGCGTTGCGACCACCGCTATTAGAGTTGAAGCCATAGTCATAGTAACGGAAAGCGCCAAATTGGCGCGGGCCAAATAGGCAACCACATTGGATGCCGTGCCGCCCGGACAACAGGAGACAAGGATCAAGCCCACAGCCAATCCTGCTTCCAAACCAAAGACCATCGCCAAAGAAATCCCTGCCAACGGCATGATGGTAAATTGCAGTGCTACACCCGACGCCACACATTTGGGGATTTTTGTGATCCGTTTGAAGTCATCGAACGACAAGGTCAGCCCCATGCCCAGCATGATCAAGCCCAACATGACGCTAACCAGTGATTGGCCAAAGGGCTGAAACCGGCCATCAACCACCCATAGGAAATGCTCAGGTATAAACCATGCCCAGGCTGTCCCCAATATTGTCCACAGCGCAAATAAATTGGTTAGAAATCGGATCATCGTTCCGACTACTATTCCGCGGCTTCAGCAAATTCCTCTGGTTCTTTCCACACCAGAATTGGTTTGCGCGCGGCCTGCGTTTCGTCAAGGCGGCGGCGCGGTGCATGGTGAGGCGCTGTTTTCAGGGCTTCATCCCCAGCCTTGGCACGCTTGGCAACTGATCGGAAAGCGCCAATAAATTCATCAATGGCCGCTTTGCTTTCAGTCTCCGTCGGTTCCACCAGCATCGCGCCATGCACAACCAAGGGGAAATACATGGTCATCGGGTGATAGCCTTCGTCAATCATGCCTTTGGCCAAATCCAGAGTGCTCAATTCGTTGGAGAAGCCTTTATCGGAGAATAATGCTTCGTGCATACACGGTCCGCTGTGAGCAAACGGCGCATCGAGCACATCTTCCAATTGGCGTAATATGTAATTGGCGTTGAGCACAGCATCCTCTGATACCTGCTTCAATCCATCCGCGCCGTGGCTCAACATATAGGTCAACGCCCGGGTGAACATGCCCATCTGTCCATGAAATGCGACCATCCGGCCAAAACTACTTTCATGATGATCCTCTGCGGTTTCTTCTTCGACGATATAGTAATGCCCTTCATCGTTGATCTCGACAAAAGGAAGTGGTGCATAGGGTGCCAATGCTTCTGAGAATACAACGGGACCAGAACCGGGGCCACCGCCGCCATGCGGCGTGGAGAATGTTTTGTGCAAGTTAATATGCATTGCATCTACACCCAGATCTCCCGGACGCACGCGGCCGACAATGGCGTTAAAGTTCGCACCATCGCAATAAACCAATCCGCCTGCTTCATGCACCGCATCAGAAATTGCTTTCATATCCGGTTCAAACAACCCGCATGTGTTGGGGTTGGTGATCATGACACCAGCAACATCCGGCCCAAGGCGAGCCTTCAGCGCTTCCAAATCTACGCGGCCAGCATCATTGGCAGGAATATCTTCCACTTTATAGCCGGCAAAAGCAGCGGTTGCCGGATTCGTACCATGCGCGCTTTCGGGTACGAGAATTACTTCTCGTGCATCACCGCGCGCTTCCAATGCAGAACGGATTGCCAATATGCCGCATAGCTCACCATGTGCTCCTGCTTTGGGGGACATTGCCACGGCTGGCATTCCAGTAAGTTTCTTGAGCCAATCAGCCAATTCATAGATGGTCTGTAGCGCACCTTGCACCGACTCCATCGGTTGCAACGGGTGAATGTCGGCAAAGCCTTTCAGTCGCGCCATTTTTTCATTCAACCGCGGGTTATGCTTCATCGTGCAACTGCCCAACGGAAACAATCCCACATCAATCGCATAATTCTGACGGCTAAGACGGGTATAGTGACGCACAGTTTCTGCTTCCGAAAGTCCAGGAACGCCTATTGCAGAGCTCCGTTCAAGCCCACCCAATCGCGTTTCTACATCTGGTGCTTCCGGCAGGTCGACGCCGCAACGGTCGGGAGACCCTCGCTCAAAAATCAGCGGCTCATCAACCATTAGTGCGCGATTGCCAGTATGGGTTTCGGTTCCAGTCTGCTCAGGCATGATCAAATTCTCTTCCTGTTTGGTGGGACGTCCTTTGGTCAACATATTCATGACAATTCGCTTTCCAGCGCGGTCGCCAATTGCTCTACTTCATCATCCGTTGATGTTTCCGTCACCGCAACCAATAACCCGTGAGCGAGCTTCTCTTCATCCGGATATAGGCGGCCCAATGACACACCAGCCAATATCCGTTGATCGGCCAACCGGCGGACAATTGGCCGTGCATCTTGATCAAGCACCAACGTGAACTCGTTGAAGAAGCTATCGTTTAACAAGGAAACACCTTCGATGGCATTGAGCCGGTCCGCCACCTGCACGGCTTTTTTGTGATTAAGCAATGCCAATTCACGAAGTCCTTTTTCACCCAACAGGGTCATGTGCGCAGTGAACGCCAAAGCGCATAAACCGCTATTGGTACAGATGTTCGATGTCGCTTTTTCCCGGCGGATATGCTGTTCGCGGGTGGAAAGCGTCAGAACAAAACCTCGCTTACCTTCTGCATCAACGGTCTCGCCACATAGCCGACCAGGCATTTGTCGGACATATTTTTGCTTACAACCGAACAGGCCAACATAAGGACCGCCAAATTGTAAACCCACGCCCAATGACTGTCCTTCGCCTACGACGATATCCGCATCCATCTCACCGGGAGATTTGATTGCTCCCAAGGCCACCGGCTCCGTGACGACCGCAATGAGAAGAGCTTTATGCGCATGTGCTTTTTCGGCGAGCGCCGACATGTCGGAGATTCGCCCGAGAATGTCGGGATATTGAACAACCACACAGCTGGTATCGTCATCAATTTGATCCAGTAATGCTTCGTCATCGCAGACGGCATCCAAAGCTGGCGCTTCGTAAACTAACTGATCCTTTGTGAACCGAGCCATGGTATCGCAAACCGAAACATAGTGCGGGTGCAGCCCAGAGGATAACACCGCCTTCCCACGTTTGGTAATACGCCGCGCCATAACGATCGCTTCCCAACAGGCGGTCGAGCCGTCGTACATAGACGCATTGGCAACATCGACACCAAAGAGACGCGCGACTTGTGTTTGGAATTCAAACAAAGTTTGCAACGTGCCTTGCGCAATTTCCGGCTGATAGGGTGTGTAGGCAGTCAGAAACTCTCCGCGTTGAATGATATGATCAACGGAGGCAGGTACATGATGGCGATAAGCCCCTGCTCCCAGGAAAAAAGGCATATCGCCGGCAGCATGATTCCGCTTAGCCAATCCCTTCATATGCGCTTCAACAGCCATTTCACCAGCATGCATCGGTAGGTCACGAATAGGACCATCCAATTGCACCTCGGTCGGCACATCAACAAACAACTCATCGACCGAGCGAGCGCCAATGGCGGCTAGCATGGCCTGACGGTCTTCGGGTGTTTGGGGCAGATAACGCATTGCTATTTCCTAGTTACTTAAAGATTTTCAACGAAAGCCTTATAGGCTTTCTCATCCATCAGATCGGACAGCTCGTCTTTATCTGACAGCGTTGCACGATAGAACCAGCCGTCTTCTTCCGCTGACGAATTTACGAGAGCGGGCTCTTCTTCCAGCGTCTCATTCACCTCAATGACTTCGCCAGAAACAGCGGCATAGACATCTGAGGCAGCCTTAACCGATTCCACCACGGCGGCATCGTCGCCCTGTTCTAGAGACGCACCTACTTCAGGTGTTTCAACAAACACGATATCGCCCAATTGCTCCTGCGCATATTCAGTAATACCAATGGTTGCAGTGTCGCCTTCAACATCGACCCATTCATGTTCTTCGGTAAAATATCGGCTCATTCGTCGTCCCCTTCAGTCGTCTATATTTTCGGTTTGCGGTGATAGTTATGCGGTACAAAGGGCATATCCGCGACGGTACATGCGATTTGTTTTTTGCGTTGCTGCACGGTGATGGCCGTACCGGTTTTGGACAATTCCATCGGAACATAAGCCATTGCTAAGGGTCGTTGGAGCGTCGGAGAGAAACCACCACTGGTAACTTTTCCGATTGCGTTGCCCTTATCGTCAACAACAGTTGCCCCCTCGCGCACAGGCTGACGGCCATCAACAAACAAACCGACCCGCTTTGTTTCAGCTTTATCAGGATATTGTGCCAGTACCCGATCGGCTCCAGCAAATTTACCTTCTTCCCTGCGTACTTTGGACAATGCAAAATTCAGATTTGCTTCAACGGGTAAAACCCCGGCATCCATATCGTGGCCATAGAGCGGCAAGCCAGCTTCCAAACGTAAACTGTCACGCGCACCCAGGCCTATCGGACGAACTTCTTCCATCTCGATGAGCGCGCTGGCCAGCTTTTCTGCATGCTCAGCAGGAACACTTATCTCAAACCCATCTTCTCCGGTATAGCCCGAACGACTGATGCCAAGCGGAATGCCATTCCATAGAAACGGTCCAGCTTCCATAAAGTGCAAATCGGTTGGAACAGGCCAGCCAGCTTCAAATGGCTGAATATTGAGTTTTGCAAGTGCCTCTCCCGCCTTTGGCCCTTGCAAAGCCAATAGCGCGGCATCTTCAAGATGTTCAAGGATAAATTGTTCCGGCAACTGCGCCTGCATATACGCAATATCGTCATGCTTGGTTGCGCCGTTGACCACAAGATAGAGATTCCGTCCGGTATTGGTGACCATCAGGTCATCCAATATTCCGCCATCCTGAGCGAGCAATAACGTATATCGGATTTTACCAGCGCGCAGAGCGGAGAGATTGCCCGGTGTGATTGTTTCCAGCGCTTCAGCAGCAGCATCGCCGTTGAGGTTAAGCTGCCCCATATGGCTGACATCAAAAAGACCCGCTTCGGTCCGCGTCCAAATATGTTCGGCCATCACGCCTTCATATTGGACCGGCATTTCATAACCGGCGAACGGCACCATGCGCGCGCCAAGGCTGCGATGCCAGTCGCCGAGCGGCAATTGTTTCAAATTTTCAGTGTTCTCACTCATCAATTATCCGTTTCCAAAAGACGACAGCCCACAGCAAAGTCCTGCAAAACTGCCCCCTCTGTCACGGAACCTGAGAGCTTAGGCCTCCAAATTTATGAAGACTTTCCCCTTCGGTGGAACGTCGGTCGTTTTAACCATCCGCTCTCTTTCCAGAGTGCTTGTTAGACTTATGCGGTCCAGTGGCCTGAGAGTTTCCGGGGCGGTTGCTCCTTCGGCGGCTTTTGTGACCTGACGGAAACGCAAACGCTCTCCCGCACAGCCTGATGATCTAAAAGATCAAAAGCAAAAAAATAAGTGACTCAGTGAGGCGTTGGAGTCAATGATTCGGTTTAAAAATACCGCTAAACCAAGTCCATTATCTGATCATTCTCATGAATCTGTTCACCAGTTCCTTTTTGGCCAACGAGATTGGCCATAGCGGTCGCCACATTTTCCGCATGGATCGAACGATAGCGGCGCAATTTACCGTGCAACAGGATATCCATGATTGGGCTCAGTGCAATTCCCACCCGCTCGCCAATGCGAAAATCATTGGTTCGATCGCCGCGCAGCAATCCGGGTCGTATGATATCAAGGCGGTCAAAATTTTGATCCCGCATCGCATCTTCCGCTTCACCTTTGGTTTTCAGATAGAAATTGGAAGCGCTGCTATCTGCCATGGTTGAAGATACCGCCAGGAAATGTCGTGACCCTGCTTTTTTCGCCGCTTTGGCAACACTAGCAACCAAATCCCTGTCGACTGCGGCGAAGGCTTCTTGTGATCCCGCTTTCTTAATCGTGGTACCGAGACAGGAAATAACGATATGCGGCCCTATTTTCTTGATCGTTGCCGGCCAGTTTTCCTGTAATTGCACATGAACCTTGGCTGCGCCAACCTCTTCCCGATAGGGGCGTCGGAAAAGCAAATGCAACCCTTTACCATCGTTCTTCTTAACCAGCTCCTTGGTCAATAGATTGCCAATGAGACCGGTTCCGCCGACTATCAGTATTTTCTCAGCCATGCCAGTCTCCGTATATTTCCATGTAGCGGTTCTTCGCGTAACGGTCGGTCATCCCAGCCAGAAAATCTGCGATATGTCGCATTCTTGCGGGCTCTTCTGGTGGCAAAGTTGTTGCCCAATCAGACGGCATCAGATCCGGATCGTTGTGATATGCCTCTATCAACCCGGTAACCATCACTTTGCCTTCCTCAGCAGCCGCCAACTGATTGGGATGATGATAGAGATTTTCGTACATGAAGCCTTTTAGAGTTCTCTCTTTTTCCGCCATCTCGCTCGAAAATCCACCGATCATCTCTCCAGCTTCTCTAACATCTTCCAAAGTCTCGATTTTGTGATGTGAGATTTGCGCGTGGGTTGCCTCCAGAACATCATTGACCATCAGTCCAATTTGGTCCCGGATCAGTTCGGGCAGTAACTTTTCATCGGATATATCAGGAAAGCGCCGGCGGATGTCGTTCCATCGATTTGCAATAAACGGCATTTCAAGCAGCTGATCCAGATTGAGTAATCCTGCCCTGATACCGTCATCAATATCATGATTGTCATAGGCAATATCATCGGCAATCGCCGCAATCTGCCCCTCCAGCGATGACCATCCTTCTAAATCGAGATCAATCGCCGCGTTGATTTCTGCCAATGCCCAGGTAGGATCAGAGACTGGTCCATTATGCTTGGCTAATCCTTCGAGCATTTCCCATGTTAGATTTAAGCCCTTCCAACGCGGATAGGGGTTTTCCAATGTGGTCAATGTACGAAGCGTATGCGCATTGTGATCAAAACCGCCATAATCTTTTAAAGCTTCTTCCAGTGCATCTTCACCAGCATGCCCAAAGGGAGGATGACCGATATCATGCGCCAGACACAGCGCCTCTGTCAGATCTTCGTTCAATCCCAAAGCCCGTGCCAAGGTCCGCCCAATTTGTGCAACTTCCAAACTATGGGTTAGGCGCACCCGATAATGATCGCCATCAGGCGCTACAAAAACCTGTGTTTTATGACGCAATCGGCGGAATGAAATCGAATGAATAATACGGTCACGATCGCGTTGAAAATCGTCTCGCGGACCGCGCGTTAAATCTCGTTTCTCATCATGCAGCCGCCCCCGACTTGCCAGCGGATCACTGGCATAGCTTGCAAGTCTCATCATCCAGAAGGTTTCATTACGGCAGCTTGTTCACTTTCGTGCCCTTGGCACTCACCCAAGCAAAACTATCTCCGCCATTTTTCCGAAATGCAGAGTCAAATTTCTTCGCATCGGAAAGATCTGTGAACGGCCCAATCACCATCCGCTTGGTTTTCCCCCAAGGGGATGTCCAGCCTTCCATATTGCTGAACAGACTTGTGTTTTTCTTCTTCATTCGCCGGAAATCATATTTGAGCGCGCTGACGTTCGACCCTGTCGCCAATTGCACCCAGTAACGTTTGGGATGCAGTTCCTTCTTGGGTTCAACCTTTTCCGGTTCAAGTTTTGGTTCCGCTTTCACTATCGGCTTCTTCTTGGCTGGCTCAATTGACTCCAAATCAACCGGAACGATATCCGCTTTCTTTTCCGCATCAGGAATAGAAATGGTTTTCATAATATCTGCCAATGGTTTGCGCTCAATATCAGCTTGCCTAACTTGGACGGGTTCTGCTCCAACAGAGGTTCCTGCATTCGCCAGATCAAAATTGACCAATTGGACCGGCTTCTTTTGTACAATCTTCAGTTGCTTTGCCTCAGAAGCGGCTGTTGTGGTCAGCTTTCTTTGCTTTGGCTGAACAGTCCCTACAACCACTTTGCGTTCAATAGATGATGATATCAAACTCGGCTGGGTGGCATTCAAACTGGCGATTTTGGTCTTTGAGCCATTTTTCCGTCCATCACCTTTTGAGAGTGCTTCAAACCCGGGTGCAGCCGGTCGCTTTGCTGCCAATCGCGTTGGAGCAGCAACTGGCTTCGCCGCGGGTATAGTATTCGCGGACGCAGATGTCGGCTTTGACACCTCCACTTTCGCCACCTGCACTGTCTTAGTTTTTTGTCTTTCCAAATAGTCTTGGGCTTCAGAAGAACCGTCTTTAGCGGCTTGGCGTAACAGACGCCGTCCCTCTCTAGAGTTTGCGGCAATTCGTCTTTCACCTCTTTTGCTACGACCAGATGGTGTCGGCAATGTATCGTTATCAAGCACAACAATCTCGACCGGCTTTTTGGAATTGCGGCGACTGCTGTTACTAGATTTTCCTGGCCGTCTTCTAGTAGAAGTATCTGGCATAGCCAATACGCGCGGTTTCTTGATATCGGAACCAAGCGGTTCACCCAAAGGTATCAAACCTGCGTCGGCACCATCGCCGCCTCGTACAGCAGAATTCGCGGCATAACGAACCGAAGTCACATCAACTCCAATATTTTCGCTCGCTGGAAAATGTCCAAGATGGATAGCAGCGGCTTTCTGTGCCGCAGTCAGTTTTGGCATACGGTCAAAGAAGGGTTTAACTGCATTAGCCATACGACGCTGCATGGTTTGGCGCGCGATCCCATTAGCATCTTTTTTTCGGTCATTCATGGCCAAGAGAAATGCACGGTTCCGCCAGGCATCACGATCACTTTTCTGTAGCAATGGGTTCAGAACTTCATCGGCCTTTATCATATTGCCACTTATGCCCAGCGAAATCGCATACCGGCTGCGAAGTTGATCATTGTCGCCATAACGCAAAGCCAACTCATAATCTTTTTGCGCATCAGCATTGCGGCCGATTAGATCGTAAGCCAAGCCCCGATCTGCTGCGATTGACCTTAGTGGAATGCCATTTTTAATGGCTTGATCAAAATATCGAAGTGCACCGAAAGGATTCTCTTCGGTCAACAGCGCCCGCGCTAGTCCTGCCTTCACTCTTCCGCTATTTGAATAGATTTGATCCGCTTTGGCTAAAAAGCCTATAGCGGCTCGAGTATCGCCCAGTTTTAGAGCAGCAAGCCCAGCATCAGCCAAAGCCGAACTGTCATTTGAATTCCGAGCAATCCGGCGCAAAGCATTTTGCAAATCAGCTGAATTTCCGGCTTTCGTATTTTGGGCAACCACGTGGTTTGTGGGCACAGCAACAGCAGCCAATGGTAAGGCTGCCAACGAGACATATTTAAATAGCTTAATCACATGCTTGATAAAGGGTTGGCGCATCGGAAAATCAACCCTCCACGATAAAACGCGAGGCAAACCGCCCCGAACGACCGATAAACTCTATTCCATTTCTCGGTGGTCGCTTTGAAAATCACGACCACCTCCAAGACTACTGGTTATTTTGACGATTTAGAAAACGCGGAATATCCAGTGGATCTTTTGATGTTTCCTCAACATCGTCATCTTCTTCGTCCGATTTTCCGCTACCTCTGGTAAGGTTTGACATGCGTTCGAACAATGTCCCGCCGCCACTGGCAACACGTGGAGGTGCGCTATGACTTTCTGGTTCAGCTGCAACTTCTTCAGCCACTGGCTCTACATTTTCATCGCCGAGAACCAACTCATCATCGTCCGCAGGTTCATCGTCGCTCATCCCTGGTGTCAAGGAGGCGAAAGACGGTGCTGGCGCAACATCCCCTTCACCTTCCGCCGCATCGTCATCATAAACGGCTGCAGGTGCCGGAGACACTTCCGGTTCAGGTGCTGCGAATGGGGCTGCTTCTGCTTCTACTTCGGCATTATCTTCAACCTCATCTTCTTCAGCTTCATCATCAGCGCTCAAATCAGAAGAGAAGGGTGAACCCTGTGGTTCAGACACTTCGGCTGGCGGCGTATTGCCCATCGCAAAAGATGCTGTTGGCGGAGGTGCAACTGCAGTTCCATCACTGTCGATTCCAGTAGCTACGACAGATACACGAATACGGCCATCAAGGTTCTCATTAAATGCACTGCCCCAAATGATATTGGCTTCAGGATCCACTAGTTCACGGATATGATTGGCAGCCTCATCAACTTCCATCAAACGCATATCTTCACCGCCCGTGATGGACACGATCACACCCTTCGCGCCTTGCATTGAAACACCGTCCAGAAGCGGGTTCGCGATGGCTTTTTCGGCCGCTTCAAGAGCGCGACCGTCACCTTCTGCTTCACCGGTCCCCATCATTGCCTTACCCATTTCGTGCATCACACTGCGCACGTCGGCAAAGTCGAGATTGATGAGACCAGGCATAACCATCAAGTCGGTGATACCGCGAACGCCTTGTTGAAGGACTTCGTCAGCAAGCAAAAACGCTTCTTTGAATGTTGTGTTGGGGTTGGCAACCAAGAACAGGTTCTGGTTCGGTATGACGATCAGCGTATCAACATTTTGTTGCAGCTCATCAATTCCCGCCTCAGCGGATTTCATCCGACGCGTGCCTTCAAATGTAAACGGCTTGGTTACAACACCAACGGTTAAAACGCCTTTGTCCCGCGCCATCTTTGCGATCACGGGGGCAGCACCCGTACCAGTTCCGCCGCCCATACCAGCGGCGATAAAGCACATGTGCGCGCCTTCCAGCGCTTTTTCAACGAGCTCAATAGTTTCTTCGGCTGCGGCACGGCCTACTTCCGGGCGGGAACCCGCGCCAAGACCTTGCGTAATATCGGGACCAAGTTGAATACGCTGTTCGGCAGGAGAGCTATTCAACGACTGCGCGTCAGTGTTAGTAACAATAAAATCAACGCCCTCAACTTTTGCCGCAATCATATTTGCGATGGCATTGCCACCTGCACCACCAACACCGATCACTGCAATCCGTGGCTTCAATTCTTCCACTTCAGGTGGTCCAATATTGATACTCATTATTCTGTCTCCCCGGACATGAATTCATACTGTGTAATTTAGTTAACGCTTTGCACAATTATTCAGCAGGAATCACCCTAAAAGTTAATATTTGCAGCACTTTTTTCAAAAATTCCCTCGGATCGCTGACATCAGGCGTCCCATCACCGCTGATCCTCCATATTTATGCACATTCTGGCGTGAACTGGGCAGAGATCGAAGGTCAACTGGGTCTTCCGAAGCGTAGAGCGCAAGGCCGGCCAGACCAGCAAATGCTGGACCGCTATGCGCTTCTGGAAGGGCAGTTAATCCAGTCGGCTTTCCTACACGAACCGTGCGACCCAAGGCAGATTGGGCATAGTCGGCGATACCTTTTAGCTCTGCACCGCCGCCAGTTAGAACCACTTGTCTGCCGACCGGGCCCGTAAAGCCCAGTTCTTTAAGCGCTTGGCCAATTTCACCAATCAGATGATCCAATCGCTGACGAATGACTGCGATCAGCTGAGCCCGTGTGATCCGGCCTTCTTCATCTGTTCCTTCGATGGGTTCATCTATTTCCAGATCAATGACATCATGATTGTCGCGCGGGCTGGTAGTGGCCGATCCAAAGAAACATTTTATTCGTTCGGCTTGTGCCCGGCGTAGTCCAAAAGAAGAGGCAATGTCATCGGTGACATCAGCCGCTCCATAAGGAAGGGTCTTCAGTCCGACCAGCATACCGCCTGCGAATAGGGCCACATTGGTGACCTCTGCACCGAGTTCAACCAGGGCTACGCCCAGCTCACGTTCTTCCTTCGAGAGACAGGCCGTACCCGTTGCAATTGGCGAGGCCACAATGGATTTCACATTCAAATGCGCACCACGAACACTCATATCAATATTGCGAACGGGTGATCCATCGGCAAGGATAACATGGATGTCTACGCCGAGCTGGTCGGCATGCAAACCCTTTGGTTTCTTAACACCATTTAAGCCGTCTAGCGTATACAATGCCGGTTGCGCATGCAGCACCATCTTGCCTTGGGGGTCGATACTGTTCCGTCCGGCGTCAAGCAAATGATCAATATCTTCCTGCTCGATCCGGTGTCCGCCAAGTTCCGTTTCGACCGACGTTAACATACTGGTCAACCCGCCAGCAGAGAAACTTACCCAAACGTCATCGATGTTGGTGCCTGCGATGCGTTCGGCCTGTTCCACGGCATCTCGGACGTCGAGTTCGGTTACTTCGGTATCGGCGATATAACCGCGCTTAACACCCTTGCTCTCCCGCTGACCGGTTCCCAAGACAGCAAGATCTCCATTGTCCATTTTACCGGCAATCATGGCGGTAATTTTAGATGATCCAATATCGAGAGCCGTGTAAATCTTCTCTACCCGTGCTGCCATGTCTTACTCCCTCACCTTCATTCTACCAATCATCTTGAAACCGGTAACTTAACTATCTGGCTGTTTCGACTCTGGTTTTTTCGGCATGCGCAAATAGGCACGCTCCGTGTCCCGCAAATCAAAATGCACCACACCTCGTCCCAACAAACGATTGACGCCATCCATTCGCGCAAAGTTCAGAAGAGCGGCCGCCGAGGTATCTTCCCCTTCAGGCAGTGCCAACGTTTCTCCGCTATCGAATTCCAAGTTCCAGCGGCGATTACCGATCCATGTTGCACCCGTGACCATCGGACGAAGCGCAGGAGCGACGTCCAACAGCTTTTCCAATTGTTGGACACGCTTATTGGCTTTCTTGCCAACCAGAACTGGAAGATCCGGAATTTCTTCTTTTTGAATATCCTCTAACGGAAACCCGGTGCTATCGATCAGCGACAATTTCCCGTCTCGTTGCCAAACGGCGATCGGCTCACGTTCCACAATCTCAACGATCAATGTATCCGGCAACTTCCGGGAAATACGAGCCTCTTTGATCCATCCATTGGCGATCAAATCTTCACGGACCTGGTCAATATCAACCAGCAGCATGGACCGGTCTTTTTGCGCCAAAGCTATCTCATAGACTTTCAGCTCATCAATCCGATCGACACCCGTGACCTCAACCTTTTCGACCTGGAAACCAGCATTGCTTACTATGGTAGCAGCTTCGGTTTTTACTGTTTCGTTGATTCCGGAATAATGCCCAACAGTGAATGTTCCCAGAATGAAGACCGCTATTAAACCAAAGGTCAGACCTTTCTGAACCTGCGCCTCTGAAACCGGCATAGCGCGAAGCATTTTGTCGAAAATTGAAACCTGTCTAACCTTACGCTTGGTTGCCTTGCGCGGCTTACCTTTGGTCTTGCGGTTGGTTCTTTTCGCGGTTGTCATAAGGCGTCTCTCACGATCATTTCGACCAGTTCTTCATAGCTGATGCCCATATGTTTAGCCTGTTCGGGTACTAGGCTAAGCGGTGTCATCCCGGGCTGTGTATTGGTTTCAAGGACGAACAGGCCATCAACGCCCATTTCATCATCCCACCGATAATCTGTGCGCGACGCCCCTTTGCATCCAAGAATGTCATGTGCTTTTAGCGCATAGTCGAGGCAGAGCTTTTCAATATCCGCCGGAATGTCAGCAGGGCAGATATGATCAGTCAGTCCCTCAGTATATTTGGAATCGAAATCATAAAACCCAGATTTGGGCTTTAACTCTGTCACACACATCGCTTTACCGCCAATAACCGCAGTGGTCAGTTCGCGGCCTTTGATAAATGGCTCTGCCAACAGCTCATCAAACTCTTGCCATGGCCCCGCAACATCTTTGCCAATTGGATTGCCGTAGTTGCTATTTGCTTTGACAATAGCAACACCGACAGATGATCCTTCGTTGACGGGTTTCAAAACATAAGGACGCGGCAATGGGTCAGCGATATGGACATCAGCACTCTTGACCATCTTGCCATCTGGCATGGGTATGCCCGCAGGTACGAGCTGTTGTTTCGTAAGTTCTTTGTCGATGGCGATAACCGAACTGACCATACCGCTATGCGTGTAAGGAATCTGCATCAGATCGAGCATTCCCTGCACAGAACCATCTTCACCCGGTACACCGTGCAATGCGTTAAAAACAACATCGGGCTTGAGGCCATCCAGCACCACTCCGATATTACGATCCATATCGACGCGAGTTACTTTGTGACCGTTCTTTTCAAGCGCATCGGCGACACCGTTACCACTCATAAGCGACACTTCGCGCTCGTTGGACCAACCGCCCATCAGGACCGCGATGTGGAGGTGCTGTATATCTTTGGCGCTCATGCCCCATCCCCCACGCGCTGAATTTCCCATTGCAGTTCGACACCACTTTGGGCTTTCACTCGCTTCCGGACTTCTTCGCCCAACGCTTCAATATCAACAGATGTTGCTCCGCCAAGATTGATAAGGAAATTGCAGTGTTTCTCTGACACCTGCGCCTGACCCATTTGCAGGCCGCGGCATCCAGCTTCATCGACTAGTTGCCACGCCTTTTTCCCCTTGGGGTTCTTAAAGGTACTGCCGCCGGTTTTCGTTCGCAAAGGCTGGGATGCTTCGCGTTCATCTGCGATGCGTTTCATCTCGGCTCCAATCGTTTCGGGATCACCGTTCTCACCGTGCAGTTTTGCCCGCACAACAATTGAGCCTTCAGGCAATTCCGAATGGCGATAAGAATATCCCATCTCTGCCAGCGGAATCGTGACCAAATCACCATTTCGCATCACAACATCGGCGCTTTCCAAAATGTCACAAACCTCGCGTCCATATGCTCCGGCATTCATCCGCACAGCACCGCCAACGGTTCCCGGAATACCGCGCAGAAACTCCATCCCGGCAATACCGTGATCACGCGCCATGCTGGCTGCGCTAATACCCGGCGCGCCAGCTCCGCATTGCATGACTAAACCATCAACTTCGATGTCTGCAAATGCCTTGCCCAATCTGATCACGACGCCCTGGATGCCCCCATCGCGTATGATCAGATTGGACCCTAGCCCCAAAGGCCAGACCTGTGTTCCCGGATCGAGGTCCCGGAGAAATTCTTGTAAATCTTCGATACCTTTCGGCTCAAACAACCATTCGGCAGGACCGCCACTTTTGAACCAGACCAGTTTTGCCAAATCGGCACCTGCAGTCAATTTGCCGCGTACATTGGGAAGAGTGGCCGTGATACTCATGCCCGCACTTCCTGTATCGCATTGGATAGCCCAGCCGCCCATTTGGTGATGTCACCCGCACCCAGGCAAACAACCATATCATTAGGTTCGGCAACATCGGAAAGTTTGGCCACAAGATCATCCTGATCTGCAACCGTTTCGGCAACACGGTGTCCGCGTTTGCGAAGCCCTTCGGCAAGCGCTTCACTATTCACGCCTTCAATCGGGTCTTCACCGGCCACAAAAACGGGCGTCACATAGACCATATCTGCGTCGTTAAAGGCCTGTTGAAATTCTTCCATATGATCGCGCAAACGGGTGAAACGATGCGGTTGTACCACAGCTATAACGCGGCCTTCCGCTCCTTCACGAGCAGCGGAAAGAACGGCCTGAATCTCGACCGGATGGTGCGCATAGTCATCGATGATGGTCACACCATCAACCTCGCCCACATTGGTAAAGCGGCGTTTGACACCGCCAAAATGATCAAAACCTTTCGCGATCTGCTCGTCAGTCATTCCCATTTCGAGGCCGACTGCAACAGCGGCTATCGCGTTTTGAACATTATGCCGGCCCGGCATCGGCAGTTCGATACCCTCAATTGTTCGAGAATCTCCGTCACGGTCAGTCACAACAACATCAAACCGATTGCCACCAGCGATCGGGGTCACGTTCACGCCCTTAACATCGGCCTGAGCAGAGAAACCGTAAGACATGATCCGACGGTCCCGAATGCGCGGAAGGATCGCCTGTACCTCTGGATGGTCGATGCACAAAATGGCTACACCGTAGAATGGCACATTTTCTATAAACTCGATGAAGCTGTCTTTGATTTTATCAAAGCTGCCATAGTGGTCGAGATGTTCTGGATCGATATTGGTAACCACAGCAATAGTGCCATCAAGCCGCAGAAAGCTTCCATCGCTTTCATCGGCTTCGATGACCATCCATTCGCTATCACCCAAACGAGCGTTGGATCCATATTGATTGATGATACCGCCGTTGATGACGGTGGGATCAATACCGCCAGCATCAAGCATAGCGGCAACCATAGAAGTTGTGGTCGTCTTGCCATGTGTTCCGGCAATCGCGATGGTTGATTTTAGCCGCATCAGTTCAGCGAGCATTTCTGCGCGGCGCACTAATGGAATCCGATTGGCCAATGCTGCCTCTACTTCGGGATTGCCGCGCTTAACCGCCGTCGACGTGACAACAACAGCCGTGCCGTCGACATTTTCTGATGCATGCCCAATTTTAACCTCGATACCTTTGGAACGCAGACCTTCGATCACATAGCCTTTTGCGATATCGCTGCCTTGAACCTGATAGCCCAGATTATGCATCACCTCGGCAATGCCAGACATGCCTATTCCGCCAATGCCTACGAAATGGATTATCCCGATATCGGTGCCCACACCCTTCATTCGGCTGCCTCTTTCGCCAGTGCTTGTTTTGGCGTCGGAATAATCGATGCTTTTTCAGTCTTTGACTTAAGCGGCTTGCTAAGCGGTGATGTGCCAATGCTCTCCACAAGATCAGCCAAATCTCCTACCGCGTTGGGGCGACCACATTTCTTGGCAAAGCGCGCCGCATTTTCCAACGCGCCGGGAGCTAAAGCCATTTTCTGCATTTGCTTAGCCAATTCCTTGGCCGTGAATCGAGGTTGCTGGATTGAACGTGCACCGCCAACCGCAACCATTTCTCTCACGTTATACGTTTGATGATCATCAGTCGCGATCGGCAGCGGGATCAATATTGCTGGACGACCCGCGGTGGTCAGTTCGGCGATAGTCGAAGCGCCGGCCCTGCCGATCACAAGATGCGCCCAACCCAAGCGTTGGGGCAAGTCTGGCAAATAGGTCGCTAGTTCTGCGGGAATATCATGCTCGGCATATTTCGTCCGCACGCGCTCAATATCCTGTTCACGGCATTGCTGAGTAATCTGTAGACGCCGACGCAAATGCATTGGAAGCATCGCCATCGCATCGGGAACAATATCTGAGAGAATGGTCGCACCTTGGCTACCACCGGTGATGAGAACACGGAACACACCTTCTTCACTGAGCGGTGGATAGGGTTCCTCGCGCAGGTCGATCACTTCTTGACGCACGGGATTGCCGACAAGATGCACTTTCTCTTGATGCTTAAGCTTGATCCGTAAAACATCGGGGTAGGACGTCGCGATCGCATTTACGCGCCTTGCGGCCAGTCTGTTCACCCTACCCAGTACTGCATTTTGCTCGTGGATTATCGTTGGCACATCCATCCGGTTCGCTGCCAATAAAGCCGGGAAAGCCGGATATCCACCAAAGCCTACAACAGCTGATGGCTCAAATGTCTTATAGAGCTGCATAGCCATTTTGCGGCCTTGCATGATCGCCCTTGCACCTTTCAACCAACCGCGAGGGTCTTTAGTTATCCGACCGGCGGGAAGAACATGAACCTGCACCGCATCAACCATTCCGGGAATTTTCTCACCCCGTTCGTCAGTGATCAAAGCCACACGATGGCCGCGTAAAACCAGTTCCTGCGCCAGAGCATAAGCCGGGATCATATGACCACCCGTGCCCCCTGCAGCCAGCACGTAATGTTTGGAAAAACTCATGTCGTCACCTGTTTGTTCGGCGTCCATGTTTGGACATATTGTGAACGATCAAGATAGGGATTTCGACGGGTAAATGCGAGCAAAAGACCCAGTCCCAAAGACAGAGCGATAAAGGAGGAGCCGCCATAGCTGATCAATGGCAGCGTCATGCCTTTGGAAGGAAATAGTTGTAAGTTTACAGCCATGTTGATCAACGCCTGACCACCAATTTGTGCAGTGATCCCGGCAACAGCCAGAATGATGAAATTGTCTTCCTCGTCTAACAAACGCAGGAACACTCGGACAATAATCGCAACGTAAACAACCGCGATTGCAGCACAGGCAAGCAATCCAAATTCCTCACCAATAACCGAAAAAATGTAATCGGTATGGGCTTCAGGCAGTTTGAACTTTTCTGTACCCAATCCCGGTCCGGTTCCGAGCAGACCGCCGCCGGTCAGCGCCTTATGCGCCAACATAACCTGATCAAACTCTTCACCACCAAACAACCATGAGTTGATCCGCTGGGTCGCAACTGGATAAAGGA
Source organism: Parasphingorhabdus sp. (assembly GCA_039978835.1). Taxonomy (GTDB): domain Bacteria; phylum Pseudomonadota; class Alphaproteobacteria; order Sphingomonadales; family Sphingomonadaceae; genus Parasphingorhabdus. Next base: position 1,562,461 of record JBDWAQ010000005.1, read on the forward strand.
AATAGGCACCGATAATTCCGCCAACACCACCAATACTAATCGCGGCAATAAACCGTGCAGAAAGCCCCGAGAGCATCATCAAAGTGAACCAGATTCCGCAAAAAATAATCGTCTGACCCAGATTGGGTTGCATCATCAGTAACAGCGCGACGACACCGGTAAGGACAAAAGATAGCGGGATTACCGGCAAGGATTCATCCTTCGCACGAAGCGATAGAAGCCATGCGAGGGAAACAGCGTAAAATGGTTTTAGAAACTCGCCGGGCTGTATGGTCGCAAAACCATAGCCAATCCAACGTTTGGCACCATTCACAGTGTTGCCCATAATCGGCACCAGAAACAGCAGAACAAAGGCAATCACAGCAGCTATAATCGCAAAACGCCTTGCAGTTTCCTTGGGAGCCATAGAAACAAGCAGCATGACGGGTACACCCACCGCAACCCACATAAGTTGGCGGTAGAAATAATGCAGAGAATTCAGCGTCACAGTATCAGAGCTATGTTTAATAGCTGCCACAGGCGATGCTGCTGCAATAGCAATCAAGCCAATAGCGATTAATGTCATAATCAAGCCCAATAGTACCCGGTCCAATTCCCAAAACCAGATAGCGAGCGGTGATCGGTCACTTCGTCCCAATCGGGATTGCAATTGAAAACGTTTCTTTTTCAGCCCTGACGCCAGCTCCGGTCCAACAGGATGGGTAGTTGCTTCGCTCATTGCATGCCCTCCTGATTGGCACTGCCAATCTGGTTTTTTTCGATCACGGAATTCACACAGGATGTGAAACATTTTCCGCGCGCTTCAAAATCTTTAAACTGGTCAAAAGATGCACAGGCGGGAGACAATAGCACTACATCACCAGATCGCGCATTAGCCGCTGCGCGTTGCACTGCCGTTAGCATCATTTCGCAAGGTTCAACCGGTACGTGGGGGGCAAGCAGTTCTTCAAACATCACGGCTGCCTCGCCAATTGTATATGCCTTCACAACATTCCCAAAGTAAGGTGTACAATCGTCTAGATTATCTTCTTTTGCCAGGCCGCCCAATATCCAATGAATTTTTGAATAGGCCCCAAGGGCAGGACCGGTGGAAGCTGGGTTGGTTGCTTTGCTATCGTTGAGGAACAATACGCCATTCGCTTCGGCAACGCGTTCCATTCTATGTGGTAAACCTCGGAAACTAGCTAAGGCCTCACGAATTTGCGTCTCGTCCAATCCTAGTGCAGACGAAGCAGACGCCGCGACTATTGCGTTTTGCAAATTGTGCGGCCCTTGCAAAGACGGCCAGTTTTCCTGCCCCGTGCCCTCGGCCGCGCTCAGGTCGACAATATCATGTATCCGGCCATCTTGACGCAACAATTCCAAGACCATTTGTGATTTTTCATCTGCACCGCTGACTATGGCCGTATGATCGGCCGTCACCATGTCGAACAAACGGGCCTTGGAAGCCGCATAATGATCAAAGCTATCATAACGATCTAGATGATCTGGTGAAATATTGATCAGAATTGCAACGTCACAATCCAGACTTTGGGTCAGGTCTATCTGGTAGCTGGAGAGTTCAAGAACATAGATACCGCCAGCAGGCAATGGTACCTGTGACATAATTGGCAACCCAATGTTTCCGCCCATTAATGCCGCTTTGCCGTTGCTTTCCAATATGTGGGTCAACAATGCGGTCGTGGTCGACTTTCCATTGGTTCCAGTAATCCCGACAATCTTGTGCTCAGGCAAAGATGCGCGCGCCTGCGCAAACAGCTCGATATCACCAATAACTGGCACACCATCTTGCTCAGCTTTTTGTACGATGGGATGTGTGTTCAGCGGCACACCCGGTGAGACCACGATTGCTTCGCAATCACTAAGATCGGTCTCCATCAGATCCGATATCGTCACACGATCCTTAACACTGTCACGGACCTCACTTTGATTGTCCCAAGCCACGACCTCTGCGCCACTTGCTAGCAATGCATCCAAAACCGCCATACCGGAACGTGCCAATCCGAGAATGGCATACTTTTTTCCAGCAAAGGCGGTTGATGTAATCATCTGAGTTTCAGCGTTGCCAATCCGGCGAGTGCAAGTACCAAAGAGATGATCCAGAACCGGATCACCACGGTGGACTCGGACCAACCAAGTTGTTCAAAATGATGATGGATAGGCGCCATGCGGAACACGCGCTTACCCGTTCGTTTGAAGAAAAATACTTGTACGATTACCGAAACGGCCTCGAGCACGAACAACCCACCCACAATAGCCAGAACAATCTCGTGATGGATGGAGACCGCTATCGCTCCAAGCGCCCCTCCCAATGCGAGGCTGCCGGTATCGCCCATGAACACTGCCGCTGGTGGTGCGTTGAACCAAAGAAACGCTAAGCAGGCACCAATTATACAGGCGCAAAAAATGGCCAATTCGCCAGAACCCTTAACAAAAGGAATGCCAAGATATTCGGAGAAAACGGCATTGCCAGATAGATATACGAGAATCAGGAATGTCGCCGCCGCAATGGCAACCGGCATAGTCGCAAGCCCATCCAATCCATCCGTCAAATTCACCGCGTTACCGGCTCCAACAATCACGAACATTGCAAAAGGATAGTAGAACCAACCGAGCGGTATCTGCACATCATTAAAGAACGGCACGTAAAGGTCAGTGCCAATTTGCTGGACAATCAGCCAGGTCGCAAAACCGGCGACAACAAATTCCATGACCAATCGCACACGCCCGGGAACACCTTTGTGACTGGCTTTGCTGACCTTGTCATAGTCATCCATGAAACCAATGGCACCGAAACCCAAAGTTACAAATATACAAGCCCATACAAAGATATTGCTAAGGTCCATCCACAAGAGCAAAGACACATTTAGCGAGATCAGGATCATCAAGCCGCCCATCGTTGGCGTGCCCGCTTTTTTGAAATGGGTAACCGGGCCATCCTCTCGGATTGGCTGACCCTTACCTTGTTTCATGCGCAACATGTTTATGAAACGGGGGCCGATCATCATACCAATGAACAAGGCCGTCGCCACCGCTGCCCCCGAACGAAAACTCAGGTAGCGAAACACATTGAAGATACCTTCAAACTCAAGCCACTGCGCCAGCAAATAAAACATTAATACTCCCCGCTCGCCAAGGCGTTCACCACCTGAGCAAGCCCCAAATAATTTGACCCCTTGATCAAAAGGATGTCTTCGTCACTGATTATCTTTACGACCTCGGTCAAAGCCTCCGAAGCGCTGGCCACATGCGATATTTGCGCATCGCAATCAAGGTGGTCATTCAGCTTTGCGGCGGTATGAGCCATTTCCTCGCCGACCAGGACAATCGTGTTTACATTTGCTGCGATAATATCGTCAGCCAATGCCTCATGGAATTGCTGAGCTTTATCTCCCAACTCACCCATAGCACCAAGAATAGCAATTTTCTTGCCGTGACATTCCTCTGTTGAAAACTGCGCCAAAGTCGCCTTCATTGAAATCGGATTGGCATTGTAGCTTTCATCAATCACGATCGCCTTGCCGCCAGAATTGAGATCAATCTCTTGGCGCTTTCCACGTCCGACGATACCGCCTAGTTCGGCCAAAGCCAAACCCGCAGCGGCCAAATCGCCTCCTACTGCTTTAACTGCCGCCATGATCGCCAAGCCATTGGAGACCCAATGTTTGCCACCTTCAGCAATGGTGAAGCACAGGCTGTGGCCTTGTATTTTTGCAGTTACCAACGAACCGCCGTCCGCGGCAGGCACTACTTCGACCGCATGCACATCGGCAGCTTTGTCAAAACCAAATGATATAATATTATCGCTATATTGAGCGGCTTTCACGCGCAATTGCTCATAATGTGGACTATCATAGGGGATGACGGCTACACCGCCATCGACCAATCCTTCAAAAATCTCGGCCTTGGCATCTGCAATACCTTCGATATTTTCAAAGTTACCAATATGCGCCGGGGCGATTGCGGTGAGGATTGCGACATGAGGGCGGACCAATTGGGTCAGTCCAGAAAGTTCACCTGAATGGTTCATCCCCATTTCGAAAATACCGAATTCTGAATCTGCGGGCATTCTTGAAAGACTAAGGGGAACACCGACGTGGTTGTTGTAACTTTTGACCGAACGATGCGCTTTGCCAAAACAACAACGGTCAAGCGCTGCATATAGCGCTTCTTTCGTTCCGGTTTTTCCGACTGATCCTGTCACGCCAATGATCTTTGCATTGGTGCGATTACGCGAAGCAATAGCGAGTTGATTCAGAGCCTCTGTTGTATCAGAAACCAGAACATGTGGACCTTGGGCAGGGTCATTGACTACTGCCCCCGCACCTCCTGCTTTGTAAACGCCTTCAAGATAGAGGTGACCATCACTCTGTTCTCCCTTGAGCGCAAAGAACAAATCACCCTGTCCAATTTCGCGGCTGTCAAATGCTACACCATCGACATCAAAATCTGCATTGGCTTTTCCACCCAAAGCTTCTGCCAATTCGGAAGATGTCCAAAGAGGCATCATGCCACCTGCCCTTCGGCCTGAGCACGCGCGCACTCACGGGCAACCTCGACATCATCAAATGGGATTATGCGGTCGCCAATAATCTGACCCTGCTCATGCCCCTTGCCAGCCAGTAAGATAATGTCATCAGCACCCGCCATATCGACGGCCTTGGCAATAGCTTCGCGGCGGTCGCCAATTTCTTCTGCGCCACTCGCCTCCGCCATGATGCTCGCACGTATCGCGACCGGATCTTCTCCACGCGGGTTGTCGTCGGTAACAATCACCCGATCCGAAAGCTCTGATGCAACGCTACCCATTTCAGGGCGCTTGCCTTTGTCTCTGTCTCCACCGGCTCCAAATATCGTAATCAACGCGCCGTTCACATGTGGTCGCAGCGCTGCAATCGCTGCGCGCAGTCCATCGGGAGTATGCGCATAATCCACATAGACAGGCGCGCCGGCTTTGGTGATCACGGCGCGTTCAAGACGGCCCTTTACCGGCTGCATTCGTTGCACATGATCAATAATGTCTTCGATTTCTCCGCCGGTATTGAGCGCGATACCAGCAGCGCATAATATGTTTGCCGCCTGATAAGCGCCTATTAGTGGCAATGTGACACAGTGCGTATTTCCGTCGACCTTAATCGTGAGTATCTGACCAAGCTGGGTCGGGACTCGTGAAACCAAATGCAGTGTCTCTCCCTGCTCACCCACTGTTACAATTTTTAGCCCACGAATTTGCGCGCGCTCAATCACTTTGTCAGACCATGAGTCATCCGCCCAGATAACCGCAGTGCCCTGGGGATCAACCACTTCATCAAACAGTCGCATCTTCGCTTCGAAGTAGCTGTCCATATCGCCGTGATAGTCAAGATGATCTCGGCTCAGATTGGTAAAGGCAGCTACTTGTACTGGTAATCCTTCGGTTCGATATTGCGATAGGCCGTGACTGGACGCTTCAAATATCGCATGACTAACACCTTCCCGTGCCAATCCAGACATGTTTGACAGGAAAGTTACTATATCAGGTGTGGTTAGGCCGGTTTTTACTTGCTGATCTGCAGTCGTTACACCAAGCGTGCCGATGGAGGCGCTGTTCAACCCAGCCATCCGCCAAATCTGCCTCGTCATTTCTGATATGGAAGTTTTTCCATTGGTTCCTGTCACCGCTGCTACATATTGGGGAACCGGTACAAAAAACCGTGCTGCCATAAGCGCGAATATCCTTCGCGGTTCGTCGTCGGCAATATGTATCGCGTCGTTAACTTTCGCATCGGGGTGAGCGACGATTGCAATAGCACCTGCGTCGACTGCCTCCTCAATAAAATCTTCGCCGTTGAACTTGGCACCGCGAAAAGCACCAAAGATGTTTCCCGATGCAATTTTGCGATGGTCGATGGCGAAACCAGTAACCAGCTGATCATCGCCGTCATTGATGCCATGACTCTGCAACCCATTAACGACATCACTAAGTTTCATTCCCTATCCCTTCGGAGACCAAAGGAGAGGAGTAAGCTCGGAAACATCAACATCACGGTGTTCATCAGGAACAACGCCAAGCATTGGTCCAACACGCGGTACCACCGCCTTCACAACCGGAGCCGCAGTCCAACCAGCCGTCCGTTGGAAGCCAGTTTCTGCGCGACCGCGCGGTTCATCAAGCATTGCAATTACGACATAGCGGGGATTGTCCATCGGAAAGGCTGCCGCAAAAGTAGAAACTAGCGACGTCTTATTATAGCCGCCTTCTGATGGCTTTTCTGCTGAACCCGTTTTACCGCCAATACGGAAGCCAGGAGCATCAGCCTTCTTGCCGGTCCCGCTGGTGACAATCATCCTCAGCAATTGCCGCATCCGAGCGCTGGTAGCTGCCTTAAAAACACGCCGTCCTTCGGGCTCCTGCCCTTCTTCAACTTTTAGTAAGGTAGCAGGGCGCCATATGCCGCCGTTGACCATTGCGGCATATGCACTCGCCAAGTGAAGCGGTGTAACGGCAATCCCGTGACCATAGGCGACGGTCATATTTGTGACCCGGCCCCAACGTTTTGGCCAGAGTGGTCTGCCGCGTTCGGCAATTTCGATATGAGGTCGCTCATCAAAGCCCAACCGTCGGATCATATCCTCCATAGCCTCTTTGCCCAGATTGTCGGCGATACGCGCTGTGACAATATTGGAACTGTGAACGAGCGTTTCCGGAACGTTGAGATAGCGGTTCTGACCGTGATCATCCTTGATCGTAAAACCAGCAACCTTGATCGGTTCCATGGCATTGTATCGAATGGCCAAATCAGTAACGGTTCCTGCATCGAGCGCAGCCGCTACGGTAAACGGCTTGAACGTGGAGCCCAACTCAAAAACACTCTGGGTCACCTCATTAATCTGGTGCTTCATGCTTTCTTTACGAATTTTGTTGGGGTCAAAAACCGGTAGTGATGCCAGCGCCATTACCTCACCTGTTTGCACATCCAGGATCACCCCAGCTGCTCCGCGCGCTTCGTTGGACACCATCGCATTGTACAATTCACTCTCGAAGGCGGCCTGAACCCGGCTATCAATCGACAAAACCGATGGCGTACTGCGCAGATTTTCATCCTTCAAATTATCATTTAGCGCACGCTCCATGCCCATAACGCCTTCGCCGTCAGCATCCACATATCCCAAGATATGGGCCGCCAAATCGCGTTGGGGATATAAGCGTTCATTTTCACGCGGAAACTCGATGCCGATTTCACCCAGCTCATGGACCTGACGCACATCGCTCGGCAGAGCGCGCCGCCGTAAGTAAGTTGGGCGACCGCCGTTTAACTTCTCGAGGAATTCTTGTTCCGTTGTATCGGGAAATATTCCAGCGAGTTGGCTAGCCAGTAGCTGCCTGTCTCCCAAAATTCGATCCGGAACAACTCGGATCGCATAGCCTTTCATAGTTCGCGCCAGCGCCACCCCATTGCGATCAACAATATCACCCCGCGCCGGTATAAAAACCGAAGTCGACGCGCGATAAGGCTTCACTTCTTCCAAAATGCTGAAACTTAAAAGCCGACCGATGATCACTGTGAAACCTGCCAAGAAGACTAGTAGCAAGATCATCAATCGAAAATGGGCATTGGCTGTAAGCGTCTTGTACTTTCCTGAAAAAGCTACTTTTCTGCGGTTGGCGAGCAATGTTGTCATTGCGCACTCACTTCTGCAGTTTCTCTTTCAGCTCGCCGAGTGAGATCCTTGATCACACCATCATCAAGCAGTTTTTGCTCTAAACTTGCAACACGGGTTGTCCGCGTTTCACTTAGCTCGGCATTGGTTGGCGCGCGGTCTGATTCTGGTTTGGTCGCTGCGTCTTCATTGGAAGACGTCGAGGCACTGCCATCTGGATTGCTGTTTTTCAGATCCGCCTTTGCAAAAACCGAACCAATGATTCCAGCTGGTCGAACCTTATCCATTGTACTGATTACAGCCACTTTAACTGGCTTGCGCAAATTGTTGTCGCCAAGATTTGCAAGCGCTCGCTCACCCTCCAAATATTGCGAAGCCTTTGGCGCAACATAACCATATTCCATCTTATTCCACTGCTCAAGCTGCCGAAGATTAGCGCGAGCACTAAACTCTGTTTCCAGATAGCGAATCTCCTTTTTGACGGAGACAATTTGTCGATCCGTCCGGGCAAGATCGCTGCGCAGCGTCGCAACGCTAAGCGACAAGGGATAAAGAAGGATGGCAACCAAAAAGACCAAAGCTAGCCATCCGATCCCTTCCAGTCGTTTGGCCGCGAGTTTCATTGCGCTCCTCCCGCCGCCCAGACAGGGGCTGGCGTTCGGATCGCAGATCGTAGGGTGGCGGAGCGGGCACGGGGATTAGTGGCCTGCTCCGCCTTAGCCGGTCGCACCGCTTTGGCTGGTTTTTGAAAACTGGGTGCTTTCCGGATCTCTTGAACTTCGGGTAGGTGACGCGAACCGCCGGACCTTTGCCCGCTACGTTCACGTAGAAAATTTTTAACAATACGGTCTTCCAGGCTGTGGAAAGTGACAACGGCAAGACGTCCACCAGGCTTTAGGAGCTTTTCAGCAGCCTCCAACCCATCTTCCAATTCACCAAGTTCGCGATTGATAAAAATACGTATTGCCTGGAATGTACGCGTGGCTGGATCTTTCCTATCGCTGGGCTTTTTACCCAGCGCCTTGCGAACCACATTGGCCAATTCCAGCGTTCTAGTTAGTGGTCGCGAGTCGACGATTGCCCGCGCAATGCGTCTTGACTTGCGTTCTTCGCCATAACGATAAATGACGTCGGCAATTTCTTCTTCTAGCGCATTGTTCAAAAAATCAGCCGCGCTCTGACCATCCTGAGCCATTCGCATATCTAGCGGACCATCTTTCTGGAACGAAAAGCCGCGCTCGGCCTGATCCAACTGCATCGAAGAAACACCAATATCCAGAGTTACGCCGTCGATTTCTTCATCTGAAAGCTCTTCAGCCATCCGGGAAAATTCAATAGGGTGCAATTGAAGCGTACCATCAGCGACTTCAGCCAGATGCTTGCCAGCCGCAATTGCGTGAGGGTCCCGATCAAAGGCATGCACAATCGCACCTTCAGCGACCATAGCTTGGCTGTAACCACCCGCACCGAAAGTCCCATCGACGTGCTTTTCGCCCGGGGTAATGGCGAGAGCGTCGATGACTTCAGAGAGGAGAACGGGATTGTGGGGGGCATCCACAGAAGCGGTCATTTTTTCTTCCCCGCTTCCTTGAGATGGAATTGCACCAGCTTTTTGTTAACCGGCACATCGTCCGCAGTGTCCAATAGAGTCTGTGGATCCCAGAGGCAGAAAGTCGAACCATTGCCATGGAACATCACATGCTCCGACATATCGGCAACCGCTTGCAACATCGGTGGCATGACAAACCGTCCGCTGGCATCAAAGTTCAGTTCCTGAAGAGAAGAGAATTTACGAGCGCCGGCAGCATCGCGATCATATGGCTCACCGCGAGCAATAGCGATGTCTTCTTCTCTGTCGATTTCAGCAAGCATTTCCGCTTTGCGGGTCAAACCAAAGCCGACAAGACAATCCCATTTCTCATGGGTACCGAGGCATAAAACGCGACCTTCACTGCTGCCGATCAAATCTTTGCGGAGAAAGGAAGGTACGGACAGACGACCTTTGTCATCTATCGCGGATAGTGCAGAGCCTGAATATACAAACGCACCTGACACAGCCAAAAAATTCCTCACCCGAACTGGCTTTCACCAGGTTTCCAAGAGGCAAGACTTTCCCGCTTTCAGAAGCGTGCAGTTCGCGGCTTCCGAAACAACGAATCCCAAACAGGAAACTTACCCCGATAAGCGGATAGCGTTATCAGGGGTGAAGCAGGGATGGAAGGGGATTTTATGGGAAAATCTGGGAATATATCACTATCTTATTGTTTTATATAGATATTATTTTTTCTACTAAAATGTAAAATTCGCTCTTCCACTGTTTAGTCCTTGGAAACGTTGTAAAATTGATCGATGAGAGCATCGGTAAGGAGCATAGCCCCGCTTTGCGCACCATCCTCCCAGTCAGCATCTATCTCCCAAAATTGCTCGTGAAGAAAATCAGCATCCGCAACTAATATCACGCGACCCCGATCAATTTGACATTGCGCAATGAAACCGGCTTCACTGAAGTTACAAACCACATTTTCGGCCGTCTCGTTACCTAAGGTTTCGAATCCGCCAATGCCCACGGTTGATATTTTGTGATCCGCAAACTCCAGTTCAATTAGATCCGCCACATTGTCCTGAGACACTAGTTCCAGCCCCCAATGTTTCAGCAAGGGTGACAGCAACCCACCAGATAGCGGGCGCTTTGGATCACCTAGCGGAAGTGCACTTGGCCAAACCAGATCAGGGTCAGTCATGATGATTGCATCACCACCCTTTCTAACCCAATCATCCAGTTCCGCAAGATCAGCAGGATCCATAGCGCGAGGTTGCACAAGCATGACAATATCCGTTGTACCGCCAGTTAATCCTTCCAGACTATCTACACCCTCAATTGCATAGCGGTCGAGCCAATACCTATAGATCGGCGCGAATTCCGTATTTCCAGAAATGATATCCTGCATCGTATCTCCCTCCCCCCAAATGATCGGGAGGCTGGTCATTAACTTTATAGAAACAGGCGTTTTATCACTGGTTTTTTGCTCAGTAGTGGATGCGGGAGCACATTGGGCGAACAGCAACATCATGATTGCCAAAACTGGCAAAAAGACTGGCTTGCCGACCAAGGACTAAGGCTCCTGATCCATCGGCGCTTCCAGCTTTGGGTCGGGCTTCAGATCAGGAACCACTTGTCCTTCAGTCGGAGCGACCAAATCGGTGGCACGCGGCGCTTCTTCTTCCGGTGCCGGCGCGGGCGTGATGCCAATATCGGCTAACGGCTCTGCTGGCGCCTCTTCTTCAGCTTCGACCAGTCCGCGGGTACTATCAAACGCTTCTGCTTGAATTTCTTCAATCGCCGACTCTTCGTCACTGGCACGCTGAAAAACGAAATTCACTACACTGACAAGCAACAAGACAGCGACGATGCCAATCACACCAACTTGGATGCGTTGCATACTGTCTTGATGATCATCACGCATTCGCTATTCCTCTTGTAACCAAGGGAAAACTGGCAGTCCCTTTTTCTTCAACCACTCAGCATTATACAGTGAAGAAAGATAGCGGAAACCTGTATCACATAATATCGTAGCAATACGGCTGCCTTTTCCAAGCTGCTTCCCCAGCGCAATAGCGCCCGCCACATTAATGCCTGATGAGAGACCCAGACAAAGCCCTTCTTCCTGAAGGAGGCGTTCAACCCATTTCATTCCTTCTTCATCGCTGATACGAAACTGCGTATCAATTGGCGCATCTTCCAGATTGCCTGTAACACGCCCCTGCCCGATGCCTTCGGCAACACTGCTGCCCTCTGACTTTAGTTCGCCATTGGCATAATATTCGTAGAGCGCGGCACCATGTGGGTCAGAAAGCGCAATGGTGACTTTTTCATCTTTGGCTTTTAAACCCATGCCAACACCCGCAATCGTGCCACCTGTTCCTGCAGCACAGGTAAAACCATCAACCTTACCATCCATTTGCTGCCAGATTTCTTCGGCTGTGGTCTCAATATGCGCGCGGCGATTGGCCACGTTGTCAAACTGATTTGCCCACACAGCACCTTCTGTTTCCTCCGCTATCCGGCGCGATTGATGGACAAAATGGCATTGACTAGAATAGGGCGCCGCCGGAACGGTAATCAACTCTGCACCCAATGCCCGCAACGTATCCATTTTCTCGCGAGATTGAGTTTCCGGCATGACAATCGTGGATTTATAACCCTTGGCATTGGCAACCAATGCAATCCCGATCCCGGTGTTCCCTGCTGTACCTTCGACAATCCGGCCGCCCGGTTTCAACAAGCCGCGTTCTTCGGCATCCTGCACGATGTAAAGCGCTGCTCGGTCTTTTACCGAAGCGCCCGGATTGGCAAATTCACATTTGCCATAGATGTCACAGCCAGCTTCTTCGCTAGCAGTTTCAAGCCTTACAAGAGGGGTGTTGCCGATCAGTTCGATGCTGTTTGAAATAATAGTCATAGAATGCAAATAGGCCTCCCAACCGCGCTCGGCAAGACGGGAAGAATTGGGAGGCCAAAAGTTGAGCTTTCAATGAGAGCGGGAAATTGGGTTATCGGAAATTGCTAGTGCGCAGCCCAAAGATTCCGTGCTAGTCACGATCGAGTACTAGGAAATAGAAAACAGGAAGAAAAATGGCCGAACCAAAATATGAATGTTTTGATGTCGAGATTGACAACAACATCGCCCATATCCGGATGAACCGCCCGGAAAAACTAAACAGCATGAACAAAGCATTTTGGAACGACCTGCCCAAGATTGTTGAAGATATCGATTTGAATGCAAAAGCCAGAGCAATCGTCATCAGCTCAACCGGACGGCATTTTTCAGCCGGCATGGATTTGTCTGTCTTTGCACCCGATCCTAACAACAAGACCGAAGGCGCGGATCGCCACGTCGTTGCGGAAATGTTTCGATCAAATGTGAAATATATCCAGCATAGTTTCAATGCATTGGAAGAGGCTCGTGTTCCAGTGCTCTTTGCCTTGCACGGCGGTGTCATTGGTGGTGCGATCGATATGATCACTGCTGGCGACATAAGATGGTGCACCAAGGATGCATTCTTTTGTATTCAGGAGACCAACATTGGCATGACGGCGGACGTAGGTACATTCCCCCGTTTACAACGGTACATCCCCGAAGGATGGGTGAAGGAAATGGCCTATACCGGTCGCCGGATCGATGCGGCAACGGCCAAAGAACTGGGTTTGGTCAACGATGTGTTCGACAGTCAGGAAGAATGTCTCGCTCACGTCATGAAGACAGCCAGAGAAATCGCATCCAAATCACCCTTGGCCGTGACCGGTTGCAAGGTTCTGATCAACTATGGCCGCGATCACAATACTGCAGATACTCTTGATTACATCGGTGTCTGGAATTCTGGTATGTTCCCGCCATCGCATATCCAAGAGGCTGTTTCAGCGATGGGCGAGAAACGTGAAGCGGATTTCCCAGACCTGCTGCCACTGCGCAATACTCCTATGTAATGTGACTACGCGAACACACAAATGATCGCGTTTTTGCAGGCGTTGGCGCCAGTCATTTTACTTGTGGCTGTAGGATGGGGCGTGGCCGAACGCAGGGTCATCGGCGACAAGGCATGGCGGTCCTTGGAACGGTTGGTCTATTTTCTGTTTTTTCCGGTCTTAATCATCAGTGTCCTAGCAAAAGCCTCATTTGATAAAGTCCCGGTGGGTATGGCCTTGACGCTTGTCATCGCACAAGCGACTCTGGGGTTAACAGGTTTACTTGCCAGAGGTACACGCGGCACTCAACAATCGGGCAATCCACGAAAAGGGTCGATCATCCAATCCAATGTGCGGTGGAACACCTTCATCGGGCTATCCATTGCCGGCGCGATGTTTGGCGCTGACGGTCTAGCCTTAATGGCATTGGCGGTCGCAATCTTGACTAGTTTTGCCAACATTCTGTCTGTTTGGGCGCTCACACATTATTCTGAAAATAAAGATAGCAAAAAGCCGTGGATCTGGTGGGATATGTCCCGCAATCCGCTTATTCTGGCCTGCATCGCGGGCATCGTCCTAAACATATTGGGCATCACTCCAACAGGCATTGTGGAACAGTCACTTGATTTGATTGGGCAGATTAGCATCGCATTGGGATTGTTGACTGTCGGTGCAGCGATTGATGTGCAGTCTTTTCGACGCACTGGCCCAACGACGCTGCTCTGGTCCGCCGTTCGTCTGCTTGGCTTACCAGCGGCAGCATTCACCGCCGCCCTATTTCTTGATTTGTCAGAAATTGAAATGGCGATCGTGATAATCGCTACCGCCACTCCAACAGCTAGCAGTGGTTATATTCTGGCACGGCAACTTGGCGGAGATGCAAAGCTCTCCGCCAATCTCATTACCGTGCAGACGGTTGCCGCGATCATCACCATGCCCGCCATTTACACGTTGTATCTATCTTCGCTGAGGTAAAACACCGCTCGCTCGTCAACTCAGATCGTATTTTTTGGGTACTATCTTCTCTAGCATTTTTTCGCAGACTGCGTTGTTACGCGCAAAGCAATGATGAGATTTCATCGCTTCATAATGCGCCACCAAAGCGGGCCATTTCCCTTTGTCGGGCGTACCAGCCAGCATATCCGTTTGGGCTATCTGGCAAGCAACCGCAATATCGGCGATGGTAATATTTTCGCCGATAAAATGACTGCGACCACCAAGATATTCCTCAAGATAGTCCCAAAGCGGTGGTAGTTTCTCGTTCCAAGTCTTTTTAGCAGTATCCAGATCAGGTTCTTTGCCCTGAAAAAGATTGAACAATATGGGACGGAACAAATGCATACCCCCCGCCATAGCCATCCCGGTATCGGCATATTCTTCCAACCAAAGCGCGCGACCATGGTCGAATGGGTCTGCAGGATAGAGCGCCGGATCGGTGTATTTTCTTTCAAGATAACCACATATCGCGGAACTGTCGGTAATCGTTCCCTCTGATCCTTCGGTGGCAATGGTTGGATCGCGGAGCGATGGGATACGTCCCAATGGGGAGATTTCCATATACCAATCTGGCATACCCATAACATTCACAGCTTCGCACTCATAATCAGCGCCTTTTAACGCTAATACGGCCTCTACCTTGCGCTGGAATGGGGATAGGGGTGAACCATAGAGGATGTAAGGCTGAGTCATTGAATATATTCTCCGCTATTTGGTTTTGAATTGGAATAGCTGTTGATTGGCTTGGTTCAAAAAGCGATCAATATTCTATGCTGACTTTATCAGCAGCCTGCTTCGCCAATTGCCTTGCCGTATCGGTATCAGTACCCGTTGCCAACGCGACAGCCATCCGGCGATAAGGCCTTGTGACGGGTTTACCAAAAATCCGGACATCTGTTTCAGCGCCTTCTGTGCCGAGCGCAAGCGCATCTTCAACGCTAGCAAATGAAAACTCCTCACTATCTCGATCCGCCAATATAACAGCGCTGGCACTGGCGGGAGCAGTCAGCGCAATATGCGGGATGGGCATTCCCATAATCGCGCGTGCATGTAGATCAAATTCGCTCAGGTTCTGGCCAATCAAAGTCACCATACCGGTATCATGCGGCCGCGGACTAAGTTCGGAGAAGATGACTTCGCCCGCTTTCGTCACGAAAAACTCGACGCCAAACAGGCCGTATCCACCCAGATTATCGACAACCTTATGTGCCATATCTTGAGCCGTCTCAAGCGCAGCTTCGGTCATTGCTGCGGGTTGCCAGCTTTCCTGATAGTCGCCGCGTTCCTGTCGGTGACCGATAGGCGGGCAAAACAAAACGCCTACACGTGTTCTTATTGTCAGCAATGTGATTTCATAATCAAAATCTACAAACTGCTCAACGATAACCCGCGCCCGGTCGCCACGCATATTGTCGACAGAATAGTTCCAGGCCTTTTCCAGACCGACTTCGTTTTCAACCTTACTCTGCCCCTTACCCGAAGAGGACATGACCGGCTTAATCACGAGCGGTAATCCAATATCCGTCGCCGCACTGGCAACTTCATCGAAACTCTCGGCATAATGATAACGAGACGTGGTAAGGCCCAATTCTTTCGCCGCCACATCGCGGATAGCATCCCGGTTCATCGTCAGCTGTGTTGCGCGTGCCGAAGGCACAACGTTGAAACCTTCTCCTTCCATCTCAGCCAGAATTTCCGTGCGGATTGCTTCCACTTCGGGAACAATAAGATCGGGTTGGTGTTTTTCAATTGCGGCGCGGAGCTTATCGCCATCAAGCATCGAAAAGGTTTCGCTGGTATCTGCAACTTGCATAGCTGGCGCATGTTCATAGGCATCACAAGCAATTACATAGGCACCGAGGCGCTTGGCGGAGATGACAAATTCGCGGCCCAATTCGCCGGAGCCCAGGAGTAGGATTTTTTTGGTGAAGGTCATGACCGCGAACCTTAGCGGAACCAAGACCACTCGTCATCCTGAACTTGTTTCAGGACCTCCATCGGACCACGCAAACGTAGGGGATCCTGAAACAAGTTCAGGATGACGAATATATTCGAAAGTTAAGCCCCCTCACCCGCCATCATCTCCTGCATCCGCTTATTCAGTTCCTCTTCGGACACATCTTCAATATGGGTTCCGATGGTCCACTCATGCCCAAATGGGTCTGTTAGCCAACCTGATCGATCCCCATAGAACTGATCTTCCACCGGCCGTGTTACCTCGGCACCAGCGGCAATCGCTTTTTCAAAAGCAGCATCTACATCGGGCACATATATCATCAGGCTGGATGTCGAACCGCCGCGGGATTTTGGCCCTAGTTTGTCCATTTCAGGAAACTCATCGGCCAGCATGACATGTGTATCACCAATGACAATATCAGCATGACCAATTTTGTCACCCATGGGCATGCGCATATGCTCTGTGGCGCCGAAGGCATTCTTGTAAAACTCAATCGCTGAAGCGGCATCATCAACAGTCAGATACGCATTCACGCTATGATATCCGTCCTCTTTCCAGTTTGTCATTTCTTGCTCCTTCCTCAAATCTACGTCAATTGTAGCAAATTTGCATCAGTTTTACGATAGATTCATTTCAGGATTGATATATCATTACATTGCCCATATGTACGCCGTCAGTTGTCCCCTCCACTTTTGGTGAGTATCTTTCGATGAAAAGTAAATTTCTGATTTCTGCTGCTAGCTTGGCACTGATCGCATCCCCTGCTGTTGCCCAAAATCAATCTGATGATTTCCACAATGACGATATGATCATTGTAACCGCTCCCTATATTGATCAGCTAGACATTTTGGCGGGAACATCTGCCCTTACTGGTGATGAACTGGCGGAGAACCTTCGCGGGCAAATCGGTGATACTCTAACCAAGTTGCCTGGCGTTTCCACCACCAGCTTTGCTCCAGGCTCTTCACGCCCCGTGCTACGTGGTTTTCAAGGACCACGTGTGCGCGTGTTGACCGATGGTATTGGTTCTCTGGATGCGGCGGCCAGTTCGGTTGACCATGCTACGCCTATCGATCCGTTGACAGCGCAACGTATTGAAGTATTGCGCGGTCCAGCCGTCTTGTTATTCGGCGGTGACGCAATTGGTGGTGCGGTCAATGTTATCGACAAACGTATCCCACGCGACGTGCCGGATGAACCCATTCACATCGATGCGCTGGCCGGTTTCGGCAGTGCTGCCGATGATTGGAGTGCAGCGGGTTCAGTCGATGTACCGCTTACCAAAAAATTGGTCTTCCATGTCGATGGCAGCTTCCGTGACACCGACGACGTGCGCATCCCCGGCTTTGTTGTAGCCCCAGAGCTACGGGCGGAATTGCTGGAAGAGGCAGCAGAAGAAGAAGCAGAAGGCGAATTCGAAGAAGCAGAAGAATTCCGTGAAGCGGCTAACCAGAGCGGGCGGATTGAAAATACCGCAACCCGCACTTGGACCGCTGGCGCCGGCCTCGCCTTTATTGATGAAGGCGGCAATATTGGTTTCTCCGTAAGCTACTATGACAGCGATTATGGCGTTCCCGGCCGACCCGGTGCAGGCCACCACCATGAAGATGATGGCGGGCTGGCAGATCCTGGAGAAGAAGAGGAAGAAGAAGGCCCAGTCACCATCGGCCTCGAACAACTCCGCGTTGACTTGCGTGGCGGTGTTCAGCTTGGTGGTTTCTTTGAAACGCTAAACTTTCGCGCTGGATATTCAGACTATGAACATACCGAGTTTGAAGGTGATGAAATTGGAACACGCTTCTTCGTAGAAGGTATCGAGGCGCGCGCAGAATTGGTGCAGGCGGAGCAAAATGGCTGGCGCGGCGTTATCGGCACTCAATATTTGACTCGCGAATTTAACGCAGTGGGTGCGGAAGCCTTCGTACCGAAAAATGATGTTGAGAGCATTGCCCTGTTCACAGTGCAAGAAGTCGATCTTGGCGATATTGAGGTTGAAGGCGCATTGCGCTTCGAGAATACTAGTGTTTCTTCCAATGTGGTGAATTTCAATCGCAGCTTCGACGCTTTCTCGGGAGCCATTGGTCTGGCTTATTCTCCCGGAGATGAGGCGTTGAAAATCGGTGCTAACCTGACCCGCTCAGAACGTGCACCATCGGCTGAGGAACTGCTTTCCAACGGACCGCATATCGCAACACAAGCCTTTGAAATCGGCAATCCAAATTTCTCCACTGAGAAAAGCTGGGGTGGTGAGCTCTATGCGCGGTGGAACAGCGATAAAGTCGATCTTAGCGCGACCATCTACGCGAATTTCTTTGATGGTTTCATATTTGACGCGCAAACCGGTGCGGAAGAAGATGATTTACCAGTTTTCCAGTATTTTCAGCGTGATGCCACCTATTACGGGATCGAGGCTTCGGCAGAAGCGATTGTGGCGCAATCCGGCGGGTTTGACATTGTCGTCAACGGGGTTGCTGACTATGTCCGCGCGAAAATCGACAATGGCGGTGGTCCAATTCCCCGTATCCCACCTTTGCGTTTGCTGGGTGGCATTGGAGCGAAAAGCGACACAATTGATGTACGAGTCGAAGTGGAATGGAATGATAGCCAGAACCGTGTGGCAGCATTCGAAACACCGACGGATAGCTTTACCTACGTCAACGCATCTGTTGCTTGGCGTCCTCTAGGCAAAGAAGGCGGTGTGACACTGCTAGCCTCAGCCAATAATATATTTGATGTAGAAGCGCGGCGTCATGCTTCGTTCACAAAAGATTTTGTACCGCTGACAGGACGCGATTTCCGCGTGAGTGCAAAATTTAGCTTCTAGGACGATCAAATATGCAGAAAATTGTTGCAGGCATCATGATTTCATCGCTGCTTGTGCTAAGCGCCTGCGCGACTGTCAAAGGCATAGGCCGTGATATTGAATCTGTTGGTGAAGCGGGCCAGGATGCGATTGATTAGCACCGAAATTTAGCCCCGTTCACTTCGAGCAAAGTCGAGAATCAGTTGATACAACAAGGTGTCTCGACTTTGCTCGACACGAACGGATTAATCAACTTCTTCGACTTTCTTGCGGTCTGTGAACCACATGATCGCAAGCGAGACTTCATAGAGCAAGATCAACGGGATACCGAGCATCAGCTGCGATATGACATCAGGCGGCGTCAAAATTGCGGCCAGTGCAAAGGCCGCTACGACCATATAGCGGCGCAAGCCTTTTAGCTGTTCACGTGTGACCAATCCGGCTCGATTAAGCAGCAAAAGCAGCACCGGTAGTTGGAAACACACACCAAAGGCCAATATGAACTGCATCACCAGCGAGAGATAATCCCCCATTGCGGGCAATGCTTCTTGCGAAAGCCCCGCGACTTCTCCTTCAAAACCAATGAAAAAGCGAAACGCGGTCGGCATAACGATAAAGTAAGCTAGCGCAGCACCCGCCATAAAAAGGACCGGCGTCGCTATCAAAAAGGGCAAAAATGCTCTTTTCTCTTGGGCATAAAGACCCGGCGCCACAAAGGCCCAAAGCTGGTTTGATATGATTGGAAAGGCCAGGAAAAAAGCAGCAAACATAGCCACCTTGATTTCCACAAAAAAAGCTTCGTAAAGCTTTGTATATATTAGCGTTCCTTCACCGGCGGGGAACGCCGCGGTTAGCGGTTTCACCAGAATCGCAAATATATCATCGGCAAAAAACAGGCTGAAACCAAATGCCACAACCAAAGCTGCCACCGCCCATAGCAGACGTTGCCGAAGCTCAATCAGGTGCTCGATCAGCGGTGCTTTGCTGTCATCTATGTCAGGTGTGCTCTGATCGTTCATGACTTGGTGGTATCATCGGACTTAGGCTCTGGAGCATCGGTAGGTGCCCCGGGCGTTTCTGCCTTCGCTTCCATCTTGGGCTCTTCTTCGCCGGGATCGGGAAGCGCTGGATGTTCTTTCATGATCCGCTCGTTTTCAGACGCCCACTTCTTTTCCATTTCCTGAAGTTCAGCTTCGCGGACCATAGCATCCATGCCCGTACGAAAATTCGCCATCACTCCGCGAGCCTTACCCATCCACTTCCCAGCAGTAGCAAGCGCACGTGGTAATTCCGATGGTCCAATCACAATCACGGCGATCATCGCGATCACCGCCATTTCAGGGAAGCCAATATCAAACATGTTAGAGCGCGAACCGCTTTACAAAACGGGTGGGATTAACCAGCCGTTTTATCTGCGGTCTTAGTTTCGCTAACGGCTTCAGGGGCTTTGCTGTCGATTTGCGGAGATGGCTTGGAAGCAGCGGCTTCCTCCTCCGAAATACCTTTTTTGAAAGACTTAATGCCCTTACCAACATCGCCCATCATTTCCGAAATACGGCCGCGACCGAACAGGATCAGCACCAAAGCTGCTACAATCAAAATTTGCCAAACACTCGGTTGCATTAAAAATCTCCTGACTACTTGAGTCTATTTAAGCACTTTCAGGTTCATTTTCCAGCAAAACAGAGTTTTGTTCACCATTCTCGTCAATTTCTTCGGTTTCGGATGTTTCGGACGCTGCTTCACCATCCGGATATTCGTCCTCGCCTTCCATTTCCATCTTTTCCAATGCAAGATCGACAGGGTCCAGTAGTCCTGCGGCTTTCAGGTCATCGATACCCGGCAAATCCTTACGACTTTGCAGACCGAAATGAGTCAAGAACTCCGCCGTTGTGGCATAAATTAGCGGCCGACCGGGAACTTCGCGGCGACCCGCCGGACGTACCCAACCTGCTTCCATCAGCACGTCGAGCGTACCTTTGGCAACCTGAACGCCGCGAATTGCTTCGATTTCCGCCCGACTGACGGGTTCATGGTAAGCGATAATAGCGAGCGTTTCCATACCGGCGCGGCTCAACTTGCGCAGTTCCTGACGCTCCCGGCGAAGCAAATGCGATAAATCATGCGCGGTTTGAAAATGCCAACGACTGCCAGTTTTCAGTAATACAATACCACGATGCTCATAGTCTTCTTGTAGCGATACCAGGGCCTCAGCAACGTCGATATCTTCTCCAACATAGAGCTTGATATCTGCCACTGTCATCGGGTTTTCCGAAGCAAATAATGTGGCTTCGACGGCCCGCCTTGAGACTTCCATATCTTCCACTGCGCCTTCGATCAGGCTTGTGTCTTCGACAATTTCTTCAGCCATTTTCCGTTGCCTTTATCTTGAGCGGCGCAAAACTCTCTTCCTGTTGCAACACAAGTTTTCCTTGCCGCGCGAGCTCCAGTGACGCCAAGAAACTGGAAGCAAGCGCAGATTTGCGCAGTTCCGGAGCGGCTCCCGGCGGAAGGAAATCACGAATGTCCATCCAGTCAATCGCTTCGCCCAGCATCATCGAAACCCGGTCCAGCGCATCTTCCAGCGTCATTACCATCCGCTGCTTAACAACATGGATCGCCGGCGCGTTGCGGATTTTTACCCGGGAATAAGCCGAGATCAGATCATAATATTCCGCCTGCCATTGCCGATTTTTCAGCACTTTCAAGCCTTCAGGTGCACCGCGCGCAAAAACATCCCGACCAATCCGATCACGCCCCAACAGGCGTGCACCAGCCTCGCGCATCGCATTGAGGCGCTCCAGCCGCATTTGCAGACGCAGCGCCAATTCTTCCGGTGAGGGATCAATCTCAGGATCTTTTGGCAGCAAAAGGCCGGATTTCAGATAGGTCAGCCAAGCCGCCATTACCAGATAATCTGCAGCCAGTTCCAGTTTCAGTACCTGCGCATCGGCAATATATTTCAAATATTCCTGAACCAGCTCCAATATGGAAATCTCACGCAAATCCACTTTTTGATTGCGCGCAAGAGCAAGCAGCAAATCAAGCGGGCCTTCCCAGCCATCGATGTTCAGCGTCAGTGCTTCGTCTTCCGAAACGGTTTCTGGCGGAAAGAAAAAGCTCTCCGCTTCGGTCTCCACATCTTCGCTCATCAGGCTGCTGCTGCCATGAGTTCATCTCGCTTTGTTACGAGTTCGGTGAATTCTGGACCTTCTGACATATCAGCAATCGTTGCCATCGCATCATCAAGTCGTTGTTTTGTTTTGTCAGACATGGGAGCCAGTTTTTCCACGATCCCGGTCATATCATCCATCTTTGCCCAGCAATTAAGTGCAATATCACAACCTGCCTTCTGCGCCCGCTCAGCGCGCTCGGGCACAGTCCCCGAAAGAGCTTCCATGTCCAGATCATCGGTATAGAGCAGCCCATCAAAACCTATTCGTTTACGGACTATGCCATCTATAACAGCTTCTGAAAGTGTTGATGGGACGTCGGCGTCCCATGCTGTAAACAACAAGTGCCCGGTCATCCCCATCGGAGCATCCTTTAGCGTCTTGAACGGCTGGAGGTCCATTTCAAGCTCTTCGTCGCTCGCGGTCACCGTTGGGAGGGATTTATGCGTATCAACACTGGTCCGGCCATGTCCTGGCATATGCTTTACGACGCCAACTACACCGCCTTTTTGCAATCCATCTAGTATAGCCCTGCCTATAGCCGCCACCCGCATAGGTTCGCTGCCCAAAGCACGATCGCCTATAACATTGTTGGCATCCGGTTGGCGGACATCTAATAGTGGAAGGCAATCCACCGTTATACCTACTTCATTGAGACTTACGGCCAAAGCTTGAGCATTTAGCCGTGCAGCCTCTATCGCTGTTGCTGGTGCAATCTCATAAAGCTTATCGAAGACTTCTCCGGCTGGAAACTTTGGCCAAATCGGTTCCGTCATACGCTGGACCCGGCCGCCTTCTTGATCAATCAATATGGCCAGATCATTGCGACCATGTATAGTCCGCAATTCATCGGTCAGCGCCCGCAATTGTATTTTGCTCTCAATATTTCGGCCAAAGATAACATAACCGGACGGATCGCTCTCTTTAAAGAACGCTCTTTCGTCAGCGGTCAGCTTTAATCCTGACATTCCAAAAACAGCTGGTGTCATTACGCGCAATTACCCAAAATCCTGCTTCTCTGCGATTGTCATGCGCAAAAAGCAGTTTTTGGTAAAGGAAAAAGCGCCGTTATCCACAGCACGTCCCCCGTTGATACGGGTTTAGAGGGTAATGTTCAACGAACTACCATGCAGCTTTCGCCAGCTGCTTTGAGTCCATTGCAAATCTCTTGTGCGGCTTTTGCATTCGGTGCGACGGCATTCAGGCGATAAATTGTACCGCCTTCAACCGAACCCGCTACGATCTTTTTCGGAAGTTTTCCGATAGAATCAAAGCGCCGTGCATAACCGGCCCACTCTCGATCTGCGTTGGTTGGCGAGCTAAACGCTCCCAATTGGATCAGGGCACCCGCGCCCGCTGGAGCAGAGCCTGTGTCAGCGGAATTCGCACTTTCAAGTCCTGGCTGCGCTTCTTTACGCACCGGCGCTTCAACTGGAGCTGCCGTACCAAGTTTTGCCTCTGTTTCTTGCCCTTCGCTGGCGGCAAAGCTGGCATCACCTTCGCCTTCAAACTGTTTGGATTGAGCATCGTCTGGCCGAACTTTATAGTCGCCTTCCTGCGCCACGATTAACTCACCGCTGCCTTCAACGCCGCCATCGCGATTTTGCATCCAATAAATACCGCCCACAATAGCGCCCAAAAGCACCAATCCGGCAAACACGAGCAAAGCTATGCGAGTGGGAGAATATTCCCCTTCTTCTTCATAGTCATCCGCTGTTTCCAACCAAGGCAGACGATCTTCATCATCCAGGTCCAGACTATCTCGCGTTGTGTCCGACATATTATGCTCCATCTACATCGATTCTGCGGCCTCAACCCCCATTAGCGCAAGGCCGTTCTTGACAGTTTGCCCGATATTCTTGGCTAAGAAAAGCCTAGCGGACGTGGTCTTATGATCATTAACCATTAATATCCGCTTATCAGGCCGGTCATTGCCCAAATTATAAAAGCCATGAAAGGCCGCTGCCAGGTCATTTAGATAGAAAGCGACTCGATGCGGTTCACGTGCCGCCGCTGCTGATTCGACAATCCGTGGGAATTGCGCAGCCAGTTTGACAAGGTCGAGCTCTTCTTCTCCAAGTACCGACAAATCCGCGTCTGACGGCTCAATACCCTCCTCCGCTGCCTTACGAATGATCGATTGAATCCGGGCATGCGCATATTGCACATAAAAAACGGGATTATCACGAGATGCTTCCATCACCTTGGCAAAATCAAAGTCCATTTGCGCATCGGCTTTTCGGGTCAGCATTGTGAAGCGCACAACATCTTTGCCCACTTCTTTCACGACATCGGCAATGGTCACAAAATTACCGGAGCGTTTTGACATTTTTACCGGTTCACCTTCGCGAAGCAAATGGACCATTTGCACCAATTTCACATCAAATTTGGTTTCACCTTTGGTGAGCGCTTGAACGGCGGCCTTGATCCGTTTCACCGTTCCGGCATGATCGGCACCCCAGATATCGATCAACTCATCTGCACTTTGCGCTTTTTGAAAATGGTAGGCGAGATCGCCGCCAAAATAGGTCCATTTGCCATCTGACTTCTTGATCGGACGATCTTGATCATCGCCAAATTGTGTAGACCGAAACAACGGCAGCTCCACTGGCTCCCAATCGTCGACCGTCTTTCCTTTGGGTTTTTCCAGAACACCATCATAGACAAGATCACGCGAACGCAATTCAGCCTCTGCGACATCGGCTTTACCCGCTTCGTGCAACTCCGCTTCTGATGCGAACACGTCATGTTTGATTCCCAGCATCGCGAGATCAGTACGGATCATATCCATCATCGCCGAAACGCTGGCTTTGCGGAAGATCAGAAGCCAATCACCCTCCGGGCTATCCTTATATTGATTGCTAAATTCGGAAACCAAAGCTTCCCCCACCGGTTTCAGATATTCCCCGGGGTAAAGCCCTTCTGGGATCTCTCCAATATCCTCACCGAGCGCTTCCAAATAGCGCAGATGCGCAGATCGTGCGAGCGTATCCACCTGAGACCCAGCATCATTGACATAATATTCGCGGATCACTTTATGACCGCCAAATTCCAAAAGATCTGACAATGCGTCGCCAACAACGGCGCCGCGGCAGTGGCCCATATGCATTGGTCCGGTCGGGTTTGCTGAGACATATTCAACGTTTACGGTTGTGCCCTGCCCTTTGTCCGAACGACCGTAGTTCAATCCCAATTCGCTGATCTGAATCAGCTCATGAATGAGAATATCATCTGAAACACGCAGGTTAATAAACCCTGGCCCCGCAATTTCCGAAGACTTCACATCATCCAGAGCCCCGAGCTTCTCGACAATTTTTTCCGCCAGATCGCGCGGTTTCATGCCGGCAGCTTTTGAAAGCACCATGGCCGCATTGGTCGAAAGGTCGCCATGCGATCGATCGCGTGGTGGTTCGATCGTCACATTTTTGCGATCAAGATCAGCTGGAATCTCTGCTGCGGCAGCAAGGTTATCCAGAGCTTCATTGATGTGTTTTGTAAACGTTGGAAACAGCATGGTTTCACTCTATTCTAAATATGAAGATATGCCCAACATAGGCACGATCATTGTTCAAATGGCAACTGTGAGCTGAAAGTCAGCGTGTCGCGTTATATTGCAGCTGGGCAGACGTCAGTTGAAAACCAATCAGCAACTCAAAAGTTGAACGGTTGACTTGTGCTCGAACAGCCGGGTCCGCCAACGGATCCAATGCCGCATCAGGATCTCCAGGTTTACGTCGTCGGGTCAGGCGTTCAACAACATCATCGGGTAACCGCGCCGCAGCTGCATCAATATAAGAACCCGCTTTTGCGGAAGTTGAAGCACGATATTGTCCGTCGGCAAACTGAAGAGATACGGTCTTTACCCTTTTTGCAACAACTGCGGTTCCACCCTGCAGTACGCTCGAGAAATAAGGCACTGTAACAGTACGCGAACCGCGCGGGTTCGATCGCACTCCATAAACATCAAATGTTGCTTCGGAATAGATTCGCGCTCCTTCACTGTTACAGGTTGATCGCACATTTGTTATATTTGCTACCACATCAATAGCACTGGCATCGGTACTGTTTGCGGGACTAAAAACTGTTACATCACCGGTGTGATCGGGCACAGCGACTGCCGGGCAGCCGGATCGTGTAACACTCACACCAACGCCAGAACTTACGTCTAGGGCACCATCTTTGGCACATCCAGCAACAGCCAATAAAGTGGCGCAAGCCAATATGATTTTGTCAAACCGCACAATTAAAATTCCTTGCCCTTTTTCCAAACCATCAAAACACATCGCCTTTTGTTGGTTCGGAACTTTCATTTTCTTGAACATCCCTTATCTAGGCCTTTAAAGGCGCGCAACCGTCCACAGGATGAACGGATTATCTTTTCGTTGTGCAAGATTTTCACTAAGGCGAATATCATGAACCAAAATTTGGATGAAAAACCGCATATTTCCTTGCTTGTAGCCGCTCCACGCGGATTCTGTGCTGGCGTAGATCGAGCGATAAAAATTGTTGAACTCGCAATCGAAAAATATGGTGCCCCCGTCTATGTGCGACACGAAATCGTACATAATAAATATGTCGTTGATGAGTTAAAGATGTTGGGCGCTGTTTTTGTCGAAGAACTGGACGAAGTACCTGATGGTGTTCCAGTGGTTTTTTCTGCACATGGCGTTCCCAAAGCCGTACCGCACAAAGCTGAGGAACGGGGGCTGGAATATCTCGACGCGACTTGTCCTCTTGTATCAAAGGTTCATCGCCAAGCAGAACGTCAGGTGGAACATGGGCGGCATATCATCTTCGTTGGCCATGCCAATCACCCGGAGGTGATCGGTACTTTTGGTCAGGTAGAAGAAGGGCAAATGACTTTGGTGGAAACACTGGACGATGTGGAAGCCCTCACCCCTAAAGACCCTGAGAATTTAGCGTTTCTTACCCAAACCACTCTATCTGTGGATGATACTCGTTCGATTGTGGAAGCACTACAAGACCGCTTCCCCAATATCGTTAGCCCCAAGGGGGAGGATATTTGCTACGCGACATCCAACAGACAGGATGCGACAAAAAAAATTGCGGCTGCCAGTGATCTGGTCCTGGTAATCGGAGCGCCAAACAGCTCAAACAGCTTGCGTCTTGTTGAGGTGGCAGAACGAGAAGGCACGGATGCATATTTGATCCAACGCGCCGATGAAATTGACATGTCTTGGTTTGACGGAGTTGAAACTTTGGGATTAACCGCTGGTGCATCCGCTCCCGAAGTTCTAGTTCGTGAGGTTGTAGCGAAGCTTGAAAATCACTTTGTCGTGACGGAAGAAAAAGTCCGGACCGCCAAGGAACGGATGGTATTCAAACTTCCTAGAGGCCTCGAAACTGCCTGATGGCTGTCTATACAAAGGTCAGCGCGGAGGAAATTGACCAATTTCTTGGGCGCTATGATGTGGGTTCACTGGTTTCCGCGAAAGGCATCGCTGAAGGCGTTGAGAATAGCAACTTTCTGATTGAAACAACGCAGAACCGATTCATTTTGACGCTATATGAAAAACGCGTTGATCCAGCAGACCTGCCCTTTTTTATAAACATGCTGGATCACCTGGCAGCCAAAAACTGCCCAGTTCCACCCATGCTTTCGGATCGCAAAGGCGAAAAAATTCAAGAGTTATGTGGCCGCTCTGCGTGTCTCATCACCTTTTTACCCGGTGTTTCGGTTACCAATCCAACCGTTTCACAAAGCCGAGCCGCGGGAGTGGCTTTAGCCGACATGCACACGGCGTTGCTCGATTTTGAGCAAACAAGATCCAACGAAATGAATCATGAAGGTTGGCGAAGACTTGCGGAACAATGCGGTCAGGCCGGTTTGAACGATATTCAAGACGGTTTGTCCGTTCTGGTCCAAAGCGAGTTAGACAATCTTGATCGAAATTGGCCAGACAATCTCCCAGAATCAGTTGTTCATGCAGATTTGTTTCCCGACAATGTGCTGATGCTGGGTGATAAGATTACAGGCCTTATCGATTTTTATTTTTCGTGCACAGATGTCAGAGCCTATGACATAGCAGTAACCCATGCTGCATGGTGCTTTGATGATGGTGATGATAGCTTCCGACCTGACATATCCTCAGCCCTGATGAATGGATATGAGAGTAACTTCGAGTTAACCGACGTCGAACGAGATGCTTTGCCCACGTTGGCGCGCGGTGCCGCGCTCCGTTTCCTGCTGTCGCGATCATATGATTGGATTAATACACCAGCCGATGCATTAGTGACACGCAAAGATCCCAAGGCATTTTTAAGGCGACTCGAATATTATCAAAACCATCCAGAAATATTCGCGACATGAACAGTTCAATCATCGTTGAGATCGCCACTGACGGCGCGTGTAAGGGCAACCCTGGACCCGGCGGCTGGGGAGCACTGATCCGATATGGTGATAAGGAAAAGGAAATATCTGGTGGAGAAGCGGATACCACTAACAATCGAATGGAGTTACGGGCAGCAATAGAGGCGCTGAATGCATTGAAGCGCCCCTGCAATGTCCGGCTATCGATTGACAGCACCTATGTAAAAGACGGCATCACCAAATGGATCCACGGCTGGCAAAAAAATGGCTGGCGGACAGCCGCAAAAAAGCCCGTCAAAAATGCTGATTTGTGGCAAGATCTTTTGGACGCAGTAAAATCTCACCAGATTGATTGGGTCTGGGTTAAAGGGCATGCCGGAGATGCCGACAATGAGCGAGCCGATCAATTGGCCAGCGACGCCGCGCTGCTAATCGCGCGCGACGCCTGAATACATAAAACAGTACTTTAGCTGCTTAGCTGTTGTCTTCTACTTCTGCAGTAGGGCCATTTTTTAGAATTGATTTAATCGCGTTCTTGGCGCTCGCCTTGCTGCTGTAACCTTCAGTTGAAAACATCACTTCGCTATTATGTTTGAAGCGAACCCTGAATTCTTTTTTTTTGTCGCGATAGATTTCAAACTTATGCGGCATGTGAAGACTCTCCTTTTTTCGGCTTGATAGCCTTATCCTTTTTAATAACTGCTAAGTGATTCAACGCAACGACAAATTTGTAAATTGATTTTGCTCTAACGAAAGCGATCGGGCGCGAAGATCGTGGCGCCTATATGTTGGACCATCGTATCCGGTTTTTCACCAAGGAAAAGGGCCTTTGCCAATCGCGCGGCAGCAGGGGCCGTTTGGATTCCAAAACCGCCCTGTCCTGCAAACCAGAAAAAGCTATTTTCATCCGGATCATAACCGTAAACCGGTAGTCGGTCCGGAGCGAAACTGCGAAGGCCTGCCCACTTTCGCGCAACTGATTGGATCTCCACATCCAGTGTTTTTCCAAACCGGTCTATTGCGATTGCCACATCCAGTTCTTCTGGCGCTGCGTCCACGGCGTCGCTTGGAATTTCATCGTGTGGACTTAGCCAATAACTACCACCAGACTCTGGTTTAAAATAGAAGCTGCCATCCAGCGCAACGACAAGCGGATCGTCTTGATTGGATGCTGGGTTAGTTTGCAATTGCACCATCGTACGGCGCATCGGCTGAATTCCGACCGGGTTGACATGAGCCATCCTGGCAATTTCGTCAGCCCAAGCACCTGCTGCATTGATTATTCTATCGCAAGCAAACTCACCTTGGGTCGAGGTTAGTTGCCACTTTCCATCGATCCTTTGAATTGCCTCAACCCGAGCACGGTTCTTCAGTGTCACTCCACGCCTTTTTGCGTCTCGCAGGTAAGATTGATGTAATCCACTTACGTCGATATCGCAGCAGTCCGGTTCATACACCGCATTGGTCCAATCGGACTGGGCATTCGGCAATGCACTTAGAACCCCAATCCTATCCCATTTTTCCATGACGACGCCACTGCCTTCGAACTGCGCGACAAATTTGTCTGCGAGATCCGGTTGATCGGCAGTTGCTATGTTAATGGCTCCGCGAGGTTTCAAAAAACTATGCTCGGAAAATTCAGGATCGGGGAATTCCAAAAACTGCCTTGAAGCGGTTGTCAGTGGTTGGATTTGGGGGCCGCCATAAGTCTCCGTCCAAAAGGCAGCTGATCGACCTGTCGCGTGATAGCCGGGTTGATCTTCAGCCTCGAGAAGCAATACGGAGCAATGAGATGCAAGCTCGGATGCCATGCTCGCCCCTGCAATTCCTGCTCCGATAATTGCTACATCATACTCAATCATCGCACGGGGCTACTCTATCCAAAAATTCAAAACTGGTGCCTAAAGCAACTTTACGCACGTCGTCGACTTCCCGGTAAATTTCATGCGCACATTCTTCCCCAAACATTTTTATCTCTGATCGTGGTAACAGTTGGTGGACCATTTCAATCCGGGCATTGTCGACCAATTCATCAACCGCTGTGACCAAAAACAGAACAGGTGATTTAACCTTCCTTAGATGGAAAGGATTACTTAGTTTTCTCGCCGAGGAATAGGCCCGCTCTACCCAGCGCCAACTGGCCGGGCCAAGACGTAAATGCGGACGTTCAGCAAACCAGAAAAATTCGTCAGAATAGCGATTGGCGTCGTGAGTGAGTAATCGCTGCCGCAATAGATCGGGTTCTAGCGGATTATCGTTACCTTTCCATGCTCGTCGCCTGGCTCTTCCCGTCCAGCACATAAACTTGGCGGCCAATTGTGCTGCCCATGGCGGCATACCTCCGCCCGCCGGTGCCAACATGGGAGCGCTGAGGATGGTTGCATCAGGATCAATCACGCTCTCTGCCAGTGCGCGCATCACAAGATGGCCACCCATGCTGTGGCCAACAACGATATGAGGCCCTTCACTCTCTTTGCGCCACTGATCAAACAGATTTCCAAGGTCCGCAATCCAAGTTGAGAAATCGTCGATATGGCCAACATATTGATGCGGCCCGCAGCGGCCAGATCCACCCTGCCCACGCCAGTCGACTGTTGTCACGCTCCAACCGGCCGCTTGGTAATCGCGGAACGTCTCCAAATATTTTTCGTAAAAGTCGGCTCGCCCAGTCATGAATAACACTGATCCACGAGAATTATCTCCCAAAAAGGGCCAGTCCAATCGCCGTAACTCCCATCCATCGGCGGCGATCCAACTACTTTCTCTGGTGGAGGAAGGAATGGATCGGCGATCAAATGTCTCAATGTTCGTTTGACTCAATGGCCGCTCCGGTAATCATGGTTACGATTTGGTAAGGGATTAATTTTAAGGGTGTTTCTCATGAACGGGGAACATTTCATCTACTTGCTCTGGGGTGGCTTGGCAATTGCGCTGATAATCGCCGCTATTACTGACATCAAGAGCAGACAGATATCAAACAAGCTAAATTTGGGCATCGCTTTGGCTGCACCGCTCTTTTGGATTGCAAGCGACATGACATTTTGGCCAGATATGGTTTGGCAAATTGGCATAGCTATAGTCGTGTTTACCATATTTGCCGCGGTTTTTGCCATTGGCGCAATGGGTGGCGGGGACGTGAAACTCCTAGCAGCCGTGGCTCTCTGGTTACATTGGCTTACATTTATTGAATTGTTGTTGATCATGTCGATCGCTGGCGGCGTGCTAACTTTGTTAATGATGATCGGCAAGAAAATCCAAAAACAAGAGGGTCCAATAAAGGTTCCCTATGGCGTCGCGATTTCATTTGCGGGGCTCTGGGTCATTTCGGGACTGTTTTACGAACGATATATTAACCATTTTACTTGAAAGAGAAAAGTTACCGCTATTCGGATTTTTACGGCGGGGGCATTCAGGAGGCGGAAATCGTCATGGATAAGAAGAAAATTATTTTGCTAGTGGGCGCTCTGGTTGTAGCAGCCGTTACTGCTCTACTGGCTAGAAGCATGTTTGCTGATGCATCAGCACCGCAAGCAGTTGCGAAAAAGGCCGAAGTGATGGGGGAAGAAGTTCTCGTCGCAACCCGAGCCCTACCTGTTGGTACCATCATCACTCCAGATGTTTTTAGATTTCAACCCTGGCCGAAAGAGCTGGTTGAAGAAGCCTATTTCATGAAAGAAGGTACCAATGTGGAGCAATTACACGGCACCGTCGTTCGCAATGCAATCACAGCGGGTCAGCCTGTTACAAAAGGTGCTTTGGTAAGCCCTGGCGATCGTGGCTTCCTAGCTGCAGCACTCGGCCCCGGGATGCGCGCCGTTACCATTCCCGTGTCGGGATTAACTGGCGTTGCTGGTTTTGTGTTCCCTGGCGATCGCATTGACTTGATGCTCACGCAATCCGTTGCAGGTGAAGGACCGGAACTAAAAGTTTCCGAAACTGTGATCCGCAATCTACGCGTTCTCGCAACAGACAATCGCGTTACCGCCTCTAAAAATGAGGAAGGTCAAACAGTTGCTAAAAAGGCAAAACTGGTAACGCTAGAAGCAACGCCGAAAATTGCTGAAAAAATCGCTGTTGCACAAACATTGGGTACACTAAGCTTAGCTTTACGTTCTCTTGCAGATAGCAGCGCTGAACTCGAAGAAGCAATCGCTTCAGGTGAGGTCAAGCTCCCAAAAACCGATGATCCGGTTGAAGAGGCAGCTTTGATTCGTTCACTGGCGGCTCGCCCCAGCACTAAAAAATCAACCTTCTCTACCGGGGGTGATGTGTCTCGCTTTGAAGCGCGGACACCTCCACCATTGGCTGAAAAAGAGAAGCCCAAAGGACCAGTTGTCCGCGTAGCACGCGGCAGCGACCGTCCCAAAGAAATTGAGTTTGGAGACAAGTAATGGCCCTACAACAAGCAATCGCGAAACCAAGTCGCTCGGCTAAGCATATGATGACCTCTGGCGTAGCCGCTGCTCTGGCACTTGCGCTGGCATCTCAGGCGACGGCCCCCGTTAAAGCGCAATCGCCCACAGTCTCCGCTCCACAGTCTCGCGTTAGTCTTGCGGTGGGTCGCGGAAAGTTGGTCAGCCTACCTAGCCCGATTGAAGATGTATTTATCTCGGATGACAAAATTGCCGATGTGCAAGTTCGTTCACCCCGTCAAATATACATTTTTGGTAAAAAAGGTGGTCAGACCAGTTTCTATGCGACTAGTCGCACTGGCAAAGTAATTTATTCTGCCGAAATATCCGTCGGTGCAGAAATTTCATCGATTGATCAGATGCTCGCATTGGCCATGCCAAACGCAGATATCGCAGTAAGCTCTACCAATAACTTTGTGTTGCTGACCGGAACAATCACTAATCCAGATGATGCTGAAGAAGCGGAAAGTCTGGTACAGGCATATGTCGGCGATGACACCCGAGTGGTCAGCCGGTTGAAGACTGCAACACCTATGCAAGTCAATCTGCGGGTTCGATTTGCAGAAGTGAGCCGGACGCTTGCCAAAGAGATAAATGGCAATGTAACAACCCGGGATACCACTGGCGGGTTCCTCTTCGGTGTTTCCGCTGCGACACGAGAATTTGCCACGATTGGGAATTTCAGCACAGCTGGCTTCCCTAACCTCGACGCGTCAAATCTATTTGGTTTGCCAGCAGGTTCGATTGCTCTGCCGTTCAATCCGACTACGGGCCAGTTCGTAACGCCCGGCGGAACTAGTTTCAATTACACAACACCGACTGGCACAAATGCCATTCAAGCGGCAGGCCGTCTTTTTGGTGTGGACATTGCAACTGCGTTGGATGTTTCTGAGAGAATTGGTCTGGTGACCACACTGGCATCACCAAATCTCACAACTATTTCAGGCGAGACCGCCTCATTCCTCGCCGGCGGACGCTTTCCGATCCCGATAAGCACCGGTCTTGGTGAAATAAGCGTGACCTATCAGAATTTTGGTGTGGAGCTGACATATACTCCAACAGTTCTTTCGAACGGTCGGATTTCTATCCGAGTTGCGCCAAAAGTATCTGAGCTATCTTCCGCTGGCGCCGTCAGATTAAATGGATTTGAAATCCCAGCTCTTACGGTACGAGAGGCCGAAACAACAGTTGAACTCGGCTCTGGTGAAAGCTTTATGATCGCTGGACTGATGCAAAATGGCTACAACTCGACAATCGATAAAACACCAGGATTGGCTGATGTTCCTATTCTCGGGAATCTCTTCAAATCTGATGGATATCGGAAGAACGAAACTGAATTGATGATCGTTGTCACACCTTATCTGGTTAAACCAGTGGATGACAGCCAGATCGTGCTGCCGACGGACGGTTTTAAACATGCCAATGATTTTGAGCGTGTAATTATGAACCGCCATAGCTCTACGGGTGAAAAAGATCGCCCCAAACCCACTGTAGCACCACCAGTAGCGGATGGCCCTGCCCTAGGCAGCATCGCGCCGGCAGCAACTGGTAAATCAGCAAAAAAATCGAAGAAATCCGGTAGCGCTGCTCCTGGCTTCAGCTTCAACAAATAAGTCCGACTAGGAGAACCAATCATGCGTTTCATTTCTATAGCAATTGTAACCGCTCTCGGCCTTTCTGTTTCGGCTTGTGGCAGCACGACGGCCAACCGTTCAGTGAACAGCGAGCGTCAACCCGTGGTAAGTCGTTCGCACTATGTGCTGGATGTTAACATGGCTGGCTCGGGGGCTATCTCATCAAGTGAACAACGCCGTCTCGCCGGATGGTTCGATGCATTGGAACTTGGATATGGCGACCGCGTTTCAATCGAAGATCCAAGTTATTCTTCAGGCGCCGCTACTCGCGGAGCAGTTCAAACTTTACTTTCGCAATATGGCTTACTCGTTAGCGACATTGCACCGGTAACAGAAGGACAAGTACCTTCTGGCGCTATTCGCGTGGTTGTTTCACGCTCCATAGCGTCCGTACCTGGGTGCCCCGATTGGAGCCAACGAAGCCACACAGACTTCCAAAGTCGCACCAGCGAAAACTATGGATGTGGAACAAACGGTACCTTGGCAGCAATGGTGGCGGATCCAGATGATCTGGTCCGCGGTCAGTCTGTTGATGGGGAAGATCAAACGCGCGCTTCAAAAGCAATTCGCGCTTATCGCGACAAGAAAGTTGGAGGCCAATAATGAACGCTCCCTGGAAACCCGGTGCACCAAACGGACGTGATCTGTTTTCTGCCTATGTTTGCGACGACGATACACTCGATCTTTTACGACCGGTCGTCGAAGAAATGGGTTGGCCGACAGACAAGTGTCACAAGGGCGGATTGCGCAATGCGGTTCAGTCCCTGTCAGTGTCTGCTAGTCCAAATATTCTGTTAGTAGACTTATCAGAGTCTGGTGATCCTCTAGCTGACATCAACTCTCTGGCCGAGGTATGTGAACCAGGCACCATTGTTATCGCAATGGGACAGGTTAATGATGTGCGGTTATATCGAGATCTCATTGTTAGCGGTCTTCAAGACTATTTGCTTAAGCCGTTCAGTCCCGAGCAGCTGCGCGATATTTTGGGTCAAGCGCAAGAAGCTCTAAATGCGCCGAAAGTCGAAGAGACTTCTAGTGATAAACCGCATATATCCACTGCAGTCATCGGAACTCGCGGTGGTGTAGGTGCATCAACAATCGCGACGTCTCTCGCATGGTTACTGAGTCAAGAGAAAGAACGATTAACAGCGCTCCTTGATCTTGATGTTCATTTTGGAACGGGCGCCTTGGCACTCGACCTTGAACCAGGGCGTGGATTGACTGACGCAATTGATAATCCAAGTCGTATCGATGGTTTGTTCATCGAACGCGCGATGATCAAGGCAAATGAAAACTTGTCGCTGCTCTCGGCGGAAGCACCTATCAATCAGCCAGTAATGACAGATGGAACTGCTTTCTTCCAATTGCAGGAAGAGTTTCGCGCCGCATTTGAATGCACGGTTATCGACTTACCGCGTGATATGCTGATCAGCTACCCTCATCTGTTGGGCGATGTGAACGCAACGGTAATTGTGACCGAGTTAACGCTGGCATCTGCCCGTGACGCTATCCGGTTGCTATCGTGGCTCAAATCCCATGCTGCGCAAAGTAAAGTGATTGTTGTTGCCAACAAGGTTCAAACGGGTGGCTTGGAAATCTCACGTCAAGATTTTGAAAGCTCGATTGAACGAAAAATTGATATCATCGTCCCGTCCGATCCCAAAACCGCTGCTCACGCGGCCAAACTGGGCCAAGCCTTTGTAGAAGCAGGAAAATCAAGCAAAGCCAGCGCCAAAATGGTTCAACTTGCGGAACAGATACTCGGCACGGTCGACGGCGGCAATGATGATGAAACTGATAGTAAGAAATCATCTTTGATGGGTAAGTTAGATAGTTTGAAGTCATTGCTACCATCCAAGAGCAAAAAACAAAAAGAAGATGCTAAAACTCCTGCTGAATAACAGGGATGAAGCGTTCTTTTGACTAGTTGGGAAATCAGATAATGGATTTGATGCAGACTGCGATGATTGGTGCCGGCGCATTGGTGTTCCTGATGCTAGTGGTATTTGCCTTCATGGGACCTTCAGAAGCGAAGGCTCAGGCTAGGCGGCTGGATAAGGTGAAATTCCGGCATTCAGATAGCGCCAATATCAAAGTCGAAGAGCAGATGAAAAAGGCGATCAGTGCGCGGAAAAAAAATCATCGCCCTGCTGGCCAAACGATATCTCGTACAGACAAGCTGGCCATCCGACTTGAACAGACGGGTAAATCTTGGACGTTAGCCCAGTTTTTCTATGCTTGTGGCGGCCTGGGAGCGATCATTGCCGCCGGATTGTTTTTCAAAGGTGCACCGCCGTTTCTGTGTCTATTTTTGGGTCTAGCAGGAGGTTTTGGCGTTCCTCATATGGTTGTCGGCTTTCTAATTGGTAGCCGTGTCAACAAATTCACACAGTCTTTTCCAGATGCTATCGAACTGTTGGTCCGAGGCCTTCGTTCCGGCCTACCAATAACCGAAACAATCGGCGTCGTTGCGCGAGAAATTGATGGTCCAGTCGGCGAGGAATTCAGTCTAATTGTGGATCGCATCAAAATCGGTCGAACGATGGAAGATTCACTTCAGGAAAGTGCCAAGCGGTTAGACACGCCGGAATTTAAATTTTTCTGCATCACCATTGCCATACAACGGGAAACCGGCGGTAATCTTGCAGAAACGCTTTCCAATCTTGCTGATGTGCTGCGTAAACGGGCGCAGATGAAACTAAAGATTAAAGCCATGTCCTCCGAATCCAAAGCATCTGCCTATATCGTTGGTTCATTGCCTTTCATCGTGTTCGGTTTGGTATGGTCGGTCAACCCGACCTATCTTGCAGGATTTTTCTACGAAGAGCGGCTGATCATCGCCGGACTTGGTGGGTTATGCTGGATGGGTATTGGTGTGTTTATCATGGCCAAAATGGTCAGTTTCGAAATTTAGGCGAAGGAGCGAGTATAATGACTGATCTTGCGATTTTCGCCGTTGCCGCGTCAGGCGGCCCAACATTGCTGGGGATAGATGTCCTTTGGGTTGCAACGATCCTAGCTGGTGTCGCGTCGGTTGCAGTATTTTTTGCAATCTACGCAGCAGTCACCGTTCGAGATCCTATGGCGAAGCGAGTCAAATCGCTTAACGAACGCCGAGAGCAATTGAAGGCTGGGATAACCGCATCAAACAGCAAAAAACGAGCTAAGCTGGTCAATCAAAATGATACTACCGACCGAATGCGCAGCTTCCTGTCGTCGCTTCAAGTTTTGCAAGATTCTCAACTTAAAGAGGCGCAACAAAAGCTGGCACAAGCTGGTATTCGGTCCAAAGACCTTGCCATTGTTGTTATTTTTAGCAGATTAGTTCTGCCAATTCTTCTAGGCGGAGGCGCTGCGCTGGCCATATACGGGTTTGGCTATTTGAGCGATTGGACTTCCTTAAAGAAATTCGGAGCATTTGCCGGCGCCACCATCGCTGGCTACAAAGCAGCGGACGTTTACATCAATAATCTAATATCCAAGCGAACCGATCTCGTTCGCAAAGGCTTACCTGATGCAATTGATTTACTCGTCATCTGCGCCGAAGCGGGCCTTACCGTTGACGCTGCATTTGCTCGGGTCTCAAGGGAACTTGGCGATGCATATCCGGAACTGGCCGATGAGTTCTCGCTTACATCCATTGAGCTAGGTTTCCTTACTGAACGACGGCAAGCTTTTGAAAATCTCGCCTATCGTGTGGCATTGGACCACGTCAAAGGTGTTGTAACCACCATGATTCAAACCGAAAAATATGGTACACCGCTAGCTTCAGCGCTACGCGTTCTTTCGGCGGAATTCCGAAACGACCGAATGATGCGAGCGGAAGAAAAAGCTGCACGTTTGCCAGCAATTATGACGATCCCATTGATCTTGTTCATTCTGCCAGTGTTGTTCATCGTGATACTTGGCCCTGCAGCTTGTTCGATCTCCGACGCGCTGTTATAGAAAACTAAACCGACAAACAAAGAAAAAGGACGGCACTGTTGGCCGCCCTTTTTCTATGGAATATAATCAGTTTAGTTAGACGATATCTCGTCTGCAGACTTTCTGATCTTCGATAGAAACTCTGAAAGCTGGATAATTTCTTCGCTGTCCAAGACCGCCATAACCTTTTTTTCCATCGCTTCGGCAGCAGGCATGATCTGTTCGTAAAGCTCAGTCCCGGTATCGCTCAGCTTAAGATGGTGAGAACGACCATCTGCATCATTGGGCGTCCGGTCCAATAGCTTCCGATCGACTAGCGCTTTAACCGCCCTATTGACCGTCACTTTGTCCATCAAAGAAGCTTCTACCAGATGGCGTTGGGTTGAAGCACCACGGTCTCCAAGCACTGCCATAACCCGCCACTCTGGAATCTTTAGACCAAAACGGCTCTTATACTCCTGCGCTATAAGGTCACTGACGGCGTTAGAGGCCGTAGACAACTGATAGGGAATAAAATCATCAAGTTTTGTACTCATATGTAATATTTATTCAATTCTGGCGCGAAGTTCAATCCAAAATGTCCTTGGGAAGGCTCTTTCAATAATTCCATTGCTACTAATGGCTGTTTCAACGCGCGCGTCAAATAGGTTCTCAACTCGTCCCTGAACCAACAAATTGTCTTTAATTGCAAAGCCTAACCGCCCATCTAAGGTCAATGCATCATCGAGGCGCCGTGTATTCTGATCATCTTCAAACTGACTGCCAATATAGCGCAAAGAGATTGAGGCACCGGTTCCATTCTCCTGCTCCCACCACAAAGCTGTTGATGCATTATGCTTTGGAATCTGAGCGGGACGGAGACCATTAACGGCAACAGCAGCGCCGGAACTGTTCACTTCTGCATCCACATAGGAATAGGCAGCGCGAAGCGATAAACCATTGGTGATCGATTCCAGATTGAATTCGGTATCAATCTCAATGCCCTTGGATTCGATATTGTCCAAATTCTGACGTTGCCGGAACAGGCCTGCACCGGAAACAAAGCCTACTCCGGGAAACAGACCCGGACCTTGATCGAGCGTGATATTGGCAACCGCATTGTCGAGTTCGTTGTAGAATGCAGTCACCCCAAAGGAAACAGCATCGCTCTCCCAATCCAATCCCACTTCCGCGCCTTTAACGCGCTCGGGGCTCAGCAATTCATTGGCAGCAGTCGCATCTGGACCAACCCGAAAGGGTCGAAACAGTTCATTCAAGGTCGGGAGACGCCATCCGAGGTAAGCGGCTCCACGAAGGGTGAGTTCATCGGTCGCATCAAAGGCAAAGCCTCCACGTCCAGTAAATTCTGTACCACTTCGATTGGTAAATTGCGCATCTGTGCGCACCGAGCCAGGAAACGGATTGATCAGTTCAATCTCGCGACGAAACCCGTTGTCGATTGACCAGAAATCAATTCGGCCACCGCCCGTCAAAATCAACGCATCAGTGACTTGTGCGCTGGCTTCTAGAAATCCGCCATAGGTTGCTGTGCTGCCCCCTGCCCTGCGCTGACGACGCGGTGTATCATTATCAAGGAAGAAAAAATTTTCATTGGTCCGGCCTTCGGTACGCCGCCAATCACCGCCGATACGCAATTCGATATTGTCTCCCACCGGAGGACGCACTTCAAATCGCGCGCCCAAACCAGTGGACGGGACGCTAAACTGCTCAAACACACGACGAACACTGTTACGATCCGCCGCCACACCACCAAAGCTGACATCGAAATTGCGGATCTGAACATAACCAAGCGCTGACCACTGCCAGTCGCTGGTACGATCTACCAATCTGATGCTGGCATCGGCTCCGTCATTGTGATTGTCGCTAAACTCAAATCCACGCTCGCGATCGTCGGTGAACGCACGGATATTGGCTTGCAATTCCGTATTTTCAGACAGCGGTGCAACATAGCGAACCGCTATTCCCGCTTGTTCATATTCCGATTGACGATCAACCAAACCACGCTGACTTTCAACGATCGGAACAAAACCATCTCCCTGCGCATAGCTGGCGGAGATGGTCAGTTGACCGCCGCCCAGTTCACGCCCGAACAACAGGTCAGCGTCGACACTATTGCGACTGCCATATGCGGCACCCAGTTCGATTAGATTACCAATATTACGGCTAAACAGTTCAACAGTCCCTGAGATTGCGCCCGGACCATCGCCTCCGCTACCACCCCCCCGTCGAATGCCGGCATGATTCAAAGCAAGGGCATCATATCCAGGCCAGCTCACCCAGCCGCCAAAGGGGTCTGCTTGGGGAACCCCATCAAGGAACAATAGGGCTCGCGAAGATGCATTTCCTCCCAATCCCCGCAAAGTGATTCCCTGACTTGTCGGATTCGCTGATCGTGCATCAGAGCGTCTAAACTGCTGTAATCCAGGAACAGATCTCAAGGAGTTTTCTAAACGTTCGCGTTTTGAAACAGTTACATCCGTTCTCGAATAGACTAATTCACCCAATGGATTTCTCAGCGGATCTCCGATAACATTGATAACGGAAACTGGAATTGGCGCTAGGCTAGGATCATCACTAGGAATGCGAGCTCCACACGTCTCTATCGTGATATCGCATGGATATTGCTCTTGCGCCCAAGCCGGAACACTCACCGCCAAAAGAGGCAGTGCCAAAATCATAGTTTTTTTCATTATCTAGTCATGCATCCATTTTTGATGGCACGGCATATCATCAGGAAGCCGATGATAGGTCTGTGCATCGCTTACAAAATTAGCGCTGTCCGCTTTATCGAAAAGGCTTGGGTCATCCATTGACCCAACCTTGATGATTACTCCCGCCGGAAATCCCGGTGCGCGGGTAAACAAGTGCGTACCGCAATTTTCACAGAATTCGCGGGTCACAGCATGTTCAATATCATCACGGGCAAAGCCTTTGACGGCACCTTTGGTGAGTGCAAATCCTTCGGTGGGCATCGCCATCACCAACAGGTTTCCACCCCCAGTGATATACTGACATTCCCGGCAAAAGCATTCCGCCTTCATCATCGGCTCGCCTTCGGTTTTGTATCGTACCCCGCCGCAGTAACAACCGCCTTCGAATTTCATGCCCGTTCCTTTGATATTTCTGGGGTTGAGTTTTGGAACGCTTCCAACTCGGCACAATCAGAATCGATACGTTCCAATTTTGGAAAGGCGTCCAGATCCATGTCAAACCGCCTCGCATTGTATAGCTGTGGAATCAAACACACATCGGCAAGATTTGGAACATTCCCGCCAAACAACCCACTGTCCGGAGCCTGTTCCTCCAAAGCATCAAAACCACGCTTCATCCAATGGTGCATCCATTTTACAACGCCTTCTTGATCGGCGCCGAAATGTTCCTTCAGATAGTTACCAATAGCCATGTTGTTGATCGGATGAATGTCGGCGGCAATATTCAAAGCATGCGCTAATGTCCGCGACCGTTCGATCGGATCATCAGACACCATCGGCGGATCAGGATAAATGGTATCAAGATAATCAATGATCGCCAATGATTGTGTCAGGTGTAAATCACCAATCGACAACGTGGGTACCAGGCCCATTGGATTTTGGTCCATGTAATCGTCTTGCTTATGCTCACCGCCAAGCAGGTCCACCGATCGCAGTTCAAAATCGACATTTTTGAGATTAAGCACCAACCGCACACGGTAACTCGCGGTACTGCGCCAATAGTCATGAAGGATGATCTTTGTCATGAGCAGGCTTTGGCGAGAGCTTGAAAGAATTGCAACCCGGACACGCTAATTAGCGTTGATTTGCCCCGCGCTAAGCGAGAGGTTCCCGACACTTTCAACAGAAACCAATCGTCCGGACCGTTTTGAAAGCTCTTCTAGCCAGTCCGATTTCAGCTTGTTAGCAATGGCGGGGTGGACCGTAAGTTTGATTTCTGCGGTTCCTCGATCCCGTTCCGCCTGCCTGAGCAGCTGTAGAGCCAAATTGGCAGAACGATCCGATTGCATGATTTCAATCATCGATTGCCGTGTCTTTCGACTGACAATCTGCATGAAACCAAAGCCATTAACAGCTGTGCGTTCACAACCACTAATCATGTGGTCGTCGAATATCTGGGCCACCGCATTGCGGTCTGCCTTCGCTTCCAGGGTTGGAAAGTCGACACCAATATTACCAGTAACATCCAACCGGACCAATGTAAGTGCGATTTCTTTTGCAGCCCGCTTAGCCAGTTCCAGAGGGGGAAGCGGGCCATCGACATCAATCACCGTCATTGCGGGGGTGGAGACGACTAGCAGACCGCCGCCATCAAATTCAACCCGGCCCGTTTCGGCTTGCTCCATGGCTTCATGCCAACCCAATTCTCTCAGTCGATCTGAATCATGAGCATGAACATTTATCACAGTAAATTCGGAGTTATTAATCTCATCCCAAAGGATTACCCCGTCGCTCAGTGCGGTATCGTCGTGTGCCGGCCTTGCTTTAGCGCGTTTATATTGCCCGCGCTTTTCCTGAATAGCCTCGCGGACAATCTCGGTCCGGACCAACGCCCCCTCTGTTAATCCCTTGGGAAGTGGTTGTAGCAATGCTTCTCGACCATCTGGCAGTGTTACAATTCCCGATCTACCAGCGACCCATTGCTTTGAGAATTTTGCCTCGACAACGGCGCCCTTGCGCAAACCAATCCCTTCGCGCTCAATCCGTATCCGCACGAGTTCATCATTCTTGATCAACGCTGCGCGATTTTCACCAATCCCGCTTTCGTAAAGCCAGCCGGAAAAAGGCTCAGTCAAAACGCCACCCAGAAGTGATCAGGAGATTGCGGGTTTCATAGAGCGGTAACCCCATTATTCCGGAATAGCTGCCCGACATCCACGTCACAAAAGCCTCCGCGACGCCCTGTATCGCGTAGCCACCCGCTTTGCCGTCGCCTTCACCAGATGCAATATACGCTTCTATTTCGTTCGGTTCCAAACGTTTGAATTTGACAATGCTATCAGATAGTTTTGTGCGCGCAGACCCATCAGCGGAAATTATGCAGATGGAGGACATCACATGATGCCGTCTTCCACTGACTAACTCCAAAAACTGACGCTGCTCTGCTGCATCTGCTGCCTGCCCCAATATCCGGCGGCCAACTGCAACGGTTGTATCTCCGGCAATCAGGATTTCGTCATCCGCTCGATCAACAGCAACCGCTTTTTCCCGCGCCATGCGCAGCACGTAATCGCGCGGTGTTTCCGCCTTTTGAGGGGTTTCATCAATATCAGGAGAAATGGTCCGATCGGGTTTGATGCCCAATCGCCCAAGAAGCTCTAGCCGACGCGGGCTTGACGAGGCGAGGACGAGCCTCGGCACGTCACTTGAAACGATAGGTAATACGACCCTTGGTCAGGTCATAAGGGGTGAGCTCAACAAGCACTTCGTCACCGACCAGCACACGGATGCGGTTTTTACGCATCTTGCCAGCAGTATGACCCAAAATCTCATGGCCATTTTCCAGTTCAACCCGGAACATCGCATTGGGGAGTAGTTCGCGAACCATCCCCTTCATTTCTAACAATTCTTCTTTTGCCATATAGCGGCGTTAAATCCCTTTTTTGCACGGATGATTCCCGTGTTGCAGCGCGCAATAACGATGTTTTTACCAAAAGGGAAGGATTTGCTCAAATCCTGTTCACTTGCGACAATTTGGTACAATGATTCTATTGCACTTTGGCGGATGTAACGGCAGTTTGCGCTCAACCCCCCGACCACCCAGATCCTTAGAGCCATATTGATGACCGCGATCCTCCCCCAAAGTCTATATTCAATCCTCATGGTCGCGATCTTTTCCGCTGGAACCGCTGGCCCTGCGAGTGCACAGGTTGCCGCCTTAGACAATGAAGAAATCGTCGTGATAGCCGAATTCCCGCGCGGATCAGTTGTCACCGACGTTCCGCCGATTGAACAACTCAATGCAGATGATATCGAAAGTTTTGGCGTATCCTCGGTAGCCGATCTGGTTAGCGCACTTTCTGCTTCGACAAGTTCCCGGCGCGGGCGAGGATCGGGTCGTCCTATCGTCTTGATTAATGGTCAGCGCACTTCTGGTTTCCGTGAAATTCGGGATTTACCGCCAGAAGCCATCAAAACAGTTCAAGTATTCCCCGAAGAATTGGCTTTGCAATATGGTTTTCGTCCCGATCAACGAGTGATCAACTTCATTTTGAAAGACAGCTATACCGGCTTCTCAGGAGAGTTTGAATATGGCGTGCCCACGCAAGGCGACCAAGGCCGATCTGAAGTCGAGGGCAATCTGACAAGCATCGGGAAAA
This sequence comes from Parasphingorhabdus sp., assembly GCA_039978835.1. Classification (GTDB taxonomy): domain Bacteria; phylum Pseudomonadota; class Alphaproteobacteria; order Sphingomonadales; family Sphingomonadaceae; genus Parasphingorhabdus. The sequence continues at coordinate 1,607,106 of JBDWAQ010000005.1, forward strand.
ACAGTCGCGTAAACATCAACCTGGAATGGCAAAATGCAACCGCAATCAGTGAGGCTGAGCGCAATATTATACAGGACGATGCCGGAACACTTGTGGACTTGGGCCAATTCCGCACGCTCGTCGCTCCGTCGGACAATATCGAGCTGAATACAAATTACAGCCGCACTTTTGAAAGTGGGACAACGATCTCGCTAAATGGCGGTTATCTCTATAACAAATCTCGCGGCCTATTGGGCTTCCCTAGTGGGGATTTGCAAGTCGGTGGTGGAACACAATTCCGGTATTTTACCGAATTTGGCCCGCTTCGTCGTACGCAGGAGACGAATACCGCGCAGGCAGGGCTAACAATTAACGGCAAATTCTCGGATTGGCGTTGGACGTTTACGTCCGATTATAGCCGGGAACAGATTGACACAGATACGGATCGTTCGGGAGATATCTCTGCCCTTCAGGCTGCGATTGATTTGGGGATCGTCGATCCACTTGCTTCTGATTTCGGTTCCATTCTCGGCATACCGGTAACAGATCAGGCCCGGGCAACGGATCAGACGATCACCAATCTGGCGACGATCGCAGGGAGCCCTCTTCTCCTCCCATCTGGCCCAGTGAGTGTAACGCTGCGTGCTGGCTATGACCGCAAAGATTTAGACAGTCGTAACGTAACCAACGGTGTTACGACGACCGGCACTTTGGGCCGCGACGATTTTAGTACCGGTATCAATGTCGAAATCCCGCTGGCGGATGAAAATACCGATGTCGCTGACGCCATTGGACGCCTGCTGATCAACGGCAATATCGGTTATAGTGATTTATCCGATGTCGGCGGATTGTTGGAATTTGGTTTTGGCTTGAACTGGGAGCCGCTCGACGGACTGACCTTCACGGCTTCGGCAATTGGCGAAGAAGCGGCTCCGACAATAACCCAACTCGGCAACCCCTTAATCATAACACCCAATGTAAACGTCTTTGACTTCACACGCGGCGAGAGCGTGTTGGCGTCAATCACAACGGGTGGCAATTTGACTCTGCCCAAGGAAACACGCCGCGATATCAAACTGGCCGTCAACTATCGTCCGGAATGGCTGGACGGTATGACCTTTCTCGCCGAGTATTTTCGGAACAACAGTCGGGACGTTGCCTCCAGCTTCCCTATATTGACGCCAGAGATTGAAGCCGCTTTTCCCGGCCGTGTAACCCGTGATGCCACAGGCCGGTTAGTCGCGATAGACCGCCGCCCGGTCAACTATTCCAACGTCTTTAGCGAGAATATCCGCTACGGTTTCAATTTCAGAAAACGTTTTGGTCAACGACGTGGCAACAGAGCCGGTGGACGTTCGCAGGGTAGCGCCCCGAGTGCTGGACGACCAAATCCCGCTCCACGGGCCGATAGCGCCAACCAGAATCCAAACGAAACTAAGAAAAGCACCTCTCCTCCATCGCAGACCGCCAATGAACGGCATCCTCCTCAGGCCAAGTCCGGCCAACAAGGAAATCGTAGCAGAGCGGGAAGACGACGAGGTGGTCGTTGGCAACTATCTGCCTATCACACGATTGGCTTGCAAGACCGCATATTGATCCGACCCGGTGTACAGGAATTGGATCTGTTAAACGGATCGGCAACTGGGTCTACCGGCGGCAGCCCACGCCATGAATTTGAATTGAGCGGAGGCTGGTTCAACAATGGCATAGGCTTTCGCTTACAAGGCGAGCATCAAAGCGCAACGCGGGTTATCGGCGGGCTTACTGGATCCGATCTACAATTTTCCGATCTGACTACGCTAAACCTGCGTATATTCGTAAACTTGGATGATCGCGGAAACCTGACCGAACGGTTCAAATTCCTAAAAGGCAGCCGTATCGCGCTTCGTTTCGATAATATCTTTAACGATATACAGGATGTGCGAGACAATAGCGGCTTGGTTCCGCTGCGCTATCAATCGGGTTTTCTGGATCCTGTTGGCCGCTATATCGAAATCGATTTTCGCAAACGGTTCTAACGCTGCTCGCGCCTATCTGCGCGTAGCCTTTATGCGATAAACTTCCCGCCAAGTCTTCTCGCTATCAGTGGAGATTTCCAGCTTCCAATTCCAACCCATATCCATTGGAGGGAAAAAGGTAATCCGCCGCGCCGGAGATTGTTCCGGCGAGACATAGTGCATGACAATATTACCAGCGGCATCTTCCTTTGCAGAAATATGCGCCATGGCGGGAACCTGTTGGTTGGTCCAAGCAATGTCCCAATTGCCGGTATCTTTGTTATACATCCGCAAATTGGTTCCAAAGCCGCCGCCATTTGGCATCCAGAAATCCTGAATAGCTGTTCCGTTGCCTAGGCAAGTAAAGTTCCAGCGCGCACCTTTTCCGGGCGACCAAGTCTTCCCATCTTGTTGCAGTTGCTCATCAGCAATATCCCAATCACCAAGATAGCGGCCAAATTGTTCCATAGGGCCAGCAAGACATCCTTCGGTTTTTTCCATGCCGACAGATGCCAGAGGATTGTCCGCCATATCGTTACCTGAAGCCGATACGGGAGCGCCAGCGAGCGCAGCGATGGTGGATGCCAAAATCAGGTTCTTCATAAATATCCTCCCCCAAAAGACAGATTTTCTGAGTTGTTCCATGGCGGGTCAAATTTCACGGCACAAGGCAGTTACTACGAACCCGTATTGTGTTTCGACAAACTGTTTCTGGCCATCATAACTATAGTGCTTCTGGGGAAATCTTCTCAGATCGATGTATATTAATGACCGGGCGCATACCGACAAGTGCAGATAAGGCTTGGACAAATTTCAGAGATTCAGGGACCTGAAAGTGCGCTGATACGGCCGCTTCATCATGCCATTGTTCGTGAAAAAACAATCGCGATAACTCTTCACAATCGGCATATATATGATGAGATATACAACCGCGCTCCGCACGTGAACGGGCGCTATGTTCAGCACACAACGCAACAACCTCTTGACGGTTATCGGTCGTTGTCAAAATGGATGCGGTGATTGTAATCATATATTCAATCTCCTCCTATCGTTCACCAGCGAAGGTTTTGCAGATTACCTACCCGATACTGTTTTCTGATTTCGACGTTACCATGTGCAACGCCTTAGTTGAAACCCTCCACCAAATCATTTGTTCAACTGTGGCCAATTCAGGGGTCTATATCGCCTCGAAAGTGGACCTAAACGTGTGCCTTTATAACTAGGGTCTATAGAATCTATAAATTTCTTAGGATGACCTTTTGTGACATTAATCTGCACAACAGATATATAACAAACGGGGAATTTTATGCGACGCGCATTGATCAAAAAGAGCCATGGAATCGTATTACTTTTCGCAAGTTCATTGGCGATGGCAGCTTGTAGTCAAGAAACTTCCGCTTCTGACGAAGGCGCCGCCGGGATGACCGCCGCTGACAAATCAGGTGAAATTGTTCGCGCGTCGTTTAACGAGGATGGCTCTGTCAGCCAGCCAGTTGGTTGGCGAGAATGGGTATTTATTGGCGCGCCGCTCACTCCAAATGCGCTGAATGGGGGCGAAGCACCTTTCCCTGAATTTCACAATGTTTACATCGAACCGAGTTCCTATGCGGTATATTCAGCAACGGGAGAATTCCCTGAAGGGACACAGATTGCAAAGGAATTGACAACCGTTCGCGAAAACAACAACGCCGAGAACGGATCGTCGCAAGAGGTAAGCGGGGTTGGTTATTTTCAGGGTGAATTCTCGGGGTTGGAACTGACGGTCAAGGACAATCAACGCTTTAAAGACGAACCCGGTGGTTGGGCATATTTCAGTTTTGGCCACTCCACTCCTTATGGAAAAACGGCAACGGCAATGCCGACAGATTCTTGCAACGCATGCCATGCCGCATCTGCAGATGATGATTTTGTCTTTACTCAGTTCTATCCCGTTCTGCGAGACGCGAAGCCCAAATAGGTTCTCCAACGAGGATAGATACATATGAACAAAATCACGAATGCTGCTCTTGTGGCAATGGCCCTTATGTTGACTTCCTGTGGTTCAGGCACCGCAACTGATATTTCGTCCCAAGATAGTGACGAAGTAACTTGGCCATCGGATATCGTTTCTGAAACGGGCGCCATTTCTTTTCCACAAGGTTTTCTAAAGTGGCAAACGCTTGGAGCATAGGCGACGGCAGACGAAAGCGGAAAAGCGAACGGGATGCACCAAGTCTATATCTCCCCCCGGTCAGTTGACGCTTATTTGGAAACGGGGGTGTTCCCGGATGGTACCGTGCTGGTGAAAGAAGTTAGAGGTGCAGCAACAGCTTCACTATCGACCGGTTCCGCGTCCTATGCAACGGACAAAGGTGTCTGGTTTGTAATGATCAAGGACGCAAACGAGCGATTCCCGGAAAATTCCCTGTGGGGCGACGGCTGGGGATGGGCGTTGTTTGAAGCCAAAGAACCAACAAAACAGGTAGCTACAAACTATAAGCTGGATTGCCTTGGCTGCCATGTTCCGGCCAAAGCAACGGACTGGATCTATATCGAGGCATATCCTGTTCTTTGGAAGGATGGGAAACCACCCATCCCGGAATGGTTGACTGATATCAAAGCGTCCATGGATGAGAAGTCCAATGATGAGATGGCTGGATCAGCCGAAGAACCTGCGGCTTTTGCCGTTTGCAAAACATGCCATTCCACCCAAGTTGGCAAAAATGGTGTCGGCCCCTCCCTTGCAGGGATCTTGGGACGCAAATCGGGGACTGTATCGGGATATAGCTACTCTAACGCTTTGAAATCTGCGAATATCATCTGGACAGAAGAAAACTTGAACAGCCACGTAACAAATCCATCTTCCGTGGTGCCGGGAAACAAAATGGAATCACTGTTTCCAGGCGGCGTTCCGAAACCGTCCGATCGGAGAGCAATCGTAGACTATTTAAAAACAACGTAGAGAACTTCGCTCCCTTTCGAGATTTACTCATCTCCTCCATGAACTAGAGATCTCGAAAACAAGAAGCATCGGTTGCCTTTTGTAACCGATGCTTTTTGCTGGTAGCTATTTTAAAATCAAAAACGGGACCAAAAACCGGCGAGTTTTGGGAGGCATCACAATGGAACTGAAGCAGATACGACACTTTTTGTCCGTAGCGGAGACGTTGAATTTCACTCAGGCGTCTGAGCAAAATGATATATCACAGCCAGCGCTGACAAAATCCATTCAAAAGTTAGAGGAAGAATTTGGTGGTCTTCTAATAGTTCGCGACGGGAAAAACACACGACTGACTGAATTGGGGCAGAAAGTTCGTAGTGAATTTTCTGATATTCTGGAGAGCGAAGCACGAGCGAAACTGCTGGCACATGACCATCTGGAATCCGGGCATAGCATGTTGAACATTGGCATTGCAGATTCCCTCGGCCCATCCAAATTCGCAGAGTTTCTGGCGCGCTATCTGGCGGAAAACCCCAACACCAGAATTGTGTTGCACCAAATAGATCAATCCACGTCCCAGGAAGCGATACTATCCGGGTTTCTCGATGCCTGTATTTGCACACAGCGCGCCACCGAAAACCATAAGATCAAGACAACGCCGATATTTGAGGAACGGCTATTAATGGCGTTTGCAAAGAACGATGATTTTGCACGGAAACCGGAAATCGGATTGGACGAATTTTCCAAACAAAACTATTTCGACCGTTTGAATTGCGAATTCCGCACCGGCTTCCTCGAAATGGTAGACAGGGAAGATTTGGATATTCGGCCGTTAGTGCAATCGGATCGCGAAGACTGGATCCAACAATTGGTCGCTGCCGGCAAGGGTATATGTACTCTGGGAGAATTTTCTGCGGTTGTGCCGGGTATTCGGATGCGTCCCATCAAGGGTGTAGATATGAAACGGACGGTCGCAATTTCGTTTGTTTTTGGTTCGGCTGCTTCGTCGTCAATTGTTGCATTAGAAAAGCTGGCGCAGAGCTATGACTGGAATTGCTGATTTGGGCGAAATCTAGTTTCCCGACGGAGACACGAGATGTCCACCGTTGCACCTAAAGGCTGGTACATCAGCCAACAAGTCCGGCTTTCCGCATAATCCGCCAAGCGGTCGCCTTCGGCATATTCTGAACCGGCCAGCGCCCCGGTGCCTGAGGAGCCATCCCCTTCCTGCGCATCCAGCCGTTTAAGGCACGGACGTCGGCCTCTGCAAAGCTCCAATCGCTGCGCCAGGTGATCGAGAGGGAGATGCTATGTTCACTACCAACCTTCACATAATGTGGTGCCATGACAGGGACGAAGATCGCTTTGCCAGGTATCAGGTGATGCTTGAGTCCTTCAGCTTCAAATTCATCCTGCCAGACCAAATTACGATGCCCACCGGTATGATAACCTTCATGGACTTCATCTGGCGCGTAGCGAGAATTGCCTGCTGGAAATGTGGTCATCCATTTCTCTCCACGCAGCTGCAGTAAAATGTTATGTTCGGGATCGAAATGGTAGGGAGTGACCGCACCGGGCGAGGACACAAAAACAAACCCCTGTGGTCGCAACATCTTTCCGGTCTTGCTTTCCAGTATTGGGCGGATTTCCTCCAATAGCGATAACAGCAAGTTCTCATATTCAGGGACTTGTTCAATATTTTTGAGTACCGCCCAGCTATTCGCATTTTCAATCAATCTAATAGTGTCGGCAATAGACATTCCGTTGTCGGGGACATCCTCAGGTGCAATACCAACGGGCAAATCGCCCGGGTTGTATTCGACACTAGCTTGGGGGAGCGCCGATCCCAGATCGGCTAAAGCGTCCAAAGTTAGCAATTCGTGCGCAGCCATCTGGTGTTCTAGAACCTGCGCTTGTTCTGGATAGCTCGCGTTGAAGTTTTCCTTGGCCGCAGCACAAAAAATACTGCGATCAAATACCGCTTTGTCGGAAATTTTGTTCATACCGCACCCTTAATGTCGGTGGGTGTTTCACGCCCTTTTATCTGCGCCATAAGCCCTTCACCCATTCGGACACCGCGAAACATCGCTTTGCGTGCCATACCGGACAGTTCGATCGAGAAACGACCTACATGTCGTCGCCCGGACCACAGGCTGTCAATCATGGGATGCCCTTCCGCCGCACAGCTATCCATCCACCGTATATCTGGGTTCTTCAGGATGTTGAGGTTTTCGTGTTGGAGCAATACTCCTGGAGAGAAGCGTGCATAGGCTTCATCAAAGGTGGTTTTAAAGGAGAAGCTGCCTGGTGCCGACAAGAAGTTTACCAGCATTGCTATGGGTTGACCATCAAGCCGAATATCATGGCGTTCTAATTGGCCTGCAGCTGCTGCTCCCTTCAGAACATCAGTGAAAAAAGTTCGAGTTGTCGGGCTACTATCCAGTGCCGACCCATTCTCACCCTTCCAACCCTTGCTCTCTAAAGACAGGAATTCATTGGTCCAATGGCCTAGATTGGTTGCATCGTTATGCTGGGCAAATTGAACATCTCCAAGCTCACTCAGCCGATTGGCTTGGCGTCGCAGCTCTTTGCGCTTCTTTCCCCTGACGGTTGCACTATAGTAAGCTTCCGGTTCCAAATCGCTCTTCAACAGCGCGCGCGTCTCTTCCGCGACCAAGTCGCAACGTCGCCCATGTGACGCACAAACTTGGCGCATTGTTTGATCCAATATACCGTCGACGGTCATCCCGTTAATATGCAGGAATCCAGGCCATTTGATGTTATCCAGATGCCCGAACAGGGCCGTCCAAAACCGCTCTTCAAAATTTTGCCGGACCAAAGGCGTACCCAGAAAGCTGTTATGATGAAGCCAGTTTTGTATGTGGGTTACCCGCCAACGCCCAAACCGATTAGTTACACCTATGGGAAACAGGGCCAGAAGCTGTGAATGGCTTGGTTCGCCTGCCCAAAGCAAAAACAGATGTTGATCCGGGTCAGTACAGAAGTTTGCTAGTCCGGGTTCGAGAAACCAAGGTTCCAGAAAAGCATTCGGCTCACTGGCATTTGCGGCAAGATCCTCCCAAGCAACGCGGAGATTTGGGCTAATCCGGTCGATCGGACATAATTCAGGCACAGGCTTTCGATCGGCAGCAGAACCACGCCGGTTACGCCGCCTGATATCGCTGTCTTCCAGCCTGTCCGCCCTGCTTAAATCCAATTTGCCCGCCTGTTTTAGTCAAAACTCTCAAATCTTAGGAGAAACTAACCGAAAAGAGGTAACAGTTGATTAACGCGGGGATCGAATGGATTAACCGCAAAAGCTTGGAATATCGCAATAAAAAACCCCACCGAGATTGCTCTCAGCGGGGTCTTTTTCAAACCAATATATCTAGCGGATAACGCTAACTCATTTAATGTCCCGCCATCGCTGCAAGAAGCAACAATGCCACGATATTGGTGATTTTAATCATCGGGTTCACGGCTGGACCTGCAGTGTCCTTGTAAGGATCACCAACAGTATCGCCAGTTACCGCAGCATGGTGGGCGTCAGAGCCCTTGCCGCCATGATTGCCGTCTTCGATATATTTCTTGGCATTATCCCAAGCACCGCCACCTGCAGTCATTGACAGAGCAACGAACAGACCGGAGACGATCACACCGAGGAGCAATGCACCCAGAGCAGCAAAGCCCTGCGCTTGATCACCGGTTGCCCAGAATACCGCGAAATACACCACAATTGGAGCGAGAACCGGAAGCAATGAAGGAACGATCATTTCCTTAATCGCGGCCTTGGTCACCAGATCCACTGTCCGTGCATAATCGGGACGAGACGTGCCATCCATAATGCCCTTGTCTTTCGCAAATTGATCGCGAACATCGACAACAACATCACCGGCAGCGCGGCCTACAGCAGTCATACCCATCGAACCGAAGAGATATGGCAGCAATGCACCAAGCAGCAGACCGACAATCACATATGGATTTTCAAGGCTGAAGCTTACCTCCAAATTCGGAAAGAATTCGCGAAGATCAGCGGTGTAAGCCGAGAACAACACCAATGCGGCCAGACCAGCAGAACCAATGGCATAACCTTTGGTCACCGCTTTCGTGGTGTTACCCACAGCGTCAAGCGCGTCAGTCTTGTTACGAACACTTTCGTCCAGACCGGACATTTCAGCGATACCGCCAGCATTGTCCGTCACTGGTCCATAAGCATCAAGTGCCACAACCATTCCGGCCAGAGCCAACATAGAGGTTGCTGCAAATGCCAAGCCGATCAAGCCTGCCAATTGGAATGCCACAACGATGCCAACAACGATTACCAAAGTTGGCAATGCGGTTGCTTCCATCGAAATCGCCAGACCCTGGATCACGTTCGTGCCATGACCGGTTTCTGAAGATTTGGCGATGGATTTCACTGGACGATACTCGGTACCGGTATAATATTCGGTAATCCAAATGATCAGACCAGTAACAGCCAAACCAACCATCATGCACCAGAACAGTGCCATGCCGGTAAATCCGCCAGTGCCATCAAGCGAAGCGCCAATGGTTGTATTCATGTCGCCCAAGGTCCGCATTGTGACATAGTAAATTGCCGGGATCGACAAGACTGCTGTCGTGATGAAGCCCTTGTACAAAGCGCCCATGATGTTGTTGCTGCTTCCCAAACGGACAAAATATGTACCGATGATAGAAGTGATAATACAAACACCGCCAACGATGAGAGGCAAGGACATCAGATTGTTGAGCATGTCGTTACCGACCAGATCACCAAAGGTAAGCGCCAGCAGAACCATGGTGGCTCCGACGGTCACAACATAAGTCTCAAACAAATCGGCAGCCATACCGGCACAGTCGCCCACATTGTCGCCTACGTTGTCGGCGATGGTTGCAGGATTGCGCGGGTCATCCTCAGGGATACCCGCTTCAACCTTACCGACCAGATCAGCACCAACGTCAGCTGCTTTGGTAAAGATACCGCCGCCCAAACGCGCAAAGATCGAAATCAGTGAAGCACCAAATGCCAAGGCAACCAACGCATCAATAACGGTGCGGCTTTTCGCCTCAAGACCCATTTGCGCGGTCAGCACGTAATAGAAGATCGCAATTGCGAGAAGCGCAAGACCAGCAACCAGCATACCGGTAACCGCACCGGCACGGAACGCGACGGTGAGACCAGTTTGCAAGCTTTCGCTAGCGCCCTGTGCAGTACGGACATTGGCACGAACAGAAATGTTCATGCCGATATAGCCTGCAACGCCGGAAAGGATCGCGCCCAGCAAGAAGCCTACTGTAGAAATTGGTCCGAGAAGCAAGAATACCAGTACCGCCACCACAACGCCGACAATGGCGATGGCGCGATATTGGCGGTTCAAATAGGCGGAAGCGCCTTCCTGAATTGCAGCTGCGATATCCTGCATTTTCTCATTACCGGCTGGTGCGCCAAGCACCTGACGGCTGGTAATAAAGCCGTATAGTACGGCAATAAAGCCGCATAAAATTGAAATGGTGACAACGTTCATCGCTGTTCCTCCCCTTACTTTTTATTATAAACGCCCCAAATTGCTGGAGCGTTGAACGGGAAGGCTATAGTGCGGGAATCGGGAAGCGCGCAAGCCCTGATTTAACGGGGCAATTAGACAATCGACGATGCCATTCAAATTGATAGGAAAATGACGAAATATCCGCTCAATCAAGCGTGGATAAAACCCAGATTTGCCGGTTGTTCAATTCGCTGTCCTTCATTGAGCACAGTGATGCCCGATCCAGTTTTACAAACGCCTATTTGGACAACAGGGGTAGGCAAGACGGTCTCTGGACTGGCAGTGAGCAACAATTGATAGTCATCACCACCGGTTGCAGCATTTATTCGCGCGTCGCGACCTTCGCCAAAAATGGCGGCAAATTCGGTGGAGAGGGGTATTTTTGCGATATCAACCTCGACAGCAACACCACTGGCTTCTGCTATGCGGGAAGCATCCAGCAACAATCCATCCGAAATATCCATCATCGCGCTGACCAGAGCGGACAACGCTCTGCCATCATCCAATTTGGGTTGCGGCCGATTATAGGCTTTCAGAAGCTTCGCTGTTGCTTCTGTCGCATTCTCTCCGCGTTTGGCCAACTGCAAGCCTGCCCAGCCGTCACCAATTGATCCGGTAACGTATAGGCCATGACCCGCCAATGCTCCGGCTCGTGAAGGAACAATATGTCCTTTCACATCACCAAAAGCGGTCAGACCCAATGTTCTGCCCCCTTCGTCATTCGGACTGACAGTATCGCCGCCTAGCAAGGGTACGCAAAAATGATCGATTGCTTGCTTTAGACCAAGCATGAAAACTTCATCCCACTCATCACCCGATCGCGAGTAACCCAATAAAACGCCAAGCGGTTTGGCACCTTTGGCTGCAAGATCAGAAAGATTAACTGCAACCAGTTTCCATGCCACATCAGCGGGATTGGCATCGCGCAGAAAATGAACACCCTCGACCATCATGTCATGCGTGATCACCAGTTTTTGCCGGCCAAAAGGAATAACCGCCGCATCATCCGCCAACCCGCGGGCAGCAGGATGTGTGGCGATTTCTTTTAGCCGGTCAATAAAATCCAGTTCGTTCAATGGCTTCCTATCATTGCATTGATCATTTCAGGGCGTGTTCCAATGCCATGCGAATGGACGCATTGGCACGTTGGCTCACTTGGGCTCCCGGTGCAAAGCCGTTAAAACCATGCGGTGCGCCGGGGTAGATAGCGAGTTCAACCGGAACATCCGCTGAACGAAGACGGTTAGCAAAGTCTATATCTTCATCGAGAAACAGATCGAGATCACCAGACATAATATAAGCTGGCGGCAGTCCGGAAAGGTCCTTGGCCCGGGCGGCCGCGGCATAGGGACTTGCCCCACCCTCTTCCGCATATAGCGACCATGCAAACATCGAAATTTCGCGCGTCCATGTCGACGACGGGATATCCATATGGCCCGATGGTGTATCGTGGAGATTGTCTAGCATCGGATAGATCAGCAACTGAAACGCCAGTTCCGGGCCGCCCCGGTCACGATTTAGGAGCGCCGCCGATGCAGCCAATCCGCCACCCGCGCTTGGGCCACCAATGATGATTTTTCGCGGATTGCGATTTTTCGCAATCCGTTCAATAACCGCACAAGCATCTCTTGCTGCTGCTGGCGCCCGGTGTTCAGGGGCCATCCGATAATCAACAGAAACGACCGGCGCGAGGTTGGAATAGCTCTGCGCCGACAGATCTTCGGCACTGCCAATCAAATATCCACCGCCATGTAGCCAAATGATTGTACAATCAGGAAAAAGAACGTCGCGTGCGCGATATTCGATAACGGCCACTTCCGGGTCATCGTCGAGCCCGGGAATACGATATTCATCCCTTTGTCCATCATAAGGAGGCAAGTCTTTGGTCAGTTCGGCCATCATCGCTGCAAAAGCAGCGCGACCGGCACCGATATCGGATTGCAGGATATCAAACATGGACGGCCTATCATTCACGATCATATCGCGAAATTCTGGATCAAGCCGTTTCAGAAAGTCAGACAGAAATTCCTCCCCTGTTCGTGGAGGGTGTTGTTCTATCCCCTCACCTGCTTCGCGATGGCATCGAGCAAGCCATTCGCGAACTTTGCATCTTTTTCGTCAAAGAAAGCATGCGCCACATCAACATATTCGTCAATGACGACCGCCGTCGATACATCCTGCATTTCGAGCAATTCATAGCTTCCAGCGCGCAAAATCTGGAGCATGGTCGGGTCGATCCGCTTTAGCGTCCAATCGGCAGCTAGTTTTTCGGTGATCAGCGCATCTATCTTTTCGCGACCGTTTGACACCCCCATGACAAGTGCATCAAAAAAATCACCCTCTGCGGGATGGTATTGATCATCCTCAATCTCTTTACCGAGACGGTGATCATGAAACTCTTTGATCAGCTTTGGAATAGCTGTTTTTTCCATCTGCTGCTGAAACAACGCCTGCACCGCGGCCAAACGCGCTGCGGATCGAGATGCCGACTTTGCGGTCATGACATTTTGATCCGCGGTGTGCCTATGAAATTCATCTTGCCAATCTGGAAGCCGCGCTCGCGAAGCAAATCATAGGCGGTTGTGGCGTGGAAATAGAAATTGGGTTGTGCAAAACTCATCAAAAAATGTTCTGCATCAAATGGCATAACGGTTTCTCCAAATCGAAACTCCATCGGTTTTCCAACGAAACTTTCCATTTCTGCTTCGCTGACGCTTTCCAATCCAGCCTTTGCTTCATCGAGCTTTTCATACAGGCCTTCCCAATCGCTCGGAGGCGCAACGAGGCTGGGTGTAAACACACCTTCACGAACGGCTTCAATCGCGCCCAGACTATGTTCGCGGCAACATTTCACTTGATAGGAAAATGGTTGCATATCTTCAATCAATCGAGCGCCGATAATGTCTTCCGCAGCGGTACCAGTATCTTCACAATGTGCTTTTGCTTTGTCGACCAATGCACGCACCGCTGCAATGATCTGCAGCTGTGATGGAATGACGGCGTCGTATAGTGAGATGGTCATGAGCGAGTTCTTTCTATGGAGTATCGTTTTTGTTTAGCCGTTTACGCACGCTGGCGGCATGAGCGGGAAGTCCTTCGGCCTCTGCCAATGCAACCGCGGCGGGACCGATATTGCGCAGCGCCTGCCCATCACAACTAATGTAACTGGTGCGCTTCATAAAATCAGTGACGGATAGCCCGGAGGAAAAACGCGCCCGACGCCCTGTTGGCAAAACATGATTTGGCCCAGCAACATAGTCGCCGACAGCCTCTGGTGTATGGCGTCCAAGGAACACAGACCCCGCGTGGCGGATTTTGTTAAACAGCGCCTCCGGCTCATCAACGGCCAGTTCCAGATGTTCGGCTGCCAACCGGTCGATCAGGGGCAATGCCCGTTCAAAGCTGTCTACGATAATGATCGCGCCATTATCATTCCAACTGGTAGATGCAGTGTCACTAGTTGCAAGATTCACTAATTGTTTGTTAACATATTCAGACACTTCATCGGCAAATCTAGCATCATCTGTAAATAATATCGATTGACTAGTCGGATCATGTTCCGCTTGCGAAAGCAGGTCAGCAGCAATCCAATCCGGGTCATTTTTGCTATCCGCCACCACCACGATTTCGGAAGGGCCAGCGACCATATCGATACCAACAACACCGTAAACCTGGCGCTTGGCCTCGGCGACCCAAGCATTGCCGGGGCCGGTAACAACGTCTACGGGCTCGATACTATCTGTTCCAAAGGCCAGCGCCGCTATCGCCTGCGCCCCGCCAATCCGCCAGATTTCATCCACTCCAGCCAATTCCGCGGCTGCCAGCACCAACTGATTGACCTCACCATTGGGCGTCGGTGTCACCATGATAACCTTGTCCACACCAGCCACTTTGGCGGGAATGGCATTCATCAAAACCGAAGATGGATAGGCTGCACGACCGCCGGGAATATAGATGCCAGCGCGTTCAACGGCATTCCAACGCGCACCGATTTGCACACCAGCATCATCTAAATAGTCCCTATTATCAGGTATTTGCCCTTCATGGTAATCACGAATTCTTAAGGCTGCCAATTCCAGTGAAACCCGCAATGAGGCTTCCAATCCCTCCAGAGCGGCCTCACATTCCGTTTTGGATATGCGCCAGCCGGTTTGCTCCAGATCATGATTGTCAAATTTCTGGGTCAATTCCTGAACGGCAGTATCGCCGCGCGAACGCACATCTCCGATGATCGATCTGACATCAGCAGATACATCTTCATCAGCTTCTCGCCGGGCATTGACCAGCACGTCAAATCGCTCTTCAAAATCGGTGTCGGATAGGGAGAGCCGTAAGGGCATTAAACCTGCCCTGCCAGCTCTCGGAATTTCTGAACCATCGGGGTCAATTCTGCGCTGCGCATTTTGAAGGCGGCGCGATTGACCACCAATCGTCCAGAGATATCCAAAATCCGATCGGTCTCAATCAGGTTATTAGCTTTCAGTGTACTTCCGGATTCCACCAGATCAACAATATGCCGCGATAGCCCCAAGGAAGGTGCCAATTCCATGGCGCCATTCAACTTCACACATTCCGCCTGAACGCCTTTGGATTCAAAGTGGCGACTGGTCAGATTTGGATATTTTGTAGCGACCCGAAGGTGAGAGATATTACCGATTTGTTCCGCATCGTCCTTTAGCTTTGCCACCGACAAACGGCAACGCCCTATCCCTAGATCAACCGGTGCATAAAGCTCGCTATAGCCAAATTCCTCAATCACATCGGAACCAACAATTCCAATCTGCGCCGCACCATGGGCGACAAAGGTGGCAACATCAAAAGCGCGCACCCGAATGATCGAGACATGATCCTGATTGGTGCCGAACATCAAGCTGCGGTTGGACTTGTCAAAAAAGCCTTCCTCTGGCACTATGCCCACCTGCTTCAAAAGCGGTAGTGCATCGTCGAGTATCCTCCCTTTCGGAATCGCAAAGATTAGTGGTTCGGCCATGATGGCCGCGCTTTAAGGCTTCACCAACAAAAGGGCAATGACCAATGGACATACTGGATGTAGAAGATATCACTGACGGATTACGCGGACAGGCCGAGCATTGCCTGAACAACGACGCGCCGATCACCGCTTCTATCATTGTCGCCCAGATCGCGCTGATGGGCAGCGATACCAAATGTGGTCAGACAATCCGGAATTGGCCGGGGAAACCTTTGGAAGATGCGATGCCATTGCGTTTGACCGGCGGCATGCATCATCTTCACATAACCGGCAAAGAACAGCGATTATCTGCAATTTATAACGGTGACGTAACCGAGCAAACCGCAATTGACGATATTGTCGAACAAGTGGTGCATGAGCATGATGACCAATTGCTCCCCTGGTTTGATAACCCGCCACAAACCAACGAAGCCGGTCGATCCTCAAGCTTCATGTCAGCTTTGCTATGGTTGTCCGGGGAGATAGGCTCGAAATTTGAACTGCTCGAAATTGGCGGCAGTGCCGGCGTAAACACGATGATTGAGCGCTATCACTATAATCTAAACGGCGTTGAAGTTGGGCCAGCCGAATCGCCGATGCGGATTAAACCGGAATGGCGCGGCTCCCCTCCCCCCGAAAACCCTGTCGATATCGTTTCAGTCAAAGCCTGTGATCAAAATCCAATTGATCTGACCAATGATGAAATATCTGACCGTCTAAAAGGCTATATTTGGCCAGAAATGCCAGAGCGTTTCAAACGGATGGAAGCCGCCATTGCACTGGCCAAGGACAATCCGCCTGATCTGGTAAAAGCCGACGCAGCCGACTGGGTTGAGGCACAGTTTCAGGAGCCTCAGGAAAGCGGCGTTACTCGCGTGCTCATGCATTCGATTGTCTGGCAATATCTTCCACAAGACACAAAGAATAGGATCACTGAGGCGATGGAAAAAGCTGGTGAAGCCGCTACAAAAGACAAACCTTTGGCCTGGATTTCATCCGAGACGAACCGCAAGACATTTCGGCATGAATTGATTGTTCGCTATTGGCCGGGCGGCGAGGAACCTGTCAATCTGGGCCATGCCCATGCGCATGGAATGTGGTTAAACTGGAAGGGTCCGGACAGCTAGATACGGTCCAATTCTCGCACAGTATTATCGGTGATCACATTGCCGGTATTCAACGTGCTGTTCGGTTCCAGCATCAACACATGACATTCATCGGTCAGGGCTTCTGGCCGATGTTCAACACCGTGCGGAACAACAATCATCTCGCCTTCATCCAGATCAACGTCACCGGTCCGCAATCCCATTCGCATCTTGCCTTTGATGACCAGGAATAGCTCATCCTCAATATCATGGTGATGCCAGTCAAACTTGCCTTGAAACTTGGCAATCTTCGCCTGCATATTGTTGATATCACCAGCGATTTTCGGCGACCAATAGTCAGAAATAGTTCCGAAAGCGTCGGCCAAATTCACCTTTTCAGGATTGCTCGCCTGGCTCACTCGCCAGGTGCCTTTGCCTTGATCGCCATCGCATGGACTTTTTCGCGCATCAGATCGCCAAGCGCTTTGTTGACCATCCGTTGGCGATTAAGGCGCGATTGACCGGTAAATTCGGCACATTCAATCTCAACCGTAAAATGCGATTCTCCGCTGCCATCGTCGCCAGCATGACCGTGATGCTGTGCGCTATCATTGATGACATTCAATTTTGAGGGCGACAGCTCTGCCATCAGCCTTTTTTCTATTTCTTGGGCAACGGGGCCTTTTGATTCTGTCTGCATGCTGCCTATATAGTTGCTTCCCGCAATATTGCGAATAACCAGACGGATTTCTTTTGCCCTCTTCCAATACCAATCGGAAAAAGCCAAACCGCTTTCACGGCCGTGTAGAGACCGAAGGTGAGATCTGCGCCATTGATGGATGCAATGAAACCGGTGAGTTTCGCGCGCCTTCCTTATATGGCGCCCGCAATGGCTATGATGGTCCGGGGGAGTATCGCTGGTTATGCCTCGACCATGTTCGCGAGTTTAATCAAGGGTACGACTATTTTTCCGGCATGGATCAGGAGCAGATTTTCGAAGCCCAGCATCCGATAAGGGGCTGGGACAGTTCCCGGCGAATCTATGAAGGCCCTGGCGATGCACCGGCATGGGCCGACTTTATTGACCCGCTGGACGCAATTGGCGCCAGATTTTCTGCGAACATCTCTGGTGCCAAAAAACACGCGCCGCCGGTCTCCAACGCCGATCAAAAAGCGCTGAAGACGCTAGGGCTTGGCGATGATGCGCAGCGGTCGGATATTCGCCGCGCCTATTCGGCTTTGGTGCGCAGATATCATCCGGACCGTAATGGCGGAGACAGAAGCCACGAGAAACAGTTGGCAAAAGTGATTGATGCCTATACGCAGCTCAAAGAATCACCGGATTTTAGATAGTGGCTCGCCTGCTTGACCTTTCATAAGGACACGCTGAGTTTTTGAAGGACGAATATGACTGACATACCCAATACCCATCCCGATGGCAGCGGCGAAACCGTAATGGATGCGCCCGATCAGGAAGTTGATGCACGCGAAGTATTTGGCGTCGATCTGGATATGAAAATCCCATCTTTCAGCGAAAAAGATGAGCGCGTTCCAGATCTGGACCCAGCCTATGTGTTTGATCAGGACACCACTGCGGCAATTTTGGCAGGCTTCGCCTTTAATCGCCGGGTCATGGTTCAGGGTTATCACGGCACCGGGAAATCGACCCATATCGAACAAGTTGCAGCGCGCCTCAACTGGCCCTGTATCCGGATAAACCTAGATGCGCATATCAGTCGTATCGATCTGGTTGGCCGCGATGCTATTGTACTCAAAGACGGCCAGCAAGTTACTGAATTCCGTGAAGGTTTGCTGCCTTGGGCTCTGCAAACGCCCACAGCATTGGTGTTTGACGAATATGATGCGGGTCGCCCCGATGTGATGTTCGTGATCCAGCGTGTTTTAGAAACCGAGGGCAAATTGACTTTGCTCGATCAAAATCGCGTCATCCGTCCCAATCCCAACTTCCGGTTATTCGCCACTGCGAACACCGTTGGCCTTGGCGATACCAGCGGATTGTATCATGGCACGCAGCAGATCAACCAGGGGCAGATGGACCGCTGGAACATCGTGGTCACGCTGAATTATCTACCCGCCGCAACCGAAGCGAAAGTCATTCTTTCCAAAGTTCCGGATACGGATGACAGCACCGTCGAAAATATGATCAAAGTTGCGGATCTTTCACGCGAAGGCTTCGTCAACGGCGACATTTCGACCGTTATGAGTCCGAGAACAGTGATCAGCTGGGCACAAAACGCTGCGATCTTTAACAATATCGGTTTTGCCTTCCGCCTTAGCTTCCTCAACAAATGTGACGAAGCCGAGCGGATGCTAGTCGCCGAATATTATCAGCGTGTCTTTGGTGAAGATTTGCCGGAAAGTGTTGTCGGCGCTTAACTCCTGAGTGGACTAGCTCGCACAATTGATACAAAGCGGCGCTTCCGGCTGCACGTTTAGGCGTGCCGCTGCGATAGCGTCTCCGCATTTTTGACAGTCTCCGTATGTCCCGCCGTCAATGCGCGCAATCGCTGCTTCAATTTGAGCAATTTCCTGCTCAAAGACAAGTTCCTCGCCTTCCAGCACCTCATCTTGTTCCCGTTCAGTGGCCTGATCGGCAAAGTCCTGGCTGTGAGAACTATGCAGTTCTTCTTCGACGCGGCCAAGACGGTCGGTAAGCTCTATATGCCTGGCTTCAAGTTCAGCCCTGACCTCGGTCCAGTTGCCATTCCCTTCGGACATCAAGCCGCCTCCCTGACCATCTTGCCAATCTCATCAAGCAAAAACAAACGCTGTTTCTTTAAGTCTTCAGCGCGTTCGTCCGAGGATGCTTCAACACCACTTTCAATCCGGTGAATCTCGCGATTGATATTGTGATAACGCTCGGAAAGCGTTTGAAAATGTGCATTTTCGATCTTCAATTTATGCAAGATATCCCCTGCTTCCGGAAATTCATCGTGCAGTTCATGCGGCGTATGTGACATATATCTTCTCCCATTTTTACGAAACTCTGTTTTGCGTGTTCAGTTGATATCCATCTGCCATAAGCAACAGATACAGCCTTTGATTTGGGTCAAATCAGATTTTTAATCTCGCTTATTGCGTGTTATTAGGGTAATACACTTAAATGCTGGATCGAACTTCCTATCCCAAACCCAAGCGCCGATGGTTCTGGCCATTTACCACGCGCGAACAGCATCAGGACAGTTTCTATCAACCGCAACCCAGTTCTTGGCCTACCCTGGATGATCATGAACCGGCTGCGCCGCTCAAGAAACCGCGCGGCAAATGGTGGTGGATCAGCCGCGGTTTTGCGGTGGCAATTTTGCTGTTCATTCTAATGATCGCGTATCTCGCAATCACGGCCCCTCTTTCAAAATCCTTGGAACCGATTGCCCCTCCGCAAATCACGTTGCTGACATCAGACGGACAGCCGATTGCTCGGAACGGTGCAATCGTAGATGAACCGGTTGAAATTGAGGCACTCCCCGATCATGTCGCTGAGGCTTTTTTGGCGATTGAGGACCGCCGGTTTTACTCGCATTGGGGAGTAGACCCACGCGGTTTGGCCAGAGCTCTGTGGAATAATCTTACTGGTAGCAGCGGCACCCAAGGCGGAAGCACGATCACCCAACAGCTAGCGAAGCTGACGTTCCTGACGCCGGAACGCAGTTTGGTTCGTAAAGCACGCGAAATGATGATCGCCTTTTGGATGGAAACATGGCTGACCAAAGATGAGATTTTGGAGCGCTATCTCTCCAACGTCTATTTTGGTGATAATGTCTATGGCCTTCGGGCGGCATCATTGCATTACTATTATCGCAAGCCGGAAAACCTGAAACCAGAACAGGCCATCATGCTCGCTGGGCTGGTTCAGGCGCCCTCCCGTCTGGCCCCGACGAAAAACCCAAAGCTTGCTGCGAAACGTGCCAAATTGGTGCGCGGAGCGATGGTCGCGGCAGGCTTTATGACGCAAGCTGAAATCGATGCTTTGCCTAGTCCGGAGCTTGATGTTCGCGCGCGGAACACGGTTCCTACCGGGACATATTTTGCCGACTGGGCCATGCCGCGTGCGCGTGAGTTAACCGACATGAGCTATGAGAGGCTAACCCTCACAACGACGCTCGACTCCCGACTACAGAATATCGCCCGGCGCGCCGTTGGTCGTGCTCCGCTGGGGTCGGCACAAGTAGCTCTGGTCGCGATGCGACCTGATGGCGAAGTTGTCGCGATGATTGGCGGCAAGGATTATGCGAAATCATCGTTCAACCGCGTCACACAGGCTAAGCGCCAACCCGGCAGTACCTTCAAGCTGTTTGTCTGGCTGGCTGCACTACGTTCCGGTATGATGCCCGATGATATTGTCGATGATAGCCCCATTACCAAAGGCGGCTATTTACCCAAAAATTATGGCGAGAAATATCGCGGTGATATTAGTCTCAAAGAAGCCTTTGCCCGATCAAGCAATGTCGCATCGGTAAGGTTGTTTAATCAACTCGGCGATGATGCGATTATTCGTGAAGCCAGAAATCTGGGCATGAAATCGCCATTGGCGAAAGATGATCCCAGCTTGGCATTGGGGACATCGACAACCACATTGCTTGAACTCACCGCCGCCTATGCTGGTGTTGCTGGCAATAGCTGGCCAGTGGAACCCTATGCCTTCAAGAAAGAGGAACAGAGTTGGACCGAATGGCTGTTCGATTGGCCGGGTCGTTATGGCACCAGCACTCATGGCCGGATGCAGGATATGATGCGCTATGCCGTCAATAACGGGACCGGGCGGGCCGCACGACTATCTATCGCCAATTATGGCAAGACCGGAACCACCCAGAATAATCGCGATGCCGTCTTTGTTGGATATGCGGGCAGTGGCGAGGATCAATTGGTCGTTGGTGTGTGGATCGGTAATGATGATAACACGCCGCTAAAAGGGATAAGTGGCGGCGGACTGCCCGCGCGCATCTGGAAAGATTTCATGCGCCAGGCTGTTCAAAGCAAAGGTCCAGTGCAGTCCATTAAACCAGCCAAAGCGCCTGATCCCGAAGGACCTGTGAAACCGCTGGACCTGCCGAATATTCCAGAGATACCGGATATTCCAGAAATATCTGATATCCCTGAAATCGAAGGGAGGATCGGAGACAATGACATAGGCATTAGCGACGAAGGGCTTCGCATCGGCACGGAAATTGGCGGAAAACCCATCGAACTTGAATTTGGTGAGGGCGGCGTGTCTATCCGGCAAAGTGAAGAAGACAGCGACAACCAATAAGCATCTGATTCTGTTATTTCCTACCCACAAATAGCTGTGATAGAGTTGGGATCTTGGGCTTGAATGATGAAAATATGCTGGCAGGAGATGTAAAAGCAACCATTGAAACCACCAAATCGGAAGGTCACACCATCCACTTGATTGACCGATCTAAAGGCATATTTTTCAATTGCTTAATCTCCAGATCGATGGAAAGAAAAGCGCTCATTTCCGTGAACTTAAATGTACCAACTTCGTTGCTTCGATTGATTTTTCTCATCCCATCCTATTGGGCAATTGATTGTCCGGCCAAGCTTGGCTACGCAAACTGCCATGGCTGATCGTTCTAAACTGGATGACTTGAAAGATGTGCTTGGCGGCGCAGCGCGTGCAATGGCGAAAGAGCCCGAGGTAGAGCTGGCCTATACCGCAGAGGCTCCATCACAATCTGGACAACATTTGAAGGTCCCCATGCCGGCGCGCGATCTTCCTGAAGAACAAGTCGCTGAGGCGCGCGGTTTTGCCGATAGTTTCTCGCTCAGACTTCGCCATCATGACGAAGCAAAACACCGCAAAAACGCGCCACAGGAAGCCATTGCCCGCGCCTGTTTTGATGCATTGGAACAAGTGCGTACCGACGCCTTGGGATCGCGCAATATGGCAGGTGCGAAAGGCAACTTAAGTGCTGCGCTGGAAATGCGGATGCGTTCCGATCCCATATCGCGAGCACAAAATCGCGATGAGGTTCCAATTTCAACCGCACTTGCTTTATTGGCGCGTGAAAAATTAACTGGAGAAACCCCACCCGAAGGTACGGTCAAGGGTCTCGATATGTTACGCGAGTGGATTGAGGATGGCGCAGGCGCCGACCTCGATGGCCTCAATCTGACATTGGATGATCAGGAGAGTTTTGCGCAGCTGTCAACACAGTTACTGGAACATCTCGACCTCATTAAATCGGATGATGAAACCGATGCCGATGATAGTGAAGATGATCAAGACGATGATGGCGACGATCAGGACGATGATGGCGCCGACGACGAAGCAACAGGCGATCAGGGTCAATCCGAAATGCGATCCGAACAATCGGACGACGATGCGCAGGAATCCGAAAGCGAAATGAACGCCGAGGACTTGGAAGAAGGCGCGGAAGATGAAATGGGCGATGCTGGTGATGATGGCATGATGCCCGTTCGTCCCAATCGCCCAATGTCCGACTTACCGCCGAATTTTGATTATACCGCTTGGTCTGACAAATATGATGAAATTATTAGCGCGACAGAGCTTTGCGATGAAGAAGAGCTGACCCGATTGCGCGCTTTCCTGGATCAACAGCTGACCAATTTACAAGGCGCAGTGACCAAATTGGCCAATCGTCTTCAACGCCGCCTGATGGCGCAGCAAAATCGCAGCTGGGATTTTGATCAGGAAGAAGGCATGCTCGATGCTGCCCGCCTTGCCCGCGTGGTCAGTAATCCGGCACACAGCCTATCGTATAAAATGGAACGCGAAACCGATTTCCGCGATACGGTGGTGACGCTTTTAATCGACAATAGCGGCTCGATGCGGGGAAGACCCATTAGCATTGCCGCAATAAGTGCGGATATTATGGCACGCACGCTGGAGCGTTGCGGGGTTAAAACTGAAATTCTCGGTTTCACCACCCGCGCTTGGAAAGGGGGTCAGACCCGTGAAGATTGGCTGGCCGCTGATAGGCCAGGAAATCCAGGCCGTCTCAATGACCTGCGTCATATTATTTACAAAAAAGCCGACGAGCCCTGGCGGCATGCGAAGAAAAATCTTGGCCTGATGATGCGTGAGGGTTTGCTCAAAGAGAATATCGATGGCGAGGCATTATTATGGGCGCATAACCGCCTAATAGGACGGGCGGAAGATCGCCGTATCTTGATGGTAATTTCTGACGGCGCACCGGTGGACGATAGCACACTCTCGGTCAATCACGGCGCCTACCTGGAAAATCATCTCCGCAAAGTGATCGAATGGATTGAAAACCGTTCTCCGGTGCAGTTGGTTGCCATCGGCATTGGCCATGATGTGACACGCTATTACAAGAAGGCTGTGACGATCATGGATGCCGAGCAATTGGGCGGCACAATGGTGGAGCAACTTGCCAGTCTGTTTGATGAGGAAACAAAATGAACGTAACTGAAGCCGTCACCTCCCGCCGATCTATACGACAGTTTCTCGATAAACCGGTCGATAAGTCCGTGATCGAACGGGTTTTGGAAACGGCGCAACGCTCTCCATCAGGTGGCAATACTCAGCCTTGGAACGCCGTTGTGGTTGGTGGCGAAGAACTGGAACGCATCACAAACGCTATCAAGGCTAAGGTTCCAGAAGCACCAATGGGCGAAGGGCATGAATATGCAATTTATCCCGGCGAACTGGACGGACGTTATGAGCAACAGCGGCGTGCGGTCGGTAAAGAGATGTTCGACAGCATCGGATTGGCTCGCGACGATAAGGCCGGTCGCATTACTCAAATGGCGAAAAACTGGGATAGCTTCGGTGCTCCAGTGCAGTTATTCACTTATACCCGCAAATATATGGGGCCACCGCAATGGTCAGATATGGGCATGTGGCTACAAACGGTAATGCTGATGCTACGCGAAGAGGGTCTCGACAGCTGCTCTCAGGAAATTTGGGCTCTTTACGGTTCCTATATGCGTGAATTACTCGGCATCGATGATGACCATATTTTCTTTTGCGGTATGGCAATCGGGTATCGAGATCCAGACCATCCGATCAACAATTTTGAAGTTTCAAGAGTTGAGCTGTCTGAAAATGTAAAATTCTTAGGTTTCGATTAAACGCAAGCCATTGTAATATAATAATAATATTAAACAGTGTTTCATAAAGTGACAATTGTCACGAAATTTGTGGTTGAGTGTCGATAAATTACTATACCAGACTCGAAGTTCTTCGCTAGAAGCATTCTACGAGGGGTATTGTCGGGTCGCAAACAATTGGTTCGTCCAAAGAGGACGAAATCAACTACGTTTGTATGGGAAAGAAATGACCGGCCTAAAACAACTTAGCCTGCCTCTAATTGCACTGGCGACCATCACCAGCCCTTCCATAGCCTTGGCACAAGGAACTCCAGTCACATTGCGCGATAGTTTCCCGATCGGGGAAGCAGACGGAACCTTGTGTCAGGTTCAGGACCGAAGCCTAGAGAACAAGGCCAAACAGAGCATATTTGATCGCAGTTGGGCTGTCGTATGTCGAGATTCTGCACGCCCTGTTGGCTACGTATATTCTGCGCGTGCACCAGCCGGAAATCTTCTGGATCGCATTTCGACGCAAAGATCCGAGAGTGTCTCCTGCCCCTCTGAAAACAAAGCTTCGGTAGATGGATTTCGGCACAAAACTTGTCGCTTAACTGATCATCCGGTGCCTTATTCTATCTACCAGGGGCAACAGAACGACAATCTATACGTTGCCGAGGGCTTAGCGGCCTATGACAGCGCCACACTATTGGCTTTAAAGTCTATCATTGGCGATGAGATTGTCGAAGGAACCATTGATGTCGCGACGACCTCAATCGAAGATCCATTTGCATTTGCTCGCGTTCAAGCATCTACTCTAAAGCCAGAGCAGGCTTTGGCAGAGGGCTATCGCCGCAATCTAAGTGGAAACTATGCAGAAGCCGCAGCATTTTTTGAAACTCTGCAACAACGCACAACTGGCATGGATGATGATGCCATCAATCCAGAAGAATATCTGATCAACCGTGCGTTACAAAAGTCCAATTTGGGGGAATTTGCAGAAGCCAATCGATTGTTCCAGCAATCACTAGGAATAAAATCCGGGAATCCAATTACCCAAAGACTTCGTCGGAATTTCGAAGCTATGCATCTGTTGAACCAAGGACAGTTTGCCGACGCAGTCGAGAGGATCAATAAACCCGTTGAGTCCGACATTCAGGAACAAACGGCATTGACAGAAAACTTGGAAATCACGGTTCCAATTTCTTCTCGTATAAATTCAGATGATAGAACAGCGGGCTTACTAGGCTTTACCGATGACCTCAAGCTTACCCAACAAGAACGAGCGGAAATAATTGATGCACAAGCACTGCAGTTGTTGGGAACCGCACAACGGATTAGCGGAGATCGGGCTAACGCCCGCCAATCTTTGACTAATGCCCACAATCGAGCCATCGCAGTTCGTGATGGACGTGTCACGTCCATCACCCGACTACGCGCGCAGACGCTTTCGGAACTAGCATTAATCTCCGAATCCGAGGGAAAAACCGAAGAAGCTGAACAACTGCTTCGCAATGGCCTAGAGTTACTTTCAATCCAATATCCAGAAACTCGTGCTGTAAACGGCGCTCAAGCGCGCTTGGCATCTTTCCTTCTTCGACAAGGGAAAAATTTAGAAGCTAGACAGTTATACCGCGCAGTTGTCGACAACTCGCTGGGCAAACGCAGTGCCATTGCTGGCATTGCTAATCAGTTGGCGCCCTATTTTGAGTTGATGGCTGACGATCCAAATTCTGCGGAAGAATTTTTCAAAGCGACACAAGTCTTGATTAGGCCGGGCGTTGCAGAAACACAGGCCATATTGTCACGAGAACTTAGTGCTGGAAATGACGACGCATCTCGGTTGTTCCGACAGTCAACCAACCTTGCGCGAAGTATAGAACGACTTAGGATCCGTTTTTCCGCTCTTGGGAAAGTAGAGCAAAGTTCTGCCATTAATCGTGTACGCTCAGACTTAGCCGATGAGATTGAAAAACTGGAGCGCAGCCAACAACTGACACAGGTTCGATTGGCTGAGTATCCTCAATATCGGGCAGTTGCCTCACGCTTCATTTCATTGAGTGACCTTCGAGAAAACATGACAGCGGAGGAAGCTTATGTCCGTATGGCAATTGTCGGCGATCGTACATTCATGTTCTATGCCACTCAAAATGACGCCGAGATTTATCGAACAGAGTTATCTCCCGATGAGCTAGATCTAAAAGTTGATACGCTGAGAGCATCCATTTCTGTGTTTGAAAATGGGCAATATACAACTTATCCTTATGATATTGAAACCGGTCGCAACCTTTACAAGGCGCTTTTCGATCCCATTGCCGCTAAGCTAGAGTCCTCCAAACATCTGATATTTGAACCTGATGGAGCATTGTTAAGATTGCCTATCAACTTGTTGGTGACAGATGATGCATCGGTTTCCAGTTATATTGCCCAGTCTGAAGAACTGGATGGCGATCCTTATGACTTCACAGATGTCAGCTGGCTGGGTAAAAAAACGAATGTCAGCACCGCTGTTTCCGCACGAGCGTTCGCGGACGCTCGACAGGCCCCTCCATCGACGGCGACAAGAGAATATTTGGGCATGGGTAATAACACTCCCGTCACCGACGGCGCGAGCACAACTCGCGTGCGTAACTCGTCCGAGGGAATGGATGCAAGTTGCCAATGGGCGTTGACCGAGTGGAACAAACCAATTTCGGACGCTGAACTTAATCAGGCACGATCAATTATTGGACAAACACAATCGACCATCTTAACTGGCGACGCGTTTTCCGATGATCAGATCAAGGGAAAATCGGACATAGCCGATTATCGGATTTTGCATTTCGCAACGCACGGTCTGGTTACTGCACCACGTCCATCTTGCCCAACGAAACCATCCTTACTCACATCATTTGGCGGAGAGGGTTCGGATGGGCTTTTGGCCTTCGACGAGATATTCGACCTCAAACTTGACGCTGACATCGTCATTCTTTCTGCCTGCGACACGGCCGGTAAAGCAAGTATCACTGCTACCAGAGAAGCTGGCGTTAGCACCGGTGGTGGAACCGCTCTCGACGGCCTTGTTCGATCATTTATCGGAGCCGGTGGTCGTTCCGTTCTGGCCAGCCATTGGCCGGCCCCTGATGATTTCGATGCTACTGAAAGATTGATCGGCGGATTATTTTCGGATGGGCAAAATTTGTCAGTCGCCGAAGCTATGCGGGTTTCACAGATCAAGTTGATGGATGATCCCAGTACCTCGCATCCATATTATTGGTCTGGCTTCGCGATAGTAGGCGATGGCGCGAGACCGTTTTTATCAGGAAACAAAAGCGCAGCAATGAATGATGTAAGCGGAAACAAGAAAGTTTCTGCACTAAAATAATGAAGATTAGTCAAACAAATCCAGACCCGGCGTCCGAAGACCGAGATGTTAAACAAGAAGCGAGATCTGTGATTCAGATGCTAAAGCGCTTGTTTGATCAACTGGGACCAATTCGCCTTGGTTCAACCATCTTGTTTATCATACTGGCTATTTTAGTTGCTCGTTTTAGTTGGCAAACACCATTGATTCAGGAAGCTGAGCGCGCGTTATATGATCTTCGTGTTTCCGCACTTTCACCGGTAGTGGAGAAAGAAGACGATGTCGTAATGATTGTGTACAACGAAGACACTCTCAAACTGACGGGACAACGTTCACCTGTTGATCGAACTATCCTTGCTCAATCGCTTGAAACTATCGATGCCGCTGGCGCCAAATCGATCGGAATCGATATACTGTTTGACATGCCGCAAGAAGATGACGTGCTTCTGATTAATGCCTTTAAAGCAATGAAAACACCCACTTTCTTGGCTTATGCAGATGTCGAAATCAATCCTGAGATTGACTACGCACAGCACGAGTTTTTGAAACAATATCTGGATGAGCTAAAAGATACGCAGGTTAAACCGACGAGTATCAAAATTGCCACTGATGGCGATGGGGTTGCAAGGCGTTGGACGAAATTACCTGATAACGCGCCACCGTTTTTCGCGATTGCTTTGACGAAACCTAACGCCAAATTCGCCGAATATGAAGGTGCAATTCGATATCACCTGCCTGCTAACACCGATGTTCCGGTGTTCGACAAGTTTGCCATAGAA
Source organism: Parasphingorhabdus sp. (assembly GCA_039978835.1). GTDB lineage: Bacteria > Pseudomonadota > Alphaproteobacteria > Sphingomonadales > Sphingomonadaceae > Parasphingorhabdus. The sequence goes on from JBDWAQ010000005.1 coordinate 1,635,761, forward strand.
ACTTTTGCTGACCCCGCAACAGCTGAAGTGCTGGCCGCATTTGTTAAGGACAAGCATGTTTTGATTGGTGGCGACTTTATCGATCGCGACCGTTTTGAGACTCCCGTTGCACTAGTAGAAGGCGCCGCGGGTGAAGATAAAAAAATGATTGGGCTGGAGGTTCATGCGCATATGCTGACCCAGCTTTTAAATAACGATTCACTTGCTCCCGTTCCGGTTTGGACCCTCTGGGTTGCAGCCATTATTGTAGCAATTTGCGGCAGTCTATCTGCACTAATAGTAGGCAATGCGATAAAAGTTGCTTTCATCCTGATCAGCCAAATATTGTTTTTCCTGCTTTTCCCATTCGCTCTCCATAACATTGGTATTGATACTTTAACCTTACCGGCATTTGGTTGGGGGTTTGGATGGCTTCTGGGTTATGCATCAGTGGGCTCAGCAGCCCGGACGGTTAACTCCAAACAACGAGCATTCGCGCAGAGTGCGTTGGGTAAATATCTTCCAAAATCAATTGCGGGAGAGATTTTACGCGATCCGGAAAAGTTGGCGCTTCACGGAGAAAAGCGCCAGATATTTGCGGTTTTTACCGATCTGGAGGGTTTTACAAAACTCAGTCATGCCGTTGAACCGGAAATGGTGGCAATATTACTCAATGACTATCTCGACCGCCTAAGCGAAGTCGCGCTCGAATATGGCGGTACGATCGATAAATTTGTTGGCGATGCACTGGTTGCTTTCTGGGGGGCTCCCATTGCTTACCCCGATGATGGCGAGCGTGCCGCCAAAGCCGCTTTTGCCCTCTATCAAGCGGGTGAGGAATTTCGGCAAAATGTACCCGAAGGAGTGCCGCCAATCGGGAGAACAAGAGTAGGTTTACATTATGGAGATGCCATCGTTGGCAATTTTGGTGGCGAAGGTCGTATTCAATATACCGCGCTCGGCGATGCAATGAATACAGCTGCTAGATTGGAAGCGGCAAACAAGGTTTTGGAAACAAAAGTCTTGGTAAGCCGTGAGGCTATGGAGCGGACAGGTTTGGATTGGTATCGGCCTATGGGAACCGTCACCTTGAGAGGGCGCTCAACGCCCGTCGAGATATTTGAACCTGTCCCCGACTGGAACTTAAAAGACAGAGAAGCAGTGATCGCCGTCATAGAAGCCCACCGGAAAGGTGATATTGGTTCTGTTCAGGCACTCGGTGCTATGATGAAGCAGTTTGGCGATGATTTAGGCCTCGTCAATTTGCGAAAACGTTTGGAAAAGACAAAAAATGGAGAAAGCTATGCACTTGGCTAAAACAGGATCAGGAACAAGATTGGCACGCTTTGGGAAAGCTGTATTTGCAGCCACATTGCTCGCAGGAATAGGCGGCACCGCAATGGCGCAAAACATGGTGGTTAGATCAACAGGGCCGTCTGCCAGTTCGTTCCCAGCGGGTAAGAAATTGATCAACAATAGCAGGATTTCACTGAAGAAACTGGATCGGATTACCATTCTCGAGAAGTCCGGTACGCGAGTGTTAAAGGGGCCCGGTTCGTTCACGATTGGAAAGCGAAGCGGCGCGCAATCGACAACATCTCGGAGGATTGCGGGGTTTATCGGCAATCGTGGTGCTACCCGTGTTCGAACAGGGGCTGTCCGCGGAACTGGGCCGGCACCAGTTGTCAGCGAACCCAAAAATCCGAACCTCTGGTATCTTGACGTTACAAAGGGCGGGAAGTTCTGTGTAAGCAATCCAGCCCGACTTGTGCTCTGGCGGCCCGATTACACTGGTTCAGCAACTGCAAGCATTGTTGATCCACAATCAGGAGTTGTCACCAACGTAGAATGGCGCAAGGGAGGTCCACTTAAAGCATGGCCACGAACTCAAGCGCCAGTTACCAATGGATCTAGCTACAACGTTTTGAGTTCCAGCAATCCTCAGGCAGTTGAAGTAAATTTTGTTTTACTTCCCTCTGTTCCTGAAAATCTGGACGATGCTGCAGCAGTATTGATTGAAAATGGATGCGAAGGCCAATTGGATCTTTTGGTCGACACGCTGAGCACGGACAACGAACAAGGGTAAATATTGAGTGATTTCGGATGGAGGGTTCGAAATCACTGCCAACCAATATCTCCAACGGGTCGCGCAGGAAATATTGAATAACGGGGAATAACATGTCGCGAGCGCGCGCAACAATCAAACTAACCAAGATGGCTTCAATAGCCGCCTTTTTTGCCGTTGGCGGAGCGGCAGTAGCCCAAGTTGTGGGGACGGCGCCAACACGCGAAGAGATTCAGCGTGGTGTCGTTGAGGAAACGCTTAAGAACCAGACACAACCGCTAGCGATCGAAGGGGATATTGAGCGATCAGCTTGTCCATTGGCAAGTCCGGAATTTGCCGATGTTCGCTTTACCTTAAGTACTGTAGAGTTTTCTGGCCTAGGCGCTGTTGACAAAGCGCTCTTGGATTCGTCCTATTCAAGCTACGTCGGACAAGATGTTCCAGTCGCTGTGGTATGCGAGATCCGCGATAGCGCAGCAACTATATTGCGCCGCTCTGGCTATCTGGCCGCCGTGCAAGTTCCACCACAAACAATTGACAGTGGGAACGTTACGTTTGATGTATTGATGGCTCGCATGACATCGGTTCAAGTCCGCGGAGATGCCGGACCGTCTGAAAAGCTGCTGCAACAATATATCGAAAAACTGACTGAAGAACCGGTTTTCAACATAGATGTTGCCGAGCGTTATTTGCTGCTCGCTCGGGATATTCCAGGGTTGGATGTTCGGCTCGCTCTCCGCCCCGTCTCAGCGCAAGCAGGCGGCAAGCCTGGCGAAGTGGTCGGTGAATTTAATGTAGTCCGAACACCTATCTACGCAGATGTTAATATCCAAAACTTCGGATCGGAAGAAGTTGGCCGATTTGGTGGACTTGCCAGAGTTCGGTTGAACGGATTGACTGGTTTGGGTGATGAAACAACCGTTAGCTTCTTTTCCACAGCTGATTTCAAAGAGCAGCAGGTATTACAGTTGGGACATGAATTTCGTGTCGGCAGTGAAGGTCTGAAATTCGGTGGCAATTTCACTTATGCGTGGACGAAACCAGAGTTACCGAATAATTTTCCGATCGAATCCAATACCTTGGTAGCAGACATATATGCGACTTATCCCTTCATACGAAAACAAACGCACAATCTGTTCGGAACCATTGGACTTGAATATGTTGATCAAAAAACCGATACGCTTGGCATTAGGTCCAATGAAGATGAGTTGAGCGTTGCCTATGCCCGGCTCGATTTCAATCAAATTGAACCTGGCAGCGTTTCTGGACGTGGGGGCTATTCTGCTTTCGAACCAAAATGGGCTATGGCCGGGTCAGTCGAAGTTCGACAAGGCCTTTCGATATTGGGAGCGAGCGATGGTTGTGGTCCCGCGTTCGTCCGGTGCATCGGCCAGACAGTTATCCCAACTCGCGCCGATGGCGATCCAACATCCTTTGTCGTGCGCGGCCAAGCGAAACTTGATTATCGGCCCACGCCCCTATTGGCATTTACCCTGAAGCCAAGGTTCCAGTTATCATCCAACCCACTATTTTCTTATGAGGAAATCTCGGGCGGTAACTACACTACGGGGCGTGGTTATGACCCCGGCACAATTATTGGCGACAGCGGCTATGGTCTGCAAACTGAGGTTAGTTACGGATCGTTGATCCCCGACAGCCCTGACGGTATCGCATGGCAACCTTATCTGTTTTTTGACATGATGGGTGTGTGGAACAAAAATATCCCGGGTGATCCGCAAAGGCTCTACTCCGCAGGTGGCGGTATCCGTGCGACGATCGGACGTCAGGCTAGCCTTGATTTAGTGGCAGTCGCCCCACTCAAGACAACTGGTTTCCAAACACGGCGAGACAGCGCGCGCGCGCTGCTCTCGCTTACAGTACAACTAGCACCTTGGTACCGATGAAACCTTGGGATGATCGCGCGGATGAGATGATAGGCGAGGTAAAGCAAATGACAGGAACAACCAAACAAAGGACCATGGAAAAGAAATTCCACAAGGCGCAAAAAATGCGTTGGCTTTCTGGCGGTTCTATTGCGGCTGCAGCAGCTCTGATTGCGATGTCTCCCCAAAGTGCGACTGCGCAAACTACTGCAAATGGATCTGCCGTTAACGCCAGTCTCAGTTTTGACAATACGCAGATTCAGTACACACAAGGAATAAATCAGGATGTGGTAACCGTTAACGCCAGTGAGGCGATAATCGACTGGACCACTAATGACGCAGGTGGAAGCGGTCCGGTAACATTCTTGCCAGCCGGTAACATTCTTACGTTCAATTCTGATGCGGCGAGTTATACTGTACTAAATCGTATCATTACCCCAGGCACCGACTCTGCAATCCGTTTCGATGGACAGGTTACAAGCCTCGTTAACAGCGGGGCAGCCGTTGGCGGGAACATTTGGTTTTATAGTCCTGGTGGGATCATTGTCGGCAGTACCGGGCGATTTGATGTTGGAAGCCTAGCCCTCTCTACCACCGACCTAGATGTTTCAGGAGGTTTTCCTAGCGCATTTGGCGGTACTATCAGTGCAACAGGAAATGTCGGCGGCGGCACCATCAGAATTGACACCATTGATACCAGTGCGGATGCCACTGCTCAGATAGAGTTGGCAAACGAAAGCAGTTATTTGGCGATAGTTGCCCCTCGGATCGAGCAGGCCGGCTCCTTGGACGTAAACGGAGCAGTTGCATTAGTTGCGGCTGAACAGGCTACCCTTACCATCAACAATAATAATCTGTTTGATATTCAGATCCCGGTTGGTGGCGGTACCAGCGATGGAAATGGTATCGTGCACAGCGGCACCACAGGTGGCCCAGCACCGCTTAATGGCAGTGACCGACACAATGTTTACCTCGTTGCGGTACCCAAAACCCAAGCGATGACTATGCTTCTAGGTGGTACTATCGGGCATGGTGTAGCCGCTTCTGCTTCGATCGGAGATGATGATGGACAGATTATTCTCAGCGCTGGTGGAAACATTGATCGTCCATCCAGTTTCAGAAATTCGATCAACGAGACAATTGATCCGGCAAAAAATGCCAGCATCAGTATCGGCGATGCTAGTGTCGGAGGCGTTAATTTTAACGGGCACGTCAGGGCATTCGCGAACAATAATCTGAGCCTAACTACATCGGTTGGTAATGATATCAACGCATTGACACAAAACAGAGATGACGGCGCTGCGTTCACCGCAGGTGATAGTATAAACATTACCGCCGGTGCTGATTCAAACATAAACTTGGACATCACCGGGGAACGTGCTGAGACGCAATTTAGCGCCCAAAATGGTATTTCTGTAACGGTAGATCCAGGAGCAGAGTTTAGAATAAATGGAAACCTCGAGCTAAATGCATTCAGCGATACGCAGGGCGGAATTGTTGACATTGATGTAACAGGGCCTGGCGCTCGAATAGATGGTTCAGGTGAGCTTGTTGTTACAGGTACATTCGATATTTTTGCTGGTGTTGACGGTACAAGGAGCAGGTTCGCAACTGTCGATGACGGCACGGACACATTCGGTGGAACGATTAATGTCAACATCACTCAAGGAGGATTCCTTAGCATTGATTCCAGTGCAGCATTTGGAGTTGGAGATTCGACCTTCAGCGCTAGCACCTCTGCCAATCACGGAACGACAACGGGCGCGGATAGTTTTGGCGGAACCGTCAATTTCAACGTTCTAGGCACCGGAAGTACATTGAATGTAGTTGGCTTTTCTGGCCTCGAGCTGCAAGCTCGCGGGAATTCAACATCAACTTTCAGAGGTTCATCGACTGGCGGCAGCGGTACCGGCGGCGCAGTTAATCTGACGGTAGATGGCGGCGCGATAACTGCTGACCTATTGTCTATCGATGCCGGTGCCAGCGGTTCATCAAATGCCAGCTCCAACACAAATGAAAGTTTAAATTCTGCATTTAGTGGCGATGTTACCGCCACTTTCACCGATGCGACGCTTAATATTGACCAGTTGTCATTACTCACTGGAGCCAGTGCTGGGCGGTCATTTGATGCGATGGGCAATCTAATCACCGGCAATGCCGCTGGCGGTGACTTGGCAGTCACTTTTGATAACACCAACTTCACTGGCGCTTCATTGGGATTGAATGGCGATGCGTTTGGAACCAATACAGTTATAAATGGCCAAGTTGCCGAGGGAGACGAAGGCAGTACGACATTAAATATTTTGAATGGATCAACCTTAGCTTTAACAGGCAATTTCAATATGTCTGGTCAAGGTTCTGCCGATGCCGATGGTACCTCAGGTTCTGCAGATATTAACTTTTTGGTTGATAATGCCATATTTAGTGCCGCAAATATCAATCTAAACAACGGTCGAACGACCCGTGCGCCGGCTGGCACATCCGATGGATTGCCGGGTGATATCAATTTTACCGTCCAAAATAGTGGCTCGGTAACGACTGGCATATTATCCTTGACGGCTAGCGCTTTCAATTCCGTTCCCGGCGGTCAAGCCACTGCTGGCAATGTGAATTTGTTGGTCGATGGTGGCGCCCTGACATTGACGGAAGCAACCAGTACATCTTTGAGAATAAGTACTAGCGGTGTGGGCTCAGATAATGACGGGTCAACAGGAGATACCACACCCGGCCTGGGTATTGGTGGTGATATTGATGTCACGCTTCAAGGCGGTGGAACGATGATCATGGGAACCGCCACTTTTAGAGGAGATGGCCTAATTGCGGGAGTGATTGATGGTCAAGGCGTTGAACCGAGCGGCGAAGGTGGTTCCGGGGTTGGCGGCTCGGTTACTTTCAACTTGAATGGCAGTACATTTACAGCAACGGATCTAACCGTATCTGCCAGCGGAGTCGCTTCCGCTGGTGGTGACTCGACTATTGATGATCCCTTTCTGGGAATTATACCCAATGTAGTTGGTGATGGCGGAACCGGTACCGGTGGTGACGTAACTTTCAACCTTCGCGGCACCGATGTAATGGTCAACAACTTGACCGTTGCAGCAGACGGTAGTGGTGGTGGTGGCGGAAGTTCTCGTGAAACGGAAGGTGTTTCTGCCGGCAATGGTGGTCAAGGAATAGGCGGTAGTGCGACGTTTAATGCCAATTCAGGGACCTTGGACGTTGCCAATACTCTAACTGTTTCTGCTGGCGGTTTTGGCGGTCAGGGCGGAACCGGTGAGGGTGTCGATGCCGGCAATGGAGGTAATTCCACCGGAGGCACTGCAATATTTAATCTGGACGGGACTGCAGATGTCAATATTGGGACCGGCGGAATTATTGTCAGCTCCAACACAACGGGAGGAGCCGGCGGTAATGCGTTAGTGGGCAATGCCCCTTCCCCAACACCGACCCCTGCCCAAAATTCTGGCCAAGGCGGTGGCGCAGTTGCCGGAACAGCTACATTCAACAATCTTAGCGGTACGATCAGCTTCAACGATCTATCCGTTACTGCAGTTGGAACCGGTGGCGCCGCCGGACAAGGTGGCATAAATACTCCCATGATTGATCCAAGCACGGGAGAACTAGTGAATGTTTTCACACCCAGCTTCGTTGGTCAAAACGGCGGAAATGGTGGTACCGGTACAGGTGGGAATGCCACCATCAACATAGGTCAAGATGACGCCAATGCGGTTGTCTACACAGTCAATGCAAGTGGCGTAGGAGCCGGGGGATCTAATGGATTCAATGGTGGAGATGGCGGAATAGGGACAGGCGGCGATGCGGTTTTAAACATAATTGATGCAACCGTTGTCCTGGATGATCCTACAATCGTTGCCAACGCTATTGGCGGCACCGGCGGCACCGGCAATACAGACGCAACTACGGGCGCAATTGGAGATAGCGGCAATGGTGGAAGTGCAACGGGAGGAACGGCTCGGCTTGAAGTGACCGGTGCCGGAAGTGATATTGATCTCGGATTCTTGGTACTTGAAGCAAATGCAGATGGTGGTTCTGGCGCTAATGGTGCGGGTTCTTTCGATTTGTTTTCCGGAAATGTTGCTGGAGACGGTGGCTCTGGTGGCAGTGCAGATGGCGGAACAGTCGAGTTAATAGCCAGAACAGAGGCTACAATTAACGTCACTAGCGGCAACTTTTCGATGACAAGCACTGGAGATGGCGGAGATGGTGGGAGCGGAGGTTACGGATCATACAATCCACCGGGAAACGGTGGCGATGCAGGATCAGCAACAGGTGGTACAGCTAGAATTCTCTCTCAGGGCGCGACTATTTCTGGAAACGATCTGACAATTACTACCACAGGAACAGCAGGAGATGCAGGTAACGGGGGATACGGTTTTTATGGTTCCCCTGGTGGATATTCAGGCGTTGTTGGCTCTGGCGCTGGTGGAACGGGTGGAACGGGAATAATAGAAGTTCAGGAAGGAAGCCCCGGAATCGTATCATTCAATGATGTGCTTATTGAGGCAAATGGAACCGGAGGAATAGGAGGCACTGGCGCTGGTGGTCGCATTGAAATAACCGACACTTCGACCGACCCTTCCGGCCTGATCACGTTGAACGACCTAACCGTCAACGCATTCGATACAGCTATTGGAACAGGGGCTTTTTCTCCTTCCGTTCCAACAGGCGGTTTTTTCACGACCGGTAACAGTGGTGCGATAAATGTGCTTGGCAACCTCATCGTCGACGTTGCTGGCGATATTCAATATGATTTCGATGGTACTGGTCAGATGACAATCGGTGGATCAACGCAGCTAAGGTCGGGACAGGATATTACTGTAAACCACCTGAACAATAACGCGTCCACATTCTCAATTGACAGCACCGACAGTTTCACCGCGATTGCCAGTAACGGAAATATTTCGGCTAATTTGGGTAGTATTATTTCCACGGGCAATGAAATGACAATAATTGCTGGTGGAGATATTATTGCAGATGATCTTCGTGCGGTTCCTTTCATCGTTCTCGAAGCGGGTCAGAACGTCACACTAAATGATGCGATTGCGACTGGTCCACAAGGCGTCTCAAACCTATCCGGAATTACGATAGATGCTGGGCGTCAGAATGTCGGTGTGATTGTATATGATCCCTTATTTAACGCTACAATAACGGGCACCGTGCAATCCTATCGAGATATAACCATTCGTGCGGGTGGCGTTGCTCAGTTTACCTCAACTGCTAGCCTGATCGCGGACAATCAACTTTCTGTCGAAACGTTTGACGACATCATCGTTGATGCAGGCGCTTCGCTCGTGAGTGCTGTCAATCCGTTTGTACTTCCCGATCCGCTTGATCCATTCCCGTCAGGTCCTAACATTATACTATCGGCGGGTAGTTTACCGCCTCTTTCAACTCCATTTACACCAATCGCATCCATTATTGCAGCCGGTAGCCTCAACGCAAATACCGGGGCGGTAGTATTATCTGCCAATGCTATTGATGGATTGGGTGGTACGATAACTGCCGGATCACTAGCCGCTGACATTGTTGATGCACCGCCCAATGGCATTCCGCCACTTGATGATGATGGTTTGCTTAGCACGCAATGCCTGCAAGGAAATGTGTGCTTGGGTAACATCAATGTCGATAATATTGTTGAAATTGGACAGGCTAGCAACATTGATGTCATTCAGGCTGTCGTAGAAAGCGGCACAGTGATGGCGGATATCATCCGCGTTACGACACGTAATGATATTGTAATGGGCACTGATCGTATTGCATCAACATTGGTTGGCGGTAACGAAGTGTCGCTTGAAAGTACGGAAGGCAATATCAACCTTCGTGATGCCAGCCTTACGAGCGACCAGCTACAAATCACTGCAGCAGGAAGTTTGGAAGGATCGGGCGCTCTAGGTAGCTCCAACAGTATAGGTATCAGTGTCGGCAGCGACATAAATGCCGCTTCGATCGATACTGGTCAAGAACTGGCCGTTACGGCCGGGGGAACACCGGGTTCCTATTTCGTACCAGGAAACATGATCGTTGGTAGCTTTTCGATTGGTTCTGGAAATGTAAATTACACCGCAGGTGGTGATTTTGTTTTTGATTCCATCTCAGTTCCAGGAACAGATATCAACTTGAATGCCGGCGGCAATGTTTCGATCGATTTTTCGGACAGTGCTAATAATATCGACATTACCGCGACAGACATCAACATTGGTGACGTTTCGGCCTTTGGTGATGTAATTCTTGGGGCCGGTGGGGTCGTTGATTTCGGAAGTGTCGACGCGGGCGGTGTGCTTGATATAACTGCTGGCGATGTATTCGGCGGATTTGCTGGAGGTTCAGATATTGGCATAACTGGTAGTACAATTGACATCAGCAATGTGTCGGGTGGAAACGTCAATATAGATGGCGACGATGTAAATATCGGCGGCGCCGATGGCAGCGATGTGTTTATTTCAGGTACCGCTGGGGTGAATGTTAGCGGTGTTTCTGGAAGCACGATTGATATTCAAGGCGGCGGTGTAGGCGTTGGCAGTGCTTTCGGTGGATCGATTGACATCATTGGCGACGTTGTATTTGTCAATGATGCCGATGGGGATGGCATTACAATTAGAAGCGCTGCCGACGTCACGGCCAATACACTGATATCAGCAAATAGTATTGATGTTGAAGCCGGTGGTGGTGATGTAACCGGTACTGGTGACTGGAATGCAGATGGCAGCATCACCATCGACAACGCGGCCAATATCGATCTCAACAATCTAACGTCTGGCGATGCACTTACTTTGTCAGCGCTGAGTGTGTCCGTGGGAGATACGACGTCGCAAAGTGGCGCGGTTTCACTGACTGCCACAGCTGGGACTGTTGCGGCTCGAACAGTAACTTCTTCTGGCTTAGGCGCGGGGCTATCATTGGCTGCTAGTGGTGCGACAGGTAATATTTCCGCGGAAAGTTTGGTTAGCAATAGTGGCGATATATTAGTATCAGCAGGTCAGAGTATAACCATTGGATCGGCTGCGACCGGAGCTGGCACACCGACCGCAGGGACCATAGCGGTATTGGCCGGTGGCAGCTTTTCTTCAACCGGCGTTCTAGCTGCCGGAGAAGATTTAGCGATCCAATCGGTCGGCAATGTCGTGTTGGCGACGGCCTCGGCGGGTGACGATTTTACGGTACGGTCGGACGGTACGATTGTGCTTGGCTCAGCAACAACTAGCGGAACCGGGATTGACCTATTTTCACCGATTTTCAACCCAACTGATAATGGAAATGCGGGAACAATTTTCTTTGGAGTCGAGAATTTAACGGGCTCTAACATCCAACTGAATGGCGCTGGCGATGTAACCGCCACAGGCACACTCAACGCCATCAACAATATCTCAATCACCAGCGGTGGTGAAATAACGGTTCCCATAATGGAGACCACTGGCGGCAATATTTTACTTGATGCGATAGGCGCAATTGATGCCGATCACGCCGAAGCCAATGGTGACTTTACAGCTAATGGCCTTAGCATAAGGACCGGTCTAAACTCGATCATTACCGGTGGTGATATTATCATCAATGTAGACGATATTGCCGACTTGGGTAACTCCAACGCAGGCGGATTGGTCGATGTTCGAGCGTCGCAAATTGACTTTGTAACCCTCATTTCTGGCGGAACTATCGATCTGTTGACCCAAGCACCAATCTCGGTTCCAGGAATTATCGGAAATGGCAACATTACTGGTGCAGATATGACTGCAGGCACCGGCACGAGTAACGTTACGGCTGGTTTTGATCAGGGCAATATTGCAATTACGGGTACCAGTATCGCTGCAGGAACCCTGAACATGACTGCGCTGGCCGATATTACGGTCGGTGATGTCACTGCTGATGAAGCACTTAGCCTTATCACTACCGGAGTGATTACTGGCGACGCTTTGCAAGCTAATGGAAATATTGATATCGGGATTACCGTTTCGCAAATAGTGAACGGAGATGTCGATGTTGCCAGCGTAACAACTGGTGGATTTACCGGTACAACTGTCCAAGCCGGAGGAGCTTTGGACCTTCGCACCAAAGGAGATATCAACTTCGATAGCGCTGATAGTGCACTAAACAATACAATTGTGGCTTTTGATAATGCTTTAACCGCAAACAGTATTTCTAGCGGTACGAACGTAAATGTGAATACTGGGACCAGCCTGAGTGCGACTTCAATAATCGCTAACAAGACTGGGCAAGGGAGCATATCTTTGAGGTCTGGAGACACCATGACCATTGGCTCAATCAGCGGCAACGATGGTGATCTGCGGACCACCGCAGGCGGTATCAACATTACCGGTGACGTTGATGTAACCAATGTCACATCGGCATTTGGTGATTTTATCTCAATTATTGCACAAAATGATCTAGCAGCAAGCGCCATCGCCAGAGCTGGTGATATTTCAATTGCGGCAGGCGGTGATCTTGATGTTCAGGGTACCCAGGCAAGTGGCGACATCCTCTTGAGTGCAGACGGCTCCGCAACGATATCTGATATCTTTGTCAGCGACGCCGGCACTCTAAGCAACTTCACCACAGCGCAAAGCACCGCCTCAACCGGAGGTGATGTTATCATCAACGCTGGCACTGATGCATTGCTTGACAACGCGGTCAGTGCGCTCAATGCGCTCCAGATTACCGCTGGTGGTCTGATTGACATATCCGCAAATGCCGTTGGCGCCGAAATCTTAACAAACAGTGCGGATTTGAATATTACCGGAGCGCTTGGCCAAAACACACTCACCACTAACATTGAAATTCAATCCAATGGGACCACACAAGTGGTGCTTGGGGGAGATGGTACAGCAACTGGTGTCTTTAATTTGGATAATGGTGAGTTCGATCGTGTTCAAAGTGGAGGCGATCTAAACATTACGGCCATTGAAACCGGACTAAGTGGATTTGATCTGACAATTCTGGATCTAAATGCAAGCGCATTTGACGATGGTAATTTTGGGTTAGACGCAAGTTTCAATGTTACCGCAGAGCAATCAATCAGGGTTGATGGAAACTTATCTGTAGGCGGAGGCAACGATTCAGGTCTTGATCTTGCCGCTGGTGATGATCTGTTTATCAATGCGAATGGCGGAGGTGTCAGGGTAAACAATGATGGTGACTTATCAGGCAACCTGTCCTTCACAGCGCGCAATATTTACGTGATGACCGATCAAGCATTTGCTGACATTGATGGTATGAGTACAGCAGAAATCGATGCGCGATTGGCAGACAATGACGGCATAGTGAGTGATACAGGAATCGTTTTCGCCCGGTCACTCAGCGTCAATCTACTTGCCAGCCAGTTTTACGTTCAAAATATCGGGAGCGGTACTGGTTTTGACGCACGGCGTGGCTTCACAATTGGAGCTGGCGGTCTTGCGATTAACACCGGCCCAAGCGGTGTCACGCCCATCGTTATCAATGGCACTATCGGAGGGGTCACAGGAATTCCCGTAATTCCCGCAACGACAATAACAGGAGCAGGGTTTAACGCGCAATCCACTATTAATGGCTGTGTTATTGCTAACCCCGCAAGTTGTGCGCCTGTAACTCCTTCGCCAACGCCCACCCCGACACCGACACCAGCGGAACCCATGTTGGATGATCCCGTGCAAGATGTGATCGAAGAAGAAGTAACACCGAAATCCGGTTCACTAGTTACTGATGCCTTTGAGACCAATCTCATCGAACTAAAGGACACTGAGGAATATGCAGACGATCCGTTGATCGACGAACCCGTAACCGGTGCTGGCAATGATGACCTTTGGATTGATGAAACCAGTTGCGAAGGCGCAGAAGAAGGAGAAAACTGCGGCGTTGGTGGCCCAATAGAAGAGGAACTTGAACCAGCTGAATAGTAAATGGCGTGAATCAACTTCAATTGACCGGTTGACCTTTGCTGCTAGAAACTTTTAGGCGATGCGTATGAGTGACAATGATCCGCATCCGCTAAATCTATTCAACAGTCTGACCCGCGAAGTTGAAGAATATCAACCAGTCCATCCGGGAGAGGCTCGGGTCTATACCTGTGGCCCCACAGTTTATAACTACCAACATATCGGAAATATGCGGGCTTACATATTCGCTGATTTACTCGGGCGGACACTAAGTTGGAAAAATTATACGCTTACACACATCATTAATATCACAGATGTTGGGCATCTGACTTCCGATGCTGACGATGGCGATGACAAGATGGAAAAGGCTGCGCAGACGTCTGGAAAATCCGCTTGGGACATCGCGAAATATTATACCGATGCGTATTGGGAAGACATTGATCGATTGAATATTCGCCAACCGGCAAAATGGTCGATTGCCACCGATCACGTCGATGAAATGATCGAGTTTGCACAAGGCATAGCAAGTAAGCATTGTTACGAACTGGAAAGCGGTTTGTACTTTGATACGTCAACAGTTCCGGATTATGGACGACTGGCCCGCGCGACCACTGATGACGGCGAAGGTCGTATTGATGCTGTTGAAGGAAAACGACATCAAACCGATTTCGCAATCTGGCGAAAAACGCCGGCGGGTGAGACGCGTCAAATGGAATGGGATTCTCCCTGGGGCAAAGGTGCTCCAGGCTGGCATCTAGAATGCTCACAAATGAGCATAAAATATCTGGGCGAGCGATTTGATATCCACACTGGTGGTATCGACCATCGGGAGATTCATCACCCGAATGAAATTGCCCAAAATCAAGCCCATAATGCTTGCGCCCACAGCGGTGCAAACATTTGGATGCACAATAACTTTCTTATCGACCGTCAGGGGAAAATGTCGAAATCATCCGGCGACTTTCTACGACTGCAAATACTTATCGACAAAGGGATACACCCCCTTGCCTATCGCTTAATGTGTTTGCAGGCACATTATCGTAGCGAGCTCGAATTTTCATGGGAAAATGCACTTGCTGCACTCACTCGCTTAAAGCGAATTTTAATCGGTGTTGAGAAACTGCTTACAAAAACCGAAGGGGGCAAGGCCGCCATCGAGCACCCTCGCTTATTGGAGTTCAAACAGAAATTTGATGCGGCAATTTGTGACGATTTAAACAGCCCTAAATGCCTACCTATTCTCGAAGATCTGTTGAATCAAAAGAAGCTACCTGCCGATCAGAGAATATCTCTGCTAGAAAATTTCGATGCTGTGCTCGGGTTAAACCTACTAGATCTGTCGAGAAAAGACTTGCGTATATCACCTGCATCCGTTTCGATCAGTGCCGATGAAATCGAAGCAAAATTGAACGAACGGCACCAGGCCAAAGTAGAAAAGGATTTCGCGGCCGCTGATGTCATTCGCAACGAGCTATCTGGTAAAGGCGTCGAATTGATGGATGGCGATCCGCTACGCTGGGAATGGGAAATTACAATATGAGCAAACCAAAAGCTGCCATGGCATCGTTAGTGCGTCCTCTCGTAGAACCGCATTGTGGAGGCCTCGACGTAACGTGGTTCACCAGCACCGAAGAAGCCATGGAGGCCGCACAGGAGGCCGAAATTGGTTGGTTCGACATGTATGACAAAGAACAAATGGCAAAGACCATTGCCGCTGCCACCAATTTGAAATGGCTGAACAGTATCTATGCCGGTGTCGAACATTTTCCCCTAGAGCAGCTTAAGGCACAAGGAACGAAACTGACGAATGGCGCTGGATTGAATAGCGCGCCAATTGCCGAATTTGCTATCATGATGATGTTGTCTGCCGCGAAAAGGCTGGATACGATCATCGATCATCAGCGCAAACATGAGTGGTTGGAAATCCCTCCAGGAACAGCGGAAATCGCAGACAGCAAAGCACTGATCATTGGCTATGGCGGAATTGGGCAACAAATCGCCAAACAATTGACCGGCTTCACTGTAGAGATCACCGCAGTTCGCAGATCGCCATCGGATGATCTCAATGTTATCGGCCTAGACGATTGGCGAGATCGCTTGGGAGAATTTGACTGGGTTTTCGTATCCGCTCCTGCAACTAGCGAAACCAAGCATCTGTTGGGTGCCGACGAATTTGCCAAAATGAAAAATTCTGCTTGGCTAGTAAACATTGCGAGAGGCACACTCGTTGATCAAGATGCTCTGGTCGAAGCACTGAACAAAAAAATCATCGGTGGCGCAGCATTGGATGTTGCTGATCCAGAACCTTTGCCAAAAGATCATCCCCTCTGGGATGCACCAAATTGCATGATCACCATGCATTTGTCCGGGCAAGCGCAAACGCGGATGTTCGAAAGGGCTGCGGCCAGATTCGTAGAAAATCTAAAACGGTATCAAGCCAACGAAGAGATGATTGCAGTGGCAGATTTCGATCGCGGATATTGATGCGTGACTCTGTTACAATTTTAGCTTATCAACCAACGGCATAGGGGCAGGAACGAATCTTATTCGAGAGGGGAATGAGACTAGTTTCATAGGGTCGTTGCCGAATATTGAGCAATAGCTGATCACAATGGTCAGGAAAGGACCCACATGACAAAAGCATCCGATCTATTTGTAGAATGTCTAGAGAATGAAGGCGTTGAATATCTTTTCGGCGTTCCCGGTGAAGAAAATCTGGACATGCTGGATAGCTTGTCACGATCTAAGCAAATAAAACTGATTTTGACCCGGCATGAACAAGGCGCGGGCTTCATGGCTGCAACTTACGGCCGCCATACCGGAAAGACTGGCGTTTGCATGGCTACACTCGGTCCTGGTGCCACAAATTTGGTGACCGCAGCAGCTTATGCACAATTGGGCGGTATGCCGATCCTGATGGTCACTGGACAAAAACCGATCAAGAAGTCAAAACAAGGGCGATTCCAAATTCTTGACGTTGTCGATATGATGGGCCCTATTACTAAGTTCACGCACCAACTTGCCGGCGGGGATAATATCCCAAGCCGCGTTCGAGAAGCATTTCGTCTAGCTGAAGAGGAAAAGCCTGGTGCCACGCATATAGAATTCCCTGAAGATGTTGCAGATGAACAAACTGATTCGCGCCCTATCGTCCCAAGCACATCTCGTCGTCCAACCGCAGAAGAAAAAGCGGTTAGGGCTGCCACCAAGAAAATTGAAGCCGCCAAGTCGCCGATTTTGGTAATTGGCGGTGGTGCTAACCGTACGGTAACCGGTCGGATGCTGACCCAATTTATTGAAAAAACTGGCATACCGTTTGTGACCACTCAACTCGGCAAAGGCGTCGTCGATGAAACACGGCCTGAATTCATGGGGTGTGCAGCACTTTCCGCGGGTGACTTTGTTCACCGCGCAATTGAATCCGCTGACGTCATCATCAATGTTGGTCATGACGTAATCGAAAAACCACCCTTCTTCATGAAAGACGGTGGCACTGAAGTTATCCATGTTTCCATGAACACCGCGGAAATCGATCCAGTTTACTTTCCACATGTCGAAGTGATCGGCGATATCGGCAATGCGATCTGGCAGATGAAGGAAGATATTGTGCCTTCCGGAAGCTGGAATTGGGATTTCATGTATAAAGCGCGCAAAGCTGAGGAAGAGCATACAGCTTCCTTGGATGGTGACATGCGTCATCCAATTTATCCACCACATCTGGTAAAAGTTGTTCGCGACGCAATGCCGGCCGATGGCATTATCTGCTTGGATAATGGTGTTTATAAAATCTGGTTTGCGCGTAACTATAATGCCCGTCAGCAAAACACCGTGCTGCTGGACAACGCACTCGCAACAATGGGTGCAGGACTTCCTTCTGCTATGGCTTCGGCAATGGTTTATCCAGATCGCAAAGTGATGGCGATATGCGGCGATGGCGGCTTTATGATGAACAGTCAGGAAATGGAAACCGCCGTTCGATTGAAACTCAACATCACCGTGCTGATCCTAAACGATAGCAGCTATGGGATGATCCGCTGGAAACAAGCCAATATGGGCTTTGAAGATTTTGGCCTAACCTATGGCAATCCCGATTTCGTCAAATATGCCGAAAGCTATGGCGCCAATGGGCATCGGATTACCAGTGCGCAAAACCTTACGGAAACAATCGACAAATGCTTGAACAGCGAAGGTGTGCATTTGATCGATTGTCCGGTAGATTATTCGGACAATGACCGGATCCTCAATCACGAAATACAAGACCTGAGCTCTAAGGTATAAATCGCTATTGCCCCTTCCGCATGCGGGAGGGGCTAAGGTAGACCGTGAAAGGTTACCCAAAAATCACCCCGGACCCCTGCCATATATGGAAGGGAGGAAAAGAAGAAAATGACAAAACTTAAAGATGTCTACCCGCTCTACCTCAACAATGTAGCAGTACAGCCAAATGAAGATTTGGAAGTTACAGACAAGTTTACCAACGAGGTTGCTTTTCGAACTGCGCTCGCGACGCCCGATGTCATCGAGGAGGCTATTGCTGGCGCGGTTACTGCAACGGAACCAATGGCGCGAATGGCCAGCTATGAACGCCAGAATGTATTGCAACATTGCGTAAATCGCTTTCAAGAGCGCTTTGATGAGCTCGCTTATGCTCTCTGCGTTGAAGCGGGCAAACCAATCAAGGATGCCGAAGGTGAAACTGGACGTCTCATCGACACATTCCGGATTGCTGCAGAAGAATCCGTCCGTAATTATGGCGAAGTTCAACCGCTCGATATTTCAGAGCGCGCCAAGGGCTATCAAGGAATGTGGAAACGCGTTCCCATTGGTCCTTGTAGCTTCATTTCTCCGTTTAATTTTCCGCTGAATCTAGCAGCTCACAAAATTGCTCCAGCTATAGCAGTTGGCTGTCCCTTCGTTATGAAGCCAGCATCCAAGACACCGCTTGGTGCGATTATTATGGGCGAAGTTTTGGCGGAAACAGATTTGCCGAAAGGTGCATTTTCAATATTGCCCGCTAGCCGAGATGGCGCGGACATGTTTACCGTCGATGATCGATTGAAATTGTTGAGCTTCACTGGATCACCGGGCGTTGGCTGGGATCTAAAGGCCAGGGCTGGCAAGAAACCTGTCGTTCTTGAACTCGGCGGTAATGCAGCAGTAATTGTTGACCATGACGCAGATCTGGAAGATGCACTGGATCGGATTATATTTGGTGCTTTCTACCAATCTGGTCAAAGCTGTATCGGTGTTCAACGCATCATCATTCATGAAGATATTTATGATCAATTCAAAGACATGCTTGTCGCCAAAACTGCGACGCTGATCGCTGGTGATCCAAAGGACCCCAAGACATTTATTGGTCCTATGATTTCCGAAGGAGAAGCCAAGCGTCTTGATGGTTGGATTCAGGCCGCGGTTAGCGGCGGTGCGACTTTGTTATGTGGTGGCAACAGAAACGGCAACATGCTCGAAGCAACATTGCTGGAAAATGTGGATCGATCCGCTGACGCCGTTGTTGAAGAAGCGTTTGGACCGCTTGCTGTTCTTTCCAAATTCAGTGACTTCAATGCTGCGCTAGATGAAGTGAATGACAGTAAATTTGGTCTACAAGCTGGTATCTTTACTCGCGACCTCTTTAAAACTCTAGATGCCTGGGACAAGTTGGATGTTGGCGGCGTTGTCGTCAATGACGTCTCATCATACCGTGTAGATAATATGCCATATGGCGGCGTGAAGGACAGCGGAGTCGGACGCGAAGGGATTAGGTTCGCCATGGAGGATATGACCGAAATTCGGAATCTCGTGATTCGGCGAAAATAGCATTTAAAAGCCTTACGATTCGGTTTTTGGAAAAGGACAGCAATCACGACAAAGGAAAAAGTTGCTGATTGGCCACAATAGTTGTTCTCGACGAAGCCCTGGAGCAACCAACGCGCTAAAAAACAACATTATTTCATCGAATTTTGTTTGCATTGAGTGTTTGGACGTGGATAAGTAGGTTTTACAAATATCAGTCGGGTCGCGTCGTGCGGATAGAGGGAACCAGTTTTCGAACTGGTAGGTGCAACGATGCAAAAGGGGATATTCGTTTCTTGGAAACGTAATGGGTCAGCACTTGCTGCCGGCCTTTTCTGTATATTATTAGCTGCAATCGCATTGCTGGCTTCTTCTTTTGCTGCCCCTGAACCCGTTCAGGCGTCGCAGGAATTGGCAAGTGGAACCCATTTGGGCGTTGCTAGTTGTGGCGGATCAACCTGTCATGGGCGACAAGAAGCTGATGGCGAAATCGTCCGGCAAGATGAGCTTATGCGCTGGCAGGAAGAATCCACTCCCGGCGGCGCGCATAGCCGTGCATTTCGTGTTCTTCGAGAGCCGCGCAGCATTGCCATTGCCAAGCGATTGGGGATCGGTGACGCGGCGAGCGCAGCGCAATGCCTAGGTTGCCACAGCACCCCCGCAGCGAAAAAAGGACCTCGTTTTCAAGCAAATGATGGCGTTGGATGCGAAGCATGTCATGGACCCGCATCTGGTTGGTTATCGGCTCACTATGCCGTCGGCGCTAGCCATTCCCGCAATGTTTCCAAAGGCCTAATTCCGCTCGACAATCCAAAAGCCCGAGCCAGCGTTTGTCTTGATTGCCATTTCGGCAGCGCCAAATCTGGTCAATTTGTTGATCACAGCATCATGGCAGCCGGCCACCCACGTATCTCTTTTGAAATGGATTTGTTTTCTACCCTCCAGCAACATCATGATGAAGATGCCGATTATGTCAGGCGTAAGGGCCGTACAAATAGTGTGCAATTCTGGGCCGTTGGGCAAGCCATGGCGCTCGAACGCTCGTTAAATCTCTTCTCGAAGCCTGCACTAGCGACAGAAGGAATTTTCCCAGAATTCTACTTCTATGACTGTCATAGTTGCCACCGCCAAATTTATGATGAGGCGTCAGCGCGACCAAAATCAGTCAATAATCCTGACCGTCCTATTCCGGAGGGAATGCCACCCTATAATGATGAAAATATGATCATGTTGAGCGCCGCTGTTCGCGTTGCAGCACCGGATCTGGTTACGCAATTTGATAGCCGGTCAAAAGCGTTCCATGCCGCAATGGGCAAAGGCCGCGGACCAGCAACACAGGCGGCAGCTCGGTTACGGCAAACAGCAGTGGCTTTGGCGGAGCGTTTTTCCCGCGCGAACTTCAGTCGCGCACAAACCTTCCAAATTATGGAAACCATTGCGGGACAAGCAATTTCACCTCGCTTTACTGACTACGAAGGCAGCGTTCAGTCTGTCATGGCGGTCGACACCTTGCTCAATGGCTTGGTCAATGGCGGACAAGTTAGCGAAGCTGCTGCGTCCAGCCTTCGGGGACAGATAAACACAGCTTATGCCGCTGTTGATGATCCCAACAAATATCAACCACGCAAATTCCGCCGTGCCTTGGGCAGCGCCGTGCGCACCATAAGGGCATTGAAATGAACCGGGGCAACGCATGAATTGGAGTGAATGTTAATGCGGCGTCTTCGTCTTACTGCAGCAATATCGGCGGTAGCCCTCGTTTTGACCTCTTGTGGAGGCGGTGGTGGTAGCAATGATTTTGGTGGAACTCCAGCGCCGGGCCCTTCGCCTGCGCCTGCCCCAACTCCGACGCCACCACCTCTTGGATCGGGCGGCTTATTCACAGCTCCATTGCAACGCTCTTTGTCAGTCACTGACGTTCAAACAGTTATTGCACAAGCTGTAGGTGAAGCACAGGCACGGAACTTACCTTCTGTCATCGCCGTGGTGGATCGCGTTGGGAATGTACTCGCCGTTTTTCGAATGAACGGTGCCAATCAAATGACTGCCGTCAGCCGCAATACAATTGGCGGTCAAGCAGCTCAGGGGCAAGAGGTTGGTTTGCAGGGTGTGATGGTACCGTCCACAACCGCTGCGATAGCAAAAGCGGTAACGGGCGCTTATCTGTCAAGCGGAGGCAATGCCTTTTCAACACGGACGGCCAGTCAGATTGTACAAGAGCATTTTCCACCCGCACCAACGACGGTCGGCCTAGAAAGCGGGCCGCTATTTGGTGTGCAGTTCAGCCAACTTCCGTGTTCGGATCTCAACACGCGCTTTCGTCCAATGGGTGGTCCAGAGGCCCTCATTGGCCCCAAACGTTCACCGCTTGGTCTATCCGCCGATCCAGGCGGTTTGCCGCTCTATAAGGACGGTGTTGTTGTAGGCGCAATTGGCGTCATGGGCGATGGTGACTATGGTTTTGACGACAATATCCTCGATGTAGATGTTGATGATGAAGAAGCTATCGCTCTTGCGGGCATACAGGGTTTCGCGCCACCAGCCTCGATTGCGGCCAATCGCATCTCTGTGGATGGAACCTCTCTTCGATTTAGTGATATGGTTGTCGGGGATCTATCTCCGCTTCAGGGTAATTTTGCTGCAATAAACGGCAGCGTTGGAAATCTCATCCCGGTTACGGGTTATACGGATGCCACCATCAAAGCAGGCACCGTTTATGGTTCAGAAGGGTCCGGCATTCGCGCTAGCACTGTTGCTGAATTTGCGAACCCCGATGCTTTTGTTTTGACCGATGGTTCCGGCAATAATCGCTATCCTATTCGCGGAGGAACTGACGCTGCTTCAACAACTACGCCGTTGACACAGACCGAAGTTAGAGCCGTTCTGGAAGAAGCGTTCATCGTACTCAGCCGCTCCCGCGCGCAAATCCGTCAACCATTGGATAGTCGCATGCAGGCTACTATCAGCGTTGTCGATACACATGGTCAGATTTTGGGAATTGTTCGTTCCCCTGACGGGCCGATTTTTGGCACCGACGTTTCGCTTCAAAAAGCGCGTACTGCCGCATTTTTCTCGAATTCGATAGCAGCCCAGCAACTACTGAATACGCCTGGTATCGCGCCTGTAGTGCAGCGGATTAGAACTTTCTTGGGAGATCCCAACGCGCTGACGGGTACGGTAGCTTTTGCAGACCGTTCGGGTGGTAACTTGGCGCGCCCCTATTTCCCAGATGGTGAAATCGGGCGCCCTCCTGGCGCTCTATCAGTCGAACAAACCTCACAATTCAGCCCGTTTGCGGTTGGTTTACAAACCGATTTAGTTGTTCCAAATGTCGGCGCGCACGTTGCTTTTGTCGCTAGTATGGGTGGAAGCGCCGACACTATCCGACGCTGTACGCAGGTTCCTGACGTCGCGCCCGGACAAAAACGTCTAGCCAATGGCATTCAGATTTTCCCGGGAAGCGTTCCCATTTATCGCGGTGATCAGCTGATCGGCGGTATTGGGGTATCCGGTGACGGTATTGATCAAGACGATATGGTCAGCTTCCTTGGTTTGAACAATGCCGGAGTGCGCACAGGAACGATTGCAAATGCACCCAAAGCCATTCGCGCTGATAATGTCGTTGTCGATCTCGGCAATGCCAACGTCCGATTGCGTTACGTAAACTGTCCCTTCGCACCGTTCCTGGATACGGATGATCAAAATGTTTGTGAGGGGCTGTAGGTAGCATGGGCGGTTTATCTGCATCCTTTGTACCGGTCTTAGCGGTCATGTCTGGCGAAGCGGAACAGATGGAGCGTCACAATGCTTCATTGGACCAGATTGAGGCCTCCCTCACAGCGTTGCTAGCGGGTCAGGAATTTGCTTTTCTGCAAACAGGTGTCGGTCGAAAACCACCTGGTACGGATAAAAACCCTGAACGGGATGAGCAGGAAGGTCTCGATGAGAATGAAGTCATCGACCAAACACCAGAACAACCGGAAATACTAACTCCACCGCAGCTTGATGATCCGCAGCCGGAACTCGGCGGAATTGAAGCCGATGAGGTGCTGATGGACGGCCGTCGACGCCCCGGCATTCAAAAAGAACTTCCCGAAGCGGTTACCCAATTTAACGAAGGGGCCGTTCGTGCCCCTCCGCCAGAAGCTTTTCCAACAGAAGAGTTTCCCGTTCCAGACCGCTGGCGGATATTGCAGACACTGTGCCCGCCGAAAAGCAAGCGTGATGACTTGTCGGCTTATGGCATATTTCCGGCACTACGCAAAAACTGCCATAGTACGCTAAACCCGTATAATCAGAACGTTTTGAAGGGCGACAAACCCATACCCGAGGACAAGAAACCATCCTTCCTGAAAGGTGATGATTGGTTTTTTGTCGTAAATGCTATTTCTGACACGATTATAGAACCGCGCAGTTTCCCAATCCCAGTGGGTGTGCAAACAACAGAACGGTCCAATAGTATTGATGTTTTTGGTCGCTCCGGTTCTGAGGTTTATGCGCAAACATTCATTACCGGCGTTGCTCTGATAAAAGGCTCAACGGCCTATAAACCACCTGATGTTGAATATCGGCTGACACTGGCCACGCAAGTCAACCATGTGAATGTGCCCGAACGCCGTGTTTTATTCGTTGAGCCTTCTAAGACATCCAATCGAACCGACTGGTTTGTGGGCGTGCAGGAAGCCTTTTTCGATTATCATATTCGTAACACATCAGCGCGCTATGACTTTGACAGCTTCCGTATTGGTATTCAGCCGATGCAGGCTGATTTTCGCGGGTTCCTGTTTCAGGATAACCAGCTTGGGTTCCGACTATTTGGCACGCGGGATAATAACCGGATACAGTATAATCTTGGTGCGTTTGTTCAACTGGAAAAAGACACCAACTCGGGTCTCAACGACATTTTCCAAACCCCGCGCGAAAGCTATATTTTCTTTGCCAATCTATATCGGCAGGATTTGCCCTTTGTTGGTCTGACCAGCCAATTCAGTCTTACCTATAATATGAACCGTGAGCGTAGCGATGTCGAAATAGACGACAATGGCTTCCCGGTTCGCCCTGCCCTGATCGGCGACTTGCGCGGCCGTGCCTATGATGTTGTCTATCCCGGCTATGCTTTTGATGGCCGGATCGGACGGATCAATGTTTCCGGCCAGGTCTATGGTGCCTTTGGTGAAGATAGAAACAGCATATTTACCAGCGAGCCAGCCAATATTGCAGCCTGGTTCGGAGCTGTTGAAGCGAGCTACGATGTCGACTTCTGGCGTTTTCGTGCTTCCGGTTTAATCGCCAGTGGCGACGGCAATCCCTATAATAATACTGAGGCTGGCTTTGACGCTATCTTTGAAAACCCGATTTTTGCTGGAGCCGATACCAGTTATTGGATCAGGCAAACCATTCCGTTCGCTGGTGGTGGCCGAGCCATTAGTATCAATGGCCGAAACGGAATCTTAAACTCACTGCGTTCGTCGAAAGAGCAAGGTCAGAGTAATTTTAACAATCCCGGTACAATATTGGCAGGTGTAGGCGCTGATGCGGACCTTACACCGGAACTACGGCTTTCGGCCAATGCCAATCACCTCTGGTTTCATAAAACGGAATCTCTTGAAGCTCTTCGCGTAGAGGGATCAATTCCAAAAGATATCGGTTGGGATCTATCAATGGCCGCTATCTATCGACCTAAATCTACGCAGAATGTTGTGTTTCGTTTGTCAGGAGCAGCCTTGTTGCCCGGAGATGGCTTCAAGGATCTATTTGACCAAACTGACACACGAGACTTTCACTATTCCATTCTCTTCAATGCGATATTTGCTTTCTGATGCTTAAACTTGCGACCATATCCCAGCACAAAAAGGCATTCATTGCCGCACTTGGTGCAATTGCACTAACGGCAATGCCAACGACCAGCTTATTAGCCGCGGGCAAAGAGAAACCACAAAAAATAGACTATAGTTTTACGCCGCCAGCGCCGCAAAATCAGACGTGGGATGCTGCCGAGACCAAGAGCGAAGGCTGTGTGTCTTGTCATACCGATAGCGATCAGAAGACTATGCACGAGACACCAGCAGTGGTGTTGGGTTGTGTTGATTGTCATGGCGGCGATGCGTCAGTAAAGGGCGACAATGACTGGGGCAAAAACAGTCTTGCTTATATGGATGCACTGAAGAAAGCGCACGTTCTTCCCAAATATCCAGAGAGCTGGCACTGGCCTTCATCTGCTAATCCCAAACGCAGCTATGCTCTTCTGAACAAAGAAGCACCGGAGTTTGTTCGCTTCGTAAATCCATCCGATTATCGGGTTGCCCGCGAAGCTTGCGGCGCATGTCACATCGAAATTATCGAGGCATCTGAACGATCCCTGATGGCCACTGGTGCCATGCTCTGGGGCGGGGCGGCCTATAATAACGGGATTGTTCCGTTCAAAAACTATGTCTTTGGAGAAGCTTATACCCGCAAAGGCGAGCCAGCGACGATCAAGTCTCCCGGGAATCCTCACGGAACAGTTACTGAAGAACAAAAAGCACGCGGTGCATTACCTATTCTTTATCCTCTGCCAACTTGGCATGTCGTTCCACCAGGCGATATTTTCCGGGTGTTTGAACGCGGCGGCCGCAACATCAACACACAATTCCCTGAAATTGGACTTCCCAATATTGGCGGTATTATTCAACGCTTGGAAGAACCGGGCCGCCCCGATCTAAAGCAATCCAATCGCGGTCCAGGCACAGGTCTTCGCGTTGCCATTCCAGTGCTCAACATTCACAAGACCCGCCTCAACGATCCGTTTATGTGGTTCATGGGTACCAATGACCAGCCCGGCGATTATCGCCAGTCTGGCTGTGCCGGTTGTCATGTTGTCTACGCCAATGACCGCGAGCCGCGTCACAGCTCTATTTGGGCGAAATATGGCCGTGATGGCCAAACGCAGACAATTGATCCTACGATTAGGAACCTGAAAGAAGGTGAACATCGTGCGGGATCATTTGGAACCTATGACGCATCTCATGGAAAAGATCACGGCGAAGACAAATCGCATGGAAAATCAGATGATCATGCTGATGACGGACATTCTGACGACGGGCATGGCGAAGACCACGCAAAGGGTATTGATCCCGCCAAGCGTGAAAAAGGTCATCCGATACAACATGCTTTCACAAGAGCCATCCCAACTGCTCAGTGCATGAATTGTCATATGCACCAACCCAATATCTTCCTGAATAGCTATCTCGGCTACACAATGTGGGATTACGAATCCGATGCGCCCTATATGTGGCCGGGTCCGGATAATAAGCTCCCAAAACCGGAAGGGATGAGCGAAGAAGAATATATCGCGAAATATAAAACTCAGAAATTCCCAACCGCTGAGGAAGTTCGCAAAGTACTCGATCGCAATCCGGAAGGTGCGTCACCCAAAGGACTTTGGGCCGACATCGATTTCCTGCGTAACGTCTATGACGTCAATGAAGTGGCGGAAGATACGCAATTTGCCGATTATCATGGTCACGGTTGGAATTTCCGAGCCATCCTGAAACGTGATCGTGAAGGCAACTTGCTGGATGCTGACGGTAACCAGGCAACCTATGGCACTGATACAGACAATATGGTTGATCCCGAAGATCCTGAAAAATTCCGTAAGGAAGGCGAAGAGAAGTTTGTCGATATAGGAACCAATCCGGGCAAGTCCGTCCACATGATGAGCATCCACGCCGAGGTGGGTATGCAATGCGCAGATTGTCACTTTGGCCAAGATAGTCATGGCAACGGTCTGATCTACGGCGAAGTCGCCAATGCCGTTGAGATTAACTGTAAGGATTGTCACGGGACTGCTGACGAATATCCTAAATTGATGACATCCAATCTGGCTGCGCGCCCCAAAGGCACAAACCTGAGCCTCTTGCGCAATGCCGATGGTCAACGCCGATTTGAATGGTTCCAAGATCCCAATGGTGAACGCGTATTGTTGCAACGCTCAATCACTGATCCGAAGCTTAGCTGGAGAGTTAGTCTCGTCAAAGACAGCGTCAATCGCTCTCATCCTAATTTCAATCTTAAAGCTGCTCGTGCAAAACTCATGTCCAAAACCGGTTCTGACACTGGAAAATACAGCTTTGGTAGCGGCGTCGCCAAGGATGACCGCGCGCATACCGATGAAAATATGGTTTGCTTCACCTGTCATCTGAGCTGGACCACCAGTTGCGGCGGCTGTCACTTACCGATCGAAGCAAACTGGCAGGCCGAAAACCACAAATATGAGGGCGGCACAACACGGAACTATGCGACCTACAACCCGCAAGTTGCGCGAGATCAGATGTTCCAGCTTGGCAAGCATCAAACGACGAAAGGCAATATCATTGCTCCCGTTCGTTCAACCTCGGCGCTGATCCTTTCATCTACCAACATCAACCGTGAGCGCATTTACGTGCAGCAACCACCCATCTCTGCGATTGGGTTCTCCAGTCAGGCGTTTGCACCGCATTTCCCACACACGGTGCGCAAGAACGAAACGAAACAATGTTCTGATTGCCATGTCAGCGATGCCAATGACAATAACGCGATCATGGCTCAGACCATGTTGCAGGGTACGAATTTTGTAAACTTTGTTGGCCTCCACGCATGGATCGGTCTCGAAAAAGGATTTGAGGCTGTCCGCGTCACCGAATGGGACGAACCACAAGCAGTGATAGGTTCCTATCTCCAGAAATATGCATATCCGGATTACTGGCGGATGCATGTAGAGGACAACAATCGAGAATTGATCAACTGGGTCCGTGGCGATCGATTTGATGAAGACCTGTCTGGTGAGACCAAAGCGCTCGAAGAGTTTGCTAACGTCGTACAGGGAACGGGTGATGCCGTTCGCTGTCTGCAACTGCGCGGTGAATATATCTTTGTCGCTGAAGGCAAAGGTGGCTTCCGTGCCTATGATGTCGCATCAATCGGCAACAAAGGTTTCTCGGAACGGATAATCAAAGCACCATTCTCATCGATTGGACATGACACGCATGTCGATACTAAGAATGCGACCTGTATGGCGTTGGCCACCAATCAACCCATAGCTCCAACACGTAATACCAAAGAGATGCAGGAGCTCAATGAGGAACAGCCATTCCATCCGATTTATGACTATGCAGTTGTGACCGACAGCGAAGAAGGACTCATTCTTGTTGATGTCAACACATTGGCCGACGGTGAATTCCGCAACAACTTCTTCAAACGCTCGCTTACCTGGAATGAAGGTGGCGTCTTGAACGGTGCAAGACATATTACTTTAGCTGGCCATATAGCATATATCACAACCGATGCTGGACTGACGGTTATCGATCTGAACAAACCGTTGGAACCTCGTCATGTGGTCACAGTGCCATTAAAGGATGCCCGCGCCTCGGCTATGCAGTTCCGCTATCTGTGGGTTTCGGATGCCGAAGGTGTGAAGCTGTTCAATGTGACTGATATGGAAAATCCAATCGCCGTTGAAAGTGGTGCTATTCCATTGGCCAATGCCCAGCGCATCTATCTGGCACGGACATATGCTTACATCGCAGCTAAAAATGAAGGGCTTGTGATCGCCAACATTACGAAACCTGAACAACCAAAAATCTATATGAAAGAAACGTTCGGCGGGCAGATGAATGATGCAGAAGATGTTATTGTTGGTTCAACCAATGCTACTCTATTTGCTTATGTCGCTGATGGTCGCAACGGATTGAAAGTCATTCAGCTGACATCGCCGGATAGTCAGAAAGCTTATTACGGCTTCTCTCCTGCTCCGAAACCGGAACTGATTGCCTTTGCCAAGACACCAAAACCGGCACTGGCACTATCCAAGGGCTTGGATCGCGATCGTGCGGTAGATGAGACTGGCGGACAGATGGCTGTCTTTGGTCGGCTTGGTTCCAGGCCTTTCACCCGCAGCGAGATGGAGCGTTTCTATCTGAACAGCAAAGGTCAGCCATATTTCGTCAGTGACAAACCAAACATCGCAGATTGGGTTGGACCAGTTCCACCAAAACTCGCGAGACGGAATTAAGACCACAGCAAACAAAACGGGGACCGGAGCTTAAAGCGCCACCGGCCCCCTTTCCCCGATACACAACTCCCGGGGAAGAAAAGCCCCAAAGTTCCTGACGGAACAAAGGGGTTTTACTCAAATTGAAATTCAAACAGCCTTAGCAATTTCCATCAATTGCCCGGCCAGCCAAGGCGCCTACAGCACCGCCGATGATCGTACCTTCGGTTCGACTGCCCCGACCAGCGACTTCATTGCCAAGCAGTCCTCCGGCAATGGCACCAATGATCGTACCACCCGTACCGCGATCACATCCGCGATAGCGACGATTATCCCGGTAGCGTCTGTCGCGATAGCGGCGATCACTACGATAGGCTCTGCGATCACGATAATAGCCACGGTCTCCGCGATATCTGTCGCCTCGGCGATATTCGCGATAACCGTTACGATGGCCCACTTGCTCATAGTAACCGCCGTTATAATAGCCGCCTCGCGCTTCTGCTGGCGTTGCAAATGCCATAGTTGAGATGGCGGCGGTGGTGATTGCTAATGTTCCCAGAAACTTGTTGATCATCTTCTTAACTCCACAAAGGATCGCAACCCCATAGTATTGATCCGACTCGGTGATGCCCGACAATTGTGGGTTTAGAGGAGCGTGGTTGACCGGTCCCTGAATATGGATTTTATCTCCTGTTCATGTTTAGAGACATTTTTCTGAATAACAGTTCAGATTCCCTATTGGCACCGCTTTAAAAAGCTTTTGATCGCGTCACCCGATCCTTTCAGATGCACACTGAACTTGTTGCCGTTAAGATTGATATAGGCCCGGCTACCCTTTGCCAGAGCCACATAAAGCGCATGCCGGTTGGCGGTGTAGAAACGCGGCACATAATATTGACCACCCTCCCCATTGGTCAATTCCATCCGCGCGATCAGGCCCAGTGATGTTCCTTTGTCGACCCGTATCGTAAAGCCAAAACGGTCGCCCGATCCCATTTCGCGAGGATCAGCCTCTATTTGATGCACTATTCTGACCCGCCCATTTGCGGCGCGATTACAGCGGATAGTCCATAGCCGATTGTCCGTTTCCGGCGCCCCAAAATCAACCCGCGGCGCCTCGGTCTCTCCCCATGCCGTCCATTGCATGTCATAGGATTGCCCTCTGTCCGGATATTCCGCCAGCGTCGGCATGGTGGCTTTCGCGCCTGGAATATCGGATTCCTGTGCGGCGGCTGGTATCGAAATGGCGGCGGCTAGAATTACAAAGCGGTGTATAAAATAGTTCATAATCAAACCTCTAACACGCGAACTCATAGAGCATAAGCGGAGATAGACTCAATTTGGGGCAGCCCATGAAATAACCCACCAATGCTAACCGTCATAACCCAGCAACAACGACAGCGTCCAAGTCATGCTGTCCTCACCCTGCCCTGTGACATCGTCCAGATGCCAGCCATTGCGCTGCTTTACCCAATAATAGCGAATGACCTGCTCGCTATCGAAATTCATGAAGCGCGCGGTCACAATCCGGCGTTCAAACTGATCGACCGCCGCATCGCCAAAATCACGCAACGGCACATCTACCGCGGTGACATCGACCATAGAAATACTCGCGTCCTGACCATTGACGGTCCAGTCAAAATCAATTCGCCCAATCGGTTCCCCGCTGGCTTCCAG
Organism: Parasphingorhabdus sp.; assembly: GCA_039978835.1. Classification (GTDB taxonomy): domain Bacteria; phylum Pseudomonadota; class Alphaproteobacteria; order Sphingomonadales; family Sphingomonadaceae; genus Parasphingorhabdus. Next base: position 1,667,033 of record JBDWAQ010000005.1, read on the forward strand.
ATGATCTCGCTCGAGCAGAAACAGGGTTTCCAGTCGCTGCGTCATCGGCAGGCTCTTAGCAGATTGGTTGGCATCGTCACTATATATCGCTTCGACCGTCACCAGTGGATCAATAAACTCAACCAGCACAGCTGCACCATCGTTCGCCGGTTCTGATGCCATTCCCGGCGACACCGGGATCGCAAGTAAAAGCGCGAAAGCAGGCGCACCTCTAATCATGAGACATTCCCTTCGGTATTTTCTGTTGACCAACTGCCCGAATGGGAACGCCGTCCAAACCACCACGCTACGGCGAATAACAGCGCCAGGACACCGTCGATCATGGCACCGAAGTAAATCCCGCCTTCGGCAAGGCGACCTGCGGAGTGGAGCCACATGCCCGGCACAAAAAAGGCCAGCTTTTCCAATATCGCGATCCCGATCAGCGGGCGATAGCGCACCGGATCAATCGCGATCATCACAAAGATCAGCTGAAAAACCAAGGCCACACCGTAAAAGCCGTAGTAAAATTCCGGGTGCGTAATCGCCGGTGGCATCGCGGCGTTAAAGCCAGCCTCACCAAACAGGCCAGGGATCAGGGCCAAAAACCCCCAGGCGGCAGCAAAACCAAAAATGAAACGGGTGATTTTCATAATAAATCCCAGGCGAAGTTTACAATGTGCACAGGACTATAGAATGAAACTTCCCCATCTCCAAGAATGGCCTTTTCTTCATATTATACAAATGGTTGAAAAAGTTTTTTGATAAGAGTTTCATAAAAAGTGACTTAGCAAATACCCTGATTGTAGGACAGAATAATCCCTTCATGAAAAATCTCTTGTACCAGATCGCAGCTTCCGTGATAGGCAAACACCATGAACAAATATCGTGAATATGTCGGTTGGGGCGCAATCATCCTGGCGGCGCTCAGCTTTCTCCCTGTCCCCCTGCCGTCACTCCCGCCGATGCTGACGGCTGGCGCACTGATGATGGTACCCGGATTGGGTAAGATTTTGCTGATGCTCTATCCAATGGTCCTCTTTGCGGCGGGCATTGGCATAGTCAAAGGCTGGGATGGCGGAAAGAAGCTGTTCGGCGTCTGGAGCATGTTCGCCGTGCCCGCAGCCATGGCGAGCTTCAAATTTAATTATATCTATGCGGCGGTAGATTTGACGATCATTGTAGGCTGTCTGATAGTGATCTTTTGGAATGATTGGCGCCAGTTCAATTGGCGGCGGCGCAGCCGGTAGCGGTCTTCGCCTTAATACGGATCGGCTTACACCAGCGATTGACCTAATAGGGAGGGCGGCCAATCGCCAGTGTAATCTCGTTTAGTCCTGCCTCATCTCGCTGACGGTGCAAAAGAGCAGGACTGCCATAAAGACGACCATCATGCCGATGAATACCAATATCGGCCAGTCTGTTGGAAACTCGGACATTATTCTCTCCTATCTGCGTTGCAACAGGATTTAGGGCGGGCGACAAAGCGGTGCTTTGACTTGGATCAAATGCAAAGGATTTAGCGTACCGGATTTCGCTTTGAATCTCGTTGAGTTTATAAACCAATCACCCTAACCTGCTACCGGGGGCTTGGATGGGCAAAATCTTTATATCATATGCGAACGAAGACCGGACGCTGGCCAATGATGTCAACGAGCGGCTGCGGCAATCGGGGCATGATGTTTTCTTTGATGAAAGCAATTTGAAACCCTCCGATGCCTATGACCGGGTCATTCAAAGTCAGATCGCCAAGAGCGATATCATGCTGTTCCTATGCAGCGAACATTCGCTATCCCCCGGTCGCTACACCTTGACCGAGCTGGAGATGGCCAAGGCCGTCTGGAAAGCACCGCAAGGGCGAGTGCTGCCGATATTGCTCGGCGACACCGACTTTGGCGATTTGCCCTCATATCTAAAAGGCCTGAGCGCTTATCGGCAAAAAGGAGATCCGGTCTCCGAAATTGCCCAGATGGCCAATGATCTTGTGCGTCAAAGGCGGCGGAAAAAGCGGTTGATATGGGGCGGTATCATTGTGGCGGCATCGCTATTTGCGGCTTTCGCCTATCTCGCCGGTATGCAAGTTGCCGGCGATGGTTCCCATTCCACCAGTAGCCCAACCGAGTTATCAACATCGACGCCGCAGGCGCCGCCAAAACCGGAAATGGATCATAAGCTAAATACGCTCAGTATTACCAACAGCATGATTGAAAACCCCCGGGACTTTGACCAGGTGAAATTTGAAGTGCCCGAATATCCCGGCCTTTGTCCCGGCAAACCGTTCAATATATTGAACCGATCCGATCATGATGTGATGATCACGATGGGTTTCGCGCAATCCGGTACCAGTATGGACATGGGCCCGGTAGCTGCGGGCGATTATAAAACGATCGACGCGCCCGAGGAAGCCGATCTGGGAATTGTTATCCTGGACTCCGATACCAGAAACTATTTCTATTTCGCCGATGTCGAGCAGTTTTATTGCCAGTGATTGGCATGATCAAAACAACCAGCTGATCCAGCCCCATAACATCGCCGCGCCGATAGCTGCGGCTTCGCAATGGAGCAGCGTCTCGTGCCAGTGATTGTCGGGTTTCTTTTGCCGTTCGGGATCCATGGGTCGGCCTCCTTTTTGCGAAAGAGGCATGGCCAAGTGGGAATAGTGGGACACTTCAAAGCCGGGTGTTTAGAACCCTGCGTAGCCACAGAGCGCCGCCACCTTTAGGCGGAATTGGATCGAGATGTGGGGACATAGGTGATGGAGAAGCGCAGGCAATTCGGGGAATTGCCGAGTATCGACACACCCGGCCGAAATTATCAAATTTCGACCGGCCGTAAGTCTGGAGGTTCTAAAGCCTCACAGCAAGAATATGCTCACTGCGTGCAGAGGTTTAGCGGATGGGTTTGCGGAATGGAAGGGGTGTGGTTCGGGGGTGGTGATGGGGTTGTGGTGGCGGATTGCTAATTGGTGCATTTCGTAAACTGTCACCGTAATTTTTCGCCAAAAAAAACTGTTCAAAACAGAAAAAGCGTCATATTTGTCGTATTTAATATATTCCTATTTACTTTTAGCAATTTTTTTTCCATTGGAGGCAAATGATTGAAAACGTAGAAACTGGTATTGAATTCGAATTTCCTAGCGGGGCGGTGATTTCCGAGCAGGTTAAAGAATATTCTATTGAGGCAAAATGGAAGGGAGCAGTCTCATCCCAATCGGGCTTTGTCGCAATCCCAATGTCACTGTTGAAAGCTCAAGAAAAATTGGGTCTAAACACAACTGACATGATGGTGTTGATCAATCTTTTGATCCATTGGTGGAATCCAGATAGTCCAGTTTTTACAAGATCTGAAACCATTGCAAAAAGGATGGGTTCATCAGCCAGAACCGTTCAGCGGTCTGTAAATAAGATGCTGAAGTTGGGGTTGATCAAATACGGTCTTGAATATGAACAAAGAAAAACACTGAACTTTGATCCGCTAGTTGAAATTTTGTCTGATCCGGATAGCTTTCCAACCGTGCTCAACGATTTGACCGATCCTTTCGAATTCCCTCCTCTGGCTTCAACAGAGGAGGGGTTTGGCGCGTAGCTCACGGAAGAGCGCCTTAGGTTAAGCTAAGTAACTAGAACTGACTATTCGACGTTACACCTGAGGAGGTGTTGGTTCAACTCCAACCGCGTCAATTCTTATTATCTCCACTCTATCGATTCTAACTTATATCATACCGAACGAATTTCCCTATCCCTGTTGTCCAAGCGTTGTGACAAGTTGGAACGGATGGTGGTTGGGTCTGGCAACGGTATACTGGATCGTACAATTGGTTGACGATCACCATAATTCCGCAGTGCTAAAGCCTCTTCAGCGGTCCAATATCTCCGTACTCTTTTCGAAGCTTACCGCTGTGACCATGCAGATCAATACCTAGATCAATACCATTCTCAAATGCCCGCAATCGAGTGTAGCTTCGAACAACACTTTCCGAAAAACTGTACCAACCGTTCTTATTAGTTGAAAGTATTGATCCACAACTATCCCGAGTCAAATTTAGGATTCTTTTGTAGAAGTTTTCCCTGCTCATTAAATCAGAGCCATCAGCGTGCACTGGCAATTCTCTGTAGGCTTTTTCATAAATGTCATCCCATTTATTTTCGAAGAGCGTCAATGAAGCTACCGACCAGAGGACAGCTTCGTATTCATTGGAATATCTTTTTGTTGCAGTGTCATACGCTGATTTCAGCATTGGTTCTGCTTTCGACACGGAACGACGAACTGCATGCTCAAACAGACTACTATCAATCATCTATGGAAGGTGTTTTTGCTCATACAGAATTTCGATTGCATTCTTCGTTATCAGGTGCATGAAATAGGGATAGCCGTCCACGATCAATGCGGAACGTATTCGGGGTTCTTTTTCAATCTGGATACCAAACGCATTACAGGCTTTATCCAAAATCGAGAATATTGGGCCGATAACCAGCGGACCAAGATTTATCGGTTCAATATATCTCCCGGATGAATAGTGCCCACCAATTAGGCTCTCAACATCTGCGGCTATGCCGCAAAAGATAAATTTCAGACTAACTTCTTGATCGGATAGTTGTTTCACTAATTCTGCGAATTTTTCTTTCTCTGACGAATCCGCAATCAAATCAAATTCGTCAACGATCACTGCAATCTTTTGAGGAAGCAATCTACCGATAGCTTTTATCACCGAGATAAAGGAATTTATATCCGTTGGATCAATCTGTTCACCTACCTGCCAAAACTTCGTCATTTCGACTGTGAAACCGTATGCTTGAAAAGCTGTCTTAATCTGGGTCGCCGACGCCTTTTGTTTGCAAATTGGCAGCAGCCTTTTTACCACTGCCTGCATCAACGATGCAAAGGTCGAATTCTTCTCACATGCGATCAGCAAGTCCGAAGCGTGTTCTGGTACGATCTCGGCCAGAAGTGTTTTAGCTAATGAAGTTTTACCGACACCTCGCTCACCATAAATAAAGATTTGAGAACCTTCTGTTCTCAGGCCACGACGCCCCTGCGTAAGATCGCCAATTCTACCATGCAAATGGATGGCAGAGGTTACCGCTTTTGCAGGCCTCACAAAGTCAGCCAAATAGCGATCAAAATCGACTTCCGAAAGGTTACGAAAACTTTGCACCCCTACTCCGCAGCAACTCCCGCATCTTCGAACATATCCGGGCCTTCATCAACCGCCTCGTCTTCATTCGCGACTTTGCCTTTGCGCTGGTCAAAGCTGCTCCAGACGTCGTTCCATTCACCCGTCGTCGCGCCTTTGGAATATTCGGTGGCACGCGTTTCAAAGAAGTTGGCGTGCTCAACACCGTTGAGCAGCGGCGCCAGCCATGGCAGCGGGTGGTCCTCGATCATATAGATCGGTTGGAAGCCCAACTGTCCCAGACGCCAGTCGGCGATGTAGCGGATATAGCGTTTGATTTCTTTCGCGGTCATGCCGGGCACGGGGCCGTCGCTAAAGGCCAAGTCAATGAAAGCATCTTCGAGGCGCACGGTCTTCTGGCAGCAGTCGATAATATCTTCCTTGACCGACTTGGTCAGGCAATCGCGTTCCTGAACGAACGTGTGGAACATTTTGACAATGCCTTCGCAGTGCAGGCTTTCATCACGCACCGACCAGGACACAATCTGTCCCATGCCTTTCATCTTATTGAAACGCGGGAAGTTCATCAGCATGGCGAAGGATGCGAACAGTTGCAGCCCTTCGGTAAAGCCGCCAAACATCGCCAGTGTCTTGGCAATATCTTCGTCATTATCGACGCCGAACGTGCCCATATAATCATGCTTGTCCTTCATCGCTTCATATTCGAGGAACATCGAATATTCGGACTCTGGCATGCCGATCGTGTCGAGCAGGTGCGAGTAAGCCGCGATGTGGACGGTCTCCATATTGGAGAAGGCCGTGAGCATCATCTTGATTTCGGTAGGTTTAAAGACACGCCCATATTTGTCGTGATAGCAATCCTGCACCTCGACATCGGCCTGTGTAAAGAAGCGGAAGATTTGGGTGAGCAGGTTGCGCTCATGGTCGGTCAGGTTTTGTGACCAGTCACGGCAATCCTCGCCCAAGGGAACTTCTTCGGGCATCCAGTGAATTTGTTGCTGGCGTTTCCAAAAGTCATAGGCCCAGGGATATTCAAAAGGCTTGTAGGTTTTCCGGGCTTCTAACAATGACATCTACGCTGTTCCTCTACATCATGCCCTAAACTTCAGGGCGTTTCTTTCTAAAATTCAAACTTCTAAACTTGCATCAACAATATGGCTGAGAGCGAGGCGATGCACAGGATATATCCAATCGTGCTTCTCGCCTGCAAAATAGTCGGAGTGACAGCATTCCCTTCATCAGCCTTGCGATCATAAGTAAAATGCTCGGTCGGTTGAAGCACTAGCCAGGCGCCTAGAAAAGCGACGGCTAGTAATAGTAACTGCACGATCATGGTTTGATACTCCTTCGTGTGGGCATTTTGCCCCCGACTTGATCAAACCCCCGATTATTCTTGTCTAAACTCCTTTGTTTTCAATCCAGCACCGCAATCCCCTGCGGCCCCGGCCAGCCATGCTCCTTCATCTATACCATGCATTCCCCCTGTTGGGAAAACAGCCCCCTCCCAAAAGGAGCAAAGGGAGGAGGCAGTGGGCAAACTTTGTCCCGCGCCTATTGGCAGGCGAGACACTCATCATAGTCGGTTCCGTTCGCGGTCATCAGTTCGACCGTTTTCGGATCGAGCGTATTGTCCGCTTCGACACCGCCGCCAGCAGCATCCGTTTCCGATCCAGCAATTTCACCGCCGGCAAAACCAGCACGCTGAATAGATTTGCTGCGCAAATAATAGAGCGACTTGATACCCAATTCCCATGCGCGGAAGTGGAGCATCAATAGGTCCCATTTATCGACATCGGCCGGGATGAACAGGTTCAACGATTGCGCCTGATCGATAAACGGTGTGCGATCCGCCGCCAGTTCGAGCAGCCAGCGCTGATCTATCTCAAAGCTGGTTTTATATGCGTCTTTCTCGTCAGCACTGAGGAAGTCGAGATGCTGAACGCTGCCGCCTTTTTCAAGGATGCTGTTCCAGACATTGTTGCTGTCTTTCGATTTCTCTTGCAGCAATTTCAACAGATGCGGGTTCTTGACCACGAAGCTGCCCGACAATGTTTTATGCGTATAGATATTGGCCGGGATCGGTTCGATACAGGCCGAGGCGCCGCCGCAGATGATCGAGATCGACGCGGTTGGCGCGATCGCCATCTTGCAAGAGAAGCGCTCCATCACGCCCTGATCAGCGGCATCGGGACATGGTCCGCGTTCCTTGGCGAGCATCATACTGGCCTCCGAGGCTTTCGCAGAAACATGCTTGAAGATCTTCATATTCCACGATTTTGCCAGCGCGCTTTCAAAGCCAAGACCGCGAGCCTGCAGGAAGCTATGGAAGCCCATGACCCCCAAACCAACACTACGTTCGCGGCTAGCGCTATATTTCGCCCGCGCCATTTCATCGGGTGCCCGGTCAATATAATCCTGCAGCACATTGTCGAGAAAACGCATCACGTCTTCGACAAAGTCTTTGTCCACTGACCACTCATCCCATTTTTCGAGATTAAGCGAGGACAGGCAACACACTGCAGTCCTGTCCTCGCCAAGGTGATCACGACCCGTAGGCAGTGTGATCTCTGAGCACAGATTGGACGTAGAAACTTTGAGACCCAGATCGCGGTGATGCTTTGGCATCGTCCGGTTCACAGTGTCATTGAAGATGATATATGGCTCGCCGGTAGCAAGACGCGTTTCAACCAATTTCTGGAACAGGGAACGCGCATCTACTTGTCCGCGAACGCTGCCGTCTTTGGGTGATTTCAGATCAAATTCCGAACCATCGCGCACGGCTTCCATAAACTCATCGGTTAACAATACGCCATGATGCAAGTTGAGAGCTTTCCGGTTAAAATCGCCGGAAGGCTTTCTGATCTCAAGAAATTCTTCAATTTCAGGATGATCGATATCCAGGTAGCAAGCCGCAGAACCGCGTCGCAATGACCCTTGCGATATTGCCAGTGTCAAACTGTCCATCACCCGCACGAACGGAATGATACCCGATGTCTTGCCGTTCAGGCCAACTGGCTCACCGATACCGCGCACGCTACCCCAATAGGTGCCGATACCGCCGCCTTTGGAAGCCAACCAGACATTCTCATTCCAAGTATTGACGATCCCGCCGAGACTATCGTCCACACTATTCAAATAGCATGAGATAGGAAGCCCGCGTCCCGTACCACCGTTAGAGAGTACAGGTGTGGCCGGCATGAACCATAGTTTCGAAATATAATCATAAAGCCGCTGGGCATGATCTTGATCATCGGCATAGGCATCCGCCACACGCGCAAACAGATCCTGAAAACTTTCACCAGGAAGAAGATAGCGATCCTTCAATGTCTCTTTGCCGAACTCGGTCAGCAAATCATCACGGGAACCGTCCGTCGTAATTTTAAACCGGCGTTCTTCAACACTGTGGCTGTCACGCTCTGCTTTCAATTCTTTTTCATCATTGATTTGTTCGGCCGCCGCTTCCGCCTCTGCCTTTTTACTCACTTCCGGTTCTTTTACCGGAGCTTTGTCTGCTGCTTTACTCTTTGGCGTATCCAATACTTCCGCGCCCATATCCAACTCACCCATATCTCCGGCTTCATTCCGGTTATCTCGAAATTCCATTTAAACGGCCCCCTAAAAACTCAAAAGCAACAAACACAAACCAGTCTCTTCAACCAGTCAAAACGACCGATTTCCGGGGCTCTTTTGCAATGGTCTTTGTTCACGCCTTGTTCGACTCGGGCCGAAGCCTTGAGACTAGCATTATTACAACCATTTGGGGTGATTATTTTTGCACCCCGGGAACCCCTAAAATCTCTCTCGATTCAGGCCAAAAGGGGGCATTCGCCGAGTCGGCGCAAAATCCAGTAACCACAAGCTGTTGGTGTGCCCCCAAGGCCGAACCACAACCTATAGTGGCTGAATCGAAATTATATGCAAGGGGGTAAATGACATTTTAACGACTCCATTCGTCGTATAAATGAATCACTTCATCGACGGTCATTTTATGCTGCAGCGCAGCGACGCATGGACTTACTAAGCGTTGCCATTTGCGCAAGAGTCTATGTCAAATTTTACCAAATTTTTATCCACAATTCACCAACAGGTACAAATGACCATATTGTGACACAAGATATAGTGCATCGCTATCGTATGGAATGAGGATATGTTGATCCAAAATGCTGATGGAAAGTTGAAACGCAGGAACAATCCTTGCTCCAATTTGCGACTTGCGCCAAAAGAAAATCTGGATCGCATCCGATTGAACATCCGGAGTTTCTATGACCGTTACCATTAAGACCGCCGACCTGATCGAAAGCGTTGCCGACGCGCTTCAGTTTATTTCCTACTATCATCCTATGGATTACATCCGTGCATTGGGTGAAGCCTATGAGGCGGAAAAATCTCCAGCAGCAAAAGATGCCATTGCGCAAATTCTCACCAACTCGAAAATGTGTGCTGAGGGACACCGTCCCATTTGTCAGGATACCGGGATTGTGAATGTGTTCGTCAAATGGGGCATGGATTGCCAGTTGGACAATAGGTCGCAATCGATGCAGGAAATTGTCGATGAAGGCGTGCGTCAGGCTTATCTGCATCCCGAAAACAAACTCCGCGCATCCATATTGACCGACCCTGCCTTCACCCGGCGCAATACCAAAGATAACACGCCATCAGTGCTGAATGTAGAAATGGTGCCTGGTGACAAGGTGTCGATAGACGTCGCAGCGAAAGGCGGCGGCAGCGAGAACAAATCGAAATTCAAAATGATGAACCCATCGGACAATATCGTCGATTGGGTACTCGAAATGGTTCCCCTAATGGGTGCTGGTTGGTGTCCTCCGGGCATGCTGGGCATCGGCATTGGCGGGACAGCAGAGCGTTGTGTGCAACTCGCAAAGCAATCACTGATGGATCCCATAGATATGGGCCAATTGAAAAAGCGCGGCCCGCGCAATGATATTGAAGAACTCCGCATCGAGATTTTTGATAAGGTTAATGCGCTGGGCATTGGCGCCCAGGGGCTTGGCGGACTGTCGACCATTCTTGATGTCAAAATCAATGATTGGCCATGTCATGCCGCTGGTAAACCCGTAGCAATGATTCCCAATTGTGCCGCCACACGCCACGCCCATTTTACTTTGGATGGTAGCGGTCCCGCCTATTTGGAAGCGCCCAAGCTAGATGAATGGCCCGACGTCAACTGGACACCTTCATCGGAAGCAAAGCGGGTTCATCTCGATCAACTGGATGCCGCAGAAGTGGCGACATGGAAACATGGTGACCGGTTGCTGCTCAATGGCAAGATGCTGACCGGGCGCGATGCTGCGCATAAGAAGATCAAGGACATGCTCGCTGCGGGAGAAGAACTTCCGGTCGAATTCAAGGGGCGTGTCATTTATTATGTTGGTCCGGTTGATCCGGTGGGCGAAGAGGTTGTTGGTCCCGCTGGCCCCACGACCGCAACCCGCATGGACAAGTTTACCGACATGATGCTGGAACAGGGCCTGCTGGCCATGGTCGGCAAGGCTGAACGCGGGCTAGATACAGTTGGTTCGATCAAGAAACATAAAAGCGCCTATCTGATGGCGGTTGGTGGTAGCGCCTATCTCGTCAGCCGCGCTATCAAGGGATCAAAAGTGGTCGGCTTTGAAGATCTGGGTATGGAGGCGATTTACGAGTTCGAGGTTCAGGATATGCCGGTCACAGTAGCCGTCGATGCCGAAGGGCAAAGCGTCCATCATCTCGCGCCGCTTGTCTGGCAGGAGAAGATCAAGAAGGAAGGTCTACTGGAACCGGCGGAATAGTTCCGACAGAATGACCACGCCCGTAACGTTGTTTTCACCGTTAGACCCAATCTCCCTTGCTACAAAGCTCAAGGATGAAATGGTCAAACGAAAGAAGCAATCTGGCTTCATGGTTCATGGCGGTGGCACCGAGAAAAAAATGGAGTTGGTCTATGGTAGGCGGAAAGTCAGCTTCGGTGTTGAACCCAAGTTGATAGCGACTATGTCAGAATATGACGGCGGTACATTGATTAAAGGAGAATTGCACGAAGCCCGCAGCAAGAAACAGTTTCTTGCGGTTTGGTTCGGCTTTGTTAGCATCTTCTTTATGGCTTCCTTAGCACTATGGGAGTTTGACGATGCACCGCTGATGTTCAATATTATCTTTTCGGGCATTCCCGGTCTCATGTTGGTGGGATTTGGCGTGATGGTTTTTAAGACACGGAACGACGAGGAAGTTGACCAAGGAACGCCACAAAAGATTCTAGATTTTCTATCGAAAACTGTAGATGCTCGTCCTAGAACAATATGACAAACCAAATGAAGTAAGCCATGGCCCGCAAAATCACCCTCCATTCTCCACACAAACCCATCCCACTTGCGCGCATTTTGGAGGATGAGATGGATCGTAGCTGGACACAGAAGGAAAAAAACAAAGGCCGCGTTTTTGGGCAAGGCACCGAGAATAAGATTTTCCTAAAAATCGAACATTGGGGGCAGCGGGACGACAGCTCCTATAGCCTGGAAGGAAAAATGTTTGAGGAACGCGGTGGAACAACCATTGAAGCCAAAATTGGCCGGGGCAAGAAAGCCACTTTCTTTGTAGTCTTCTGGTTCGGTTTTCTTTCTATCTTTATCGCCATCGGCTTGGGAGTAACATTTCTTGGCGACGTGCCATGGATGTTCAGCGCTATGTTTATACTCATGCCGCTATTCATGATGGCGATTGGCGGGTGGCTTTTTAACCGCAGCGCAAAACGCGGCCCCGAAGATGAACGCCGGATCCTAGCCTATCTGGAAGATAAGGTGAAAGCACGGGAAGTTCGTTCATTGGGTTAAAACCGGAACGTAATATCATTCACCCTGCTTCGCCGCTCTGGCCTTTGCAAAAGCACTTATGACATCATATTCATCGTCACCCTCATAACGCGGTGCATATTGAGCAAAGGCAGCTTTCACCTCATCATAGCGCTCATCCAGTCGAACAGCATTGTAACTGTGGCTGACCAAATAATATTCACCGGATTCCATTTGCGGCACGATCGTCTTCGCATATTCATCCGCATTCATACCTTTCAACCGAGTCATTTCAGTCGCGACCCAACCGGGAATAATACAGCCAGTTTCGATATGATCCGGCACTTCTTTGCGCAGCATATCCATCAAACCAAATATTGCGTGTTTGCTGGAGACATAGGCACCGCCGCCTGATGGATAGACGTTGAACAGCGAGTTTTCGGAGGCCACGCTATAAATGGCGGACGGCTTGCCATCTGCAATGAAGCGTTTGCCGAACACCTGGATACCGGTCCACATGCCCCAATAGTTGACTTCGAACAGCCGGCGCGCTTCGTCTATATCAAAATCAATGACCTGCTTCATTGGACCACCGACACCAGCATTGTTTACGATCGCATCCGCCCGACCATTTTCCGACCAGGCGAAGTCGGCCAGTGCTTCCATGTCTTTCCGCTGCGATACATCACCAGTAAAATATTTTGCATCTATGCCGTCATTCTCAAGCTGTTGCACAGCTTCCTGCAACTGCTCTTCTCGCGGTTCAAAAAGGATGATCCGCGACCCACGCTTGCCCAATTCTTTGGCAAGAGCATAGCCAATGCCGGTTGCACCGCCGGTGATCACCGTAGTTTTCCCTGAAAAGTCCATCACAGATTCTCCTCGTCTTGTCCGGTTATGTTTATTCTATGACTAGTTGAACAAACAATTCACGCTATAAACACTGACAATAACGTCAAACAGAGTTATAAATAGCCCATGTATCTCATTATTATTTTCCTCTGCGGTGTTGGCAATTTCGCGATGCACAAGGCAATGCTGGAAAGCGATCATCCACTCATCGCCGAAGCACGGGGCAGCTTTCGTAAAGCTTTAGGGCCCTATGGCAGCTACATATTGGAGTTTTTCATGCTGGCAGCCGCGCTGATATTTGCCAATATGGGGATGATCAGTTCGGTCATTTTTTACGCCGTTTACACGGTCGCGAATTGTGCAGCTGCTTTTATTCTGTTTTCAAACAAGCGTTAAGGGTTCCGGTATATTCAATTTGTGAAATTTCTGTTCGTCCGTCTACAAATGTAGTTTGTCGAAAGACAGTTTCCATTGAAACCAACGAACAATAGCACCGCGCAGGCGATAAAAAACCGATAGACAACGATATTTTAAGGGGAATGAGTTGGACAATTACAAAGGGTTATGGGCTGGACTTAGCCTTGCGACATTATCGCTTACCCTCCCTTCCGTTGTATCTGCCCAGGATCTGGAATCCGCAAACTTGCAACCGCGCAATGAAGCAGGGCGCGAAATATACAACGCCAACCAGTTTGAACGGTTCAATCCTCGCACGGCGCTCGATATGGTTCGCCAGGTCCCTGGTTTTGTTATTGATTCAGGAGACGAAGACGAACGCGGACTTGGTCAGGCCGATGAGAATGTCCTGATCAACGGCGCCCGCATAGCAGGTAAGAATACCGATGCGGAAACTGCATTGCAGCGCATATCTGCATCCAATGTCGTCCGCATAGAAATTGTTGATGGTGCAACGCTGAGTATCACCGGTCTTTCTGGCCAGGTTTTGAACCTGGTGACGAGTTCTGACGGCAACAACGGTGTTTCCGGAAACTTTAAGTGGGAACCAAGGTTTCGGCGATCCGGTGACAGCTGGCTCAATGGTGAAGTCTCCATCAACGGCAAATTGGGCAAAGGTGACTTCACCCTTGCGATTGTGAACGAACAATTCCGAAGTGGGGTTCAAGGACCTGAAAGAGTCACAGATCGGTTTGGGAATCTAATTTTTCGCCGCGATCCCGAGATCGCGAGATTTCCATTCAACGGGCAAACTGTTAGCGGATCCTATGCCCGCACCAGTGAAGCAGGTACGATATTTAATCTGAGTGCGGAAGTCGCCTTTCCCCGACAACGCACGCGGATCGACACCACCCGCATTACCGCCAATCAGCCTGATATACTCGAACTGTTCACGCGCAGGGAAAATGAGTGGAATGCCGAATTAAATATAGATTATGAATTTGCATTGGGCGGCGGGCGCTTAAAACTAATCGGTCTACAACGGCTTGAACATAGTCCCGTTGAGACGTTTTTTGGTGAAACTTTTACAGATGGCGTTACGCCGCCAACTGGCGATTTGCTCGAACGGACCCTTGATGAAGGCGAAACGGTGTTGCGCAGCGAATATAGCTGGTCGACCGGTAGCGGCACGGATTGGGGAATCAATCTGGAAGGCGCCTATAATTTCCTTGATGCAGAAGGTATAAGAAATGGGACGCCGTTAGCGAATGGAAATAGTAAAGTTACCGAATATCGCGGTGAATTGATCGGCAGTTTTGGGCGCGCACTTTCCGACAAACTGACGATTCAGGCGTCACTTGGCGGAGAGTATAGCCAAATTAGCCAGACCGGCGCCAACGGACTTACCCGATCCTTTATACGACCCAAAGGATCTGTCACATTGTCTTTGAAACCTTCAAACTCAATGGACCTAAGCCTAAAAGTAGAACGCGAAGTCGGGCAGCTCGATTTTTTTGATTTTGTTGAGTCGGTCGAGGTGGATCAGAATATTGGTAATGCTGGTAATCCCAATCTGGTTCCCACACAAAGCTGGCGAGCTGAAATTGAAATGACCAAAAGACTGGGGCCTTGGGGTTCTGGCACGGTCACGATTTTTGGTGAAAAAATTACAGATGTTGTGGATGCCATTCCGATTGACACAACCAATATCGTTAACGGCATGCCTGTTGTTGTTTTGGGTGAGACACGTGGGAATTTACCAAAGGCTTCAAGGTTTGGCGTTGGTTTAGTTTCTTCCATATTGTTCGATCCCATCGGCTGGAAGGGTGCCAAACTAGACTTCGAGGGAAATCTCGCGAAAAGCTCAATCGAGGATCCCGTAACAGGTATCTTCAGACGCACGAACAACGATGAGATATTCTCCTATGAAATCAATTTTCGCCACGATATTCCCAATAGTGATTGGGCTTGGGGCGGCTCCATTGAAGATGACGATAATTCAGATAATTTGCGCTTGGATCAGATAAACGACTTTAACTTCGACTCTGTATTCGCCACGGTCTTCGTGGAACATAAGGATGTGTTTGGCCTGACCGTTCGCGGTGCCCTGAACAATTTATTCAATCGGAGTGAGAGTTTTACCCGCACCAATTTTGTCAATCGCCGCGATGGTCCGATTGACTTTGTCGAGGATCGCCGCCGCAAATTTGGTCTTATTTATCAGTTAACCGTTAGTGGAAGTTTTTAGCATCACCCTTTCACATTTATGCACCGCATAGACTTTCACTGATACACTCCCTACATCCGGGCCATGCCGCCAGACTATAGTACACAGGGTCAAGTCGATCCACCGATGATCCCTACGCTTAAGCGCTTTTTGCCTTATTTGTGGCCAAAAGACGCACCGGGACTGCGTTTGCGGATCGTCATTGCTGCGATTTTGGTCTTGTTTGCAAAGGCTGCAGTTCTATCCATGCCGTTTGCCTACAAAGCTGTTGTCGATGGTATGACGGAGGGTACCGAAGCAACACTCACGATATTGTTCGCTTTGGTTGCTGCTTACGGTCTGGCGCGCTTTGGGCAGGTATTATTTGATCAAATTCGTAATATTGTCTTTGAAAAAGTCGGGCAGGAAGCGGCGCGGGAACTGGCAACCAACGTTTTCGAACATCTGCACCGATTGTCCCTGCGTTTTCATTTAAACCGTCATACGGGCGAAATTACAAAAGTCGTCGAACGTGGCACCAAAAGCATCGATGTGATGCTCTATTTTCTGCTGTTCAATCTCGCCCCGACAGCCATCGAACTGATCGCGGTACTGGTAATCTTTCAGATCAAATTTGGTTTTGGATTGGTCGCCGCCACGGTCACCATGGTTGCCATCTATATCTTCTTCACCCGCAAGATCACCGACTGGCGCAACAAGTTGCGCGCCGAGATGAATGATATGGACACAAGAGCCATTGGCCGCTCGGTGGATGCCTTGCTCAATTATGAAACCGTCAAATATTTCACTGCAGAAGACCGGGAAGCCGCACGCTATGGTAGGGCGATGCAGGATTGGGCCAATGCTGCCGTGAAATCGGAAAATTCGCTGGGCCTACTCAATATCGGTCAATCGATGATCACCAACCTAACGATGATTGGGGCCATGGCTTATAGCGTTTATGGCTGGAGTCAGGGTCAGTTAACCGTTGGTGACCTGGTTCTCGTCAATGCGCTCTTGATGCAGCTTTTCCGGCCGCTGGATATGTTGGGAACGGTCTATCGCACTATCCGACAGGGTCTGGTGGACATGGACGCGATGTTTCGCCTGCTCGATACAAAGTTGGAAATTGAAGACGCTCCAAACGCCCCTGCCCTAACCGTATCTGATGCGGCGTTAGAATTTCAGGACGTCGAATTTGCCTATGACGAGGATCGCAAAATCCTTCATGGTTTAAGCTTTACAGTCCCCAATGACGGAACATTGGCCATTGTTGGGCCATCCGGCGCCGGCAAATCTACCATCGCACGATTGTTGTTCCGCTTTTACGATCCGCAGGGCGGGCGCATCCTGATTGATGGTCAGGATATATCGCGGGTGACCCAAGACAGTTTGCGCGGTTCGATTGGTATCGTTCCGCAGGACAGCGTGCTGTTCAACGATACGGTAGGCTATAATATCGGTTATGGCCGCGAAGGAGCGTCGCAAACTGAAGTGGAAGACGCAGCGCGCGGCGCGGCTTTGGATGGATTTATTGCACAGCTTCCCGATGGTTATGCCACGACTGTTGGTGAGCGCGGCCTCAAGCTCTCCGGTGGTGAAAAACAGCGGGTGGCAATTGCAAGGACGCTGCTCAAAAACCCGCCAATCCTGATCCTCGACGAAGCCACATCGGCTTTGGACAGCCGCACCGAAGACGAAATTCAGTCCACCCTGGCAAAGATTTCCGAACGACGTACCACCTTGATTATCGCCCATCGTCTCTCCACCATCACCCATGCCGATGAGATTATTGTGCTCAATGAAGGTCGCATTGCAGAGCGAGGTAGTCACGCCGACTTACTGGCCAAAAACGGTCTCTATGCCGATATGTGGAAACGGCAAGCAGAGGATCGGCAATTGGAAGCTGCTCAATAGAAACGAACAAATGCGGTCACAGGGTAATTTGCTGTTTCGCTTTTCTACTGCTCTGGCTAGGAACACTGGATGATCGAAGCCTTGCTCCCTCTTCTAAAATCCACGTTCGGCTTTGACAATTTTCGCGGTGTCCAGGATCAGGTTTTAGCCCGCGTGATGAACGGTCACAATACATTGGCGATCATGCCTACCGGCTCGGGCAAATCTCTGTGCTATCAGCTTCCCGCCATTGCCAATGATGGCACGGTCATTGTTATATCACCGCTCATCGCATTGATGCACGATCAGCTCCGCAGCGCGGAAGCGGTCGGGATTAGAGCGGCCACCCTCACCTCCGCCGATGATAATCGCGCCGAAACCATCGCGCGACTAAAAGCCGGTGAACTCGATCTGTTATACGCGGCACCGGAACGCGCCTCGCAGCCACATTTTCGAGAACTTTTGGAACAGACCAATATCTCCCTATTTGCCATTGATGAGGCGCACTGTGTTTCGGAATGGGGTCACGATTTCCGTCCTGATTACAGATTGTTACAACCGCTTCTAGACCATTTTCATACCGTTCCTCGGCTAGCACTGACCGCCACCGCCGACCGGCACACACGCGGTGATATATTAATACAGCTGGGCATCGAGCAGGATGGTTTGATCCTCGCCGGATTTGATCGTCCGAATATTCGCTATTCCATCTCGCCACGCAAAGGTCTGACGGGGCAGATTAAGGACTTGGTGGAACGTCATTCTGGCTCGGGTATCGTCTACGCACAAACCCGCAACGCGACCGAGAAACTGGCTGATCAAATTTCGAAGACCGGACGCAGCGCTCGCGCTTACCATGCCGGTCTACCACCGGAAATTCGCCAACAAAATCAGGCAGATTTCGTCGCCTCTGAAGACATGATCATGGTTGCGACCATCGCGTTCGGGATGGGTATCGACAAACCCGATGTGCGCTTTGTTGCGCACGCCGGCCTGCCGAAATCGATCGAAGCCTATTATCAGGAAACCGGACGTGCTGGCCGAGATGGTGATCCCGCTGAGGCGCATCTATTTTGGGGAGCCGAAGACTTTGCCCGAGCACGTCAACGGTTGGGGGAAGTAGATCAAGAGCGGCAAGATAGCGAGAGACAGCGCTTGTCATCATTGGGCGGGCTGGTCGAAACGGCCGAATGTCGCCGTGCTATCCTCCTCAAGCATTTCGGTGAGAAACCGCCCGAGAAATGCGGCAACTGCGACAATTGCCTGAACAGCCCGCTCACCCGCAATGTGACCGAATTGGCGCGCAAATTTCTGTCCGCCGTGTACCGCACTGGCCAGAGTTTTGGCGTCACCCATCTGGAAGCGGTCCTAACCGGTCGCCAAGAAGAGAAAATTCTCTCACGCGGACATGATAAATTATCCGTATTCGACATTGTCGGTGAAGAGGAGGCGGCCCTCATCAAACCGGTATCCCGCCATTTGCTCCTCAAAGATGCTCTACGAAACACCGAGCATGGCGGCCTGATGTTCGGACCCGAAGCACGGCCCATTCTCAAAGGCGAGCTGGAAGTCGACATTGTCGAACCACCCAAACGCGAACGCAAACGGCGGCGTAATGGTTCTTCTCCCAATCCAGTTGGTGATCCTCTGTTCGATGCCCTGCGTGCCAAACGCATGGAATTGTCCAAGGAACAAGGCGTTCCTCCCTATGTGATTTTCCACGATAGCGTGCTGCGAGATATGACCGGTTTCAAACCACGCACATTGTCCGCATTATCCGAATTGCCCGGCATTGGTGCGGCGAAACTGGACAAATATGGTACAACGTTTCTTGAGGTGATCCAGACGGTAGGTGAAGCACAACAGGAGAGCGTATGAAATTCTTAGCCAGAACGGCATTGCTTACTATCCTGCTTCCCGCCTGCGCAACGGCGCAAACGGGAACGCCATGGACCGATAATTTTAATCAACAACGCGATCCCCTCGTTGTCGCAGAAGCACGACCTTTCATTATCAAACGGCAAGGCTGCGATCATTTTCGCGGAGAACCTCCCTATGACGAAGAACGGCGAAAATTCCTGATCCAGCAGATGGAAGAGCTCTGTACCGGCACCGATGCCGAGTTGCAGCGTCTCAAAGCCAAATATTCTGATCAGCCTGAAACCATTACAGCACTGTCAGAATTTGAAGATTGCATTGAATTTGATACTGTCTGTACTGAAAAGGAGTGAAGCCATGTCGTTGAAGATAGGCCTAACATCGATAGCCATTTGTGCCCTGCCCCTCGCGGGTTGTACCGACACGCCCAGTACCGATGCACTCAAAACCGAAACATCAGAAAAGAAAGCCCAGTCCATGTTCAGACCGATCAATGAAAAAGTCAGTGTCTCACCTCAGATAACACTGGCAGATGTGGGTGCAGCCAAAGCCGAAGGAGTGACGTTGATCGTCAATAATCGCCCAGATGGAGAAGATCCGTCTGCTCCGCAAAGCGCTGATATTGAAGCCGCTGCCAAAGCGGCTGGTATTGAATATGTCTCCATTCCCATCACCCATAGCGGCTTTTCAGCACCGCAAGTAGACGCCATGATAGCGGCCCTGAAAGGTACAGGCGGCAAGACCCTTGCTTATTGCCGATCTGGAACGCGTTCGACTTTGCTATGGTCGTTGGCTCAGGCCAAAAGCGGAATGTCTGCCGAAGAAATTGCTCGTCTGGCTGGCAATGCTGGTTACGACATTACGCCGGTACGCGCGATGGTTGAGGCATTTGCAGCAGGGAACTAGACTCCCACTAACATTGCTGTAAATAGTAGCGTATATGCCAGATCTTCCCGATCCAACCCTATACGCAATTCCGTTCTTTGTGATTACGGTGGCTATCGAATTTTTTGCCAGTCGGTACCGCGATCATATCCGTTATGATGTCAAAGACATGGCGACATCCCTGACCCTTGGTTTGGGCAGTGTATTTGCAGGATTGTTGACGGGCGGTATCGCCGTTGCGGCCGCTTTCTTCATTTATCAATATCGCTTGTTCGATGTGCCGCTCACCGCCTGGTGGGCGTGGGTTTTGGTCTTTTTCGTCGATGATTTTTTCTACTATATTTTTCATCGTGGAGCGCACCGTATTCGCTGGGTTTGGGCGGCACATGTCAATCATCACAGCAGCGAATATTATAATCTGGGCACAGCCTTGCGTCAGCCTTGGACGAGCACGTTTGCGCTGACCTGGATATTCTCCCTGCCGATGTTCTGGCTCGGGTTTCACCCTGCAATGGTCGCTTTTGCCGGCGGTATGAACCTGCTTTACCAATATTGGATTCACACTGAGGCAATCGACAAAATGCCCCGCTGGTTCGAGGCCGTGATGAATACACCATCGCATCACCGCGTCCACCATGCGACCAACCCGCGCTATCTGGATAAAAACTATGCCGGGATTTTCATTATCTGGGACCGCATGTTTGGAACATTTGAACCGGAGACATCGGAAGAGAACATCGAGTACGGAATTATCAAAAATCTGAAGAGCTATAACATCCTGTGGGCTGTCTTTCACGAATGGATTGGGATGGCCAAAGATCTTTGGAGTGCGCCATGGCGGTACAAACTCAATTACCTGATCAAACCGCCGGGGTGGAGCCATGACGGGTCGCGCGATAGCAGTGAATCTATCCGCGCAAAGTGGTTGGAAGAAAAAGAACGCAATCGTCATTCTGAACTTGTTTCAGGGTCTCGTAATGCGAACAACGATGGAGATGTTGAACCCAGTTCAGCGTGACGAAGTGATGAGAGGATCAATTTGTGAGTGAATATGACATTATCGTAATCGGCGGCGGATCGGCGGGTAGCGCGGTCGCCGGACGTCTC
The DNA here is from genome assembly GCA_039978835.1 of Parasphingorhabdus sp. Classification (GTDB taxonomy): domain Bacteria; phylum Pseudomonadota; class Alphaproteobacteria; order Sphingomonadales; family Sphingomonadaceae; genus Parasphingorhabdus. Next base: position 1,688,151 of record JBDWAQ010000005.1, read on the forward strand.
AGCGAAGACGGCAAACGTTCGATCTGCCTCATCGAAGCGGGTGGGCGGAACGACAATTTCCTCGTCAAAACCCCGGGCATGATGCCGTTTCTCCTCAAAAATGCGAACTGGAAGTTTGACACCGTGCCGCAAAAAGGACTGAATGGCCGGATCGGTTATCAACCGCGCGGCCGCGGGCTTGGCGGATCGAGCGCGATCAATGCGATGGTCTATATTCGCGGCAACAAATGGGACTATGACAATTGGGCCGAGATGGGCTGCACCGGTTGGTCCTATGATGACGTCCTGCCCTATTTCAAAAAATCCGAAAGCAACGAGCGCGGTGGTGACGACTATCACGGCGGCGAAGGCCCACTTTCGGTGTCCGATCAGAAATGGCTCAATCCAGGCAGCATCGCTTTTGTAGAAGCCGCGCGTAACCTGCAGCTTCCAGTGGTCGATGACTTCAACGGCGAGAAACAGGAAGGCATGGGCATCTATCAGGTAACCCAAAAGGGCGGTGAGCGATGGTCAGCGGCGCGCGCTTATGTCGAACCCGGCCGCAATCGGAAAAACCTGGATATCAAAACAAAGTCGCTGGTCGAAAAGCTGTTGGTGGAAGACGGCCGGGTCACTGGTGTCCAAATCAAACGTGGTTCTGGTACAGAGACCATCATGGCGCGGGGAGCAGTCGTGCTTTCCGCCGGTGCTTTTGGCTCACCGCATATCTTGCAACTTTCTGGCATCGGGCCAGCGGAGCATTTGAAAGAAAAAGGCGCCGAAGTGGTGCTCGAAAAACCTGAAGTCGGATCGAATCTAAAAGATCATATTGATTTCGTATCTGGGTATCAGACCGAGTCCACTGACTTGATCGGCGACTCACTCACCGGAACCATTCGGATGGGCAAGGCACTGATCGAACACCGTTTGAAACGCACGGGCATCATGACCTCACCTTATGCAGAAGCCGGCGGGTTCTGGAGCAGTAACAAGGATGTACCGGCCCCGGATATTCAATATCACTTCGTACCCGCAGTGCTCGAGGATCATGGCCGCGAAAAGGTAAAAGGCCACGGCTTTAGCTGTCACGCCTGTGTACTGCGTCCCCATAGCAAAGGCACGGTGCGGTTAAACTCAACCGATCCGCAGGCCCCTCCTGCCCTTGATCCAAACTTTCTCGACGACGACCGCGATATCGCGACATTGCGCGCCGGTATTCGCCATATGAAACGGATTCTCGAGACGCCGCCGCTCACGGACTTTAAACCGACCGACCGGCACCCGATCAATATCGACAGCGATGAAGAATTAGATGCCCTAATCCGCAGTCGGGCCGATACCGTCTATCACCCGGTTGGTACTTGCCGAATGGGATCCGATGACGATGCCGTGGTTGACCCGCGTCTAAAATTCAAAGGTTTAGAAGGGCTCTATGTTGCCGACGCCTCAATCATGCCGGAAATTGTGAGTGGTAACACCAACGCGCCGAGCATTATGATCGGTGAACGTGCGGCTGACTTTATTGCCGCTGATTTGGGGTAGGCCGATATTCCGCTTTGATCCGCAAGTGGTGAATGTGCTTTCTAACTGTACCGAACTTCGACCTTTGGTGCGGCTTTAGCGCTTTCGCCATCTGCGACAACGCGAACACTCTCAGTCAGATCCTTGATATAGTCGTCGATATATTCTGCGTGTCGCGGCGAAAGCATGAGGTGAAGGCTTGGCGGTTCTTTGGTTGCTGAAGTTATCCAGCCTCTTCGGAACATCTCACCATAAATCCCAAACGCATTATGCTCGGGATGTCTAAAGGCAATAAGCCCGAGTACAGGGTTGCCCAATACTTCGAATCCCAATGCTTCTACCGCCTCCTCTACCCTTTCTCTCGTCGCACATACTTCCCCTTGAAGGCGGCAATATCCGTCGACGCCGAGATAGTTCATGATTGCCCATGCGGCAGAAATGGCGCCACCCGGCCTTGTACCAGCGAGCGTTGGAGTCTTCATCGGTGCCCCCGACCAGCAAGAAAAGTCGAACGGCATATGTTCGTATAATTCTTCGGAGCGAAACAATACGGTCGACGCGCCCTTTGCAGCATACCCATATTTATGCAGATCAGCGCTCATCGATCGAACTGCTGGAACTTCAAAATCAAATGGAGGGACCGGCACACCATTCATCCGGGCAAATGGCGCAAAATAACCGCCAACACAGGCATCCACATGCAGCCAGATATTCTTGCGTTCTGCGGCCAAAGCCAGATCTTCAATCGGATCGATAATCCCGTGCGGAAAATTGGGTGCTGATCCAACCATCATGATGGTATTGGAATCACAGGCGGCTTCCATCGCATCGACATCTGCTTCGTAGGTCCCGTCGGTTTTGAGCGCTATGCGCCGCACCTCGACATCCATTAACTGGCTGGCCTTGTCGAATGCCAGATGAGCTGACTGCGGTAAGACGAGGTTCGCGCTATCGATTGCATGGCCGTTGGCTCGCGCATAATCCCGAGCAGTCTTCATGGCCATCGTAATGGAATCGGTTCCACCCGAAGTCATCGCGCCGGTTGAACCCTCTGGTCCATGCAACAAACCCAATGCCATGGATATGACGTCCGATTCCATTTGTGCCAAAGATGGAAAGGCAACCGGCCCAAGCCCGTTTTCCGACATATAGGCCGTATAGGCTTCCTTCTGGATTTTCGCGATTTCTTCGCCAGCATTGAAAACATAGACAGCGGTTTTACCTTCGCGCCAATTCACATCATCGCTTCCACGCCCAAGCATGTCCGCTTTTACATCATCCCATTGGCGTCCTTGATTTGGCATTTTCATGATTTCAATCTCCAGGGATGTTTTCTGTTCCCACCACTGTGTAGAACATTCCCTGCTCCGGCAACGATTGATTGCTGCTTTTCATATCCTAACAACGCTGATCTTATCGTTCCAAACCATGTTGAAAACAAAAAAAAGGGCCGGGATGCTTTCACATCACCGGCCATAAAGTTGTTTGTTCGCAGGAGGAACAAGGTGAGGCGCCGACCCAAGTTTGGGAGGAGGGGCCAGCGCCAAACTGGGAATTAGTAGTTGTAGGCACGCTCTCCGTGTTCACCGAGGTCGAGACCTTCTCGCTCAACTTCTTCGGAAACGCGCAGGCCTGTGACCAGTTTCGCAATCGTGATTGCAATCGCCGTACCGACCGCAGCCCACACTATTGTGATCAGTACGCCTTCCGTCTGGATCCATAATTGTGCACCAAGACCGGTTGAGCCATCGCCTGGTCCGCCAAACATTGGCTGGTAAACAAGGCCTGTGCCTATAGCACCGACCATGCCGCCGATACCGTGAATGCCAAAGGCATCCAGCGAGTCATCATAGCCAAGCTTTGGTTTGAGGAATGACACGGCGTAGTAACAGATGATCGATGCAATGGCGCCGAGAATGATGGCTCCGAATGGCCCACTGTTGCCTGCCGCTGGGGTTACAGCAACCAAGCCAGCGATTACACCCGAACAGAAACCAAGAGCGGATCCTTTGTGACCGTTGACCTTCTCCATCAGCATCCAGAACAGGGCACCGGAAGCAGTCGCTACAAAGGTATTGATCATTGCGAGTGCCGCGCTGCCATCTGCTTCCAAAGCAGAGCCAGCGTTGAAGCCAAACCAACCAACCCAGAGTAGTCCGGTACCAATCATGGTCATCGTCATGCTGTGCGGTGGCATTGGTTCTTTTGGATATCCCATACGGTTACCAAGGATCAAAGCCGCGACAAGAGCTGAAACACCGGCGTTAATGTGAACAACAGTACCGCCTGCGAAATCAAGTGCCCCGCGTTCGAATAGCAGTCCGCCACCGGCCCAAACCATATGAGCAATCGGGAAATAGACAATCGTCAGCCAGATCGCGCCAAACACCATCACAGCCGAAAACTTCATTCGTTCGACCACTGATCCCAAGACCAGTGCCAAGGTGATTGCTGCAAAAGTCATCTGGAATGAGATAAACACATATTCCGATATGACTTCGTCAGTGAAGGTGGCCGCTACGCTTGAGGAGTCCACACCCGCCAGGAAAAACTTGCCCCAGCTGATAAAGGCATTGCCTTCTGGACCAAATGCCAGACCGTAACCGTACATAACCCATATCAGCATCGCGAGGGCTGCTGCTGCGCCAATTTGCGTCATGGTCGACAACATGTTTTTGGTGCGTGTCAGTCCGCCGTAGAATAGCGCCAATCCAGGAAGGATCATCAGCAATACCAAAATGGTCGCCGTCATCATCCATGCATTATTGCCCGGATTGGGAACGGCGGCGGCTTCTTGAGCTAGTGCGGGAACTGCAGCGCAAGCGACTGCTAGCGTTCCCAAATATTTTATCATGGTTTTCATATCTATTTGCTTCCCCGATTAAAGTGCTGTGTCGCCGGTCTCGCCGGTGCGAATGCGCGTGGCTTCTTCGAGCCCGAACACGAAAACTTTGCCGTCGCCGATTGACTCTGTGCCAGCCGCACTTTGAATCGCTTCGACAGCCTGCGCAGCGACTTCGTCGGCACACGCAATTTCCAGTTTAATTTTTGGCACCATATTGGTGGTATATTCGGCACCGCGATAGACTTCGGTTTGGCCCTTTTGACGACCAAAGCCTTTGACTTCGGTGACTGTCATACCTGCTACACCGGCTTCAGTGAGCGCATCGCGGACCGCATCCAGTTTGAACGGTTTAATTATGGCTAGGATAAACTTCATTAGACCCCCTTGATTGTTTTCAGGGTTCTAAGAGCAAAGCCTGTGCCAGATTCGTAACCTATTGAACTGTTACGTTTTTTTGAATCTCAATATCGTATCTGCGTATAATTTTTGTGCAGCGCAATGTGAGTGCCTAAAAATTAGGCAGCATTGCCCTTCAATCGCTCCAGTATCTCTGGGATGATTGCTTCCGTCTCCCGGTGACCAATTTCGATCAACTCGTCGGCCTTCGTAAAATTCTGCATATCTATGTGTCCGACCGGCGGTGACATCGCAAAATCCGGCGGATCAAGCGCCAACGAATAACGCCCCAGATTACGTAGGGAGAGGCCAACCGAGGCACGAACAATGGCAATGCTATTGGGTTCCTTCTGATCAACGCGATCAATCCCCGACATTTTTGCCCGCGCCACAAAATCATCCTGCAAATTGACAGAGATACATAACGCATCAGGGGATAGTTCACGGGCAGGAGAGACTGGAACGGGCAAGGCTACACCGCCATCAATCAGCATGCGGCCTTCGAATTCCACTGGCTTAAAAATACCCGGCAGCGACATGGATGCGCGGATCGCCGGAACCAGCTTTCCGGATTTCATAACAATGGTATCGCCGGTTTTGAGATCAGCGGCGACGGCTGCAACGGGAAATGGAAGGTCTTCAAAGGTCAGGTGGCCCAATTCCCTTTCCAGCTCTTTTTCAATGGTGCGTCCGCCCATTACGGCACCGCGTTTGAAATGCGGGTCCATAAATTTGATCATGCTTCGGAAATTGGCGGTGCGAGCAGTCTCTTCCAGATAATCCAGCTTGCCAGCAGCAAAACTAGCGCCCGCAATGGCGCCGATCGACGTCCCCGAAATAGCGGCAATCTCTATTGACGAGGCTTCGATAGCGCGAAGCACACCGATATGAGTCCAGCCGAGACCCGCACCGCCGCCAAGCGCCAGTGATATTTTACGTCTCTCAGTCAAGCGCCACGTCCTCGGCCAGTATCGCTCTCGCTTCAGCCAAATCTTCTTTCAAAACCATCACACGAGCGGGCAACGCAATCCCTGCTCCCTCGACAATATTGACGCCGCTATCGAAGCATACCGCACCAACGCCCGCTGATTCCAAACGGCCTTTGATAATTTCTGCCTCATAGCCATGCATATGACGAGAAAGTTCAACCAAGCTCATTTATGAATTCTCTCCAAAGTAACGATCGGTGGCACGCGTTGGCAAACCATCAATGCTGGTGACCCGACCCGCCGTTTTTTCCATCCACGCATCTGGATCAGCTTGCCGGTGATATTTTACCAGAGTTTCTCGTTCGGCCTTCATCTCCATTTGCGGGACGCCCCAGCCACAACTCGATTGTACATTGTCGACATGGATATCAAAAATTTGTCGTGTTCCGGGCAAGATGTTGAAATGCCCGGCGAGCTCCTCCCAGCCAGCATCCTGCGGCAGCACGGGTTTACCAGTGCCGTATAGCCGCATGATCAGTGCCGGATTTTCAAAATTATTGAACATAATCGTGATCCGTCCATCAGCAGTCAGATGCGCATGGGTTTCATTGCCCGAGCCGCCGAGGTCCAGATAAGCTACTCGGTTGGGGCCAAGCACGCGAAAGGCATCATAACCTTTGGGTGAGAGATTTATCCGGCCATCGGTCGCTGCGGTAGCTACAAAGAACATCGGTTGCTTTGCTATAAAAGCCGTGTGATTATCATTTAGCGCATCAAAAAATTCTGCCATCGGAAACCTTCCTTCTATGAAGCCCCCTAATAGGACCGTCCTCCCAAAAAGGCCATCCAGGTTGCAGCCGCAAATCCGTGTATCAGGATAACCGTCCATAATGAACCAGACCTGATACGAATATGGGACAGAATGATGCCGAAAATCAGCATAGCAAACCAGAAAGACGGCATTTGAAAAACACCGTTCCATTTTGTTTGGTTCAAGAGTCCATAGATGGGGAAATAGGCTACGAACAAGAATGTTGAAATCCAGGCGGCCCATCGCGGAATGATTTGCGCTAGCGTCGACAAGAGCAACCCTCGAAAAACCAGTTCAAACGGCAAGGCAATTAGAAAAAGGCTGACCAAGACCGCCTTCACATATTCTTGCCAGCGATCATGCGGATACCAGTGGAGCCACCCCGACAGAAAGCCGATTCCCGCGATAATCGCGAGCGCCGGCACGGCGACTTTTGTCGCAGCCACAGACTGCTTTGCATCTGGCCAAGATTTAAGAGCGGTCCATGTTTCCCGCAAACTTCGGGTCAGGCTAACCATGTTACCACTTCATTCCGTTATCTATGGCTTCTTGCTCAGCGGGTCGCGTGGCTCTCCCCAGCACAGCATTACGATGAGGGAACCGCCCAAATTGCGCGATCGCATCGCGGTGGTTGTTGGCGAACTTTTCATTGCTGCCCAGTTTTGTGAATAGAGTGACCGATTTGTTCTGCAGACGTATATCCTCCGCGTGCATGAATGGCATGTAGAGAAAGGGTCGCTGCTGTTCGGTAAGTCGCTGATCAAATTCCAAATCGACCGCTTTCTCGGCAATCTGCTGCGCCAAGTGATCAGTGGAATAGGCATCGGCATGATCGCGAAACATATTGCGCGGGAATTGGTCAAACAGGATTATCGCAGCGAGCGCCGTATCCGCATCCGCTAGAAAGGCATCGGCGGTATTCGTTTTTTGCTCTTCCCACAGTTCGAAAAATCGTTCTTTGCAGATATTGTCGACGTCTTCGTTTTTGTTCCACCAGTCGGCGGGCTTCAGCTCATTGAACCAGAAGTCGAGGATTTTGGCCGCCAAGGTCATTCGAAGACTTTTTCTATTGGCCGCAAATCGAGTTTAATCTTATGTTTGATTAGAGCTTGTCGCACCGCCCATATTGAAATCGGTATACCCACCGCTAATCCAACCAATGTCGAGATAATCAACGGATTTGAAGTTAGCGTCAATGTCCCCAAGATTAGGCCGACGACAAATGATGCCAAACCACCTGCAAAGAAGCCGACAATTGAACTTCGCCAAAAGAAGCTCCACCAGATCGGAAGGATCTTTTTGTAAGTTAGCTGTTCTTCCATCAATTTTCCTATGGTCTAAGCTGTACCTCCAACCGTCAGTCCATCGACCAGCAATGTTGGCTGTCCAACACCGGCTGGAACCGACTGTCCACCTTTTCCGCAAACGCCGATACCTTCGTCCAATGCCATATCGTTGCCAATGCCTGTTACCTTGGTCAGCGCAGTTGGCCCATCGCCAATCAAGGTTGCACCCTTGATTGGCGCGCCCAGCTTGCCGTTTTCAATTTTGTAAGCCTCGGTACAAGAGAAGACGAATTTGCCAGAGACAATATCCACTTGCCCGCCGCCAAAGCTCTTCGCATAAATGCCGTTCTTCACGCGACTCATCAGCTCATCAGGATCATCTTTGCCGCCGCGCATGAATGTGTTGGTCATTCTCGGCATCGGTGCATGGGCATAGCTTTCACGGCGACCATTGCCGGTAGCTGGAACACCCATCAGGCGGGCGTTCAAGCGATCCTGCATGTAGCATTTTAATATGCCATCCTCGATCAGCACATTTTCCTGCGTCGGTGTGCCTTCATCATCAATGCTCAGCGATCCGCGGCGTTCGTCGATCGAACCATCGTCGACAACGGTTACACCGGCAGAAGCAACACGCTCCCCAATCCGTCCGGAAAAGGCGCTCGTGCCCTTGCGGTTAAAGTCGCCTTCCAGTCCATGGCCAATGGCTTCATGCAAGATGATACCGGGCCATCCGGGGCCCAGCAGCACGGTTTGTTCACCCGCGGGCGCATCGACACTCTCAAGATTGACCGTTGCCTGATTGAGCGCTTCATCAATAGCGCGGTTCCAGCGTTGCTCTTCAAACAGACGATCATAAAGATAACGCCCGCCCATACCAAAGCTACCACTTTCGCGGCGACCATTTTGTTCGGCAACAATGGAGACGTTGAGGCGCACCAGCGGCCTTACATCGGTGGCGACAAAGCCATCGGGACGGACAATTTCAACAACACTCCAGCTGCCGGATAGACCAACAGATACTTGCGCAACACGTGGATCTCTTGCCCGTGCTGCTTCGTCTATCTGCTGACAAAGCGCCACTTTTTGTGCGAACGGGATCGTTTCCAATGGATTTGCTTCGCCATATAGATGCTGATTGTTTCCGCGAGGCGGCGGCGCAGCCTCTCCTTTCGCAGGGTCAAGCAGCTGCAATGTTTGCGCAGCGCGCTTGATCGCCGCTTCGCTAATTTCATTACTATGGGAAAAGCCAGTCATTTCGCCGGACACACCGCGCAAGCCAAAGCCGCTATCGGTGCTATAATCAGCCGTCTTCAATCGGCCATCGTCAAAACCGAAACTCTCAACGGCACTATATTGTAAATAAAGCTCACCATCATCACAGGCATCCAAAGACTGGGAAACCAGAGCTTTGGCGCGTTCAGGATCAAGTCCATCAGGACGGTAAAGGAAGGAGCGAGGGTCAAGATTTTCTATCATCTAACCCATATAGAAACGAATTGAGGGCCGTGCACCCCCTTTAGATGAGTTTATTCAGCCTCGTCCGCTTCCATGGAAATATCAGCCGGCCCGCCGATCAAAACAAAGCGCCGATCGCAATAGCCGCATTCGACATAGCCTTTTTCATCGATTTCCAACCAAACACGCGGATGACCCAGCGCTGCACCGCCTGGGATATCGGTCGCACCATCGCAGGCATTGCGTTTTTTGGAGGTTCTTACGGTTTCCGGTGTGTCAGTCATATCGCGCGATTAGCAATGGTTTTGGTGCTGCGCAATCCCACAAATACTAGAAGTAGTCGATGGTCATGTCGAAAGTGCCAGAATAGCTGCCACTTTCTTGATTTGCCCCGACGTTCAAGCGTCCGCCCACAGTAAGGCTTATCACATTAGTGGTGCCCAGTCGGGCCCTTACGAATGTGCCAAAGTTCCGGTTGCCGTTACCCAAGGCCATTTGGTCTATGGTCATGGTATCGACGCCATTTGTGTGCGTAACCTGCATGGACGGTCCACCAGGAAGTTCAACTTCAACAATCTGACGGAAGTTACCCAGGATGATAAAGTTCGCGCGAGATGGCGAACCACCTGCCATAATCACATCGCCCGTACTTGTGACCGCTCCGTTCGCTGTGTTCACAAAAACGGTTCCAGGCGCGTTACCGGCAATAATGTCACCAAATTGCAAATCCTGTGTGTTCACTATTGAAAATGGACTGATCAGGGCGGCCCTGGTATCTCCACTGGAAGATTGCGCATAGGCAGCTGGCGCACTGGTCAGCGCGGCCAAAACGAACAACAGGCATGCGATTGCACGCGAAAAAATCTGGTCTCTGGTCATCGTGACATTGGTTTTACGAGGCCAATGGTAAAGAAATGCTATTTGGGCTGGTTAACCGATATTAACTCTTCCCAGTGTATCCCAAAATTGTTGTGGTTATTGATATTCAACTGTTACGCCAAATGTACCACGATAAGTCCCGGCGGCTTGATTACCTCCAATGCGAATCTGACCGCCAACGGCAAAATTAGCTTCACCCGCAGCATTTAACCGCTTGCGACGGCGATCATAGGTAAATCGATTGATCCGCATCGTTTCAGTACCGCCATCGCGCGTGATAAAAATGCGATTCTGATTACGCGTTATCTGTACGCGCAAACCGGCGGTTCCGGTCACATCAAAGCTCGCAGGCGTCGGTGTACCTCCAAATGCAATAGCATCACCGCTGCGTTGGGTCATATTGCCATTACGCGGATTGATACGAAAAACACTATTTGCAGTGCCTGGTACAAATGTTCCGAAATCAAGATCAGCCGCCTTCGTTACCGATACCGGTTGCCGAATATTGGCAGTCGAATCTCCACCATCATTGGCCGCATGCGCGCCTTGAATGGCTATAAATGCTGCAGGCACGCAAACGATTGCGCGCTTGTATCTGGAATTGTTCATCCGCTTCTGGCCCCTTTAATGTCCCACGCAAATGGATTTAGGAGCCATCCAAGAAAATAAGGTGGATTTAGATGGTAAAACCAATTTTAACCAAGAACGACATAGGAAAACCGATCACTAGCGAAAAATGGTCAATCCACACCATCGAAATGGTTTTCTACAAATTGTTGGAGTGAAGGACTGAATGCCCAATAATTTTATTGATATTCAATCGTGACATTGAAAGTGCCGCGATACGTTCCCGGTGCCTGGTTGGCCAGAATACGTAATTTTCCGCCAACAAAATAGGTAGCCTGACCCGACGCATCCAAAATTTGGTCGCGCAACCCTGCCCTATTTCCCAGCCAAAAATCATTGACCCGCATGGTTTCAGATCCGCCGTCGCGAACGATATTGATGCTGTTTTGTGACCGCCGAATATTGGCTTGTAGGAAGGGTGTTCCAGTAGCGGTAAACGACGCCCGTGAGGTCGTTCCGCCCAATGACATCGCATTGCCATTTAACTGCGCCATTGCGCCGGTAACCGCATCAATGCGAAATTCACTGGTTGTCGTTCCTGCAACAAATGCCCCAAAATCCAGATCGCTATTTTTGACAACGGTGAGCGGTTGACGAACGGCTGCATTTGTTTGACCGTTAGACGTCTGCGCTGTTGCAGATTGTGCGAACAATAGACACGAGCACACACAAAGCGCGATGGCCGCACTTTTCGCCCCAGGCTGAATCGCCTGTTTTCTGGTTCCCACATGTTTCACGCTGTCCCATTTGCTGAAAACAAACGAAATTTGCGCTTACAATCTTGGTTAACAATATTTAGCCGTGAAATACGTAGCAATTTGCCACCAAAACTTTTGATTGTCTGTAACCGAACGGCTATGCAGCGCCGATGACAGAAGCAGCAATTTCGATAGACGATCTTTCCAAAACTTATGAAGGCGGTAAAAAAGCGCTGGATAACGTCTCTTTTGACGTGAAGCGCGGCGAAATTTTTGGGCTGCTTGGTCCGAATGGTGCAGGTAAATCTACACTGATCAATATCCTGTCTGGCATGGTCGGCAAAACCAGTGGTACCGCGACAATCTGGGGCTTTGATATTGATAAGGACCACCGCAATGCGAAAGCCTCTATCGGTATTGTCCCACAAGAAATCATGTTCGATCCGTTTTTTACACCGGCGGAATCGCTGGAAGTTGTCGCGGGGCTATATGGCATCAAAAAGTCCGAGCGCCGTACGATGGAATTGCTGCGGGCGGTACATTTGGACGACAAGGCCCATGCCTATTCACGAACATTGTCCGGCGGCATGAAACGACGCTTGCTGGTCGCTAAAGCGATGGTCCATTCTCCGCCGATATTGGTTTTGGATGAACCCACCGCGGGCGTCGACATCGAACTGCGTCAACAGCTTTGGGACTATGTGGAACGGCTCAATAAAGCCGGTGTCACTATTGTCCTCACCACTCATTACCTTGAGGAAGCCGAAAACCTCTGTGATCGGATTGCCATTATCAACCACGGCCAGTTAATCGCGCTGAAAAACACATCTGAACTGGTAGATATGGCCCGTGAAAAAATGGTGGAACTCACATTAGATCGAGAGATCAACGAGGAATCAAAAGCAGTAACATTTGCCGATTCCGAATTTGACAAAGTCGAGATTGTGGGCCCGTGTACCATTGCCGTGACCTATAACAAGGATCGAACCAATGCAGGCGGTGTCATGCGGGCTATCCAGAAACAAGGGTTTGAGATTGTCGAGGTGTCGACCAAAGAAGCGGACTTGGAAGACGTGTTCCTGAACCTGACCCGAAAAGCCGCGTGAAGCAATTTGATGTCATCATAGTTGGTTCTGGTGCGGCGGGTCTAAGTGCCGCGATCACTTTGGCTCGCACGCACAAAGTCTTGGTGCTAGCCAAGGGAGAGCTGGCAGGCGGTTCGACATCATGGGCTCAAGGCGGAATTGCTGCCGTTCTTGATGCAGGCGATACGTTTGAAAATCATATCGACGACACTATGGTAGCCGGCGGAGGATTGAATCGCAGGGAAACCGTTGAGTTTGTTGTAGAAAATGCTCCAGCGGCCATTGAGCGCCTAGTCGACATGGGTGTCCCCTTCAACAAAGAGGAAGAGGCTCTGCACCTTACTCGAGAAGGCGGGCATAGCCATCGCCGGATTGTCCATGTGGATGATGCCACCGGTTGGGCGGTGCAAGAGGCGTTGCAAAATACAGCAGCGGCCCATCCCAACATCACGCTCCAACCGCATATGGTGGCAATTGATCTAATTGTGGATCGCCACGCCGAAACGCCAGATGATTCCAAAAACGTTTGGGGCGTTTATGCGCTGAATAACGAAACCGGGCATGTCGAGACGTTGACATCTCGCGCCACAGTGATGGCGAGCGGCGGGGCGGGCAGAACCTATCTATTCTCCACCGCACCGCGCGGTGCAACAGGTGACGGCATTGCCATGGCTTGGCGCGCAGGGGCGCGGGTTTCCAATATGGAAATGATGCAGTTTCATCCAACCTGCCTCTATAATCTGGAGATCAAAAACTTCCTGATTACCGAAGCAGTCCGAGGAGAGGGCGGGCATCTAAAGCTACCCAGAGATGCGGGAGAAGAAGCTGGTCAGCGTTATATGAATCGTTTTGATGCGGAACGCATGGAACTGGCGCCGCGTGACATAGTCGCCCGCGCGAATGACCATGAGATTAAACGGTTGGGCCTTGACTATGTCCACCTGGATATTTCGCACAAAGATCCAGAATTCGTGAAAGGCCACTTCCCCAATATCTATGACAAGCTGATTGGGTTGGGCATTGATATGACGACCGAACCCATTCCGGTTGTTCCTGCACAGCATTATACCTGCGGCGGTATCTTGATTGACTTAAACGGCCGCACCGATTTACCGGGACTTTATGCGGCTGGTGAAGCGAGCGAAAGCGGTCTGCACGGCGCAAACCGCCTTGCCTCGAACAGCTTACTAGAGTGCTTTGTATTTGGTGACGCAGCCGCTCGAGATATTGCGGCCCACTGGGATGAACTCCCTGAACCACCGGCGATCAAACCATGGGATGAAAGCCGTGTCACAGATAGTGACGAAGAGGTTGTGATCAAACAAACCTGGACCGAAATTCGCCGCTTCATGTGGAACTATGTCGGCATCGTCCGCACTACCAAGCGCCTCGAACGCGCCCAGAACAGGATCAACCTGCTTCGCGAAGAGGTAGAGGAATATTATAGCAATTTCCGCGTCACACAGGACTTGATTGAGCTGCGTAACTTGATTGAGGTCGCAGACTTAATTGTCAAATCAGCGCTCGCACGCAAAGAAAGCCGGGGATTGCACTCCATTACCGACTATCCAGAAATGGCTGATGAGGCACACGATACGGTGTTGGTACCTTGAAACTTCCTATTGCACGCTGCAGCCAGCGTGCTGATACAAGTACCTCCAATCATTCCCGTTCTGACTTAACTTGTCGAATGGTAGAAACTTGATACGGTAGAATGTCTATTTGTAGATCTAAATCTCGAACTCAGTGGATCATTTGAAATGACATCTCCGCCAATGCCACCAAAAGTTCGTTTTAGTATTGGCGTAACCGGCCATCGTGCATCCCATGAAGGCTATGCGAAAAATGCTAAACAGATCAGTATCGTCATCGCGGGTATCTTTGACCAGATTGAGCAAATTTTGGACCAAACAGATTTGCTGCTTGGCCACGCATCTCTTGCTCCAACTCGTTTGCATACCTTGATGGTCGACGGCACCGATCAAGCGGCGGCGGAAATGGCGCTGTCTCGAGGTTGGGAGTTAATCAGTCCTCTTCCTTTTGGCGCGCGATTGAATACGGCAATCAATGCACTGCCGGTCAACGGCGATGACGCTCGTGCATTACTGTCCGGCGATTCTGCAAAAGACACTGATACCCAAAGACGCGCCAGCGAAATTATCAAACTGACCGGAAATGCAAAGACGTTTGAGCTCGCCGATCAGGATGATGCCATCACCAAGCTTTACCTGTCCAAATTGAACGCACCCGATAATTTTGAGCTAGCCCAGACATTTACGCTTGAAAGTGCAAAGCGTGCGGCTCTTGCTGGAAGAATTTTGATTGAGCAGTCGGATTTGATAATCGGTATATGGGACGGAAAATCATCTGCTAGCCCTGGCGGTACTGGCCATACAATTGCGACTGCATTAGACCTTGGAGCACCAGTGATATGGATCGATCCTGAAAATCCGGATGGTTGGCGCATCCTGCATGCTCCGGAATCGCTAGCGTTGATGCAGTGCAATTCCCCGAACCAGGGTCGTGACGAGGAAATGCAGTCAATAGTCAGTGATGTTATTTTCCCGCGTGATACGCCAATTGATAAAAGCGATGCCCATGAAGGCCTCTCCGCGCTTCGAAAAGCCCGTTGGTATGACCGCAGTGCCCGATTAACGCATGGATATCGGCGAATTGAGATGATGTTCGGTGGAGATGGCAAGCCGTTTCGATCGATCGTGCAGACTTACGAAAAGCCAGATGAAATTGGCACTGGTAGCGGTGCGGAGGTTTTGGACAGCGCTCGCAACTTGCCTGATGCGGATCCCGGATTAGCGGATAAGATAGAGCAACAGGCTATGCAAAATTTTGCCTGGGCCGATGGTATTTCGGCTCGCCTTTCCGATCACTATCGTGGGGGGATGGTTGTCAACTTCTTGTTATCGGGCCTCGCCATTGTGGGGGGAATTTTATATCTTCCTTTAGTTCCAGCAGAGCAGAAGTGGGGTTTTGCGCTGTTCGAATTTCTTCTTCTAATCGCGATTGTAGTCATTACCTGGCGCGGCCAGAAATATCGTTGGCATGGCCGATGGTTTGAAACACGGCGGGTAGCAGAATATTTTCGTCACAGTCCGATGCTGCTGATGCTCGGAGTGGCGCGCGCTCCCGGACGCTGGCCAAAAGGCACCGATACGAGTTGGCCGGAATGGTATGTACGCCAAGCACTAAGAGATATCGGCTTGCCAAACGCCAAAATCACAGATGGATATCTGCGTCATTTTCTTTCAACTCTATTGGATAGCCATGTGGCACCGCAGCGTGATTATCATTATGATAAAGCGAAGCGGCTTAAAACCGTTCATCACAATCTCGATCGATTTTCTGAACTTCTCTTTAAACTCGCAATCATTTCTGTTGCTGGATATTTGTTAATGAAAGCCGGGTCTTCCTTGCAATGGATTGATGCTGGAATCGTTTCCAAATCGTCCAAAACCTTCACACTATTGGGTGTGCTATTTCCCACTTTTGGGGGTGCTATTGCTGGAATCCGCTTCTTTGGTGATTTTGAACGCTTTGCGGCGATATCGGAAGTTACGGCAGAACGACTGGATGCCATTGCCGGACGTATTACACTGCTACAGTCTGCGCCCGATGATATGTTGAGCTATGACCAAGTCGCCGAATTGGTGCATGCCGCCGATGATGTCGTCGTCGCGGAGATTGAGAATTGGCAGGCGGTATTCAGCGGCAAGCACATAACCGTTCCGGTTTAGCGACAACCGTGATCATTTCTTTTCTGGTGCCCAAATCCGCTCCATCGTCAAATAGGTGAAGGATGCGCTCCACGCGATAAGCAGCAGGCCCGTTAGCGCTTCTATCCCGACTACTACACGAATGGGGCCTTCCGGAGTGATATCGCCGATACCAAGCGTGGTGTAGGACCCAATCGAAAAATAGAAATAATCCGCCATCGTTGACGTATGCGCGCCAACCAGATCGCCGTTGCCGGTTTTTACCATCGCCCAGATGGCAATGGCGAACAGGATGATCTCCAGTAAATGCGTTACGAAAATTAGCGTCATTACCAACAACATCGGCCGGCGAACATTGTGCTCCCACTTTGCGATCATCAACGCACCGGCCCTCAAAGCCTTAAAATGCAAATAGAGACAGGCGGCAATCAGCAAAGCGGAGATTGACAGAGCGATGATCAATTCTTTCATGAGATCCGATCTGCATTTGAAACGAGGTTTGTCAAGTTCACAACTATCCAATCTTGGTAAGTTTGATGCTTATCATCGCGGATTTTACATTTGGTTGCAAACCGTTATACGATTCACATCGAATGTGATCGCAGTTATATTCGGTGGCATTGATGGGGACAAGACATGGCGATAAGGGATAGGGCGCTTATCTATTTTAGAGATGATACCAATTGGTTCTCTTGCGCTATCATTTGTGTCATTCTAATTGCAATAGTCTCGATATCTCCGGCCTCAGCGATCGTAACTGCCGAAAAAAATCCAAACCTGGTAGAAGGCAAAATCGCTATCGGGATGCGTGAAGAGCTCGGCGACAATATGGCTGAGATAGAGAAAATACTGCGCGCGAACCCGCGTGTCCGGATTGGTTGGCCGAGTGCGTTCGAAATCACTGCTGATCCTGAATATCCCGGTAACTTTTTCCTAGTCGACATGAACAATCCGGTTGCAAGCTCAGCGTATAGAGGCTTTTCGCAAGTCCCTCGATATGATGAGCCCGCGCTCGCGAAACCAGCATTTATCGGTAGACTCGACGATGGTAGTTTTGCCGCTGAACTCGATCAAGAATTGCGAAAAATAGTTCGGCGTAAGGAACTCGCGAGAATAAGCACATGGAAAATGAAAGTCTATCTTCAAGTGCATCACCGCAAGAGCTATTATACAGCTGATGCTGCAAATTCAAAAACAATGGCAGCGGGCCAGCCCCTGTTTTTGAATTTCCTTAACGATCATGAAAAGTCGCAATTCGTATATATACTGATGACAAGACCGGACAATGAAATTGAGTGGGTGTATTGGACGGCTAGCAACAGCCCAATAACTCCAGGTCAGACCGCACAGTTAGAATTTAATGACCCATCTTTCGCATTCAAAAAGGCTGGCAAATATAATTTTCTTACCATTGCATCCGATACACCGATCAACGAAAATCTGCTAGTTGCGGGAGATGCTGGTGCGATAAACAAAGAAGATTGCGAGAGCGTTCTGGAACTCCTGCTATGCGGTACTATTCTGGGGAAATATGATGCATCACTCCCGACTACAGCCTGGGATTCTGATTCGAATTGGAATGCGTCGGTAGATAGTTATTATGGAACAACTGGCGATACAGGATATGTCGGCGGAGGGGTCTGGGTTCCGGCTGGATATGCACCTTGGCAAGTGGAGATCTTCTCAAACGTACCTTACACCAAAGCACAGATCGCTGCAGATAAGCGACTACCAAAAAGCAAAAGTAAGTTTCTCTGGAAGTTAAAAAAATACCAACAGGAACATCGCTGTGGCGGCTCTTTGATCGCTCAGAACATTGTCTTGACCGCAGCCCACTGTGTAGCAAAAGGTCAGTTCACGAATAATAATCGCGTTTTGAAAGACCGTCGGGTGCGGGTTGGGACACAAAGTCTGGCACGGGGTGGAAAAACCTATTTGATAGATTCTGTGGTGGTACATAGAGGGTATCGCCCAGGACGCCCGCCCAATGACATCGCTTTGCTTAAAATTAAACCGCTAAACCGCCGGACAGTTCAGCGCCCAATTCTATTGCCCGATGCCGTACCCAATATGCCAAAACTCAAAGCTGGTGATTTTATGGAAGTATTGGGTTGGGGCTATACTGGTGAGGTAAAGGGCGGCCGACGCCCCGAACTGAGTGAAGGACGCCCTCAGGCATATGTCAGTGACCTGAGAAAAGGAAGCTTAATGGCCATGAGCTTGGCAGAATGCAGACGCATAAACAAATATGCTAGCGTAAACAGTAAGAGCATTTGCGCCACTTCGCCGCCAAGAAATCAGGCATCGGTTAGTAGCGGTAATACATTCAGTTGCCGTGGAGATAGTGGAGGCCCGGTAATCCGTTGGGTCGGTCGCAGGAAGGTTCAGATCGGCTTGGTATCATGGGGTATCGGTTGTGGAGCTAAAGCGGGAAGGCACCGTCAAAATCCATCAGTATTTGTAGATGTTGTGCAATATTCCAGCTGGATCAAAACGGCGAAACGCAGCTTTGTAAGTGGTCAGGTCAAGAAACGATAACGACTTTAAGGCACAAAAAAAGGCCCGGATAAACGGACCTTTTTCGCGTTGTTCTTGTGGAAACTTACTGATCGTTAGACCCTTGATCGTTTGATCCTTGATCGTTTGATCCTTGATCGTTGGATCCTTGGTCATTTGACCCCTGATCATCAGATACTTCTGCTGCGGCACCTTCTTCAGTCGCCTCAGTTTCTTCGGCAACACTCTCTGCCATTGCATCTTCCGCGACAACTTCTTCGGTTGCGGCTTCCTCGGTAGCTGCATCGTCAGCAGGAGCGCCGCAAGCAGCAAGGCCGAGAGACAAAGTAGCCACAACGGCACCTGTTAAAATGTTACGCATTATCCATCCTCCAATATTGAGAAAAAAATCATAGAAACCCTAGTTGTAATAGCAAGTCATTAAAACGGTCATCGTCTCGAACTGGATCAAGAAAGGGATCGTGAAGGAGATAGATCAATCCGGAATCACGCAATTTTTGCGCATCCGAAAGCACCGCGAAAACGCGATCTGTTTCTCCCCATTGGGCAAGCACCTCAGCTTGTTGATACAAACCATTATCGCCGTGGTCTGCAACCAGTCCATCAAAGTTCTTTTGCGCCTCCGCTCTGTTGCCTTCCCTGTGCTCCAATATCGCTTTGCCTGTCAATGTGATCAGGCTGTTCTTTTCCAACTCATATTCCTGCCGGGCTTTGCCCAACTGTCCGAGCATAAGATAGGAATCGCCAATATCTCCATGAACACTGTTTCTTTCGGGATTAATCTCAAGAGCACGGCGGCCCGCCGCAATAGCTTCATCATACTCTTTACCGGCATATTTGATCGTGCCCATTGATCGAAATATCGAAGCGTTAAGCGGGTCAAGTTTTGATGCCTGATCAATTGCCTTATATGCCTCGCTAAAGCGTCCAGTACGAGCGCAATAAATCGCATAGCGGCTGAAGACATCAACATCACTTTTTGCCAAAGCATAGGCTTGATCATAGGGAGTGCGCGCGCCTTGTACGTCAAGTTTTCCGTAAAAGAGCGCATAGCCCAACGCATTGAACCCAGCCGCAAATTCAGGAGCAATCTTGGTTGCTCGGGTCGCTTCTTCGGCTGCCTCATCATAGAGCCGGAAACGCTCGTCACTGCCGACATATTGGTTGGCGATGACCGCTAGCGCACGAGCACGCGCAGCACGCGGCGCAGCATATTCAGGGTCGATTTGGATCGATTCCTCAAATTTCGCCAATGCCGCACGTTCACTGGTTTCATCAATATGTAATTCGAACAAATCCCTGCCACGCAGATAGGCATCAAATGCCGCAATATTCGTGGTTCCACCATTTTTATGACTGTCACCGCTTTTACCGTTGGTGCTCATTGCAACCGACATTGCCGAGGCAACTGCCGCAGCAATCTCTTCTTGAACAGCAAAGACATCTGCGATTGGACGCTCAAATGTTTCCGCCCATTTGCTCAATCCGGTGCGTCCGTCAATCAAGTCAGTGGTAATTTTTATTTGACCAGCTGCCTTCTGCACATTTCCATCTAGCAAGAAGGAAACACCCAGTTTCTTGGCAATAGACTTGGCATCATCTTGCTTGTCACGAAAGCTGTTCGAAGAAGTCTGCCCAACAATTTGCAAAAGCGGATTGCGCGATAGCTCAGAACGAATTTCGGATGCTAGACCATCTGAAAAATAAACCTGTTCCGGATCGCGACTGAGATTCGCGAAAGGTAGCACTGCGATGCTGCTCGGCTGGCTTTTCCCATCAAAAAGCCCGCCTGCCCATGCAGCAATTGTACCGCCAGCCAAGACGGTGGCGGTTCCTCCAATGATCAGATTGCGGCGAGCAATAAGAGGCGTTTGAGCGGCGCCTGGTGAAGCTATTTGCACCGGTGAAACGGTATCCTCATGCAGCGCAGACACTGCATGTAAGACTTTTTGCATTTCAGGTGAACCGGGATCATTCTTCTTACCGGAAATGTCAATGAACTGAAATTGTCCGAAACCCAATGGTGGTTCATGACCATCAATTGATACCGGAACCAGACATCCACGATCCCGACCTCTCGTGGCTTCGTCTTGAACCCAATGAGACTTAGCGGAATTTTTGGACCAGAGCACCAGCACCGCTCGGGCGCGTTCCAATACATCAGCCGTCTCTTGGGCAGCATGAACACCGCCCTTGATCAGCCCATCCCACCATACGTTAAAGCCGGCATCTTCCAGCGCTTTGATAACAGGTAACGCATCGGAACGGTCGGCGTGGGAATAGCTCACGAAAACTGTGTGTTTGGCTCTTCCAACTATTTGCTCACCATCAGTCATCCGCTGATATGCCCCACTGTAAAGCTTTACGACGCCCTGACGGCAACCCTAAACCCAACCTAAATCAATGTAAAATGATACAGGTTTAGTCGTAGATTGACTTGGACGCTTCTGGAGTTCGTGCAAAGTGTAAAGCACTGGTTTTCGTCCGTTCGCTAGAGCCTTGAGATGACCGATAAGTACAGATTTATCTTCGCACAATCCTATCGCTAGTTTTATGCTTCTCTAACTCTGCCGGGTCAAAATGTACCGGCTTCAACTTCTTGTCCACAAATAGCTGCATTTGATCGGTATAGTGCTTTGACTCTGGCCGCGTCGTTGCTGCGCCAAAGGGCTGGATCGAACGTGATGTCACCTTCCCTGCCTTATCCCACTCAACGAACTGTATGAAGCTGTCACCATGGCGGACGGATAGCCGCCCATCTTCGTCAACGTCCCAAAGGGTTGAGGCGCGAATTGTGTCATTACCGCCATCAATGGGGAGATCGACATCGCCTTGACGCAATCGCAAGACGTCCAGCATTGGCGGATCAATCTTGCCGAAATATTTTGTCAAATGATCGACGGCCTCTTTCAAGACATCTTCGGGTTTTGGCACCTCTCCGCGCTGGTAATGTGCTTTGTTGGCCGGTCGTAACACCATCAAAGCCAAAGCATCAGCCGAACCCTTTCCATCCAGGTTCCAATCCCATTCTGCCAAGAGCTTTTGCGCGTTGATATATTGCCCGCCGTCTTTCATCCGGATGGGAAGTTCGAGTGTCGCCATCTGATCCATCCATGCGCCAGCATATCCTGCTTTTTCATAGCCAGTATCATATTTTATCGTACGCAATTCTGCATCCGTCAACGTGCCATCTGCGTTGGCTTTTTCAAGCAAGGCGATGGAACGCCGTGAGCGGTTGGTTTGATCATTTTCGATCCCCATCAGAGGTGAGAAGCTGCTCGGAGACAGCTCATCGCCAGGTCCCGCAGCAACATAGGGCGTGTTGTTCGCATTCATCACATATCCCGACTGCGGGTTAATCAGTGCTGGCACGCGTGTGAAGGGTAAAGATTTCTGCCACACCACCGCTGACGTATCACCCGGCAATATCCCGCGCCAATCGTGACCCTCCGCACGATCGGGGAACATCGCATTGTAGAACATACCGATGTTTCCCTTGGCATCAGCATAGATGAAGTTCGTTGCCGGCACCCCCTGCCCAGCCATAGCCGCCTGCCACTCTTCAAAATTCTGCGCCTTGTTTAGGCGGTAATATTGAGTGAGCATGTCGAGCTGATCAATTCCGGCATAACGGATCGCAAATGCACCTTCGTCATTCAGGATTACCGGACCGTGGATTGAGCGATAGACAATCTGCGGATAGGGAATAACGAAGGGACCAAATTTGATCTTCAACCAAACACGCTTCTTTTGCAGTGGTTTCCATTCACCATCATATTGATAAGCACTGCGTGTCTGATTGAGTTTCAATTTATAGATATCGATCAAGTCCGGGCGGTTGACGGTGTTGGTCCAACCCAAATTCTTATTGTGTCCCAGAAACGGATAAGGTGAACCCGGGAAATTCGCGCCAGCAAAATCCCAACCTTCTTCGCTATGCACGACCAATTCATACCATGCGACATTGCCGCGCAAGGGTTGATGTGAATTGGAAATCAGAACGGTATCACCGTCCTCGGTGTGCGAAGGCGCAACGGCATAGGCATTGGAACCATTTTCGTCTGGATCGGTCCCAACCGGCGTCAGCATCTTATCTTTGCTAAGAGGATGGATGGTTTTGTTGTCGACATCCCCTGATAGGCGAGGACCACCCTCCCTAAGCAGCGGTTCATTGCCGATCAATTTTCCAATTGGGCCGTTTAATCCGAAGAAAAATGGTGACCGCAATACGAAACCGCGGGCAATATCTTTCCCGTTTGTAGGGAACAATTTTGCCAGTTTCACCTCTTCTGGATGCTCCTCAGCATATTTGTTGAGGCCCGATGCATAAGCATCCAGCAAAGCACGAACGTCTTCTGGCAGGTCGTCATATTTCCTATCAACCGTGCCATCAACGTCTAACAAAGCGGCGACAAAATCTATCGGAGCACTATCGGCGCCGTTGAGTGTCGCCATACGTCCGCGCGTCATGGCGGTAACTTCCTGCAACGTGTCAAAATCATCCTCAGCATGGGCATAAGCCACACCAAAGGCTACATCGGCATCGGTCTTACCAAATATATGCGGGACACCAAAGTCATCGCGAACGATACGCACTTCATAATCTTTATCCGGCGGTGGGGCAGCGGACGAGATGCTTAAAGGTTCCCAAACGGCCAGCGCTAGTCCGGTCAGTAAAATAAGTATCAGAAGACCCCATCCGATCCGCTTGATCACCTTCATTCGATTGCCTTTTCTATCGGTTCTAGGGCTTGCCCTTTACTCACTCTTGGGCAAAGTTAAGACATTGGTCAACCAGATAGCCACGCACCGTCGCTGTTCGGTTGAAGTTACAAAGGATCGCTCATGCCCATGTTCAAAACTAGCCGCCTCGTATTTCTTGCTGCCCTACCATTGCTGGCAATATCGCCACCCACAATGGCCCAGTCTGTTATTGGATCAGGCGTGCCAGCATCCACGGTTCCGAACAGTACCGAGAGATTTATAGACTTTGCCGAGCAAGCACCAACAGGAGCAGCGCTAATCATTCTTTCGCAAAGCGCAGAGTTACCAGAGGACATCGCTCTCACGGCGACAGAGCGTAGCGCAGTAGAAGCGGCTATCGCATCAGCTGATTTCAATGGGAAAGCGGGACAAACCCTGAAACTTCGGGGCATAGGCAGCCGTCCACTGATCATGCTTGCTGGTGCCGCAAAGGCAGATGACAAAGGCCCAGATTGGCGCTCAGCAGCAGGCGGTGCCGTTCAAAAGCTAATGAACGAAGAGGCCGAACTGGCGATTGTCGGAACACCCGATGCCGCAGCAATGTCCAATGCGGCCATTGGCTTGTCATTGGGTCAATATAGGTTCGATCGCTATCAATATGATGTCGAAAAGGCGCCAGCCAGCCAAAGAGTGATCTTTGTCGGAAGGGCAGCAGACGAAGCACAGGCGCTATGGAATAGCCGGTACAAACATCTGGCCGAAGGCGTTGAATTCACCCGCGATCTGCAAAGTGAGCCGGCTAGCGCACTTTATCCGCAAAGTTTTGTTGAACGAACGCGCGCCGCTTTTTCCGGTGTTGCCAATGTCAAGATCGACGTCCTCGACGAAGCGGCGATGCGTAAAATGAATATGGGTGCAATTGTCGGCGTTGGTCAGGGCAGCCCGCGCGGATCACGGATGATGATTGTCAGTTATAACGGCGGCAGCGGTGCGCCACTCGCACTGGCGGGCAAAGGTATCACTTTTGACACTGGCGGTATCTCCCTCAAACCCAACACTAATATGTGGCAGATGAAAGCCGATATGTCGGGTGCTGCGGCGGTCATGGGCGCAGCATTATCGCTCGCCAAAAGCCGCGCTCCGGTCAATATCGTTGCGGTTGCTGCATTGGCGGAAAATATGCCCGGCGCAAATGCCCAACGCCCAGGAGATGTCGTACGCACCTATGGCGGAAAAACAATTGAGATTCTCAGTACAGATGCAGAAGGCCGATTGGTGCTCGCCGATGCTGTGCAATATGTAGCCGACCGCTACAAGCCTTTTGCACTGGTCGATATTGCCACACTTACAGGATCGGTTGGGCGCGCGCTTGGAGATCAATATGCTGGTCTATTCGCACGCGAAGATCGTGTCGCGGACCGATTGATGAGTGCCGCTGAAACAAGCGGCGAGCATTTGTGGCGACTGCCTTTGCATCCTGCATACGCAAAAGCCATTCGGTCAGACATTGCGGATGTGAAAAATTCCGGCGTTACCAATGCTCCCGGCGCTAGTGCGGGCGCGCATTTCATCGGATACTTTATCGACAAATCTCTGCCGTGGGCGCATCTCGACATTGCCGGTGTAGATTGGATCAAAAGTTCACAACCTTTGACTCCCAAAGGAGCGTCTGGTTTTGGCGTTCGATTGCTCGATCAACTCGCCCGCGATTGGAAAGCGGAATAGTCTAAGGACAATAATTTGCCCTCATCCCTTGTGTTGTAAATTCATCACACCATATTTGATGTGAACGACAATTGAGGGAACGGGACCATGAATCTCGAGAAATTTACAGATCGCGCCAAAGGCTTTTTGCAAAGCGCTCAGACGGTGGCCATTCGCATGAACCACCAGCAGATTACCGCTGCGCATATTTTAAAGGCATTGCTCGAAGACGACCAGGGCATGGCTTCTGGCCTGATTGCCAAAGCGGGCGGGAATGCAAAGCTGGCGCATAAGGAAGTAGATGTGGCACTGGCCAAGATTCCGGCAGTTTCGGGGGGTGGTGCACAGCAAACACCGGGTCTGAACAACGATGCCGTTCGTGCTCTGGATCAGGCGGAACAAATAGCCGAAAAAGCCGGTGACAGCTTTGTAACAGTTGAACGGTTGTTATTGGCATTGACGCTATCCAAAGATACCGCCGCTGGCAAAGCACTGGCGAAAGCGGCGGTTTCTGCCGAAGGTCTCAACAGCGCAATCAATGAGCTCCGCAAAGGTAAATCCGCCGACACGGCCTCTGCCGAAGACAGCTATGAAGCTATGGAAAAATATACCCGTGACCTGACCCAGGCCGCGCGTGACGGTAAACTTGATCCGGTCATTGGTCGTGATGAGGAAATACGCCGAACCATTCAGATATTGGCGCGGCGGACAAAGAATAATCCAGTGCTGATCGGCGAACCCGGTGTGGGTAAGACCGCTATCGCTGAGGGCATGGCGCTGCGTATTGCCAATGGCGATGTACCCGACAGTTTGAAGGATCGCCGCCTTATGTCGCTCGACATGGGGGCCTTGATCGCTGGCGCAAAATATCGTGGTGAATTTGAAGAGCGCCTAAAAGGCGTGCTCGATGAAGTGCGCGGCGCCGATGGTGAGATTATTTTGTTCATCGACGAGATGCACACATTAATTGGAGCCGGCGCTTCGGAAGGCTCAATGGATGCCTCCAATCTACTAAAACCGGCTCTGGCGCGCGGTGAATTGCACTGTATCGGAGCAACCACGCTCGATGAATATCAAAAATATGTTGAAAAAGACCCTGCCCTGCAGCGGCGTTTTCAGCCGGTTGTTATTGGTGAACCCACGGTCGAAGACACGATCTCAATCCTGCGCGGGCTCAAAGAAAAATATGAATTACACCATGGTGTGCGGATTACCGATGGCGCGTTGGTAAGCGCAGCTACGCTTTCTCATCGCTATATTTCCGATCGGTTCCTGCCCGACAAAGCAATCGACCTGATGGATGAAGCGGCCTCGCGCATCCGTATGGAAGTAGAATCTAAACCGGAAGAGATTGAGACGCTTGATCGCAAGATCATTCAACTCAAGATCGAACGCGAAGCCTTGTCGAAGGAAAATGACGACGCATCCAAATCGCGACTGGAAGCGCTTGAAAAAGACCTCGCCGAACTAGAACAAGAATCGGCTGAGTTAACGACGCGCTGGCAAGGAGAGAAAGATAAAATTCATGCTGAAGCCCATTTGAAGGAAGAGCTGGATGCCGCGCGTCTGGAACTTGAACAAGCCGAGCGTGCCGGCGATCTCGCCAAGGCCGGAGAGCTGAGCTATGGCAAAATTCCCGATCTGGAAAAGAAAGTAGAAGAGGCCAGCGGTGCAACCGAAGGCGCCATGCTCCGCGAAGAAGTCGTGAGCGAAGATATTGCCTCTGTTGTGTCCAAATGGACCGGTATTCCCGTCGACAAAATGCTCGAAGGCGAGCGTGAAAAATTGCTCGCAATGGAAGAGCTTATTGGCAAGCGCGTCATCGGTCAAAGAGATGCAATCGAAGCTGTATCGTCTGCAGTTCGCCGCAGTCGCGCTGGCTTGCAAGATCCGAACCGTCCGCTAGGCAGCTTCCTTTTCCTTGGCCCCACAGGTGTTGGAAAAACAGAACTGACAAAAGCTTTAGCCGGCTTCTTGTTTGATGATGATCAAGCGATGGTGCGGATAGACATGTCGGAATTTATGGAAAAACATAGCGTGGCCCGCCTGATCGGCGCGCCTCCTGGCTATGTTGGCTATGAAGAAGGCGGTGTCCTGACCGAGGCCGTTCGGCGCCGACCGTATCAGGTCATCCTGTTCGACGAAGTTGAAAAAGCACATAGCGATGTATTCAATGTCTTGCTGCAAGTTCTCGACGACGGGCAGTTAACCGATGGACAAGGTCGCAAGGTCGACTTCTCCAACACACTCATCATACTCACCTCCAATCTCGGCAGTCAGTTCATGGCGAACCTTGAAGATGGGCAGAAAGTGAAAGATGTCGAACCGCAAGTCATGGATGTCGTGCGCGGCCATTTCCGCCCTGAATTCTTGAATAGGCTAGATGAAATCATCCTATTCCACCGTTTGGCAGAAGAGCATATGGCGCCCATTGTGGAAATCCAGGTCAAACGCGTGCAAAAGCTACTCAAGGATCGCAAGATCGAGCTAGATCTCACCGATGCCGCCCAACGTTGGTTGGGACGCGTTGGTTACGATCCTGTCTATGGTGCACGTCCGTTAAAACGTGCGATTCAAAAATATCTTCAGGATCCGCTAGCCGACATGATATTGCGCGGTGACATTCCGGATGGATCGTTGGTGAAGATTGACGAAGGCGATGGTGCGTTGGAGATGCACGTCGACTGATAACATTTTCAAACGTTATCTGCCGCTCGTACTCCCTTGATTAGCATGATCAACAATCGTGCGAGCTGCACGATTCCCTTGCCTGTTTATGTTTCTCCACTCACCCACTGTTTTACATATTTTGCGACTTTTAAGCAGAGAACCAGTCACTTGCAAACGCTTGCATCTTACCCGATTTTCCGGGTCAACTTCTTTCGAAACTTCTGCTAGCTGATCTTCCGATTGCTCGTTCTGGCTGTTTGCCAAAACTGCTTGCGGGCTGACTGCGACAAGAAGCAGTGGGAAAAGGGATTTTATATTCATTACTAACTCCTGATTTTTGTAAGTTTTACATCATTTTTACTGTTATGCAAACGATAGAGAAATATCTGTCTTTCGTGCCCCTTTTTGAAACTTATGGAAATGAGTTTCTGCTTAGATTATAAACCCACGAATGCATCTATCTCAGGAAAAAGACTGCAAATGCACAAAACAATAAAAACTCCATCACTCCATCAAATACTGGCAAACGGCGACTATCTCGCTCATCGATATGATGAAAAAAATGATGCATTCCGGTTTATTCCCGTGGACAGAGAACTTCATCGCGCTTCAACTTTCTTAACGGACAAAATTTTCCCGGAAAATCTTCCAGTTTTTGCGTATGATAGAAGAGATGTCATCGCCGCAAAACCGCCCAAAGGAAATATTCACTTCATTTTTCATTCGGCCTATTGTTGTTCAACAATGCTAGCTCGCGCCGCCGACATAGAGGGAGTCTCAATGGGTTTTAAGGAACCAGTGATACTCAATGATCTGGTCGGATGGAAACGTCGAGGTGCTAATCCTCGCGATGTCGCTGAACGACTCGATCAGTCAATGGCGCTTTTGGCACGCCCTTTCGCCGATGGTGAATCTGTTATCGTAAAACCGTCCAACATCGTAAACCCATTGGCGCTGGCAATGCTAGCAATGCGCCCTGATGCCAAGGCAATATTGCTTTATGCTCCATTGAAGACCTTTTTAGGGTCCATAGCAAAAAAAGGGTTATGGGGCCGAATGTGGGTTCGTGAACTTTTCATTGGTCAGATGAAGGATCAGATGATCGCTCCATTTGGCATGAATACGGATGACATGTTGATGTTAACTGATTTGCAAGTAGCCGCGATAGGTTGGCTGGCGCAGCATGCTGTATTTTCTGCGGTTTTAGCGAAATTTGGTCCTGAACGTGTACGGTCGCTAGATAGCGCTTCACTGTTGGCAAACAAACTCGGAACTATGACGGAAATGTCTCGCCTGTTCGAACTCGATATCAATGAGGCAAAAATTCAACAAATTGTTGATGGGCCCGCTTTTAACAAACACTCAAAACTTGACATGCAATTCGACGAAGTTTCTCGACGGGAGGAACATACAAACGCTGCATCCTTGCACGCAGACGAAATAGAAAAAGTCTATGAGTGGGCGAAAGTCATGAGCGGGAAAATGAAAATTTCGCCCGAACTGAATTCACCGCTTATCTGAGCCGTTATTGGCTTCACTACACTTTTCATATCCTCCCATGGAAACATAAAAAAAGGCGGGCCCGAGAGCCCGCCTTTCTAATTCTCTATGTGAGTTTCAGCTTAGAAAGTAACTTTTGCTGAGAGACCATAACGACGGCCAAGCGCATCATAGGTTGAGGAGTAGGTATTACCGTTGTTGAAAGTGGTAGTACCAACATCCGCGCCCACAAGTGGTGGCGATTTGTCGAACAGGTTCTGAACCAGGAACGTAACCTGCAGGTTATCCATTACCTGCCAGCGAGCGCTCAGATCGAAGTAGTGAGCAGATCCGATGCTACGGAAAGCTGGATCAACAATACATCCACCTGGGTCAGCACCATCAAAGTCAGGACAGCCCTGAGCAGCAACTGGAAGCAACGCGCCGGTTGCATCAAGGTTCGATGCCAAAGCCGCAGCCTGGTCAGTCAACTGCTGAAGCGGTTCATACTGAACGCCATCAATGTAGCGCCACAGTAGCGAAACATCGACATCATCAAAGCTCAACGTTGTACGTTGTGCGAATGACCACTCAGGCTGAATAGCACCGCTGAAAGCACTACAGTTCACACTGTAGAAACCTACGCACTCACGATTGACTGAAGTCGGTGTAGCCTGGAATTTTGTTGAATTTGTCCAGTTTCCTTGCAGACCCAACGAAAGTT
This sequence comes from Parasphingorhabdus sp., assembly GCA_039978835.1. GTDB lineage: Bacteria > Pseudomonadota > Alphaproteobacteria > Sphingomonadales > Sphingomonadaceae > Parasphingorhabdus. The sequence goes on from JBDWAQ010000005.1 coordinate 1,718,194, forward strand.
CGGCAAAACCGATATCCCGTTGGTAGCTGAGAGAGAAATCAACACCATCTGTTTCCAGAGTACCAAGGTTTGACAGGGCGCCAAACAAACCAGGAGTAACAGCTGGGTCACCACTCAAACCACCATCAGATGGGTTACGGCCAATTTGGGTACACGCTGGATCCGTTGCGGATGCAGCAGTGATGTTACCAAAACATGCAGCAATCAAATCACCTGGTGTCGCCACCGTAATCGCGTCAGTGATTGAGATGTTATAGTAATCCACCGTCATTGAGAAACCAGGGATGAATTCCGGCTGGAACACGAAACCTACAGTGTAAGTATCAGCAGTTTCTGGCTGAAGATTAACGTTACCACCGGTGGTGATGTTAACCTGACCAGATACTGGTGCCGGGATGTTACCGATGGTGAACGCCGGAGCACCCTGTGCCAAACATACTGCTGCCAGATTTGGATCAGCGTTTGGCGCTATGCCCTGACATGGTTCAGTCAAAAGGTTGGTAAGAACCGTCGCAACCGGCGTAAATAGCTCACCAATATTTGGTGCGCGTACCGCGCGATTGAAACCACCACGAATTTTCAAACCTGGTGTTGGGGTCCAGCTACCACCGATTTTCCATGTCGTTGTGCTGTAACCTTGGTTGGTTGGCGTTTCGATCGTGTAATCAGAGTAACGAATGCCACCTTCAATTGTCAGGTCTTCAAAAAATGGTTTGTCCTGAACAACTGGAATGACAAGTTCACCAAACGCTTCATAAACGTCATAAGCGCCACGGATTGGCACAGCCGCACCACCAGCGCCACCAAGTTCACCCGGTGTTTCGGCGAGTGAGTCAGCTTGTTGGAAACCAGTATTGTTGCGATATTCACCACCTACAGCAAACCGCACGTTTTCTGCAGCCCATGGTGCAGCAAAACCTGCATCACCGCTTACAACACCACGAACCTGAGCGAGCGAAGCACGTCGTTCCGTAGTACTACGACCACGAATATAGCTAGCAGCGCCTTCAGAAACATCCCCGGCATTACCAAAGACATTTGCTGGAACACAGTTTGCAGCTGATGCATTTACGCAGGTCGTACCATCAACGGTCTGAAGAACGTCGCCCAAGCGTGAGTTCAACACATAGTTGTCTTGTGTCAAAATACGTGAGCTCTCACCGTATGAGCCGGTGATGTCCCAGTCGATTGAGTCAGTGATACCACCACGGAAGCCGATCTTATAATCGAACAAGGTTGAAGAGTAGTCACCTAGACGTGGACCAACTTCAACAAAACGACGACGAAGGTTCGTCTGGAACGTTTGATAGTTGGGGTTGGCACTACCGTCAGCAAGGGTTGGGCCATTAGGATCGGTTGCAGCCGCCAAACAAGTAGCTGCGTCGAGTGTTTGAATGCCAGCTGTGTTTGGATCGAAATCATTGTTTGCACAGAAGGAATTCCGCAATGGTACCGGAATAAACGGGTTGTTGATATTAATCGTCTGGTTCGAACCAAAAGAACCAGATGGAGCAATAATGGTGCTCACGTTGTTCTTGGAGAACAAGCCACGCGTATAAACTTCAACTGCGTCGGAAATCTCATAATTACCTGCAGCATAAATGTTAAAGCGCTCAAATGGCGTTTGGAACAGGTTGAACGGGTTGAAGTTGAACAAGTTAATGGAAGGGTTCAAATCACCAGAAGCAGGGTTAACCTGCTTGTTCCCAGAAAAGTTGGTTGCGTCTTGTGGACAAGGGTTCAAGCCAGCACATGCAAAAGAGAATGCTGATGGAACCGTTGTGGTTGAGCCACCGGGCTGATTGTTAAACGAACCAATGTTAAACTCTGAGAAGCTGCGATCGCCTTGGAACACAGCGTCACGATCTTGGTAACCCAAGCTCAAGACAACGTTACCACGACCATCGTCGAAGTTAGCACCAACAGTAGCATCAATGCGGAAGATGTTTCCGTCACCCTGCTCAGTCAGTTGTTGAGATGCTTCAACTTCAAAACCAGAAAAGTCTTTCTTAGTAATAAAGTTCACAACACCGGCAATAGCGTCTGCACCGTAAGTTGTTGAAGCACCACCGGTTAGAACGTCAACACGTTCAATCAACGCCAATGGAACATTGTTCAAGTCGAACTGACCAGCGAGATCGTTCGGAACCACGCGAGAACCATCAAGCAAACCAAGGTTACGATTTGAACCCAACGCTCTCAAGTCGATTGTTGCTGTACCGTTGTTACCGTTATTGGTGTTCGAACCAATACCCGTAACGAGCCCAGGAATATCCCGAATCAGCTCTTCAGCATTTGTCGATATCTTAAGCCCAATCTCTTCAGCGTTGGTTGCGATAACAGGTGAAGACCGCTCAAGATTTGGATCAGCAATCAAAGACCCTGTAACGACGATGATATCTTCGCTAGCTGAATCTGCGTCTTGATCTTGCGCAAAAGCAGGTGTTGAAACCATGGCGAGACCAAGCACCATCGGTGCAGTGGACGCCTTAAGGCTTGAAAATTTTCTCATGTAATCCAGTCCCTTATTCTGGAGAGAATGGCCACCATTGACCTATCCCCGGTTGTTGATCGGCGGATACATCGCACGCCCCAAACGCGCAGAATCTTCCACCGAGTTGGAGGGCAGATGCAACAAGAGCGCTTGCCTGTAAAGCTTCTGTTCAGGCAAAGTGGCGGTTTTTGTATATAATGTAACTATTTTGTCACAGTGCCAACACCGCGGTTGCTCGACGTTTCTGATCTGCTAACACCGGCGTCAGACGATCTTTTATTGATTTTTTGGAATATTGGCACTTGGATACGCTGGAGCCCATTATGAATAAGCGACTATTGGCCACGAATTCGGTCTTAAACAAGAAACATATTGCTGTTGCCTGTATAGGAATTGGTTGTTTCTCGATGGCGCCGATGGCCCATGCGGCAGATAACAAAGAAGATCAATTAGCTAAACCGCCCGCAATTTACACTGACTTGGTGGCTTGCAAAAATATAACTGATCCACAGCAACGACTGGTTTGCTATGATGAAAAAGTGGCGGCTTTGGATACAGCACAGGCCAGTAAACAGGTCGTTATTGCCGATCGTGAACAGGTTAAAAAGGCTCGTCGCGGTTTTTTTGGCCTTTCCCTGCCAAGAATCAAACTGTTTGAGGGTGGTAGTGATGAAGGTACCGGTATCGAGCAAATCGAAGCGACCATTACTTCAATTCAAAAACTGCGTAGTGGGAAATTGATCTTCACATTGGAAGATGGCGCTACATGGCAGCAAACAGAGGTACGCACCATGCGGAGACCGCGAGAAGGCCAGTCAATAGTCATTAAGCGCGCTGCTCTCGGGAGCTTTATGGCGAAAGTAAACAACGGTCGCGCCTTTAAGGTAAAGCGGATAGTTAGGTAAGCAAGCCAGCAACTAGCTCATGGGCCCTGTCAAAAGAATCGGATCGATCCGCGCTTTGTTCCATTTCATGGACCAATGAAGATGCGGACCCGTGGCGCTGCCCGTGGCGCCAACTTTACCAATAGGCTCACCGCGCTTCACTTTTTGACCGTTTTTCACCAGAATCTTTGAACTGTGCAAAAATGCGCTGTTCAAACCCATGCCGTGATCGATCATGATCAAATTGCCTTCCAGCGAAAAAGGCGTTGCTGCTGACAATGTTATGACGCCATCGGCCGGTGCTACAAAAAAAGTGCCGGTAGGTGCGGCTATATCAATACCGGTATGATAGCCACCGGGAGAGCCATTGTAGATGCGTTGGTGACCAAACATGCCAGAAATACGCCCCTTTACAGGCCAGACAAAATCCTGTCGCCAGCCTTTGCTATCGCTTTGCACACGGCGAGCGGCGTTTATCTGAGCCAGCTCCGGTGCGCGGCGCTTTTTATAGGCTGCGCTGGCGGTTCGCTTTTTGCGATTTAACGCGACATGCTGGATTTTCCACTTGCGCGGAGCGATGTTAAAAAATTGCCGGACTGTCTGGCCATTTTCTAATGTGGCGACCAACGTAGCCGCTTGCCCAGCATCGCGATTAAATGCGACGATAAACTTGCCGTCTGCATCCATCGGCACCGGATTGCCATCAAACACCAAGCTACGCGTACCAGTCGGTGCATCCCCGACTATCACCCCGCCTTGAATAGCTTCACCAGAAAAGCCGAATTTGGTTGCTTGCCTAAACGCAGACTCTTCCGCTGAAGAATCGGAAGTCTCAGCCCAAACAATTCCTGCGGGAACAATAAGAGAGCCGATAAGCGTTGCGGCCAACAGTTTTTTGGCCCGCATCACTCTACATCACCTGCATGCGCCTTGGCCGAAATCTGCGCAGTTGCATAAGGTTCTTGCTTTTCGACGCTCCAATAGCGCAGCTCCTCGAGCGGGATTTGTTCACCGGAAACGGCACAAATCACATGGTCTCCACCCGATAATGGTCGGAAACCGTTGGGCATATAGTGCAGCTTAGCCGCTTTGTTGCGATTGGACATTAACATGGTTTAGACCATAGCTCCCTGTTGATTTACCCGCGATTTACAAGCGCTTGTTTCGCCAGCATCTTATCGAAAGCAGGCGATTAGAACAAATCCGCTTGCCTGTCATCCGCCGCTTTTTTGACTCGCTTTGGCTTAACTTGGGGCTTGGATGGCGATTTCGTCGATACTGAAACATCTCCGTCGACCACCTGCGCCCCCACATCTCCATCATGGAAATGCAGATTTATCGCACCTGCCGTTTTCGCACCTGCTCTGCTGCCAATATGGTCGCCATCAGATCCGGAAACCCTCGCATAGCCTCTCTTCAAGGGTCCATCCGGTGACACTTGTTGAGCAACGCGCCAAATCGCATCCAGCCGCTGCTTCGCTTCATCCAGAGGGCGCTGGATCATCGATGCTGGCATTTCAAAGCGATTAAGTCGCTCTTTTGCCCGATCCAGGCGTCCCGACAACATTGCGGGTTTCAATGCACCATCGCTCTTATCAAACCGGCTGCGAGCGTTGCTGATATTTTGACTCAGACCATATTTCATTCGCTCAGCAACCTCGTCAATCCGTTGCTGATGCGGTCGCAGTAAATCGGCCAGCGCAGGCATTAATCGCTGCTGAGCGGTTAACCGTTCCTGTGCTTGCGATAAACCACGCCCTACGCTGCGCTGCATTCGTGCTTTCGATTCGGCAAGCGTCGCCAACCACTCAGCCCGCACCGGCACAGCCATTTCCGCAGCCGCAGTTGGTGTTGGTGCTCGCAAATCGGCAGCATAGTCGCAAAGTGTCGTATCGGTTTCATGGCCCACGGCAGAGATTGTCGGAATAGAGCAATTGGCAACAGCCCTAACCACTTCCTCTTCGTTGAAGCTCCACAGGTCTTCAATGGAACCTCCTCCACGCGCAACTATAAGAAGGTCAGGCCGTTCAACCGAACCACCTTCCTCCAGAGCCGAGAAACCATTAATCGCAGCAGCAATCTGTTTGGCTGCACCCTCCCCCTGAACCAATACGGGCCAAACAATCACATGACTTGGGCATCGATCCGCCAACCGATGCAAAATATCCCGAATCACTGCCCCGGTTGGGGATGTGATCACCGCGATTGTTTTCGGCAAGAACGGTATTTCGCGCTTTCGATCAGAATCGAACAGTCCTTCGCCGGCCAATTTGGCTTTGAGCTTCTCAAACAATGCCATCAACGCGCCCTCGCCCGCCAGCTCCATCTTGTCGATTACGACCTGATAGTTGGAACGTCCGGGATAGGTGGTCAACTTGCCCGAAACCACGACTTCAATACCATCTTCCGGTTGGAATGGCAGCCGCCCTGCATTGCCCTTCCACATCACGCCGTCCAGAACGGCCTTGTCGTCCTTTAGCTTTAGATAGACATGCCCGGAAGCCGCACGTTTATAACCAGATATCTCGCCCTTTACCCGCACATAGCCAAAACGATCCTCGACCACGCGTTTGAGTGCACCGGAAATTTCCGAAACAGACAGCGGCGCGGCGTTGTCACCCTCGCCACTCTCGGCTAACAGTTTTGCGTCTAAAGAAAGAGAATCGCTCATGAATATCCTGCTCATTGGCTCTGGTGGCCGTGAACATGCCTTGGCTTGGAAGCTCGCGCAATCGTCTTCTGTTGAGAAATTCTATGCAGCGCCGGGGAATCCCGGAATTGCACATGAAGCCGATCTGGTGGATTTGAACGCATCGGATCATGATGCGGTCATCGCTTTTTGTCAGCGTAAACGTATTGATCTGGTCGTTGTAGGACCGGAAGCACCGTTGGTGGATGGTTTGGGGGACAGCCTGCGCGAAGCCGATATTTTGGTATTCGGCCCCAATAAGGATGCCGCGCAACTGGAAGGGTCGAAAGGCTTTACCAAAGATCTCTGCAAACGCGCCAATATTCCGACAGCCGGCTACGTCCGAACAACGAATGCCGACGATGCCTTGGCTGCGCTTGATGATTTTTCCATTCCCGTTGTGATCAAGGCAGATGGCCTTGCTGCCGGCAAAGGGGTTATCATTGCTGAAACCAAAGATCAGGCAACCCGTGCCATTGCCGACATGTTCGACGGTAGCTTTGGCGATGCCGGAGCGGAAGTAGTTATTGAAGAATTCCTCGAAGGAGAGGAGGCTAGCTTTTTTGCAATTACCGATGGCGTCAATGTTGTCCCTTTTGGGACGGCACAGGATCATAAACGCGTCGGTGAAGGCGATGTTGGACTGAATACCGGCGGCATGGGCGCCTACAGCCCTGCTCCGGTACTCAACTCAAAGCAGCAAAAACGCGTGATGGAAGAGATCATAAAACCGACCGTCCATACACTTGCTGCGGAGGGCATGCCCTATAGTGGCGTCTTATTTGCTGGTCTGATGCTGACCGACACCGGTCCACAGTTGATTGAATATAACGCCCGTTTCGGCGATCCAGAATGTCAGGTACTGATGATGCGCCTGGAAAATGATCTCGCCAAGTTAATGATGGCAACGGCCAAGCGTGATTTGGCGCAAACCAGCACCCCCACTTTTGACGGAAGAACTGCCCTCACAGTGGTGATGGCGGCAGAAGGCTATCCCGGCACGCCCGAAAAAGGGGGGAAAATATCCAACATGCGAGAGGCAGAAAAAGCTGGTGCGAAAATATTTCATGCTGGCACAGCAGTGGTGGATGGAAAACTGGTTGCCAACGGCGGTCGGGTTCTCAATGTGACCGCATTGGGTGACAACACGACCGAAGCCCAAGCAAGAGCCTATGAGGCCGTTGACAAAATCATTTTTGAAGGCGGGTTTTGTCGCCGCGATATTGGCTGGCGCGAGGTGGAACGCGAAGGCGGTGCGCGCTAGGGCTTTGGCTTAGCCTTCACATAGGCACCTTTTCCCCCAAAATCGTTTGATTTCAGGGTATCGCCATCCACCTTGAGCACCATCGTCGTGACACCAAGTTCCCTGATATCTGGTCGCCGCACCACCATCTCATCTGCAAAGCCTATCGTTGGAACGATATCAGTTTTCACTTCAATTATTTGCTCCTGAATGGAAAACAGCAAACGGACTGAGGTTGGAAGGTCCTGTCCATCCAGTTCCAGGTCCAGACGACCGTAACCAACCGAACCAACCATTTTCTCTCGCCCATCTGCATAACCAAATAAAGCATAGGCGCGTGGCGGGTATGAATCCGGTTCGTCACTTTCAAAAATAATGGCATAATTTGGATTATCCGGAAGGTTGGCATATTCATCCGGTTTTACGATACGCGGTGCAAATGGCGTTTGCTTTGTGGCGATTATAATTTTCGGTTCTTTCTTCTCCTGATCCGAAATCAATTGGATATGATCCGCTTGCCGGTGCCAAACGCCCTTGCTGACCAGATCAAGTGAGCCCACCGCAAGATACCATTCGTAGCGACCATTTTTATCCAATTTCAAACCAGAAGCCGTCTCCATAACCCCGCGCAGATAATAGATGCCAGCTACTTTCGGATCGGGTCTATCGGCAATTTTCTCACTGCACGAAAACTTGACAATTGCCTGCTGTATCTGTCGAGAAACCAAGGATAGTTCTAACTCAAATGGGGGACGCCGCTCGGTCTTTCCCCTAATGATCAAGGCGACCATATTTTCATTGGCCCGAGCAAGCGGCTTACATGGATCGCCAAATTCCCCTCCTGCCATCGCATTAGCGATGGAACGATTTATCTCTATGAGCTGATAAACCTCCTCATCCGAAAACTCGTTGCCACCCTTTGAGATCAGTTGTTCGCGTGCAGCATAATATAGCTGTGTTGCTTTTACGAACTGGCCTGTGGTTAGAGCCAGATTTGCTTCTCGTAAAATTTCGGATTGTTTGGGTTCATTGGCGACGGCTGGAGACGTCAGGAGGAAAAAAGCAGACGCCAAGCTCAAAGCAGAAAATAGAAATTTCATATCTGCCGGATATTCTGGTTCAGGATAATAAGTCAATCCATTGGAACTTGGTGTAAGAAACTGACCCAATCAATCAACTGCTTGTCATATATCAAATATTTTGCGAATATTAGTGCCGAGGATAGTAATTGAGATGAAGGGTCGGAACATGAAAGACAATGAAGACATTTATTTGACGCGGCGCCAGATCATGGTTGTGGCCGCGCTAGCCGGTGGTGTCAGCGCAACGGCTCCGCTCCACGCGCAGTTTAACATTAAGAAGGCCCTCGGTGCTGCTGGTAAAGTGGCTAAAGCAACATCCTATTCTGACGAGGATATGAAAACATATTTCGATCAGATGTCAGTCGATATGGATCGCCGCAATCCGGTCGCGGGCGCGAAAAATCCGTATGGTAAGCGCATTGCGAATTTGTCGCGTGGCCTTCAGAATCATGATGGTCTCGATCTCGATATCAAGGCCTATCTGGTTAAAGATGTGAATGCTTTCGCAATGGCCAACGGCACAATCCGGGTTTTTGCCGGTCTGATGGATAAATTTACCGATGATGAAATTCGCTATGTGATCGGACATGAAATTGGCCATGTAAAAGAAGGTCATACAAAGCGGCGTATGCAAGGAGCTCTTCAAAAAGAAGCCGCATTTGGTGTAGCTGATGCAGCAGGCGGTTCAGTCGCGCGCATCTCCCGATCTCAGTTGGGCAAATTATTTGGAAATGTGATTTCCGCTCAGCATAGCCAAAAGCATGAGAAAGAGGCCGACGACTATGCGATGGCCTTCATGAAACAGAAAAAATATGAACCCGAGGCCTGTGTGACGGCACTCGATAAGCTTGCGGCTATGAGTGAAGGCAGCGGCGGACCAGATTGGCTCTCAACGCACCCCAGCCCGGCCAGCCGCGCGAAACGCATGCGCAAACAAGTTTAATTCCAGACTACGGGATTAAAGACAGGCTTCATCACAACAGAATCTGTTGCATAATTAACTTATGTATCAAGTTTCAGTATGGTTTGATGGGCATTGCGCCCTGTGTCTTCGAGAAATAAACTTGATGAAGCGGCTAGATTGGCGAGGGTCTATCCGTTTCATTGATTTGGCAAATTCGCGAGCTGTTTGCCCCGTCGACAGACAATTGCTGCTGACACGTTTTCATGCCGAGGAAGAAGGACAAATAGTTTCCGGAGCAGCTGCATTTGCAGTCATGTGGCGACATATCCCGCTCCTGCGGCCAATGGGATTGCTAGCCCGCAACCAAATGATCCTGAAGGCGCTTGAAAGGATGTACCTTCAATTTCTGCGATTCAGACCCTATCTGCAAAAATTGGTCAACAGGCCGGTGTTGAAATGAACGTCAGACCCCAACCACTAAGCCCCGGGCAAGAAAGCGTGTGGGATTACCCGCGCCCAGCCATTGCTGAACCCACAGACTTACAGTGCAGGATAGCCCATCGCGGCAAAATTATAGCTGAAACCCGAAATGCAATCCGAACGTTGGAAACAAGTCATCCACCGACCTATTACATCCCGCCCAGGGATGTAAATCTCTCGCTTCTTCGGGTTAATCCGCACAGATCTCTCTGTGAGTGGAAAGGACAAGCGCATTATTTTGATGCTGTCGTGGATGACGAACGGTTAAGCGATATTGCCTGGGGTTACGCTGCTCCAACACCGGCTTTCGCAGCAATCAAGAATCATATCGCCTTTTATGCGGCCCCGTTCGATCAATGTTCTATGGGCGGCGAACCTGTTACACCACAGCCCGGTGGGTTTTACGGCGGGTGGATTACTTCTCATGTCGCCGGCCCGTTTAAGGGGATCGCCGGCAGTCGCTTCTGGTAATCCGAATTTCTCCAGACAATTCCCGTAGCTACATGTAACAACATATCATCCGTTCATTTTCCAGTCATGCTCATTCTGGCAGCTTTTGGCTGAGGGTCTGAAAAATGGGAGTGAAGATATGCGGCATGTCGGCTTTTTCGGTAAATTTTTAAGCGGCCTTGCGATTGCCGGTCTAACTGCCACTTCCACCACACCAGCTCTGGATGCGCGGTCTATTGTCCGACCAGTCCCCAAACCTCATCCGGTGAATTGCAGTATTTTTTCACGGGTTAATGAAGATCGAGGCTATGCAAACAGGCGCGTGGGCGCGTTGAAAGGAACGGTCGGTGCTCCACCTCCTCCCCCGCCTCCACCACCGCCACCGTCTGCTCGACAATCAGCAGCTGATGGCAATGTCGTGGTCGTCACGGGACAGCGCGTGCAGTCGCCAGTACAGCATTCTTCTCCTGTTTCAGTGGTAGGGGGAATTGCTAACAAAAAAGGTTCGAAACGCATTGCTCCAAGCCCTTATCCTCGCCCCATCCCGCGGCCTCGCGACCGCGAGCAATATGATGGCAAAGAAGTGGCCAGCATCAAGCGGGTAGCCAGTGAACCGGTTTCTACCTTTGCCGTGGATGTTGACACCGGCAGCTATTCCAATGTCCGGCGGTTTCTAAACGAAGGTCGGTTGCCACCTGAAGCAGCGGTCCGGACGGAGGAAATGATCAACTATTTCCGCTATGATTATCCGCGACCAACCAGCCGTCAAACACCATTCAGTGTCACCACCGATATGTCCACGACACCCTGGAACCAAGCCAGCAGGCTTCTGCGTATCGGTTTGCGTGGCTATGACGTTGATCGCAGCGAACGGCCGCGTGCCAATCTGGTTTTCTTGGTCGACGTATCGGGCTCGATGGGTAGTCGGGAAAAATTGCCACTGGTGAAATCGACGCTGACGGCATTGACCAACGAACTGCGCAGCGATGACCGCGTGTCCATCGTTGTTTATTCCGGAACCGTGGGCTTGCTGCTGGCGCCAACCTCAAACAAGGAACATGTGAAAGAGGCCGTTGATTGTCTTTACGCTAGCGGTTCAACCGCTGGCGGAGATGCTCTGAAGCTCGCATATTCAACCGCCAGGAAGAACTTCCTAAAGGGCGGAATCAACCGGATCATTATGGCAACCGACGGTGATTTCAACGTCGGCACTTCCTCTACGAACGCGCTAAAGAAATATGTTGCAAAGGAACGCGAATCCGGCGTCAACCTGACTATGCTTGGCTATGGCAGAGGCAATATTCGTGACGAGTTAATGGAAGGTATCGCCAATGTTGGGAATGGAAACTACGCCTATATAGACAGCGCGATGGAGGCAAAAAAAGTGCTTGGGGATGAATTGAGTTCAACCCTTTTCACCATCGCCAAAGATGTCAAAATCCAGATCGAGTTTAACCCAGCACATGTAAAAGAATATCGCTTGATCGGTTATGAAAACCGGCTTCTGGCGGAAGAGGATTTTGACAATGACAAGATTGATGCGGGCGATATCGGAGCCGGACATCAGGTCACGGCGCTATATGAAATCATGCCTGCCAACGCCAAAGGCTGGCTGCCCGAAAGGCGCTATCCCGCTAACCGCGTAGTCGACTGGCAGCCCGATTTTAATGGTGAAATAGCAAATGTAAAACTACGCTATAAATTGCCCAACGGGTCAAAATCACGCCTGATCAGTCGTCAAATATCTGCCACTAAACTATCCAAGGCAACCGCACCAAGGGGCGACATGGCATTTGCCGTCGCCGTCGCGGCCTTTGGTCAGAAACTTCGCGGTGACAAATATCTTGGCGAATACAACTTTCAAAATATAAATACGTTATCTGATGGCGGCGGTGACTACTGGCGCCAGGAGTTTCGCAAACTGAATGACCTGGCTGCAAGTCAAACGAGGAGTTAACCGTTACAGGTTAATGAAATTAACCATATCTGCTAAGCATTTGTCCCACATGGGGACAGAATCCACCCTTTTTGATCATAATGTTTCAAATATTGCACCGTGTAAAACTGGACTCACTGGCGAAATTACTTCATTTTGGTCGATGGCTGCAATGAAGTTTTTTGAAAATGATAAGAGGGTGAGTTTATGAAAGTGGGGGCCAAGTTACTGACCGGCGCAGCTGCGACGGCTTTGCTCGCAATTGTTGGTCATTTCACGACATCCGATGGATTGGTCGCGAAATTGGAAAGCAAGGCACAAACCGAATTGACGGCTCAGGGTATGGACGGTGTGAAAGTAACTTTCTCGCGTGATCCACTGTCGCGCAGCGCAATTTTGGATGGTGATGTTGATGACGACACCAAACAAGCAGCATTACAAACAGTTATGTCGATACCAGGTGTCTCTGCAGCCAAGTGGCAAGGAAAACAACCCGCGGAGACCTCCGAAGGAAGTTCTGCCGATGGGTCGTCAGCCCTAGATCCAGTAACTCAGGAAAAAATCACCAAGTGCCAGGACGATGTTGATCAAATCACGGAGGCCAAAAAGATCACTTTTCGGTCTGGAAGCGCTTATGTTTCACCGGTTTCCAACAAGATATTAAACGAAGTTGCTGGGGTACTGAAATCCTGCGATGGACTGACCGTCGCAGTGGGCGGGCATACCGACAATAATGGTGATGCCAGTGTGAACAAAACCATGTCCCAGGAACGCGCAGATCGGGTTCGGCAAGGCTTGATTGATCGCGGAATTGCAGAAGACCTAATCACAGCCACCGGTTACGGCAGTGAACAACCGTTAGCAGAGGGTGCTGGCGTCGATATTGACGCCCAAAACCGGCGGATCGAGTTCAAGGTTCAAACAAATAGTGGTGCAACTGCGCCACAGGGAGGGTAGATCATGCCGCTTATATTGGAATTTCTGTTCTTCCTGCTGTTAACCTTTGCTATCGGCCTCGCAATTGGCTGGTTCATTTGGGGTCGTGGCAGCGAAGAATTTTAGGTTTTAGATCGGACGTGGGATTTTATTTGCCCACCGAACCGAACAAAGGGGTTTGAAAAAATGATCACGCTGATTTCCGAAAATTGGCTATTTTTCCTGATTGCTCTGGCGATTGGGATCGCGACCGCCTTTTGGGTCTGGGCCGGTACCGGCCGCGAAGCCAGTGAAGCGGAACAATTTGATGCCGATGATGGATTGCTTGAAAAAGCGGATGAAGTGGTCGTGCCATCGGAACGAGAACCCGCTCCGGTGCCAGCAGAACCAACTCCGGCAGCTAAGCCTGCCGTCGCTGCGACAGCTGCGACAGTTGCCGCCACAAAAACAGTTGAAGCAGCGCCAACACCAGCCCCCAAACCGGCACCGCGCCCACGCAAAAAACCGGTTGTGGAAGAAACCAAAACGCCGCCGCCTCCAGGCAAGCCAAAAATTGCAGCCGCCGTCGGTGAACCCGATAATCTTCGCTTAATCAAAGGTGTTGGACCAAAATTGAACGGTCTTCTTAACAAATTAGGTGTGACAAGGTTTGATCAAATCGCAGCCTGGAAAGCAGCCGATATTGCCGAGATGGATCAGTATCTGGAGACGTTTAGTGGCCGGATCACTCGCGATTCCTGGATTGATCAGGCGAAGTTTCTCGCCAAGGATGACATTGCTGGTTTTGAAAAGAAATACGGCAAGCTGTAGCTAGCCGTTTTCTTCGACCGCCGCTGCTTTGCGCCGAACGATCAGTTTATCAATCTTCCGGCCATCCATATCGATGACTTCAAATTCCCATCCTTGATCTTCGAACTGCGCGCCTTCATCGGGCAGCCTTCTAAATTGTTCCAAGGCATGTCCCGCTACCGTCGCATAATCGCGATCATCCGGTAGTTTGATTTCCAACCGTTCGGCCAGAGCGTCTATCGCCATGGCGCCTGAAACCAGCAAGCTTCCATCGGCACGCTCTACAAGGCTCCGCGGGGTTTTTTCATCCTGATCCGAAACAAATTCACCAGCAATGGAACTCAACAGATCATTGGGTGTGACAATCCCCTCAAAATGGCCATACTCGTCATGAACCAAAACCATGGCCACTTCAGCCTCACGCAATATTTCCAATGCATCAAGCGCATCCAGTTGGTCCGGCACTTTTTCCAGTGGTCGCAAGAGCGCCCTTAAATCAATTTCTTCACCGCCAAACTGCGCAATGACTAGATCCCGCACCTGTACCACGCCCAATATATCGTCCACAGAATCTTGTGCCACAGGAATGCGGCTATGAGGGGATGCGACCAGCATCTTATGAATATCTTCGGTTGATGCCGACACGTCGATCCAGTCAACCTCAGTCCGCGGGGTCATCACTTCACGAACCGGACGATCAGCCATCCGAACAACGCCGGAAATCACAGCACGCTCATGTTCCTCGATCACGCCTGATCTTGTGGCCTCGGCAAATACCATTTGCAATTCTTCAGCCGTCACATGGTTTTTCTTGTCGCGCTTCATACCCAGAAGCCGGAAAATCAGAGAGCTGGTACTATCGAGCAACCACACCAATGGAGCGGCAATTCGCGCCAACATGTCCATAGCTGGCGCCATTGTGACTGCTATTCGTTCCGCCGAGCGCAGCGCAAATTGCTTGGGAACCAGTTCACCAACAACAAGTGATGCATAGGTGGTCAATCCAATGACCAGCGCAAATCCAAAACTGACCGATAAGTCGGCGCTCATCCCCAAAGCCTCGAGACGCTCTGCGACAGGACCGCCCAAGCTGGCCCCAGAAAACGCACCGGCAATAATTCCGATTAGAGTGATGCCAATCTGCACCGTCGATAGAAATTTGCCGGGATTAGCCGCAAGCCGCAGCGCAATGCGCGCACCGCGGCTGCCGTCGTCAGCCATTGCCGACAGTTTCGCCTTTTTCGCAGACACAATGGCGAGTTCCGACATGGCAAAAACGCCGTTTATCAGAACCAGCAAAATTATGATTGCGACATCAAACCAGGGAAAGGGTGTCATTTTATCCAATTGAAAGCGGAAAAGCCCGAACCGCTCTATAGCCATAGATTTTACGAAATATCAAATGTCCCGTCATTTCTTGTTCATCTAAATTGTGGTTAAACATCGACTTATCGGAAAATCACTATATTTTTCAAAGAGTAACCTTGAGGAAATTTGATATGCGGACGAATAAAATCCTGATTTCAGCGCTTTCACTAAGCGCCCTTTCCATGACCAGTGCCTGTGTCACCAATCCCGAGACCGGCAATCAGCGCATTTCAAAAGCGGCTATTGGCGGTATTGGCGGCGTTGTTGGTGGCTATTTGCTTGGTGACATATTGGGCGGTCGCAATGACCGGACAGCAAAGATCGTTGGTGCAGGTTTGGGCGGTCTCGCCGGTGCGGGCATTGGCTACTACATGGATGAGCAGGAGAAGAAACTCCGCGAACAAACCGCAGGTACCGGAATCGATGTCACGCGTGAAGGTGATAACCTGATCCTAAACATGCCGTCCAACGTGACCTTTGGTGTGGATAGCAGCGCAATCCAGCCCAATTTTCAGGAAACACTGGGCAGTGTCGCCAATACGCTCTCCCAATATGAAAAAAGTTATGTCGATATTTTCGGGCATACGGACAGCACCGGCAGCGATGCCTATAACCAGTCACTATCAGAGCGTAGGGCCAGCTCGGTATCCAATTTCCTATCTAACAGCGGTGTGCAAAGTGCGCGTCTTGCCACGCAAGGTTTTGGCGAGAGTCAGCCGGTTGCAACCAACAGCACAGAAGAAGGGCGCGCAGCCAATCGCAGGGTAGAAATCAAGATTGTACCTATTCGCGAGAATGACCTCAGCGGTTGATTAAGCGCTTGCGTTGAATCGAACATATCGGGCATTCGTCCTTCAACAGGAGGATGCCCGAATATGACAACACCCAATTTTTCCGTCGATCTGAGCGGTCAAACCGCGATTGTGACCGGCGCTTCCGCTGGTCTGGGGTTGCGCTTTGCAAAAGTGCTCGCCGCTTGCGGTGCCAAAGTCGCGTGTACAGCACGGCGGAAAGACAAGTTGGATGCCCTGGTTAGTGAAATAGAAGCCGATGGCGGAGTTGCTCAGGCTTTTGCCCTTGATGTCCGGGATGCCGAGCAGTTAAAAGCCATTATACCATCCGTGACCGATGCTTTGGGGCAACCCAATATTCTGGTAAATAACGCTGGTATCGTTGATGCCGAACACGCTACGCGCATGTCACAAGAACTGATTGATGACGTTCTGGACACCAATCTACGAAGCGTCTTTACGCTTTCAAACGAATTTGCACGCCCTCTGATTGCCGAAAAATCTCCCGGACGGATTGTCAATATCGCCTCCATCGCCGCAACCAACTATGGCGGTAACGGCGCGGCGCTTTATTCGATTACCAAGGCAGGCGTCGTTCGCGTAACCGAGGCATTGGCAGTAGAATGGTCAAGATTTCATATCAATGTTAACGGCATTGCACCGGGTCTTTTCCAAACCGATATGTCAGATGGAATGGTCGAACGCTCCGGCGAATTCTACAAGCAATTCCCGCGTGGTCGAATTGCCCAGCCGGAGCAGATGGATAGTACTTTATTGTTTCTGGTATCACCATCCTCTGATGCGGTAACCGGTACCGTAGTCAAAATCGATGATGGTCAGGGTCCGCGCTAAACCATCTCACCCATTAGCAATTTCGGCAGATCACCGGTCTCGCCTTTGGCTTCTGCCATAAACTGCGCTTTTAGCGGCGGGATACGCTGGACCAGTCCAATCCCAAATCGCCGGATCGCTGATGAAGTCTCACCGGGCAACCCAAATACCCGCGTCAGTATATCGGTGGCCGCCGATACAGTCATGTTATCCAGGCTCCGCCAGCGATCATAGCGAGCCAAGACCTGCGCATCCGCCAAATCCAGTCCCGTGCGCGCGGCATCGACCAGACATTCGGTCAACGCTGCCACATCTCGTAGACCAAGATTGAGCCCCTGCCCCGCAATTGGGTGAATGCCATGTCCGGCATCACCGATCAAAATCATGCGATCCGCTGTGAGATGCGAACTATGGTGAAAGCCCAGCGGATAGGTCGGACGATCAGTTAAAAGTTCAATCTCGCCCAGAAACCCTCCGGTACGTTTCGTCATTTCCGCAACAAAAGCGCGCTTGTTTATGTTGGCTAATGCCGGACCGTCTTTACGCGATACCGTCCAGACAACGGCGGACCGATGTTTGCCATTCTCATCATCGAGCATTGGCAGAAGTGCGAACGGTCCAGCCGGAAAAAACAATTCATATGCCGTATTTCCATGTGGTTTTTCATGCGCAATTTTGCAAACAATTGCGTTATGATCATATTGCCAGTGCGCCATGATTATCCCTGCTTCTTCGCGCATTCGGCTGCCACGACCATCTGCCGCGATCAACAAAGGCGCAATCAATTCTTGACCATCATCCAAGGTAACATTGACGCGGTGCTCGCCCCGATCAGAGGACACCACTTGATTGGGCATATAGAGAGTTATCGCATCTTCAGCTTGCGCCGCTTCAAACAATAATGTCCGTAGCAGAGCGTTCTCCACCATCACGCCCATCGGGCCTTCGTCTTCGCCAGGAACAAAATCCAGTGTACCCGGTTTCAGGCCATCGTTGACCAGGATCTTCTCAATCGCACAGCCATTGGGCTTTAGCTTGTCTGCCAAACCAATCGCATCGAACATATTCCAACTGGCGCTGTTGATTGCAGAAACCCGCTCATCCTTGCCGGGGTTGATAAGGTCAGCGGGATCCGCACGATCAATAATCGCAACGGTCAAACCATGAGCAGCTAGTGTCAAAGCCTGAGTCAGGCCAATCATGCCGGCACCCAAAATAATTACATCACTATGCTGGTTATTTTCGCTCATATCTGAATTCACCATATCCTTTGCACCAAGATAGGCCTGAGGCCAGTCTATTGAAAGGCAAATTCGGGTAAAATTCATCAAGAAACTTGACGGAGAGTCCCCGATTCGCGCAAAGGGGTTACAGTTAATGCACGTTTCTGGCTGGGGCGATGCAGGGAGCTACAAATGGCCAGCAAGGCTAAACAAGCGAACTGGCGGGAAATGATGCGTCTGAGCCTGCTGCGTAGTGGTGCGCTTATCGGATCTATCAGCCTGTTTATATTGGCAATTTTCCTCGTTTTGGCACTGGCTAGCCATTCCGCGAGCGACCCGTCTTTCAGCACATCTGCCGGTAGCGTCGAACATAACTGGATGGGCGTAGTTGGCTCCTACAGCTCCGATCTACTGCTACTCTTGTTTGGCTATCCGGTTGTCATTTTGCTACCGCTCATCGCCGTCTTTGCAAACCGTCTATGGAAAAACATCGCGCAACCGGGTTGGAAAAAGCAGCTTTTATGGTGTGTCATCGGCATTTTTCTGATCGCAACCGGCCTGTCTTTATGGTTCCCGAACAGCGGGTCAGAAATGCCGTCTGGCTTGGGCGGCCTAGCGGGCCTGCTTTCTAGCAACGGTATTAACGCCGGACTTGGCGCCATCTCACAAAGTTGGAGTGGCCTCGCCTCTGGTATTGTTACAGCTATTGCAATCGCAGGCGGCGCGGCATTGGGTTACTTCAGTCTTCGCCTGGATAAACCGTTATTCCGTGAGTTCAAAGTTCCAGAAGTCAAAAATCCTTTCGGGAAGAAAGATCAAGGACTGGTTATCGAACCGGAAGCCAATGAGAAACCAACCAAATCGAAAAAACCAACACCGCGCAAAGAAGTTAAACCGGATAACCGACCTCCGCCGGAAATTAGTGATCGCGCGCTACCGCCCAAAAAAGCAGATGTAAACAAAGGCAAGCAAGGCGATTTCTTTGGCCCTTACTCGCTGCCTTCGATCGACCTATTGAGCCCGCCACAAGAACAGGCGAAAAATGTGCTCGATAAAGCAGGATTGGAACGCAACGCGCGCTTATTGGAATCTGTGCTCGATGACTTCCACGTTAAAGGGTCGATTAACGCCGTGCGTCCGGGCCCTGTTGTTACCATGTACGAATTGGAACCGGCTCCTGGTATCAAAGCCAGCCGGGTTATCCAACTAGCCGAAGACATTGCGCGCAATATGTCGGCGCTGTCAGCGCGTGTTGCCGCAATTCCCGGCCGCACTGTTATGGGCATAGAACTTCCCAACAAGAACCGGGAAATGGTTGTTCTTCATGAGATGATCGCGAGCGACAGTTTCGCAGATCAAGGCGGGCAACTTCCCATCATATTGGGCAAAAATATTTCCGGTGACCCGGTCATCGCCGATCTTGCACCGATGCCGCACTTGCTCGTCGCGGGTACAACCGGTTCCGGTAAGTCGGTTGGGCTCAACTGCATGATCCTTTCGCTGCTCTATCGTCTGACTCCCGACGAATGCAAAATGATCATGATCGATCCAAAGATGCTGGAACTCAGCACCTATGACGATATTCCGCATCTATTGTCACCCGTTGTGACCGAGCCAGCGAAAGCGGTTCGTGCACTCAAATGGGCTGTGGAACAGATGGAAGAACGTTACCGGATGATGTCTTCCATATCGGTTCGCAACCTGGCCAATTTCAATGAGAAAGTGAAGGCTGCCAAAGCGAAGGGCGAGCCGCTCGGTCGCCGCGTCCAAACCGGTTACGATCCGGAAACATCACGCCCTATCTACGAAGAAGAACAGCTGGAATATGAAGTGCTGCCGCAGATTGTGGTGATTGTCGATGAACTTGCCGACTTGATGATGACAGCCGGTAAAGAAGTTGAATTCCTGATCCAGCGGCTGGCTCAAAAAGCACGTGCCGCGGGTATTCACCTGATCATGGCGACACAGCGACCATCGGTTGATGTTATTACCGGCGTGATCAAGGCAAATCTGCCGACGCGGATTTCCTTCCACGTTACATCGAAAATCGACTCTCGCACTATTCTTGGCGAGCAAGGCGCCGAGCAGTTGCTCGGCAAGGGCGACATGCTTTATATGCCCGGCGGCAAACAGCTAACTCGTGTCCACGGACCCTTTGTCTCGGATGAGGAAGTACAGGCGGTGGCCGATCATTGGCGTTCGCAAGGATCTCCGGAATATATTCAAGCGGTAACGGAAGAACCAGAAGATGGCGGTTACGCACTCGACGGTGCCGACCTGTCCGATAGCAAAGAAGATCGGCAATATGCGCAAGCCTGTCAGATCGTGTTTGAAGGTCAGAAAGTTTCTACCAGTTGGCTGCAACGGCAAATGCGGATTGGCTATAACACGGCCGCCCGGATTATCGACCGGATGGAGGAAGACGAATTTATCAGCCCCCCAAACCATATTGGACGCCGTGAAGTGTTACGCGATCAGAATGGAGAGATTAGATAAGGAAACGCTGTCCTCCATTCTGCCAAGCGAGTACTGATATAGTTCATGGCTTTTCGAACAACGATCCCCGCCAATATCAGTGATTTCGGTTCGGAAAAGAGGATTTTCTTTGAAAGGTCAGTAGGTGTAGAAAGTGTATAATTTTGGGAGTTGATATTCCTTGGCCAACGCCATTGCCGGCTTGACGATACAATGACCGAGAATTGAACTGGGAGTTCAGCACATGTTCAACCACAATTGGCTAATAAAGCGGTAAATATTCTGGAGTTTTCAATATGTGGAAATATGCTATTTCATTGCTCGCCGCTCCGCTCGCCTTTACGGCCAGCAGCACTGCGACCGCTCAGCAAAGTCCGCAAGATCAATTGGACCGCATTTCCAATCATCTGCGATCAATGAACACGATGACGGCTAGCTTCAGCCAATCGAACCGAAATGGACAAATACTGAACGGCAAGCTGACTTTGAAGCAACCGGGCCGCATCCGGTTTCAATATGGCAAGGAAGCGAACCTTTTGATTGTCGGTGATGGCAAAGCCCTCACTATGATTGATTATGAAGTGAATCAGGTTCAGCGTTGGCCAATCAGGAATAGCCCGCTGAGCGCATTACTGAATCCAGAACGTGATCTCAAAAAATATGCGAAAATCGTACCGACTCGCAATCCCGGTGTTTTGAGCGCAGAAATACGCGATCCAAAACGGCCAGAATATGGTATTATTACTATGGTCTTTCAGGAAAAGGCCGGCGCTCCAGGTGGCCTCAGCCTAGACGGCTGGGTCTCTTTGGATTCGAAAAACAACCGCACATCCATCCGACTCTCAAACCAAAAATATGGCGCAACGGTATCGAACAGCACGTTTAGATGGAACGATCCACGCAAGAAACGTCGAGGCAAACGGTGAATTGAGCCGCGCAATCGACCAGCGGAATGCGTTCAGCTTTCTGTTCATATAAGCGACAGAAACCGCTCCGTATAAGGATTACAGGATGCAAAGAGGCGGTCAGGTTTTCCCCCTGTTACCTGACGTTACAAACCTTGGATCATCCTATGCGTGACGAACGCGAGTTAGCCCTCACCTCCTAAATGCCCCCGGAGGTGGGGGTTTTTCGTTCCAAATCCTTCGAAAGACCATCAAATTATCTATGCCTTTGGGCTTGGGTTTGCGCGCAACCATGGCTAGGAGATGCGCCATGAGCGATACTCTAAAAATAGTCAGCTGGAATATTAACAGCGTTCGTGCGCGAATCGATATTGTTGAGCGGTTCTTGCGTGAGGAAGAACCGGACATCTTGTGCTTGCAGGAAACCAAAGTGCGTGACGACCAGTTTCCGGAAGGAATGTTTCGGCGGTTGGGATACAATCACTTAATCCTAAACGGTCAACCCATGCATCACGGCGTCGCAATGATTAGCCGTGTACCGCTTCATGATCAGACGCGTAATGACTGGCAGGCCAATGGCGAGGCACGTCATATCGGCGGTATCTTAAACAACGGTGTCCGAGTTGAGAACGTCTATATTCCTGCGGGCGGCGAAGTTGCTGATCGCGAGGTAAATCCAAAATTTGGTCAGAAACTCGATTTCTATCAGCGCATGACGGATTGGTCTCAAGACCTGAAGACGCCAACCATCTTGTTGGGCGACTTTAACATTGCTCCCCTGGAATCCGACGTTTGGAGCCACAAGCAATTGCTCAAGGTTGTGAGCCATACACCGCTTGAAGTCGAGACGATGAAGAAACTTCAAGACGCGCATGGCTGGGTTGATATTGGCCGTAAATTCATCCCCGATCCGGAGCGTCTTTTTACGTGGTGGAGTTACCGTGCACGCGACTGGCGCAAATCAGACAAAGGCCGACGTCTGGATCATGTGTGGGTCAGTCCAGAACTGGAAAAAAATGCAATCGGCCATGCTGTCCATGAAGATGCGCGCGGCTGGACCAAACCGTCCGATCACGCGCCATTGATCACGGAATTTAAATTTTGAAAACCACAACCTCCCCAGAGGCGAGAAGAGCCGCAAGAGCAATTGATGCGCTGCGCCGCGGTTGGCCTATTGGAGTGACAGCAGATGATGCGACACTATATCTATTGCCGGTCGAAACGGCTAATTTGGATGAACATCTTTCCGACGATACAAAGCCATCGCTACTAATTTCCGCCAGCCGTGCGGACACACTTAAACTGCTGAACCAACGCGCTTCAGCAGATCCGGAACTACCAGTCCAGATTGATTTGATCGGCGCAGCAACTGCGGCAGAAGTCATCGCCATTGTCGATCCGGTTCTTGATCTGCGTCATCCGATGAAAGGGCCATTTCGAAGCAGTGACCTTGGCAGTCCAAAGGCGGCTAAGGCGGCGATGGAATTGGCACGATTGGGCGGTATGTTGCCAGCCTTTCTAATCATCGACAATGCAGAAGATATGACGCAGGCCGATGATGTCGCGGCTTATGCCGATGCGAACGAACTGATCATCAGCGCGCAGGCCAAGCTTCCCGTCGCGGCCAATGAACAAGCCCATATTTATGGCTTCCGCAGCGACGCTGATGCGACTGACCATGTGGCGCTGGTGGTTGGCAAACGCGATGAGACCACCCCAGTGGTTCGCCTACATAGCGAATGCCTGACTGGTGATGTTCTGGGCAGTCTCAAATGCGATTGCGGACCGCAGCTGCATGCTGCGCTGGGACAGATGACTGAGGCAAGCTGGGGGGTGTTGTTGTACTTGCGTCAGGAAGGTCGCGGGATCGGGTTGATCAACAAGCTACGCGCCTATGCATTGCAGGATCAGGGCTTCGATACGGTTGATGCGAACCAGCGATTGGGCTTTGCCATTGATGCGCGGGATTTCGGGATTGCGGCGCGGATGCTGGAATTACTGAATATATCAAAGGTGCAATTGCTGACCAACAACCCGGAGAAGGTAGAGGGAATAGAAGCTTGCGGCGTGACTGTCGAAGAGCGTCTTCCGGTCAAGATTGCTGCCAACCCGTATAACGAGTTTTATCTCGACACCAAACGCGATCGGACAGGGCATAAGCTTTGAACGCGATCCGAGTGGATAGCAAAGCCTTGACGCTCAGCTTCAAAGACAAAACCATCCCCTGTGCTATCGGTCGATCCGGCGCCTGTTCAGCAGATACCAAAACCGAAGGCGATGGCTACACACCGCTTGGTTCCTGGTCAATCCGAGGCGCGTTGTTCCGCCCTGGAAGAAGCACTCCGCCGAACGACATCACCCTCCCCTGGCGTTGGATTGGCAAACAAGATGGCTGGTCCGATGATCCAGTCGATCCAAGTTATAACCGCCCGGTCAGGCTGCCCCATCCCTTCAGCGCCGAAACCCTGATCCGCGACGATCCTCTCTATGATGTGATTGTGGTGTTGGGTCATAACGACGCGCCACCAGAACCTGGAAATGGCAGCGCGATATTTTTTCACGTGTGGAATGATAGTAAGCCCACTGCAGGGTGTGTCGCGATTGCGCGGGATGAGATGGATGCATTATTGCCGAGACTGACAGCTGGTGAACCATTAGAAATTCGATAGTTTGTTGTTTCTGAAGAGTCCGCTTTGGGCGCAAAAGCGGTCGTTAGGTTTGTTCCAATGGAGGTTGTTTTCTTGCTGAGCGATAATGTATCGACGGCACATGAGTTCCGATGCGCCCTCAACCCCACCCGCTGAAACCAACATAGATTCCAAGCTTGTTCGTGCGCTTCTTAAATCGCAGCATCAGGATCTTGCCAGCCTGCCAATCAGGATAATGGAATCTGGGTGGGACAATGTCATGGTCAAATTGGGTGATGATCTCGCCCTTAGGTTGCCCCGCCGTGCGGTTGCCGAACCACTTATCTTAAGCGAACAAAAATGGCTTCCGGTATTGGCACCGCTATTACCGCTTCCTATTCCTAACCCAATCAGGGTTGGCAAACCTGAAAAAGGTTATCCCTATCATTGGAGCGTAGTTCACTGGCTGCCGGGAGAGGCAGCCGACGTGTCACCGCCTGACCCATCGGAATATCGCCGTTTAGTGCATTTTCTGAAAGCGCTGCATTCCATCGAACTCCCTGCGAATGCACCAACAAATTCAGTTCGGGACTGCCCCTTGGTTCAGAAGCAAGCTGACACCGAAAAACGCATGGATGTTCTATCAAAAGAAACTTCACTCATCACATCTGCGGTTACAAGAATTTGGGAAAATGGGCTGAAGGCGAGGGTAGATGTTCCGAAGACATGGATTGCTGGAGATATTCATGCGCGAAACGTATTGGTCGATAGCGGCAAGATATCTGCTTTTATTGATTGGGGTGATATGTGTGCTGGTGACCCTGCCACTGATCTAGCTTCTATCTGGGGATTGTTATCGGACACGCAATCCCGAAAGAGTGCGATAGATCTATATGGCATGAGTAATTCGACAATTGCTCGGGCAAAGGCATGGGCTGTGTTCTTTGGTGTTATTTTGGCAGAAACGGGACGAAAGGATACACCGCGGCACGCCCGTATGGGAGAGGCAATACTAAGGCGACTGACAGAGGATGAATAGTTGCGTAGTTTCAGTTCCTCTTGTCCACTTTCGGGATGAAGCGCGCAGTCTTAACTCAGGTCTTCCAACCCGCTAAAACGGAACGTCATCATCCAGATCGGCATCAAAGGCACCGCCGCCTTGGCCACCGCCTGAGCCACCACCGCCAGTATTGCCCCAACTATCGTTGGAACCGCCACCACCAGAGCCGCCTTGACCGCCGCCCCAACCATCGTTGGAACCACCACCTTGGCCGCCTCCACCGCCGCCTTGGCGACTGTCGAGCATTTCCATTTTTGCATCAAAGCCTTGCAACACGACATCGGTTGAATAGCGGTCATTGCCGGACTGATCCTGCCATTTACGGGTTTGCAACTTACCTTCGAGATAGACTTTGCTGCCCTTGCGCAGATATTTCTCGGCGACGCCGGCAAGGCCTTCATTATAGATGGAGATATTGTGCCACTCGGTCTTTTCCTTGCGCTCACCGGTCTGGCGATCCTTCCAGCTTTCGGAAGTCGCGACGCTGAAATTGCAGACTTTGCCGCCATTGTTGAACGTGCGCACCTCGGGGTCTTTGCCCAGATTGCCTACGATGATTACCTTGTTGATGCCGCCTGCCATTTTTAAAATTCCCGTCCTAGTGAGTCGTTTGACGCTGTCCTACAGCCCCAATGCGAGTGCCGTCCAGTATGTAATACCGGCCGCGACATAGGCGAGCGCAAAAAGATAGCCGAGCATGAACATTGGCCATTTCCAACCATTGGTTTCGCGCTTTGTGACAGCGATGGTCGAGATACATTGCGGGGCAAATACAAACCAAGCGAGGAAGGCCAGCGCGGTCGGCAAAGACCATTTCGATTGCAGCCGCTCGGTCAGTGACTTCGCCTCCGCCTCTTCGTCCGGTGCATCAATCGCATAAGTTGTCGCCAGCGCCGCAACTGCGACTTCCCGCGCCGCCATGGCTGGAATCAGAGCCAAAGAAATTTCGCTGTTAAAGCCAATGGGTTTGAGCACTGGTTCGATCACTGATGCGATCCGGCCCGCAGCACTGTATCTAACCTGGCTTTCACCCTCAGGCGCTTGCGGATAGGTAAGTAGCACCCACAGAACGACGGTCACGCCAAAGATGATTGTGCCAGCACGCTTCAAGAACACCCGAGCACGCTGCCATAGGCCAATCAGCACATCCTTAAGCCGGGGCATCTGATATTTTGGCATTTCCATCAAGAAACCGGAATTGGGACCTGCGGTAACAGTGCTCCGCAGAAGTAAAGCGGCGAGCATCGCACCGACAATGCCAAATATATAAAGTCCGAACAGAACCAGCCCTTGCAATCCAACACCGCCTCCGACATCGCGATTGGGAATAAAGGCACCGATAATAATCGCATAAACTGGCAGACGCGCGGCGCAAGTCATTAGCGGTGCGATGAGGATTGTTGTTAACCGATCGTTGGCATCGCTGATACTGCGTGTCGCCATGATCCCAGGAATGGCGCAGGCAAAGGATGATAGAAGCGGAATAAAACTGCGTCCCGACAGACCAACACCCGCCATCAATCGGTCCATAATATAAGCCGCTCTCGTCATGTAGCCGCTGGCTTCGAGCATTAAGATGAACAGGAACAAGATCAAAATCTGAGGGAGGAAGACCACCACCGATCCGACTCCGGCAATCGCTCCTTCAATGATAAAATCACGCAGAAAACTTTCAGCCATATTGGCCTCGACTGCCGATGACATCCATTCTGCTGCACCTTCGATCCAGCCAATCGGTGCCTCGGACCAGGCAAATACCGCCTGAAACATGACAAACAATATACCTAGCAAAATAATCGGTCCGGCAATTGGATGCAGGAATATCGAATCGGCCATTTCCGACCAGCGGCGCCCGGCAGTTTCCGAGACGATGGTTTGGGATGCAATTTTCTGCGCTTGTTGTCGCAGACCGTTGTCCCGTGCCTTGGAAACTATTACATCATCGGCTTTGACAGGCGTTGAAAGTGCGGCATCGACCGCTGTTTTCAGATCATCCAATCCCTTTCGCCGAACCGCAACGGTGGGAATGACCGGAACGCCGAGTGCCTCCTCCAACTTCATTGGATCGAGCGTTAAGCCATCTCTCTCTGCCAGGTCCATCATGTTTAGCGCAACCACTACAGGCCGTCCTAATGCAATGACCTCTAGCGCGAAGCGTAGATGATTATCCAGATTGGCCGCATCTAGAACGATGATAATGATATCCGGACTGCGTTCCGCATCAAACTGCCCGGTTATGACGTTGCGGGTTACTTCTTCATCTGGACTAATCGGATCCAGACTATAGCTGCCGGGCAAGTCGATCAGTTCCGCCGAACGGCCATCTGATAGAGAAAAATGTCCCGACTTTCGCTCGACAGTCACACCGGGATAGTTGGCAATCTTTTGACGCGCGCCCGTCAGAGCATTGAACAGTGCGCTTTTCCCGGCATTGGGATTGCCCGCCAAGGCGATCAAAGGAGCCGTATTTGTCATTTGCTATTCTGTGATCGCTTCAACAACTATCGCAGAAGCATGCGCCTTGCGGACCGCAATTTTCATGCGCCCAACTTTTATTGCCAAGGGATCATTCAATCCAAACATACCTTTGTGTAACCGTTCAACCGACACACCTTCCTCCAATCCCAACGCCCTGAGACGCGCGCCTTCGGCATCGGACATTGTGGACCAATTGATGGTCATGACTACAGCCGCTTGCTTCATCGGCCATTGATCGAGGGTTTGGGAAATGGTGATTACTCGCGATTCCAAAGTTCTAGTTGCGAGCGATTATCAACAATGGCATCACTTAGCGAGTCCTAATTATAGGCTTATGTTCCGCGGTAGCGAAGCCGTCCCAAGAAACGAGCCATGCTAAAACGCTCACCGCCAGGGTTGGTGAGTTTCGCTTTCACCTTTTCAAACTGCATCACATTTTCTATTCGCCGCCCAAGGAAAGCGCGGGTATTTTGAAAGCCATCGCTTTCATCATCCATAAACACACTCAGCGTGCTGCCATATACGGCCGATAATAATGTGCGTTTTGTGTAGTGATTATAGTCAGTAGCCGTGTCGCCGGCCAATCGCCACATCCGATCTGCTGCACGCCAACCAAGCTTGGCCGCTTTGCGCAGATGTGGGGGTGCTGCCAATACCGCCTGCGCCCGCCGTAAACCTTCACGGTCTGGCTCCAATATTTCAAGCCGCGCTTCCACGAGCGCCGTTATCCGTTCCCGAATTTTCATCGCGTCCAATTTGTCCCGAGGCAGCTTCTCGGCAATTCCCATGTCAATCGATTGAAACCAAGCGTCAATCATATCAACCGGGCCATTGTTAAAAGAGAGCCGCGCGAGATCGGCATCGACGCCGGCCAATTCTGCAGCAGCCAGAACCGCCTTTTCATTCCATCCATCAAACGCTGCCTGGGTTGCAATATTCGGAGCAAGAAACGCCCGCACCTCGTCAAGCGTTGGGTCTTTGGGAAGCGGTGATACCATGATCGGAGTCCTTGATGGTTATGCTTTCAATATAGACAGAAAATGCTTCGGTTCAAACCATTGCATTGCAGGCATTGGCATATTAACTGTTCAATTAACTTACGGCCACACGGATTAGGAAAAATATTCATGACAACATTGTTCGATTCTATCAAAGTCGGTGCGATTGACGCACCTAACCGGATGTTTATGGCTCCCCTAACTCGCTGCCGCTCCACTATGCCGCACGTACCAACACCAATAATGGGTGAATATTATAAACAGCGCGCCAGTGCCGGCTTGATCATCTCTGAAGCAACCGGGATTAGCCAACAAGGCTTGGGAACTCCCTTTGCGCCAGGCATCTGGAGCGATGAACAAACGGAAGCATGGAAACCAATTGTCGAGCAAGTCCACGAAGCCGGTGGGAAAATTATATGCCAACTTTGGCACATGGGGCGCCTTGTTCACTCCGATTTTATGAATGGCAATCAGCCAGTATCTGCATCAAACATCCAAGCACCTGGTCAAATTCGCACCTATCAGGGCAAAAAAGAATATGAAGTGCCGCGGCCACTGGAAGCAAACGAAATCCCCGGACTATTGGACGATTATGCCAACGCAGCGGAGAACGCCAAAAAAGCAGGCTTTGATGGTGTTCAGTTACACAGCGCCAATGGGTATTTGATTGACCAGTTCATCCGCTCGGGCACCAATGTCCGCGAAGATGAATATGGCGGATCGGTTGAAAATCGTATTCGCTTGCTAGGAGAAGTGACACAGCGTCTTGTTGATGTCTGGGGAAATGACCTAGTGGCGGTACGACTATCTCCCAATGGAGATTCTCAAGGTGCCGATGACGCAACGCCGGTCGAGACATTTACGGCTGCGGCACAATTGCTGGACAATATTGGCATTGCCTTTCTCGAATTGCGAGAACCACCTAATTTCGGGACTTATGGTTCTACCGAGGTACCTCCCGTCAGCCCGGACATTCGTCCTTTGATCAAGACACCATTGGTGCTCAACAGTGACTATAATATCGACCGAGCGAAAGAGGCTTTGGCTGCCGGTCAATGCGATGCGATAAGTTTTGGTCGCCCGTTCATCACCAATCCCGACCTACCTGCACGACTGGCCAGCGGTGCCCCGCTAAACGGTGTGGCTGAAGACAAGAGTGCTTGGGACTTTACCCCAACATGGTATAGTCAGGGTCCGGAAGGCTATATCGATTATCCCGCCATGAATGAGCAGGAAAAAGCAACTGCCTAAAACAGATTAAAAGCTATTTTGTAGACGGGCGAACATGTCGTGAACTACCGGCTGTTCGTCCGTCTGCTGTTCCAGCCGGGCGGACATACGCTGTAAACGTTGGAACAAATCTTCGCTGGCGCTGATGACGCGTTGCGCATCCTCTGGAAATAGCGCAACCATAGGGCCATCGCTCGCTGCTGCGTAGCCCAATTCGCGATCCCGGTTCCAGGCCTCACCATCTGATAAATCGTCGCCGTGCAGTGCCTTTTGATTAAGCAGCCAGGCAATACAGTGCATCAACCGCGTCGTTACTTTCAGGGATTCGCAGGAAAACGATACAGATAGATTGGAGTCCGTATTTGACTCCTCATCAAATCGCCCCGATTCAAAATAGGAACGGGCTTCATCCGCGAGAATCATCGCTTCTGTATAGAGCGCATCTATCAATTTGGGTGTAAGAAGGGACTCGACTTCAGCCATCTAATGATGCCTAGCAAATATTCTTCCATGTTGAACAGCGATTTTTTGACACCAAAAAGGGTTAACTTTGGTGCTGTTTCAATGTGATACGTTGTTGCTGGTTAACCTGAACCGGCAAGATAATATTCTAAGCGATGATATCTGGCATCAGCGCATTTTCTATCAGGATGATGCGATCACGTAGTTGCAGCTTTCTCTTTTTCAAACGTGCATTGCGGAGTTGGTCGGTATTCCCGGATTCTATCAACGCACTGATCGCATCATCTAAGTCTCGGTGCTCGATTTTGAGCAACTCAAGCCGTTCGCGTAACTCTTCATCGCTCATCACCATATCGGCTCTATTCACCCCTTGCGCCCGTGCCTCAAATTTGTAATCTTAACCTTATTCGTGGTTTATGTCGAAACCAAGACATATTAGCTTCGAACAATACAGCCTCTAGAGGCGCAATACGAAAGGAGCAGGTTACTCAATTCATCCCATTTTTCTGATAAAATTCTAGGAGTAGGTAATGGATCAAAATCATGTCGCAGCGTTACGCAACAAACACGAAGCCATCGATCAAAAAATAAACGAAGAAGAGACCCGGCCATTTCCCGACACGATTAAGCTCCACGAACTCAAGAAACAAAAATTGCGATTGAAGGAAGAACTGCTCACCGAAGCTTAGGGGCCGTTTTGATACTCACCCAAAACAAATAATATTAACAGATTTTCTGGAACCAGACGGAATTGCATATCGCGCGCATGAGTGCTTTCTGCTAGATGGTCTAAATGGCAACAAATCAGGTCTCTAGCCCCGCAACGGCACGCGACATATTGTCCGGGTTACGCACTATTATGGCGTCCCCTTCGAATGCGCAGGCCAAGTTAAACAAAGTTGTCGATACCATTGGTGAGGCCGTCAGCAGCGAAGTCTGTTCCATCTATCTTCTGCGTGAAGGGGTGCTCGAACTGTTTGCAACATTAGGTCTGAACCAAGAAGCAGTGCATGTTACTAAATTGGCTTTTGGAGAAGGGTTGACCGGATATATTGCCAAAAATGCGGAAACATTGAACCTAGATGAAGCTGCCAGTCATCCTGATTTTCAATACCGCCCAGAAACGGGGGAAGAAAAATTCCATAGCTTTGCTGGTGTTCCTATCATTCGCAATCGGCAAGCTGTTGGTGTACTTTGCGCACAGCATATTGATCCACGAAAATATTCGAAAGAGGAAATTGAGGCATTTGAAACTGCTGCGATGGTGTTAGCAGAATTAATTGCCAACGCGGGACTGATAGATGAGCACTCCTTCGACGAGCCGATTGTCCTCGATGATAGTGCAAACCGGTTAAGCGGATTACAACTCGTCAAAGGCAAAGCACGCGGCCACGCAGTTTTCCATCAGCCTCGTGTCAAAATCGAGCACACGGTTGCCGAGGATATCGAGGCAGAACGGCATCGGGTTTATTCTGCTTTTGACAAAATGCGAGAACAGATTGATCAAATGGCCAGTCTCGCTGAATTTGGCGCTGGTGGTGAGCATGAAGAGGTGCTGCAAACCTACAAAATGTTCGCCTATGATGAAGGTTGGAGTCGCCGGATCAATGAGTCGATCGACAGCGGATTGACCGCGGAAGCAGCGATTGAGCGAGTTCAGCAACATACACGGATGCGGATGCGGCAGATAGATGATCCGCTCTTGGCTGAGCGCATGCATGATCTTGAAGATTTGGCCAATCGGCTGCTACGGATTGTATCCGGGCAAATGGGCACCGCAGCCAGCATGGGGATCAAGAAGGATACAATTTTGATCGCCCGCAACCTGGGCCCAGCAGAATTGCTCGAATATGACAGACGCCGGTTAAAGGGTGTTGTGTTAGAAGAAGGTTCGCTGACCGCCCATGTCACAATTATCGCGCGCGCGATGGGCATTCCGATGCTCGGACAGGTTAAGAATATCCGGCAGATCGTTCGGGATGATGATTTGTTGCTACTCAATGTCGATGAAAAAGCAGTTTTTGTCCGCCCAACAGCACCCACGCAACAGGCATTTGATACCCAGTTCGAATTGAGCGCAAAAAAACGAGCGATTTATGCCGAATTGCGAGACAAAGAACCGGTTACAAAAGATGGCAAAAGAATAACAATCAACATCAATGCGGGACTTCGTGATGATGTCAGCTTGTTAAACTTGACCGGAGCCGACGGTGTTGGATTGTTCAGAACGGAATTTCAATTTCTTGTTGCCGCGACGATGCCAACAAGAGATGCGCAGCAACGTTTTTATCGAGATGTCTTGGAACATGCCAGTGACAAGCCAATTGTATTTCGCACGGTGGATATTGGCGGCGACAAACCTCTACCCTATTTCAAAGCGAGCGAAGTTAAGGAAGAAAATCCCGCCATGGGTTGGCGTGCAACCCGAGTGGGGCTGGAACGCGATGGCCTGATGAAGGTTCAGGCAAGGGCGCTAGTCGAAGCCGCGGCGGGGAAGAAACTGAATGTCATGTTCCCTCTAATAGCTGAACCGTGGGAGTTTGATGAGGCCAAGGCGATTTTTGATAAACAGATTGAATATCAAAAGTCCAAAGGAAAGCAGTTACCTATTGCTGTGCGTTTTGGCGCCATGCTGGAGGTGCCTGCACTGGCTGAGTGTCTGGATATGTTGGCCGACCGGTTAGATTTTATCTCAATCGGAACCAACGATTTAACCCAGTTTTTGTTCGCTGCCGATCGCAGTAACCCCAAATTGGCCGAGCGTTTTGACTGGTTAAGCCCTGCAATTTTGAGATTCCTACGAAGAGTATCCGAAAAAGCAGATGAACTCGGTATCGAGTTTTCAGTATGCGGCGAAATGGGTGGTCGACCGCTAGATGCATTGGCCTTACTCAGCCTTGGCATTGAAAAACTGTCTATCACACCCGCATCGGTCGGATCGATTAAAGCCATGGTTCGGTCAACAGATTTGGGAGAAGCCAGAAAGTTCATGGAGAAAACCTTGCTTACCCCCAATCGAAATATCCGGGAGGAACTATCTAAATGGGCCGAAATACAAAAAATTGATCTCGAATAACTCGGTCGACCAGAACATTCAGCCTTCATCGGCTTGTAACTATTTGTAACATGGTCCTTCAAATGTCATTTCAAATCAAACATGCTGCGAAAATCATTGACTTTTGTTGACCTTAGTGGCTTTCCTGAAATCGGTAGGGGAACAACGGCGATATATCGCCACACGGCCTGGGAGAGCGTTTTGGCCGCTAAACATGAAATTGAAGAAGAGCTTGAGTCCAACGGTGAACTCGATCTCCAAAGCACTGGCGAAATGTTACGGCAGGCGCGTGAGCGTAAGCAGCTGTCCATTGAAGATATCGCCAAAGACACGCGCATCCCGCAGCGTCACTTATCCTCCATTGAAACGGGTGATTTTGACGCACTTCCTGGCCGCACTTATGCCATAGGTTTCGCAAAATCTTACGCAAGGGCCGTTGGATTGAGCGATGCCACCATTGGCAGTCGTTTGCGGGAAGAAATGGAAGAACAGGGTCTCGGCGCATACCAACCAGAAACCAGTGCTTATTCTCCAGCCAATTCGACGAGCATTCCGCCAAGAGCACTAGCTTTTACCGCGGCAGGAATGGGTATCTTGGTGCTGGTTGGCTATTTGATCTGGCGAACCTTGCTACTTGAGCCATCAACAATCGCAGCTTCCGACGGAGACCCTGCTGCTTCCATTACTGAGACGGCAGAGCCGAGCGCTGATACTGACACAGCCAATCAGAATATTCCCACTCCGCCGACGACCGGCACCGTCGTGTTAACGGCGACACAACCCGTGTGGATAAAAGTCTATGATGAAGAGGGTGAACGGCTGTACGAAAATGAAATGTCTCCTGGCGACTCCTTCACTGTTCCTGGAGATGCCAACAATCCGCAAATTCTTACGGGTCGACCAGACGCTCTCGAAGTAACGATTGATGGCCAGGTTGTCGCGTCTCTTGGTTCTGGTGAAAGAACTATTGCTGATGTTGGTGTGAGCGCTGCGGCTCTACTTGCTAGAAGCAACGTTCCAGCTGCTGAACCTGAACAATAATCATCGATACAATGCGAATTTCTGATCGCAAATCTATTTACATTTCAGCGCATTATATGGTTAACATGATGCACTGTTCAGGAGGACAAGCATGAAACGCGCTATATTCCCTATGATTGTTGCCGGATTGGTAACATCCTCACCAGTTATGGCTCAGAATGCTGGTGTCGACAAACGGGTGGAACGACTGGAAAAAGAAATGCGTGCTGTACAGCGCAAAGTATTTCCCAGCGGTTCAACATTTTTCGAGCCCGAGATTAAATCGGCACAGCAAAAAACAGATTCATCATCGGCTACCTCCACCCCCGTTTCGGATCTGATCGCGCGCGTTGATGCCTTGGAACGCAGTCTGGCCAATGTCACTGGGCAGGTAGAGAAAAACAGTTTTCGCCTGAAACAAATTGAAGACAAAATGGCGAGCGGCAAAGCCACCGAAACAACAGCAGTTGCAGCCGGCACGAAAACCGAGACCAAGGTTGAACCAGCAAAAGCGCCAGACCCCGAAAGAGTCGAAGGTGTTG
Source organism: Parasphingorhabdus sp. (assembly GCA_039978835.1). Taxonomy (GTDB): domain Bacteria; phylum Pseudomonadota; class Alphaproteobacteria; order Sphingomonadales; family Sphingomonadaceae; genus Parasphingorhabdus. The sequence continues at coordinate 1,753,146 of JBDWAQ010000005.1, forward strand.
CAGCGATTGTAATGCCAGAAACTGGTGATGCAGCGGAAGATTCTTATATTTATGGATACCGTCTTTGGGATGCGAAATTTTATCCAGAAGCGCAGACCCAACTCAAAAAAATGTTCGAGACTCATCCGAATCATCGACGCGCTAGCTTTGCACAAAACCTATTGGGACGTGCTTATCTCGATGATGGCAAACCGGCGTTGGCATCGGTCGCACTTTACGAAAATTACCAAAAACGTCCACGCGGTGAACGCGCACCAGATAGCCTCTATTTCCTGAGCACTGCGCTTGTCCAGCTCAACAAGAAGGATGACGCCTGTCGCGTTTTGGCAGAGTTACAGGACGTTTATCCCGATGCAGCTGCTAGCCGACTGAGCAATCGTGTCGCTCTGGGAAAAACTGCTGCAAACTGTAAATAACCCGGGGGCCTGCAACAGGTGAACGGTATAGTTGATCATTTTCAGGAGGCTGTTGAAAAGCTAATTCCAGGCTTTGCTAATAGTGAAGACAGATTGGGGCTCGCTGTTTCTGGCGGACCGGACAGTTTGGCGCTGCTTTTGCTCGCCCATGAAAGTCATCCAACGCAAATTGCCGCGGCAACTGTGGATCATGGATTGCGCCGAGAAGCCCGAGATGAAGCGGAAATGGTTGCAGATATCTGCGCCAAGCGAGACATTCCGCATACCATCTTGAAGCCCTCCATCCCAATCCGAGGAAACATTCAGTCGGAAGCGCGCAAAGCACGTTACAATCTTTTGCACAGCTGGATCGAGAAAGAGCAGCTTCGCTGGCTCGCCACAGCCCATCATGCGGATGATCAGTTAGAAACATTGGTCATGCGGGTTTTACGGGGAAGCGGCATTGACGGCATGTCCGCAATTCGGGCCAAGCGCGGCTATGTGATCCGTCCTCTATTGCACTTTTCAAAGACCGAGCTGGAAGGATATTTGCGAGCCCAAGGCATAACGGCAGTTGATGACCCATCCAATCACGATCAAAGTTTTGACAGAGTGCGCGTTCGCAAAGCGCTTTCTCAACTGGATGGTTTCAATGTTGGGTTAGCCAGTCAAAGCGCTGCTGCCCTAGACGATGCGCGCGAAGCAATCGGCTGGATGGTCGAAAGTCTCGCATCCGAAAACATCGAACGAGATGGCGATAGTTGCACATTGAAAATCAAAGATTTCCCGCATGAGATCTTACGGCGATTAGTATTGAAATGCCTGCATATATGCGACCCAGCCTTGTCACCTCGCGGCCCGCAATTGGAACGTGTTATCGTGGCAATGCGCCATGGCGAAACAGTGACCATTGGCAACACATTATGTAGAGGCGGGGAGAAATGGAGTTTTGGTCCGGCACCCAAAAGACGGAATTAGGCACTTTTTCAGCATGTTATGAGTAAATTTGGATCAAAAAAATCCCATTATTGCAAAAACTTGTTAGGCGATATTGTCATCCAACAGAAAAGTCCTATCTTTGCATAATAGATAATTGCGGGTTTTGTTCGGAAATCTGCCCTTCGATAGCTTAGGAATATCACGCCCATGAACAATGACGAACAGGATCCAAAAGAAAACCCATGGATGAAATCCATGCTTATCTGGGCGGGTGTAATTGTCGCTTTACTGCTAACTGTCTCCATGTTTGGTGCGGGCAATAGTGCCGAAGCTGGATCAGCTATGAGCTATTCATCCTTCCGTGACAAAGTCGAAGAAGGTAGCGTTAAAAGTGTCGCCATCGCCCCTGATAAGATTACGGGTGAATTGACTAATGGAGACAGATTTTCAACTACACCCGTAGGCAATGACCCAACACTGGTTAATCTGCTTGATGACAAAGGGGTGGAATATAGCGGTAAAGCTGAAGAGCAGCCCAGCATCTGGCAGTATCTGCTGATTCAATCCCTGCCTTTCTTACTTATTCTCGGCATAGCCTTTTTTGTTCTGCGACAAATGCAGAAAGGAAGCGGGTCCGGCGCGATGGGTTTTGGCAAATCAAAGGCCAAAATGCTGACCGAAAAACAAGGCAAGGTCACCTTTCAGGATGTCGCTGGAATTGACGAAGCGCGCGAAGAACTGGAAGAGATTGTAGAATTTTTGAAAGAGCCAAGCCGATTTGCAAGGTTAGGCGGACAAATTCCCAAAGGGGCTTTGTTAGTGGGTTCACCGGGTACCGGTAAAACTTTACTCGCCCGAGCAATTGCCGGAGAAGCGGGCGTTCCTTTCTTCACCATTTCTGGTTCGGATTTTGTTGAAATGTTTGTGGGCGTCGGTGCCAGCCGCGTCCGTGATATGTTTGAACAGGCAAAGAAAAATGCGCCATGCATCGTCTTTATCGATGAGATTGATGCTGTTGGTCGGCATCGCGGTGCGGGTCTTGGCAACGGCAATGACGAACGCGAACAGACGCTTAACCAGCTACTGGTCGAGATGGATGGTTTTGAAGCCAATGAAGGCATCATCATCATTGCTGCAACCAACCGTCCTGACGTACTTGACCCTGCCCTGCTCCGTCCAGGCCGCTTTGACCGTCAGGTTGTAGTGCCGCGACCCGATATTGAAGGGCGTGAAAAGATCCTTGAGGTTCACATGAAGAAAGTTCCGCTAGCACCGGACGTAAATTCACGCACCATTGCACGCGGAACTCCAGGTTTTTCGGGTGCCGACTTGGCCAACCTCGTTAATGAGGCCGCACTTACAGCGGCACGCCGCGGTAAACGCCTGGTCGCGATGGGTGAGTTTGAAGAAGCCAAAGACAAGGTTATGATGGGTACCGAGCGCAAGTCTATGGTGATGACTGAGGACGAGAAAAAAATGACTGCCTATCATGAGGCTGGTCACGCGATTGTTTCCGTTCATGAGGAAGCATCCGACCCAATCCACAAAGCAACCATCATTCCGCGCGGTCGTGCGCTCGGCATGGTTATGCGTCTTCCAGAGCGGGATAACTATAGCTATCACCGTGACAAAATGCATGCCAATCTGGCTGTATCTATGGGTGGCCGAGTAGCGGAAGAAGTTATCTTCGGTCATGACAAGGTCTCATCCGGTGCTTCTGGTGATATTCAATATGCAACCAAGCTCGCGCGCGACATGGTCACACAATGGGGTATGTCCGAAGAAATGGGCCCTCTACAATATGAGGAAGAACAGGGTGAAACATTCCTGGGTTACTCACAATCCCAACGGGTCCACATGTCCGATGAAACAGCAAAGAAGATCGACAGCGAAATTCGTCAGTTGATCGACAACAGCTACGACCGAGCCAAGCAAGTGCTGACGGATCACGAAGATCAACTACATGCTCTGGCCAACGCATTGTTGGAATATGAAACACTCTCAGGTGAAGAGATTGATGAACTGGTTGAAACTGGAAAGTTTGAGCGGGACGATGGAGAAACCGTCAAACCTTCGAAAACACCAGCCACCGGGACGTCAGTTCCAAAGGCAGGGAAAAAACGTGGCGGGCCATTTGGCGACCCCAAACCACAGGGTGCTTGATAGGATCCCTTAACTATCTCTCGATAGCTTTACGACATACACTGCCCGTTCACGGCAATATTGAAAAGGCTTCCCTCGCTATCGAAGGAAGCCTTTTTAATGAACCGTTTGAGCAACGTCATCATAGGCGACCAGTCTGCTTGCACTTGCCAGCCCTGCGGCAACCACGACCGTGAGTGAGTTTCTTCCGAAAGCTGGAAAACTGATGAATGCCGGAGTTGGTGCCATGTTTTCAGAACACCGCAATCGCACCATGCAAGTCAAAACCGGATATCACGGGTTTATGGCAAAGAAATACCCTTGCTGAGAAACTGCCTCAGCATCATTGATAACGGCAATACGGTTAAATCTTAGCGGCGACCATATTCGGTAGCGACACCAGCGCTACGAGGTGGCGCTGCAGCAGTGAGACGAAGAGCTTCGGCTGATTGGCTAAGTGAGCCAATTTCGTCTGGCGTATCATCGTCATCAATCAGAACTTTCTGAAGCGATTCTACGAGATCTTCATTCAATTCCGTAGGCTTGATCGTCTCATCAGCAATTTCGCGAAGTGCGACAACAGGGTTTTTGTCATTGTCCCGGTCAACAGTTATCTCAGCACCACCGGAAATCTGCCGTGCACGCTGCGCGGAGAAAAGGACCAAATCAAACCGATTGGTGACTTTATCAACGCAATCTTCAACCGTAACGCGAGCCATAAGGCGCTCCTGATTCTCATATCTGTTGGAAACTGAATAGGCATTTAGGTGTTTCTCTTCCCAATGTCAACAAATCCGGGCGATTGAAGACTGATACGAACCTATTCAATTGTCCGGCACGGCATGGTCATCTAAAGCAAAACGATGACGAATGGAGTAGAGCAGGAAAAATGGCATGAGGTTGGTAACAATCAACTAAAACTCGTTGTTTCTGCGTCAGCCAGAATGCGAGCCTTGGTTGACCTGATCAACGGTGCGGAAGTTTCTCTTCATATTTTTTTCTACATGTTTGAAGAAGATCAAACCGGTCAAACTGTCATGGATCTCCTGATAAAAGCTTGTCACCGCGGTGTGTCGGTAGAGTTAATGGTCGACAGCTTTGGATCAAACGGAGCATCCGATAGCTTCTTTCGGCAGTTAGAAACTGCAGGAGCGAAGCTGGCGATATTCAACCCACGAATTTCGACGAGTTATTTTGTGCGCAATCATCAGAAAATGGCTATTGCCGATAAAAAACTACTCATAATTGGTGGTTTTAACATCGCAGATCAATATTTTAATCTTCATAGCGAAGATAAAAATCAGAATGAAATCGCAACGGGTTGGGAAGACCTAGGGCTTTTGTTGAAAGGCCCTGAAGTAGATCAATTGATGCGTTATTATCGACAGCTCTCCGGCTGGGTGTACCAAAGAAATGGACGACTGCGGGCACTGCGAAAAATGATCAAATCTTGGCAGCCTGGCGATGGGCAATTTCGCTGGTTGTTGGGCGGTCCGAGTAATCGTCTCAGTCAATGGGCTGTTTCAATCAAGCGGGATTTGGAACAGGGGCAGAGACTGGATTTGGTGACAGCTTATTTCTCTCCCGGGCAAGGCTTACTGCGCCGAATCGGGAAACTTTCCAAACGAGGCGGGATCAGCAGAATGATATTCGCCGGGAAAACCGATAACGCCGCGACCATCGGTGCCAGTCGGCTGCTCTATGGTTATCTGCTGAAGCGCAAAGCCAAGGTTTTTGAATATCAACCGAAACGACTGCATATGAAACTGGTTGTCGTTGACGATGCGGTTTACATCGGATCAGCCAATTTTGATATCCGGAGCCTGTTTATCAATGTCGAAATGATGTTGCGCATTGAAGATAAAAAATTCGCGGAACATGCACGCAAACTAATTGATGGCTTGAGCAAAAGATCCGAGGAAATTACGCTACCACTTCACAACTCACGTGCCGGCTTGTTGAACCGACTGCGTTGGACTCTCTCTTATCTTGTTGTGAATGCGATAGATTATTCGGTGACCCGCCGCTTTAACTTTGGACTGGGTAAGAAAGCAGATTTGCTGCCCCCCGGCGATTGATCCGCAATATATCGGTAGTCTGTCGCAACAGCAGAATCATTCATCGCAAAGATGGATTCTGGCTCTGTTCAGGATGTGCTACTTATCTACAAGAACGTCTGATCAGAGTATCTTTCTAACAGGGACATCTTAATTGCGCTTCATTCAAACAATCATTGCCCTTTTGTCTATTGGTTTCTTGGCAGCCTGCGCATCCGGGAATTCTGTTGAACGCCCTAACTCCGGGTATAACGAGCAAAAACCACGCTATAGCAATCCTGTACCTCCATCACCGCCGCGATCAGTTTCAGATGCGTCTCGCGATCGTCCTCACCCTGCGCTGGTAGCTGAAATTGCGGAACTGTGGCGCACGTTTCCTGGTAAAACCGGTATTGCCATTAGGCGCATCGACGGAAACTGGACGATTGGTCATCGACTGGACCAAAATTTTCCGCAGCAAAGCGTGTCCAAATTATGGGTCGCTTTGACCGTATTCGACAAAGTCGATCAGGGGAAAATTTCGACATCAGATGCCGTCCGCATTGGACCGGAAGACCTGACTCTATTTCATCAACCACTGGCGGCCGAAGTTCGGCGCGAAGGAGCGGTGATAAAGAGCGTCTATACGCTGCTTGATAGAGCTCTTTCTCGCAGCGATAACACAGCTAACGATACGCTGCTCCGTCACGCCGGCGGGCCCGACGAAGTCAATCGCTTCATCCGTCGCAATCAGCTGGGGCAGATAAAATTTGGCCCGGGCGAACGCTTGATGCAAAGTCAAATAGCCGGAATGAGTTGGACACAGGACCTTTCTGTTGGTCGCAAATTTTATGCCGCCCGAGCAAAAGTACCCGTAGAGCGCAGAAGACAGGCTCTCAATGCATATTTGGCTGATCCCATAGATGGAGCGAGCCCCCGCGCAATTGTGGATGCGCTGGACAAACTGGCCCGCGGAGAATTGCTCTCAGAGTATTCCACACAGGCCATTTTATCAATTTTGAAGCGCACACGCAGCGGCCCCAATCGGCTCAAGGCTGGCGTTCCATCGGATTGGGGTTTTTTGCATAAGACCGGTACGGGCCAAGTGTTGGGCTCGACAGCTACTGGTTATAATAATGTCGGTATCATGACGGCGCCTGATGGCACGCGCTATGCCGTTGCGGTGATGCTAGCTAATACCACGGCATCCATTCCGGAGCGGATGCGTATGATGCAGGGGGTTACCCGCGCCGTCGCAAGATATCACAAACGATAAAACCCTATTGCGCTGGCTCTTTAGGCGGCTCTGATTGTTCGGCAGGTTCTGGAAGGGTGTTGCGCTCGTCCAACATTTCTGCTGCTTCATCCAAAGCCTTTGCTTCGCCGACGGTAACACCGCCTGGCCCCGGATCATTTTCCGCAGGACCACATGCAAAGAGCGTAAGAGTTGCGACTATAGGCAGCAGTTTTCTCATATTCTTTCCGTATCTCAAATGATGGCATAAAAAAAGGGCCGCCCGAAGACAGCCCTTTTTCTATTCAAAAATGCTTAAAGCTTATTCAACAGCTTTTTTTGCAGCATCCGCACCTTTTTCGATAAGGTCGTTTGCAGCGCCTTTAGCGGCGTCTTTTACTGAATCAGCAGCGCCTTTAGCGGCATCACCAGCAGCATCCGCAGCGTCGCCAGCAGCTTCTGCGGTTGCATCAGCAGCTTCACCAGCGGCTTCGCCAGCAGCATCGGTTGCTTCAGCAGCAGCGTCGCCCATTGCGTCAGCAGCACCTTCAGCGGCATCCATTGCGTCTTCAGCAGCTTCTTCAGCAGTTGCTTCTGTGCCTTCTACAGCTTCTTCTGCACCAGCTTCTGCATTATCTGCAGCGCCGGAACATGCAGCCAGGCCAAGAGCGGCCGCAAGAACGATAGATGTTGTAACTTTTTTCATTGGGTAAACCCTTTACTATATTCCTCAAAAAACCACGCAAACGGCAGATTTCTTCCCTCCACTCATTTACGACCCGGCTCCTTACCGGCCTGATAATCGAATAGCAATGGCCAAGATCCTTACTCTATGATCAAGCGGGATTATTTTTGTCACAAAAGTGCAAATTTTACATTTTCAGGCCCAAAAACTAACGCATTGACGAGATATAAAGAATTCTTTATATGATTGTTTCTATGGATGATATTCTGACCATATTTCGCGCATTAGCTGACCCCACTCGGCTAAGGATCATGTTGCTTCTCCTTAAAATGGAGTTAGCCGTAGGCGAATTGGCACAAATATTGAACCAGAGTCAGCCCCGTATTTCCCGGCATATCAAAATACTGGATGAGGCTGGACTGGCAGAGCGAAGGAAAGAGGGAAGCTGGGTGTTCCTGCGCCCCGGTAAAACGGCCGAACTTGAGACTTTGCGAAGAATCTTCCGTTCAAACAAAGTGATTCAGTCGGAGCAAGTTGTGAGTGATGGGGTACAGTTATCGCTGGTTCGTCAAAGACGCGCGGAAATGGCTGAACAATATTTCACGGCACATGCCGAAGAATGGGATGCCATTCGATCATTGCATGTTTCCGAAAGTGAAGTTGAACAAGCGATGCATCTCTTGCTCAAACGATGCAAACTGGGTCATTTACTTGACATCGGCACTGGAACGGGCCGGATGATAGAGCTTTTTGGCGCGAATGCAGACCGCGTTACTGCCGTGGACAACAGTCCGGAAATGTTACGTCTAACTAGAGCAAAGTTGGAAAAAGAGAATATTGACGGAGAAACTACCAGTGACATTGGCGAAAAAACAGAGCTCAAGCTTGGTGACTTTAACAAACTGCCTCTCGATGATCGTCAGGCAAATAGCGTGATATTACATCAAGTACTCCATTACGCTCAAAATCCAGAGATTGTAGTTTCCGAAGTATCCAGAGTGCTGGATGACAACGGCATACTCCTGATAGCCGATTTTGCCTCCCACGAACGTGAGGAATTGCGCCGTGATCATGCCCATGCACGCCTTGGATTTTCCGATGACAGTATAAGCCGCTGGTTTAGTCAGAATAATATCCATTTACTTGATACGCGCAATCTGGATGGCGGCGAACTTAGCGTGAAAATATGGATGGGACAGAAGTCTGGCTTGACCCAATTGCATCCCGATAGCTCGGGAACTTCCCGCCCAAATATTGAACAAAAAAGAAAAATAGCATGACCAAGAACAAACCTCTGGGACTTAGCGAGTTGGAAGAAGCAAAGCGCGCATTGGATGTACCTCTATTTGCCGGTTTAAGTGGAGATGCCGATGTCTCCTTTGAGTTTTTTCCGCCAAAATCTGAGAAGATGGAGAAAACCCTCTGGGACAGCGTCGTCACCTTGGAACCGCTAAATCCGCGCTTCGTATCCGTCACCTACGGAGCTGGCGGTTCCACTCGCGAACGCACGCATGCCACCGTCGCCAGAATTGCTAAAGAAACTGATATTCCGGCCGCGGCACATCTGACCTGCGTCGATGCCAGCAAAGAAGAAATACGAGAAGTAGCCGGCGCCTATTGGGAAGCCGGTGTTCGTCATATTGTCGCGCTGCGCGGTGATCCACCCGCCGAAGGACAAGCCTTCGTCCCGCATCCTGAAGGATATCAAAGTGCCGCAGAATTGGTCGCGGGCCTAAAAGACATCGCGCCATTTGAAATTTCTGTGGCCGCTTATCCAGAAACACATCCAGAGGCCAGTTGTCCGCAAACCGATCTCGACAACTTAAAACGCAAACTTGATGCCGGCGCCAGTAGAGCCATCACTCAGTTCTTTTTCACGGCAGAAGCCTTTTTCCGTTTCCGCGATGCTGCAATAGCAGCCGGAATAGATGCGGAACTGGTGCCTGGGATACTGCCTGTTTCCAATGTTGCACAAACTCGCAAGTTTGCAGGTATGTGCGGTGCTGAAATACCACCCTGGATGAATGAACTTTTCGAAGGATTGGACGACCATCCATCAGCGCGCCAGTTGATTGCGGCAACTGTTGCGGCGGAATTATGCCGAAAGCTTTATGCTGGCGGTGTGCGACAGTTTCATTTTTACACGCTCAATCGGGCCGAGCTGAGTTATGCGATTTGTCATTTGCTCGGAAAACGGCCCATTGGTGCATCTCAGGACAAAGCAGCATGAGCAATCCCGGCGAACAATTGAGGAAACTGGCAGCCGAACGGATTTTGGTGTTTGATGGTGGCTACGGAACCGCCATTCAAAATCACAGTCTTGGTGAGCGCGATTATCGTGGCAACCTGGAACTGACCGACGATCAAAAGGGTAATAACGATCTGCTCAGCCTGACCCGTCCTGATATTATTGAAGGTATCCACTCCGCCTATCTTGAAGCTGGTGCTGACATTATCGAGACCAATACTTTTAGCTCGACCGAGATTAGTATGGCGGACTATGGCTGCCAGCACTTGGTCAAGGATCTGAATATTGAGTCTGCCAGACTAGCCCGCGCGGCATGCGACAAGGCAGAAGCCAAGGATGGCAAGAAACGGTTTGTTGCCGGCTCTATCGGACCCACAAACAAGACCTTGTCTTTGTCTCCAGATGTCAATGACCCGGGCTTTCGCGAGATTGATTTTGACTATCTGAAATCTGTGTACCGCGAACAATGCGATGCGCTTATTGAGGGCGGTGTAGACTTCTTACTAATCGAGACAATTTTCGACACGCTCAATGCAAAATGCGCGGGTATGGCGGCGCAAGAGGCGGCGGATGCCTGTGACCGGGAAGTACCACTGATGGTTTCGATGACCTTGACCGATCTTTCTGGTCGAAACTTATCCGGCCATACGGTTGAAGCATTCTGGCACGCCGTTCGCCATCTAAAACCGATCACAATTGGTTTAAACTGTTCCTTTGGTGCAGATCAATTGCGTCCGCACCTGACCATGCTTGCAAAGCAGGCGGACACGTTAATCATGGCCTATCCCAATGCCGGCTTACCCAACGATTTGGGTGAATATGATGAAATGCCTGAAGAAACGGCAGAGCTGATCGGTGAATGGCTGGATGACAGTTTGGTAAATATTGTCGGTGGCTGTTGCGGTACAACGCCGGAACATATTGCCGCCATTGCTGCGGCCGTAGAAGGCAAAGAGCCTCGCAAATCTGCAGTACCATCCGTGCAAACCCGTTTGTCTGGGTTGGAACCTTTCACGATGGCAGCTTAGCTTTTCACCGCTTGAATGCGTTTCAGTATCTCCGAATTTTCTCAACTTAGCCTTCATACAAATACAGGGTGACCAGGACAACAAATGACCTCTGCCTCTTCAACAAGTTTCGTAAATATTGGTGAACGCACCAATGTGACCGGATCTGCGCGATTTAAAAAACTCATTCTAAACGACGACTATGAAGCGGCCGTCGAAGTCGCTCGTCAACAGGTAGAAAATGGCGCGCAAGTTATTGATGTCAATATGGACGAAGGTTTACTCGATGCCGTGCATGCGATGACAACCTTCCTGAAGTTGATCGCTGCAGAACCCGATATTGCGCGCGTACCAGTGATGATCGACAGTTCAAAATGGTCTGTGATCGAAGAAGGTTTGAAATGCGTATCGGGTAAACCGATCGTCAATTCCATCTCCATGAAAGAAGGAGAGGATGAGTTCCTCGATCATGCGCGCAAATGCATGGCCTATGGCGCGGCGGTAGTGGTGATGGCGTTTGATGAAACAGGTCAGGCAGATACCAAGGAACGCAAAGTCGAGATCTGTAAGCGCGCCTACAAACTGCTTGTAGGAATAGGCTTTCCTCCTGAAGACATTATCTTTGACCCCAATGTGTTTGCGGTAGCCACAGGCATAGATGAGCATCGGCGGTACGGACTGGATTTTATCGAAGCAGTTGGGGAAATTAAGGCCGCCTGCCCGCATGTCCATTTTTCTGGTGGACTATCCAACCTGTCTTTCAGTTTTCGTGGCAACGAACCGGTCCGGCGAGCAATGCACAGCGTGTTTCTCTTTCATGCTATTCCAGCTGGCCTGGACATGGCGATAGTCAATGCCGGACAGTTGGACATATATGACGACATTGACCCTGTTTTGCGCGATGCCTGCGAAGATGTTATTTTCGATCGACGTGATGATGCAACTGATAATTTAATTACACTAGCGGAGAAATTCCGCGGCACCGATGCTGTGGCCGAAAAAGCGGCTGCGGAATGGCGCGGCTATGAGGTGAACAAACGCCTCGAACATGCATTGGTCAAAGGTATTGATGCGCATATCATCGAAGATACTGAGGAAATGCGTGTTTCAGTCAAAGAAGCCGGTGGGCGTCCGATTGAAGTGATCGAAGGCCCGTTGATGGATGGTATGAACGTCGTTGGCGACCTGTTTGGGTCAGGCAAAATGTTTTTACCGCAGGTCGTTAAATCAGCGCGAGTTATGAAAAAGGCGGTGGCCCATCTCTTCCCCTATATCGAAGCCGAGAAGGATGAGAACTCCAAAGGAAAAGGCAGAATCATCATGGCCACGGTCAAGGGTGATGTGCATGATATCGGCAAGAACATCGTCGGCGTTGTGCTGCAATGTAACGGCTTTGAAGTTGTGGATCTTGGTGTGATGGTCCCTTGGACCGATATATTGCAGGCAGCCAATGAAAACGATGCGGACATGATCGGTCTATCCGGATTGATCACGCCTTCATTGGATGAAATGGTAACTGTGGCCGAGGAAATGGAACGGGCAAAAATGAGTATGCCGCTACTCATTGGTGGCGCGACAACCAGCGTGACGCATACAGCCCTTCGCATCGAAACGGCTTATTCCGGCGCTACCGTCCATGTGCTTGATGCCAGCCGTGCAGTTGGTGTTGCATCTACGCTTGTAAGCGACACATTGTCAGACAAATTTGTCTCCGACACGCGTGAAAAATATGAACAGGTGCGAATTGCACGTGCTGGCAAAACAGCAAAGAAGCTGACGACGATAAACGAAGCGCGTGTCAATGGCGCCAGTATCGATATGGCGCTCAAAGCTCCTGCCCCTGCGAAACCTGGTGTGCATGTTTATAAAGACTGGGATCTGGCGGAATTACGGGAATATATCGATTGGACACCGTTTTTCCGTGCCTGGGAATTGGCCGGTACCTATCCATCGATACTGGAGGATAAGATTGTTGGTGAAAGCGCCAGCGACTTGTTCCGTGATGCGCAAGCAATGCTCGACAAAATTATCGATGAAAAATGGCTGACCGCTAAAGGTGTTGTTGGTTTGTGGCGCGCAAGACGCGACGGCGATGATATTCTTATCTCTCCTGAGAACGACGAATTTACCATGCCAATGTTGCGGCAACAGGTTATCAAACGCGCCGGAAAGCCCAATAACTGTCTGGCAGATTTTATCGACACGTCCGATGATTGGATGGGCGGTTTCGCCGTTACGGCAGGCCACGGTATTGATGAGCATATCAAGCGGTTTGAAGCGGACAAAGATGATTATAACAGCATTTTGCTAAAGGCGCTCGCGGACCGGTTTGCAGAGGCCTTTGCCGAACGCATGCACGAACATGTCCGGAAGGATTTGTGGGGCTATGCATCAGACGAAGATCTCGGCAACAAAGCGCTGATTCAGGAAAAATATCAGGGTATTCGCCCTGCCCCTGGCTATCCGGCCTGTCCCGATCACAGCCTAAAACCGATCCTGTTTGATATGCTGGACGCGACCGAGAATACCGGTATCGAACTGACGAGCAGTTTTGCCATGACCCCAACGGCCGCAGTTTCCGGCTTTTATTTCGCCCATCCGCAAGCCGATTATTTCGGCGTGGCGCGTATCGGCGAAGATCAAGTGACTGAATATGCAGAGCGACGCGATGTACCTTTGGATAAAGCGCGTCAGTGGTTGCGTCCTAATTTGAACGAATAAGTTCGTATTTTAACCAGTTAACCTCTGCTGCTCACGATGGATTCATCTGGGACAACTATAGATTGCGAATTGTCATGGATTCGTCCTGAATCTATGGAATCAATGAACAATAGCCTTTTCAGGAGCGTTTAGAGTGAAAACCCCGGCCAAATTTCTTGTCGCAGCATCATTTGTCGCATCACTAGCAATTCCAGCAACCGCACAACAAAACGGTGCACCCTTTACCATTGCCGAAAGCGGTGAGGGTTTTTATCGCTTGTCTCAGGCGGTAGAAAAAATAGGTGATAATAGCGCCACGATTATTATCGCGCCCGGCTCCTATGGTGACTGTGCAGTACAGACCAAGGGTAACATTACCTATAAATCAGCGGTTCCCGGACAGGCGATTTTTGACGGTGGCGTTTGCGAAGGAAAAGCAACATTGGTGCTGCGCGGATATGGCGCTACCGTCGACGGCATTATTTTTCAAAACCAACGGGTTCCGGATGCAAACGGTGCGGGCATTCGCTTGGAAAAAGGCGATCTAAGCATCAACAACGCGATGTTTCGAAATGCAGAGCAGGGCTTGTTGACTGCGAATGACCCAAGTGGTCGCATCACCATTGATCGATCCACTTTTCAACGCTTGGGACGCTGCGATCGCGGACTATCCTGCGCGCACAGTATCTATATTGGTGAATATGGTTCTTTACGGGTCACAAACTCGCGCTTTGAAAAGGGTAATGGCGGTCACTATGTGAAAAGCCGCGCGCCCGAATTTGTTGCGACAGGTAACAGCTTCGACGACACACAGGGCCGTGCGACAAACTATATGATTGATCTGCCCGCTGGCGCATCCGGAGTTATTAGCGGTAATGTGTTTGTTCAGGGAAAAGACAAAGAAAATTACAGCGCCTTCATCGCAGTCGCAGCGGAGGGTCGGAAATACTCATCTGCCGGTCTCAATATTCACTCTAACAAGGCATCTTTGGGACGCGGAGTTGACCGCAACAGCTATTTTGTTGCGGATTGGAGCAACGAAACACTGCGGATTGCAAATAATAGCCTCGGGCGCGGTTTAACCCGCTACCATCGACGGTAACATCTAGTCGCAAGTTGATCCTAAACCGGCATCCAGATCCAGGCAACGACCATCAATGTGATCACCCGACATATCGATACCGATCAGCGAGCCTAGCGTTGGTGCGATATCCACAGTCTTGACTGCTAAAGGTTGCTCAAATCCCTTCATCCCAGCGCGCCAGAATAGGATCGGAACGCGGCGATCATAATCCCATGGGCTGCCATGGGTTGCAACATAGCCGCGCGCCGTGCTGGGAATTGGTGTCACACCTTTCTTCAGCAGGACAATAAAGTCACCGGACCGATCGGGGTGAAAGGATGCACGAACACGGTCAGCCAAAGACCATTCTTCGGGCGTTCCTGATGGCATTGGTAGTTTGGCGACTTCTGCCCCATCCAGCACGGTCTCCACCTGTGGATGCTGTAAAATTGCAGTCATCGCCATATGTTTCACTTCTTCACTGGTCTCAGCATCGAGATCACGACTAATGTAGTAGTCACCAAATGGACTGTCAGCATGAAGCAGCGGATCGTCGGTAGCAAGGCCGAGCTCTTGTTTCACTGCTTCGCCAATCACTTTGGCATTGAGCTTGAAATCTAAACGCTGAGCATCCGGCATCGCTTGTAGACTAGCGCGCTCGGGAAGGTCCAGACCACCATGATCTGCGGTCAGCATCGCAACATAATCGACATTCTGCCCATCGAGAAAGTCGAAAAACTCGCCCAGATTGCGATCCAGTTCGGCGATCTGGATACACATTTCTAGACCCGCTGTGCCAAAGGCGTGACCGACATAATCGGTTGCGGATAATCCCAGAGAGAATACATCGGTTGTTTCCCCTTGACCCAATTTCAGATCGGTTAATATAGTGGTCGCTGCCGCAATAATCGCTCCATCATAATCTGGAGAAAGGCGGAACAGTCGTCCACCACCTTTGGGGCGAGCAAAAGCATAGCTTCCTACCGATTTGCCCTCTCCGTGCGCGATGCTTTGGTTACGCGTTTCACAATGAGCAGGTGTTTTCGACGGCGCACGGGCTAGATCAATTTTAGCAGCGATCTCGCCATTGAGGGACTGCATCGCCGAAGAAACCTTCCTGTCAGCGTGAGTGATAAACCCTTTACCTTTGAACCAGTATATCTCATCGACATTCTTTCCGCCCATCATCAGAGCTGCTCTGTCTTTGCCTGCAATAGCAATGTTGCGTGAACCAGGAGCTTTCTCCTTTAGCCGCTCGCCAAGCGTTGGAACCAGCAAATGCCAAGCAGACGGGATATAATCACCCTGCGTTGCAGCCGTTATATCGCCAAAACTAGTGCCTTCGACACGCTCGTCTTCGGCGCAATAGACAGTCTTGTCTTCGCGTTTGATACCCAGATCAATCCAGTTATTTGCTATGATACCAGCACGTCCCGGATGCACGCCAGTCATGATCGTACTATGACCCGGGCATGTTTCAGTCGCAGCATGCGATTGATAGCCGGCTGGGAAGACAGCGCCTTCAGAGAGGCGTTTCAAGCCGCCGGTAAATGTGTTGCGATATTCGGCAAACAAATCACTCGAAAGTTGGTCAACAGAAATGGCAACGACCAGTTTTGGCGCTTTGTTTTTTTCCCCACTGTGATGTTCCGCATTGGCTGCGCCCGAAATTGCGATAAGACTGGCAAAGGCTGTAACAAATTTGAATGAGCGCACGAAATATCCCCTAGAGACAAAGCCGGACTGGCAACTGCGGTGCTGATAGCCTAAATAGGCATAGAGATAAAAGTGAGATTTATGAAACTTGATTCCCCCACACTGAGCTTACTACTTGCGTTTCTGTTCATCGCTTTCGCACAACCGGTTCAGGCGCAAAACAAACTCGGTTCGACCGAACTAAATGTCCCAGCAAAACTGGCTGCAGAATCGCAGCAAGTTCAGGCTGGACAGAGTGTAACCTTGGCATTTGTCATGGAGCCCAAACCCACATGGCATGGATATTGGGAAAACCCAGGTGATGCTGGTATTGGCATGAGTTTCGAGTGGGACTTGCCCGCCGGTGTAACCGCCGGAAAAGCGCAATTCCCGGTCCCAGACACGTTACTAATCTCCAGTATCATGAACTATATCTACAAGGGTGACTATGCGGTTCTTGTGAATCTGGTGATATCGGAAAACACACCGCTTGGAAGTCTACCAATTTCGGTAAAATCGGAATGGTTGGCCTGTACCGACGAGATTTGCGTGCCTGAGCAGGATGAACTGTCGATCACTTTGCAAGTTGTTAATCCGGACGCCGCAGTTTCTCTCAACAATGCATTCAACGATTATCGCGATGCAATGCCGCGACCATTGGGCAGCCAGGCCACTTTCTCTTCCAGCAATGATATCTTCCGCATCTCTATTCCGCTCCCCGCCAATGTGGATGTCGATGATCCCTATTTCTTCATCAAGGAAGATGGGATCGTTGACTATGCTGCTGAACAGAGAGTCAATCGTGATGGCGATCGCCTGATTATCGAAACGACAGCACGCGGTGATAGCTTGGATAAAGTTACAGGCATCTTGAAAATCGGCAATAAAATGGGATTTTCACTCGATGCCGCGAAGGGTGATGTCACTATGACAGGCACACCGATTGGAGGCGTCGACGGTGGAAATTTTGGTGGTGGCGGCGGCCAGAATAATACGTCTCTACTGTTCCTTGCGCTAGGCGGAGCCATTGTCGGTGGGTTGCTGCTCAACCTCATGCCCTGTGTATTCCCAATCCTCAGTCTCAAAGCAATCAGTCTGGCGAAAGCGGGCGGTGATGAAACTATCGTTCGCCGCGATGCCTTAGCCTACACAGCCGGTGTTGTAGTCGTTGCTACAGTGCTTGGAGCAATCTTGTTGGGACTGAGAGCAAGCGGCGCTGCTGTCGGCTGGGCTTTTCAGTTGCAGGATCCGCGGATCATATTTGTGCTGCTAGCTCTGGTTACGGCCATTGCATTCAATCTGGCTGGTATGTTTGAACTGCCCAATATTAGCATGGGTAGCAAGTTGACTGAGAAAGAAGGGCCTGCCGGTTCATTCTGGACAGGCGCGCTGGCTGCTTTTGTTGCCACACCTTGCACGGGGCCATTTATGGCGGCAGCATTGGGGGCAACAATCGTTCTGCCTCCCATTGCCGCACTACTCATCTTTGCTGGCTTAGGCGTAGGACTTGCTCTACCCTTCCTGCTCATTGCCTTTGTCCCCGCGATCCGTAAGCGGCTTCCCAAACCTGGTGCTTGGCTCGATAGTTTCCGCAAAGTCATGGCGATCCCGATGTTCCTGACTGCCATTGGTTTGATCTGGTTGCTTGGCCGTCAAATTGGCTCAGATGCTCTCAGCCTAACTTTAATATTCATGCTCGCGATTGCACTCTTACTCTGGTGGTACGGAGTGGGTCAGTTGAAAGGCGCGGCTAGAGGATTGGTGACGACCGGTGCTATTTTTGTCGCAATTGTCGGCGGAATTTTCGCACTGCCGAATGACGAACAGATGACCGTTCAGCAGCAGGCTGCAGCCGCAACTGAAACCCTTCCCAGCGAGCCATTTAGCGAAACCCGCCTCGCCGAATTGCGCGCGGCCAACCAACCCGTATTCGCTTATTTCACAGCCGATTGGTGTATTACCTGCAAAGCCAACGAAGCCGCTGCTGTCCAACGGCAGGAAACGGCAGATGCATTCGAAGCGGGCAACGTCGCAGTGCTGATGGGTGACTGGACTCGACCCGATCCAGTTATTAGCAAATTTCTAGAAAAACATGGCCGCGCCGGGGTGCCGTTATATCTTTATTATGCGCCCGGTCAGGAGCCAGTCATTCTTCCACAGATATTGACCGTTGGAACTTTAACTGACCTCGTAAACACACCCATTGAAACCGCTAGTACGCTTTAAACCGGAAACAAACATGCGAAACCTAACTCTGATACCTACCATTGCTATCACCGCGATTGCTCTCGCATCACCCTTGGGTGCTGCACAGAAAAACGGCGCGATTGCACAGGATTTTAAACTGACCGACGCCAGTGGTAAAACGGTGCAACTATCCAAATTCCGCGGCAAGAATGTTGTACTCGAATGGCATAATCCCGGCTGCCCATTTGTGCAGAAACATTATGAAAGCGGTAATATGCAAGCCACACAGGCGGCAGCGCGCAAACAGGGTACAATCTGGTTGACCATCAATAGTGGGGCAAAAGGCAAACAGGGCCACATGACCGGGTCGAAAGTCAAGACGCTGCTGAAGGATCAAGGTTCAAAGCCGACACACTATCTTCTCGATATGAAAGGTTTGGTCGGCAAAGCCTATGCGGCGAAAACCACACCGCACATGTACATCATCAATAAGTCGGGGAAACTGGTGTATCAGGGCGGTATTGATGACAAACCAACTGCCAACAAAGCTCACATCGCTGGGGCTCGCAACCATGTTACCGCTGCGTTGAACGAGTTATATTCTGGGAAGAAGATCAGCGTGGCCTCATCACGGCCTTATGGCTGTTCAGTAAAATATGCGAGTTGAGGCTGGGCTTCAATTTTGTCTAAATTGGGAATAAGTGGGGCTGACACACGATACTCAACTAGTGTGTCAGCCCTACTCCCCCAAAGCTCCGGCAGCTTCTTAACCCCCAAGAAGCCTCCGCAATGCGGATTGCCGGGCGGAGCCCCAAAAAACTTAACTACGCAACTACTCTACTACTCAACACTTTGATCCTCGTTGGCAGGATCAGGAGGCAGGCCCGATAAGGAACTGGAATCTGCCTCCCGCCTTTTTCCGACGACGTGCGACCCTCAATCAAGGCACCGTCGGGCAAACTGTAATTGCTTCACAAGTTCAGGTTTTCTGGCCAGAGGAATCTTGATAATCCTCTGATCCTGTCGCCTTCGAACTTTTGAACAACGCTTCGAATGCCGTCCTTTGTGACTGCGCAATCTGTGTACAAGCCTTTAGCTCAACCGAAGATGAATAGTCATGTAAACTATTGTAACTCTGCGTATCACATTGAATTATCATTATAAGATTTTGGCATTTTCATATTCTATAACGAATGCCAGAAATCGCGCTAACCGCGACTTTCCTGCGCCTTAGAAAAAAACTAGATTTTCATATATTTAGATGGAAGTTCGATACGCCGGAGCGGCTATCTCTTTTTGATTGCCTGCGCACCGGCGAATGACGACACCAGATAGGGTACCAAATAGGTGAGCAGAACTTTCCAGACAGGCGGTATGTTTCCCGACAATATCTGATCTCCCTGATTGATAGCCGTTAAAACTGTTCCCACGACGATCGCAACTTTGAGCGCACGCGCCATATTGCTACGCTCAAACCATCGAGACATAAGAGAGTTGTTATGATTCAGGCTTCCCACCATTCCCATATTTGTGCACCAAAACCGGGCCGTTTGTCCAATATGTTAGCTGGGTTTGCGAAACCGCATCACTATTCGATTGGTCTTTCCGCGCACTGATGGATCAAATACCAGTTTGTTCACATCGTCTTCGGGATTGGCGAACATATTGCTTTCCCCCTCCAGAACAAATCCAGCGCGGATCATATCAGCCTTCACCACAGCTGGGTCTATCCGATGCAATTTCTCGACAATCTCTCTTGTATTCGTTCCCGACCCCACATGGTCCACAATCGCAACGATGCCTCCCGGTTTCATTGCCGTATGGAGACTTGTCAGGAATTTATCCGGATCAATTCGCCCATATTCAAACTTCGCATTTTCCCAATACAGATCGTGAAACACCAGATGCATCATCGCAAAATCAAACTGATTTTCATCGGGAGAAAAAGCCGGGAATGAGACGAATTCATTCATCACATTGGACTGTCGTGCCTTTAACTCTGTCCATTTTTTTAACGCATCACCGGTCTTGGCGAATGTACCGGTGTTAAAGGCAGTAACACTGCCTTCCGATCCAACGGCGCGGCCCATGATTTCAGAATAATATCCACCGCCAGCCAGAATGTCGGCGACTTTGTCTCCATATTCCAATCCCATAAAGGACAGCACACCAGCAGGCTGGCGACTTCCGTCGAGTTCAATATCCTTTGCATCACGACCCAGGGACCCAACCGCCGAAGCAAAATCAGGCACAGCAGTGGGTGTCGCAACAGAGGAGGCTGAAGCCGTTTCAGCCTCCTCTCCAGAGCAAGCCGCTAAAGCAAGAGTTGATGCTGCTAAAATGGACGTCAATAAAATGCGCATAACATGGCTCCCCCAAATGTCTGAGGGAACATGCGCCTTCAATGGAACAAGAGCAACCCTACCCGATTGATGTTGGTCTAGACAATCAAGTTGTTGGTCGAAACTATCGAAAATTACATCCGTCTTTTCGACGTCCGTCCATATTTCCCTTTTCGCGTTCCCGGCCTACCCTCTGTCGATCGCCCTTTGGGCTGCGCCACTTGCAAATCGTCAGGCAGCCCCAATTCATCCGCTTCCAGTTTTCGGATCTCGTCGCGCAATCGCCCGGCTTCTTCAAACTCAAGATCAGCGGCAGCATCGCGCATCCGTTTTTCGAGGCTTTCTATATGGCTACGCAAATTGTGCCCAACCAGATGTTCTGTCTCGTCATCAATCGGAACAGTGACCTGATCTTTTGACGCCACATGTGCGACTATATCGCCGATATTTTTCTTAATCGTCGTCGGCGTTATGCCGTGTTCCAGATTATAAGCTTCCTGCTTTTCACGGCGGCGGCCAGTCTCATTGAGTGCGCGTTCCATGGAACCTGTCATCCGGTCGGCGTAGAGAATGACCCGACCATCAACATTCCGTGCCGCGCGCCCGATCGTTTGGATGAGTGAGGTTTCGCTGCGCAAAAACCCCTCCTTATCTGCATCCAAAATGGCTACGAGGCCGCATTCGGGGATATCCAGACCCTCACGGAGCAGGTTAATCCCAACCAAAACATCATAGACGCCTAGCCGCAGATCACGGATCAATTCTATCCGTTCAAGTGTCTCCGTATCGCTATGCATGTATCGCACTTTGATCCCTGCTTCATGCATAAACTCTGTCAGGTCTTCGGCCATCCGTTTGGTCAGCGTCGTTACCAATGTGCGATAGCCTTGTTTCGCAACATTGCGACATTCATTGATCAGATCATCAACCTGATCCTCAACCGGTTTAATCTCGACCGGTGGATCAATGAGGCCAGTGGGACGAATGACCTGCTCGCTAAACACGCCGCCTGTACGTTCCATTTCCCAGGGTCCGGGCGTCGCAGACACACTGACCGTCTGGGGCCGCATCACATCCCATTCGTTGAATCGCAAAGGCCGATTGTCGATGCAGCTTGGCAGACGAAAGCCGTATTCCGCCAGGGTAATTTTCCGCCGGTGATCACCTTTTGACATTGCCCCAATTTGCGGCACGGTCTGATGGCTTTCATCGACAAAAAGAAGCGCATTTTCCGGTAAGTATTCAAATAAAGTCGGTGGCGGTTCACCAGGCAATCGGCCAGTTAAAAAGCGGGAATAATTCTCGATCCCAGCACAGCTTCCGGTTGCCGCGATCATTTCCAGATCGAAATTGGTGCGTTGCTCCAATCGCTGATGTTCGAGCAGCTTCCCTTCGGCTTCCAGCTCTTTCAATCGGACGCCCAGCTCCAGTTTAATTGCCTCCATTGCTTGTTTCATCGTCGGCCCTGGCGTTACATAGTGCGAATTGGCAAAAACCCTCACACGATCAAGACTCGCGCCCTTTTTTCCAGTGAGCGGATCAAACTCGACAATCTCTTCAATTTCATCGCCAAAAAAACTGATCCGCCACGCCATGTCTTCATAGTGAGAAGGGTAAATCTCCAGATTATCCCCCCGCACCCGAAAATTGCCGCGCGCAAAAGCTTGATCATTGCGCTTATATTGTAGCGAGACTAGTTTTCGAATAATATCACGCTGATCAACGGCCTGCTCTTTTTTCAGATCAAAGATCATCGCCGAATAGGTTTCAACCGAACCGATACCGTAGAGGCACGATACCGATGCAACGATAATCACATCATCTCGCTCAAGCAGCGACCGGGTCGCCGAGTGCCGCATGCGGTCAATTGCTTCGTTTACCGAGCTTTCCTTTTCAATATATGTATCCGAGCGCGCAACATAAGCTTCCGGCTGATAGTAATCATAATAGCTGACAAAATATTCAACAGCATTGTCCGGAAAAAAGCTCTTAAACTCGCCGTAAAGCTGCGCTGCCAAAATCTTGTTAGGAGCTAGGATAAGCGCCGGACGCTGTAATTTCTGAATAACCTTGGCCATGGTAAAAGTTTTTCCGGAACCCGTGACGCCCAGCAATACCTGATCTTGCTCGTCTTCGCTTATTCCTCCGACCAATTCCTTGATCGCCACCGGCTGATCACCAGAAGGTTCAAAGTCACTGACAAGTTTAAAGGCCTGTCCACCCTCTGATTTATCCGGCCGCACGGGCTTGTGCGGGACGAAATTTTCATCTGTATCTGGTTCCGCCAGACCTTCGCGAATTACTAATTGAGCCATGAGATGAATATGGAACAAAACATGACCAATGTCATCCCTTGAATTCGTTCAATTGTGATACAAATCACAGCAGTGGGTTTTTGACATGTCATAAATTTACAATACTTTTCATGCCCGCTATGTCATTGGCGATGGAGTTACAAAAAGAGGGAATATCACGTGAAGAAAATTCTAGTATCGGTCGCCGCATTGGCACTCATCACCGGCTGTTCAGACAGCGGTGCAGATAAAGATGGTGACGGCAAAATCTCCAACGATGAAGTTGCCGCGGAAATGAATGAAGTCAATCTTGAGCCAGGTGAATGGGAAAACACGGTTGAGATTGTTGATGTTAAAATTGAAGGCCTACCCGAAGGCGCGCCAGCGGGCATGATGGATAGCATGAAGGGTCAGACAACCAGTTCCAAATCATGCATCACCGAGGAACAGGCTAAGAATCCTGGCGCACAGTTTTTTGCTGCCCAGGAAGAAACAGCCTGTGAAGTCAACAAGTTCGATATGAGCGGCGGTGCTATTTCATCGGAAATGTCATGCAAAAACATGGGTGCGCCCGGAGAAATGAAAATGGCAATGGATGGCCAATATGGTCCCAGCAGCTATGATATGACCATGACCATGGCGGGAGACGCCGGTGGCATGAAAATGAACATGGAAGCGAAAAGCAGCGGAAAACGCATCGGCGATTGCCCGTCATAAGCGTTAATCCATGACACTAGAAAGACACAAAAGGGCAGGAGCTATTTGCTTCTGCCTTTTTTTGTGTTTGCTTGGCGGTGGTCAAGCTTTGGCGGAATCGCCGGATCAACTGGCGGGATCTCCTGCAGCCATTCGGGTTGATTTCACCAAGAATAAAATTTCAGTCAAAGCCATTCAGGGGTTTTCCAACCGATCTACGGGCCGGGCTTTGATGCCGGATGACCCTGTGCGCGTTGCATCTGTGTCAAAGTTCTTTGTGGCACTGGGGGTGATGCGTTTGGTTGAAGCGGGAAAGCTGGATTTGCATACCGACATAAACCAATACCTTGATTGGAGCATACGAAACCCTGCATTTCCAGATGATCCGATAACATTATCCCATCTTATGTCCCATCAATCTGGACTGCGCGATGGGATCAACTACGCCCTCCCCATGGATGTACTACTGGAAGACGAGCTCAGCAATCCAGAGGCTTGGGAACCAGATCACAAACCTGGAACCTATTTCGCCTATGCCAATCTGAATTCGCCCGTCATTGCCGCTGTGATGGAGGCGGCAACCGACGAACGCTTTGACCAGATCATGCAAGACGAAGTCTTCAAGCCCCTGAAACTGGACGCCTGTTTCAACTGGGTCAATTGCAGAGATGCAAAGATTGTGGATGCCGTAACGTTGTATCGACCGAATGGCGATGTCGCGCGGGATGACTTGCGTGGTGTTCGGGAGAAATGTTCTGTTGTTCCTGCTAAAAATGGAAGCTGCAATCTGACAAAGTATCAGCTCGGCAAAACCGGATCGGTTTTCAGTCCACAAGGCGGCTTACGCATTTCGGCTATGGACCTAGCCAGAGTTGGTCAGATGTTTCTGCGAGAAGGTGAAGGGTTCCTAAAGTCCAAAACGCTGCAGGACATGGCCGATCCAATTTGGACCTATGACGGAACCAACGGCGACACAGAAGAAGGCTATTTTTGCGCCTATGCCCTTGGGATCCATATATCAAATAATGATCGTGGTTCCCACGCAGATTGCAATGATGATCCTTTCGACAATGGCTACACCTATTGGGGGCATAGCGGCGATGCCTATTCCCTAAAATCTGGCCTCTGGTTTACCGATGGCGATTATAGCGGCACAGCCTTTTTCCGAACCGAAGTTCCCGAAGATGACCCGGTAGGTCATTGCATCTATTTCTGCGAGTGATAGGTTTCACTCCGAAACCGAATCATATCCCCCAATTCGGTCTATCTAAAGGAGAATATATATGATCGCCTACACCATGCTTGGTACCAATGATAAAGACAAAGCCTTTGATTTTTATGATAAACTATTTGAGGGTACTGATGTAAAGCGCCTCTTCAAAACGCCTGCAGGTGGCCAGTTTTTTGGCAAAGGACCGGGACAACCAATGCTGTGCATCACCTCTCCCTATGATGAGGGTCAAGCAAATTTTGGCAATGGCACCATGGTAGCATTGCAGTTTGACGATATTGAGGAAATTGATCGCCTTCATGCCAAAGCACTGGAAATTGGCGGTACCGATGAGGGTGAACCCGGATGGCGGGCACCGGATGTTTTTTACGGTGCCTATTTCCGCGATCTTGATGGCAACAAGATTTGTTGCTGCAAAATGAATATGGGAGGTTGAAGCAATGATTGGATATGTAACTTTGGGAACCAATGATTTGGACAAGGCGCGCGGTTATTATGATGATTTACTTGGAACATTGGGTGCCAAACGCTTGATGGAAATGGATGAAAATGGTTTCACGCTTTACGGCGTCGATATGGCCACACCATCCATCGCAATCACCAAACCAGACAATCAGAAAGAAGCCGTTCCCGGTAATGGCAATATGGTTGCCTTACAGATGCAAGAACGCGCTGAAGTAGATGCGTTTTATAACAAGGGCATTGAGCTGGGCGGTAGCGACGAAGGCGGTCCCGGCGTTCGCGGCGATGATGGCCCAATGGCATTTTACGCCGCGTATTTCCGTGATCCCGAAGGCAATAAACTTTGCGCCTTCCGTCTCGGTCCTGCATAAGAAGGAAAACATATAAGGGGAAAATCGTGAAACATCTTCTGGCACTAGCCGCTGCATTGGCAGTATCTCAACCGATATTGGCACAAGACAATGCGTTGAGCACCGCTATTGCAACGGACTATGACAATAAACTGGAAGCTCTGTTTCTCGATTTTCACCAAAACCCCGAACTGTCATACAAGGAAACCCGCACCGCCGCGATCATGGCCGATGAGTGGCGCAATGCCGGTTTCGATGTAACCGAGAATATTGGTGGCACTGGTGTTGTGGCAGTCATGGAAAATGGAGAAGGTCCGACCTTGATGTTGCGTGCTGATATGGATGGATTGCCCGTAAAGGAAGACAGCGGCTTATCCTACGCCTCCAATGCAACACAGGTGAGCATCGACGGGCAAGAAAAACCTGTCATGCACGCGTGCGGTCATGATGTGCATATCACTTCGCTTGTCGGTGCAGCACGGCAGCTTGTAAAAATGAAAGGCCAATGGAAAGGCACATTGGTCTTGATTGCCCAGCCCGCAGAAGAACGCATCGGTGGCGCACGCATGATGATGGAAGATGGACTCTATACCCGCTTCCCAAAACCTGATTTCGCCGTGGCATTTCATGTCAGTTCTGGCACGCCTACCGGCAAGTTGGTGTTGGAAGAAGGCATCAGTTATTCATCGGTAGATACCGTTGATATTATTGTGAAGGGCATCGGAGCACATGGCGCATCTCCGCATCGCGGTAAGGATCCAATTGTCATGGGATCACAAATTGTGATGGCACTGCAAACAATAGTAACCCGTGATATTGCACCGTTAAAACCAGCGATCATTACCGTTGGTTCGTTTCAAAGCGGCTTCAAGCACAATATCATATCGGACAAGGCGGTCTTACAATTGACGGTTCGCTCGGATGATGCTGATACCCGCAAAAAACTGCTAGCGGGCATTAAGCGCATCTCCGAAAACGTGGGCCGAATGGCGGGTATGCCGGAAGACAAATTGCCGGAAGTAAAAGTCTCTATTGAATCAACCCCGGCGGTTTATAACGATTCCAAGCTCACCAAACGTATTCAAGGCGTTTTCAAATCCCGTTTCGGCGATGATATTTTCGATAATCAACCACGCTCCGGCATGGGCGGCGAAGATTTTGCTTATTTTGTTGCACCCAATACCGATGTCCCGGGTGTCTATTTTGCAGTTGGTGGGACCCCGCAAGCCGATTTTGATCGTGAAAAAGCGGGCGGTGCTCCTGTTCCATCGCATCACTCGCCGTTCTTCAAAGTACAACCCCGGGAATCTATCACATTGGGTACCGAAGCGATGGTTGCTGCAACTTTGGAGCTACTCGCCCCCGGTTCCGACTAACCGCCCATGGCTAAAGAGCTCTCCGAGAAACAAATTACGGCTCTGAGGATACTTTTGCTCGAACGGCAGGTTGAACTTAAAGCATTGGATAAAGATGGCGCAAATTGGCGCAGCACCGTCGAGCTGGATCAGCAAAGTGTGGGCCGGCTTTCCCGCATGGATGCCATGCAACAACAGGAAATGGCACAAGCCGAGGCCCGCCGCAGAACCAGCGATCTTGCCCGCGTTGATCAGGCGCTAAAACGTCACGAAGAAGACGAATATGGCTGGTGCGCCGAATGTGGAGAACCCATCGCCTGGAAACGATTGGAGATAGATCCAGCCGCCCATCTCTGTATAAGTTGTGCCTCATGACATTGTTAAACTCCCGCCTCGCACCTTTATTTGCCGGCTTTGTTCTTAGCATCGGAGCCGTAGGTTTTGGTTTTACAGCCGGTGTCGATCATCTCGAAGGCGCCAAGCTCGCTGCCCGGTGGACGTCGCGGGTCGGCGCTCCGATATTTCTGATCGCCTATCTGGCATCGACTTTTTTGCGTCTGTCAAAGAACGGGTTGACCAAGACGCTGATGCAATATCGCAGGCAATGGGGCCTGGCCTTTGCCTGGACGCACAGCGTACATTTGGTCGCGCTCACTTACTATCTGACAATCGCTGGTATGCCGCCGGATATCGCGACCATATTGGGTGGTGGACTGGCCTATTTCATGATCTACGTCATGGCGATCACATCAAACAATTGGTCCATGAGAAAGCTTGGAAAAAACTGGAAACGAATTCACATATTCGGAATCCACTATATCTGGTTCGTCTACCTGTTAACCTATTCTGGCCGATTGAGTGATCCAGGCCTGTATCATATCGGAGTTATCGGATCAGGCATGTTTATACTGGCATTATTGTTTCGCATGGCAGTGAAATGGCGGGCATGGCTCGAACATAGAAAATCTATGGCCCAATAGACTCAATTATACGTTCAATCGAACGACGATGATTAATTCTCCCTTTCGTCAGCGATTCCAAAGGCGTAATAGCATTGCCATGCACCTACCCCCCGATATCAGCCCGCATGATGGGCGTTTTGTCGATGGACAGCATTTTTTCGCCTGCCGTGTCTATTTTGAAGATACCGATTTTTCCGGGATAGTCTACCACGCCAATTACTTGCGCTATATGGAACGGGCCCGCTCTGACATGTTACGGCAACTGAACATGAACCAGCATGATGCCTATGAAAGCGGCGAAGGTGTATATGCGGTCGCCGATATGACGATCAAATATATCTTACCGGCAAAACTAGACGACGATCTTGTCGTCGTGAGTACGGTTGAAAAACTGCGCGCCGCCAGCGTGATCATTGATCAGACTATCTATCGCGGTTCTGACAAAATTGCGTCAGCCAGTGTTCAGGCTGCGTTTCTTAGCCCCAACGGACGACCACGCAGACAACCGAAAGCGTGGACAAAAGCCTTTGCCAGCGTCATGACGCTCGCTGACTAGATTAAGAAGGAAGCAGACACTTGTTCGAACAACTTTCCCTTGAAGCTGCTACCGGTGGATTTTCTCCCTTAGCGTTATTTCTGGAAGCCGATATTGTCGTGAAAGCCGTAATGGTTGGTCTTTTAGTCGCCAGTATCTGGACCTGGACCATCATTGTCAGTTTTGGGATCAAAATCGGCAAAGTTCAACGTCGTTCGGAAAAATTTGAACGCTCTTTTTCTTCCGCTGACAATGTTGACAAGTTTTACGATGATCACGGTAAATCCGCACTTCCGATGGCGAAAGTTCTCGCCGCTGGCGTCAAGGAGTGGCGCCGGTCAACAGCACGTGGCCCGATTGATCGCGATGGCACGCGTCAACGGTTGGCAACCGCCATGAACGCCACCATAGCGCATGAAATCGACCGGCTTTCCGATCGTTTGAACTTCCTGGCCACAGTTGGGAGTGTTGCGCCGTTTGTGGGACTGTTTGGAACCGTCTGGGGTATTATGCGAAGCTTTTCGGCTATTGCTTCAGAAGGAAACAGCTCGCTGGCCGTCGTTGCCCCCGGTATTGCCGAGGCTTTGTTTGCAACGGCCATCGGGCTGTTTGCCGCTATCCCGGCCGTTATTGCCTATAATCGTTTCTCTCACCGGCTAAACAAGCTGGAATCTCGCATGGGCCGTTTCGCGGATGGCTTTCACGCAACACTCAGCCGCGAACTTGAGCTCGGCGAATAGCCATGGGAATGAGCATTGATCCCAGCAGTGGCAGGCGGATGCGCGGTAGAGCGCCCATGTCCGAAATCAATGTCACGCCATTTGTCGACGTGATGTTGGTATTGCTGATCATCTTCATGGTGACTGCGCCTCTCTTGGTGGCCGGAGTGCCGGTAAATTTGCCCGAAAGCAGTGCCAATGCACTGGAACAAGATCAGGAACCTGTACAAATTTCCATTGATGAAGACGGTCGTGTTTATATTGATGATGAGGAATTGCGTGGACCCGATCTGGTTGCTCGATTGCAGGACATAGCCGCAAGTCAAGACCCCGCCAATCCGCGTCAAATCATGCTGCGCGGCGACACCACATTGGACTATGGTTTTGTTATGGAGGTCATGGGCGAATTGAACCGGGTCGGCTTGAACAAGGTCTCCATGGTAACAAAATCACGGCCACAGCCAGTCACAACAGGTTCATCGGAGACCGAATAGTGATTGCCCGCTGATATGGAACGTGCTGAAAAAATTGGCTTAGGGGTAGCAGCGGCAGGACATCTCGTTCTGTTTGGCTTGCTTTCGCTGAGCCTGATTTGGCGCGATGATAGTCCAAAATTGGGCGATCCGACGGTCGAAGTAACAATTGCCGGTGATCCAGGTTCATCGGAATTGCTGAGTGAGAGTGTGTTACCGATTGCGGCTCCCGAACCGCTGGAAGAGCTGCCTGTAGAAGAATTGCTAGAGCCCCAACCGGAAGATTTCTCTCCGCCTGACACACCTTCAGTGAAAGAGGAACTGCCGGATCGCAGTGCTGAGATAAAACGTCAGCGAGAAATTGAACAACAACGCAAGCGTGACACAGACGCGCGTAAGAAACGTGAGCGAGATGCCAAAGCCAAACGAGAAAGTGATGCAAAGCGCAAACGAGATGCTGAGGAACGACGACGGAGAATGGCAGAAACACAGCGCCAGATTGCCAATGCGGCCAATGCTGCAAATAGTGGCCCACCTGCTAAAAATGCTGGTCAGGTTCGCGGCGAAGTGAACGCCAGTATTGGCCGAGAAGTACTTCCGTTCCTGCGTGGCTGCACACCCAGCGGCGTTGACGTGAAACGCATTGTCACTCGTGTAACTTTAGGCCTAAATAAGGACGGATCAATTGTGGGACTCTCTGGCGTCAGCCAAAGTGGCGTGAACGACAATAATCGTTTGCAAGCCAAACCGATGGAAAACTGTGTGCTTGGCGCAATACGACGGGCAGCTCCTTTCAAAAGCCTTGATCCGGAATATTATAGTGTTTGGAAATCCCATAAAACCGCCTTTAAAGGACGATAATGATGAAACCCTATGCGATAATCCTGCAGGTCTTGATGGCTGTTATAGTCATCAACATGCCTTTAACGCCTGCCTTGGCTCAGGAAGCCGAAGCTCCGGCGGCACCTGTCGAAGAGGGAGATGATGTCGAGGTTATTGAGTTTGATGTATCGGACAGCCGCTCCATCGCTATTCCTAGGTTTCCAACACCACAATCTACCAATACAGCAGCGGGTGACACCGAGACACTCGGACAAAAAATTGCAGAGGTGATCACTTCTGACCTTCGCTCATCGGGTATTTTTGAACCACGCGGACCACGAGGACTGCGCGCCGTTGGGATGCCGGAAGTCACCGCCCCCCAATTTCCCAACTGGCAACCCTATGACCAACTCGTACACGGCTTTGTGCGAGCTGCCGACGGAGGCCGCATTACGGTGGGATGTTATCTGTATGACGTCCGTCAGCAGACTGAAGTCACTCGCAATGGTTTTGTTGTTGAACCGCGCGATTGGCGCCGGGCCGCTCATAAATGCGCGGACAGCATTTATTCTCGCTTGTCAGGCGAATCGCCCTTTTTTGACAGTCGGATCGCCTATATTGCTGAAACGGGGCCCAAGGGTAACCGCCGTAAACGTCTGGCAATTATGGACAGCGACGGTGCTAACCATCGATTCATAACTAATGGTCAGGCAACCGCCCTCACCCCGCGGTTTTCACCAGATTATAAGAATATTGTCTATCTCAGTTTTCTGGACGGAAATCCCCGGATTTACGTCTACGAAATTGGCACAGGACGTCAACGCCTGATCACTCAAAGCACCAACCCAACCTTTGCTCCACGCTGGTCACCAGATGGAAAATGGATCCTCTATTCGATGGCGATTGCTGGCAATACTGACATTTACAAAGTCTCTTCAAATGGAGGTCGGCCACAACGACTGACCTTCTCTCCGGGTATTGATATCGGTGGTAGCTTTTCTCCAGATGGCAACCGGATCGTATTCGAAAGCGATCGCAGCGGCAGTCAACAACTATATGTTATGGGCGCCAATGGCGGCAATGCCAACCGAATCAGCTTTGGTGGAGGTCGCTATGCAACACCTGAATGGAGCCCGCGTGGTGACTTAATCGCCTTCACCAAAATAGCCGGGAATTTCAGGATTGGTGTCATGGCACCCAATGGCCGCGGTGAACGGTTGTTGACCAATAGCTGGCAAGATGAGGCACCGACATGGGCCCCTAACGGCCGGATTGTGCAATATTTTCGTACCCGCCGGGGTAGCGGAAAATCTAGTATTTGGCAGGTTGATCTGACAGGACAAAATGAACGCCGGTTGCCAACGCCAGTTGATGGTTCAGACCCTGCTTGGGGACCTCTTCTTCCGTAATTTCCATTCTAACCGCGACAAGTCACTGAAAACAGGTTACAACTATTAACAAGGGCAAATATGTTTAGGAGCAGATACATGACAAAATACACGACCCCCCTGCTGATTACTTGCAGCCTCATTCTGGCTGGCTGTG
This sequence comes from Parasphingorhabdus sp., assembly GCA_039978835.1. Taxonomy (GTDB): domain Bacteria; phylum Pseudomonadota; class Alphaproteobacteria; order Sphingomonadales; family Sphingomonadaceae; genus Parasphingorhabdus. Next base: position 1,785,263 of record JBDWAQ010000005.1, read on the forward strand.
CAAAAAAAGCCCCAGATGACCTACCACCGCCACCCGTTGGCACCGAGCAACCGACCGGCCCAACCACTCCCGTTGGCCCTGGTTATGCACCTGGATCACAGGGTGATTTCCTAGCAAACACTATGTCCGATCGTATCCTGTTTGACACGGATCGGTATAATGTAGATTCACAAGATCAAGTCATATTGCAAAGCCAAGCCCAATGGCTAGCCCAGAATCAGGGCGCGCGCGTGACCGTTGAAGGTCATGCCGACGAACGCGGAACGCGGGATTACAACCTTGCGCTGGGTGAACGCCGTGCCAATGCTGCAAAAAACTATCTGGCATCGCTCGGAGTTAGCCCGACCCGAATTACAACGGTCAGCTACGGTAAAGAACGGCCCGAAGCTTTGGGTTCTAACCAATCCGCATGGTCGCAGAATAGACGCGCCGTCACCGTCGTTGTTCGCTAATTGAAAATTAGCGAACCGAACTGAAATTAAAAAGGCCGCGAACCGTTGTTGGTTCGCGGCCTTTTTTAATGCGTGAAAGAACAATTAGCCCTGACGCGTACCGGTCATTGCCATTTCACCAAAAGCGCCAGCTTTAACGGTACCGGACAGTGCATCGCCATCTACAGTTACATTGGCTTCCAACTTCATAGGCATTGGAACCGTCATGTTCATAGACCATGAAGCAGAATCTCCGTCCGCCTTACCGTCTTCCAATTCCAAGCTACCCTGCGCACCAACATTGGAACCGGTAACTGTGTCGCCGTCAACTTCCAAAGTCAGAACTGATTTCTGATCACCCATGGGGGATTTGGTAACGCAATCATATACACCTGCTACAGACATTTGTTTCTCCTTTTCATGTCTAAGTTTAGATCCGGTTGGACTTGCAACTACTCGCCAGCCAGCCCCGATTCGTCTGAACTGTTTGCTTTACTAACATCAGTGTCACCAGCTTCATAGCCGCGATATTCAATCGGCATATCCAACACTTCCAACTGAGCTTTTATCTTGTCAGTATCCCCAACAATAACCCAAGTGAACTTTCCAGGATCAATCGCATCCGCCATAGCCTGATTAAGGTCTTCCGCTGACAACGCTTTATATTTGGCAGCCACTGTTTCTGCGTAATTTGAGGGTCTATTAAACGCGACATCACCTTGCATCTGTCCAAGCACACGAGTGGAACGCTCAAATTGGCCAGGAAGCTGACGCACATTACCATTTACCGTACGTTCAAGCTCCGCCTCGGTAACACCATTGTCACCTAGGAACCCTTCCACCTGTTCCAAAATCGCTGCAACAGCCGGTCCTGTCTGATTGGTTTGTACAGGAGCCCGCATTGTGTATGCCACCCTATCCTTACCGCGCAGCACAGAGTTTCTTGTACCGTAAGACCAACCTTTAGTTTCGCGCAGATCCATATTGATGCGTGATAGAAAGCTGCCGCCGAGCACTTCATTTGCTGCATTCAGCTTTACCAGATCATCGGTGCCCTTCATCGGCAATACCTGTCCTGCCAATATCAGCGACTGCGGCGCATTGGGACGATGGAAAACAACTATTTTCCCCTCGCCTTCCGGAATGGCGGCATCATAGTTTTTGGCCGGAGCCGCCGTACCCTTACCGCTCCATTTTCCAAACCTCATTTCTAGTTTTTCGACCAAAGCCTTTTGATCGATCCGGCCTACAGCGAAAATCGTGGCGTTTTCCGGTCGCATCCAGCCTTGATGAAAATTCACAAGATCATCGCGCGTAATTGTAGCAACCGATTCCTTTGTACCGTTGCCCGATAGACCGCGGCCATAAGGATGCGCTTCGCCAAAAATTAACGGTGGCAGTTCCCGGCTGGCAATAGCGCGAGGATTGTTGTTTGCTGCATCAATCGCAGTAAGCTGCAGGGTCCGAATACGTTCGACATCGTCAGCTTTAAAAGCTGGATTTTTGACAATATCCGCCATCAAATCAAGAGAAGCATCAAGGTTTGGATTAACTGCGCTAAGGCCGACAGTGGTTGTGTCCCGGCTACCGCCGATACTGATATTAGCCCCCAATCGTTCTTGCTGCTCAGCAATCTGCACGGAGTTAAGGCTTGCCGTTCCCTCTTCCATCACCGACGTCGCGAAATTCTGTAGCCCAATCTTGTCTTTCGGATCCGCGGTGGAACCAGCATCAAAAGACAATGTAACACGTGTCATGGGTACAGCATTGCGTTCCGCAAAATAGACTTTGATACCATTGGAAAGTGTTGCTGTTTCTACATCTGGGAAATCTACATTCGGAATTTCGCCCACTGGCGGAAACGAAGAACGGTCGGGAGATGTTGACGGTGGCGGCAACTGATCATCCTGCATGTAGAATGCAGGAGCAGTAAGAACACCAGTTCTAGCTCCTTCGCCGGTTGCCACTTCTTCATAAGCTTCCCGTTCACCGGGAACTACCCGGATACCAACGACCGGACGCGTTAGCCATTTCTGCATGGCAGCTTTCACCTGTGCCGGTGTGGTCGCGGCGAGCCGGCTTAGCTCGTCTTTATAATGGCTCGGATTATCAGAATAAAGCTCGCCTTGCGCTAAAGCGACTGCTTTGCCGCCAAATCCGCCAACTTGTTCGAGCCCCGCTATACGCGCGGAGGCGTTACGCGTGGCAACACGCTGAACTTCGTCTTCAGTCGGCCCATTTTGGATAAAGTCAGCAACAATCTCATCCAGTCGTTTGGCAACAATATCGGCATCTTCACCCGGCTTCACATCGGCCTGAATATTTACCATGCTGCCATGGACAAATGGAAGAACCCAAGCTTGCACAGCTACCGCATTTTTCTCGTCACGGACCATGATATTGTCGAGCCGCGAGCTGGCAAGACCGCCAAGCACCGTCATGCCAACATCCAAAGGCGTATAGTCAGGATCATTTAAACCGGGCACCATCCAGTTTCGATAGATGCGCGTCGTGGCAACCTTGTCCTTCATCACGTCATAAACCGGGGCTTTGAGTGTCGGCAATTCGGGATCGATTTCCGGAATAGATTTACCGCGCGGAATCGCGCCAAACCACTTGTTTACCGTTGGTTTAGCAGCAGCTGCGTCGATATCACCTGCCAGAACCAATATGGAGTTGTTGGGACCGTAATGATCAATGAACCACTGTTTCATATCATCCAGCGATGCTGCTTCCAGATCTTTCAGCGACCCAATCGTGCTATGGCCATAAGGATGAGGTTCTGGGAATAGCAATTCCGTCTGGCGATAACTAACAAGACCGTAAGGTCGATTGTCACCCTGGCGCTTTTCATTGGAGACTACGCCAATCTGATTGTCGAGTTTCTCTTGAGTCACCGCATTCAGCAGATGCCCCATGCGGTCGCTCTCGAGGAATAGCGCTACATCAAGCGCCGATTTGGGAACTGTTTGGAAATAGTTGGTCCGGTCCAGCCAAGTTGTCCCATTCAAGTCAGTTGCGCCAATCTGACGAAGCGGCTCGAAAAAATCACCAGGCGCATTTTCGGACCCATTGAACATGATATGTTCGAATAAATGGGCATAGCCGGTCTTGCCCGCTGGTTCATGTTTGGATCCTACGCCATACCAGATGGAAACAGCAACAACCGGGGCTTTTCGATCGGTGTGGACTAGAACTTTCAGTCCGTTGTCGAGTGTAAACTCCTCGAAAGGAATGTTAACCGCATCAACCAGATCGCTTACTGGCGCTGGCTTTGGCGCTGCGTGGTTATCTGCAAGGGCGGGAGTGGCAATCGTTAGAGATGTACTTGCCATTGCAAGGAAAAGGGATCGCGAAAATCGTGACATGAAGAATCCTCTCAGATAAACTTTTTCGTTACTTTGCAGCATGCAGAATAATCGCGCAACTATGGCCCAACGCTTCGACAAACGATCAACCTGTATCGACCAACGGCTATTTCGATTTCCATCCCCAGAAGAGATGGCATGGCAAGATGTTCCACAAAGAATATCCATTGTCGATACGGTCAAAATGCACGGCCATGTAATCACGTGCTTTTTTGACAAACTGATAAACAAGAAACGCGCCACCAGGCCTTATTGCATCATAGGTTTCTTGCGCGATTTTCGGACCCAAATTGTCTGGTAAGGTAGAAAACGGTAACCCTGACAAAATGTAATCCGCCTTTTCATGGCCAAGGTCGCTGATAATTTGTTGCACATCGGCGGCTGATCCATGAATGGGGAAAAATCGATTATCGTGTATTGTCTTTCCCAGATACTCGATAAAATCGGGATTGAGATCAATGACAACCAATGCAGCATCTGGTTTCATTCGCTCCAATACGGGGCGACAAAATGTGCCCACTCCGGGACCGTATTCGACGAACAGATTACATTCTTCCCAGTTCACTGGTGCGAGCATTTTCTTAACGGTAATATCCGAAGATGGAATGATAGAACCGACCATGACCGGGTGTTTCAAAAAACCTTTGAAAAAGACACCCCAGGCCCCAAACAGTCGCCCCAATCGAGTCTTTATCCGGCTGATGACGGGGGTTTTCGCGATAGTGCTACTCAACGATAATCTCCGGAATTCAACAATGGTTTCTAAGTAGAGACTTAGCAGTTCAGTTACAATCCATTTGCAGGAGATTTGTTGGATTTTTGGGTTGCTCATTGCAACGGACGGCCTAAAACACCCTCTATGACCTTGCATCCTCCCGGCACTATTGCAGTAATTTTTTTGGCCATGCGCACTGGCGTAGACGAGGAAGGTTATCAGGCGGCCGGCAATGAAATGAGCACTCTTGCAAAAGAGCAACCGGGTTATTGCGGAGAGGATCATGCGCGTTCGGAGGATGGGCTGGGCATTACTGTAAGTTATTGGAAAGACGATGATCATGCCAAAGCCTGGCGAAATCATCCCGGGCATGCGGCAATTCGTGATCGCGGGCGTGGCCTCTGGTATGAATATTATACGTTGCATGTTGCGCAGATCGAACGCAGCTATGACTGGCAAAAATCAGCAAAAGAAAACTAGCAATGGCTGATTCAAACACTGCAAAAACCGAGGCTACAAAAAGTACTTTAGATTCCACGCGTATGGCTGTGTTGTTTTCGGTGATGCTGGTCACCGCATCCGGAAATACCGCTATGCAGTCCATTTTGCCGACTATTGGCACGCAACTTAAAATTCCAGATTTCTGGGTCAGTGCGGCCTTTAGCTGGTCGGCGCTTCTTTGGGTCTACACAGCTCCCAAATGGGCACGTCAGTCAGATCATAGGGGGCGCAAAGCCTTGATGCGTCTTGGTATGATCGGCTTTGTCAGCTCTTTTGCTTTAGCGGGATTGGCATTGTTTTTTGGTATATTGGGCTATTACGGAGCGCTAACAACCTTCCTCCTATTTGCCTTTTTCCGCAGCCTTTACGGTGGTCTTGGATCCGCCGCTCCTCCAGCAGTGCAAGCCTATGTGGCCGCCCGGACGCCGCGTGCAGGACGGACCAAAGCGCTTTCCCTCATCGCCTCTTCCTTTGGCCTTGGTACGGTCATCGGCCCAGCAATCGCGCCGCTTTTGGTGATACCGATGTTGGGACTATCCAGCCCAATGTTTGCTTTTGCCGGTATCGGTATCGTCGTTATGGTGGCGCTTGCCCTTAAACTCCCAAATGATAATCCGGGTTTCTCTGCAAAAGGGGTGGTCACATCAGAACCGTATAGCGCCGCGCCTTCCGCCAATAGCTTAAAAGACGATGGTGGGGATGATGAAGTTACCGATGGTAAGACTGAGGACGTTATGCCACCGCAATTGCGCTGGGGCGATGAACGCATCAAACCTTGGCTGATAAGCGGCATATTGGGCGGCAATGCCCATGCTTTTGTTTTGGGCGTGGTCGGTTTTCTGGTGCTGGACCGCTTGGGATTGCGAGGAGATCCTGCTGCTGGCATCGAGATGACGGGAATCGTCCTGATGTCTGGCGCAGCCGCAACTCTGCTTGCACAATGGGGCTTGATTCCACTGCTGGAAATGGGTCCCCGTTCATCGATATTATGGGGCATGGCACTGGCCGCATTGGGGTGTGCGATGCTGGGTATGTCCGATGGACTGTTCGATATCATCATCGGCTTTGCCGTCTCTTCACTCGGCTTTGGATTGTTTCGCCCCGGCTTTACCGCTGGCGCATCGCTCGCTGTTAAACGATCTGAGCAAAACGGCGTCGCAGGAATCGTCGCGTCAGTAAACGGTATGGCTTTCATAGCTTCGCCAGCACTAGGCGTATTGCTCTACACCTATGGCGGACCCTTGCCGTTCTGGCTCGCAGTAATCACCTGCATTTTCCTGCTTGGCTGGGGTTATAAGTCCCTCAAATTGGACGAAACCAACTTGCAAGCGCGCTAGTTAAGCACTCCAATATTATTGGAACACCAAACTAACCGTGCTTTTTGGCGTTTTCCGGTTTCAACATTCCGGGCGCAACAAAGCCAATTGGTTCAACGCGCATTGCGTTGTTCTTTAGCTCTGCTTCCATCTTGGAATATTCTTCCTCCATTTCCGGTGTGACTGAGGCTCTGCTGTCTTTCAGTGCCTGCTCAAAATGTTTCATCTGCACTGTTTCAACCAACCCACCATGTTCACGCAACGCATAGAGACCCGCACGGCGCACCAAATCTTCCAAATCGGCACCAGAATAACGATCGGCCCGCTCAGCAATGTCATCAAGATCGACATCCTTACCCATTGGCATTTTCGAGGTGTGGATCGCCAAAATGCGCCGTCGACCATCTTTTCCAGGAACAGGAACATAGACCAACTCGTCAAAACGTCCGGGACGCAATAGTGCGGGGTCGACTAAGCCGGGCCGGTTAGTTGCACCGATCAGAATAACGGATTGCATTTCCTCCAAACCGTCCATTTCAGCAAGGATCGTGTTCACCACTCGCTCGGTGACTTGCGGCTCACCCATGCCACCGCCACGCGCCGGGACAAGACTATCAATCTCATCGATGAAGAGAACGGTTGGCGCTACCTGCCGGGCGCGGGCAAAAAGCCTCGCAATCTGCTGCTCGCTCTCGCCATACCATTTGGAAAGAAGGTCGCTCGATTTGGTCGCGATGAAGTTCGCTTCCGCCTCCCGAGCAACCGCCTTGGCTAAAAGAGTCTTTCCGGTGCCAGGCGGACCATAGAGCAAGAATCCTTTGGCTGGCCGAATGCCGAGCCTAATGAATGCCTCTGGGTTTTTCATCGGCAGTTCGATGCCCTCTTTGAGGCGCATCTGCGCGTCATCAAGGCCGCCAATATCTTCCCATCGAACGTCTGGCGCCTGCACCATGACTTCGCGCATAGCAGAAGGTTGCACCCGTTTTAGAGCTTCGACAAAGTCATGTCGCTGAACCACCAGCTCATCCAGAACTTCCGGCGGAACGGTTTCCGATTCCAAATCGAGTTTGGGCATGATCCGGCGGACCGCCTCAATCGCGGCTTCTCGCGTCAATGCTGCTAAATCAGCACCGACAAATCCGTATGTTGTTCGCGCCAACTCGCCCAAATCGACAGATTTTTCTAGTGGCATCCCGCGTGTATGAATGCCCAGAATCTCTCGGCGACCTTTTACGTCGGGAACACCAACAATAATCTCTCGATCAAAACGGCCGGGACGGCGAAGAGCTTCGTCAATGGCTTCCGGTCGATTAGTGGCTGCGATCACTACAAGATTTAGACGCGATTCAAGCCCGTCCATCAAGGTCAACAGCTGCGCGACCAGTCGCTTCTCGGTTTCGCCTTGCACTTGACCGCGTTTGGGGGCGATGGAGTCTATCTCATCGATAAACAGGATCGAAGGCGCCGCTTTGGTCGCTGCCTCAAATATCTCGCGTAACTTCTTTTCGGATTCACCATAAGCAGAACCCATAATTTCCGGGCCATTGATCAGGAAGAATTCGGCATCGCTTTCATTGGCAACAGCGCGTGCGAGCCGCGTCTTGCCAGTTCCCGGAGGGCCATGCAGCAATACGCCGCGTGGAGGATCGACACCGAGGCGAGTAAATAGCTGTGGATAGCGGAGCGGCAGCTCCACCATCTCCCGCAATTGATCGATCGTTTCGTGCAGCCCGCCAATATCATCATACGTTACGTCAGCGCGACGATGTTCCGTCGACTCTTCATATTCCGGGCGCAATTCTACTTCAGTATCCTGATCAATATGCACTACACCTTTCGGCGAGGTGGACACAACCGTAAGGCGAATTTGTTGCAACGAAAATGCAGGCGCACTGAGCATCTGGCGCAATTGCGGTGGCATCTCACCTTGGTCCACCTGTTGCTGGCCATGAGTTGCGACAAAATCACCGGCAGTTAGCGGCCGACCCATGAAACTGCGTTTCAGACCATTGCCATTGCCATGAAGTCGCAAGTCTTTCTGAGCCGGCGCAAGTACAACTTTCTTAGCGGGCTTTGAATCAATTTTCCGTATTTCTACGAAATCTCCGGACCCAATGCCGCTATTGGCGCGCTGCAAACCATCAAGGCGAACAAAATCTAAACCCTCATCTTCTGGATAAGGTAGAACGGCTCGTGCAGGGGTTGGGCGTTTGCCCGAGATTTCGACGACGTCACCTTCCATCAAACCAAGTTTACCTAGGTTTTCACGCGACAATCTTGCTAACCCACGACCGCTATCTTCTGGCCGCGCATTAGCGACTTGCAGCTTTAGCATTTTGGAATTGTCAGCTGTTTTGTCTTTGGTATCTGCTGGATCGGCCAAGGGTTTGTCTCCTGGGAGGATTTGTTCTGCTTTCCAACAAGATAGGAAAGCCAGCAGCAATATGCGACTCTGAATTTGGTAAACACTCAAAAACAACAGATGTTGCGCAAAAAAAAGGCCAGCTCCGAAGAACTGGCCCTAAAAGTTTTTAGGAGAGGATGCCTGAAAGGCTCACCCTAAGTGGCGGATAACAACTTATGTTGCAAGTGCGAAAAGAACACCGTCAGTTGCGCATAATGCAATCAATAGTTGATTTCGATCACGGGATTCTGCCATTTCTATTGAAACCGTCGCATTTTTGCATTGCACAACGCGCAATTACTGACGATATAGAGATTATCATGCGCCGTCTTCCTCCCCTTCGCGCTCTTGAAGCCTTTATTCGGGTGGCCCGATTGGGTTCCTCCAAGGCTGCGGCTGCGGAACTGGCCCTATCAGCACCAGCGCTGAGTCGCCGAATCAAGTCGCTGGAAGACCATATCGGAAAACCGCTTTTCGAACGGCGCAATCAATCGATGATTCTCAACGAAGATGGCGAAAACCTGCTCGAAGCCGTTGCCCCCGCGATGGAGACAATTGGCGAAGCGGTGGATCAAATGACGGTTACCGGCGGTGATATGCGTTTGCGGCTCGGCGTGCTGCCTCTTTTTGGGGCCACACGCTTGTTTCCCCATCTGCCGGAGTTGAAAAACCTCTATCCGAAGCTTCATATTGACGTCGATACATCGGCACATGCGGAAAACATGCTAGGTGACGTGGTCGATGCAGCCATCATCATAGCAGACCATGTTGATCCTAACCTTTATTCGGTAAAACTGGATAGCAATAAGGTCTATGCCATTGCATCCGCCGAGTTAACCAAAGGCCCAAATGCGATCAGCAGACCCGAGGATCTACAAAATCACAATATTCTGGTTCACAGCAATATGACCAGAGCATTTGATCAATGGAAAGATGTAGTTGGTTTTCCTGACCTGGAACCCGCTGGCATTGACCATATAGACAGCGGCCCGCTCATGCTGGAGGCGGCGGCACAGGGGCTTGGTGTCGCAATCATGCATGGTGGACATTTTTCAGATGCAAATGACCCGCGGTTGGTGAGGCTATTCGATCATGATGTCGACAGTCCGTATAGTTACTGGTTTGTCTGTCGGAAACGGGACAAGAAAAATCGCGCGGTTAGGATCTTTCACGATTGGGTAGTAAAAGCAGGACTCTAAGTTCTTAGGTCAGGATCCAGCTTCAAATCATCGTCCAGTTGAACACCATAGCTGTTCAACATCATCGATACTTGTGTGTACTGCCCAACGGTCATCACCAAATCCATACGCTGTTTTTCGGTAAGTTCCGAAAGGGCTTCCCAGGTCGAATCCGATACGAAACCGTCGCTAGTAAGCTCATCAGTCGCTCGGATCATTGCCGCCTCTGTTGATGTCCATCCATCAGCATCCGGACCAGCCTTGATCCGATCAATTTCTTCATCTGTGAGTCCGCAATCTTTACCGATACGTTCATGCTGCGCCCATTCGTAACCGGATTTCCAGTTAAAGCCGGTGCGTAATATGATGATTTCACGCTCGCGTGCAGGAATCGCATTGTGATCAGACAGCACATAACCGCCCCACCACATAAACGCTTTATAAGCTTTGGGAGCTTTCAGCAGCGTCCGAAAGATATTGAGAATCGACCCGCCACGAAAACGATCGCCCAGCATCACGCGATGTTCATCACCAATTTCTGCGTCGGTCAAAGGCGCGATGCGGGGTTTATTTAACCGCATTATTCGGGAGCCGGCACTTCGCCGCGGGCAATGCGTTTGTCCTGGGTATTGTTCTCAAAGTCACTGGCATCATGGCGTTCATGGAGCTGTGTCTCTGGTTCACCATAAGGACGGTTGACCATCATGCCGCGTTTCACGCCCGGGCGTTCATTCAATTGCTTGGCCCAGCGCTGCACATTTTTATAATCTTGCACCTGGAGAAACTCACCAGCTTCATAGAGCACACCGCGTGCCATGCCGCCGTACCAAGGGAATGTTCCCATATCAGCAATGCTGTATTCGTCGCCCGCCAAAAACTCATTGTCGGCTAAGTGCCGGTCCAGAACATCCATTTGCCGCTTCACCTCCATGGCATAGCGATTGATCGGATATTCCCATTTTTCTGGCGCATAAGCATAGAAATGACCAAAACCACCGCCAAGAAATGGTGCAGACCCCTGTACCCAGAACAACCAATTAATCGCTTCGGCGCGTTTATGATGATCGACGGACAGGAATTTTCCAAATTTTTCTGCAAGGTAAAGCAGCATCGAAGCCGACTCAAACAACCGTGTTGGCGGATTGGTGCTGTGGTCCATCAAGGCGGGAATTTTGCTGTTCGGGTTCACATCAACAAAACCGCTGCTGAACTGTTTTCCTTCACCGATATTCACCAGCCAGGCATCATATTCCGCTTCGGTGATGCCAAGTTCGAGTAGCTCCTCGAACATAATCGTCACCTTCACACCATTGGGCGTGCCCAACGAATATAGCTGAAAAGGATGCTTGCCGACTTTCAACTCTTCGTCATGGGTTGCCCCAGCAATCGGGCGATTAATATTGGCGAAACGCCCTCCGCTTTCGCTATCCCATTCCCAGATTTTCGGTGGTGTGTACGTGTCGGTCATATTCGGGCTCCGCTAAATAGAAAAAGGGTGGATCGATTTATGCGAACCACCCTATTCCTATATTGGTGAAGCAATCAAGATTGATTATCTTGGAGCGCTAAAACCGAAAGTTATTCAGCGACTATCCCAACGTGATAGATTTGATCGCGCCGGGCTGCGCAGGTGGCTCGCCTTTTGGCAATGCGTGTACCGCTTCCATGCCGGATGTAACCTGACCCCAAACCGTATATTGGTTGTCGAGGAAGCCGGCATCATCAAGACAGATGAAGAACTGGCTGTTCGCTGTGTTCGGGTCCATTGTACGAGCCATGGAACAAGTGCCTTCAACATGTGGCTCGGCGTTAAATTCTTGTTCCAGATCAGGTTTGTCAGAACCGCTCATCCCGGTTCCGGTTGGATCACCGCCCTGTGCCATAAAGCCATCGATGACGCGGTGAAAAACAACACCGTCATAAAAACCTTCTGAAGCAAGCTCTGTAATTCGCTCAACATGCTTGGGGGCGAGATCAGAGCGCAGCTTGATTTCTACATCGCCAGTTTCGAGGTGAAGGGTCATTGTTTCATGCGCCATTAGTTATTCCTTTATGTGCGTTTTAATAAGTTGATGCGCATATAGGCATGGCTCCGGAAAAAATCACCCGCTGTATTTGAATTATGTCACAAAAGATTGCATTTTCGCCGCTACTGCTACTAGACAGCGCTGGTTGAGGCGACGAACGGGCGTTATTGAGGGGAGCATCGACATGACCGAGAAAAATGACGCCCCCGCTGATGAGTTAGATCGCGAGGAAGTCCTTGATGAGGGCAACCGCCTTACCAAAGATTTTGTTCGTTCGGTTTCAGAGGCCGTCGAAGACAGTGATCGTGGCCTTGCACAAGAATTAGTCAACCCGCTCCACGAAGCCGATATTGCAGATCTGTTCGAATTGATCGACGAGGATGAACGGGCGCCTCTAGCTGAAGCATTGGGGGATTTGGTCAGTCCGGAAGTGCTTTCGGAAATGAACGAGCACGTTCGTGAAGACCTGATCGAGGTACTGGAACCGGGCCAAATTGCCGACCTGACTGAACAGTTGGAAACTGATGACGCCGTCGCGATTATCGAAGATCTAGATGAGGGTGAACAGAAAGCTGTTCTCGCCGAAATGGAGCCGGAAGACCGGGCTGCAGTCGAAACAGCGCTCACCTTTGAAGAGGAAACCGCCGGCCGGATCATGCAACGCGATTTGATTGCGGTGCCTGAGCATATGACGGTCGGCGACCTGATCGATTACTTACGCGGCAATGATGATTTAACAACCGAGTTCTGGGAAATATTCGTAGTTGACCCGGCGTTCAAACCCGTCGGTACTTGTGAGCTTAGCTGGATTTTGCGCACCCCGCGTGAGGTAGCGATCTCCGATGTAATGAAACACGAACAAACACTGATCCCTGCGGACATGGATCAGGAAGAAGTCGCCCTACGTTTCCAGAAATACAACCTAATCTCGGCTGCGGTCGTGAACGAAGACGGCCGGTTAATCGGTATGATCACGGTTGATGATGTTTTGCATATCGTCGAAGACGAGGCCAGTGAGGATGTGCTGCTACTTTCCGGCGCCGGCGAAGGTGACATCAACGAACCGATCCGCGATAGTTACAATGCTCGCGTCCGCTGGCTGATAGCCAATCTTGCAACCGCAATGGTGGCAAGTTTTGTGATTTCTATATTCGGTGGTGCGATAGAACAAATGGTCGCGCTCGCTATTTTGATGCCGATTGTTGCAAGCATTGGCGGAAATGCCGGCACACAAACGATGGCGGTATCCGTCCGAGCTCTGGCTATGAATGAGCTGACACGCTCGAACACGGGTCGGATTATAGGTCGAGAGATACGTCTCGCCGTGCTCAACGGTGGAACCATTGCTGTACTGGTTGGCATTGGAACAGCACTGGTCTTCAACAATCCAATGCTTGGTGGGGTAATCGCGGCCGCTATGCTCATTAACATATTAGTAGCCGGTTTTGCCGGGATCTTTGTCCCCGTGATGCTAGATCGATTGGATCAGGATCCGGCATTGGCCTCCTCTGTCTTCGTCACCATGATAACCGATACGATGGGTTTCCTTGCTTTTCTTGGTCTTGCAGTGGGGAGCGGGCTGGTTAACCTGTAACTATACACTCCCCACCCGGCCTTTTAATCCGCTTTTTCTACCTCTTCGTTTTCTGATTGTTCTTCCAATACCTTTGCTGCATCTTCAATTGCAGCTTCGTTGGTAGCGGCCTCTAAATCATCTTCGTCGGCCGCCTTTTCGCTGCTAGCGCTACCCAGTTCGGCAGACTCTTCCACTACAATGTCGTCAGCCATTGGATCTTCGACCACCGGCTGATCACTGGTAAAATCGTCGGATACTGACTGATCGTCGACTGGATCTGCAGGAGCATCGGTTGGCGCATCACAAGCCGAGAGCATAAGCAATGCTGGTGTCAGGAATACTATGTGTTTTGAATGTAATTGCATGATTTCCTCCATTGGGGGAACATGCCGCAGTCAGGCCGTTAAAGGAGAGGTTTGATTGGCCCAACTGCGGCCAGCTCTAGTTCTACTTATTGTGGTTCGGCTTCGGTTTTTTCCTCCGCTTTTGGATCAGGAGCGCCATCGCCATCTTGGTCAAAAGCATCGGGTTTTCCATCGCCATCCGTGTCCCAGGTATCAGGCTTTCCATCACCGCGCTGATCCCATGCATCCATTACGCCGTCGCCATCGGTATCAATGGTTGCCGGCGGAGGGGTAGGTTTTGCGGGTGCCTCGGGTGCATTCTGTGCAAGAACGGGTATTGCGGTCAGCGTAGCTGCGCCAATTGCAGTAGCCCATAAAGAGGGATTTCTCATTTACTCAACTCCATCAGTTACCCCCCTGATCTCTTAAAAATGACGATGGCCAGGCAACTATCCACTAGATATCGCTCAAGGGGACGCCGAGTGGGTTCAATTGAAAAATGGCAGAATTTCAACCTGAATCGCGAACACCTCAACGCAAGTCAGTGCTAAAACGTTAAGCCAGCAAGCCAGTTACAGTAACAAAAGTTAGCGATTTCGCACCAACTCTTAGCCTTTCATATAGATGGCAGAAAAGTTTTGGATGTCATGAAAAATGCGCTCCCGCGCACTGTCATCGATCATCTCGCAAAGCAGGGCATCATAAGCAGGACGATTTCCGGCTACAGCGTAACGGATCATATTCAGGAATAGGATTTCATCCGGCGTGGTTTGGGGCGAGCATGGGCACCCAATTTTGAACGCTTCCGGCCAAGCAAATCCAACTGTTTCAACGATCAACAACAGCCGCGTTGTGGCCTTTCGACTACCCAACCGATCATCCAGCCGTTCCCGGCAGTCCTGGCCGGTTTTATGCGCAACAATCGCTAAACGCAGCGAAATGATAATTCTTGCTTCTGCGCCAGCCAATGTCCGGATATCCGGCATTGGCACAACTAGTTTTTCCATTATCGCGCCCATTTCGACTCCCTAAATGATGGTTAGATCAATAGAATATGCTTTTGATTATCATTTGCAATAACAAAATGCGTTGAATGCTCTTTTCTTGTTAATGTAAGTTTGCGCATCGGTAGCAGGGCCACTTGACTATCCTGTCCTCGCCGCACAGATAGCGAGCATGCCGCTTCATATGACAAAAATTGCTTTTCGTAGCGAAAGCCCAGCCACACTTCGTAAATGGCTAGAATCGCACATCGGGAATGCCGAGACAAATGGTGAGGCACGACTAACGACGCGATACAAACCCAAAAGGTTTGAGGAAATGATCGGTGGATCGCTTTTCTGGATCCATCAGAAAAAAATAGTCGGACGCAGTCCAATTATAGGTTTTCAGGACAATGGCGAAGGGCGGCAATGGATCCGACTGGAACCAAAACTGATTGCCGTACAACCTCTGCCACGCCGAGCACATCAAGGTTGGCGTTACTTGGAAGATGCCGATGCACCAGCCGATCTGGGTGATGGAGCCGAGGGAGCCGACGAAATTCCGGCAGAAATGTTGGGCGAGTTGGCAAATTTGGGGTTGGTCTGAGCCCAAACTCTGATGCAGCAATTGCCCCGCAGTTCAAACAATTATTGACACATTGTATTAGCTGGATAATGCACTAACACATGTATCGGATCTTAATCATACTCGCATTGATCGCTTGTGCCCTACCGGCAAGGGCCCAGACGATCGATATTGATATATCCAATGCCAATCGCTTGCTGGAAATTGCTTGCTCCAACCAGGCAATTGATCCGCTTGAATTTTCGACATCATCCATCGTTCAAAAGCAAGTGGAGCATCACCGGGAATTTGCGGAACGATTTACAATGGAGAACTATCTTAAAGGCTTGGAGGCGGCCGCGCATTGCAAAGTGCTTGAGAAAGACCCCTATCGATTTAGATATCTGGTCCAACAACGCCCGTCGATGACAAAATCTATCAGCTACCTTCTGACCAAACGCGCTGATCTTACCAATCGTGTTCGATCCAATATTGCTCCTTATCTACCCGAAGGGTTTGATTTTGAGAGCAAAGTCATCATTGTCGCCGCCAGTTTCTCCTGCGGCGGTTTCTCTAAAGACGAACTATTCTATATTGATCTTCCCTGCCTCAGCGCCGATATTGAGGGTGAATATGAAGCCATAGCGAAACTGATTTCCCATGAAGCCTATCATGCCATGCAGAATGCGTTTGCCTCAAAGCCGATGGTGGATGAGAAAGATGTGCGAACGGAACTTCAGGCGTGGGACTTTATGTTCCACAGACTTGCTATAGAGGGAAGCGCCGCTTTTGTTGGTGATATGCGCAATATCAACGGCGATGGACGTTATGCGAAGTTCTCCCGTAACCTGGCACAGAGAAATTTTCGGCAACTTTCCTATAATTTTGATCTACTCGCTTTCATGATGGAAGCTGTCGCACATGATCCAGATAGTTTGGCTAAACGGTTTCCCAAAATCTATGCGCTGGCCTTTGATGGTGGTTTTGGAGAGCCATCCTACTTTGTCGGTCAACAGATGACGGCCGAGATTGTTCATAGCTTTGGCCCCGAAACCCTACCTTGTTTACTTGCGCTGCCACCGGAAGAATTTGCATTGGGTTACCACAAAGCAATGGCCGACGATGACAATTTAATAAAGTCCGAAGCGCTTGCACCATCGATAGTCGAAATCGCAAACCGATTGAAGGTTTCCAGATCAACCTCTCACAATAAAGAAATTTGCACCAAATCCTAGATCAGTTAGCTTAAGCTCCGTTGGTCGATATGGGTTTTAATCTGGTATTGGCTTAGCAAAAACCTCAAATTGCAAATTTGATCCTAACCTACAACAAACCCTTATCTGCAGCATTGTGGAGTAGTGAACGTACACCCAATTCATGAAAGGGCAGGATTGATCGCAGATATATTCGCCCTGCCAAATTATGGCGTTGCACTAATGTGGTAACAACGATCCTGTCTTTGCCACCATCTCTCACCCGCAAAACGGATAGCCGGAAATTGAGATGCTTATCATCAGCACCCGTAATGACTTCCTTGTCCGCACGACCGTAGAATTCAAATACCCCGATACGATCACCCAGTTCATAAATTTCTTTTGGTACCATAGCATCGAGTTCATTCGACGTTGGTGCAATGAGACCAAATGGCCGGACCAATTTGTTACGCAGCTTAAACAAATTGCGGAACCAGTCCGGCATAGATTTCATAATCGCATGGAAACTTTCTTCGGGCGAAATATCTCGCGCCGGAACGACCACTTCATAGGCATCAGCAAAATCGGCTTCGGGTAAATAGTCATGAATCGCAGCGTTCGAAGGAACAGGAACGCTGCGAACAATCATTTTTCTTTCGCTTCCAGCCAGTGTTTTAACAAGTCATGAGCAATCGCAAATGGTGGAGGTGCAATAAAGGGTGCGTTTTCATGGCCAGCCATTGCTGCCTTCACCTCATCCAGCGAAAACCATGCGGCTTCCTCGATCTCTTCTTCATCAAGAATGAGTGTTGGGTCATCGGTATGGCTGGTACATCCGATCATCAAGGACGAAGGAAATGGCCAAGGTTGGCTGGCTACATATTGTACATCTCGCACTTTTATACCTGCTTCTTCAAAAAGCTCACGTTTAACGCAGCCTTCTATGCTTTCACCGGGTTCCAGAAAACCTGCTAAAGCCGAGAAGCGCTTGGGCGGAAAACGGGGTTGCCGGCCCATCAAAACCTTGCCTTCGCATTCGGCTAGCATGATGGCGACAGGGTCCGTCCGCGGAAAATGTTCCGCCCCGCATCCACCTATTTCTGGGTCGCAAATTCTTGCCCAGCCGCCCTTACGGCTCTGTGTTGACTTGCCGCATTGTGCACAAAATCTGTGCCGTGCATGCCAGTCGACCAGGCTTCGTGCGGTTGCATAAATCGCCGCTTGATCCGCTGGCAACGAACCCAGCATTTGCCACAGAGCTGGATTGGCTACTGGACCAGAATCACCAGCCCCATTTAGTTCAGCAAAATAGGGCGTGTCATTCTCAATACCAAGCAACAACAGGTCATTGTCTGGAGAAGCCTCAAAAGCCGCCCCCCATTGCAAACTACCACAGTCATCAAAAACGGGGTTTAATCCATCCAAATGGAGTAGCTGCGCCTTGGGATTCATCATCGCGGCACGCAGCTTGTCTGGATTTACTCGAGTCTGATCTGCACGGTCGAGCGTACCCCCGGCGAAAGCCGGTGTGATTAGGTTCATGGGCTGGTTTTTCCCTCTCCAGCATTGGCGGCACCGATTAAGTCCGCATAGACATATTTCGGGAAGTCCGATTGGAACGGGTAAGTATTGGATGGGATATATTGCGTATAGCCACCTGCCCTAAAACCGCGCACGGTATCGACGAACGCCGATGTGCCGGCAGCACCGCCCCAACCGAAGGTACCTGCTGGGCTCGCATCGGTTCCCAGTCCGGCCCGACCGCCAGCGCCAAATCCTTGCTTGGCAATCCAGGTACCAGTCGTATCAGCTGTTTTGGGTAGCAAGTTGGACATACCCAGCTTTGCCGTCTCCGGTTTCATCACCTGCACATCTCCAACTTTACCGAAACCGACCAGCATTCTCAGAAACTTATCATAGTCTCCGGCAGTGCCAACCAACCCAGTGCTACCAAATGCAAAGGCAGGCTTATCGAGGTAAATACTGGTCGCACCTGGGTCGATTGGGATTAACGAGCCACCAAATGGTGCATAATTATCAGCAAGGTCTGCCGCACGATCTGCCGGCACATGATAGAACGTATCTTTCATTCCCAGAGGGCCGAACATTCTCTCCTGCAAAAATTGATCAAGCGGTTTGCCGGATACTTTTTCAATAACCGCGCTCAGCACATCGTGACTCAGCGAATAACTCCAACGCGTCCCGGGTTGATAGACCAACGGCATGTCGGCCAATCGATTCACAAAAGTCATAAGGTCTGGTGTGGGTGCGCCGGCATCAACACCGGGAATGGGCATACGGCTGACCCGACCTGGTGTCAGGCCCGCTGCCAAATAAGCTTTTTGAATAGGGCCTTTGGATACAATAGTGTAACCAAGTCCGGCTGTGTGCGTTTGCAACTGACGAATAGTGATTGGGTTTTTCGCTGGAACTGTCTTGTCCATTGCACCTTCTGGATCAATCAGAACTTCCATATCGGTATATTCAGGAAATATTTCAGAAAGCGGCTGATCGAGTGAAATTAAGCCATCTTCAACCAGCATCATCGCCGCCATACCGCAGACTGGCTTGGTCTGTGAATACATACGGAACAGTGTATTTTCGCCCATCGGCTTATCACCACCGATTTTCTGCGTACCAGCAGAAATAAACTGCGGCTCACTTTGACCAAAACCAATGGCCGCCAGCATACCGGCCACTTTTTTTTCCGCTACGTAATCATTCATGATTTTCGTCAGTCCGGGGAAAGTCGGCATCGGAAGCGGTGTCCTCGCGAAGGCCGTTTGCGGAACGCCCGCAAGCAAAGCGCTCACGCCCAGGCTCCCCAATACGGAACGCCGTGATAGATTTGGTAGCATGGTTTGATGTTTGCTCATTTGTCATCCTCTTGTTTTTTCTTGGCCATCCACCGAACGGCTTTGGCATATAAAGTTGGCAGGCCAGCCTGTTCTATCTGTTCCAAGGGCCACCAGATATTATCATCATTGTTAGTAACGATTTTTTCACCGCGATAAACCGCCAAATCGATCTCAAGCGAAAAATGCGTGAAGCTATGCTGAATAGCGTTGTTGAAAATCTTCCAATCTCGGGCGATCGGAGTAACTGTGTTGCCATCTTGCCGTGCTGACCAGTTATCATCGGGTATGCATCGCATACCGGCGAGCATGCCTTTGTCAGGACGGATTGAGAGCAACAGCTTCTCGCTATCCTCAACCCAGAAAAATCGCGCCTTTCGGATGGGTTTTTCCTTTTTCGGCGGTTTCACCGGAAAGTTTTCGGACATTCTTATGGCTTTTGCCTTACAGTCCAGACTGACTGGGCAAATCTCGCATTTCGGTTTTCTTGCGGTGCAGATGGAGGCGCCAATATCCATACAGGCTTGCGCAAAATCACCCGCGCGCTCGGATGGCGTGAGCAAGTCCATTTTGGTGCGAATTTTGGACTTACCTTTGGGAAGCGGTGTATCGATAGCATATAGCCTTGCCACCAATCGCTCGATATTGGCATCAACCACCACTGCCCTTTCACCAAAAGCAATCGCCGCAATAGCAGCAGCAGTATAGGCTCCTACTCCCGGTAACTGTAGAAGTTCAGACTCTTCCTGAGGAAAGATTCCTTTATAGTTTCTAGATACTTGTAGTGCACACTTGTGGAGATTTCGCGCCCGTGCATAATATCCAAGCCCTGCCCACGCCGCTAGCACATCGACTTCCTCAGCATCTGCGAGATCGTGCACAGATGGCCAACGTTGAACAAATTTCTCAAAATAGCTTTTCACTGCTCCAACAGTGGTCTGTTGTAACATGATTTCGGAAAGCCACACATGATAGGGATCGGGCAGTTTTCCCCGCCGTGATTCCGCCGGTGGCACCCTCCACGGCAGTTTTCGTGCGTTATCCACATAATGTGCACTGATATTGGTAGAAATATTTCGCGCTTTGGCGGCTAAACTATCGACGGCCATGGCTGTGCCATGCCATAAAAGAGTTCTATGGCGAAGAAAATTGACATTGATAGCGAAGGAAAGGCGAAATCCGTCATATCAAGTCCACGTGCCAAATCCTTAAAAGCGCGTAAATTTCAAAAATACCAACGTCCTCGCGGCGGTCCTGCAAAAAGCATCTCTGATCTGGTGCCGGAAATTGGCCGGGCGGCGTTTCGCCGTTACGGTTTTATTCAGAGTTCGGTTGTCAGTCGCTGGCCGGAGATTGTTGGCGAACGCTATGCAGCAGTATCGCTCCCCGAATCAATCCGCTTTCCTCGTGGAGAAAAAGAAGGCGGCACGTTGCATCTTTTGGTTTCGGGTGCACACGCTACTCTGATGCAACATATCACACCAGAGATTGTCGAGCGGGTAAATCGATTCTTTGGGTATGGCGCGATTAGTCAGGTACGATTCAGACAAGGCGGCATAGATGCCAAAAAAGATAACGAAAAGCGCCCGGCTCTGCCGCCATCGTTAAAGCCAGCACCCATTGAATTGGGCGACAGTTTGCGCGATATTGGTGACCCGGAATTGAACAGGGTTCTAGAATCGCTTGCTTCTGCGGTTGCATCGAAGGAAAGCGATGTTGATAATCAGATGAACGTGGGCATTAAAGTTGTTGGCAAAATCGGCGGTGGAAACAAACCGGCGATACGGGAACAGAAGGATTGAGTATGAAATTGGGAAGCGTGTATCTTGCTTCAGCCTTAGCAGCAACAATGTTTGTTTCACCATCCAATGCCCAGCAAACCGACTGGACACAGCGCGTGACCATGTCAGCCAAGGGCGGGCATATCGTCGGTAACCCTCTAGCTAAGCATAAGCTGACAGAATATATGAGTTACACGTGCAATCACTGCGCAAATTTTGAGAGAGAATCTCACGCACCGCTAAAAGATAACTACATCAAAAAAGGGCACATCAATTTTGAGGTCCGCAATCTCATTCTAAATCCGATTGATTTGACGGCCGCAATGTTAGCGCGTTGTGGTGGGCGAACAAAGTTTTTCGGCAATCACCAAGCGCTTCTAGCCCAACAGGCTACGTGGGTAGGAGAGTTCCAGAAAACACCGGCTGACAAAATGAAAACTATGAATGAGGGTACTGTACCACAGCGACTCAAAAAAATTGCAAAGGCTTCCGATCTTTACGGCCTGATGAAAAAACGAGGATACTCGGCGACTCAGGTTGATGCATGCTTATCCAGTAAACCGGAGCTCGATAAAATTCTCGGCATGACTAAGCATGCTACCCAAAATTTAAAAATTACCGGCACACCTGGCTTTACGATTAATGATAAAAAGATTGCCAAGGTACATAGCTGGGGCAGCCTGAAACCAAAATTGGCGACCCTGCCCCAATAGACTTACTCCCTTTAAAAAACAGGAATTTGGAATGCGTAAATTAACATATCTTGCACCTCTGGCACTCGCCATGACTTTGGCTGGCTGCGGCGAAGCAACCGAGGGGGAAGGGGCAACCACTTCTGGTGACGCGCTTGAAACAGTAGAAGCACCTGAAGGACAAAAATGGTCGGACACAGTATCTGTTACCGAAGCTGGCGGCTATGTCATGGGCAACCCAGATGCTCCGATTAAACTGGTTGAGTATATGTCTATCACCTGCTCACACTGTGCTACCTTTGGCGAACAAGCGTTTGATTCTATTCGCGATACCTATGTGAACTCGGGAAGAGTGAGCTTCGAAGTCCGGAATTTTGTGCGCGATCCACTTGATCTTTCTGCTGCCATATTATCACAATGTGGCGGAGAGGCTCCCTACTTCCCACTGACCAAACAAGCACTCAACAATCAGGGGCCAATGTTTGAAAAAGCGCAGGCAATGGGCGATGAGAAATATAATCAGGTCCTGCAAATGGATGCAAAAACACGCTTTGTTGTTCTCGCCGAAGAACTGGGTCTAATTAGTTTTTTCCAACAACGCGGTATCTCTGAAGATCAGGCGAAGGCATGTTTGGCTGACGAAGCGAAGGCTGAAGCTTTGATGGCTCAGACCAAAACCGCCGTCGATGAATATAACATTCAAGGCACACCAACATTTTTGCTAAATGGTCAAACTGTTGAGGGTACAAATTGGCCCATAGTTGAAACAAAATTGCAGGAAGCAGGCGCACGATAACTGCCTGTTTCATGTCGCTTGGGGGAGCGATGATTTGATGACAACGGAACTTCCATGCAAATAAAGAGGCTCAAACTTTCGGGCTTCAAGAGCTTTGTCGATCCAACAGAGTTGCGCGTAGAAAAAGGTCTGACCGGTGTGGTTGGCCCTAACGGATGCGGCAAGTCAAATCTGCTGGAAGCAATCCGCTGGGTCATGGGAGAAAATTCACCCAAGTCGATGCGCGGCGGCGGCATGGAAGATGTGATTTTCGCTGGAACGCAAGATCGCCCCCAACGTCAGTTTGCCGAAGTTGCTTTGCATGCAATCCGCGACACCAGCGATGTCTCTTCGCTGCATGTTGGTGACAACGATAGTGAGTTAGAAATTGTTCGGCGGATCGAGCGCGGTGCTGGCAGTGCCTATCGCGCCAATGGCACTGATGTTCGGGCCAAGGATGTTGCGCTGATCTTTGCTGACGCAGCAACAGGTGCGCATAGCCCTGCTCTGGTCAGTCAGGGGAAGATTAGTAACGTCATCTCGTCTAAACCGACCGATCGACGGGAAATGCTCGAAGAAGCCGCGGGTATTTCAGGACTTCATGTGCGGCGGAAAGATGCTGAACAGAAGTTACGGGCCGCGGAACGCAATTTATCCCGTCTGGACGACATTCTGGGTGATATGGAAGAGCGTGCCAAAGCACTGCGGCGTCAGGCAAAACAAGCAGCACGTTACCAAAAACTCTCCGATCAGATCACAACTGCCGAAGGACGACTAATTTTCGCGCGCTGGAAAGAAGCAGCTGCTGCTGCGGATGCTGCCAAGGTAGAAGCAGAAGCAGCCGAGGCCAAAGTGAACACCGCACAGAATGAACAGCAATCGGCTGTCTCTGCTCAAAATGAGAGCGCGAAAGCTCTAGGTGTGCTCCGTTCTCAAGTGCAAAAAGCCCGAGAGGAAGCATCTGTATCGAGCCACAAATTACTCTCACTAACCAACGAGCGCGACAACCTAAAATCACGACTTTTGGATCTACAAGCACAGGCAGAACGGATCCAAACCGACAATGCCCGCGAGGATCAGCTAACCAAAGATGCGATGGAAGCACTTTCCCATCTGGAAACCGATGAAAAACGATTGGCGGCGGAGTTAGGAATGCTTGAAAATGAGCGTCCCGATCTGGAGCGGCAAGCTGAAAAAGCGGAACGCAGTGCTAGTGAAGCAGAGGTCGAGCTTGCAAAAGCCGTTGCCGAAGAAGCCCGGATTCAAGCCGAAATCAAAGTTGCCGATGCGGCGGTGGAAGCGGCTCAGACACGGTCTGATCGACTTTCGAATGAGTTGGAAAGATTGGCAGCTGAACGGACCGAAATTGGCGACGAAGCCGAGCTAAAGGCCGCACTTGAAACGGCGATTGAACTGCGGGAAGCCGCGCAAAAAGACACTGAGTCCGGAGTTTCCAAAATTTCCGAACTGGAAGAAAAACGTACTTATGCAAGTGAAGCTCGAGATGATGCAGAATCATCGCTGGCCTCTTTAAATGCGGAACTGGCAGGACTAACATCCGAGCATGCAGCACTTGAAAGGGAACTTTCCAAGGCGGAGAGTGATCACAAAGCTATCGATCAGGTACAAGCAGCACCTGGTTATGAGCGGGCGCTCGCAGCGGCACTTGGCGATGATTTGCTCGCGGCAATTGGTGAAGATGGTGTTCGGTACTGGGGCGGCGGTAAAATAACCGGCAGCGGCAAAGCACCGGTTGGTACCGAAACTTTACTCGATCATGTAGAGGCGCCATCGGAACTACACAGTCGTTTGTCTCAGATTTTTGTTGCGCACGGCGACGAAGGACAATCTCTGGTTGTCGGGCAACGGTTAGTTACAAAAGCGGGTGCACTGCGTCGCTGGGATGGCTTTGTTGCGCGCGATGATGGCAATGCCAGCGCCGAACGCCTGGTTCGCAGCAACCGTCTGAAAGAGTTAGGCGCAGTGTTGGCCCCCGCTCAGACGAAAGTGGCATCTGCTGAGGCGCTGCTCACAGAACAACAAGCAGCAATCAAAGCCACTGAGACCCAGCTGTCCGATGCGCGCAATCTTCGGCAACAAGCGGAAAACGCATTGCGGAAGGCATTGAGGGAAGCAGATCAGGCAGAAGAAGCATTGAACTGGCTGCAAAAGCGCACCGCTAGTCTGTCCGAACGGGAAACTGCTCTGCAGAAAGAAATTGCGGCAGCCCAGACAGAACTCGAAGCGGCGCAAAAGGAACGGGCCGATCAACCAGATGGAGCGGCCCAGGAAACAGCACGAGCGGCATTGCAAGAACAACGTGATGCGGCGCGACAATATGTCATGTCTTCACAGGCAGCTTTGTCCGGACTCGATCAAAAACTATCGCAGGTAAAAGAACAAAAAGCCGTTGCCAGCGCGCAAATGAAATCGTGGCAAGATCGCTCTGGTGAAGCCGAAGCCCGTATGGCTGAAATGGCAAGGCGCGGTGCACAGATAGAAGCGGAAGTTGAAAAGTTAGCTGATCGTCCCCGTGTCATCGAAGTTGAAGTGGCGAAGCTGGAAGAAGCGCAGCACGCGCTTAACGCAGTGGTTTCGGAGAAAGATGAAGCGCTGCAGATTGCTGAACTGGCTCAGCGCGATCATGAGGATCGGTTAAACACAGCCAGCGAAATACTTAGTCAGGCGCGCGAAGAACGGGCCGGAGCCAAAGCACGTGCGGAAAATCAAGAGCTCCGCCGAGTTGAAATGGGCCGGATTTCAGCAGAGAAATTTGAATGTCCGGCGCCAGTTTTGCCCAAGAAACTGGAATTTGACGAAGAGACAATCGAGGACGCAGGCCAAGAGTCAGCGGAGCTCGAACGCTTAACATTAAGCCGTGAACGCATTGGTCCGGTTAATCTGGTAGCGGCAGATGAATTGGCCGAACTGGAAACGGAATGGGAAAGCTCGACCAAGGAAAGCGAAGAACTGAACGAAGCGATTAATCAGCTACGCGGGTCCATCGGCAGCCTGAACCGCGAAGGGCGGCAACGCTTATTGGCGGCCTTTGAGGAAGTAGATCAACATTTTCAACGGTTGTTCACAACACTTTTCGATGGAGGCAAGGCGCATTTGGCCTTGGTCGATAGCGATGATCCGCTCGAAGCTGGCTTGGAGATTATGGCGCAACCTCCGGGCAAAAAACTGACGTCGCTAACATTGCTTTCAGGTGGCGAGCAAGCGCTGACTGCGGTGGCTCTGATCTTTGGTTTATTCCTTACCAACCCGGCGCCAATTTGCGTCCTTGATGAGGTTGATGCGCCGCTTGATGATGCTAATATCGAACGCTTCTGCGATTTGCTCGACAAGATGGTGGCCGAGACCAATACGCGCTATTTGATTGTCACCCACAATGCCGTGACGATGAGCCGAATGCACCGGCTGTTTGGTGTAACAATGATTGAACGCGGGATATCCCAGCTAGTGTCCGTTGATCTTGATGCGGCAGAGG
This sequence comes from Parasphingorhabdus sp., assembly GCA_039978835.1. Lineage (GTDB taxonomy): Bacteria > Pseudomonadota > Alphaproteobacteria > Sphingomonadales > Sphingomonadaceae > Parasphingorhabdus. The sequence goes on from JBDWAQ010000005.1 coordinate 1,811,460, forward strand.
AACTGCTGGCTGCAGAATGAATACGACAATTTCCAATCTGGGTGTGAAAATCAAACACTAGATTGACACTATCGGATTTAATCCAGCTTGCGATCAAGTGAATCGATGAACCATGCCACATAGTCATCCAAAATCCTGACCAACTCTTGGTCACTTTCCAAATGGTTTTCGTCCGCCCACTTCCGGATTACCGCGGAAACAGCACCGCTAAGAAACGTCAGGCTGCGGCTATCAAAGAGATTTCCTAGATCGGACCTATCGGCCTCTATTTGCATCATGTTGGCAATCATCAATCGTGTTCGACTTGCTATAGCGATACCGGAACCATTATTTTGCTGACGTTGAAATATCTTTTTTTGTTTCCTAAGAGTGATGACCAGTCCGGGAAGGAATTGAAACTTGCTGTTAATATCCAAGCCTCTGTATTCCGATGACACTGAGGTCAGCTCTGATTCAACCCAGCAAAACATTTGTTCTAGTAGCTCTGCCTTCGTTGCAAAATGCGAGTAGAAAGTGGATCGCGAAATTTCAGCCTCGTCACAAAGCATTGAAATAGAAACATCTCGCCATGCAAGTTTTGTCATAAGTTTATTTGCTGATACCGCCAAAGCCTTTTGCGTTTTTGAAACACGGCGATCCATTCAGACTAGTGCCCAGCCATAAATCTGACAATGAACCCCGAAATTGAAAGAAAACTTTCAACACTGCATGGTACGTATGGCGATGCCACAATCACGCTAGCAGTCTTCCTGTTCAAGACCGTTATTGTCGAGCAATTCTATTGCTTCACATATTTTTATTGCAACAAGAGTGAGAGACAATGACTCTGCAGTCTTCAAACACCTATCAGGCGTTTGATCTAAATCATTATATTGCATACGCTTATCCAGCATTGCGACCACGCGAATTGACTTCATGATTGCTGTTTTTCCCAAAGTTGTGCGTGGTACCTTTCGTTTCCAAACGTAAATGATGTTTGAGAAACTCAACAAATCTGAGGCGAAAGTTGGTCAAAATCAATGTTCCCGAAAAGGGATTATCTTCTTTGAAACACACAATATTCGCCAAAACCTTTTCGTTGTACAGTTGACTGGTAGTTTTAAAATAACGGATGCCAGCTTGCATGACAGTCTGTTCCTTATGATTGGAAATACCTGTTCCTCGAAGCAGGAACTCTCCATCCAACAAGGGGGCAAGCGGACGGATAAGTTCCTGCAGGTCAAAATTTCGATTAACTTTGGAACTGGTGCTAGATAAGCACGTGGAGAGGTGACTGGATGAGCAAGCAGAGAGGTAACTGGATCTGGAAAGTTCTGGTTGAATAATATTACTCCATCAAAATGCTATTCAATAGCTAGGTCAAAAGACCTCCGTTCGACAATGTCACACATGTAAAATAGTGAAAAATTAACACTTTACTGAACAATTATCCTCAATGTGTACGACCCTCGCACGACGGCAGGTCTGATTTCCCACGAGAGAATATGCTTTGTTTTCGACGGATCGGGTAAATTGGCACCATGGAATTTCAGAAGCAAGGATGGCATCTATTCAGCGATGCCAAGCCGCGCATGCTAGCAAATGACCTTCAAACCCTAATCAGGTTTGCCGAAGCGGGATTAGGCCTTGCCTACATTTACGCCGAAGCAGAGGAGGAACGGATCGAACGAGGAACATTGATCGAGGTTCTAAAAGGCAAAGCTCTTGCGCTTCCTCGCTATTCCATAAATTATCACAGCAAACGGCATATGCCCGCCCGGCTTCGCGCATTTATAGATATGGCCAAATCAGTGGCCGCCTAGCCGACATCTCAACTTTCGGTTGTGGAACAATATAGTCATTGCTCAAATGATCACGTTGAATGGAAAATCCGCATCGGATTTCTAAGATTCGCATGAGTATGTTGATGTGAATCCTTTGCTGATATGCTATCGTAAATGTGTTGCGCGCGAGGAATGAATAACTGAATGGAACAACTGACAGCAAAAACAAAACGGAGATATAGTCCGAAAGTACGCCGGACTATGATCCTTGACAGCGCCGCGGCTCTCATCGCTGAGGACGGCATGTCGAACCTGTCGATGGAGTCCATTGGACAAAAGGCGGATGTTTCCAAGACACTCATGTACAAATATTTTGAAAGCTTGCAGGAATTGCTGCGCGAGCTTTTGAACAGGGAGATATCTAAACGGTGGCGACTGCAAGTTGTGGCTGCCGAAAAAGCAGAAACATTTGAGGAATTGGTACGTGGCACTACCCAAGTCTATCTTCACTATGTGGCTGAGCGAGGCCTCATCATAGAAAGATTGCAGTCAGACACGTCAATCATCAGCTTACACGATCGCGTACATCACTATCGCAAAATCGCAGTTGATTATTTTTCGGATATTGTCGCAAAAAATTTCGATATGCCTCTCGATCTTGCACGTGCAACAACTGAAATTTCTCTTGGTATTCCATCATCGGCCGGAGAGTTTCTACTTCGCTCCAACATGGACCTCAAAGAACTCGAAGATTTGACTGTTTCGATGATGCTCGGAACATATACGATGGCACGCCTCGACCATTTTACCCGAAAGAAGAAGTTAAAGCGGTAGTGTGAAGCTTCATCGCATAGAAAATAGGTCCGGCACCAAATAGTGCCGGACCATCTCGGGAGAGAGCTCGTTCTCAGGCCTTAGAAGCGGAATGTCCCTTCAATGCCATAGGTACGCGGTTCGAGTATAACCACCTCACGAAACCGACCAACAAGGCGGCCGGCGGGCAGAACGCGTGTAATATCATCATTGTTGAACAGGTTCTTCACATATCCACGAATTTCCCAATTTCCATCTCCGGGAGCCAACAACAATTTTATATCCGTCTGACTGTATCCATCAAAAATATCGATGGGCTTGCTAAATATCGAACCGGCAAATTCACTTTGCAGGTAATGATCTATACGGGGAGTAAGAAGCCAATCTCCCACAGGTATTTCATATTGAGCACCGATTGCAATTTTAACATCAGGAGAGAATGGCAGTGCATTTCCATCAACACCTTTCAGAACTCCAGCCGCGGTAACCGCTGACACTACCGTACCTGGGGCTGTGCCGAACGGATCGGTCTCGTCGATGGATGCAAAGTTCTTAATCTGCGTGTTGAGATATGAAAAACTCCCATCAACCTGAAAACGATCACTAGGCCTTAAAGCAAATTCTGCTTCGACGCCCCAAACTTTGGCATCAGTGTTTACTGTGAGCGCAGATGTCGCTGTCGTTTGTCCAATTTGCAGATCTTTGTAATCGTAGTAGAAAGCGGAGACATTGGCAGTGAAGGTTCCATCAATTGATGAACCTTTCAGGCCAACTTCAAAAGCATTCAAAAATTCAGGATCGAAGCCTTGAGATTCTACACCAACTTCATTGGGGTTAATGCCGCCAGCTTTGTAACCCCGAGACGCGCTTACATAACCCAATAGATCAGGAGAAAATTTATGGTCGAGAACGACTCTGCCGGTCACCACACCTTTTTTAAACTCTCCGAAAACGAAAGGAGGCAAGCTGCCATCCGCCTGCGGATTAAAGAAAATCTGTCTGGTCTGAATCGTCTTATCATCATGTGAATAGCGCAAACCACCAGTCAGACTGGTGTTGTCGGAAAGGTCAAAATAGACTTCGCCAAATATCCCGAAGCTTTTTGTTCTCACCGGATTTGATTCCGTAATAAGAGAATCAAACTGGTCACTTAGCCCAGCAACTTGTTGGCGGGCAGCGATAGTTACATGGGTAAATTGCGCTGATGAAGAACTGCGGCGATTGTAATAGTTTCCGCCAACAATGAAGTTCACGGGGCCGGCGAAATCAGAAGCTAGTCGCAGTTCCTGATAATATTCACGTGCCTCACTCATGTCCCGGCGCCCGGCCAGAATATTTGTTGTCGTGATTGGATTGCCATTGGCAAAGAAATCAAATGTTATTGGACGGGTTAAACCCGCTGACGGCACGAAACGGTCGAAATCCTTAAAAAGACCACGTTCGATTTCCTGATACCCACTTAAAGATGTCAATGAGATGTCGCCAAAATCATGGTTGATTTCAAGCGAAGCACTCCACTCCTCAACGAAATAAGTCGGATCGACATCCTCATTAATGAGACGAGCATCCGTCGGATTGACGCTATTCGCGTAGTAATCGACTGCTGCCGGTCCAAAACCTGTCGCGATAATCCCGGTCAGCGCGCCAAAAGTATTAAACAGCGTGCCACGTGAATCGGGTGTACCAAATCCCCTCTGAAGGGGTGAGCAGCCAAGCGCTGCATCTTTCTCACACAGCACTTTAGTCCGAACAAGGCGTTGATCGTCTTCCTTAAAATAGGAAACCACGAAGTCGGCCCGTGTATCTCCAAATTCCAATTTTGTGCTGCTCCGCAGTCCGAACATTTTGCGATCATCGACATCATTGCCGGTAAAGACGTTCGTCGCATATCCGGAGCGATCCAAATAGAAACCAGCTACTCGGGTCGATAGACCATCGGTAATGGGAAGATTAAGGGCGCCGCGCAATTTGATGGAATCAAAATTACCATAGCCGGCTGTGACATAACCTTCGAAGTCGTCAGTAGCCTTTTTGGTGATTATGTTCAAAACGCCAGCAGTCGTGTTCCGACCATAAAGAGTACCCTGCGGACCGCGCAAAACCTCAATCCGTTCTACATCATAATACTCCGCTTCGGTTGCTGCTGAACCGAGATAAACACCATTAACATGATAACCGAGACCGGATTCCGATGTGGCGGAAATAGCAAGATCACCAACACCGCGCAAAGATGCGCCGAAAATGTCGACCGTTAGATTGGGAACCGAAAAACTAAGGTCAACAGCATCGTCCACCACTTTGTTTTCGAGCGTATCGCTATCAAAGGCAGAAATGGCAATTGGGACACTCTGAATATCCTGTGATTTTTTTTTGCGCAGTAACGATAATGATATTGCCGTTGTCACCTTCTGAATCCTGATCTTGTGCAGAAACAGTGCTGCTCATGCTCGCGAGAGCCATTGCTATTACCGAAACTGTAAGCCGGCTTGGAACAAGCATATTGGTCAATTTACTGGAACGAGTGCCTGACATTTTCATCCTCCCTGATTACGGATTTTAATTGTACTTTTAGTACATTAATAATTGCCATACACTGATATAGATCGATTCTAAAAGCTTTTATTTGACTTTGATTAAATTTAATGCGTAAAGAACCTAGTGAATCAATGGTAGCAATTTACATTTCGAAAACTGGCAAATCTGCGCGCTATTTCGGGGAATGATTTCAGTCTATGCCAATGACGAGAGGATCAATATGAACAAGCATCTAACAGCTTTGAGCGTCGCATTACTGCTGACGGCATGTGGAGGTCGATCTGCAGGAGAGCCTGTTCCTCCTGATACAATCATCACTGGTGTGAACTATATTGGAGCATCGGTTAGCGATATTGAAAAAACCGCTGAACTCTATGGTAGCTCCGTCGATCTTAAGGCAGTTGATCAAACCGAAATCACCGGAAGCCCGCTTTTTGACAAATTGGCCGGCCGGTCAGGCGTTTCTGCGCAAACGCAAATGATGAGAAGTGTGAACGCCCAGGTGCGCTTCATGCAATTTGCCAATCCCTCATCCGCAGCACAGTCAACCAAGCAAATGGACGTGCAAGGCCCAGGCATTGCGCATGTTTGCTATCAAGTTGATGATAAAACGCAGTCCTACCAAAAATTTCTCGCTGGCGGCGCGAAGCATATCGGTGACATGGAGATGGTACATCTCAATCCTAAAAACCCAGTATACTATGCCTATGCCCGTGATTTTGATGGCTTGATCTCCGAAGTTGAACATGTTGACGTCGCTAAACTAGATCTACCGACGCCGCCAAAGAACACGCACCGCATTCGACATGTTTCTTTAGCAACCCCCGACATCGATCGATTGGTAGATTTCTATACTGGCTTTCTTAACCAACCCGGACCCCGCCGCGCCGGAGAGTGGTTTACAGTTACCAGCGACAAGATCGACAAGGTATCTGGGCTTCCCGATAGTGAAGTCGAAATGGCATGGTTTCAAATTCGCAACCTGGAACTGGAAATATTCCAATATCATAGCCATCCGACTGAGGACCTGGAGAAGCCGCGCCCCGTCGATGCTCTGGGCTATAATATGATTGTATTTGATGTGTCGGATATGAAAGCGACACGTAAGCGTTTGGTTGATGCTGGCGGTACAGTCGTATCAGAACCAACCCCCATGGACGGCGGACAAATCATGTTCGGACGCGATCCGGATGGAAATCTTCTGGGATTGCAGACGGTGGCCAAAACAAGCGTCTTCTCAGCTCAAAATTTTAAAGACAATGGAATCTAGGACTGTTTATGTTTGATTTATCCGGCAATGTTGCCGTTGTTACTGGTGGCAATGGCGGCCTTGGCCTAGCATTTTGCAAGGGCTTGGTAAAACAGGGAGCAAAAGTTGCGATCTGGGGCAGAAATGCTGATAAAAATGCGACTGCAATAGCTGAACTGCGAGAACTAGGCGGTGATGTCGAGGCTTTCGCTTGCGATGTAACGGAAGAGGCGCAAATTGATGATGCTTTCGGCAAAACACTAGAACGATTTGATAAAGTCGATAGCTGTTTCGCAAATGCAGGCGGTGGCGGCTATCGCGGTCTTTCACATATGACCTCTCGCGAGACATGGCTGGAAACAATTGACCTTAATTTGATGAGTGTGATCCAGACATGGAAACCAGTCACAGCACATTTGATGGAACGTAAAGCACCCGGTCGTCTAATCGTCACATCCTCGGTAGCCGGTTTGGTCGGCACCGGCGGCGCTGCAGGTTACTCCACCACTAAAGCTGCCGTCTTAGGTCTGGTTCGGGCCTTGGCTGTTGAGCTCGGGCAAGCAGGCATTCGTGTGAATGCAATTCTACCGGGCTATATTGAAACCGAAATGTCCCTCGATACGCCGCAAGCTTTCAAAGATGGTGCGAAGCGGCGGGCTGCTATCGGAAGAATCGGAAAACTTGAAGATATGGAAGGCATCGCAGCCTTTTTGGCATCACAGGAAAGCGATTTCATGACCGGACAAAGCGTTGTCCTGGACGGTGGGCATTCGATCTTCCCACTATAAATTATGGTCAAATAACCACCGGCAGAAGCAATAGGAACACTCCAATGAAACTTTCCAATATCATGCACTGGGTTTTTATTGTTCTGCTGTGGCTTATCGGGCTGACACTAACGTTGCTCGGCGGTTTTCTCGTCTATTTAGGTGGTAGTTTCTATTATATAATAGCGGGTCTTGCGACAATCGCCGTCGCTGTTTTCGTCAAGAGACGAAGTAACAGGGCAATAAAAATCTATGCTGGGATTTTGGTTGCGACGCTGATTTGGTCGCTTTTCGAAGCCGAGCTTGATTTCTTGGCCTTGTTACCTCGACTGGCCGCTTGGTTGGGTCTTGGCCTTTGGTTTTTGACACCTTGGTACCGCCAATCGCTGATGGTTGGTGAGGAAACAGACAAACAATCTCCGATCAACCGATGGTGGGTTGGTGCTCCCAGCCTAGCTGCGGTCGCCGCACTCTTGATTGCCTCCATGCAGGGTTACATTCAAAATGGAACCGGAACCGTTCGGCAAGCGGATGCTTCAAACTCAGCCTCCGACTGGAAGCATTATGGCAATGATGCAGGCGGCACTCGTTTTGCCGCACTCAATGATATTAATGCTGACACCGTCGGCGGACTCAAAGAAGCTTGGCGCTATCGTACTGGCGTGGAAGAGGATTTCAAAGCCACTCCCCTCAACGTCAACGGCATGCTGTATATCTGCGCCGCACTGAATGTTGTTATCGCCATCGACGACAGCACCGGTAAAGAGGTTTGGCGTTACGAGCCAGGCTTGCAACCGCCAGCGAAACATCAATATGCGAAAACCTGCCGCGGTCTTGGCTATCACGAAGCCGAAGCCAGCTATACCGGCCAATGCTCAGAACGCATTGTCACCGCAACCGTAAATGCCAGCATGATTGCAGTAGATGCTATGACTGGAGAGGTTTGTTCGGAATTTGGCAAGAACGGTATTGTAGACTTGCGCCAAGGTATGGGTGACCATCAAGCGCAAGACTATTATTATACATCACCACCGCTGGTGGCGGGAAATAACCTGGTGGTTGGTGGTCTGGTAAACGATTCTCAGAATCTCGGACTGCCATCAGGTGTGGTTAGAGCTTTTAATGCAATCACGGGCGACTTTGCATGGGCATGGGATATGGGCAACCCCGGAGAGCATGGGCAGCCAGCTGAAGGGGAAACTTATACACTGGGCACACCCAATGTCTGGTCGATCATGAGCTATGATCCAGAACTCAATCTTTTATACGCGCCAACCGGCAATGCTGCCCCCGATTATTTTGGCGGTGCGCGCCGCGATTTTGATGATGAATGGTCATCGGCGGTTGTTGCAATTGATGCAGCGACCGGTGAACCCAGATGGAAATATCAAACGGTACATCATGATGTCTGGGACTACGACGTCCCTGCCCAACCCGTTCTGGTGGATGTTACCAAGGGGGGTAAAAAAATACCATCGGTTGCAGTTCCAACCAAGATGGGTGATATTTTCTTACTCGACCGGCGCAATGGTGAATCGGTTCATCCCATACCTGAAAAGCCTGTTCCGCAAGGATCAGTTGATGGGGAAAATCTCTCTCCCACCCAACCAGAATCTCCGCTACCGAATTTTCATCCTTATCGGTATGAAAAAGATATGTGGGGCCTCACCCCCATTGATCAACTTGTTTGTCGTATCGAATACCGCTCAATGCGCTATGAAGGCATGTACACCCCGCCTACCGTCCCGACCGGACTGACCAACACCGGTACGATGCTCTATCCGGGTAACTTTGGCGGTTTCAACTGGGGCAGTGTTTCAGTCGATGCCGACAACGGTCTTCTCGTCGCAGCACCTATGATGTTGGCCCACAGATTATTGCTTGTGACACCTGAGCAAGTAGCGAATGCCGGACCTCAGGGCGCACTTCTTCTGGGTAAAAATCACCCTGCAGTCCACTATGACGCCGACGGCCCTATGCCGAAAATGGGTGAGCCCGATGCAGACAATCCATTGGATCACCGGCGGATTAAGTTTTTCGGCATCCCAATGCCGTTTATGTCACGCTTAGGCACTGATGTTCCATGTTTTGAGCCGCCTTGGTCGCGTATTGCCGTTATGGACCTGAATACCAAAGAATTGCTCTGGAGCAGACCTGCTGGCGATATGAGCGACTCAGGTCCGTTTAACTTGCGTTCCGGCATTCCCTATGATGTCGGCACCGCTATTCGCGCCGGTACGTTAACCACACGCGGCGGCCTGACATTTTTGAGCTCCACCATGGATAGCAAGGTTCGCGCTTTTGACGTTCGTACTGGCGAAGAGAAGTGGAAAGCAGATCTGCCAGGCAATGGTCAATCAACACCCATGTCCTACCGTTCAGAGAAAAACGGCAAGCAATACCTCATCGTCACTGTCCCCAACCCGACCTGGCGCTATCCAAGGGATCCAGCGACCAATCAATACATAGATTCACAGGATGTTCGCGACGGCAAAGGCGGTTATGTAATTGCGTATGCACTTGGAGATGGTTGACACCAATTTTCGAACGAATTTCGCAGGTCAATATATTGTCCGCTTCGGGCGCAAAAGCGGACAATATAAACTTATCGATGATTGATCTGCTTACCAACTACAATAAACATGTCGGGTTAAAATAATGCGCGCCCCAAAAACGGATAACCGTCGTGGGAGCTCTCTGACGCTCTGAACCGTTTACTTGGGCCAGCGAGTTTGATTCATCCCACCATCAGCTTGGATTTCCGCACCATACATGTACGATGAATCTTCCGAAGCAAGGAACAAAGCCGTCTTGGCCATCTCTTCGGGACGACCAGCGCGACCAGCGGCCAGCACGTCATCAAATATCGCATATTGCTCTTTGATCTGTTCCGCTGTCATGCCTGTCTTTTCAAGCACTTCTGTCTTCACAGGCCCGGGGCTGAGAACATTGATGCGCGCGCCGATTTTCGTCAGATCAAGAGTTAACGAACGGGCAAGCGACCGGATCGCAGCCTTTGATGCGTTGTAAACAGAGAATCCTTCCATCCCCATTTCATTTAGCGAGGAGGAAACCAGAATAACCGAACTACCTTCGCGGAGGAGAGGCAGAGCATACTGAACGGTGAAGAAGGAACCTTTGACATTTACATCAAAAATTTCATCAAACTGATCCGCGCTTACATCTGAGAATTGCCCGGGAGGCGCTATACCAGCACTTGCCATCACGATATCCAGGTGACCATATTTTTCGGAGATACTCTGATATGCCGCCCGCAATGAAACAAGATCCGAGACATCGCCGATAACTGCGATGGCATCTCCTTCAATCTGTTCAAGAGCGCTATCGGCTTTCTCCTGTGTTCGGGCAAGAATGGCGACCGTGGCACCTTGCGTGGCAAATTCTTGCGCGGAGGCAAGGCCAATGCCGCTATTGCCACCTGTAATGAAAGCGATTTTACCTTTTAGACGTTGTGTCATTTGTTTGATCCTTTGGTTTGGGGGATTCGTTTCTTGCATTTTGTATCGAACATTATAAAAAGAGATATGAGGCAGTCAAGAGATTTGTAATGAACAATACAAAAAAGGTCGGCAGACCCAAAGAGTTTAACGAGGACGACGCATTGATGGCGGCTGTCAATGTCTTTTGGTCAAAAGGCTATGACGGAGCATCGATGAAGGACCTCACCGAAGCGATGGGAATTAATGGGCCAAGCCTTTATGCTACATTCGGCGATAAACTAAATCTCTATCTCAAAGCGATTGATCAGTACGCGACCAATGATGCATGTGCTCCGCTCGTGGCTTTTGAGTCTGAGCCAAATATCGAAATGGCGGTGCGTTCCTTCATGAAAGCTGCGATTGAATATGCGACGCAGCATGAAAGCGGAGCTCGAGGATGCTTCTTAAGCTCCTGTGTTTCGACCAGTGCTGGTGGAGTAGAAGGCGTGGAAATACTTTTGGGACAGGCCATCGAGGACACCGATCGACGCATTGCCAAAAGGTTTGAGGCAGAAAAAGCCAAAGGCACTTTGCCTCATGATTTTCCGTCGATGGAGCGAGCCCGGCTGATGTTTGATTTGCGTCAAGGACACGTCTTTCGAGCACGAGCAGGACTGTTGCCCGAAACGATGTTAGTGGATCTGGTACATCGCGCAAAAATGGTTCTGGCTTGATCGCCGATCAGAATATTAATGATCGGTTTCAGGATCAAACGACTACAGCACCATATCCACTAAAGGCTCAACAGCCAAAACATGTCAGATTTCTGATGTTGGTCTCTTTTCTCATTCGATCGATGTTAAACTGGAACCATTTGAGCCGTTGACCTGTTGTTATGTCAAACGGAAGACCGAAGATATTTACCTCAAATTCATTGCTTTTTACAATTTTTCGACGAAGGTTTCTACGACTGCTTGTCCATCAATTCGATCAGACGAAGCATCCGGTCACCGGCCACATGTACCATATCAAGCAAACGCTCATCCAACTCATCCTGGCTTGCGTTGCTACCGGCCGTCATTGCCGTGGTGGCACGTAATCGGTCGGATAGAAACGTTGCCAGTGCTTTGTAAAACCGACTTGCGAAGGCTGGGTTTTGCTCAAGTTCGGTACTTAACGCCGTGCGGGGAACCGCCAACAGCCGACATGCTTCTATAGCAACAACATCGGCCTCTGGTGGCCTATTTTCTACAAAGGACATCTCACCTGCAACATCACCAACACCGAACGACGCAACGATGCCTCCATTTCCCAAACGCACATTCATTGCACCGCTAGTGAGAAAATAGAGTGCCTTCACTTCTACACCGGCCTGAATGACGACATCACCGGCGTCAAACTGGACAATCTCCCCCGCTTTAGCGAGGAAAATGACATCTTCTTCCGTCAGGTCTCCCAATATGTACAAGGCTTTGCGCATATCCTATTCCTCCATCAACTGGCGTTTGGCGAGTGCCGCAAAACTGCCATCCATCGCCATGAGTTCATCGTAGCTTCCCTGTTCTGTCATTTTGCCTTTTTCCAGCACATATATCCGGTCGGCATTTTGAATAGTGGAAAGCCGGTGGGCGATGGTGATCCGTGTCACTGTCAGCGCATCCAATGTTCCCGCAACCTGTGCTTGACTGGCATTATCCAGCGCGCTGGTCGCTTCGTCGAAAAACAGTAAATTGGGTTGAGAAACCAGCGATCGAGCAATAAGAATTCTCTGTCTTTGCCCGCCCGATAACGCGGCTGCACCCTCTGTAATTGGGGTGTGAATACCCATTGGGAAATAGTCCAGATCAGAGGCCAAGCCAGCGCTGGCAGCAGCGGCCATACATTGTTCAAGGCCTGCATCGTGTGCACCGCGAATATTGTCGATGATCGAACCGGCAAATAGCGAACTGGATTGCATCACGACTCCAATTTGTGATCGTACCCTCGCTGCATCCAGTTCTGCCAGATTCTGTCCGTCAAAGACTATTTCACCTTGATCCGGCGTTTCAAAACCAAGCAACAATCGTAACAATGTCGATTTCCCCGATCCGGAGCCTCCGACAATGGCAATATGTGAACCGGCATCAATGTCCAGAGATATCCCAGACAAGACTGGCGCTTGCCCTTCCCCATAAGCGAAGGTGACATGTTGCATAGAAATGTCACCACGTAGCTTACCGGGATCTGCTTTGTTAACAGACAATTCTACCGGGGCTTGCAGGATTGGTAAGGCCCGGTGGATCTGAGGCTGCGCGGCGTACAATTCGATCAACTGGGATGACAGGCTTACAAAAGCGCCCTGAAAGGAACCAAAGGCAATCAGAAATGCGATGAACATTCCCGGTTCCAGTGAATCTCTTGTCAATATCGCAACCGCCCCAAACAGAATGACTTGCGTAATCGTTTGCCAACTATCGGATGTGGCGGAGGAGTAAGCGGTGATGACCCCAGCGCGGCGTTCAAGATCGCGTTCCTGACCGTAAAGCTTTGACCAGCGTTGTAGGGCCCGACTTTCTGCAGCAGCAGTGCGCAGTTTTGCAACTGCACCGATCATTTCATAGCTGACCTCAGCAATTTCCCCATCCAATGCGAGCGCCTCTCGGACCAGCGGCATTTGCAGCGCCCGCGTGACAACAACGATCAGGATATAGACCGCGATCAGAAGCACAGAGATTAGTGCCAAGCGGAGGTCGTAGAAGACCAGCACGAAAAAATAGAAGATAGAAAACACGACCGATAGGCCGGCAGAAAGCGCCATAGATAAAATCATGGATCGCATACCGTCTATGCCCGACAATCGTTGATTGAGATCGCCTGCGGTATATTCTCGGAAAAATGAAGTCGGTAGGCGCAACAACCGATCATAAAGCGCTGTCGCCAAACGTGCGCCTGTCTTTCCTTGTATTCGACTGACCGAAATCGCACGCACGGACGATAGGGCAAAATTGACCAGAGCCGCGAGCACCAGTCCTGCGCCTACGCCAATCAACAGCGATAACTCTCCTGCTGGTGCCAGATCGCTCAATATCCAGCCCGTTGCCAATGGAGTAATAATACCAAGCAAACCGATCAGTGATGCAGCTATTGCAATGGAACGAAATTCTTCCCAATTTCCGCGTATGATAAATTTTGCCAACGGCCAAAAGCCGGAAACATCTTCCGGAAGCGGGGCCGATAAAACATAGCCAGTCACCGCGAAATCTGATTTGTTCATGGCATCGATCACGACACCGTCGGGGTCTTGATAAGCGCCTGACCGCCAGCAAAGGCTGGTGATGGCAGCGGTATCGGCATATTGAAGCAACAGAGGCCCCTGGTCGGTCTCATGCCAGTTGCCCGTCAACATAACCTGGCGTGAAGACAGATTGTGGCGTCTTGCTATTTCTGGAGCGTCATGAAATTCATATTGATCTCCGGATGGCTTTGAAGCTGGAGAAGTGACACCAAGAGCCGAGGCACAAGCCTCGACCGCTTCGGGTAAAGTTTGGACCGACTCAGCAGCAAATTCTGGATCAGAAGGATCGCTTATTCCGGCTGTGTGAAGGCGGTCCAATGCTTGATCGTCACGGAGTTTGGCCGCTGCCTCACAGACTTCAAGTAAAGCCTGATTAAACTCCCGAACGGGTAGATCTATATCCAGCGCATTGGGATCATCAAGCGATGTAGCCGCAGATGCTTTCCAATGCGCGATATCGTCATCGGTAGCGGGTTGGGCGGGTTCTAGGTCCAGAGACTTGCGAGCGATCAATATAAAATTGACGTTGTCTGGAGCGGCTGGAAAAACAACCTGCCCGGCCTCAATCAGTGCGAGAAAGTACTGGCCGCTTTCTGATCGTAGGTAGAGTTCTGCTTCTCCGGCCAAAATGCGGAATGCCAATCCGTCCCGGTCACAAACCAGAGGCGGTCCCTTATTAAAAGAGGCACCCGATGCGCTGCTTTCGGCAAAATGGATCATGCTACCGCTCATCATGCCTCCAACAGACGGGCATAGGGACCGTCTTTTTGAAGCAATGTGCTGTGCGGGCCACGCTCGAGAATTTGGCCGTGATCGAGCACAATGATTTCGTCGCAATCCCGGATGGTGGAAAGGCGGTGAGCAATGACGATGCAGGTTAGACCGCGCCGTCTGATTGCCTCCATCACCGCAAATTCGGATACGGGATCTAGTGCACTGGTGGCTTCGTCGAGGATGATGATCGAGGGGTTGGTCGCTAATGCACGCGCGATTTCAAGGCGCTGTTTCTCGCCCCCCGATATATTGGTCGCACCCGAAGCAATCATCGCATCATAACCACCAGACCACGCCATGATCCGCTCGTGAATGGCGGCGTCTTTTGCCGCTTGAATCAGATCGGCATCAGCAATGCTCTTATCCCAAAGTGATAGGTTCTCCCGTACCGTTCCATTGAACAGCATCACTTCTTGCCGGACAAAGGCTAAGCGCGACGCCAATATGTGTCGCGGCCATTGGTTTCGGCTGCGGCCATCAATTTCAATCTGACCCGATTGCAAGTCTACCAACCCGCCGATCATCTTGCCTACGGTCGATTTACCAGAACCAGAAGGCCCTACTAGAGCGACCCGCTGTCCCGGTTTGATATCTAGAGACAGGCTGTCGATTAGAGGTGGATCGAGTGGGTTGTAGCCAAAGCTGGCATCCATCAAGCGGACCAGTCCTTTTGGAAGACGATCAACTTCCGCTATCTCCGTCTCTTCAAAGGCCGGATCAACCTGCTGATCCAATGTGTCATCCAATCGGCCCAGATAGGTTCTCAGCTGTTGGAGTTCCGATCCAAAGGAGGCCAGCGCGGTGATCGGACCTGAAAAACTCATTGCCAATCCCTGATAAGCAACCAGTTCGCCCAATGTGAATTGCCCCTGCATTACCAGATAGCCGCCACCGATTAGGGTGGTCAGCATGATGAATGTCGAAAGCAAGGCCGGCACTGGCCCCGTCCATGCTTGTACCGCTGCGGCTTCTTGAACGCCGTTGATAGTCTTGGCCTGCAATCCGATCCAGCGAGTGAACAGCATATTCTCTCCGCCGGAAGCTTTGTAGGTTTCAATATCTTTCAAGCCCGCAATTCGCGCGCCCATCAACTTGCCTTGATCGATAGAAACCTTGCGGAATTTCTCGGCAATGGTGGCGGTTGTGTAAAGCAGGATGATGACGTTCAGGCTCGCCAGAGCGACAATGATCAGCGTCAGCGGTACGCTAAAATAGAGCAATACGATCAGATAGAAAATTGCGAGCAACAGGTTGATTGCCGCCTGAATCATCTGTTCCGACAGTAAACTGACCAAGCCCTCATTCAACCGGACGCGGTCTGCAATCTCGCCGGTGAAGCGCTGTTCGAAAAATCCGATAGGCAACCGCATCATATGCTGGAGTAACTGGAAGCCTGTTCGCCCTTTCATCGCTCCGCCCAAACGAACCAGAGAAATTTCCTGTAGCGAAATTAGGCCAAAGCTGAGCACGGCCGTCATCGTCATCCCGATCAACAACGGCCAGAGCCAGTCTCCAAGCGAGCGAACCAGCACATAGTCGACAAATATCTGGGTGAAGAAGGGGACGATAATCCCGGGAACAACCAGCGCCAGACTGACCAGAAAAATGAACAGCAGTCCGGCGCGATAGTCTTCTACCCGGCTGATTAGCGAGGTGAGCATCGATGGCCGGTTATCGCCCGCTACAAATTCAGCCGTTGGCATGAAGGTCAGGACAACGCCGGTATAGCCAAGCGAAAACTCTTCCATTGGCTCGGTGCGATGGCCCGATGCCGGATCATTGATATAAACTTCGCCATCGACAATGCCTTCAACGACCAGGAAGTGGTTGAAATTGACAAAGGCGATGGTCGGAAAGTTCAGGTCCGCCAGATTTTCCGGCTCGACTTTCAGCCCTTTGCTTTCCAGATCATATTTGCGTGCAGCTTTTAGAATGTTGGAGGCTTTAGCTCCATCGCGGGATATCCCGCACTCCCCGCGCAACTCCTCTAGTGGGACATAGCGATTATATGTCCCCAAGATCATCGCCAGCGATGCCGCGCCGCATTCCGCGGCTTCCATTTGCAAAATGGTCGGCGTTCGCGGTGGTTTCTTTTTGAACAGGTTCATTCCGCCGGCTTCACTCGGTCCCGGAAACGCTATGACTGATCCGGTTGCGGACACCGGGCAGCACAACATCGATCATCGCTTTTTGCTCAACCACAATCTTGCCGGCCAGCATCGTGCCTTTGGTAACGGGTCGCTCGGGACCGCTGGAGGATGACCAGCGATAGCCGCTCGCATTGTCGGCGCGTTGCAACCGGACCTTGACCTCTATCGGCGGCGCGGCGGCAGATAGCTGTTCCACCAGTTGGTCATTTTGCAGATAACGCCGCATGGCTTCGCGGCTGGCGGGCAGGGTGCTGGCGGAGACCACTTCGCCCTTAATATGGCCATAGACTTCCTTGGCCGTGGTTGTGGGAACCAGTTCCACGACCATGCCCGGATCAATGCGTTTGCCGCCATCGGGCGGGACAAACAGCACCGCGTCAAAGCCGACTTTTTTGGCGGTCTGACTGGCGCGGGCATCGACGGTGGCTATGGCTTCTCCCGGGGCCAACACATCGCCGGGATTGACTTTTAACTCGAGCATCCGGCCCGCCTGTGGGGCGCGGATCAGAATTTCGTCATCGGTCTGCGCGCGCAGCTTTTCCAGCTCGCGGCGGCGTTCCTGCACCATTTGATTGTCCGACAGACGCGACTGGTCGCGGCTATTGCGCCGCTGCGCCGCTCCGACACCGACTTGCAATTTCTCTTGCTCCAGCTTGCGCATGTCTGCGCGAATGGAATCGTTGAGCGCAATCACGTTCATCAACTCCTCACGTGTGGCTGCGTTTTGTTCGACCAGCGCACGCAGATTGTCTGCGGTCTCTTCGCGGGTTACCAATTGACGGCGCAGTTCGGCCATGCGGGCGTTGATCGACGCCAACTGCCGCGCCTCGGCTCCGCCCAGACGGCCTTCTCCCCGGCGAAATATATTTTCTGCCACACCCGCCTTGGTCCGGGCGTCGCGCAGAGCGGCTTCGGCAATTTGAATATCCCGTTCGCGATTGTCGCGGGTCAGCCGCGCGATCACATCGCCTTTTTGTACCTGTTCTCCGGGCTGAACCAATATGGCATCGACGCGGCCCTGATATTGCACCGCGACTTCGCTCAGCCCGGCGGAATCGATCATGATCCCTTGTGCGTTGACCTTGATCGGCACACTGGCGACAAAGCCCCAGATCAGCGCAAACAAGATGATCACAGCGGTCACAATGAGAAATAGCCAATTGGCCGGTTTGACCAGATAGAGCGGTTGGTCCAGCCGGTCTGGGCTCGCCATTCGGTCGATTGCTTCTTGTCTGAAAATCTGTCTGGCCATGCGCTTTGCACTGCCTCCCCGGTTGGTGCGACCCTACCGAAATAAACCCCTCAATTCCCTGCTGAATTCATCCACGTTTCAGCACATTTGTCAAACAATGCAGCCCCCCTAAGTTTTCCGCCAGCCGTTGCCCGTCCGTAATCACCCGCACTTCATAGCCCAGATTTTCCCAGATATCCCAATTGGCGGCGTCAGTTTTGGCCAGTTCCGGCCAATTGTCATGGCCATATTCGGGCATCCAGACAATATTTCCCTCGGTCTCCGACCGCTGCACCAGCACATTATTGGAGTTAGCATAAAACCAAGTCCGTGTACGCTGTTCAACATTATCCATATAGATCATGGGCAGCGGATTGCGGATCACATCAAAACCGCGTGCGGACAGGTCTTCGGCGATGGCATTAAACTTTTCGGCCAGCGATAGCGGATACAGCGGATCATCAAAAATTTCCGCCGCCATAGCCGGATCGCCAACCAATACCCGTTCGCGACCATCCGCTCCCGGTCCGGCCAATGTCATGAACATATCAACGTGAAAGATCGGTTGCCGTGTTTCCGGTTTGTTTTGATAATGAAAAATCTGTTCCCATTGTTCATCGCCGTGATGGGCCGAATGACGCAGTTCCGACGGACAATCGGGCGCGCCAACGATGACTATCTCACGACCATCCTGTTTCAGCTCCGTAATCACCGGGCTATCGGAACCGACAAAGATATGTTTCTTGCTGATCAAGATGTTGCCACCTTCAAATGGTTCCGTTGCATAGGTGATGGGATATAATCCATGGTCTGCCAGAAACCCCGGCAATCGGTCATCTTCACGTCGTTCGATCGAAGGCGTGGCGAGTAACATTTCCTGCCCGTTTCCATTGGTGCAGGCGAGGAACAGGTCACAGGCCCAACTTGTCATGGGCGCCTCGCCGACATCGACAATGGTCATTCGCTCCCGCTGGTTCTTGGGAATGGTCCAGTTTTCAATCTCTACCTCTGCGCCCGTTTGCGCCAGGAGTAAGACCGATGCTTTGGACGGCAAGCTGTTGATCAGCGCAGCATAGATGTTAGCAAAATTTTCTGCTTCATAGGTGGGCACGAACAGCAGAAGATGCTCTATTGCGCCGTCGATGCTGTTCAAAAGGTGCAAGACGAAACCGTCAGTTCTGCAAAATCTTTTTGCCCTTGATTGCGACGTCACGAGATGCTTTTGTTGCGTCAGTTGAGACGCCCTTGCTGTTTCCTACAAAATTATAAGCACCAAACAGCTCCTCCGTCGCGCCGCCAGCGACTTGGTCCAGTTGCTCTGTGGTCAGTTCGTCCGTTTTCTTGTCAGTCATTAGATACCACTACCTCCACCCTCTGCATTGATCTTACTGGCTCGCAGGCCGGTTTTCGAAGTGGCACGGATGCCGATTTTCTTGGTCGCGCGAATGCCCTTTCCACTGGTGAGACTGGATTTGAGATGGCTGACTTCCAGATTGGCATAGGCATCATGGGAATCGGCTGCTCCGCCCGTCACTTGATCAAGCTCCTGCTCGTTCAGCTCTTCGGTTTTCTTGTCGGTCATCGTATTGTCCCTTTTCTGAATTCAGATTTCGCTGCTGCCAGCTTGCGCGACAATCTATTGCGATTGCTTGCCCAACCGCTTGCGGTCTGCGCCAACGCTTAAATTCTTCTCAGTCTCGCCAATATATTGCGTGCCGCCTTGCTGCTGAACATGGGTCAGTTCATGACCGATCAGGCCTTTGCCGCCAACGCCGCCGGTGACTTGATCCAGTTCGCCTTCGCTCAGCTCTTCATTTTTCTTGTCGGTCATTTTGTCTCTCCGCACTAATGTTACGCGATCAGTCCTTGCCGCCGGTACAACCGCTCGGTTGAACAGTACGCGTGATCGTCTCAGGATTATATTGAAACGCGGTCGCGCCCTTGGACGTTGCGCCGGTGGAGACAGCGAATTTTCCGCCGCCTTGCTGAACGGTGTGCGATAGCTCGTGTCCAGCGCCGCCGGTGACCTGATCAAGCTCTCGCTCATGCAGCGCATCGGGCTTTTCCTTATCGATCATACTATTGCTCCGCCGATCAAATTTTCGGATCACCACCGGATTGCGCGAATCCTTTGGTCGCACGAATACCCGCTTTGCCGCCAACGCGAATGCCCGCGCCTTTGGCTACCCGGATTCCGGCCTTGTTGGTCGCCCGAATGCCCGCTCCACCGGTCAGACTGGGTTTGATATGACTAACCTCCAGATTGGCATGACCGCCGGTCACCTGATCCAGTTCATCTTCGTTTAGCTCTTCGTTTTTCTTATCAGTCATCCATATTCTCCTTCAAACTTAAGAGCGACCACGACGTTACAGGAAGGCCGTCGCCGGTTTATTCGTCGTCGAACACCCGCTCCATGCCTTTGGGCGTAGGACGCTTAACGCCGCTGTTCGATGCCAAATCGCCGCTTGCCTTGTCTCCATTGCTGGCCGCGATCTTCTGATAATCAAGCGAAACATGTTCTCGGAATTCGTGCTTGCCTGCGCCGGCTACTTGATCCAGCTCTGCTTGGTTCAGTTCTTCGGTTTTCTTCTTGTCGGTCATTGCATCGTTCTCCAATTCAATCAGATGGTTTGCGTATCATTCATCGTCAAATACGCGTTCCATGCCTTTTGCTCCTGGCTTTTTGATATCGCCTTTGCCGCTAGGGCTCTTCTTCACTTCTTGCAGTTCACCAAGACCCCATCCAATTAATCCGCCTTGGACCTGATCCAATTCGTTTTTGTTTAATATTTCTGTTTTCTTGTCGGTCACCAAAAATCTCCTTCACCTAAATTTAAATACCGTTGCTGCCGCCCTCGGCGTTGATTTTACTCGATCCATCCAGTTTCTTAACACCAGTGGAATGGCCGGAACTCAGGAAATCCTTGTTCGTCTTGCTGTCGGTTGCTTTGGTCGGCCATGCATTTTCCAAATTATACTGATGAACCGTATCACCAGCGCCAGTTACCTGATCCAATTCCGCTTCGTTTAACTCTTTAGTTTGTTTCTTGTCGGTCATTGGTTCATTCCTTCCCCGATCGCTGCTTCCGCCATTGGCCAAAACTTAGTTAGTTTTCTTGAAACCTGTCGAATGGCCAGAACTTAGAAATTCCTTGCTCGTCTTACTGCGGCTTCCCCGAGCTGCCTCACGTGCGCTCTGCACGGCTGGGAGCAGCAGGCCGACTCCGCCCTGTACATTGTCCAGTTCGGCTTCGTTCAGCTCTTCGGTTTGTTTCTTGTCGATCATATCTCTTCTCCTATCCGGTGATCTGGGCTCAGTAGCTGACTTTGATTTTCTCATAGTTGAGTGAAAAATCTTCAGTCGGCACCGCTCTGCCTTTGGCCGATGTGCTAGTTGTCTTAAAGGATGATGGCCCGCGCGCTGCCTGAACAGCGGGTAGAAGTAGGGCAACACCGCCCGTAATCTGATCCAGTTCGTTTTCGTTCAGTTCTTTATTTTCGATACGGTCTGTCATGGTCAAAATCCTTGTCGCTTGTTTGTGTTTGCAGACCTCTTATGATCCAAATTACCACATGCGCCTGTGCTGCGTCTCACAACGAACGAATTTTTCGAGAATGCGATGTCGTATTTTTCCTAAACCTGTGTTTTATTAGCAGTAAAAATTCCGAACTTACGGTACATTACGGCGTTTGAGGTGGGATATCTTCAAGTCCACCACCCAGAGCGAGGTGCAAATCGACTCGGTTGAACAATCGGTCGCGGCGGGTGGAGAGATAGGCGCTGCGGGCGTTAAGCGCGCGTTGCTGAGTTTCCAGCACATTGAAAAATGGCTCAATCCCGGCGCGATATCTTTTGGTGGAAATGTTGAGCGATTGCTCCGCCGCATCCGCCGCCGCCAGAAATGCCGCCTCCCGCGCCGCCAGATTGCTGTCTATGGCCAGCGCGGTCTCAACCTCGAACAAAGCTTGCAATGCGACCTCCGCATACCGCTCCAATGCTTCGTCCTGTTCACCTTCGCGTTGATCCAATTGCGCGCGCAAACGTCCGCCTTGGAAAATTGGTTGCAGGATTTGTCCGGCGATTGACCAGATGAAAAAGCCGCCATCAAACAGATTGGCAAAGCTGCCCGCCGACGTCCCCGCCGAGCCATTGAGCGAAAGACTGGGTAGGAAAGACCGCTTCGCTGCATCCAGACGATAGCCCGCCGCCGCAAGCTGCAAATCCGCCGCCGCAACATCGGGCCGCCGCGACAGTAGCTCCGACGGTAAACCGGTTGCCGGCACCGGCGGCAGCGCGGGCAAAGCCTGCGCCAGATCAATCTCGCCATCGGGATAATCGCGCAGGATAATCTCCAGCTGCCGGACCAGCCGTTTATAATCTTCCTGCCGCGCCTCCAGCCCGCCGCGCGCGGTCTGCTGATCGGTAATCACCAATGTTTTGGAACTGAGAGGAGATATCCCAGCCTCAACCCGCAGGTTTAACTGCCGGGTGAGCTCTCCATAAGTTTCCAATACCCGGCTCGACAACGCAATCTGCTGCTCTGCCTCGATCACCGCGAAATAGGTGCGCGTCGTTTGCGCTGCCACTGCCTGCCGCGCCGCACGCAAATTTGCGGCGCTAGCGAGATAGTCTGACCGGTCGGCAGCATTGAGCGAGGATAAACGCTCCCATAGGTCAGCCTCCCAACTGACATTGACGGAAAGATCCAGCGTATCGGCCACTCCCGCATTGCCCGCGCCGCCACGCCCTGTACCGCCCAATCCGGCGCCGACTTGTGGTAATAAATCCGCCCGCGAAATTCGCGCCTGTGCCCGGACCTGTTCCATCCGCGCCAATGCCTGACCAACGGCGGGGCTTTCCAACACGCCTTCCTCAACGAGGGTGGTTAGCCGGGGATCGCCAAAACTATCCCACCAGCGCGCATCAATCGCACCGGACTGTTCCGATGCAGCAAATTGAGCAGGGACATTGCGAGTGACATCGAAAACAGGTTTCGGAGAAGCCACGCAGCCCGAAAGCAGCGCTATCACGATAGGCAGTGAAAAAAATCCAAAACGCATATCGGTGCAACTCCACATAAAGCACCGCGACCCAGGGTCGACACAATAATCATCCGCGAAAGATGTGCCAGTGTAAACTTTGTGAGCGGCTAATTGTTACACCCGTTTTCAGAATATCCTGGACGTTAGAGACCGAGTTTCAACTTCTCACAAGTCGCACCATATTCTCGTTCTACAGTTTGAGACAAAAACACCGAACCACATCCTATTCCAATGCCAAGCCATCGATGAACGCGTGCACAATGGGTTCAATCTCAGCCAAATCAAACCCGGCATCAACCTTTAATGCCGCTCCATCCAACATTGAACTTACCATTTCCACTAAAGGCTCCAGCGACAGAGATTTAATCGCGCCCTGCTCCAAAGCTGCCTCCAGTCCTTGTCGCAGAGATAGGCGCGTGAAACGATCTTCGATCTCCAACAGCTCTTTTTGGCCTAACACAGCCAGCCCTTCAATCAAGGTCGTCCGCGCACGCCCTTGAGTAGTAGTTGCTTTGACAAAGGCGCTGGATCCAGTTTTGAGCGCATCGATAACGCTATCAGCGTCCAGCGCAACCCGGTCGATCTCGATACCAACGGCCTCACAATCTATCTCGACAATCGCACGGAACAGATCCTTCTTATCCTCAAAATGATGATAGAGAGCGCCGCGAGTCACACCCGCTGCTTTAACGATTTCAGGGGTAGAGGTTGCCGCAAATCCTTTTTCGATGAACAGCTTTTTCCCTGCCTTAATCAGTAGCTTGCGTGTCTTTTCTGTGCGCTTGGCATTGGATATAGCTTTTTTAACTTGCATACATACAGCCTGTTTGTTACCCATAGTTAAACATACAGAATGTATGTATTGATGATTGAAAGGCAAAGCAAATGAAAACCACCAGCTATTATCCCGTCATTCAAGTCCGCGACGTGCAAGCGAGCGCCCGTTTTTATATCGACAATCTAGGTTTTGCCGCGCTGTATGACACGGACTGGTATGTTCATTTGCAATCGAAAGATGACGAGACAGTCAATCTTGCGATCCTACGTTATGATCATGAAACGATTCCCGAAGCCGGTCGTAAACCTTCTCAGGGATTGATCCTGAATTTTGAAGTCGAGGATGCCGACGCTTGGTTTGATCGTGCGCAGAAAGCTGGCCTGACGATTCTTAAAGCACTACAAGATGAAGAGTTCGGCCAACGTCATTTTATCACCCAAGATCATGACGGAATTTTGATCGACATTATCAAACCGATCGAACCATCAGCAGAACATGCCGCCGACTATAAGGACCCGGCGGTCATCGCCGCATGATAGAATGAAAAACATCCCGTCCGATCTCCCAATCGAGCGGGATGTTTTCTCCCAATCCCTAGCTACCTTCCTAGCTGGGCTCTCCAACTGTCTGACTGATGGTCAGACCAAGTGAACAGGCCTACACAACGCGCCAGTTGGAATTTTTAGAATTTCATTCCCAGACCAACACCAACAACCAATGGATTGAGGTCGATGTCCACAGTTTGAGTGCCCACTGCGGTGGTATCGAACGTCGCCCTAGTATCAATATTGATATATTTGACGTCAAGGTTCAGGAATACGCGCTCAGACAGCTCAATATCCACACCAGCCTGCGCAGCCCAGCCGAAGCTGTCACTCATTCTAACGTTGGTCGGGCCAACTGCGCCGGTCAAAGCATCAGATGCCTCTTCGTTGTAAAAGATTGTGTAGTTAACACCGGCACCGACATAGGGGCGTATCTTGCCTTCCGGTGCAAAATGATATTGTGCAGTCAATGTTGGCGGCAATACCCAAGTGGAGGCCAACCGTCCCAAAGTTCCTGTCGTCCCGGCTTTGCCGGACGCATGATGCTTGGTCGTTGCTGCAATCAATTCAAATCCGATATTATCGGTTGCCATATAGGTGATGTCGACTTCGGGCATGAACGAGTTGTTCACGCTGACCTCTTCACCCGGGAATGTCGGAAGAATGGAACTGCTATCTTCATTCGGCATCACGTTGATAGCACGAACACGGACAAGCACATCCCCTTGTTTTGCCAAAGCCGGTGCCGCAGAAAAAGCAACGGCAGAAGCCGCAGCTAAAGTTACAAATTTCGTCAAGTTACGCATGGGATCACCCCTTCTCTGTTTCTTTCAAACAGCGGGTAGGAGCGACTCCAAAATCGTTCTTTGATCTAGCTCAAAATTGAGACGGATTTTCGGAAAACATGACCTTTAACTTACACTGTTGTAAATATATCATATTGCCTAGAGAAGGTGATATAAAGCTATCGAAATAGTGGTTCGCCAAAGCTCCTCAGTTTCCGGCTATGCAATGTCCCTGCATCAGCTTCCTTCGCCAGCAGATCGATAGTGCGCAATCCAATTGCCAAATGCTGACCGACCCGTTCCTGATAAAAAGCATCTGCCATACCCGGCAACTTAATCTCGCCATGCAAAGGTTTATCGGACGCGCATAGAAGCGTTCCATAAGGCACGCGATACCGGTAGCCATTGGCCGCAACGGTAGCACTTTCCATATCAATGGCAATCGCTCGTGATTGATTAAGGCGCTTTGCAATCTGTTCAAAGCGCAACTCCCAATTACGATCTCCGGTCGTCACCACGGTGCCGGTGCGAAGATGTTGTTTGAGCTTACTATGGTCAATGCCAGTTTCTTCCTGCACGGCTTGGGTAAGCGCAAGCTGGACCTCGGCGATAGTCGGTAGAGGGATACTGGGTGGCAACACTTCATCCAGAACATTGTCGTCGCGCAGATAAGCGTGGGCGAGCACATAGTCTCCAAGTCGTTGGGTTCGCCGCAATGCGCCGCAATGGCCAATCATCAACCAGACATGTGGCCGCAACACAGCCAGATGGTCGGTAATGGTTTTGGCATTGCTGGGCCCTACGCCGATATTGACCAACGTGACACCCGGGCGACCATCTTTACGCACCAAATGATAGGCAGGCATCTGTGGCGGTTTGGCAATCGGCGGAATGTTGGGTTTGCCATCGCTTTCGGTGACACGGTTACCCGGTTCAACCAAGCGCACTGCTTCTCCAGATTTTACTTGTTCAAGGCCATATTCGACAAATTCATCGACGTAGCGCTGATAGTTGGTAAACAGGATAAAGCGTTGAAAATGCTCCGGATCCGTTGCGCAATAGTGGCGGATGCGGTGCAGTGAATAGTCTACCCGTTCTGCTGTAAACAAAGACAATGCAGATGCTTCACCATTTTGAAAAATTTGTCCGCCATCAACAATCTCATCGTTGGTTTTAACCAGATTGGGTGTATGAAAATAGAGCGGCAGTGCTTCTTTCTTGTTCCGGTCTAGTCCGGCACCAGCATCAGCGATAGCGAAAGCTAAGGGTATGGGCGTATCGGAAAGACCGACGGAAATTTTGGCCGTGAAGGTCTCGTCAATTCGGGAAAGCTGTTCCTCCAGATAACGTCTATACAGTTTCGGCTCGGTTATTGTGGTTGTATAGTGATTGATATCCGCCAGTTTGCCGGATGCCAAATGACTGGTTTCCGTGGCCTGGTTCGCCGGAATCTCGACACTAATCTCCGGATAGAGACCTTGGTCTTTGTCATCATCTGAAAGGGCGTTATCGGCATAGCGGCCAAATCGGGCGGCGGTTATTTCTATTTGCTCAGCGTAAAGTTCCTCGAGCAGCGCCACAGCCTCTTTCGGCGTGGCACACAAAATTGATTCTGTTTTCATTTAGTCTCCGTTTGCTTTTTCAGCCCATACCGGAATTTGCTCGCAAAGGGAAAAACTAAGTGCGGGAGAGTTCCAAAAAGGCAACTGCCGCTAAATATTCTGCTTCCCGGGCATCTCGCTTTTGCTGTGCTAACTCATCGCTACCCCATTGCTGTTCTTGCCAAAGCTCCTCGAGATTGGACAGCTGCCAGATTAGCACGGGATCAAATTTCTTTTCGAACAGCGCCAGTGTTGCGATCAGCGAACCCGTCAGTCCGGAAATGGACAACATGGCCGCCAAAGCGAAATTATCGTGACTCTCGACCGCTACAGACAGGCGCGCAATCGTTTCATCTGACTGCGACTCATGCATTATTCCGTGCACCAGTTTAAAGCTGACATCAAAACGGGATCGCGCCCAATCGAGCAGGGGGTCCCAATTCTCGGCCTGATGCTCGACAAGATCTGCCTGGCTGTTATCACCTCTGAAGTATAGCATATCGCTGTCCGCAAATGCTGCAATCCGACCGACTATGCGTTGACGTTCACGAACAACCTGATCCAACGCACCCTGCGCCAATGCGGTCATCGGCATGGTGTCGGGATTGATTTCTTGTCCTTGCGATTCCCATTCGTCGATTATCTTCTCCGCCAATTGCCGGGTCGGTAATATCAACCCGTTGCGCGCTGGCGTTTTGACGGGACGCCCATCCAGATGGATTTTAAATCCATCAGCATCATCTTTCAAATCGACATTCTTATAGAAACGCTTCACCGCTGATCCCTATTTTCCGATTCTGTACCCGCCAAAGATTCAATGCGGCGGCGATCTCTAACTCTCGTCAAAACTGCTGGAACGGCAAAAAATTCAAACAATCCCATGATCGCAATGAATAGCCCAACCTCGGGGATAAACAGATTGCCATAACCCATACCAATGGCGGTCCCAAAGAGTATCATCACAACGCCCATTATTCGAATCGATGGGATGACTATGTTGAACACATGGTTTTGACTGGAATCGTTGGCTTCACGCATCGTTTTCAATCTCGTCCGGATCGTCTATTTGTTCTTGCCTCGCAAGCTCTTCTTCAGCGACGCGAGCTTTTACGAACTGCCGAATAAGCCAGACTGGAATAAACCACATCTGAAACAGCGCAATTAAGATGATGACATAGCCAGGCCATGGCGGGATAGGCGGCATCCTTTCGGTCGCGATAACAATACCAACTATCAACAATGCCACGCCAAGCAGACGAATAATGCTGACGGTAACGTGAATAGCCTTTGCCTGCTTTTCCTTTTCTGGATCAGGTACATATTCAGGCTCTTCAACCGGAGAGACTTGCTCGTTCATTGGCTCAATATCCCGTATAGATGATCCATATCCTTAGCCACAATCTCGGCCCCAGCCTCGATTAGCTCGTGGGTGTCATGATATCCCCAATCAACACCTATCGCCCGCGTCCCGGCATTGACTGCCATTTCCATATCGAAACTTGTATCACCTATCATCGCTGTGGTTTCGGTTGATGCTCCGGCTTCCGAGATAGCTAGTTCAACCATCGCGGGATGCGGTTTGGATGGATGGCGGTCTGCTGTTTGTAGGGTTACAAAGCGATCCTTCAGCCCATGCGCTTCCACGACAAAGTTCAAACCACGGTCGGATTTGCCCGTGGCCACCCCCAGCATCCATCCATCATCTTCCAAGCGATCAATCAGATTTGCCAATCCGTCATAAAGCGGCTCATGTATACCGCCCGCTTCGCGCAACGCCAAAAAGCCATCTTTATAACTTTCAGTGAGAGACATGACCAAATCTTGCTCGGCTTCTGGCAATAACTGCCTAACAGCCTCCTGAAGACTTAACCCCACGATCCGCCGCACCAGATGATGGTCAGGCGGAGTGAGATCATGTTTCACAAAAGCGAGGTCCATCGATGCACAGATATTATGTTGACTATCCACCATCGTGCCATCGCAATCAAAAAGGGCTAGCTTGTTGGTCATTGGCGGCCAAATTCCCGTATCATATGGGCAACCGCTCTCCGCCCGTTTGCATCCAATGCTTCTGCGGCTTTTTCCCGCGCAGCTTCGGGTTTGTTCTGGCTGAATTTTGCGGTTGGGCGCCAAGCCAATATTTCCATTTCAAACCCGACAATCGAATCCAGCATTTTTTCAAATAGCTCATCATCCATTTTGTCGCGGTGCCATTCGGGTTTGGGTGCAAGCTTTGCCTCATTGTGCAAAACTAAATCATCAATCAGTGCGACCAATCCTTCGCGTTCCATTGCGCGCACGGGGCCTTCTAGCTCGAGCGATAGATAGTTCCATGTCGGAACCTGATTATCCACTCCATACCAATCCGGACTGACATAGGCATCCGGACCATTAATAACGCACAGAGTCGTTTTTGATGCAATATGCTTGGTCAGCGCATTGCCGCGCGACAAATGAAATTGCAGCGCGCCGTCGCCGGTTGAAAAGACCGGAACATGAGCAACTCGCGGGCCATCCGGTGTTTCAGCAAAAATCATTCCAAAGCCGACATTAGCGATCAGCGCCTCAAGTGCCGCTCGCTCATCGGCATCAGCATGATCATTCTTCGATTTTGGCCAGCGGAATGCGGGATTAGGATGCATTTAACGTTTCTTCTTTGCAGTTTTGATCTTGGCTTTGTGCGGCATATTTTTCTTGTGTGTTCCTTTGCCAGCATTGGGCCGTTCGCGTTTGGTCGGCTTGCCGGTTTTACCCGCCTTGCCTTTTATATCACCGCGCCCTCGACGTTCCCCGCGTTTATCTTTGCGGATTTGCTTGGCATGACTTTTCGCCTGCTTTTTACGCACTAACTTCCCGCCGGGCTTCTTTTCCTCAAGCGGCAAATCTCCTAGCTCAAAGTCAAACCCAAGGTTCTCGATAGTCTCGGCGAAATGATCGGGCAAATCTGCCTTTACATCCAAACGGAGTATGTCCGGATGTTCGATTCGCAAACGTCGCGCGTGCAAGTGCATCTTGCGACTGATTGCACCAGTCAAGAACGCCTCTTTCCCACCATATTTTCCATCACCCAATATGGGATGCCCAATAGCAGCCATGTGCACCCGCAGCTGATGCGTCCGTCCGGTATGGGGCTGCAGCTCAACCCAGCAGGCGCGATTGCCGGCGCGTTCTATGATTCGGTAACGCGTCTTGGCCGCAGCGCCATTTTCCTCATCGACATGCATTTTCTCGCCGCCAGAGCCCGGTTGCTTTGAAAGCGGTAAATCGATCATACCATCAGCAATCTCAGGGATGCCCATGACTATAGCCCAATAGACTTTGCGCGCTGTGCGCCCGGAGAAGCGTTTTGAGAAAAATGAAGCAGCACCCGGCGAACGCGCCAATAAAACTGCGCCACTGGTGTCCTTGTCCAGTCGATGGACCAATTTTGGACGGCTCGAAGCTTCAAATGTCAGTGCGTCGAGCAGACCATCAAGGTGTGTATGGGTCTTACTACCACCCTGCGTTGCCAAACCAGGTGGCTTATTCACGACAATCGCGGACTTGTCTTTGTAAATCACCAGTTCTTGCGCAAAGTCGATCTCGTCTTGTGAGAGGTCTTTACGAGCCTTGGGAGCACGACCCGGACGCTCAATTTCGGCAGGAGGAACGCGAAGCACTTGCCCGGCACTGATCCGGTCACCCGGGGAGACCCGTTTACCATCCAGTCGCAACTGACCGGTCCGCGCCCAGCGCGATACGACGTTAAAAGGCACTTCCTCCATATGACGCTTGAACCATCGATCCACGCGAATATCTTCGTCATCGGCGGCGACTGTAAATTGTCGAACGTCGAGCACCTTCAATGCTTGCTTCTGAGCTTTCAGTTTTGCTGGAGGCGTGTCTTCTTCAGAACCGCTGTCGGCTGTTGGATCAAAACCAGTCATGCGAACGCCCTCATAGTTAGTAACCCCGCAAATAACGCCAGCACCGAACCAATGACAGAAACCAGCGCATACCCGGCAGCTGTTGTCCATTCTCCGCGTTCAATCATGTTCATCACTTCCAAACTAAAGGTGGAAAACGTTGTAAAGCCACCTAGCAGACCTACGCCCAAAAACAGCCGCCATGGTTCATCGAGAAAATCACTGCGCGCCAAGCCGCCCGCAAGAACGCCCATTAGAAACCCGCCGATCAGATTTGCCGCCAACGTCCCATATGGAAAGCCGGTGCCGCCGAAATGGAATATTGCCCGACCCAATTGATAACGCCCCGCAGCACCCAATGCGCCGCCAGCCATGACAAGAAGGGTTGCATTCATTGGGCCGCTTTAGTCGGCTTGGTCGATTTTTCCAAGCAGATCATTCGTGAGCCACAAGCGGATTGCCGTTGCCAGTCCCGGCGGCTCATCGGCATCCATCCGCGCCAAATCAATTTTTGCGATCAAGGCGTTGATCGGAAGTGTGCGTTGCTCCGACGCATTGCGCAACAAATCCCAGAATAGCGGCTCCAAAGTAATCGAAGTCTGATGACCAGCAATAGTCACACTGCGCTTAACCGGCGCGTGAAACAGGTCTGCGTTTTCTAAATCCATCCGGACAACTCGCGGCGAAGCAATATTTCCAGCATATCCATGCTGGGGGCAGTGTCGTTCAAGCACGGCAGATAGGCAAATTTCTTGCCACCTGCTCCCTCGAATTGCTCCTTACCCTGCATTGCCAACTCTTCCAGCGTTTCCAGGCAATCGCTGGAAAATCCCGG
The DNA here is from genome assembly GCA_039978835.1 of Parasphingorhabdus sp. Taxonomy (GTDB): domain Bacteria; phylum Pseudomonadota; class Alphaproteobacteria; order Sphingomonadales; family Sphingomonadaceae; genus Parasphingorhabdus. The sequence goes on from JBDWAQ010000005.1 coordinate 1,842,949, forward strand.
CGCGAAAATCGCGACATTATTGATTCCCTTGGCAGGCATAGCCTCCAAAACTGCATCGGTCGCCGGTTCCAGCCATTTGGCGCGTCCAAAGCGTGATTGGAAACTGACAGTCAGTTCCACGTCCATTTTTTCGCTGAGCAGACGTGCCGTTTTTCGGCAATGACAATGATAGGGATCACCGAGCTCCAAAGTTCGAACCGGCATTCCGTGAAAGCTAGCAATCACTGCATCAGGTTTAAAATCCAGCTCTGCCAGTTGCGTTTTTAAGTTGATCGCCAGTGCATCAATATAAGCAGGATCGTCATGATAAGGCGGAAGAGTGCGCAGCGCAGGTTGCCAACGCATGTCCTTCAAAACATCAAAGACGGCATCCAGGACGCTCGCGGTCGTCGCTCCACTATGCTGCGGATAGAGCGGCGCAATCAAGATCCGATCGCATCCATTTTCTTTTATTGCGTTCAGCCGTGAAGCAATGTCGGGATTGCCATAACGCATCGCCCACTCAACGGTGATACCGTCCAGCCGTTCGGCTAGTTTATCGGACTGACGACGGGTGTAAGCCGCCAGCGGCGAGCCTTCTTCGGTCCAAACAAGTTTGTAAGCTTCCGCAGATTTTTGAGGTCGGGTATTTAGAATGATTCCTCGCAATATCGGCTGCCAGATAAGCTGAGGGATTTCCACCACGCGCTTGTCCGAAAGAAATTGCTTCAGATAGCGTTTAACCGATTTTCGGTCTGGCGCATCGGGTGTCCCGAGATTGACGAGCAGGACACCAATCTTGCCGAAATTCACGGCAGGATGGTCTGCAGATAAATGCTTGTTCGAAGTCATAGATTAGGATGCCTCAGCAAATAGAGGAAGTTGTCGAAATCGAACACCGGTAGCTGAAAACAGAGCATTGGCTATTGCGGGTGCTACCGCCGGCACACCAATTTCCTCAACTCCAACCGGTTCCTCTTCGCTTTTGATAAACTCAATTTGAACTTCGGGAACTTCTGCTAGCCTAGGTAACGACAGATCGCGCAATCGTTTGGCGGTCGGCAAGCCTGTGTCAAATTCAGTTGATGAACCGAGCGCCATCGCTAATCCAAAGATAATCCCGCCCTCGATCTGTTGACGCGCTATGTCCGGATGGATGATCCGACCAATATCTACGGTTGCTGAAATACGTTTCACGTTTAACCCACTATCACCGCGCGAAGCCTTAACAATTACGGCAATATTGCCACCTCGCATAGCGTGGCAGGCCAGACCCATCCCGCTGCCATCAACCCCACCATCCCATCCAGCCATAGCTGCTACGCCGGAGAGACATCTGGCCAGACGCGGTTGGCCTGTCATCATCGACATACGGTAGGACAAAGGTTCAGTCCCGGCCTTAGCGGCCAGTTCGTCAATGAACGATTCCACAAAAAAAGCATTATAGCTATGGCCATTGCTCCGCCAGTTGCCGGTCGGGACACCGACATAGGCCGGATGATGATCTAACGTAAAATTCTCCAGAGCATAGGGAACGTCCGCACCTGCGACGGCTTTTACATCTGATTGGTCCATACTATTTCGCATGGCGATAATTTCATCCTCATGCAGAAATACACGTTTCGATTGTTCCCGCGCGGTCGCCGGCGCTGCAATCTTGATCTGCAATGCCTGTATGCGCCCTGCCCTATCGGTTGCAGCATCCAGCTTTGCCATTACCGGCGGGCGATAGTGATCGTGCATCATCTCTTCTGCCCGCGACCACATAAGTTGGACCGGCCGTTTCATTTGCTTCGCGATCAAGGCCACTTGCCCGGCGATTTTGCTATCCAAATTGCGGCCAAAGGAACCTCCAGCCAGCATAGGAAAAAGGGTCACGCCATCGATACCAATGCCAACAGCATCGGCGGCAGCCTTTACAGCGGCGGCGGGTGCCTGCGTCGCCATCCATAGCTTCAATCGTCCATCGACGAAATCAGCGGCAGCAGTTCGGGTCTCGATCGGCGCATGAATTGCCGCTTGCGCCGAGTAACCGGCGGAAACGGTGCGGTTATCGTCAAACGCCGGTTTCGTACTACCGCGCTTTGCAAACCGCACGCCGGGACCATCTAGCGCTTTTTCCAAAGCGTCATCCATTTTTCGGCTATCCGGCGAAAGACCTTTGGTTTCAAAAATCGGGCTCATCTCATCCAATGCGTGGTTGGCAACCCACCAATTGGTTCCGACGGCGACAAGGGCATTGCCTAGATCAATGACATCGATCAGTCCGACGATTTTGCTCGCGCCTTCACGGCTGAAGGATTTCAATTTGCTATTGCCCAGCGGACCTTGCCGAATGGATGCAAACACCATATCCGGCAAACGGACATCACCCGCAAAATTAGCTGATCCATCGAGCTTAGCTGGCAGATCTAGGCGCGGTACATCCTGACCGACCAGATCATTCACCGGGCTAGAACGCAGTGGCACCGGATCGGGTAGATCCTGTGTAACGGCATCGGCAACAAGTTCCCCAAAGCGCAGGCTTTTTTCGCTATGGCTAACGATACCATTTTGCACTTCGCACGATTCCCAAGCAACATCCCATTGTTCTGCCGCAGCTTTGCTGAGCAGAACACGCGCTGCTGCCCCAGCCTCGCGAAAATGATCCGCATATCCTGAGATAGAAGTAGAATCCGCAGTAACGATAAAATCGTTACGCATCGCCACATTGGCCGCCGCCCACTGGGCTGCAGCTTCTTGTGTTATTTGTTCCGCACCTGGCGGCAGCAATGTTGCGGCCCACTGTTCTGCCAAAGCAGTATTGGCATAGAGTGGATTGATCGGAGCGGGTTCAACAGCAATTGTCCGCCAATCGGCTCCTAATTCGTCCGCCAAAATCTGAGGCAAAACAGTATATACACCCTGACCCATTTCACTTTGTGGAACGACAACAGTAACGCGTCCATCCTTTGAAATCTTGAGGAATGCGCCCAATATCTCCTCATTTTCTGAGGCAGCCAGGTTCGGCTCATAATTACGTGGCCAAACCGCCCAAGCCACAACCAATCCAGCCGCTGCGCCGCCTCCGATCAAAAAATTTCGTCGACTAACGCGCGGATCTTTGGTTTTGCTATCAGATGGTTTTGCTTCAGCTTCCATGGGATGCCTTCAACAACCCAAGGCGCTGGATCTCGATTTTGGGGCAGCGGTCCATAACGACTTCCAGTCCCGCCACTTCGGCACGCTTAGCAGCTGGCTCGTTAATCACCTCCAACTGCGTCCACACCGACCTGGCACCCACCTTTATAGCTTCGTCAATCACGCCGCCAGCGTCGTGCGAATTGCGAAAGATATCGACCATATCTATCGGGCTATCAACGTCATCCAGCGATGCCACAACCGTCGAACCATGGAGTTTCTGACCCGCTAGGCCGGGATTTACAGGGATTACATCATAACCCTGTTCTATCAAAAATTTCAGAATACGGTTGCTGGCGCGCTCGGGCTTCGCCGAAGCGCCAACCAACGCGATACGCTTTGTCTCTGTAAGCAGGCGAGCAATATCCTGATCGGTTTCCAGCGGCATAAGCCTTCCTTTAAACGAGCATTACTGGTTGTCCAACCATGTCACCAGCCGTTTGGCAATTTCTTGAAACGCTTGAGCCTGCGGACCGTCACTCAATGCTATCGGTTCGCCGCCATCACCGGATTTGCGAATTTCAATATCCAGCGGCACGCGTCCCAAAAACGGCATGCTCATGGTTTTAGCAGCCGCTTCGGCACCGCCGGCGCCAAAAGGGTCGCTGATTTCACCGCAATGCGGACAGGCATAGCCCGCCATGTTTTCGACCATGCCAATAATCGGAATTTTTGCTTGTGAGAACAGATCAACCGCTCTGGTCGCATCCATCAGCGACAAATCCTGTGGTGTGGAGACAATGACCGCACCAACCGGCTTGTGATTTTGCATCATCGACAGTTGAACATCTCCTGTTCCAGGCGGCATGTCGACAATCAGTTCTTCGGTTTCACCCCAGTGCGCATCAATAAGTTGATCCAACGCTTTACCAGCCATTGGGCCACGCCAGGCAATCGCCTGCCCCGGCTTGGCTAGATGGCCCATGGAAAGCACAGGAATATCAAATTCGTTACTCACCGGGATCAGCTGCTTGCCTTCTGCCTCCGGCCTGCGGCCTTCGCAGCTAAGCAATCTGGGTTGAGACGGACCATATATATCCGCATCAACCATACCTACTTTTCGGCCTAATGCCTTCATCGCGATGGCGAGATTCGTCGACAAGGTGGATTTACCGACCCCGCCTTTACCGCTACCAACCGCGATTAGGCGGCGCTCGACTTTTTCAGCCGTCATAACGATATCGACTTTCTCAACATCGTCGAGTTTCAGCAGCCTGCCTTTCACTGCAATTTCAATCTGGCCGCGATCACGAACATCTAGCCCAGCCACATTCAGCACCAGCGAAATACGGCCTGCATCAAATTTTACGACGCTGGATCGGCCCGCAGCGACTTCTTGAAGAGCCGCTTCAATCATGGAAATATCGGTCATTGTTTGCGCATAGTTACGATTTTATCGGATTGACACTGTTTTTCTGACGATGCGCTACCTATAAAGATATTATGAGCAAAAAAAATGATGGGCAAACGCCCCGCAAATCAATTTGGGGCGGGATTTTGAGCATGGCCGGCCCTTGGGGCAGTGGCGGAGATTCCGGCAATGGCGGAGGCAACGGTGGCGGTCCTCGCAATCCCTGGGGCAATGGTGCTGGCGGTTCCGATAGCGGTGATGGTCGCAAAGGCGCGTCCTCGCTAGAAGAACTTTTCAAAAAAGGCGGCGGTGGCGGTCCTTTCAAAGGCGGTATTCCCAAACGGCCCGGTGGTCGTCCCTGGTGGCCAATTTTACTGATTGGCTTTGTAATTCTTTGGGTAGCTTTGAGTTCAGTGCACAGGGTCAGCCCTCAAGAACGCGGCGTAGTCACTTTGTTCGGATCTTATTCCCGAACCATGCAACCCGGTTTGCACTTCTCCCTTCCAGCGCCAATTGAACAAGTCATCAAGCTCGATGTCGAAGAAATTCGAACCATCGATATCCCGCAAGGAGAATCCGAAAAGCTCATCCTGACCAGTGATCAGAATATCGTAGACTTAGCATATTCCGTGCGCTGGAATATCAAGGCTCCGGAATTATTCCTCTTCCAGATCGCTGAACAGGAAGAAACAATTTCGGAAGTTGCTGAATCCGCCATGCGGGCCTCAGTCGCCAATTTCACGTTGGATGATACAATTGGTTCAGAACGAACTGAGATCGAACAACAAGTTGAAGAAAATATGCAGCAATTGCTCGATAGCTATGGTGCGGGCGTTGTTATTCGCGGTATCGCGATCAAAAAAGCCGATCCGCCAGCTGCAGTAAACGATGCGTTTAAGGAAGTGTCAGCTGCCCAACAAACTGCCGAAACCTACCTGAACGAAGCGCGAGCCTATGCGCAGCAACTGACAGCACAGGCGGAAGGCGAATCAGCAGCATTTGATAAAGTCTACGCAGAATACCGATTGGCGCCTCGTGTGACCCGCCAACGTATGTATTATGAAACGATGGAGCGTGTATTGTCCAAAGTTGACAAGACTATTGTCGAGCCAAGCGGTGTGACGCCTTATTTGGCGCTCCCCGAAATTAGAAATCGGTCACTAGCGGCACCAGAAGCTTCAGCGACGGAGGGCAAATAATGGGACGGATCATGCAAAACCCGGTCGCACTCGGTGTAATCATCATTGGCGCGTTATTCATACTGCTCAACACAATGGTCATTGTGCCGGAAACACGCCAGGGCGTCGTTGTTCGTTTTGGTGAACCGGTAAGAATTGTGAATCGCTATCAAGCAGGCGCACCATTTGGACAAACCGGCGCTGGCTTAATCGCCAAAATCCCATTTGCTGAACAGCTGGAATGGATCGATAAACGTATTCTGGATGTTGAAATGGACCAACAACAGGTTCTTTCAACCGATCAGCTACGCCTTCAGGTCGATGCTTTTGCGCGATTTCGGATCACTGACCCGCTAAAAATGTATATAGCGGCAGGCTCAGAGGAACGTGTTTCCGATGAATTGCGACCGATATTGGGCTCTGCACTTCGAAATGAACTGGGCAAACGACCTTTCGCTGCACTGCTTACACCAGAACGTGGCCAGATTATGAATGCTATCCAAACTGGACTAAATCGCGTCGCGCGGCAATATGGTGCAGAAATTGTTGATGTGCGCATCAAGCGTGCAGACCTTCCCGATGGCCGTCCTCTGGACAGTGCTTATCAGCGGATGAGGACAGCACGTGATCAGGAAGCAAGAACCATTAGGGCACAGGGCGCGAAACAAGCACAAATTATTCGTGCGGAAGCCGATGCCAGTGCCGCACGAACTTATGCGGAAAGCTTTGGCAAAGATCCTGAATTCTATGATTTCTATCGCGCTATGAAAAGCTACGAAACAACCTTCCAGCAGTCCAATCCGGAAGATCCGAAATCATCGTTTGTATTGTCGCCTGATAATGAATATCTGCGTCAGTTCCGGGGCCGGTAAATCACCTTGAAGTCCAGCCGCGAGATTGTGGACGCCTATGGACGTGGGAGCGTTTGAGGCGCTTCATCACCCAGATGTGGTTTACAACGTATCGGGCCAAACCATAATCTCTGGTCGGTATGACAGTTTTGAAGCGTTAAAGGCGATCTTGCCTGCTATTTTTGACGCACTGGACTTTGAAGATTTCCAATTTGCTACCAAATGGGAGATTATGAATGAGAGCGCTAACGGCGCAACTGCAATTATGGAAGCACAGGGCAAAGCTATAAACGGCCAACGCTATGACCAGCGATATGCTCACATATTCAGTTTCAAGGATGGAAAAATCGCAACCGTGCACGAATTTTTCGACACCCAACTGGCTAATGATGCTTTGGGATTCTCCGACAAATCGTCATTCAATACCGATGGTGCATTCAAGTTTTGATCATTCGATTCACGCCGCATCAGGGTGTTCGACTACAAATGTCGTCTTTTCTGCAGAAATGTGATATATTTCGACGAAATGCCGGTAATGGCTTGCGAATGCGCGAAATCACACCCAAATACCGGGATAACGAATAGATATGAACCGAAAATGGGTGCTTTGAGATAGGCAAGAATCGAAACATTCAATTTCCGTTCATATATTCAAGGCAATGTTTTGTTTTGAAATTGTAAATTGATCTACACCAGCTAATTTTCGTTGGTGGGACCAGACCGAGAGGAAAATATAGTGCGTTACGCTTATGGAATTTCAGCAGCATTGCTTCTGGCCGGAGGTGCTGCGACATTTGCCGGATTTGTTCCGGCCGGTGCCCAAACAGCAGTAAACGAGAATACCGCAATACGTGCCGCCGCACCCCGCGCCGGTGCGCCAATGAGCTTTGCCGATTTAACGGAGAAATTGCAGCCTGCAGTGGTCAACATCTCCACCACACAGCGCGTGCGGGTGAACAACAATCCTTTTGCTGGCACACCATTTGGCGGCCTCTTCGGCAATCGCAATCGCGGAGGCGGAAACAATGGCAGCGGTCGTACCAGAGAAGCCCAATCGCTAGGCTCAGGTTTCATCATTTCCGCTGATGGTTATGTGGTCACCAACAATCACGTTGTTGCTCCCGGAAACCGAAACGCGACGATCGAATCGATCACGGTTATTATGCCTGATCGCACAGAATACGACGCCAAACTGGTTGGCCGAGATCCGGCCTCCGACATCGCTGTATTGAAAATAACCGCAAAAGAGGATCTACCCTTTGTTAAATTCGGCGACAGCGAAGCGGCTCGCGTTGGCGATTGGATCATTGCCATTGGCAATCCATTTGGCCTTGGCGGGACAGTGACAACCGGTATCGTCTCAGCAATTCATCGTCGGACCGGTCAAGGAGCCTATGACAGCTTCCTGCAAACCGATGCATCGATCAACCGCGGCAATAGCGGCGGCCCTATGTTTGATCTCAATGGCAATGTCATTGGTATCAACAACGCGATTATTTCGCCAACGGGCGGCAATGTCGGTATTGGCTTTGCCATTCCAGCCGATGTCGCAGTCCCCATCGTAAACACGCTGAAAAAAGGCGAAGCGGTGGAGCGCGGCTATTTGGGTGTTCAGATCAGCCCACTATCTGAGGACCTAGCCGACTCTCTGGGTCTCGCTAAAAATAGCGGCGAATTTATTCAAAGCGTTGTTCCAGGTGAAGCTGCAGCAAAAGCGGGCATTCAAGCGGGCGACGTGATTACCAAAGTCAATGGACGGGATGTAACCCCCGATCAGACCTTATCCTTTCTTGTGGCAAACCTTTCTGTAGGAACAAAGGTTCCTATTGAATTGCTGCGCAGTGGTAAGACTGTGAAGATAAACGCAACATTGGGTAAACGTCCTTCGGAAGATGAACTCGCAACCAATAGTTTTGATCCTGATGCAGAAGAGAATGCAATGGGTGAAGACGAAAATGGTGAAAGTGCACAAGCTACTGCCGAAGCTCTGGGCCTTTCCGTTGTCGACCTGACGCCAGCGATTGCCCGTCAAATCGGAGCACCTGCAAGCCAAAAGGGTGTGGTTGTATCGACAGTTGATCCAGGCAGTGACGCGGCTCAGAAAGGCCTACGTCGCGGTATATTGATCACAAGCGTCAACAGACAGTCCATCCGTAACGCCGATGATCTGGACAATGCTATCAGCAACGCGAAACGACAGGGCCGAGAAGCTGTGTTGCTTCAGATCAAACGCGGCGCTCGACCGACCCAATTTGTGGCGGTTCGATTGAACGAAGGCTAAGCAAATTTACGTTTGAACACAAAAAGGCTGGCGCTTGACGCTGGCCTTTTTTCGTTGAGGTCGATATTCAGGCTTTATGCGTTTTAGGGGAATCGACCGTGAGTGAAGCAACAGAAATATTCTTGGGATTAGGCGGAGGAGAGCGGCAGAGTTTAGATCTCTCCCGAACCAATCGCCACGGCCTGATCGCAGGTGCAACAGGCACCGGGAAAACCGTGACGTTGCAGGGATTGGCAGAGAGCTTTTCCGCCAATGGGGTACCCGTCTTTGTTGCCGATGTTAAAGGTGACTTATCTGGCATTTCCATGGCTGGCTCCGCTTCCTTCAAACATGCAGACAAGCTTGAAGAGCGTGCAGAAGAGCTGAGCATGAAGGATTACGAATATTCCGACAATCCAGCTATTTTCTGGGACCTGTTCGGCGAACAAGGTCATCCCATTCGCACCACCATTACTGAAATGGGGCCGCTTCTACTGGCACGTCTGCTAGACCTAAATGACACGCAGGAAGGCGTATTGAACATTATCTTCCGGTACGCCGACGATAATGGTTTGCTGCTCTTGGATCTTGGCGATCTGCAATCAATGCTCGTCTTTGCTTCAGAAAATGCCAAAGAACTTTCCGGCAAATATGGCAATGTCAGCCGTCAAAGTGTGGGCGCCATCCAGCGGCAGTTATTGAGTTTTGAAGATCAGGGCGCGGACCAGTTTTTCGGTGAACCAGCGCTGGAGATAGATGATTTTCTGGCGACTGACGAGAGAGGTCGCGGCTACATCAATGTACTAGCGGCCGACAAGCTGATGCGTAGTCCAAAACTGTATGCGACATTTCTGCTTTGGCTTCTCGCTGAATTGTTTGAAACGCTTCCAGAAGTGGGCGATCCAGATAAACCGACACTGGTGTTCTTTTTTGATGAAGCGCATTTGCTCTTCGATGACGCGCCCAAAGCGCTGGAGGAGAAAATCGAACAGGTTGTTCGTTTAATCCGGTCCAAAGGTGTTGGTGTGTATTTCGTCACCCAGAACCCGATTGACATTCCTGAAGAAATTGCTGGTCAGTTAGGAAACCGGATCCAACATGCATTGCGTGCTTTCACCAAACGCGACCAACGCGCCATTCGCGCGGCGGCGGAAACCTTTCGGGTCAATGATGCTCTGGATATCGAAGAAGCCATTACTGAGTTACGCGTCGGTGAAGCATTGGTATCGACCTTGGATGAAGACGGTGCACCAACTGTTACGCAGCGCACTTTGATCAAACCGCCACGTTCTCGTTTGGGCCCTGTATCCAAAAAAGAACGGGCCATCATCCAATCGATAAGCCCGTTTGAAAATAAATATGAGGAGTTGATCGACCGAGAAAGCGCAGAAGAGGTTCTCGCTCAAAAGTCTGCCGATGCGGTGGAAACGGCCAAAGAAGTCCAAGAAAAAGGTGAAGAGGAAGTCCGTAAAAAACCCAGAAAATCGAAAAGTATCTGGGAAAAAGCCTTTAGCCGTGGAGCCAAAGTTGCTGCCGGGTCTGCCGCTGCTATCGCTGCCTCTGCAATATTGGGTAAAAAATCACGGGCCAATCCAGCTAAATCTGGCATCACATCAGCCGCTGGTTCCATTGCTACTGATTTAGCGGGACCTGTTGCAGGGCGTTTCGTTCGCAATATTATTGGTGGTTTGATGCGCTAACAAATTAAGTTAGTCGCTGTTCCCAAAAAACTGGTTCGCAATGTCTTTCGCAATGCGCATCGGGCGTAAAGTATCCGCATCGACACAGCACCAACTGGATTGTACTTCGGCAAGTACTTCTTCGCCGCGGCGAATCACAGTGGTATAAAAAGCGCGTGCGCCTTGCACCTTTTCGAGCAGTACATCGGCAATGACTTCATCTTCCAGAAACGCAGGCTTTCGATAAGTTATCTCATGTTTCAGCGCGACCCAAAGATGGGTTGCCAATGCCTCGCTCGGTGCAAAATTCTGCCAATGTGACACTACCGCATCTTGCACCCAAGTCAGATAGTTAGCGTTGTTAACATGACCCATAAAGTCGATGTCATCGGCTTTGATAGCAATGCTGTGCTGAAAAATGCGATCCATATATTTACACTAGTGTCAGTTTGTGACCCTGCAAAGACAAAAGTCACATTGATCCGACACAGCGTTGCGAAAATCCGCCAGCATTTCTGCCCTGAACATGATACATCGTGTGAGAGGGAGAATTTGCATGGCAATAAAGTTGGTTCAATTTCAGTCTGGATTTGGCGTTCCGAATCCAAGTCCCTTTTGTATGAAGGGAGAAATCCTTCTGAAAATGTCTGGTCAGGAATATGACACGGAAATTCTCGACGACCCGCGCAAATCCCCGAACGGCAAGCTACCTTACATTTCAGACGATGGTGCGACCATCGCAGACACAGCTTTGATGCGCGAACATCTGGAACAGAAATATGCTGTGGATTTCGATCCCGGCCTCAATGAAACTCAAAAGGCCACCGGACACGCTATGGCGCGAATGGCGGAAGAGAGATTTTATTGGACCACCCTGTATAGTCGGTGGATTGATGACCATAATTGGCCAATCATCAAACAATTTTGGTTTGGCAGCATGCCGCCAATCATCCGTAACCTTGTCCCCATGATTGCTCAAGCTCAGGTGAAGAAGGCATTGCATGGCCATGGAATTGGCCGCCATTCGGCCAGCCAGATTTATGCTTTCGGCGCGCAAGACTTGGCAGCCTTGTCAGCACAGCTGGGGGACAAGCTATTTATGTTCGGAGACAAACCAACGAGCCTCGACGCGACTGCCTATCCTATGATTGCTAGCGCTTTGGTGGAAGACCTGCCCGGGCCAATGCTCAATGCCGCAAAATCTCACGACAATTTCTTGCCCTATGTAGAACGATGCCAAAAGCTTTGGTTTCCCGACTTTACAGTTTAGGCCTATGATTGTGTCCCATTGCGTTTCATGACATAATTGTGAGTAGGGAGATGACATAATGCTGACCGGAATATTAATGGCCGCCGCAGCGGCAACAGCGCCCGCCGCCAATGACTATGGCTTGGAGCAAAATTGGCTTTGTCGACCAGGCCGCCGCGATGCTTGCACCATATCGCGTGATATTACCGACGTGGCGCCTGACGGAACGCTGACGGTTTCCAAGTTTGAGGCACCAATCCAACCCAAAGCCGATTGCTTTTATGTCTATCCAACCGTGTCATATGATGAAACAGGCAATAGCGATATGGTTGCCAACGACGAAGAGTTCCGGGTCATAGAGGCACAATTTGCCCGCTTTGGTGCAGAGTGCCGAACCTTCGCACCGCTATATCGCCAAGTCACATTAACGGCCCTGCGCGCGGTGATGGCTGGTCAAGCCATCGCGGCCGATCGTGAGCTAAACTACACCGATGTCCGAGACGCATGGAATAGCTATCTTGCCAATGACAATGATGGTCGCCCATTTGTACTGGTCGGACATAGTCAAGGAACTGGGCTACTTAAGCGGCTGGTTGCTGAAGAAATTGATGGCAGGCCGATTGCCAACCAGATGCTGTCGGCGATGCTGGTCGGAAGCAACATAATGGTTGCCGAAGGCAAGGATGTGGGCGGTGACTTCAAATCTACACCGTTATGCCGAACTGCCGATCAAACCAGCTGCGTTATATCCTATGTCAGCTTTCGCGAAACAGCTCCTCCGCCGGAAAAAAGCCGTTTCGGAAAACCGACCAATGAAGGATTAGAAGCCGCCTGCACCAATCCAGCGGCTCTAGCTGGCGGAAGCGCTACCCTGCGCCCGGCCTTTGCCACCGGCATGTCTTGGCAAATGGCACGCGATACCGGCCCCTGGGTTCAAGACGGAACGATTACGACCCAATTTGTTGGATTGCCGGGGTTGTTGTCAGCGCAATGTGTGAAGAAAGATGGCGCTAGTTATCTTTCTGTTTCGATCAATGCCGATCCGAATGATCCGCGCACGGATGATGTGCCGGGCGATGTCGTTGTCGGCGACACCATATTGACCGACTGGGGACTACATTTGATCGACGTATCGATTGCCTATGATGATCTGGTTGCACTGGTTCCTCAACAGCTCAAAGCTTGGAAAGCGCGCCAAGAGACAGACTAAGCCAAACCCAATTTGAAGTTTTCAAATGTTAGGCGCGGACTAGATACAAAATCGCTAAAAGCCTTGGCACCGCTCACACTCGACAATAGCTGATCAACGGATACTTTCGCGTCACCATCCAGGCTCCGATAGAAATCCAATGGTCTTTGCAGCATCCAGAGACTGAAGGGCGGCGCGATCCGTTGTCCCGCTGTGCCCTCAATTTCAAAGGGTGCCATTCCGACAGCGCGGGGAATGTCTTCCCCAGTGTCCGCATCGATCCAAGCCTTCATCATATTGGCCGCTGTCTGAAGGAACGGCATCTGCTCACTCATCATCCGCTCAAGCACGGGAATGAGCGTAGCTGGAATTTCATCATCGGCTAGAAACTCTCCCGACAATGGCTTTTGCACATCAACGACCCGCTCAACCCATTCTGCAACCTTGGGCGCTAGTCGCTTCATAATCTCACCCGATGCCGGATCACGATAGAGATGGGCATATAGAGGGCCAATCAACCCGTAATCACCAATCGAAGGACGCGAACCCAGCAGATAATCATGCTCGGAAAAATGTGTGTTCAAATCTGCCAGCAGTGCTTCATAGCTCGCTTCGATGGCGGGAATGGTATCATCATTTATGCCGAGTATTGGGCAAAATCCTTTAAAATTCTGTCCGCGTTCCCGGCCAATGACGAACTGCTCTTCCTTGCTGGCATCGGGCGCTGCGACGGCTCCAAATTCTCCATAAACCCATTCTTCGTTATAGTTCCAACGATAGTGCATAGCTGGGATGACCAGCCATTCGTCTCCAAAAACTTCCATCAACAAAGCAACCAGACGCTGTTTCGGTGTGTCGGGATAGACAGAAGGCCCGCCAAGCTCTTTTTCAAAGTGATCAATGATCAAGGTCGTGTCTTGCAAAGTCTCGTCTTCGTCGGTGACCATGACGGGAATAACCGGTCGGCCAACGCGGGGGACGATGATGTCTTTATAGACTTCGGTCGAGCTCAAAATCTCTTCATAGTCGACGCCCTTCCAATCGAGATAGGCGCGCGCCTTTCCGGAATAAAGTGACAGGGGGCCGCCGTAAAATTTATGTGTCATCAACCTCTTCCTCTGTAACTAGTTACGCCTTGTTCAGGGATCCACAATCCCTTGGGTGGTTCTCCCGATTGCCAAAAAACATCAATCGGAATTCCGCCGCGGGGATACCAATAGCCGCCAATCCGCAACCATTGCGGATTCATTTCATCAAATAATCTTTTGCCGATGCCTACGGTACAATCTTCATGAAAAGCGGCATGATTGCGAAAGCTGCCCAAGAACAGCTTTAATGATTTGGACTCCACAATCGTTTCGGCTGGTGCATAGTCAATGACAAGATGGGCAAAATCTGGCTGACCGGTAACCGGGCAGAGCGACGTAAATTCCGGTGCTGCAAAACGGGTCAGGTAAAGCTCACCGACCCGCGGGTTTGGCACATAATCGAGCATTGCCTCTTCCGGCGAACTAGGCAGGTCACTTTGATGGCCCAAATGTTGCGGATTGAGATTTGATGTTTTTTCGTTCGTCATGCGGGTCGTCTAATGTAAGGCGCAGTTCATGTCACCATCTTGCTTTATTCATGGGCAGTTCAGCGACTTTTGGAGCAGAGGTTTGAGTTTGATTTCGTTGTGGGCACTATGAGCACTGACTGGATGCAAGTTAGGAGAATGGAAGCGGCGCTATTGTGCGTATTCGCACTCGGTTTTGCGACGCCCGTTTTCGCGCAAGCAGAACCCGCGGAACCCGTTCCTCAACCACCGTCATCCGTCGAGAGCTTTTCCCTACCGCCAGGCAATAATACACCTGCACCCGAACCCGCGCCTACCGGGCCCGTTGACGATACAGCGCTACCATCAGTTGCCACGCCAGCACCAGTTCAACCCCTCGTTAAGGAATTTGATGCTCCGGTAGTGCCAGTGACGGTTCCTTCCACCGTTCCGGAAACCGCACCCCAAAGCACCCGAAGCCAAAGACCGACAGTACGAACTCAGCTACCCACATCTACTCCGAGTCAGGTTGCTCCCCAGCCAGACCAGAGGCCAGAACCTGTAGCGCCTCAAGTTGGTCCAAATATCGATTCATCGGACCAGGACGAACAAGCGGCGGAGGCTGTGCCCTCGCCCACCCAACCGTTACAGCAACCCAATGGTGCTCCAATCGATCAGCCAACAGCTGTTGCTGAACAGCCATCAGAGCAATCGGTACTGTATTGGGTTATCCCCGTCGCGATAATTCTACTGGCAGGTCTTGGCTTTTTGGTTTGGCGCCGGAAAGGTAAAGCCGAAAGTTCCGATATCAACGTCGCAGGTTCGCCGTCGTTTGTGGAACAAGAATCAGAGGAAAACACCAAACCACCAGCGGAGGAACCCGCACCAACTGCGGCACCAGAACCGATCGAGCCGACTTCCAATACTAAATTAAATGTCGAAGCGTCCTCCGATGGCTTCGTGACAACCAAGATAAGAAAAGTGGAGCCCGCTGCACAGCCGACCCCGACAGCACCATCTGTTCAAGCACCACTTTCGGATCAATTGAGCATTGAATTTCAAGCCGAAAGCGCCTCTTCAACTCTGATAAATGCGGTTGTTGGATACAGCCTCATCATCAAAAATGGTTCGGATCAGCTCATAAAGGATCTCCACGTTAGTGGCACAATGCTTCAAGCCGACAAAAACCTGGCTGAAACGGCTGCAGCGTCTCAAGGACAGTTGCTGCACGAGGTTGGCGACCTGGCAATGGAACAAACTACAAATGTTTCAGGAGACATCCGGTTGCCGCTTGCAGCGTTCCAGCCAATTGATTTTCAATCACAGAAACTATTTGTACCGCTGATTTTGCTCCGATTTGATTACATCGATGGCAATGGGAACGCCCAGATGCAGGCCGCAAATTACCTGGTTGGCACCGAACATATCCCACCGCGCGAAAAAATGGCTCCGTTTCGATTGGATCTGGGACCGCGCAACTTTGGTGATATAGCCCATCGACCATTCCAGTCTTAGAGCTTTACCAGAGGATCAATCAGGTAAAATTCAGTCCGCTTACAACTTACGGAAACTGGTACGAAATAGCTGAGAAAGATCGACACGAACTTCGGAAAAACGCCACTGCATTTGCGCAAACTCGTTAAATTTCGATCAATTGCACAAATACCACAATAGCGGTGGATTCAGATCGCGATGCACTATAGCCTCGACGCTTGAAATTCGAGTCGCTACATGTAGCGATCTGTTAATTTGGAATCGGCTTAGGAGCGTGAAATGGAATTGTTGGTGACCACCGACTGGCTTGCAAATGAATTGGGCGCTTCGGACCTACGTATTGTGGATGCGACAAAGTTTTTGCCAGACACAGGACGCAATCCTCAGGCTGAATACGAAGCAGGTCATATCCCCGGTGCCGTATTCATGGATCTGGCCGATCTAACCGACAGCAATAGCGATATTGAAAATATGCTGCCACCGGCAGAGAAATTTGCCAGTCGGATGCAATCACTTGGCTTAGGTGATGGTAGCCGGATCGTAATTTATGATGACAGCCCCCTAAAAAGCGCTGCTCGCGCATGGTGGATGCTTACTATTTTTGGCGCTCATGAAGTTGCGATCCTGGATGGCGGCATTGCCAAATGGAAGTCAGAAGGCCGCGCGCTCGAAACTGGTAAAGAAGCATTGCGCCATCGTCACTTCACGGTTTGGAAAGACGACAAAGATGTACGCACCAAAGCGGACATGCTTGCCAATCTACACAGCAAAGATGAGCAAGTTGTCGATGCCCGTCCTGCGGACCGCTTTAGCGGCGAAACACCCGACCCACGTGGCGACCTTGCATCGGGCCATATTCCTGGTTCCGTAAATGTCCCGCACAGTCAATTTTTTAATGATGATGGCACGTGGAAAAGCGCCGATGATGTCAAAGCTGTTTTTGACGATGCCGGTGTTGATCTTGGTAAACCGTTAGTAACTACTTGTGGCTCGGGAATGACCGCCGCGGTTGTTTCTTTCGCTGCCGCATTGTCCGGTGGTGATAAGCTGGCGCTTTATGATGGCAGTTGGGCCGAATGGGGCGCCGATGCGGATACGCCCAAAGCTACTGCTTAACTTCTGACGCTGTTGGAACATTCATGGCCGATAGCGACAATATAAAAAAGGCACCGGCAACTCGGGTCGTCTCGGGCGGCCGCCGAAAGCAGTGGACTGAGGCCGTCGTCAATCCGCCAGTTTGGCGAGCCAGCACGCATCTCTATGATTCTGTAGAAGATCTAAAAACCGGTCTGAAAACGAACGAAGATGGTCGTTTTTTTTACGGTCGCCGTGGTTCTCCTACACAATGGTCACTGGCGGACGCTCTGAGCGAAATGGAACCAGGCGCCGCCGGTACGATGCTCTATCCATCGGGTGTTGCCGCAATTTCCAATGCACTTCTTGCGGTTCTCAGCCCAGGCGATGAAGTATTGCTGACCGATAGCAGCTATGATCCCAGCCGCAGTTTTGCCGACGCGTTTCTAAAAAGAATGGGTGTGACAGCGCACTATTATGATCCGATGATCGGAAATGGTGTCGAGCAACTTTTCACCGACAAAACAAAAGCAATATTGATGGAAAGCCCCGGCAGTCTTACTTTTGAAGTGCAAGATATTCCGGCAATTTGCGCCGCTGCTAAGAAGGCAGATATCGTTACCTTACTGGATAATACCTGGGCGACATCGCGATTTTTCCCTGCACTGGAAAAAGGTGTCGATATCTCGATTATCGCGGCAACCAAATATATTGTTGGGCATAGTGATGTAATGATGGGTGCCGCGACCACACATAAGAAGTATTGGACGAAGTTACGCAGGACTGCGCAGCAACTTGGACAGGTTGTGTCACCTGATGATGCTTATCTGGCCGCACGAGGATTGCGCACGCTGGAAGTAAGGTTGAAACAGCACGAAACATCTGCTCTTAAAATCGCTCAATGGCTCAAAGACCGTCCGGAAGTGGGTGCCGTATTGCATCCAGCGCTTCCCGAATGTCCGGGTCATGAAATTTGGAAACGCGACTTTCTGGGCTCGTCCGGTCTTTTTTCATTTGAGCTGCGCAAAGGTGATGATGAAACGCGTGCAGTCTTTATTGACGCGTTGGACATGTTTGGCATCGGCTATAGTTGGGGTGGGTTCGAAAGCCTGGCGCTTCCTGTCGATCCGGCAAAATATCGTACGGCCACGAACTGGAGCCTATCCGGTCAACTGATTCGCCTCAATATTGGGCTCGAAGATCCCGATGATCTGATGGCTGACCTTGCCATTGGCTTCGAAGCCTACAATAAGGCTCAGTCATGTTAGCAGGTCTAAACGAACAGTTACAAAAAATGGGTCTTGAGACTCAAGGAAATACTCCATTTATTGAAGGTGGTATAGCGGTTGGCCTTGTGGCTCTCGCGCTAACCGTGGGTTGGTATCTCAGTAAGTTTATCGGACCCAGATTGCGGAAGGTATGGGAAGCTCGCGCTGGCTACGAAAGCGAGATTGCTGGCCGTCGTATCCGGGATATGACCCGGCGATTTGTTACCTTTACAATGTGTGGCCTATTTCTGGCAGCTTATCCATGGACAGATATCGCCGAAGTCGTTCTTTCGCTAACGATCGCTGTCACCATGGGGTTGTTTACCAATGACCTTATCCGCGGCGTACGCATGCCCGATTGGCTTGGCACCCTCATGGGGCTTGGAGTGTTTGCTCTAGGCGCTGTTGGCTTTGTAGGCGATATTGATACCATTCGAGCAGCGATGGATCAGGTAGGTGTTGATGTCGGTTCCCGGCGGATTTCGTTGCTATTGGTTGTCACTATTGCGATGACTGCGGTTATACTGCTCGCAGTCGCGCGTGTCTTAATGAGAATGGCCAATCATGTGATCGGCAATAGTCAACTCGACGGCGCACAAAAAGTACTGGGTCAGAAACTGGCAACCGTAGCGATCTTGGCTGGTGCGTTTGTTTTGGGTCTTGATGTCCTAGGAATAGACCTCACCGCCCTCGCCTTTTTCTCCGGCGCTTTTGGTTTAGCCATTGGTTTCGGTATGCAAAAAACCGTTGGTAATCTGATCGCCGGAATTATTCTGCTGATGGATCGCTCCATCAAACCCGGCGATGTGATCGCGGTGGGCGACAGCTTTGGCTGGGTGAATAAAATCGGCGTTCGCGCGGTCTCGGTTCTAACTCGCGAGGGTAAAGAACATCTGATTCCAAATGAAGACCTGATGACGCGGGAAGTGGAAAACTGGTCCTATTCCAACCCTAATGTCAGGATCAGCATTCCGGTAGGCGTCTCCTATAATACCGATATGGACCATGCTATCGAGTTAATGAAACAGGCCTGTGAAGATATACCGCGGGTTCTTAGTCATCCAAAACCGGTTTGCTGGATGTTGGGATTTGGTGATAACAGTGTGGATTTCGAAATCCGCTGTTGGATCAAAGACCCGCAATCTGGCGTAGGTAACTTCAGAGCTGCGATTTTAAAGCGCGTTTGGGATTTGTTCAAAGAACATGAAATCGAGATACCGTTCCCGCAGCGCGACGTTCACATCAGAACGCTGCCAAAAGAAGCCAAAAATTTAGTAAGTTGAGTTTACCGACGCATCAAGGCGACGATTTGACCACTCA
Organism: Parasphingorhabdus sp.; assembly: GCA_039978835.1. Classification (GTDB taxonomy): domain Bacteria; phylum Pseudomonadota; class Alphaproteobacteria; order Sphingomonadales; family Sphingomonadaceae; genus Parasphingorhabdus. The sequence goes on from JBDWAQ010000005.1 coordinate 1,862,555, forward strand.
TTTGATTGATTTCACGCATCAAGCAACCTGCAGCAGCCTCCAAGTTATTTCGACCTTCTGATTTGAACTGCAAGAGCGCACGAGTTCCAGAGCGGGCGGTAACCGCCATATCGTCACAAATGGAATCAATCTGCCTCTGTAACATCGGTGAGCCGCTTAAGTAAAAAAACTGCATTTGCTCTTTGTGCGGCAGATCAAGTGATGATTGCGGACCAGTGTCAGCCATGTCGCTTACGATCGATACCACTGATTCAACGGCTTCAAGACGATCATAATTCGCCCCAAACTGGCTCTCCGGTGTTGTGTTTCCTGATATGACTTCCATTTTCGACATACTTAATCGCTAAGCGTTGCAGGTTAACAATATCTAAAAAACAGTCGTTGAGAAATGGTTATGTTGCGAAAAAGCAACGTTCTGTGAAATATCGAGACAAATGAGTCGATTTTAAGTTGTGCACCGCAACAAGATAGGGCAGCAATGATGACGCATGTTCTGAGATTGTCACTTGCGGTTAGATTCGCAGGACAAAAGACAACCGGGACGAATTCCAGGAGGGGCGATACGCATCTTACCAGAAAGGAATTTCCATGCGCACGTCCTACAAAATAAAATCCAGCCTTCTCGGGCTTTCTGCAGCACTCATGGTCTGCACCGCAGCACCGGCATTTGCCGAAGACGGTGATGACAGCGGTATTTCCGTGTCAGCCAATGTTGCTCTAACCTCTGATTATCGTTTCCGCGGCCTGTCATTCTCTGACGGAGATATTGCGGTGCAAGGTGGCATTGATGTCTCGCATGATAGCGGGTTCTACATCGGAACATGGGCCTCCTCGATCGAGGACAGCGCTACATTCGGCCATACCGAACTTGATCTATATGGCGGCTGGACGGGCGAAGTTGTTTCCGGTCTCTCAGTCGATGTCGGTTTGCTCTATTATGTATACCCCAATGGTCAGGGCGGAGCCGCCGGACCAAGCGACTATTTCGAACCTTATGCTTCTGTGACGGGCGCTATTGGCCCTGTTGAAGTAACATCGGGTATCGCATGGGCTCCATCACAAAGCAGCCTCGGTAATGATGACAATGTCTACATTTACACCGGTGTTTCTGGTGGCATTCCAAACACTCCCATTTCGTTGAGCGCAACGGTTGGAATCAATGACGGTTCGCTGGGTAATCCAGCTGGGCAGCTATTTGATGACAATTACATAGATTGGAAAATCGGGGCAGATTGGGCAATTACCGAAAACCTGACTGCTAGCGTCGCCTATACGGATACTGATGCGCCTTCGATCAACAACTTCACCGATTCCGCGGTGGTATTCACTCTGGGTGCTTCGTTCTAAACTCACAATCACAGTAACCCTTCAAAGGTCGCTCTGGAAACAGGGCGGCCTTTCTAACTGGCCGCAATAAGTTTCTTGGTCATTTCGTTCTGTGGGTTTTGCAAGATATCACCCATATTACCAGTCTCCACGACACGGCCTTCATCCAACACGACTATACGATGGCATAACCGTCTAGCGGCCGCGATATCGTGGGTGATGAAGATAACGCTAAGATTTCTTTCCCGTTGCAAATGAGCAAGCAGTTTGAGGATTTCGGCACCAACCAAAGGATCAAGCGCGGAGGTTGCTTCGTCGAGGACCAGCATATCCGGATCTGCGATGATAGCGCGGGCAATCGCGACGCGTTGAGCCTGGCCTCCGGAAAGGCTTGTCGGACTGCGATCGTGATATTCATCTCCCAAACCAACTTCGTGTAAGGCTTGCTGAACTTTAATCATCCGGTCGGTTTTTAACATTTCAGGTCGTAGGTTGATTAGCGGTTCGGCGACAATATCCGAGACCTTCCATTGCGGGTCAAGACTGGCAACGGGATCCTGAAAGACAGGCTGGATCAGAGCACGCATGGCAAGGCTGCGATCGCGGCGTTCGGGTAGAGGTTCATTCTGCCATTTTATCGAACCGGATGTAACCGGCCCTATCCCTGCAATCGCTCTTCCAAGGGTTGATTTGCCCGAACCCGAACCACCAACCATGGCTAGCGCCTCTCCCTGGTGAACCGTGATATTTGCATCTTCAATCGCGTGAACTTTACCCCTTCGCCAGCCAGGTTTTGGAAATTCCACGCTGATATGGCTTGTTTCCAAAACAACCTCTCCGATGTTTGGCAAAACAGGTGCCGGTTCCTGAAGACGCGGTGTCGCAGCCATCAGGCGCTTGGTATATTCTTGCTTCGGGTTCATAACCACTTCGGCCACTGGACCACTTTCAACAACATGACCTTGACCCATCACAATCAGATGATCCGCATGCCCTTCAATCGAGGCAAGATCATGACTGACCAACAGCATACCGAGACCATATTCGGCGCGCAGCTCGTCAAGCAAATGCATGATTTCACTGCGCAAGGACGCATCCAAAGCACTGGTTGGTTCATCGGCGATCAGCAATTTCGGATTGTGGGCAATGGCTGCGGCGATCAATACCCGCTGGCGTTCACCACCCGATAAGCGATGCGGAAACTGATCCAGTTTTTCAGCGGCATGTGACAGTCCAACACGTTCCAGCCTCTGGATCATATCAGAGCGCGTGAAAGCAAAGCCACCTTGAGCACCCGCTTCATGCACCTGCGCTCCCACAGTCAAATGCGGTGTCAACGCAGTCAGTGGTTGTTGGAAGACAAAACCAGTAAGCTGACTTCGCGCACTCCGCATTTCCGCCGCCGTAGCATTTGATAGGTCAATACCATTCAACATCATGGAACCGCTGGCCGAACCGGCGTTTAGTCCAAATGGCGTGAGACAAGTCAGACTTTTTCCAGATCCCGAAGCGCCAATAATGGCAGTACACTGTCCCGCCTCTACGTCGAGACTGACGTCCTGCACCAATTGATTGCCTGCTATCTCTACAGACAGATTTCGGATCGAGTACAGTGTCATGAATATGTATCTCGGAGCCGTTCGCCCTCGATAGTCAGGCACACAAGGGTCAGCACCAACACTCCGCCGGGCAGTAAAAGCCCAAGCGGCGTCACATCCATGTCATCTGCACCCTCTTTCACCAATATGCCGAGCGACGTCAGCGGCTCCTGCACACCCAGGCCAAGGAAAGAGAGAAAACTCTCAACCATCACTACCTGGGGGACGGTGAGCATCAGATAGGCGAGAGCCACGCCTGCTATATTCGGCAAAATATGCTTGATCACGATTATCAGGGGTTTGGCCCCCGCTGCTTCGGCCGCCAGAATGAAAGGCCGCTGTTTCAACGCCATAACCTGCCCACGAACCACCCGGGCCATCGTCAGCCATTCGACCAACCCAATCCCAACAAAAACCAACAATATGGAGCGGCCAAATATGACCATCAGGAGGATGACAATAAACATGAATGGCAGTGCATAAAGCGCATCAACGAAGCGCATCATGGCTTCATCAACTTTGCCACCAACCCATCCAGCCGTTGCGCCCCAGGCTATGCCAACAATCAGCGATACCAAAGCCGCTGCAATCGCCACCATGATTGTAACCCGTGTTCCTGCCGCCAACCGCGCCAGACGATCTCGTCCGATCTCATCTGTTCCTAGCAAATGACTGCCAGTAAAGGCGGGCGCACGAACCGCATCCCAATCGACCTGAACGTAGGTCCAAGGCAGAATGAACGGAAGCAAAAGCGCTGCCGTAATGAGCACAACAACGACCCAGAGCGGCCAATGGCTTGGATGTAAAAGGCTCCTCATTCTTCCCGCATTCTTGGATCAAGCCAGCCATAAATAAGGTCGGCGAATAGATTGAAAAGAATGATCAGCGCGGCATATAATGTGACTACGCCGAGCACCAGAGGATAGTCTCGGTTCAAGGCACCTTGGACGAAATACCGCCCTAACCCAGGCAATCCAAAGACTGTCTCCACAACCACTGCACCCGTCAAAAGCCCCGCCGCCGCTGGCCCCAAATAGCTGGTGACAGGCACCAGCGCGGGTCGCAGTCCATGTTTAAACAGGATTTTGGTTTCCGACAAACCGCGTGCCCTCGCGGTGCGAATATGATCCTGTTTCAGGACTGTTGCCAATCCGGCCCGCGTCAATTTGGCGATAGCGCCCGATACCGGAAGCGCGAGAGCAACAACAGGCATCACCAACCACGCGACACCTTCACCGCGTCCCGATACTGGTAACAGCCCGAGCCATAATCCAAAAAACAAGGCCAAGGCCGGTCCCGTGACAAATGTCGGCAGTGCGGTGGCTATTGTGGCCAGCATCATGATCGATTTATCCAATGTCTTGCCAGCGCGAACTGCTGCAAATAGACCTGCGGTAATCCCGATGAATAGCGCCAGCAAGATCGCCAAACCACCTAAAGTTAGAGAAATCGGAAGACCCTGTGCTACCAACTCTGTGACAGTGAAGTCGCGATACACTAGCGAGGGACCAAAATCGCCTTGCAACAACCGCGCAATATACATCCATGCTTGTTCCCACAGCGGTTTATCCAGACCATAGGTCGCGCGCAAAGCCTCTTGCACTTCTGGCGGAAGAGGGCGTTCGCCGTCAAACGGCCCTCCAGGGGCGGAGCGCATCAGAAAAAAAGAAGCCAATATGATCCCGATCAAGGTCGGGATGGCGGTGAACAGGCGCCGGACTATTAACGCCAGCATCGGTTCTTACAGATCCATCTGACGGAAACAGTCGCGGACATCTTTAATGAAAATGTCTGGAACTTCGAGTGCCGCGAAATGGCCGCCGCGTTCTGCTTCATTCCAAAATGTGATATTCTTGAACCGCTGTTCAGCCCAGCGCCGCGAAGGAGCAACAATCTCATTGGGGAACAGGCTGCACCCGGTTGGAATGGTAACAGCATCTACATTGGGGCTGGCAAAACTCTCCCGGTAAAGACGCGCAGAACTGGCTCCGGCATTGTTCAACCAATAGAGCATGACATTGTCGAGCAATCGGTCACGGTCCAAGCTATCATCTGGCGTTGTCGCTCCATCGGACCAGCCCTGAAATTTCTCCATGATCCAGGCCATTTGACCGACCGGACTATCGGCCAATCCATAACCCAATGTCTGCGGCTTGGTGCGCTGAATCTCCCCATAGCCAGCGCCTTGCGATTGATATTCTGCGAAATGCATCAGAGCCTTTTGCTCTTCAGGCGTTGGTTTTTGCATGATTTCAGCGGAAGGCGGTCCAACAATCACAAAATTCAAATGTATACCAGCGCAGTGCCCCAAATTTTGCGCGCCAATAACCGAGGTCGTCATTCCGCCCCAATCACCACCTTGTGCAAAGTACTGATCATAACCCAGCCGAACCATCAACTTGTCCCAAACCGTCGCAATTTTCTCAATGCCCCAACCGGTTTCCGCAGGTTTTCCGGAAAAACCATAGCCGGGGAGAGATGGCACAATCAGATTATAGGCGTCCTTCGCATCACCACCATGTGCAACCGGATCGGTCAACGGTCCAATAACGTCCATAAACTCCATGATCGAGCCCGGCCAACCATGAGTCATCAAGATTGGACGAGCATTGGCTTCCGGCGAACGAATATGCATGAAATGAATATCGACACCGTCAATCTCGGTTAGATGGTGAGGATATTGATTGAGCAAGTCCTGACACCGCTGCCAGTCATATTCATTGCGCCAATAGTTAGCGACCTTTCGGACATAATCGAGAGGAATACCCTGCGACCAGTCATCTACCGGCTCGGGATCAGGCCAGCGAATATGCCGCAAGCGAATATCCAGATCGTTTAGTTCCTTCTTCGGAATGTCGATCCGAAAGTCTCTAATTGATTCGCTCATGGGGTCGCCTCTTTCTGATTACATCGTTGGAACGGGTGCTTCACCTGAATAGTCATAAAAGCCTTTACCGGTCTTGCGGCCAAGCCAACCGGCTTCGACATATTTGCGCAAAATCGGGGCGGGTCGATATTTGGGATCGCCAAAATCATTTTGCAGCACAGCCAAGATTTCCATCAAGGTATCGAGCCCGATCATATCCGCTAATGTGATCGGGCCCATCGGATGACCAAGCCCCAACTGTACGCCGCGATCAATATCTTCCATCGATGCGGTTCCTTCGCCAAGCGCGAAAAATGCCTCATTGAGCATCGGTAGCAAGATCCGGTTAACCACGAAGCACGGGGAATCCTTGACCAATACCGGTTGCTTGCCAACTGCTTTAGCAAATTCGGTTGCTGTTGCTGCGGTTTGATCGCTGGTAGCCAGACCACGAATAACTTCAACCAATCCCATCAAGGGTACCGGATTAAAAAAATGGACACCAATAAACCTGCTTGGATCCTTAACGGACTGCGCCAGACGCGTGATCGAAATGGAGGATGTGTTAGAGGCAAGTATCGCTTGATGGCCCAAAATTTCAGACGCTGCTGCAAAAATCTGGCGCTTAACTTCTTCCCGCTCAGTCGCTGCTTCGACAATCATGTCGGCGGCGGCCATCGGGTCCATCCGATCAATCGGCTCAATCCGGCTCAGCGCTGTATCCGCTGTTTGTTGATCGATTTTCTCTTTCTCAACTAGTCTGTTCAGCTGTTTACCAACAAAAGCTTTGCCTTTTTCAGCAATTTCGAGATTCATATCCGATAAATAGACATGATAGCCAGCTTGCGCCGATACCTGTGCAATGCCAATGCCCATCTGACCTGAGCCAATAATGCCTATAGAGCGCATTTTTTATCCTTTGATTATTGAACTTTGCAAAAGCCACTAGCGATTGTGAAAGAAACTGGCTAGGCTTCAATCATGTCCCCCCATGGCATCTTCACTATCTTGATCTTTATGCTGACTCCGTTGGCAGGAGTTTCTGCAGCGGTTCCACAACCCGGTGAGATCAAGACCTTCAAAGATTGGGCAGTTGGCTGCGACAATGGCGGTATCTGTAAAGCAGTGTCTCTAATTCCCGACCAGAGTGATTCTTTTGATGATTGGCAGGGGCCAATTACCGTGGTCAGAACGGCCGAAACCAATGAAACGTTGAAAATTCGCGTCTTGGTGGAAGCACTTGATATCGATCGCTATAGAATGAAAGTCGATGGCCAACTGGTTGACACAGGGCCGGTAGTAAAAGGCGATTATCCGATCGAAATCGTAGGACAGGATGCAGAGAAAGTCGTGCAGGCGATTGCCCGCGGCAATAATTTGCAGGTTGTGGGGCCCAATGACGAAAATCTGACACAGATTTCCTTAGCGGGATCATCTGCAGCGTTACGATTTATCGATGCGAAGCAAAAACGTGCCGGAACAAAAACCGCATTGATTGCAAAAGGACGCCTCCAATTTTCCGCTTCAACGACTAGCATCCCTCTCATTCCCGTCGATCAATGGGATGATGCAGATCGCGTGCCCGATACCGCTGAAATTGTGGAACTGGTGGAAAACTCTTCTTGTAAGGATGAGCGCTTCGGAGTGGTCGAGGATCAAGCCTATGCAATGGGTGCCCGGGCAGGCAATTATCGCGCTCTGGTGCTCATTTCTTGCGGCTCAGGTGCCTATAATTTTTCCAGTACCGCTTTTATCGGTGAATATCAGGATGGCGACAAAGATGAGGCACGCAAATGGTCCTTCGAACCCGCTAAATTTGATATCCCGCCAGCATGGGGCGGTGATGGCCGCACACCGCTATTGGTAAATGCCAGTTGGGAGGGTCAGGATCAGATTTTGAGCAGTTTTGCCAAAGGACGCGGTTTGGGCGACTGCGGCAATTCAGAAAGCTACGTCTGGGACGGTTCCATGTTCCGCATGATTGAAGCAACCAGTATGACCGAATGCCGGGGCGGTTATGAGTGGATTACCACCTGGCGCGCGCAATATGCGAAAAGCGAGGAAACCGCTTCTTCAAAATAACCTTGATCAGGGCGCATGTTTCGATGGGTTTGCGTCAGCCAAAATAAGCGTGAAATAGTCTTGCTCATCGCTCCATTCTGCAATCGGTGACCAACCACCGGCACGAAGCATTAGTCGTGCATCTCGCAAGCCATATTTATGACTATTCTCAACATGCAGCCTCTGCCCCTTTGTCATACAATATGATTTGTCTTCGATCGTGAAACCGACATCCGATTGCGCTTCGAGGTAAATCTCGATCCGGGCATAGAGATTGTTCCAGATTGCAATATGGTGGAACGCCTCAACAGGAATGGTTCCATTCATTTCACTGTTGATCCGGTGTAACAGATTTAGTGAAAACTGCGCGGTCACACCGGCGCTGTCATCATAGGCGGCGACTACCACTTCTTCATTCTTGATACGATCAAAGCCGATTAGTAGCTGTGATCCCACACCCAATGTTTCACGCATGGATCGCAATAGATCGACGGAGGTTCTGGCGATCATATTACCAATGGTCGAACCCGGAAAGAAACCGAGCTTGGGCATGTCGGACACTTCCTCCGGAAGATCCAAACGATTCATAAAATCCGCTTCGAGAGGATGGATCGGCAATGTCGGAAACTGTTTCTGCAATTCTGCCGAACTATGCGCGAGAAAATCGCCAGAAATATCTATGGGAACATAGGCCGCGGTATCTACCGCACTCAACAAATGCGGTGTCTTGGTTGAGCTGCCCGAACCAAATTCGACAATGGCACGACCCCGATCACCCAATTGGGCAATCTCTCCGCTATAGCACTTGAGCAACGCGGTTTCCGTGCGCGTTGGGTAATACTCAGGTAACTCGGTAATCTGTTCAAACAATTCTGAACCTGCCCGATCATAAAGCCAGCGCGCGGGGATCGCGTGTCGCGGCTCCTCAAAACAGGCAAGGATATCATTTCGAAAGGCTGGATCAGCCTGCGTTTTTATCATGTCCATGGGGAAGGCGTCCTCAACGCTTGGTTATCTGTGAGTTTATATATCTTTTGCCAGGCGCAGACCGGTAAATTGCCAACGCTGATGCGGATAAAAGAAATTGCGATAAGATGGTCGTATATGCCGCTCCGGCGTTGCGCAGCTACCGCCCCTTAGGACAAACTGTCCCGACATAAACTTGCCGTTATATTCGCCAACAGCACCTTCTACGGGCATGAAGGCCGGATAGGGCCGATACGCGCTACCAGTCCATTCCCAAACATCGCCAAACATTTGCGTCAGGCTCTCACTGCCAAAGGTGGGACCACTGGGTCGCACATGATGGCAAGATGCATCATTGGGTTTGACCTCAACCGAAGTCGCCGCACTCTCCCACTCTGCTTCTGTAGGTAGTCGGACGCCGTCCCATTTTTTGTTGGCCCAGGTGGCGAACGCATCGGCTTCATACAGGCTGACATGGGTCACTGGCGCATGCGGCTCGACATGCTGCATGCCGTTCAGCGTAAACCATCGCCAGTTTTGATCCGTTTCTTCCCAGTAAAGCGGTGATTGAATATCTTCATGCCGTACCCATGCCCAGCCATCTGACAGCCAATATTCCGGTTTCCGATAACCGCCATCTTCGATAAACTCGATCCACTCGGCATTGGTCACGCATCGATTGGCCAGAGCGTGCGGCGTCAACAGCACCTGATGACGCGGCCCTTCACAATCAAAGGCAAAGCCATTTCCGTCATGGCCTATTTCAACAATACCGGTTTTTCCTTCGATCCAATCCAGCGGCACATTGGATGATCGGTGGCGATCATCATCGGAAGCAAACCATGCCGGTTTTAGCGGGTTTTGCGCGAACATATGTTTCACATCCGTCAGCAGAAGTTCTTGATGTTGTTGTTCATGGTGCAGGCCAAGCGTGACAAGCTCTCGGCACTTTTCATCAAACGCCGGGATTGCCTTCACCATCGCTTCATCAACCCACGCGCGATAGCGCTTAATCTCATCCAGCGATGGCCGTGTGATCATTCCGCGAGCCGCCCGAGTATGGCGCGCACCTTCGGCCTCGTAATAGCTGTTAAACAGATAATCATATCCATCACGAAAATGGCTATATCCATCCACATGATCACGCAGAATGAATGTCTCAAAGAACCAGCTAGTATGAGCCAGATGCCATTTTGCCGGAGACGCATCCTCCATTGATTGTACGGTAGCATCTGCATCGGACAGGCCGTTAGTCAGGGCAACGGTTGCGTTGCGAATCTCTGTAAATCGATCCGTCAGGGACGAATGATCAATTTCCGGATTCTGGGGCTGTGTAGCGATGATCTATTCTCCGGAATGCAAGGTCATTTAGAACATAGCGCGAACAATGATTAGGTCAATAACGCATATTTGCGCCAGCTGGTTGCAAAAAACTGTAAATTTCGTTCATTAGTGCACCTATCGCGATGCGCCGGGCACCCAAAGAATATCTGCCTTACCGCCATCGTTGAGCAATCGCCCAAGCACAAACAGATAGTCCGATAGACGGTTAATGTAGGCCAATGCTTGAGGATTTATCGCGGTGGATTGCGATGCTGTTACAGCAACGCGTTCTGTTCTCCGACATATCGCACGCGCCAGATGAATGGCTGCGGCATCATCCTTGCCGCCCGGTAAAATGAAACTGGTTAGCGGATCAAGCTTTTCATTTGCATCGTCAATTTCGCTTTCGAGCCGCTCGACTTGAGATGGTGTAACTCGCAAAACCATTTGCGAAGGTTCGAAACTGTCACCCTCTTCCGCTGGTGTGGCAAGGTCAGCACCCAAATCAAAAAGATCATTTTGAACAACCCGCAATTTGGCAACCAAGGCATCGTCAGTGACAGAGCAAATGGCAACGCCAATGGCGCTATTCAGTTCATCGACATCACCAATAGCGGCCATGCGCGGATCATTTTTCGCAATGCGTGATCCATCGACCAATCCGGTTGTTCCATCGTCACCGGTTTTTGTATAGATTTTGTTTAGCTTGACCATCGGTGATGGATTAGCTCTGGCCGCCCGCTAGCATCAGCAAGATGATCACAAACACCACAGCTATCGCCTGATATTTGATGCGTGCAAACATCATTTCATTTTGCTTTTTATGGCTAGCCGTAATGCCATCACTATCGACATTATCGGGTTCCATGTTGGCGAAAGCGATTAAGCCGCGCACAAGTGCAAAGACCACAGCACCGGCGGCCAATACGATCATAGCTATCAAAACAAAGTTCATAATATATCCTTAGTCTTCCGAAAGAGAGATTCCAACCGGGAAGTTTCCTTCTCTTAAATCTTGTAACACTTTATGCCCATCCTCGCCCTGCTTTCTCAATACGGACAAAGATGCAGAATCTCTGCTTTTTGCTAGCTTTGAACCACTTTCATCAAACAAAAGCGGATGATGGGCATAGATTGGTGTGGGTAATTCCAGCAACGCTTGCAACAAACGATGGACATGTGTGGAGGCAAACAAATCATGACCACGCACAACATGCGTGATTCCATCCCGCGCATCATCCAAAGTAACGGCTAGATGATAGGAAACGGGCGTTTCCTTTGGTATCAGGACAACATCACCCAGTTGTTCCGGTGATGCTATTTGCTCGCCGCTTTTCTCATCTATCCAGCTAAGTGATCCAGCAAGGTTGGCTGCCTTCGTGACATCTATGCGCCAGCTATGTGGTTCCGATTCCATTCGGAGCTCAGCTTCCTGCAGGCTCAGATGACGACAGGTACCCGCATAGATGGGGCCATCAGGACCTTCTATTTGCGGGTTCTCTTCCTGCAGCGCCCTCATTTTCGATCGCGTGCAAAAACAGGGATAGAACAACCCCATATCCTTAAGACGCGTGGTAGCGTCGGCATAGCTATCCAGCCGCTGAGATTGGAAAATGGGTTCACTGTCCCAATCGAGGCCCAACCACTGCAGATCCGCCAGAATTGCATCCACAAACTCGGGTTTGGATCGCCCCAGATCAATATCCTCGATCCTGAGTAGAAATTTGCCACCCCGCGCTCTGGCATAGTCATGCACGACCATTGCTGCATAGGCGTGACCCAAATGCAGCAAGCCGTTGGGGCTAGGTGCAAAACGCACCACAACATCTTGGCTAGGGTCTGAACTTACCACTAGCATCCATTCTGCGTGAAGAAATTTGCTTTCAGGACAGGCGGCGGAGTGCAGGAAATGCCAACATTTTCAAACTCCGCCAACGCATTCTGGAAGCAAATTTGTCGCGCCCAAAGGGTTGTCAGGAGAAGCCCAGCCTGCGGCACAAAATCGCCTCGAATATGCATTGGCATGTCCATCGGCACTTTTGATTGCACTCTGGGCTTCTCCTGACAACAGAATTGCATGCTAGTGGTAAGTTCAGACCCTTGGCTCTTGACGTCATCGTTTGGATTTGTTCTTTGTGTCACGATCATGTCACGGTTCTAGAGATAAAGGACGAACTGTAAAACAACCAGTTACTAGGAGAGAAGAGAAGCAATGTATCACCCAGACCTGCAGAGACATCCAGAAAGCTGTCCGTCGCTCGTCCTGAACGCTGATTACACGCCTCTGTCTTATTATCCGCTCAGCCTTTGGCCTTGGCAAACTGCGATCAAAGCAGTCTTTCTTGATCGGGTTGATATTGTCTCCAGCTATGAACGGCAGGTTCATAGTCCAAGTATAGACATGAAGATCCCTTCAGTCATTGCGCTGAAAAAATATATCAAACCTTCTGAATATCCGGCCTTTACCCGCTTCAACCTGTTCCTGCGCGATAAATTTGAGTGCGTATATTGCGGTTCCAAAGAAAACCTGACCTTTGATCACGTTGTTCCGCGCCGTCAGCAAGGCAAGACCAGTTGGGAAAATGTCGCGACGGCATGTCTTCCTTGCAATCTAAAAAAAGGGGGGCGGACTCCCAAAGAAGCGCATATGCAAATTTCTCAGCAGCCGATCAAACCGACCAGTTGGCAGCTGCAGGAACATGGTCGCGCCTTTCCGCCAAATTTCCTACACGATACGTGGCATGACTGGCTCTATTGGGACATTGAACTGGAGCCCTAAACAGCCGCTAAAACCGACTATGTTATACTTCCCTGCTAATAGGGAGAGAATCGCTTATGTCTGATGAGAAATACGATCCAGTCGCCAATATCCAGATGATGATCGACATGCCGGTACCGATGAAGGACGGTGAGCCGGATATGTCAATGGCACCGCCTTTTGTGCGAGGCATGAACCTGACAGGATTAAAATTCACACATGTCGCGGTCGGTGAGTTTGATATGGAATGGACTGTGGACGAACATCTCACCCATTTTGACGGGATTGTTCAAGGCGGTATCGTCAACGTGATTGCCGACACCGGCCAATCCTTTGCTTATTCGACGACCAGTACAAAAATGGAAGCGATGTCTACGGCGGATTTTGTCACCCGGTTTTTACGACCTATGAAAGCGGGCGATCTGATTGATGTCAAAAGCCACGTCGTCAATAGATCCAGAAGGCTGGGTATTGTCGAGAGCCGTTTTACCAACCGCGAAACGGGCAAATTATGCGCGTTTGTCACAGGCTCCTGGATGGTTGTGGATCGTGATTTTGGGCAAGGACCGGATAGCTAAGCACTGGTTGGTGAATTCACACGCTAAACCGCAGTGATATCTTCACCATCATCCAGGAAGGCCTCCATCTTTTCCATTGCTGCATTGCCTTCCAGTAAGCATCGAGCGAATTCAGCTTCCGCAGTTTGCAGGCCTTGATCCAACGATTCTCCCGCTGCAATTTCTGATGCCATGCGCTTTACTGATGCAACGGCCACTGGGGGTCGTTCCGTTACTTCCTCAGCAACCGCTAGCGCCGTATCGATAACCGCCCCATCGGCCAACTCATGCACTAACCCCAAATGCAATGCTTCTGTCGGTCCAACTACCCGCCCGCGCATCACCATCTCTCTGGCTCGAGAGAGACCGATCACTCGGCTTAGTAACTGCAATCCACCAACACCGGGAATTATTCCAAGCCGGGTTTCCGGTAAACCAATTTGATAATCTCCGGTTGCCGCAATCCGGATGTCACAGGTCAATGCGAATTCGAAACCGCCGCCCATACAGGTGCCATTTATCGCGGCGACGGTGGCTAACGGCGTCACAATCATATGATCGAAAAGCCGGTACACAGGGGAAGCGCTACGGTCGCCTCCTGGTTTGATATCGCCTCCGCGAAATCCTTTAGCGACCGCAACGATTTCACTCACATCATAATGCCGAATGAACACATCCTCGATACCGCCCGTAAAGACCAGTGCGTTGATATGAGGGTCACTCTCAGCTGCTGTGAGAATATCACAAAGTTCGGTTGCCGTTTCGGCATTCATGTAACCGCGAGGAGGGTTGTTGATTGTCGCGATGCGAACGGCACCCATGTCTTCTGTAGAAACCTGTGTCACGATCCAATCCCCTGCTTTCTGAGCCGTCGAATTTCGCTGATTGCAGAAAATATGCAAGAGATTATCTGCGGTGTTAAGTTGATCGCTCCAATATGAGGATTCTCTTGACGCTTCCAGCAGCGCCGTGCAGCCTGTTTGAATGACAGAAGCACTCACCGTTCACCAAAATCCTGACATCAAATATCTTGGCAAGCTTCTTGGCGATGTCATTCGTTCCTATGGCGGCGAAGAATTATATCGGCGTACGGAGTATATTCGCTCGACCAGCGTCGACCGGCATCGCGGAGTTGCCGATGCAGATGCGATAGATCCAGGCTTGGATGCGCTCTCGCTGGACGAGACATTGGCCTTTGTGCGCGGTTTTATGCTGTTTTCGTTGCTCGCTAATCTGGCAGAAGATCGACAAGGCGTTGCCGCAGAAGAAGGAGCCAGCGTTGTTGAAGCCATCGAACTGCTCGCGAGCGAAGGTGTGGACAAAGACGCGATACTGGCATTGCTTGATGAAGCGCTTATCGCTCCGGTGTTAACCGCCCATCCCACCGAAGTCCGCCGCAAGAGCATGATTGATCACAAGGCACGGATCGCTGAACTGTTGTTACTGAAAGATGCCTCCAAGACGGAAACGCCGCAGGGTGACGATCTGGACGAAGCAATCATGCGGCAAATTGCTTTGCTCTGGCAAACCCGCCCGCTCCGCCGCGAACGCCTTTTTGTAACCGACGAGGTACAGATCTCGCAAAGCTATATGAAGGATGTGTTCCTCCCGGTGTTGCCACGTCTCTATGGCAAATGGGAAAGGATGCTTGGAGCACGTCTCCCGAATTTTCTGAAACTCAATAGCTGGATTGGTGGGGACCGGGACGGCAATCCGTTTGTTGATGCGAAGGCAATGGAAGAGGCGTTATCGCGTGCAGCGGAAACGGTCATTGGCTATTACTTGACGCGGGTGCATGCGATGGGTGCAGAGTTGTCGATTTCTACGGAACTCGCAAATGTTCCAGAAGAAGTTTTAACACTGGCCGAAGCCAGCGGCGATGACGCACTCAGCCGCAAAGATGAACCCTATCGCCGCGCGCTATCGGGTATTTATGCCCGACTGTCCGCCACTCATTTGAAGCTATGCGGCCATGTACCCGGTCGACCATCCTCGATCGTTGCCGATCCGTATGACAATCCGCAACAACTGCGTGAGGAGTTGGTCATTTTGGCGCGCGGCCTCAAATCCGGCGGCAAAGGCGTGTTTGCAACTTCCGGCGCATTGGGCCGATTGATCCGTACTGTGGAACTATTCGGATTTCACCTAGCTACACTCGATATGCGGCAAAATAGCAGAGTACACGAGCGGGTTATTGCGGAACTCTTGAAAGAAGCCGGGGTTGAAGCAGACTATCTGGCGCTGGACGAGGATGCGCGGGTTAATTTGCTCCGCGCCGAGCTCGCCAATAACCGCCCTCTGGTCAGTCCATGGGCTGACTACAGCGAAGAAACCGCGAAAGAAATTTCGATCATTCGTGCCTCAGCCGAAGCACATGCAAAATATGGCCCCGAAGTCATCACCAACTACAATATCAGCAATGGTGAAAGCGTTTCGGACATTCTGGAGGTCTATGTTTTGCTGATGGAATGTGGGCTCTATCGGGCTCCCACCAACGATGGCAATGCTCCAACCTGCCCGATTATGTCGGTCCCCTTGTTTGAAACAGTGGCCGATCTGGAAAACGCTCCGGCGGTCATGACGGACTATTTTGCCATTCCGGAAATGCATGCATTGGCCAAAACCCGTGGTCATCAGGAAGTCATGATCGGCTATTCTGACAGCAACAAAGATGGTGGTTACATTACCTCTACCTGGAGTCTGTTCAAAGCCAGCGACGCGCTGACGCCGATATTCGAGCAAGCGGGCATTAAAATGCAGCTATTCCACGGTCGAGGTGGAGCAGTTGGGCGTGGCGGTGGCTCAGCATTTGGTGCGATTAAGGCGCAACCCAAAGGCACCGTCGCCGGCCGGATAAGAATTACCGAACAAGGCGAAGTTATTGCCGCCAAATATGGCACGCGCGCTGGTGCGGAAACGAATTTGGAAGCGATGACTTCGGCAGTCCTGATTAACTCGCTAGAGCCCGATCAAAGCGACGCACCGGAAAACAAGACATTTGCTACGGCGATGGATGAAATCTCGCAAACCGCGTTCCATGAATATCGTGACCTGGTTTATGGCGATGACAGTTTCCGCACCTTTTTCCGCCAGATGACACCACTGACGGAAATCGCCAAACTGAAAATCGGATCACGCCCCGCCAGCCGGACCAAGAGTGATAAAATTGAAGATTTACGCGCTATTCCATGGGTTTTCAGCTGGGCACAGGCTCGCGCAATGCTGCCCGGCTGGTATGGTGTGGGACAAGCTCTTGCGGCCCATGATGACAAGGCAAAACTCAAAGACATGGCGCAATCTTGGCCCTTCTTTCAGGCAACACTCTCCAACATGGAAATGGTGTTGGCTAAATCCGATATGGGCATAGCCGCGCGTTATGCCGAGTTGGTGGAAGATCAGGATATGGGACAGATATTTTTCGGCCGTATCAAATCAAGCTGGGATCAAACACGGGATATGTTGCTGGAAATCACCGATCAACCGCATTTGCTGGCGAAAAGTCCATCGCTGTTCAATAGCATAGAATTGCGACTACCCTATATAGAACCGCTCAATCACTTGCAGATTGAGCTGATGAAACGATTACGTGCAGGGGAAGAGGATCCAAGGATAGGCGAAGGTATTCAGCTCTCTCTTAACGCCATCGCGACCGCACTTCGAAATAGCGGTTAGCGTCGATCCTTCAGTGATAGCTTCTGATTTGACAATCTTAATTGGTCAGTTAAATTGAGATCAGAAATTCTGATAGGAACACCGTCATGGCCGAAGCCGATCCATCACCGCAATTGAAACGCCCTGAGGTTAGTTACCGTAAACCAGCGCTTCCGCATTATATGGAACGCGGTGATCGTGTAAAACCGGCTGATGAGTTAGATTTGGATGCCATCGATTTCATAGATGTTGAACAATGGCGTCAGGATAAAAAGTGGGACCGCTTTGCTCGTTTGCGGAAAGAAGCTCCGGTTCATTATACAAAGGAAAGCATAGCTGGTCCCTATTGGTCCATCACCCGCTATGAAGATGTCAAAGCTGTCGATGTCGACAATAAACGGTTCTCATCCGACGCAAGCTATGGTGGGATTACCCTCGGAAAACCGCTGGAAGCGTTCACTGGCGAGAGTTTTATTGCGGCGGATGAACCTGATCATTGGGCACAACGCAAACCGATGCAGCCAGCCGTCGCGCCGTCGCTATTGCGCAACGAGTTTGAACCACTCATCCGAAAACGAACCCAGACGATATTGGATTCACTGCCCGATGGGGAGCCGTTTGATTGGGTAGAGACCGTATCAATTGAGCTCACAGCGATGATGCTGGCGACGTTGCTCAACTATCCACAAGAACGCAGGCGAGAACTAACCCGCTGGTCCGACGTGACAACCAATCCCTTTGATCCGGATATTTGTCCGGGCGGCCGGGAACAATGGTTGCAGGAACTAAACGAGTGCCTTGGTACCTTTTCCGGGATCTATGCCGAACGCCAAGCAGCCGAACCCAGTGATGATCTTATGAGCCTGCTCGCGCATGGCCCAGCGACACAGAACCTGACACCGCAGGAACTGTTGGGTAATGTGCTGCTTCTAATCATTGGTGGCAACGATACCACCCGGAATACAATGACTGGCGGTCTATATGCGCTCAACAAATTCCCCGATGAATATGCCAAGTTAAAGGCCGATCCAACGTTAATCCCGAGCATGGTATCAGAGATGATCCGCTGGCAGACACCCCTCGCCTATATGCGACGCACAGCACTTGAAGACGTCACAATGTATGGCAAGACCATCCGCAAGGGTGATCAAGTGGCAATGTGGTATGTCTCGGCCAATCGCGATGAAGAATTTTGGGATGAAGATCCCAATGCGCTCATCATTGATCGCAAACAGGCTAAGGATCATATCTCTTTCGGCTTTGGCATCCATCGTTGCTACGGCAGCCGTCTGGCCGAGCTGCAACTGCGCATCCTATGGGAAGAAATTTTGGAGCGCTTCGAACATATTGAAGTTCTCGACGAACCTAGCCGGACGTCAAGTGCATTTGTGCATGGTTACACTTGGTTACCAGTGGTTTGTCATCGTCGAACAACATGATTGGATAGCAACAGCACCATAAAGTGCGTAAAATCACAGCGAGCCATTCTCTATTCGGTAGTGTCCTGAAAAACGAGGAGCTACACAAATGACAAAACCTTCGAAAGCACATTTCGCTGCCGCAAAATATTTTGCCAAGAAGGCACGTTCATATCGCGCCGATTCAATTGTGAGTCGGATGGATTTACGTGATCCGGAACGCGGATTGGACCCTGGATTTCTTAACAGAATGAACACAGCACTGGGGAAAAAGAGCTTCAAGAAGATCATTAAAGGCCTCAAAAGAGTGCGCGATGATCTTTCGAGCCAAACAGAAAATATGTATCGCACGTTGTCCAACTCCAAGCATGATTCAGAAATCTGGAAAACCATTGCGGAGAAGCTCGTAAAAAATCGCCGGTTGGTTTCGAAACTGTCAGGCCTAGTCTATAATCTTCAACAGGCTTCGGAATATCGAAGAGCGGCGGCGATAAACAATAAATTGGCCGTGCAACTCAAACAAACAGGCAACTAAAAGTCTAGTTTTAAAGCCGCTCCAACCGCACTGGCAAGCCGTCTCTGGGTTGCGGGATCGGGAAGAATTGCCATTTGGGTTCATAATCTGGCCCACCCGTTAGCTCGATCCGGTTCTGTGTCAGCATGGCATGCACCAAAATTTTGACCTGCATATAGGCAAAATGCAGCCCGATACACATATGCGCACCGCCACCAAACGGAACCCAGGCATATTTGTGACGCGCTGCAACTTTGTCCGGTGTGAAACGCATGGGGTCAAATTTGTCCGGATCGGGCCAGTGTTTTTCCATCTTGTGGACAAACCCAGGACTGATGCCAACATTGGTGCCAGCCGGAATCGTATAGTTGCGGAACGTAAAATCCTTGACCGCACGGCGCGGCATGGAAGGCACGGGCGGTATCATTCGCAGTGCTTCCTTAAACGCCATTTCGGTCAATTCCATCTTGCCCAAGTCCTCATAGGCAATCGGTTCACCGGCCGCTGCTACCGACAGGCATTCTTCACGCAATTTATCCTGCCATTCAGGATTTTTGGCGAGCAAATAAATGAAGCTGGTTGCCGACGAAGTAATCGTGTCATGCGCCGCCATCATCAAGAAATTCATGTGATCGACAACTTCGTCTTCGGTCAACAACTCACCATTTTCATGTTTCGCAAGGCAAATTTGGGTGAAGATATCCTCACCACCCTTTTCGCGACGCTCTTGAACCTGCGGCGTGAAATAGCTTAGTAAATATTGCCGCGCCCGCATTCCGCGCCACATTTTTGTGAACGGAATAGGTTTGCGTGCAACGCCGACGGAAGCCTGTACTTCATCGACAAAGGCTTTGTTGATCTTGTCCGCTTCCGGTCCCCACGGAATACCCAAGATGGCGCTGGCGGCTGTATCGAGCGAAAGAGATTTGATCGCTGGATAGAAATTAAACGCAGTGCCGTTCCAGTCAGCAACACGCTCTGCAATGCCTTCGTTCAAAACCTTACAATGGTGCTTCATTGGTCCCGGCTTAAAGGCGACCGATAAAGCCTTACGATCCGCACGGTGGCGCTCAAAATCCATCAGCATTAAACCACGCGGGAACAGATTGTTAAGCACCGGTCCCCAACCTTGCTCGCTAGAAAAAACCTTGCCCTTGTTGAACAATACCAGTTCGTTGGCATCAGCACCTAACAGGGCAACATTATCCTTACCAAAATTGTTGCTGCGATAGACCGAACCATAGCGCTCAAACATTTTCTTCGAATATTTGGGCGGATCACGCAACAGTTCCAGTGTATCTCCGACAATCGGAAGGCCATCTTCTCCCGGAATATGGGCCAATGCATCTCGTGTTGGCGGTGTCACCCAATGCGGATTGGCCGATTCTTCATGTAGATAACCATGTGCTTGGACTGGTGGTTGTGTTGCTGCGGTAGCCAAGGGGAGAACTCCTGAAATGCTTGTATTTAAACCAAGCATAGCTACTTTCATTAATGTCAGCAAGCTTCCTCATTCATAAGCTATTCAAATCGAAACCGTTACAAAACAGGGCATCAGTAATATTATTGGGACTCGGCGGCGTTGGCCGCGCTATCCGGTCTCGACAGGGGATGAACATGGCAAATTTCAATTTCTCACACCTATTGCGTCCCGCTCTTTTGGCGGGTGCAACTCTAAGTCTCAGCGCCTGCATGTACACGGATGGCGCTTATGGTGATGGCTACGTAAATGGTGGCTATTCCGATGGCTATGCCTGCGATCCCTATGATCCTTATGACGCCTATTATAGCTGTGACTATGGCTACGGCTTTGCCAATATTGGTTTTGGCGGCGGTTGGTATGATGACTTGTTCTACCCGGGTTATGGCCTATTCGTTTTCGATCGCATTGGGCACGGGCATCAAATGCGAAACAACCATCGTCGCTATTGGGCGCATCGGCGGCATCAGCACGGTCAACGCTACGCCAATCGCGGTAGCCGGAGCAGTGATCGTGGCCAACGACGCGCCAACCGCATACGTAATTTGAGCCCTGAGCAACGGGCTGAGAGGCGTGATCGCAGGGCAGAACGCTTGCGAAATCTGACACCGGAACAGCGCACTGAGCGACGTGAGCGCAGAGCCGAACGGCTGCAAAACCTGACACCAGAACAGCGCGCTGAACGGCGCGAGCGTAGAGCCGACCGCAAAGAACGGCGGCGCGGTGACGGTGCTGTGCGCGGACGTGCGACTGTTTCACAGCAAGACTTGCGACGCCGCAGCAATGATTCCAGACGGGAAATGCGCCGAGCCAATCGGCAAAACGGTGTTGCTCGGGGCACCGGCAGAGGCAATGGATCGGCAGCTCGCCGGAGCCGACCCGCCGACGCAAGTCAGAGACCACAACGCGCTCGCCCAGCTGCCCGGCAACAATCGCGGAGACAAGCTGCTCCCCGTCGTGCACCAGTCGCTAAAGCACCTGCTAAACGCTCTTCAACAATGCGGTCTCGTTCGGTTAATGGTCGGCGTCATGTCCGCGAACAATAGAGCCACTGCGCAGCACGTATTCCGGTAATCTATCTGAGCTTTAATGTTGCCGTAATTGTCTCGTTCGCGCCTGGACTTGCCAACAGTTCGACCACGATAATCCCGCGCTGTTCCAACAGTGCAATCCAATGAAACATCGCTGTGGGTTTCGCGGAATCTATGGTCATGGTGACACTGTTATCGCTTTGGGTGTTGATGGCGCTGGTAGCAAAGCCAGCCTCTCCCGCGCTCCGGCTTATGATGGTTTCAATCGAACCAGCAGCAGATTGTACTGCGCCTTCTGATCCTTGATCTTTTGCATCAAAAAAAGCGGCCTTGATTTCTATCCGGGCCTGCCTTTCAACCGCTTCCTGATAGCGCAATTCCGCTTCGTTCATCGCGCCGACAAACGGTTTGAACACACCGTAGAAAGCAATGAAACCAGCAACAAGTATAGCCAAAACCGATATCAGTATTTTTTCACGGCTGCTAAGCGCATCAAACCAAGTGCGAACAAAATTGATCATGGCATGCGCACCGTAACATCAGCTTTTGCGAAACCCGATGCATCCTGTCGCGGGGTCGCGGTGATGACGTAACCTTGATCCTGAATAGCGATTAGAGCCGGGTTGATGTCTTCGTTACGCACAGCGGTTAGCTCAACGGACATGAGACCATTTTCACCGTAAGAAATCCTGCTGATCGAAACACCGGGAACCTGTTGCAGTGAAGAAAATATACCTGCCGCCGGCACAGTGAAACGATTATTGCCCAAATTCTCGGCCAGCAATTTCTGATCGATCTGCTGCTCTGCAACATCCAGATTTTCTGCATTGCCGATAATTTTTGTGGCCGCAGCCATTGCCGCCTCATCTGCGGTGCTCGCGGCACTATGAAGTTGGTAGAGCTGCAACAGCGGAATAGCGATTGAAATCAAAAGCAACGCTGCTGCGAGCCAAGTCAGAATTTTCTTCTGTTCACCAGTCATTTGCCGCTTGGTTTTCTTGGCAAACTGCGCGGTTCGTAAATTGGGGCTAGCGCTCAAATGAGCAGAGGCGATTGCGGCATCTGTTTCCGACTGTCTGAATTCATCCACATTTGCAGCAGACACTACATGATTCCGAACCAACGGCTCATCGGCAGCTATCAGCTTTGAACCGCGCAATAGTTGGTCAAATCCAAAATCCGCTGCGACCGTCCGATCTTCCTGTGCATCCAGCAAGAAACCGGTTGGGGTAATAATGTCAGGATCGATCCCCAAGGATTGTAGATACGCTAAACCACTCGCAAATTTATCGGTCTCCAGAGCCGCAGTGACAATATGCTCACCATCCTGCGCAGCAGCGAGATATAGATCATCTGGATTCAGGCTTTGTGTTTTCGCCTCCAAAATGGCGGCGGCCAAAGCCTGCCTGTCCGTCGCTCCCTCAGGTATATCATGCCATCTTACAACAGTTTGCGTAGATGACACCAAAGCAACAACCTGCATCGGATCGTCCAGATCATCGGACGGGAAAATATCAGCAGCCACTAACGGATCTTGATCACAGCCTTGGGCACGGATGGCACCATCTTTCACAAGCCACCAATGAAGGGCTTGCTCTTCCTCCTGCGGGAAAGATACCAGAAAAATGCTCTGCACCACGGTCAGTCAGCGTAATCTAATTGATGATATTGGAGAGTTAGGAGCAGACTAATTTGCATAAATGTCCGCCGCTTCCTCTTCGCCCCCCGGTGCGCCGTCAGAACCCAGAGAATAGAGATCAAACCCCGGTCCCTGGCGCCCCGGATTATCATATTGATAGGGCCGCCCCCAGGGATCCTCTGGCAGCTTTTTGATGTAGCCACCCTTGCGGTAACGCGAACTATTCGCCAGCGAACCGGGCGCTGTTGTAAGCGCCTGTAAACCATCTGACGAACCCGGATAGCTCAGATTATCGAGCCGGTACATCTCAAGCGCCTGTCCCAACGTCGCTATATCGGCCCTCGCCTTTTCGACCATCGCGCGATCCTGACTGGGCAGCACGTTGATGACCACGATGGTGGTTAGCAATCCCAGAATGAAAATCACCACCAGCAATTCCACCAGCGTGAAGCCGTTTTTCTTACGCTGGTCTGGTTTGCGTTTTCTCAGATCGGCAATCTTGGATTTCAAACTTTTATGCATAAGAACCTCTATAATCCTGCCAGGTTTTGAAGTTGTAGGATGGGCAACAATATGGCCAATATCACGACCGCGACAATCCCGCCAAGAACCACAATGATCAGCGGCTCCAACAGCGACAATGCAGTTGTTGTGAAATTGTCGAACTCCCTTTCCAGATAATCCGCTGCGCGGGCAAGCATTTCATCCAACTGCCCCGACGCCTCGCCGCTGGCGGTCAGGTAGACCAACATCGGCGGAAACACACCCGCGTTTTTCAATGCGGTTGAAAGGCCGCTGCCGCCTCTAATAGCCTCGACCATATCTTGGGATGCTTTGCGCAGGACCGAATTGTTGATGGTTTTGGTCGTTAGTCGCAGGCCCTCAATAATAGGCAGACGGCTAGCAACCATGGTCGATAGCGTGCGCGAAAGGCGCGCTGCATGGAGATCCCGGATCAAGCGGCCAAAGAACGGAAGTCGCAGCACAAGAGCATCAAAGCGATATTTGAAATTCGGTTCCTGCATCGCCCGCCAAAAAACGACACCCAAGAGCGCAAGGACACCAAGAATGACGAGCCACCAATTGGCCAGAAAATTAGATATCCAAATGACAATTCTTGTCACCGGCGGCAAAAGCTGATTCACATCATCAAACTGTTCAACCACCTTTGGGACGACCCAAATCATCAATAGCGCGACAACCAGTATCGAAACCAATGCAAGCACGATGGGGTAAGCCAGCGCACTGATCAATTTCCCGCGCAGTTCAGCTTGTCGTTCCAGCAATTCTGCTAGCCGCTCGGTAATATTGGAAAGCGTACCAGACGTTTCACCAGCAGCAATCATTGCTCGATAGAGCGGGGGGAAACTGGCTGGTTCACGGCGCATGGCTTCTGATAGACTTTGTCCCTCAACCAAACCGGAATGAACCGATGACAGACGATCACGAACATGCTCTTTTTCATTTTGCGTGCCAATGGTACGCAATGCTTCTTCCAAAGGCGTAACCTGAACTAACGAAGAAAGCTGCCGAGTGAACAAGGTTAGTTCTTTTGATTTCAGTTTCTTGCGTCCAAAAGAAAACCGTTGATTTTTAGCTGCGCTATGCTCTGGCTGTGCACCTTCCAATTTGACAACATAGAAATTGCGACCCGTCAGTTTCGCCCGCGCGTCATCATTGCTGGCGGCTGATAAGCGACCCGTCTTCTCGCGTCCTTTCGGATCAATTGCTGTGTAGCTGAAATCAGGCATCGACAGAGGTCTGTTCTCGGCGCGTGATCCGCACAGCTTCTTCGGCCGTCGTCACACCGGCTTTGACTAACGCAATCGCGGCATCGCTCAAATCCGGCCGATTGTTGAAAGCGTGCTGGCTAATTCTGGATTCATCGCCGCCTTCATTGATGAGTTTGCGGATGGTGTCGTCGATGCGGATAGCCTCGAACACACCGATGCGGCCTTGGTAGCCGGTGTGGTTGCAATGCTCGCAGCCTTTGGCCTGGAACACTACGGTGCCCCGGTCAAAGCCGAGCAGTGAGGCCAGAGAGCCATCGGCCTGAATAGGCTCTCTGCAATGTTCGCAGAGTTTACGGACCAGGCGCTGGGCGATGACTGCTCTCACCGTAGAGGCGAGCAGGAATGGCTCCACCTTCATATCGCGCATACGGGTGATTGCACCCACCGCATCATTAGTGTGTACTGTGGAAAGAACAAGGTGACCGGTCAGGGCCGCCTGCACCGCTATATCAGCTGTTTCCTTGTCTCTGATCTCACCGACCATCACCACATCAGGATCTTGGCGCAATATGGCTCTGAGACCGGCTGCAAAGGTTAGACCGACTTTGGCGTTTACCTGGGTCTGACCAATGCCTTCTATCGCATATTCCACGGGGTCTTCGACGGTCAGGATATTGCGGCTGCCATCATTAAGCTGTTTAAGGCCCGCATAGAGGCTGGTCGTCTTACCCGATCCCGTAGGACCAGTGACCAATATGATACCATTGGGTTCGCTTAGCGCTTCGGTGAGGATTTGATGGGTTTCTTCGGATAGCCCCAACAGGTCCAAGGAGATAGCGGCGCTTTCCTTGTCCAGGATACGCATCACCACGCGTTCATTGGCGCGGTTGGGTAAGATCGAGACCCGTACATCCAGAAGCTTACCGCCCAGCGTCAGGGATATCCGTCCGTCTTGCGGGATACGTCTTTCGGCTATGTCCAGCCGTGCCATCACCTTGATCCGGTTGACGATCACGCTGGCAACATGCGGCGGCATTCTGAGCTTCTCGGTCAGCACGCCGTCTACCCGCATGCGCACTACCAAGCCGGTCTCATAGGGCTCGATATGGATATCAGAGGCCCCTGCTCTGGCCGCCTCTGCGATAATCCCGTTGATCAGCCGGATGGTCGGGGCATCATCGGCGCTATCGAGCAGATCCTCTGCGCTCGGGATACCTTCCACCAAGCCGTCCAGCCCGTCTGTATCAAAGTCGCTCGCCATCGCAGCAGCGCTGCCGTCCATCGCATGATGCTCGCTCAGTAGCTTCTCAAAGGCATCCGTCTCCACCAGCTCCACATCAAACGGCATCGCCAGATATCGCCGCACCTCCAGCAGTGCCATCGGATCAGAACCGGCCCGCAAGGCTACACGAACCCGGTCACCGTCACTCGCCAGAAGCAACACTCCGTGGTCGCGTGAATAGGTGTAGGGGATGATCGACGGCGCATTGGGCAAAGCGGAAGGCAATTCCACTTCATCCATCTGTTCTGATCCCTTAGCGATTTTCACGTTTCGATCCTATTGCGGTTCAGCCTCGCTGGGCGGCGGCGCGGACTGTTCAATAGCAGCGGGCGCTTGTGGAGCCGTACCCGGCGCATAGACAATCTGATCATCAGCACGCGTCGCACCTGCTCCTGGCGGCACGGTACCCAAATAGTCGCGCACTAGCGCATCCAACGATGGTTCCAGATCAGGATTTCGGCGTAGTTGACGATCCCGAATATAGCCATAGCGCTGCGAAGAAAACGCCCGGGCGTCATTGGGATCTTTCAAAATCGTCGGACGAATGAACACCATGAGATTGGTCTTCACTCGGCTCTTACCGCGCGATTTAAACAGTTCACCGAGGATCGGAATATCACCGAGCAATGGAACCTTTTGGATGGTACGGCGTTCATTGTCATCGAGCAATCCGCCCAAGGCAACGATTTCACCATCGCCGACGGTCACTGTCGTATTGATCTCGCGCTTGTTGATGATCAGCTCGTTAAAGTCATCGGAAACTGGACCAGCAATTGAACTAACTTGCTGCCGCAATTCCATCCGCACTTCACGGCCTGCATTGATTTGGGGCGTAACCTCCAGCTCGATACCGACATTTTGCCGCTGAATCGTGCGAAAAGCATTGTCGAAATTATTGCTCAGAGCTTCCCCGGTTGAAACCGGAATTTCCTGACCAAATAAAATGCTGCCTTTTAGATTGTCGTTCACGGTCAGCGATGGGGTGGAAAGCACATTGCTATCCGTGTCGCTCTGCACCGCGTTGATGATCGCGCCAAGTACAGCGTTGCCGCCCAGACTAGTTGCAAAGCCACCAAAACCGCCACGTGCACCCAAAATCGCATCAGCCGCATTTTGCTGCAATGAATCGCCAACCGCGCTATTCGTGCTCACCGTCGTAGCAGTATCGGTTGTCGTAGTTGTGGTCGTATTAAACTGATCAGCCAGCAATCCGCCCGCCACATCTACAATGTTGGGGGATGCATTTGAGAAGTTGGTTACGGCAAACGGCACATTCTCACCACCGACCAACCATTGCACGCCCAGCTCCTTCGCCAAGCTCTCTGAAATTTCCACAATGATCGCTTCGACAACCACTTGCTCTTGTCTCACATCCAATTGCCGGATCAACTCGCCAACCATGCGTTGTACTTCGGGGTTGGCGGCGACAATCAACGCGTTCGTACCTTCAAGCCGTGTTACAATCGCCGGACCACGACGCGCGATGCCGCTGCCCGATGAAGAGACAGCCGCCGGAGTAGAAGCGCCCTCACCACCGCCCGCAGGAGCAACCGACGCTCCGGCAGCACTGCCAGAACCGCCTTGTCCCAATAGCTGTTCAATGACGGGCAGCAATGCCTCTGCATTGGCATAACCGAGACGGTGCACGCGAATTTCTGTTCCGAGTTCGGCTCGTGCATCCAGTTCCTTAGCCATGCTTGCAAAGCGCGCAACAGCGGCGGGGTCACCGCGCAAGGCGATACTGTTGCTGCTGTCAATAGGCACAACGGTAACCGGCGTCCGTACGCCTTCACCGCCACCTTGTGTTGCCAAGGCTTGTAAAGAGGTTGCGATCTCGCGCGCACCGGCATTTTTCAGATTGATAATCTCACTGGCCGCGCTGTCCCGGTCAATCTGTCGCACCAATGCTCGGATGCGCCGGATATTGTCGGCATAGTCGACAACGACCAGACTATTGGCATTGCGATTGGCTGTTATCGAACCCTGTTTCGAAACTAAGGGCCGCAGCGTTTCAATCGCTTCGGTTGCAACGATAGATTTCAACCGCACAACCTCGGTCACAAATTGATTGGACGGACTTCCGCGACTGCCGATTTTTGTCGGTTGTGTAGCAGCACCATCAGCGGGTTGAATACGATATCCTCCGCGCGTCGGCACTGCGACCAAGCCATTGGCCCGCAAGGTAGACAGGAAGATTTCGAAATACTCTGAACGCGACAAAGGACGATCTGTCACCACAGATACTTTTCCCTGAACCCGACTATCCAGAATGAAGGTCCGTCCCGTGACACGGGCGGCATCCTGCACAAAGGCGCGGATATCAGCATCGCGAACATTCAATGTGTGCTGCGCCTGAACCGGCGATGCCACAAAGGCGGTAATGATCAAAAGAAAGGCAAAGATGTTACGCATTATTGGCCTAACGGATTGTTGGGTAATTTGATGGATATCGGCACAATATTGGCACCGCGTTCGACATTGACGGAAATTCGCGCACCAGGTGCAATCTGACTTTTCAATGCATCAATATCTGCCGTGGATGTAACGGGTTTTCCGTTCACCGAAGTGATAATATCGCCACTACGAAAGCCGGCCGTTTTAAACAACGTGCCATCGCCCTGCGGAGATAGGACAATCCCCGTGATCTTCCCATCTTCACTACGTGGTGCAAAGCCAGCGATTTCGGAAGCATTGGTCGATAGCGCCGGGGCAAGGCCGATGGCATTGGTCGTTGCTGCAATCGACGCTTCTCCGCCAACAGTCTCAGCAGGAACAGATTGATCCAAATAGAGGGTCTCTTTCACGCCGCCTCGGTCCAATACGACATGATCGAAATTGACGGCATCAAGTGTCACGCCAGATTGAATTTCCTCTCCAATGGCATAGCTGTCTTGCACACCATCCGGACCCGCTAAAATCGCCGAGCCAAGCCCAGAACCGGTATTTTGCCTTATGCCATAGAGGGTAAGCTGCAGCGACGTGACTACTTCACTTTGCGCACCAGAATTGGACCGAAAAAACGGATCGAAGCTACTGAATAGGGATAGGCGTGATTGCGGCGGTAGCACCTGTACCTCGTTCGCTTTCCAATCCCCAACCGGGCCAAGCGGTGTCACGACGGTCCAGATCAGACGGATAACCTGAATAAGCAGCAAGATTGCCAGCAGCCCTAGAAGAAACGGATAAACTCCATTTTTCCTAAATATGCGGTCAAATATGCTCAATCTTTTATCCAAACTGCTACTCACGAATCCCCGCAAAAATGCAATCAGCCGTCGGTATAGCGATTTGATGACAAATCAGCGACTCCTTCGTGAAAACCGCAAAAGCAAAAAATGTACCCCTTATGGCAGCTGCATTTCCAGTAACGCGCTTAACTCGCCCAAGGCCTGTTCTTCATCTGAAACCTTGATCGCCGCCATGCCGAGTTGCGCTGCCGGTTTGCAGTTAATGCCAAGATCATCGAGATAGATACATTCCGATGGTTGCTTGCCCAACGCCTCACACATCATCTGATAAATACGCGGATCGGGTTTGCGGACACCGGCTTTGCTGCTCTCGATAATATGATCAAAGCGCTGCATAATCGCTTTGACGGCTGCGGCTTTCTCATCATCCATTGCCATTCCGGCACCTTTGCCAGCAGGAACATTATTAGTGATACAGGCGATGGTGAAGCCTTCGCTTTTCAGCCGATCGAGCGTTGCCACCATATTGGGCCGCACATCTCCTGCTAACACAGCAAGCACATCTGCGCCGCGCAGCTCTATACCGATTGCCTTGGCTTCATCTGCAAAGGCTTGATCAAATCCAGCAGAATCGAGTTCGGCCCGTTCAAATTTCGCCCAAGCATTATCATCTGGATTAGCGCTGTTGATTTTGCGAACGCTGTTTTCGGGAACACCCTTTTCCGCTTCGAGGCGTTTGAAAGCTTCGAATGGAGACGAGGTGATAACGCCGCCAAAATCCCATATTACTGTGTTGTAATTCACTTGTTCAAATACTCCAATTTCATTCCCGGTCGTTTCCATCGCGTTTTTACCAATTTTCCAGTCGCAGACAGACAGATGTACGCATCCATCATATCCTCACCGCCAAAACAGATATTGGTCGTGAATATGTCCGGTGTCGGCACAAATTCGACCAGCTCTCCATCGGGAGAAACCACGCTAATGCCGCATTCGCCAATGGTTGCAACACAGATATTGCCACATTCCTCCATCGCGAGACTGTCGAAAAACTTATAACCTTCTGGACGGTATACCGGGATTCCGGGACCGCCCGGACCTGCGTCTGGCGCGACTTTCCCGGGTTCGGTGATGTTGAATTTCATCAACCGGCAAGTAAAGGTTTCCGCTGCATAAAGTGTATTTCCATCGGGAGAAATACCAACGCCATTGGGGTTGTTGGATGGGAAAACCACTTCTTCTAAATGGCTGCCATCAGCCTTTGCATAAAAAATTCCGACTATGTCATGGCATCGTTTTTCATAATCCGTCTTGCCGTGATCGGTGAACCAGAAGCCGCCGTGCGCATCAAATTGAATATCATTGGGACCACGCAATATGCAGCCAAAATCGCCATCATTGTAAAGCGTCTCGACTTCGCCGGTATCCGGGTCGACGCGCTGAATGCTACCGCCTTCATAATCTTTGGCAATACCAGCAGGGGTTAGGAAACCATTCTCATCTTGATATTCAAACCCGCCATTGTTGCAGACATAGATTTTGCCATCAGGGCCAAGCGCGGCTCCGTTTGGACCGCCACCAGTTTTCGCAACCACTTCCTTCGAACCATCCGGTAAGACGCGGGTCAGTTGTTGTGCTGCAATTTCGACCAAAATCACGCTGCCATCCGGCATTGCTATTGGCCCTTCTGGAAAGCGAAGGCCTTCTGTTACAATCTCCATGAATTTTCCTCTCGAATATGGGCTCAACACTCACTAAATGCACGATGCGTGGATTTAGTGAGTGTTGACCCCTTTACAATCATTGCGGGAAAGATCGGACAAGTCTAGTGCGAAAGCAGATAGTTACAGGAGATATTATGTCCAATTACCCCAAGTCTCTCCAACTTCACATTGATGGTGAATGGATCGATGTTGAAGATCGTGATGTGCATCAGGTTGTGAACCCGGCTACAGGCGAGGCGATATCCGATTTACCCAAAGCGACCACAGCCGATCTGGATCGCGCATTGGATGCCGCGAATCGCGCTTTTCCGATATGGCGCGACACGCCGGTTGGGGAACGTGCATCAGTGCTGCACAAAGCCGCTGATCTAATGCGGGAACGCGCGGCTGATATCGGCGCGTTGATGACCGCCGAACAAGGCAAACCATTGCCGCAAGCCATTGGTGAGGTAACTGCATCGGCGAGCCAATTCGACATTATGGCCGAGGAAGCCAAGCGTTGCTATGGACGGGTGTTGGTGCGCCCAATTGGTCAAAACAGCTTTGTGAAATATCAGCCGGTTGGCCCGGTCGCGGCATTTAGTCCATGGAACTTTCCGGTATTCACCCCGATCCGCAAATTGGCACCAGCCATCGCTGCCGGTTGTTCGATTATATTGAAACCAGCCGAAGAAACCCCGGCCAGCGCGATCGAAATGATGCGCTGCTTGCAAGATGCAGGTTTACCATCCGGGGTTTGCCAAATCGTCTTTGGCGATCCGGCAACAGTGTCTAGTCACCTGATTGCTTCAGATGTGATCCGCAAAGTTAGCTTCACCGGCTCAGTTCCAGTCGGCAAACATCTCACCAAACTTGCCGCCGAAGGAATGAAGCGCACCACCATGGAATTGGGTGGCCATGCGCCGGTGTTGGTTTTCGATGATTGTGATTTGGAAAGGACGCTCGATCTCGTTGTGACTGGAAAATTCCGCAACGCTGGCCAGGTTTGCGTTTCGCCAACACGCTTCTATGTTCAATCCGGTATTTACGATAAATTCGAGAAAGCCTTCACGAAACGCGCGGCGAAGGTCAGCGTGGGTGATGGATTTGATAGTGTGGATATGGGCCCCCTTGCCAATCCTCGCCGCCCCAGTTCGGTTGGCGCGATGATTGCGGATGCCAAAACCAAGGGCGCGGATATCAAGCTTGGTGGCAATCGCGGAGAGGATGGCGGATTTTTCTTTGATCCCACGGTACTTTCCCATGTCCCGCTCGATGCTAGTATCATGAATGACGAGCCCTTTGGTCCGGTTGCTGTCATGCGGCCTTTTGATACGCTCGACGAAGCCATAGAACAGGCCAACCGCCTACCCTTGGGGCTTGCCGCCTATGCTTTTACATCCAATCTGCACACCGCGAATATTGTCGGTGATGCAATTGAGGCGGGCATGATCGGGATTAACAATCTTACCGTCAGCCCCGGTGATGCGCCCTTTGGTGGTGTCAAAGAAAGTGGTCATGGATCGGAAGATGGCCCTGATGGTCTAAAGGC
Organism: Parasphingorhabdus sp.; assembly: GCA_039978835.1. Lineage (GTDB taxonomy): Bacteria > Pseudomonadota > Alphaproteobacteria > Sphingomonadales > Sphingomonadaceae > Parasphingorhabdus. Next base: position 1,895,201 of record JBDWAQ010000005.1, read on the forward strand.
CTATATGGTCACCAAAGCCATTCATCAGGCCTGAGGGAGATATCATGTCAAAACGCACCGGCGCACAAATCCTCGTCGATCAACTGGTGATCCAGGGAACAAATCGCATCTTCACCGTACCCGGTGAGAGCTTCCTCTCGGTTCTCGATGCTCTGCATGATTGCGGTGAAATAGAAACTGTCGCCACGCGTCAGGATGGCAGCGCCGCCTTCATGGCGGAAGCCGATGGCAAAATGACCGGTGCTCCCGGCATTGCCTTTGTTACCCGTGGTCCAGGCGCAACCAATGCTAGTATCGGTGTCCACACCGCGATGCAGGACAGCACGCCTATGATTCTCTTCATCGGCGACGTCGCCCGCGATGATCGTGATCGGGAAGGATTTCAGGAAGTCGATTTCACCGCCATGTTCACGCCACTAGCCAAATGGGCGGCCCGGATCGACAACGCTGCGCGCATTCCCGAATATATTGCTCGTGCTTTTGATACCGCCAGTTCTGGACGACCTGGCCCGGTTGTATTGGCCCTGCCAGAAGACATGCTCCGCGACGAAGTTGAGGCGTTAGATCGACCAAAAGTCGTCGCCCCTGCCCAACCCTTATGCCCAGATGCGATGACGACGCTCACCGATATGTTGCGCGATGCAACCGATCCCATTGCGATTGTTGGCGGCGCGGGATGGGATGACAAAGCCAAACAATATTTTGCACAATATGCGGAGCGCATTGGTTTACCGGTTGCAGTCGCATTTCGGCGGCAGGATAATTTCCCAAACACCAGCCCAGTCTACGCAGGCAATCTGGGCTACGGCCCAAACCCGAAACTGGTTCAACGGATCAAGGATGCTGATCTCGTGTTAGCGGTTGGTGCAAGACTCGGTGAAGCGACAACCGATGGCTATACGCTAATCACGCCAGACCATCCCGATCAGATACTTGTCCATGTTCACCCTGATCCGGATGAACTCAACCATGTCTATCGCATTGACCTGCCCATTTGTGCAGAGATGGATGAATTTGCTGAACAAGCCGCACTGTGGGAAGATGATCTGCTCAGTTTCGATGCGGGCAAAGCCGCCCATGAGGACTATCTCACCTGGTCCACGCCGCAGCCGACCGAAGCAAAACTCGATCTCGGCCAGTGTGTTGCATCGATGCAGGACATGCTGCCCGCCGACGCCATAATCTGTAACGGCGCGGGGAATTTTTCCGGATGGTGGCACCGCTATTGGAAATATGGCGACTATCCAAGCCAACTCGCTCCAACGAGCGGTGCAATGGGTTACGGCGTCCCAGCATCTGTGGCAGCAGCCCTGCGCTTTCCAGATCGTACTGTCGTGGCATTGGCCGGTGATGGCGATTTCATGATGAACGGTCAGGAACTGGCCACAGCGATACAATATGATGCTAATTTGCTGGTACTGGTGATCGACAATGGCAGCTTCGGTACGATCAGGTTGCACCAGGAAAGAGAATATCCAACGCGGTTGTCAGCAACCGAGTTGAAAAACCCAGACTTCGCTGCATTGACGAAGGCCTATGGCGGATGGAGTAAAACGGTAGAGAGCACAGATACGTTTGCACCTGCGTTGACCGAGGCGATGAAACAGAAGGGATTGCGGTTGTTGCATCTCAAAACTGATGTGGAGTTTTTGACCGCCGCTGGGGCGACAGTTAGTGGGATGAGAAACAGGTAATCTTTTGCAATGTCCGTGGCGATGCCGTACCTCGCGATCTAGAACAAGATAAGTATGCTAATCGTGTAACTATTCACCAATGAAGATCGAATATCAAACTAGATATACTCATCGGGGAGGTTCATTTTGAAAATTCGTTCACAAATTTTGATTGCCGGTATGTTATGGACTGCTCCCTTAGCGGCCCAAGAAAATTCATCCGACCAAAATGTAGAATCGCAAACACTGGATCTTAATCACATAGGCTTTGCGGTTTCTAAGCTTGATGCTACAGCTTCTTTTTTCATTGACACATTGGGTTGGAAAGCAGCCGGTGGTCGTCCTGAATATCCTGCCAAGTTTGTTACAAACGGAAAAATGTTTGTGACCCTTTGGCAAGTGACTAATCCGGATAAAGCCGTTGCTTTTGACCGAAAAAACAATGTCGGTTTACATCACATGGCCATTACGGTGCGTGATCTGGAAACTTTGAACAATCTACACAAGAAATTTGTTGCACACCCGTATGTAGTTGTTGAGTTTGCACCAGAACATCTTGGCAATGGTCCTACAACCCACATGATGATAAGAGAGCCATCTGGTCTGAGGTTGGAGTTTATTGTTCCAGCTAACCGTATCAACGAAGCTGACTAGATCCCGGTTCTGTTTGGCCCCAAAACAGGACATGGTGTAAACTTTTCGTATTTTCCAGCTGCAAATTCCAAAACAATCAGTTCGCATTTTTCATCCGTGCTTGCAGTGAATGCCAGTTGCTGACCGTCGGGTGAATAAATTGGTAGGCTAAAATATTTGCGTCCAAGTGGTCGCAAAACATAAACGCGCTGCAAAGCATCTTCGATTACAATATCGCGTCCCTGACGATAAACGCTGCTCGATCCATCGGGTGATAGAACTCGCGAAGGCTCTCCTTCCGACTGCAAAACAACTGGATTGGAAGACAAAACTACCATGGAAAGCGCAGCTGCTGTGACAAGACCATATTGTCTTCTAAGGCTGTCGGAAGAATTGTGATCATGGACAGCTGGTCCCATCCAGCGATATCCTTTTCTGGCAATTGTCTGGATGTACTTTGGTCGTCGCGCATCATCCCGTAGCACCATTCTGATTAACCAGAGCGCCTGATTCAGCCCTTTCTCGCCAACCAAATGGTTTCCATCCCATACTATGTCGATCAATTCACGTCTCGAAACCACATTTGAACGTTTTTCCAACAAGCGGTTCAAAACCTGCATTGTTTTCATTTGTAGTGGATGGGCCTCTCCACCGATCAAAACTTCTTGCGTCTCCCGATCTATTTCAATTTTGGAAGAACCATGAAACGGAAGCATTCTGAGAATTTTGTTCAACATGAATAGACAATAATAGATTTTCTCCAAAATGTGAAATTCGTCAATGTGAAGCTCTATTGAAAAGGAACCTTCGAAATGACGGCAGCAACAATATCCACATTAATGGCTTTGGCTTTGACCGGACAATCCGCACAACCTGTGAACGTGCGAATGGGCGATGGGCAGGTTAACGGAGAAAACATCAAACCGTATAATTTTACCTGGCAACAATGTAGTTTCAAGGACGGCAGTTGGAACGCTGGAAACCCTCTTAGCGAAAAGGCAACCATCATCGATGACAATCTACTGCGCATTGAACAATCAGGCCTAATTTCCGGAGATATCAGGAATCGAACCACCTACTATCTAGATCGCCGGTCGCTTTCTCCTCGTTATTCGGAACGGATATTTTCTACACCCAACGGCAAGACTGTTGCAGACCAGCGGTGGCACTTTGACAAGGACGGTTACCGTTCAGTCATGATCAAAGGGGCAGAAACCAAAAACAAATCAGGATCATTGACGTCCCAAATGTTCGACGCCATGATATTGGGTGTTCCGCTGTCTACGCTGGATTTTGGCAAAAATGGATTCGTGTTGAAAGCCTTCATGGCACAGTTTGATGGTACTTACACTTTGATTGCCCACAAAACCGGCAGCGAAATAACTGTGCAGGATAATGAGGAAATTTCGATCAACTGGATCGATGTCAAATGGCTTCACGATCAGTCCGGAGATATATATCCCCCTGGCCCCCAAAATAGTGGTGGTAGGTACTGGATTACCAATGTCCAGCATCAAACTTTACCACGTGTAATTCGCTATCAAACCGATAGTTATGCAATTGAATATCTACAAGGAACGTGCCCAGTACCGTCCAAGGAGGTTAAATGAGAGGCTAGACGGCCATTGCCAGAATCTCTTCCCACTCATTCGCTGTTACCGGTGCTACGGACAGCCTTGTCTGCCTTATAATCGCGAGATCTTTGAGTTTTGGATTCTGCTTCATCGCTTTGAGCGGTACAGCCTTGTCCAGTTTCCGCACTGGCCTGACTTTCACAACGACCCAGCGTTCGGGATCGGTCGTCACATCGGGACTATGCTCTTCACTGACCTCCATGATGCCAACTACCTCCAAACCCTGACGAGAGTGATAGAAGAACACCTGATCACCCTTTTTCATGGCTTTCATATTGTTCGATGCTTGGGCGTTTTTTACACCATCCCAGATGCCTTCTTTTTCCGCGATCAGATCATCCCAACCATATTCATCTGGCTCCGATTTCATCAACCAATATTGCGGCATGGTACGCTCCTTTTTGCTGGCTCCCGCAATAGACGAATGATCCCAAACTAAAAAGGCCCCGCATCGCTGCGAGGCCTTTTCAAATTTTTTGGATTGGTTGGTTTAACCCGGCATCAATACCGTATCGAGGATATGCATTGTTCCGTTGCTGGATTCGATATCCGCCTGGGCAATACCAGCTTTGTTACCAGCGCCGTCTTCCAGAACAATCTTATCACCATCCATGCTGGCCTTGATTGTACCACCTTGCAATGTTGTGAGGCTCGCCGTTCCTTCACCATCAGCAATGGCTTTGGCAAGATCCGCTGCCGTCATGCTGCCTTTTACCAAACCGTATTTGGCAATTGCGACAAGATCGTCTTTTCTGTCTGGCGTCACTAACGCATCCAGCTCGGCGGAATCGATTTTTGCAAATGCATCATTGTTTCCGACGAATGATGTGAAGGGACCATCGTCCTTCAACTCGGCAGCGATACCGGAAAAACCGACCATCGTGCTGGCCGTCGATAGTTCCGGAATTTCCTGAACCAAGGCCGTCAAATTGGTTGGCTTGGCTTCTTCTTCAGCCACGCGCGCATCGTAAATGGCTTGTTCGTCTTCGCTCATTTCCGATGAACACGCAGAGATCGTAGCCAATCCAGCGGTGGCCAGCAGGAGTTTTGAAACAAATTTCATTTTTTCTCTTTCCGTTTGGGAGATAGGGGATTCGGGATTTCTATAGTGAAATTACACCCCATCGCCAAGGGTATTGCGTTTGAAAAACGTCATCAAAGTCATAGAAAAATCGATATATAGCGGTTGACAAAAATGGATGGCCGTCTTGAATCTCGTCAAGATGGTCAGCCCAATATCCAGTTCTTTTTAAGAACGAGAATTACAACTTAGATTTTGCCCAAATGCACAAAATCACGATCAAAATTTTTTAGATTGGCGCCGCCATCAACATAGATAGTTTGTCCGGTAACAGAATGAGCCCGCGCCAAGTAAAGCACCGCTTCGGCAATATCATTTGGGTTCGGCAGAATGCCTAGCGGCATCATGTCAGTAATCTCTGCCAGCTGTTCTTTGCCATATTCCCCGGCAGTTAGCGTCAATCCAGGTGCCACGGCATTTACCCGCATCGTGTCTGCGCAAGTGAGAGCAAGCGTTCTGACACTTTCAGATAGCGCTTGTTTGGAGAGGGTATAGCTGAGTTGATCGTGATTTGGATTGCGTACCCGTTGATCCAATATGTGAACGACGGAACCGCGGTCCTCTTTCTTTTGTGCTTTGGCGAGTTCAATAGTCAACAGCACGGGCAGCATCATGTTTACCGACATGTGCTTTTCAAGTGCATCTGGATCAATGCTCGACAAATCATCCTGACCAAATATCGAGGCGCTGTTGACCAGAAGATCTGGTGGGCGATCGAAATGCTCGATTACATCTGTGAGTAGCGCTGATGCCGAGACCGTGTCGTTAAAGTCTGCAATAAATCCATGCCAGCCGGTGTGCGATGATTTTAGTGTAGCTAAAAGCTCCCCCTCCGGCTCTGCATCGCTATGACCGTGTAGAGCCAGATCATACCCTGCCTCGGCCAGTTTCCCAGATATAGCGGCGCCGACCCGCCTCACTCCGCCGGTAACCAGCGCCAGTGGTGCGGTCATTTTCGACTCCGGCTCATGGTAATGCCAATTTGCTCACCTTTTTCCGCAATCAGCAATTTGACGATTTTGACGGTAACACGCAGTACCGTTTTATCCTGCAGAAATAGCGTTTCGATGATATGATCTGCCACTGCCTCGATCAGTTTGAAATGCACACCTTCGGGCAGTGCATCGGTCGCGGCATGTTTCAGGTCCATATAATTTTTGGACTGTTCCAGTGGTGTATCTGGATCATAATGTTCCTGAATTTTCAAATCCGCAGCAATGGATATACGCAGCGGTTGCGGCAAATGGGTTTCTTCGGAATAAATGCCGGTTAAGACATCGACTTCCAGATCATTGACTTCGAGAGTAAGTGTATCGGTCATGGTCGAGCTTTCGCCTGTTTTTCAAAAATGCGCAAGTTAAGCGGACCAGCGCGCATAGATGGCCGTCGGAAGCAAGTGACCGCGCGCCTGTTCGCGAACAGCCAATTCTCCCACCTCAATTTGTCCGCCCAGATGAGCGAGTTTTTCTTGCAACAAACCACCCAGTGCCAGCGGTGACATTCTCACCGCGTATACCGTTAGAAAAAGACATTTGGAGTTTTCGTCCAACAGCTTTCCGCAATTCTCAACTAATCCAGCCAAGTCAGATTCCAGATGCCAGCGTTCGCCGTCCGGACCACGACCATATTTAGGCGGATCGAGCAGGATTGCATCATAACGCCGTTCGCGCCGCACTTCGCGCGCAGTGAACTTGGCTGCGTCATCGATGATCCATCGAACCGGGCGCTCCGTCATGCCAGACAGAGCCGCATTGTCGCGCGCCTGCATAACAGATTTTTTGGATGCATCGACATGCACCATGTTGGAACCAGCAGCGGAAAGCGCGAGTGTTCCAACACCGGTGTAACCGAATAGATTAAGCGCCTGGGAAGCTTCCATACCTCCCAATTTTTCCCGAATCCAGCGCCAGACAGGATCCATATCCGGGAAATAGGCAAGGTGGCGAAAAGGAGTACAGTTGGCATTGAAGCTTACTTCTTCCCAGCTGAGTTGCCAGCCATCTTGTGGAACATTTGGTTTCAAATGCCAGCGCCCGCCTCCATCTTCATCGGATGCCGGAATAAACTCGCCATCGGCTTGCCAATCGGAACCGCTGGGCTGCCACATCGCTTGTGGTTCAGGCCGGATAAACTGGTACTTTCCAAAGCGCTCCAGCTTGCGACCATCGCCGCTATCAAGCAGAGTATAGTCTGCGCGCGGATCGCTGATCATGATACCGGTTTTCAACATCGGTTCAGCCATGGATGGGGGTGGCGTTGCTGGTCACGAAATCCTTCACCGCGTCATATTCGCCTGGCAGTTTGGTGCAGGCTTCATGACGGTCAAATAAATCACCAATGCGGCGCGGTAAAATGGGCCGAACGCCGGTTGATCGCTCGACAGCATCACGGAATTTGGCCGGATGGGCTGTGGCCAAAGTAACAATGGGAACTGAAGCGTCAATCTCTGCATTTTGCGCCGCGGACAGACCAATGGCCGTATGCGGATCAATCACTTGGCCCGCATTTTCATGCGCCCAACGCATGGCCAGTGCCATTTCATCTGGATCAACGCGGTGACTGACAAATAACTCACGCGCAGAAGTGAGCATGTTATCCGGAATACTCATCGACCGAGACTGATCGAATTCTGTCATCATCTTCGATAACGCAGCTCCATCGCGGCCCGAAAGATCGAACAACAGGCGTTCGAAGTTACTGCTCACCTGGATATCCATAGAAGGAGCAGCGGTAGGCGTCACGGTTCCGGCTGAATAGTCGCCAGCACTTAGTGCACGGTGCAATATGTCATTCACGTTAGTAGCAACGGCCAAACGCTCAATCGGCAATCCCATTTGTGCAGCTACATAACCGGCAAACACATCTCCAAAATTCCCCGTGGGTACAGAAAATGCAATCTTGCGATGCGGAGCGCCAAGCTGGCTAGCCGCGTAGAAATAATAGACGATCTGAGCCATCAACCGCGCCCAGTTAATCGAATTGACCGCAGATATAGCGAACCGATCCGTCACTTCGCTATCAGAAAACATCCGCTTTACCATCGCCTGTGCATCATCAAAGCTGCCATCTATAGCGATATTATGGACATTGGGCGCGCGAACGGTTGTCATCTGACGGCGTTGCACATCCGATATCCGGCCATCGGGATGCAGCATGAAAATATCAACTTTGTCTCGCCCTGCCAACGCATCGATCGCGGCTGACCCGGTGTCACCGGAAGTTGCGCCAACTACAGTCAGGTGTTTGTCCTGCCGTGCCAAAAACTTCTCAAACAAAAGGCCAAGCATCTGAAGTGCGACATCTTTAAACGCCAGCGTGGGTCCATGGAACAACTCAAGCAACCAATGCTGACCATCAAGCTGCGCCAGCGGCGTTACAGCGGCATGGGCAAAGCGGCCATAAGCCTGCTCACAGGTTTCGCGCAGCTCAGATTCAGATAAAGCATCGCCAACAAATGGCTGCATCACGCGAATGGCAATATCGACGTAAGATTGCCCTGCCATCGCGGCGATTTCAGCCTCTGAAATGGTTGGCCAGCTCGTTGGCACATATAAGCCGCCATCGCTAGCCAAGCCAGCCAGAGTAACTTGTTCAAAATTTAGGGGCGCAGAGCCACCACGTGTCGAGATATATTCCATAATGGTGAGCGAGTTAGCGCCGGATGCGGGCGTGAGCAAGAACTATGCTTCGACCGCGCCCTTGATGGGAGCGTTTTCTAGCTGTCGTTTTAGGCCATCAAGCCGCTCAACTGCCCTCGCTGCGTGCGGTCCGATCCATCGCTCGTGAATGGCATGAATGGGTATGGGGTTCAGATGATTCCACCGCTCTCGCCCCTTTTTTTGGGGAATGATCAACTCTGCTCGTTCCAGAACCTTGATATGCTGCATCACGGTACAACGATCCAATTCAGGAAAATGCGCACAGAGAGCCCCTGTTGTTAGCGGTTGATCGCGTAAGTCGTCTAATATTTGACGCCTTACCGTTGAAGCGAGCGCCTTGAATATCTGGTTATGAGCATCAGTGATTGACATGTTATATTTTTATAACATATAAGGATTGTAATCAAGGAGATTCGACATGGAACTAAAATTTCGCGTCGCCGCGCGCATCGCAAAGCCGGTAGAACAAGTGTATGAAGCAGTCGTCAATCCCGACCAGCTCTCCTCCTATTTTACGACTGGAGGTGCAAAAGGGCGGATTGAGAAAGGTGCAACCGTCATGTGGGATTTTCACGATTATCCAGGTCAATTTCCAGTCACTGTCATCGAGGCCATTCCCAATGAGAAGATTGTCTTGGAATGGGAAGCTACCGATGAAGACGGTGTCGCCTGCAATGACCCTGGCGCCGGATATGACACTCGAATGACCATGGAGTTTGAATCGCTGGAAGATGGCCGAACACTGATCACGGTGAACGAAGGCGGCTGGACCCCGAATGAAGCTGGGCTAAAGGCTTCTTACGGGAACTGCGAGGGATGGATGCAGATGATGTGTTCTCTTAAGGCCTGGCTTGAACATGGCATCAACCTGCGCGAAGGCTTCTACAAATAGCTATTTTTGCAACCGCATTCGCAAGGCCAATCCAAAAATAATCAGCGCAATTCCGGCAAACAGAAACCACTGCACAGCATAAGCCATGTGGTTGTTAGGAATATCCTCAATCGATGGCGGTTGGCTTTTTTGAAGACCTGCCAATGGTTCACTAGCAACCAGCCGGATCACATTTTTTGTATCCGGAGCGATAATTCCATCAACGTTGCCGCCTGCCCATTCTGGATCTTTGGGTTTTGTCGACCATCCCGCAACAATTTGAGCTCCTGGCCCTTCACTACTGGTCTTGCATGTAGCAATATGCGCCCAACCAGATTGCCCCGTAACGCTGCGACCGCTGGTAGAACGCCAACCTATAACTTCCAGACAATTTACCGATGACCGTCGAAAATATGGCGGTTGATCCGCATCGGGAACAGCGGGATAAGCAATGGCAGGTTCATCAACGGCGGCTTCGTAAGTCGCAAGCAAACCTTCTTTCCAATCAGCACGCTGTAGCTGCCAGATACCGAGATAGACCATAGTTCCAATGGCAGTGGCTACGACAATGGAGACAATTATGGGTATGCCCTTCACGGTCCTTCTTCCTGTTTATCAATCGTTCCTTCATGCGCCTCATTGCGATGTTCAGATATCAACAACAGCGCCTTGGAAAAACGAAGTGTTCCGATAACCATCAAGCTGGTAACTGGGACCCAAAGCAGTACATGCACCCAAATGGGCGGGTAGAATGTGAACTCTACAAATAGAGCCAACCCCAACACAATAGCCCCGACTATCAAGGTCAAAAAGGCCGCTGGTCCGTCGCCAACATTATAGCTGGAAAAGTCCAAACTACAGGCCCGGCAACGTTTCGCAAACTGAGTGATGTTACCAAAAAGTGTCTTCTGCCCGCAATTGGGGCACAAACCAAAAAGGGCAGCGGGAATCATATCCGGCTGCCCTTTTGTTGGATCGGTTTCGTTCAATGTAATGTCCTAGTGGACTGGTGCGCCCCAGCCACCCCAGACATAGACAACGATGAACAGGAACAACCAGACCACATCGACAAAATGCCAATACCAAGCTGCTGCTTCAAAACCAAAATGCTGTTTTGGCGTAAAGTGCCCCTTATAGGCACGGGCCAGACAGACGATCAGGAAGATCGTTCCCACCAACACGTGGAAGCCATGGAACCCAGTCGCCATATAGAAGGCAGCGCTATAGTTGATCCCCGCAAACGGGAATGGAGCGATGCTATACTCATAGGCTTGAATACAGGTAAACACCGCACCCAAAATGATGGTTAGCCAGAGGCCAGTAATCAGCCCTTGCCGGTTACCGTTGATCAACGAATGGTGCGCCCAAGTAACAGTGGTACCTGAACATAACAAGATCAGCGTGTTGAGCAATGGCAGTTCAAATGCGTTGAGAACTTCAATGCCTTTCGGCGGCCATTGCAATAGTGCTGCAGCCCCATCCTGACCGATATAGTTGGTCGTGATACCGTCAACCAACTCCAGTGGCTGTGGGAATAAAGAGTAGTCAAACCAGGCCCAGAACCAACCGACAAAGAACATAACTTCCGAGGCAATGAACAGGATCATTCCGTAGCGTAGATGCAGCTGCACAACCGGCGTATGATCACCAGCATGGGCTTCGTTGATGACGTTCCGCCACCAAGCAAAGAAGGTCAAACTAACCAGCGCGACACCACCTAGAAAAGTTGCCAGTCCGAACGGCATATCATGCATTGCCCGGATACCGCCAACGGCCATGACAAATACAGAAAACGACCCGAACAATGGCCAGATATCTGGTGGTAAAATATGATAATCGTGGTTCTTTGCGCCAGACATTTTCGTTCCTAACCTTCCCTCAAATTTCGTTTAGCTATCGTTCGCGGTTTTATCGACGGCTTGTCCGTCTCTTGACCGATAGAATGTGTAGCTGAGTGTAATCTCTTCAATATCTTTTGTTTCCGGGTCTTCCAATATTGCCGGATCGACGTAATAAAGTACCGGCATCCGCATCTGTTGACCGGGTTTAAGCAACTGTTCGGTAAAACAGAAGCACTGAATTTTATGGAAATACTTTCCTGCCAGCACCGGCGTCACGTTGAAGGTCGCAGTACCGACCACTGGCTCGCTAGACTCATTCTTGGCAATATAAATTGCCATGTCTCTCGCACCAACGCTAACACGATCAGTAGCCTGCTCCGGTTTAAATGACCAAGGCAAGGCTGAGTTTACGTTTGAGTCAAAGCGGATCGACATAGGTTTTGCTGTTGCCTGTACAGTGGCCGCCTGTGCTGCATCAACACGCTGCGTTGTACCGCCATAGCCAGTCACACGGCAGAAAATTTCGTAGAGCGGAACCGCCGCAAAGCCCACTCCAAGCATAGCCAAAGCGAACATTCCGGCCAGCATGGCACTACGCGTGTTCTTGTCAGACAATTGGGCCTGGGCAACACTCATTATGTAGACGCCCCGATCTTAACGATCGTGATCAAGTAGAATAATACACAAAGGAATAACAGCAAGCCGGCCATGATGACTGCCCGCTGTTTCTGTCGTGCTTGAAATATCTTCTGCTCTTCCGGAGACATTGGTTCTTGGCTGGTGTCTATCTCACTCATGCCATCACCAACCGATCTGCAACCACCGCAGCAAACAGTGCGAACAAGTACAAGATCGAAAATTTGAACAGACGCTTTTCAGCGTCCATGTCTTCCGGTTCAAACGTCTCGCTCAACGCGACTTTTAGCGACAGGCCACTGAAAACAACACTCAACACAATGGCTGAAATTCCATAGACCAGTCCAGTGAACCCAAGCGCAAATGGTGCAATCGCAACAACCGCTAGAACCAAACTATAAGCAAAAATCTGTTTGCGCGTTGATTGACGGCCAGCCACAACCGGCATCATTGGTACTCCGGCCTTGGAATAGTCACTATTTACAAACAGTGCCAACGCCCAGAAATGTGGCGGCGTCCAAAAGAATATGATGGCAAATAGCAGGACCGGCATCAGCGTAACATCGCCGGTAACAGCTGCCCAGCCAATGGCCGGGGGGAAAGCTCCAGCAGCCCCACCGATCACAATATTCTGCGGCGTACTACGCTTCAGCCAAATGGTATATACCACGGCATAGAAGAATATCGAGAACGCCAAAAACGCCGCACTAAACCAGTTCACTGCAACGCCCATCAATACAACCGAAAATACGGAAAGCCCGATGCCAAAATGCAAAGCTGTCTCACGATCCATCCGACCAGCTGGCAATGGTCGCTGACTGGTACGTTTCATAACCGCGTCGATATCCGACTCATACCATTGGTTTAACGCTGCCGAAGCGCCAGCACCCAGGCTGATAGCCAAGATCGCGGTAAAGCCTAATATCGGATGGATAGTCCCTGGTGCCGCGAGCAGACCGCAAAGCGCCGTAAAAATGACCAACGACATCACGCGCGGCTTGGTCAGCGCAAAGAGATCCTTTGCACTGGCTAGTCCGTAAAGTGTTGTCGATGCCGTCGTCATCTGTTCATCAGCGCCTTAAGTTCACTTGATCCGCGGCAGCGTTTCAAACTGGTGGAATGGCGGAGGACTGGTCAAAGTCCATTCCAGTGTGGTTGCACCTTCACCCCAGTAATTACCTTCTGCCTTGCGACCAGCCAGGAACGTATATGCGAGGTTCACGAAGAAGATCGCAACACCAACCAGCATGATCCAATAACCAAGCGAGCTGATCTGATTCCAGTAAGCATAAGCATCCGGATAATCAGGATAGCGACGTGGCATCCCTTGTTGACCCAGAAAATGCTGCGGGAAGAACAATATGTTCACACCGATAAAGAAAATCCAGAAATGGAGTTGCCCCAACAGTTCGCTGTACATCCGGCCCGACATTTTCGGCAACCAATAGTAGAAGCCAGCGAAGATCGAGAAGACTGCACCCAACGAAAGCACATAGTGGAAGTGAGCTACCACGTAGTAGGTGTCATGCAGGTTATCGTCGATACCGCCATTGGCAAGCACAACGCCCGTTACACCACCGACGGTGAACATGAAGATGAACCCAAGTGCCCACATCATTGGCGTTTTAAAGGTCATCGAACCGCCCCACATGGTCGCAATCCACGAGAATATCTTGATGCCTGTCGGCACCGCGATCACCATCGTTGCCGCCGTGAAGTACATCTTCACATTAACCGACATACCTGTGGTGAACATATGGTGCGCCCAGACGACAAAGCCGACCACACCGATGGCGACCATCGCATAGGCCATACCCAAATAACCAAAGACAGGTTTACGGCTGAAAGTCGCCACAATATGACTAACCATCCCAAAACCTGGCAGGATCATGATGTAAACTTCGGGGTGACCAAAGAACCAGAATAGATGCTGATAAAGCACCGGATCACCGCCGCCGGCTGCATCAAAGAAAGCCGTGCCGAAGTTACGGTCCGTCAATAGCATGGTGATCGCTGCAGCAAGCACCGGCAATGACAGAAGCAGCAAGAAGGCAGTAACCAATACCGACCAAACAAAGAGCGGCATTTTGTGCAGGGTCATACCCGGTGCGCGCATGTTAAAGATCGTGGTAATAAAGTTCACGGCCCCAAGGATAGACGATGCGCCTGCCAAGTGGAGTGACAGAATGGCCATATCCACAGCCGGTCCAACCGAACCACTCGTGGCTAGCGGCGCGTAAACCGTCCAGCCGGTACCAGCCCCCATGCCCGTACCGCCAGGCACGAAAGCCGAGCCCAAGAGCAGCAGAAAAGCGGGAACCAATAGCCAGAAACTAATGTTGTTCATCCGCGGAAATGCCATATCTGGCGCGCCAATCATCAACGGCACAAACCAGTTACCAAAACCACCAATCATGGCCGGCATCACCATGAAGAAAACCATGATCAGGCCGTGGGCCGTAATCAGAACGTTCCAAAGGTGATAAGCCTGATCCATAGAAGCTTCTGTGCCGTTGGAAATACTGGCCCATGTTTGCAGATATTGAATGCCAGGCTCTGCCAGCTCCATCCGCATCAATCCGGACATCGCACCGCCGATGATACCGGCAATAATCGCGAATAGGAGATAGAGTGTACCAATATCCTTATGGTTGGTTGACATGAACCAACGTTGGAAAAAAGCGGGCTTGTGATCCGCATCATGTGCGTGATCGTCGATATGACCGTCTGCTGTGATTGTTGTCATGTCTCTAACCCTCAGTTGGTAGCAGCGACTGCATCGGCAGGCGCTTCTTCAGTTGTTTCTTCAGCGGAAGCAGTTTCTGATTCAGCAGCTTCATCAGCCTCCGCCTCTTCACCCTCTTCTTCCCCAGCAACGGTACCGCCATTGGCGAGGACCCAGTTATCAAACTTTTCCTGTGAAACCACCTCAACAGCGATTGGCATGAAACCGTGCCGAGCGCCGCAAAGCTCTGAGCACTGGCCATAATAAACCCCCTCACGGTCGATTTGCAAAACCATCTCGTTGATGCGCCCCGGCACAGCATCAATCTTGAACCAGGCTGCAGGAATCGCGAAGCTGTGAATGACATCGGCGGCTGTAACCAGCATCTTCACGGGCTTTCCAACAGGAATAACCATCCGATTATCCGCCGCCAACTGAAATGGCTCGCCGCGTGCAACCGCTTCTTCTTCAGGAAGCATGTTGGCAATAACTTCAAAGTCACCATTGTCAGGATAGTTATAACCCCAATACCACTGATAACCAGTAACCTTCACGGTCAACGCGTCCTCTGGAGCAGGTTCAAATTGCTGCGCCAAGAGGCTGATAGATGGGACAGCAATTACCACCAGAATGATGACAGGAATGACCGTCCAGATGATTTCAATAAAAGTATTGTGTGTTGTTTTTGATGGCTCTGGGTTAGCGCCGCGACGAAAACGTACAACGGTCCAAAGCAGAAGACCTAGGACTATAAGACTAACACCGAACATCATTGGAACCAAAATGGCATCATTGATCCATTTTGCCTGCTGGCCAGTCGCGCTGAACTGCTGCTGAAAGTCGATACCTTTATCGACTGGCATGCCAATGCCGGGCGTTGGCTTCATCGGCGTATAAAGCGCCGGATCAAGACCAGTTGGAGCAGCAGCTTCCGCCGGCGCTTCGCCGGATTGCGCTGCTGGATCAGCTGCATCAGCCGCAGCAGGTGCCGCTTCAGTTCCCGGTGCTTCTGGCAATGCTTCCTGCGCAGAAACAGCAGCTGGACTTAGGACCAATGCCAAAGCAAGAATCCATGCCTTCACGTAATGAGTCATATTTTGCTCAACCTTCTACCCTGATTATCGGCAGTTTTTTGCGATACTTGCGCCATACAGCACCCAGCAAAATCCACCTGATATACCCCTTTGGGTGGAGCTTATAGGCAGGCTTTGACCAAGCCTCAAGCGCATCCGCACATATTTTTTCAGTTTTTTGAAAGATATTTTTCTGGCATTGCAACAGCAACATGCCCATTTGGACAGAAACAATAAAAACATGCTGGGATAAGATTTTGACTGAAGAAGAAATTTTGGCGGAATTTAGGGCTAGCGATGCCTTGTTGGAGGGTCACTTCATTCTCTCTTCGGGTCGCCATAGCATGCAGTATTTGCAATGCGCGCGACTATTAATGCAACCGCGCCGAGCAGCCAGAATGGCTGAAGCGCTAGTCGCCAAAATTCCAGCGGACATAAGGCGCTCCATAGATATAGTGGTGTCGCCCGCCATGGGTGGTGTGATTATTGGTCATGAAATGGGTCGCGCTTTAGATTTGGATGCCTTGTTCCTTGAGCGCCCCGATGGCACATTTATATTGCGCCGCGGCTTCTATCTCAAACCGGGCCAAAAAGTTTTGATGATGGAGGATATCGTTACAACTGGCCTCTCTTCCCGAGAAGCCATTCAGGCAATCCGTGATGCAGGCGGCAATGTCGTTGCAGCCGGGGCTCTGGTCGACCGGTCCAGCGGCGCGGCTCAGTTTGATGTACCTTTCTATCCCCTAACGACAATGGACGTACCATCCTATGCGCCGGATGATGTACCTGCAGAGTTAGCGGCCATCCCCACAACCAAGCCAGGCAGCCGTAAAGCGTGAGTGATTCAGACTTTCTAAGGTTAGGTGTCAATATTGACCATGTCGCCACGATCCGCAATGCGCGCGGCGGCGATCATCCGGAACCCGTCCGTGCGGCGCTATTAGCCGCCGAAGCAGGCGCCGACGGAATTACCGCGCATCTGCGTGAAGATCGCAGGCATATACGTGACGATGATCTTACGGTGCTGATGGATGAACTAACCATTCCGCTCAATCTGGAAATGGCAGCAACCGATGAGATGCTCGACATTGCGCTACGCCATAAACCGCACGCGGCCTGTATCGTTCCCGAAAACCGCGAAGAACGGACAACCGAAGGTGGACTCGATGCGGCGGGCCTGCACAATCGCCTGACTGATTTTGTTGGGCAGCTTCGAAATGCCAACATCCGGGTCAGCCTGTTTATCGAACCCGATCCGAGACAAGTAGAAGCCGCGATCCATCTGGGCGCACCAGTGGTGGAGTTTCATACTGGCCATTATGCCGAGGTGACCGGCGCTGAACGCGAAACGGAGTTACACCGGATTGCCGATGCAGCCGCGCTGGCGGCGAAAAACGGGATTGAACCGCATGCCGGGCACGGACTGACCTTTGACAATGTCGTACCGATCGCTGCCATTCCCCAATTGCGTGAGTTAAATATCGGTCACTTCCTAATTGGAGAGGCGATATTTACTGGGCTGGAAAATAGCATCAAACGTATGCGCGATCTAATGGATGAAGCGCGTTGATCATCGGGCTGGGATCAGATCTTTGCAATATCGAGCGCATTCAAAATTCGCTCGAGCGTTTTGGCGAACGGTTCGAGAATCGCGTGTTCACCGAACTGGAACGCGCCAAAGCAGCACGGCGGCCCTACACCAAAGCCGGAACCTACGCGAAACGCTTTGCCGCGAAGGAGGCCTATTCCAAGGCTGTCGGCACAGGTTTCAAGGCGGGTGTTTTCATGAAAGACATCGGTGTGGTCAACGCCAAGAGCGGCGCACCAACACTGGCGCTAACGGGCGGCGCGAAAAAACGGCTCGACGCTTTGACGCCGGACGGATATAGCGCCACCGTTCATCTCACACTCACCGATGATCATCCATGGGCACAGGCATTCGTGATCATTGAAGCCTCCCCACTATAGGAACCGTGCTTCAGATGGACCCGAAACCAATAGACCACGAAACCAAAGACGAAAATATGGCAGTTGAAAACACAGCAGAATCCGTCTCCACAGACGAAGCAGAAAAGCAGAAAACAGACTGGATCGGTGAGATAAGAAGCATCGCTTTGCTGCTCCTCGCGGTTCTTGCTTTCCACAGTCTGGTAGCCAAGCCTTTTTACATTCCATCGGTTTCCATGATGCCCAGCCTGTTGGTCGGAGATCGTCTGATCGTCAGCAAATATGCCTATGGCTGGTCCTGGGTATCACCGACATTCCACATCCTGCCAAAAATGGAAGGCCGCCTATTCGGTAGCCTGCCCGAGCGCGGCGATATTGTCATCCTGACGCCCAAGGATCAGAGCAGCGATTATATCAAGCGCGTCATCGGTTTACCTGGTGACACACTGGAATTGCGCGGGGGACAAGTTTTCCTAAACGGAGTCGGAGTACCGCAGGAAGTACAGCCGGACTTGCAAATTCCGATTGACCTGAACTCACCTTGCAACGGACAGGACTTTCCAGGATCCAAGGATGTCGACGCTGACGGCAATCAGGTCTGCTCTCTACCCATTATTCGCGAAACACTGCCAAATGGCGTTAGCTACGATATTATCGATCTCGGTCCGCAATATACCGACAACATTGACCCGGTGGTCATCCCGGAAAATCATGTTTATCTGCTGGGTGATAATCGCGATCTATCCGCCGACAGCCGCGTAGAAAGTCCATTGGGTCTAGATGGCAGCATTCCTTGGCAAAATATTGGCGGTCGTGCGGAATTGCTCACCTTCTCATTGGATGGATCAACAACATTGAATCCGCTTAGCTGGTTTGGTGCATTCCGCAGTGGTCGTGCGGGGAATAGCTTGCGCCCTGACAAAGTGGAAACTCCTGCCGAGTAATCCGGTTTACAGGCGAAGTCCGGCAGTTTCGTCGAGGCCGGCCATAATATTGAGGTCCTGCACCGCACTACCGGCGGCCCCTTTACCCAAATTATCAAGTCGCGCAATCAGGCGCACTCGATCACCACCGGGATCGGCAAAAACATAGAGATCAAGCCGATCAGTAGGCTGATCATTTTCTCCAAGAAGTAGCTCGGTCATGCCCGATCCATTATGAACGTGGACAATTGGTGAGACTTCATAATGCGCCTGCAACGTTTCGAGCAACTGGGCCGCCTTTACCTCGCCATTCATCGCTACAAGATTGAGCGGCACTTCAACTAGCATGCCCCGATACGCGCGGATAACGGACGGTGCAAAGATCACATCATGTTGCAATCCCGCATGCCGCTTCATCTCTGGCATATGCTTATGATCAAGATTCAGACCATAGTTGCGAACGCCAATATCGGGCTCGGAGGCAAAGCGCTCAACCAAGGCCTTTCCGCCGCCGGAGTACCCCGAAACCGCGTTGACCGAATAAGGCCAATCGGCAGGCAGCAGGTCTTTTGCAACTAGCGGTGCGACCAACGCCAAAAAGCCAGTCGGATAACATCCCGGATTGGAAACAAACCTTGCTTCTTTAATCATGTTGAGCTGACCGCGGCGGAACTCATGAAAACCATATACCCAGCCGGGAGCCGTCCGATGCGCAGATGAGCCATCGATTACTCGTGTTTTGGGGTTATCTATCAACGTAACGGCTTCTTTTGCCGCGTCGTCCGGCAAGCATAGTATGACGAAGTCACTGCTATTGATCGCATCGCGGCGTGCATTGGCATCTTTGCGTTGATCTTCCGGCAGGCGCACCAGTTCAAATTCTGACCGACCGGCCAATCGATCACCAATTTCGAGCCCGGTCGTACCAACCGCACCATCTATGAAAACAGTTTGTGACATGATTTAGTCCAGCCGCTTGCGCGCGAGCACAGGCTGTTCGCACTCTTCGCCAAAGCGGGAAACTACTTCGGCCAATGGATCGACCGATACTCGCATCCAGTAGGCATTGGCATGAACAATTTTTTCCTGATCGACCATCATGCCAACATGGTCCGGGAAAAATACCAGATCACCGCGTTGCAATTGTTCATCGTCGGCAAGATCTTTGCCAAGAACATCCATTTGCTGATCAGCATCACGTGGACATTCTATACCGGCAATGGTCAGCACTGTCTGCACCAATCCGGAACAATCCAGCCCGTCGCCGCTGCGCCCACCCCATAGATAGGGTGCCCCGACCAACTGTTCCGCCAAATCAATCGGGCTGTTTCCGCCATCAAAGACTATTTTCGCGCCAATTTTTTGCACATGCCGGACATGGACAAAGCCTTTGCCCATACCCAGAAATTTTCCACATTCGCTTGGTTCACCGCAGGCAATATGTGCACCCATCGGAAGCCGTTTCATCACACCCGATTTGATATCAGGTTGTGAGAAGATCAGAGCTGCTCGAGCTGAGACCAAATGAGTTGGAACCGGTGTTTTTCGAATATATTGCAAAGCATGGAAAGGCACATGACCGACATAGCCATCAGCCTGACAAAAACCCCAGGCCCAATCGCCAGCCACATCGAGCATCTGAAACTCTTCCCCATGCAACAACTCTGAGACCGCTTCGTAATTTTTGCCAGCCTGTTTACGCAGCATCGCTTTAGGCGCTGAACAACGCATTGGCAGTGCTTCAGCATAATGAGGTGCGAACATCTTGCCAGCCAGTATAATGTCGGCCAGATCGCCACGATGCGCCGTTACCCGAGGATCAAACTTCTCCTCAGGGCCACGTAGAGCAAATTTCGCTCTAGCCATATTCGCGGCTTTCATGTCCATTTTTGCGCTACCCCAGTTAAAGTCTTAGGCGGTCAACCCGATTGATCATACCGCTTTTTACAATCTGGCAGCCCTTAGACGATATATACGAGGCTTATCAAGCAGTGTAACGATCCTTCAAATAACGCCAGCTCGCGCGAAGGCCAAGCGCTTCTCCGCCTTTGGGGCGCCCTGCCTTGCTTGCTGGGCGCCAAGCATACGTATCGAAATGGACCCATGAAACATCATCGGGAACAAATTTTTGCAGAAACAGCGCTGCCGTCATGCAACCGGCAAACGAACCGGATGCGCTGTTGATACAATCTGCAATCGTGCTGTTCAGACGATAGTTATAGCGCTTCCAAAGCGGCATCTGCCAGACTGGATCATCCTCTTCGTCACCCGCTTCAATTAAAGCATCCGCTACTTTGTCATCGGTTGCAAACATAGCCGGCAGATCAGGCCCCAAAGCCACGCGGGCAGCCCCGGTCAGTGTTGCGAAATCCATTATCAATTCCGGTTCTTCTTCCCCTGCTAGCGTGAGCGCATCGCCCAAAACCAGCCGCCCTTCCGCATCGGTATTGGTAATTTCTACCGTCAACCCTTGGCGACTATTCAATACATCACCTGGTCTCAGAGCATGTCCATCAACGCTATTCTCAACAGCCGGCACCAGTAAATGCAAGTTAACTGGAAGCTGTGCCTCCATGACCAACTTGGCCAATGCAATGGCATGCGCTGCACCGCCCATATCCTTTTTCATCAACATCATGCCGACGGGTGACTTCATCGATAGGCCGCCGCTGTCGAAGGTCACGCCTTTACCCACAATGGCGATTTTGGGATGATCCGGCTTGCCCCATTTTAGTTCGAGCAGGCGGGGAGCATGCTGGCGCATCGCTGCTTTGCCAACGCCATGAATCATCGGGAAATCCTCTTCCAGAGTGTCTCCGCGTGTAACCTTGAAATCCGCCTCATGTTTGACCGACAATTTGTCGACAATTTCTTCCAACTTGTCGGGTCCCATGTCAGCTGCGGGTGTGTTGACCATGTCACGGACCAAAGCAGTGGCATCTGCTTGCCGGACAACTTCATCGAGTTGCGCAATTTCTTCCTTGACCAACAAGATGCTCGCCCCCTGGCGATCCGGAAGTTTTTTATATCGATCAAATTCATGCTGTGCGATCAACCAGCCGAACAGCCCGCCTTTGGCCGCGGCTCCGGCGAGGCGATACCTGCCTTCTGGCAATTTTCCACCCAGTTTCGCGAGTGACCATGGATCCAGTTGCTTGTGATTGACAACGCCTGCAACAACTGTGAAATCGCCCTGCTCGCCGTCGGTCTTTTTCGCCGTACCGCTTCCAGGAAGTATCAGGAAAGATTTAGGATTGGCCTTAAACTTATAGGCTTTCACAATCTCTCGAATCGTATCAGGCTGACCCTTCAACCAGTCCTCAAAATTATGGACATCCAAAACATGGATTGTGCGCGCGTCCTGGCCTTTGTCGGCCTCTACCAAAGCATTAAAATCAGTCATTTCAGTTCTATAGACCGACTCTAATGCAAGTGCGAGAGACTTATACGGCTTCCAACTCGCGGGATTTCATCGCGGACTTCGATTTTCCAAACACCACCACGCCATCATCAACCGCCTTATGCCGTAGATTGATAATATCTTTTGGATAATTCTGGTTGAGCCGCCAGGGTTTTTCCTGTCCCTGCTTTGGTAGATCAGCAATGGCGCGTTGCACATAGCCCGACGAGAAATCGAGTAGGGGCTCCGGCTTCACCGAACCATCGGCAGGCAGGGTTGGCACCGCATAGTCGAAGCCATTCGCGTCCATATGATTGAGCAATCGGCAAATATATTCACTGGTCAGGTCGGCTTTCAGCGTCCAGCTACTATTCGTGTAGCCAAAGGTCATGCCGAGATTGGGCACACCGGACATCATCACGCCTTTATAGTTGATCGTGTTCCCAAAATCGACGGGCGCACCGTCGACTTCAAAAGCGGCACTGCCGCCGGTAAGTAACTTGAGACCCGTCGCGGTAACAATAATGTCTGCTTCCAGCGTCTCCCCAGATTTCAGTTGAATGCCATTCTCCACAAAGCGATCGATATGGTCTGTGACCACCGAAGCCTTGCCATCACGGATGACGTTGAACAAGTCGCTGTCTGGCACGGCGCACAATCTCTCGTCCCAAGGGTTATAGCGCGGCGTGAAATGGGTCATATCATAGTCGGGACCAAGCTCCTCGCGGACCATATCTAGCAACGCCTTCTTTACCCGCTTCGGCCTTTTGCGTGCCAGATTAAAAAAGAATAGCTGCATTAGCACATTGCGCCAACGTGTAATCAGATAGGCCGCCTTGCTGGGCAGAATTTTTCGAAGCGCCAGAGCAAATTTATCCTCACCAGGGCGCGAAGCGACATAGCTAGGCGAACGTTGCAACATGGTAACATGACCGGCTGTTTCCGCCATTGCTGGCACTACGGTCACCGCTGTTGCCCCGCTACCAATGACAACCACTTTCTTGCCCGCATAATCCAGGTCTTCTGGCCAGAATTGCGGGTGAATAATTTGCCCTGTAAAATCATCACGTCCGGCAAATTCGGGATCATGCACCTCGTCATAATTATAGTAGCCAGAGCACATGAATAGGAATCGGCATTTGACGCTGCTGGACGTTCCATCTGCATGCGAAATTGTTGCCGTCCACAAGGCCTCATCGCTCGACCAACTCGCGTTCACTATTTTTTGTTGGTAGCGAATATGCTTTTCCAAGTCATATTCATCGACCGTCTCGTGCAAATAAGTCATGATGTTCGGCCCGTCGGCGATCGCTTGCCGCGAGGTCCAGGGTTTGAAATTATAGCCCAATGTGTACATATCGCTATCCGACCGAATGCCGGGATATTTGAACAAATCCCAAGTCCCGCCAAGACTCTCCCTCGCCTCAACAATTGCGAAACTGCGTCCCGGACATCTTTTTGTAAGGTGAACAGCGGCGCCGATGCCAGAAATACCAGCACCAACAATCAAGACATCGATTATTTCATTTTTCATAATGCCCTACTACTTACATCGATGTAAATTGCAAGATGATCTACTCAGCCGCCTCCAATGTTTGCGCATCTTCATTGTTGGCTTTGGTGCTGTTTGGACCATAAAACTGCAATACCCCATCATCGATTGGATGATCGAGCAAGATCGGCTTGTCGTATAAATAATCCTGATTGAGCTTCCATGGCATTGCTGTGCTCTGCCGCGGTAATTCATCGATCGAGCGCTGAATATAGCCGGAAGAAAAGTCGAACAGCTCCTCCTGCTCTAGTTCCGTATCCAAAACCGGATTGGCAATGCGAGTCGCCGAAGCATCCATATGGTTCAGCACGCGGCATGTATATTCAGAGACGATATCTGCCTTCAATGTCCAACTGGCATTGAGATAACCAAACACGATGGAAAGATTGGGAATGTCCGAGAACATGCAGCCTTTATAGTAAAAATGATCGGGCCAGTTTACGGGTTTGCCATCCACTTCAAAGTGAACTTTGCCAGCTACGGCCATCTTCAACCCTGTGGCCGTAACAATGATATCTGCATCCAACGTCTCGCCAGATTTCAGAGTAACACCATTTTCGGTTACCGTTTCGATATGCCCGGTCTTCAAATCCGCTTTACCCGAGGCAATGGCTTTAAACATGTCGCTATCGGGAACTAGACATAGCCGTTGCTCCCATGGACCATAAGGCGGGGTGTAATCTTCCTTGTTATACTTGTTGCCCAATTCTTTTTTAAGCGGCTTCTCAAGTTTACTGATTACTTTCTCCGGCTTGTCCCGCGCCATCTTGAAAGTCAGATCTTGCATCCACACATTTTTCTTGCGGATGATTTTATAGGCCCACATTTCCGGCATAATTTTTCGCAATGTATTGGCCAGCCAGTCTTTCGCAGGGCGCGCTGCGTACCAGGTTGGTGTCCGCTGTAGCATTGTGACATGAGATGCCTTTTCCGCCATCACAGGAACAATGGTCACTGCCGTTGCACCGCTGCCAATAATGACTACTTTCTTGCCCGAATAGTCGTAATCTTTCGGCCAGAATTGCGGATGAACAACATCGCCCTTAAAATTGGAAATCCCCTCTATTTGAGCGTCATAGGGATTATCATAGTCATAATAGCCCGCGCCCATGTAAACGAAATTGGCGTGGATTTGGGCTGTGCTGCCATCTGATTTTTCTGCGGTAACTGTCCACCGTGCATCTTCACTGGACCAACTGGCCGACAGCACTTTGTGACCAAATCGAATATGCTTTTCCAGATCATGCTTATCCTTGATCCGGTGCAAATAATTCATGATCGACGGGCCATCAGCGATGGACTTTTGTTCGGTCCAGGGCTCGAAACTAAAGCCCAAAGTATGCATATCACTATCGGAACGAATGCCGGGATATTGAAACAGGTTCCATGTACCGCCAATTTCTTCTCGTCGTTCTACCAACGCAAAAGATTTACCAGGACATTTATCCCGCAAATGCACGGCCATCCCAATACCGGAAATTCCCGCACCAACGATCAAGACATCAACAGATTCGATGCCAGAATTTTGCTGCACATCCTTCTTATCAGCGGCCAGTGTAGCCATCCATTCTCTCCCATTTTGGAAACACTATGCCACTCGGAGCGCAAGCTTGCAAACGGGAATTTAATCGCTTGATTAAGAGGGAGCTAACCACCCTTTGGATAGCATCAGTTGACGTTTTGTTCAGCCAATTACTTGCCGCTAGCGGCTTGCCCGAATTTGGTGCTACCAAATTTATCTTTGTACAGCGCCTGATCGGCTATGCGCAGTAACTTTGGGATTTCCAATCCGTCACCTGGATAACGAGCAGAACCAATACTCGCAGAGATAACCACCTGACTACCTTCCACCTCATAAGGCAGGGAGAGCATCGCTTTGATTGCGGATGATTGGTCTTTCAACAAAGAGTTTGTGGCAGCCGCAACAATCAAGGCAAATTCATCTCCACCGAGACGGGCGATGGACCGCGCATGGCCACAGATTTTCTGAAGTCTGTTGGCAACTTCACACAGCAACTCATCACCAGCGACATGTCCAAATGTGTCATTCACGCTTTTGAAACCATCCAGGTCAATCATCAAAACTGCAAAGCCTGTGGTTTCGTCCTTCTGATCGGCGATATGCACCTCTTCTTCCAAACGCTCAGAAAAGGCACGCCGATTGGCCAAACCGGTCAGGACATCAGTGGTTGCCAGAATTTCCAATTCCTGCTTCAACTGAAGGCTGCTGATCGTCTGCGCAAAATTGGCTAACACCAATCCAGCCATCAACAGCGATACAAGCAGCAAACTGATCCCCATCGCCTGAATGCCAGCATCAGGCGAAATAATCATAGCAATTGAAGGTAAACCTAAAGCAGTTAACATGGCACCGAGTGCAGCCTTTGGCAGACTGCTCAAACAAATTACTGCGGCAAATGTCAGCATAAATACGAATACTGGAGCTAAAATGCGTCTAGCTTCCACGGTGTCATAATAGGCATCGAGGGTCCACAGACCACCAACCAAACCCATGACCAACGCTATTCTTGTCGTTGAATGCAAATGCTTTTCGGCATTCTCCAGATCTACTGGCTTATGCTTGCGGCTATACCAAATCCAGCAGCGGAAAATGCCCATACCAACAAAGCCACCGGGCAAAACAACATGGTACATGGGGTCAAACCCGCCTCCAGAGGCTGAAGCGGCAACAATCGCAATAGTTGCGATCGTGAAGTAAAGAATCGGAATCAAAGCGCCAATGCGCTCGTGTTGCAACGAAATCAGATCAGCACGAATGGAATCGGGCACCGCGATTTTAGTCCAAATTTGCCGCCAGGCAGAATTGCTTGAATCCTGTGCCTTTTCCAATTTCACGAGTGCCCCTTATGCATCTCGTATTGTTATACAGGATAAAGTGTAAAAACAGCGTTAACCATGAATGGCTAAATATTGGTTTTTGCTAGATAATTCAGCGACCGAAGGTTCAGCTTGAATCCGGCACTTCTTGGAGGTTTTGGAGGCCCGAGCCGGAATCGAACCGGCGTGGACGGTTTTGCAAACCGCTGCGTGACCACTCCGCCATCGGGCCTAACCATTGGAAGATCGCGTGGAGGGGCGCGAATTGCTTTCCTTTGCCAGTAATGTCAACCCAAAACGCTTTTGGATTGTAGAATGCCAATCTAAATCTGTTACGCAAAAAACGCAATTACATGAAAATAACTGGAAACTGACTTGGCGGGCGAATGAAGTCTGTCTAATAGAAACGAGGCTTTGTAGATACTGTATTGCTTAAATAATACAGGTTGTATAAAGCCATTTTACGAAACATTTGACAGTGAGGACGTTCTCGGTGGGTCAGGAAAATTTCAAAGAAATGCGTAAGGCTATGGTCGTGTCGCAATTGCGGACAACCGATGTTAGCGATCCGCGCGTAATAGGAGCGATGGCAGATGTTGCACGCGAAGACTTTGTACCTACCGCCAACCGCTCGATTGCCTATTCAGATCGCGGCGTTGCTATAGGCGAAGGACGCGCGCTTAACACGCCGCTTGCAACCGGGTTGTTAATCAATGCAGCTAATATCCGGAGCGATGATAATGTTCTAATTGTCGGAGCCGCCTCTGGCTATACTGCTGCTGTGGTTAGCAAATTGACCGAATCAGTTATTGCTTTGGAACAATCGGCAAAACTGGTGTCAAAAGCACAGGTCAATCTTGCTACCGATGAAAACATATCCATTGAAAAAGGCAAGTTGGCGGATGGCTTTGAGAAAGGTGGACTTTACTCGGTTATTTTAATCGATGGCATTGTGGAGCAAGTCTCAGACTCGCTGGAGGCTCAGCTTGCAGAAAACGGCCGCTTAGTTGCAGCGATCAGTGATTCGGGTGTTTCCCGCCTCGCTCTGGGCCGCAAAGCGGGTGGCACCGTTAGCTATCAATATTTCGCTGACTGCGGCGGTTGTGTTCTGCCGGGTTTCGAAAAGCCAAAAAGTTTTGAATTTTAGCGCCGATTGGCGAGAGGCAGTATAATGCGTAAAAACAGACTGTTTCTGACCGCTGCGGTTGCGGCATTTGCTTGCGCTCCAGCTCATGCAGATACGCTTCGTGAAGCACTGATAGCTGCCTATGAAACCAATCCGACTATGACTGGTGCACGTGCTGGTCAGCGTGCATTGGACGAGACTGTTCCAATTGCCAAAGCCGACGGTCTCCCCAATGCAGCAACCGACTTCGGCTTTCAGGAAAATTTCCTGCGTAGCGCCAACAGCTTTACCGCTCCGCTTCGCCAATCAACGGCTGGCGGCTCGATTACCGTGCCAATTTATGCGGGTGGAGCTGTTAAAAATGCGGTTAGAGCAGCAAGAACCCGGGTTGACGCTGGCCAACACGATTTGCGGGGCACCGAATCAAGTCTGTTCAGCAACGTAGTAGCCACCTATATGGACGTCATTCGCGATGCGGCAATTGTCGACCTAAACCGCGCCAATGTGGGCGTGCTCGCTGTCAATTTGGAAGCAACAAGTGATCGGTTTGAAATTGGTGATTTAACGCGAACAGATGTTGCACAATCAGAAGCTAGATTGGAAGGTGCCAAAGGCGATCTGGAAACTGCGCGGGCTAACCTGATTCGAAGCAAGGAAAATTATATAGCATTGGTCGGCCGAGTGCCCGGCGAGCTGAAGCCACCACCGCCACTTCCTAATCTCCCCAAAACCCCGGATGAAGCCGCGGATGTTGCATTGGCTAATAATCCAGATCTATTGGCCTCCAAAGATCGCAGCCGGGCGACAGAATATGACATTAAGCGTGCGCGCGCAGCCAGAAAACCGCGAGTGGAAACCTATGCACAAGGACGCTATTTGAATTTCCACGGCACGTTGGGCGGTGCCATTGCCGGCGCCAATTTTGTGCAAGAACAATCGACGGCTGAGGCAGGAATCAGAGCTACGCTCCCAATTTATCAAGGCGGGCGCCCTTCTGCGCAGGTTCGGCAAGCGCAAGCCCGCTCCAGCCAAGCCTATGAGCAGCAAATCTTAACCGAACGTAACATCATTGCCCAAACCCGCGCCGCTTTTTCCAGCTGGCGGGCATCGGAGCGCGTGATTCAATCTTCCGAACGTGCCCAAGCTGCAGCGGCGTTATCCTTAGAAGGTGTCCGAGCAGAAAACACCGTCGGCAACCGAACCATTTTGGATATTTTGAATGCCGAGCAAGAATTGCTCAATGCACAGGTGCAATTGGTAACCGCTCGCCGCAATGCTTATGTCGCTGGATTCAGCTTATTGGCAGCGATGGGGCGCGCGGAAGCTCGCGATTTGGGACTGGACGGCGGCACGCTCTATGATCCCAACGTTAACTATAACCGTGTCAAAAATGTCATATATGACTTCCAAAGTGACCCCAATCCAGAACCGGAAGCCACACGTACCGTTGACACCAAAGCGCAAACAGCGGACATAGAGCCCCTGCCGGTTCCACGCGAAAGCAAATGAACCGATAGTCTCTAACGGAAACGGGGTCGTTAGAATATATTTTTGGGGGTTTGCACATGGCAGAACAGAGCAAAGAGTCGTCAATGGAAGAGATTCTGTCGTCTATCAAACGCATCATCGCCGAAGACAAAGCGACTGATTCCAATGCGGCACCCGTTCGCAAGACAATTGCGAAACCGAAATTAAAAGCCGTACCCGATGTGGAGGTCGTGGAAGAAGAGGAGGTACTCGAACTTACCGAAGAAGTGCAGGACGAAGATTTCAGTAGCGCTCAGGGTGTGTTCGGTGACCGGCGAAGGGATGCAAGACTTATTGATGAGAATAAGCTGGACGCGATGCGTGAATCGCTTTCGGCACTTGTGTCTGCTGAAGGAACAGAACGCAAACTAGCCTCCAACCACTCCAATGGCACGTCGCTGGAAGATATGACCCGCGAGATGATGCGGCCAATGTTGAAACAGTGGCTGGATGATAACCTACCGCAATTGGTGGAAGAATTGGTGTCGCGGGAAATCGCCAGGATCAACAAAAACTAATCGCAATTGATCTGTAGCAAGCTCGTGCTAAACCACGAGCCATGAAAAAAATCTGTATAACTTCATTCGGCGCACTGCTGCTGGCGGGCGCCTCCCTTATTGCAACAACGGCCATGGCCCGTCCGATGACGGCAGAGGATTTGGCGACGCTCAAACGCCTAGGTGCACCGACCGTCTCGCCGGATGAAAAGTGGGTCGCTTTTTCGGTCACCGAGACCGACCCGGAAAGCTATAAACGGAGCACCTACCTTCACATTCTGGACCTTACGCAATCCAATGCTGCACCCAAACGGATTGCCGATTTGGCGGCTGCCAGTGAGCATAGTCCATCCTTTTCTCCCGACGGAAAGATGCTGTATTTCTTGAGCGATAAAAGTGGCAGCGAACAGTTATGGGGAATGCCGGTTTCTGCCATCGGTAATGTTGATGCAGTTAAGTCGATAGGCAGTGTAAGCAATTTTAAAGCGGGTATTGCCGGTTTCAAAATTTCTCCCAGTGGTGACAAAGTTGCTGTCTGGGGTGATATTGCAAGAACCTGTGAAAATTTTGGTTGCGATGACGATGGTAATCGCGCTGAATCTGGACCGGGCACTGGCCGTGAATATGACGAACTTTTCATTCGCCACTGGTCCAGCTGGGAAAAGCCCGGCAATTACAGCCGCATATTTAGCTTTAATATCACTGACGGAATCATATCTGGCGAAGGTACGGCTTTGGATGGAGATCTGGTAGGCGACAGTCCGTCAAAACCGTTTGGCGGCGACGAGGAAATTACATGGACGCCCGATGGGACGGTGGTGGTCTTTGCACTGCGAAAAGCGGATCGCAACGAACCCAAATCCACTGATATCGATATATATGGAACCGATGTGACTGTCGGCGATCCGAAACCAATGCCCCATAACGGTGATGGTACTGACAATCTGCCGACCTTTGCTCCTGACGATTCCACTTTCGCTTGGGCAGCAATGGAACGACCAGGCTATGAGAGTGACCGGATGGTTTTGAAAACTATGACGAAGCGCGAGCCGGGACAGCCCCGGAAGCCGGCGACCGCGCTGACAAAAGACTGGGATCGGTCGGTCGGTTCAATCGCATGGGCACCGAACAGCCAAGCTGTGGTGGTCACGGCACAGGATGTGCTCGATCATCCTGCATTTGAAGTCGACATCACCTCCGGAAATATCACACGCCTAACTGGGGAAGGAAATGTTGGCGCGACCATCCCGCTCAGCGATGGATCGCTAATTTATACGATGAACAACCGGCAAGCACCGACTGATCTGTATCGCCGGTCAGCAGATGGCACCGTCACTCAACTTACCAACATAAACGGGCGTGAGCTGGCAGAAATCGACGAGGTTTCAAACCAGCGATTTGATTTCAAAGGCGCCAATGGAGAGAAAGTCTGGGGGATGATTACCAAACCCAAAGGCGTCACGGGCAAACTCCCGATGGCGTTTCTGGTGCATGGCGGCCCGCAGGGAAGCTTTGGCAATAGCTGGTCTACTCGATGGAATCCGAAGGTCATGGCCGCACAAGGATATGCGGTCGTCTCGATCGATTTCCATGGATCCTCCGGTTACGGGCAGGAGTTTATGGATAGCATCAATCAGGATTGGGGCGGAAAGCCGTTCGAAGACCTAAAGTTGGGTTACGAAGCAGCACTGAAAGTTGACAAGCAAATAGATGGCGAGCGATCTTGTGCTTTGGGCGCATCCTATGGCGGTTATATGATGAACTGGATTGCGGGCAACTGGCCGGACCGGTTTGATTGCATCATCAATCATGCAGGCATTTTTGATTTGCGCAGCTTTGCCTTTAGCACCGAGGAGCTTTGGTTCGACCAATGGGATCATGGCGGTCCCTGGTGGAAACGTGCTGACGCCGAAAAATGGAATCCAATCAACCATATCGAAAACTGGAAAACGCCAACTTTGTTCATTCATGGCGAGAAGGATTTCCGTATTCCCTATACGCAGAGCATCATGCCGTTCACCTATGCGCAGGAACAGGGAATTGAGTCTAAATTACTGATATTCCCTGATGAAAATCACTGGGTGCTGAAGGGCAAAAACAGCGTGCAGTGGCATCGGACAGTCTTTGACTGGATGAGCAAATGGACGGCAGCTGGCGGCCAAGAGGGTGAAGATTAGTGACCTATTTCAAAACCGAAGATCGTGATGGTACCCTTATTGTCACCCTGATCAATGGCGAGCGCAACACGCTCAATGCCGACCTGTTGGAGGAGGGGGCAACCCTGCTCGAGGACTTGGCAAATTCTCCGCCCGAACAAGGCATTGTGCTGACCGGGGCTGGCGAGCATTTTACCTGCGGGATGGATACAAAGGTCGCTGCGGCACTGGATGAGCAAGGTCGAAAACGTGCTATAGCGGCCGTCAATCGCTTCTGCGCCGGGCTTCACCGCCTGCCCTGCGCATTGGTTGCCGCCGTAAACGGCAATGCCATCGGCGCAGGCGGGATCATGATGCTGTGTGCCGATTGGATTTACGCCGCAAGTGGAAATTACAAGATTGGCTTGCCCGAAGCCAAGGCCGGTCTTCCCTTTCCCCCGGTGCCGCAAGCAGTGCTCGACCACTGGCTGGAGCCCGGATGGCGTCGGCGGTTGGCACTGTCTAGCATGCTGCTAAAACCCAATGAGGCGATTGGTGCCGGGATGGTGGAAGCGACCGTCATGCTGGATACGCTGATCGACCAATCGGTGACTAAAGCGAAAGAACTCAGCGCGCAGCCGGGTTTCGAAGCTTGCAAACGACAATTGCGGGCTAAGGCTAATGCGGAGATTGATGCAATTTTGGGTGGTTGAATAACCGTGCTAGCGCTGGCAAAGGCAGCGCATGACATTAGACAAAAATTTCGATCCGGCGGCCATTGAAGCGCGCTGGTATGAGCATTGGGAAACTAAAGGCCTGTTCCGTCCTGAACGTAAAGATGCGGAGCCCTATACGATCGTCAATCCGCCGCCCAATGTCACCGGATCGCTACATATCGGGCATGCGCTGGACAACACGCTGCAGGACATCATCATTCGCCACGAGCGACTAAAGGGCAAGGACGCGCTTTGGGTCGTCGGCATGGACCACGCCGGTATCGCTACCCAGATGGTGGTCGAACGCCAGATGGGCGAACTTCAACAAAAACGCACCGATCTCACTCGCGAAGAATTTGTCGAGAAAGTCTGGAAGTGGAAAGAAGAGTCCGGCGGTACAATTACCAAGCAATTGCGCCGATTGGGTTGTTCAATGGATTGGGCGAACGAACGATTCACCATGGACGAAGGCATGAACGAGGCCGTGCTAAAGGTGTTTATCGACCTCTATAATGACGGTCTGATTTACCGCGACAAACGGCTGGTGAACTGGGATCCAGCGCTGAAAACTGCGATTTCCGATCTGGAGGTTGAAACCACGGATGTAAAAGGCAGTTTCTGGCACTTTAAATATCCCTTGGCCGATGGCGCTAAGCTTGATGATGGCCGAGACTATATCGAGATAGCAACCACCCGGCCCGAGACTATGCTCGCCGACATGGCGATTGCAGTGCATCCATCGGACGAACGCTATAAAAGCGTGATCGGCAAGGAAGTCCTGCAACCGATTACCGGACGGCGTTTCAAGATTGTTGCCGACGAACATGCCGACCCTGAATTGGGTAGCGGTGCGGTGAAAATCACACCGGGCCATGATTTCAACGATTTCGAAGTGGGCAAACGTGCCGGTATTGCTACCGGTGATATGTTCAACATGCTCGATGGCGAAGCGAATGTTTGTCAGACTTCTGACGGATTGGTGCCGGAGGAATATATCGGACTGCATCGGTTCAAACGCGGTGGCATCGATGGTGCACGCGAACTGGTGATCAAACAGCTCAAAGAACTGGGCCTGTTAATCCCGCATGTTTCGAAAAACAAAGACGGTGAAGAGGTCGAGCATGACGCTGAACCCCGCACTATTGCCACACCGTTCGGCGATCGCGGCGGGGTGGTTATCGAGCCGTGGCTAACCGATCAATGGTATGTCGATGCCGAGACACTCGCCCAACCCGCAATCAAGGCGGTGCGTGAAGGTGATATCGAGATCGTTCCCAAAACCTGGGAGAAAACCTGGTTTAACTGGATGGAAAATATCCAGCCATGGTGTGTGTCACGGCAATTGTGGTGGGGGCACCGGATTCCGGCATGGTTTGATGATGATGGCAATATTTTTGTGGCTGAGGATGAGGCCGCCGCGCAAAAGCAAGCCGGCGAAGGCGTCAACCTCTCACGCGACGAAGACGTTCTCGATACTTGGTTCTCCTCCGCCCTGTGGCCGTTCGGCACACTAGGCTGGCCCGAAGAGACCGATGACCTCAAACGCCACTACCCCAATGACCTGCTGATCTCCGGCTTTGATATTCTGTTCTTCTGGGACGCACGGATGGCGATGCAGGGTATCCAGTTTATGAAGGACGTGCCGTGGAAACGGCTCTATCTGCATGGCTTGGTGCGCGCCGAGGATGGTTCGAAAATGTCCAAGTCCAAGGGCAATGTCGTCGATCCGCTTGGGTTGATTGATCAATACGGGGCCGATGCACTGCGCTTCTTTATGGCCGCTATGGAAAGTCAGGGTCGCGACATTAAAATGGATGACAAGCGGGTCGAAGGTTATCGCAATTTCGCGACCAAGCTTTGGAATGCATCGCGTTTCTGTGAGGTCAACGGGATTGGAGCGAGCAAAACACTAGCCGCACCAGAGGCCGCCCTGCCCGTCAATCGCTGGATCATCAGTGAAGTCGTGGAAACACAGCAAGCGCTGGACAAGGCGCTGACAGACCTGCGCTTCGACGCGGCCGCGAACACGATTTATCACTTCACTTGGGACCGGTTCTGCGACTGGTATCTGGAGCTCATCAAGCCATTGCTGCAAGGCGATGATGCCAGCGCCGCCGATGAAACCCGGGCAGTTGCCGGTTGGGTACTCGACCAGATTATCGTCATGCTGCACCCGTTTATGCCGTTCATCACCGAAGAACTTTGGCATAGTATGGCCCAAGAAGACGGTGGCAGAAATTACGATCTGATCGTCGCCAAATGGCCAGCACCAAAAGCTGAGATCGATACGGTAGCGAAATCTGAAATTGATTGGCTCATCAAACTGGTCAGCGAAGTACGGTCAACCAAAGTGGAACTCAATATCGCGCCCGGCACCAAAATGGCGGCGCATATCCGGGATGGCGATAGCGCGTTGATGGAAAAAGTGGCGCGCCACAATCCTGCACTGGATCGCGTTGGACGTTTGGAATCGATATCAGCGGATCCTGCTCCTGAGGGACCGTCGGCACAGCTTGTTGTGGATGGCGCGACTTATGTGCTGCCGCTCGCAGGTGCCATCGACATCGATGCCGAGAAAGCTCGACTAACGAAGTCGCTCGAAGGCGTCTCCAAGGAAGCTAAGTCCTTGGAAGGCCGCCTTGGCAATGCGAATTTTGTCGAGAAAGCAAAGCCAGAAGCGGTTGAGAAGGCGCGTGCTGATTTAGCAGACAAAACAGCAGAAGCCGAACGCCTGCAAGCGGCTCTGGATCGGTTGGGGTAATCAAGTGATCCCCGAGAAGGCTGGCGCCTAAATCACTATTGGGAGCTACTCAGCATCGGTTTGGGTTCTAGCCTTCACTGGGGGTAGCTTTGCCAAAAACCATGCCAACAAGTCAGTGGCCTCCGCTACCGGAGGTGCGGCACTTGACAGTTTTATGTTGGACCATCGCATTGTCTGGCAAGATCAATACAAACTGAACTAAGGTACAAGACAGCCGTAGCGTCAATGTCCATTTTGAACGCAAAAGCGGACATTGGAAATCAATATTTTCAAAATCATGTCCCGTATCTGACCTTTAAACCTCACGAAAGGCCCGGTTCCAATTATCTGACCCATAATGGTTCTTAACTGGATGGTATATCTGCCGTTTATATGATTCAACCGGCTTGCCTTTTTGTGAGGGGTCTCATGTTTAGTTCTGCATTTATCGTCTTGGTCGCTTCGAGCTCAATCTATGTCACAGCATTATCTAAATCTGGACTATGGGCAATGAAGTTTAGCGGATTTAGATCGAATTTTTTGAACAAGCTATGATATCCTTTACTAAAAAGCAGGGCCATGGTTCTTTTTTTGGATTTCTATTCTCTGCTAGTTTAATTTTTGGCGGTGCTCCAGCTATTGCTGCCGGTCTTATTGTCAACGAAGCATCCAATGGCACTTCGGGGGCGAAGGAATTTTATGAATTTATTGTCGTTGGAGATGCCGGAAATCCGACAGGAAATGTCAACTTAGATGGATGGATATTAGATGACAATAACGGTGAATGGGAAGGTAGCAGCAGCGGTGTAGGCATTGCACCAGGTTACGCGCGCTTTGACGCCACGACTAACCCGATAGCTTGCTCTGGCCTCTCTTCAATCGCGCCCGGTTCCATTATCCTTGTGTATAATGATGGTGACCCCAATGCCAATTTACCTCCAGATGATGCCAGTGATACCAATGGTGACGGTGTATATGTTTTGCAGGCGCGCGGAGCCTGTATAAAAACTTGTGCTGGGCCACCTACGACGTCCAATATCAGCTATTCGGTTTGTGCCACCGCGGCAACACCTTCCTATTCTCCCTTGGCAATGCGCAATTCCGGTGATGTGGCGCAATCCCGAGATTCTAGCGGCACTTTGTTTCATGGTTTCACTTATGGTGATGTTACGGCACCTTACCCTGCAGGTTCTTTCAGAGTGGGTTCGGCAAGTGGTTCGGGCACTACTTTCATTTTCTCTTGTGGAAGTTGGTATATAGGCGGCAACTTTTCCCGGGTTTCAGCCTCCGTTGACACTCCTGGCGCCGCGAATAACACCGCAAACACTATTTTTCGTCAAAGAATATCCAGCGGCAATTTCAACTATACAAATTTGTCTGACACTGCCAATTGCATTGCATCGCCAATCATTTCAATCCAGAAATCTTCGGCAGTCGTCAACGATCCGGTCAATCTCTCAACAAATCCTAAGGCCATACCAGGTGCAGTTAGAGAATATTGCATTTTGATCTCCAATATGGGT
The DNA here is from genome assembly GCA_039978835.1 of Parasphingorhabdus sp. Classification (GTDB taxonomy): domain Bacteria; phylum Pseudomonadota; class Alphaproteobacteria; order Sphingomonadales; family Sphingomonadaceae; genus Parasphingorhabdus. Next base: position 1,931,951 of record JBDWAQ010000005.1, read on the forward strand.
TTTCTGAACGCAGAATCAGTCATCGCAACGGACACAATTCCGACCGATATCTCTTACACCCCGGGTACTATGCTTTCAGGTATCAGTTGTAACTCAGCGTTAGATCCCGAGGATGACAACAATATCGGCGCCGATGAAAACGATCCTTGGGGGGCTTCTATTAGCGGATCTACCATTACTCTAATAGCAAACATATTGGAGCCGGCCGACACATTAGCTCTTACGTATCAGGCAACCATAGACTGAAAAACCATCCCAATTTGAGCAGAGTTCTAATGTCCGCTTTCAGGATGAAGCAGCCTTTAGCGAATATGGGCTTCAACGACTGCTCTCCACTCCATAAGCAGCCGCCCAGAGGCGATGTAGCGTCAATTGCTAGCTGACTGGCTGTTAGATGGGTCTTGCCGCTAAAAGCGGATATTCTGCCAACGACCCAGAAGCGGTCATTAAATCTTATGGTATCCAACGGCAGGAACGGGCGCAAAACGGGACATTAGGAAGGACTGTTCACTCGAGTTTTCCTGTGAGCACCTCGACAAATTTCGGCAATTTGGGAAAGCTGTTGGAATGAATTGCTTTAGCTAATGCTGCACCCAATTCCGCAGCATAAATTGTTTCGCTAACGATCTCGTTGTCTTCAATAGAACCGTTATTGTTTTTTGTCTTCATAAACGCCATCAATTCGATTGCTCGCAGTGACGATGAAAAGCCCATGATCTTTCAGATATTGGGAATAGAAGTTGTGAGAAGACGTCGCACCGGAGTGGGCATAAATATGGCCTCGGCTTGGAGATCGAATAATCATCCACCCATAACCATACCACACCTTTCCCTCGCGTATTTCAACATGGCGGGCGAATATTTGATCGGCTGCTGATTGACCGACCACATCTCCGCTTATCAAACCGCGTTGCCACTTTAAGCCATCCCGCACTGTCGAGAGGATTGTACCTCCGCCAAGGGGTGTCCATTCATGTTTCGGAAGGTCACTTTGCCTCCTAACCTTCGCTGGAATCACGGTGGCCCCGAGGCCTTAGTTCCGCTTACCGCGCCGCATTTCATCAGCGGACTTGCGCATTTCGGCGGCTCCTTCGCGCATTCCTTCGGCGGCGCGGCGAAACTCGGGAACCTTTTCCAAAAGCTGGTCGGCGGTTAGCTGGCCATCACCCCAATCATTTCTTCTCGCCGACTCCTTCTCACGAAATATCGCATCGCGTTCCAACCGGTCGGCATAGGCATCCATCTTATCAGCGCCGCGCAACATTTTCTCGGCACCTTTTTCCATACCAACAGCGCCTTTGGCGAGGCTTGCTTTAACCTTCGTTTCGATTTTTTGCGCAAGGTCTGCGCTCCATTGCTTGTCAAATTTATGCTTGCCATCGTGGGCTTGGCCCGCCGCAAACGGGATCGTTGCCGTCGCTATCAGTGCAAATATTGCGACACCCTCTATCAGTCGATCTCTATTCATATCAATTCTCCATCCAAGTCGATCAGGCCTCTGCCTGAACATTGACTACAGATGTAATCGTTGTGCTTAGAGCTGCTACAAGTGATCGACGAACGGCATATTCAAATTGATAAACTGCGAGACGAAATCGCTTTCCTACACCGAGCTAAACTGTCAGACTGCGAGCTCTCGGCAATTCCATAAAACTTTACTAGACCTTGGATTTCTGCCGTTTCTGGGAGTCAATTTGGTCAACTTTGAAATACTGGAATGGAACCAAGCCGTTAACGACCCTGGTTTCTCCAACGTTTGACAACGCGGTCGATAATATCGTCTTCACCGCCATGTTCACGCCACAGATCGGAGAACACCGGATCTTCAGACGCCGGACGACGTTCCTCTACCAATGTATCCAATGAGACGCGGATCGGAATTGCCACACCCTCCCCACAACAGATAATCTCACGATTGCGCAAAGCAGGAATAGAGTCGAGAAAACCACGTGCGCCTTCCGGCATTGCGGCTTTCACAAAGGCTTGGTCACGGTCGTTATTCAAACGCATGGAGAGGATAGTACCACATTGGGAAAGAACACCTTCCGCCAAATCGGATGGACGCTGCGTTATCAAACCAAGCGATACACCATATTTACGACCCTCTTTGGCGATCCGGCTCAGCATATCGCGAACCGCACTTTCGCCGGCAATGTCATCATTCGGAATATAGCGGTGAGCTTCTTCACAGACCAAAAGGATCGGGCGTTTCGGTTCAGACTTTGCCCAGATGGAATAATCAAATACCAACCGACTAAGCACAGCGACAACGGTTGGCGTTATTTCGGATGGCATAGCCGAAACATCAATAATCGAGATTGGTTTACCATCTGATGGTAACCGGAAAATTTTTGACAGGAAAGCTCCCATTGTATCACCGACAAGCATGCCAGAGAACATAAATCCATAACGCGGATCCGACTTGATTTCGTCGATCTTGGTTTTGAGACGCATAAATGGCGCGCTGTTAGTTGCTTTGTCCAGCTTACCCATTTCATTCTGGATAATCCCCGTCAAATCGGAAAGAAGATAGGGAACGGGCGAATCTACCGTCAGTTTAGCGACACCGGCCGCCGCCTGACTTTTCTTCTTAGCTTCAAGCAAACATTTTGCGAGAATATCGCAATCCGTTTGCTTGTCATCACCTGTTGATTGAACAAACACCTCACAATGTTCTTTGAAATTCATCAACCAATAAGGCAGATTTAGGTTGTTCACATCAAACAGCTTACCATTGCTTTTGAATGCAGCTGAATATTCGCCGTGAGGATCAATCATGAGAATGTGCCCCTCTGGCGCCAGATCGCATATTTTGTGCAAGATCAGGGCGGCGGACGTCGACTTACCGGTACCCGTGGAGCCCAAAAGCGCGAAATGTTTACCCAACATGGAATCGACATAGAGTGCACCACGAATATCGTCGGTTGGGTAGACTGTTCCAATCTCAATATTGGCACGGCCATCAGATGCATAAACCTGTTTCAAGTCTGCGGTAGTCACAGCATAAACAACAGAACCCGGCGTTGGATAGCGAGTAACACCGCGGCGGAAGTTATAGATATGGCCGGTAAGGCGTTCTTCGTCACCCTCACCCAGAAAATCGATCGCTGCCATAATCACGCCTGCATGATTTTCATGCAGTTTTTGGGTACGGATATTGGCCAGCAACCATGTTTGACCAACACGAATTTTGACTTGGCTACCCACTTGTCCAGCCATTTGTATGGTCGGGTCAGCATGCTCCAAGAGACCGGCTAATATGTTGCAATCCAAAATAATCCGGGAACCAGATCCTGCAATTTCTACAACTTCACCAATTTTATGCCCTTCGGCACGTTGCGGCTTGCTACCTCCTTGTGATGAGCTAGTTGCTCCTTCAACAGAAGGGAGCGGCCGCGCCGCTGGAAAATTGTGGGAACCCATATCCGACATGTTGCGATAGTCCTATGCTATTTCTCTGCACTGGAACTAAAGTTTTATGGTTAAGGAAGTCTTACTTGGACAGAAATCAACAAGCGCTGATCGTGGTTTTCAAATTTTTCTGAAGGCATATCCGGCAACCCAACCCAGGAAAACAGATATGAGTACCGCCAGCAACCCATAGAAAAACCCATTTTCTTGGGATAGATTTGTGATGAAACGACCAAAACCACTTTTCTCGATGGTGATATCTTTGATCTCTGCAGCTTCAACGCGGCCATCAATAATCAGAAACGTTTCGGCAGTATACTCGCCAATCGGCACGCTGGCCGGTAGATTAATCCGTGCCTTATATAGCACGTCCCCTGCGATTTCGACGCTATTGGGCAGATTTTTGTACAGTCTACCGCGTGAATTCAGATCGACCAGTCCGTCGACAAATCTGTTAATCTCTCCGCTGTCGATAGTTCCCGCAGGCGATAGCTGAAGATGATCCAATCCTAGTTCGTAAATATCTGCGGTCTTGTCATCCACAATTTCCTCAACAGGACGTGATGACGCAACGGCATAATAACCAGGAGCCGATCGAAATTCACTACTGGCCGCATTGATCCAAATTCCAGCGATCTGTTGCTTTTCCCGAACTACAATGGACTGCGTAGGCCCTTTCAAAACGACCACAATATCCGCTTTGTCACGATTGCGCGTTCCTGGCGGATAGGTGATCGCCCCGAATAGCAATAGTTGTGCGCCGTTAAAGTCGCCTCTGATACTAACTCTATCCTGTGAGACATCGGGTACCAGTGTCGGTGTGTTCGCCGATAACGTGAACAATGCGCCAATCAACAAAAGAATTTTACGCCAATCCATCATAGCGCTTGCACCGTAAAGATTTCATCGGGCTGAAAGCCGAGACCCAATGCAAGGCGTATTGCGACGAGTAAAACCATTACCGCCAGCGCCAAACGCAGATATTCTGGTTTCATGCGCTGTGCAAATTTGGCTCCCAGTTGTGCTCCGGTTACGCTGCCAACAAGCAACAACGCGGCAAGAACAATATCTACTGCACGAGTGGTCATGCTGTGCATCATCGTCGATGCGATCGTAACGAACAGTATTTGAAACAAAGACGTTCCCACAACGACCTGAGCCCCCATGCCCAATAGATAGAGCATGGCGGGGACCATAATGAAACCTCCGCCCACGCCAAGTAACATCGTCAATATGCCTGTAATGATGCCGAGTACAAACGGCGCAATGGGTGAAATGTAGAGGCCGGATCGATAAAATCGCCAACGCATCGGTAAGTTCGCCACAAGCGGGTGGTGCCTGCGTTTGCGCGCCGGCAAGGCTTTCCCAGCTCGTGAGGCGCGAACGCTTTCCCAAGATTCCTTCGCCATCAATCCGCCAATACTGCTCAACATAAGTACATAAAGGACATTGATTACGGTATCGATCTGTCCCCATTGTTTCAAAATCTGAAACAACAATGTGCCGAGAAACGTACCGATTATGCCGCCGACAACCAAAACGGCGCCCATTCGAAAATCGACGCCATTGCGCCGCATATGAGCGGTCACACCGGAAATGCTGGCACCGGTAACCTGGGTGGAAGCGGAAGCTGCTGCCACCGTCGGCGGAATGCCATAGAAAATAAGCAATGGTGTTGTCAGAAAGCCGCCGCCAACACCAAACATGCCAGACAAAATACCAACCAATCCACCAAGCAGCACAATGACAAAAGCATTGACCGAAATTTCGGCGATAGGAAGATAAATGTCCATCTTCCCTTTGGACTAATCTCTTTTGGCAAAAGGATAAAGAGACTTAGCGATATGATTTATAATTTAGACAAAAATTACAACTACTGAGAGCAAAACATCTAGCTAGAAACTGCTCGACAGTGATACCGCGAGCCCTGAGCCGGGCTGTGCATTGCCTGTCACTCGCTGGCGCCAATCAATCGAAACTCGCGTAGAAATATTTCCGAATGGAGCATCTATGTTAACACGGGGCCCCACATCAACTCTCCGCACCCCTTCCTGACCACCAGCCCAAATAGCGCCGCCCACCGATATTTTTCCCGCACCAATCGAGGATAGTTTTTTCTGAACAGAAGCAGATCCATCGAAGAAATAACTATCATCATCTTGAAACACATATCCTGCTTGTCCGTACGTTTCGAGAAACGTGTCGTGCATTATTTGATCCGGGCCAGTGCCACCAGCCACAAACACAGCTGTTCCAGGATTGCCCAGTGCACTTTCTCGAAACCGTTTTTCTGCATACAAAGATATTGGGATCCCTTTTACCGGCTTGATCTTCGCTCCAAAAGCAACTTCACCAGCCTTTTTCACGGCCAGCGCCGTTGATACTCTGGAGTAAAGGGCGACATTGCGGCTGTGATTACCAGCAAGTCGATAGGTCAAAATTGCACCTGCTTGGCTTCCACCATATTGAGCGCTTCCGGGTTGCAGTGCTGAGTTGAACGGACTGGATGAAGCAGAAGATGAACCTTCTCGGGCAAATAGCCAGAAATAAGCTGATAAACGAGAATTTTGCAGTCGCTCAGGCTTTTTCTTCGCATCCAGAAATTCGTCTATTCTCGTTCGGGATAATTCCTCGGTTGGTTTTTTGCAGCATGATACCAGTTGCTGTTCGGTAGTCTGAACACCAGCTGGGCGAACGGGAAACTGCGAGTGCGCTTGGTTGTCATTGATCGGCTTAACTGGCGGATCACCGATATTTAGTGAGATCATTTTCCGCTGTCTCTGTTGATAAAGCGACCGATTTATGGGCTTCGCAAATTCAAAACCCGAGAACTGGTCTTGGCCATTTAACCAATCACGAAATGTCGGCTTGGATTGCAAAGCGAATGGGGTATTGGCGACTATTTCTGATACTACGAAATCCACTTGATCATTGCTTCCAGTGATATCAGCTAAAGCTGCCGGCAGAGCCATGTTTGATCCCCATGCTACTCGACTCAATATCCAAATTAGACTGATGAGGAAGAATATTCGTATTGGTGCGCCTGCAGTCCTGATTGGCGGTTTATCAATCACTTGATGCGCCCGACTTGGCTGATTTCAGTTCTGATACTTCCGATTTCTCCAATACAAAATGCTGTGTCTTATCCCAATCAACTTTCGCGCCTGATAGCGATTGCAGATATTTGCCAACAGCTCGCCGGGCAGCCATCATGTTGATGATATTCGCCACGATGGTGCGCGGCACTGAGTAAAGTGCTTCTGTAAAACCATAAAGATGGAAAACAAATCCGGCTTTAAACAACAATCGCCAACTAAGGAAAAAAGCATTCAGATATAGCAATTTCTTGAGGAAATCAGATATTGGTTCCGGAGAGTAAATTCCAATAAATTTCGTAATCTCAAGACCAAATGTCAGGAACACGGCGCCATAGGCAATTGCAAGCACGATCGCGGCCAAACTCGCTTTTCGATCGCGAAATCTAATCCAGTTTTCTCGCAAACTATGATTCCAGCCAAGCCGATCCCAACCTGACAAGGCTATCCCCGCCATCCATCGGCTTTTTTGGCGAACCGCATCTTGAATGTTATCGGGAAAGAATTCTTGTGTAGCTACCAGTTGACCATCTTGATCCTTAAGGCGCACAAATATTCCACGGCCATCACCTTCGGTCAGATTGAGACCCAACTCATAATCTTCGGTCAAACTCGTTGCATCGAATGGCTTACCTCCACTTTCCATAGATAGCCGGCCAAGCGCATCCTTAGAAAAGGCACAGCCCACGCCCGCCGAGGGGATGGCAACTCCCAATGCTTCCCTGAGCACCATCTGCTTCCCGTGCTGCTCGGCAAATTCATCACAATAGTGACCCGCAATCCACCGAGACTTAACCGCACGCCTTGGAATTACAGGAATCTGTATGAGCGTAGCGCGTTCGGCGAGATGTTCAAAAACACTGAGTGCTTTTGCATGAACCAGGTCTTCAGCATCATGCAGCACAACAGCCTTAAACTTGATATTCTCGGTCAATTCATCTTGGCAAAGAGCCGTCCATAGTCGATTCAGGCAATCGGCCTTTGTGGTTGGGCCATTGCGGTGACAAATTATCAACCTTACATTCTCAGAGCCTTCGATCGCTGATGTCACAGCAGCAACGGTTTGATCGTCATTGGGATAGCAGCCAACGTATATCCGGAATTTTTGGGCACCCCATTGTGCTAAGCATCTTTTGAGCATGGCACCAATGACCGGTGCTTCGCGCCAGGTGGGAACAAATATTGCCATCAGGTCATCTGATTTTGAAGGTGGCAGCAATTCGGCGAACATGCGTTGATGTTTTGAATAGACAAAGAGTTTCCGCTTCAGAGCATATCCAATCCAAAGACAGTCAAATATCAAATCATCGACTGAGCCGATCACAAACATAATGCTGGCAATCAACAACAGTTCTTTTTGGACAACATCTATCGCAACAAAGGACATCTCTAGCATTTGGATAAACCTTCCCCGTCTTGGAACAAGCTATGCTCGAACAATTGGAACTCGATTTTTGAATTCAGGTATTGGCTGTTGGCGCACTCTAGCCATCTAGCTACTGTTCGGTTGCGATGTAGCGATAGTCCTGACATATTCATGAGCACCAATCGCCAGTGCCAGAAGCATAGGGTAAGCCCAAAAAGCCGCTCCGGTAGCAAAGGCCCAGGGCGTCACTTCCGGTGCAACCACCATCGCAGTATGGACAGCTACAGCCAGAAGATGAAACCCGGTTGCCCACATTGGCCAAAACCGATCAGAAACAACTGTTAAGTGGATCAAGGCAAATAGAAAAATAACGTCGACCACGAAAATACCAGTTTCCAAACCAGTCCATGTCGTTTCAAACAAATTTGCGACGATTGCAGTGATTAGTGATCCTGCGATCATAATAGCCGCACCAACATATTCAATATGTGAGCCACGGTAGACTGCATAGCCACAACAAGTAATGAGAAAAATCAAGTACAAAGACTCTAAATTGGTCAACATGCTAATTATCTCTTCTGTTTCACAGATCAAACATCTTACTGTCTAAAACGACATGGTTGCGGGTGTTACGCAGCGCGGTCGACAAGCGTGACAACGGAGTCACGGTCCTCCTCAGCTTGAACCAATGGCTTACTGTTTCCGCCTCCGACGGCCATTTCACGCAAACCAATCTGATCTCTTGCTTTGGCCAATTTGTGATGCGTTTCCACGATTTGTCCACGCGCTTCAACGAGGGCGGCCAGTGTTTGCGCAGCCTGGGCAATTGCATCTTGCCCAACAACTACCGACAAATTGGCATTACTCCGCGCCACTGGCATATACCCGGTCAATTCTGCCATTTTGGAGATTGCCTCATCAATCGCACCCTCTGTTTCAAACAATCGATTTGCCAATTGTTGTGCTGCCTTTTTTCTATTCTTTAGCATTTGCTACCCTTTCCAAATTCGGTTTTCATTTCCGAGAGTGAAAACCTCTGATTGAGAAGGAGTTTATCCGCTCAACCGGGAAAGCGCTTCCAACCCCGACAAGATTCCGCCAAAAGAAAGTGCTGAACCGATCGCAATCGCAATAATCCACCCAATTCTTTCCCAAGTAGACAAGGTGTTTTTTTCACCTCGAAAACGTGGGAAAGGTAAGCGAGTAGATTTGATACTTGGCTTTTCAAAAATAGCGACCTTTAGATTGCCACCACCACTCGAAAGACCTGAAACTGCATCACTCCCGTCCAATTCACTCCGTTCGATTGACAATCCAACTGTCTCGAATTCTGGAATTTTCTCAACATCCGACGATTGATATATCAACGGTTGATATGCTTCTGCGCCTTCATATTCGGCAAATTTTCGCGCTGCTTCGAATCGGGAGCTAGCCTCCAGCGACTTCATTGCTTGGCGCAGCCTTTGATCCACAGTATGCGGTGATATGTTCAGTTCTCTGCCGATTTCTTTGGAATTCAAATGGGCTAGAACCAAACGCAAGCATTGGCGCTGTCCATCATTCAATTTTGAATATTGAGAATCATCCACAATCAGATTCGCTGGAAATCGATTCTATCAAGAATGAGTGGAAAGTAACGCATGGTGGCTGCGCATCGCGATAATTCAACATTTCTATGGCCAGCAAATTATTGCTTTCAGCCATTCTGCACCCCCGCTACGTAATGCTTTGTGTATACTGATGTTATATTCATAGCATATCGACGTAAAAGCATGAAACATTATTGTTTTGCATGTTTCACCAGATTTTTCGCAAAATATTGTTCAGCATTGAAATTGTCTGCTGGACACATCGGCATGATACCGCCATCAGCAAAAGAAAAATACAGGAGAAGGCATGAGCGCGTCAGAAGCAGCGGTTTCATCTAACACCAATACTGGCAAGCCATTTGGGACGACGGGATATCGCAACTACGTACTGATATCCCTCACTTTACTCTACACATTGAACTTTGTTGACCGGGTGCTGATTTCGATATTGGCACAACCGATTATCGATGAATTCCAGCTGTTGGATTGGCAGTTTGGTTTGCTCTCCGGCTTTGGTTTTGCCTTGATGTACACTTTGGTGGGTATTCCAATTGCCCGGCTCGCCGAGAAATATAACCGTGTTCGAATCATAGCTGCCAGCGTAATATTATGGTCAGTGATGACTGCGTTGTGTGGCTTTGCTGGCGGTTTCCTTTCACTCCTTGCTTTTCGCGTCGGTGTGGGCATTGGCGAAGCGGGTCTGACACCTCCCGCAAACTCAATAATTGCAGACTATTTCCCGCCTCGCAGCCGGGCAAAGGCGATGGGCACCTATGCGATGGGCGTTACTCTTGGTGGTGTTTTTGCCGCCGCTTTTGGCGGACCGATTGCCGATATGTTCGATTGGCGAACAGCATTCATCGTTCTGGGCGTTCCCGGCGTTCTTATTGGTCTTGTTTTTTGGGTATCCGTAAAGGAGCCACCGCGCGGATATTCTGACCCTCCAGGAACGGAGAAAAAAGAAAGCACGGGCATTGCCGAGACGTTCAAAATGCTGAGTAAGAAACCGACATTTTGGCTAAATACGGCAGCTGCAGCGTTGGTAGCGTTTGTTGGTTATGGCATTAGCGCTTTCCAGGTCGCCTATTTTCAGCGTGCTTTTGAGATGACGCTTTCAGAAGCAGCATTCCAGATTCAGGTACCGGCTGGACTGGCCGCCTCATTCGGTATTTTTGCCGCAGGCTATTTGACAGAAAAACTAACTCCTCGCTGGAAAAATGCGCTTGTTATGATCCCTGGTATCGGTCTCGTACTTAGCGTGCCATTCTATGTAATAGCATTTTCTACCGGAAACGTCCCTCTCGCGGTCTTCATGTTGATCGTCGGTGCAGCGTTACACTATACCTATCTCGGGGCGCAATATACTATTGGTCAGGGTATTGCTGATGCTCGGTCACGTGCTACGGCTATCGCGATCTTGCTCTTCATCGTGAACATCATCGGTTACGGCTTGGGGCCACTATTCGTGGGTGCACTAAGCGACATCATGATCAGCAGCCAGCTTTCCGCTTCCTCATTTGGAGCTGAACTGACCTCTGACATGTGCAAGGGCGCACGCGAATTACTGACCGCAAATCTTGGCGCGGAAAAAGCAGAAGTTTGCCTTGGTTCAAATGCGGGCGGATTGGGTCAATCATTGGTCATCACGGCAATTCTCTATGGCATTTGCGGCATCATCTATATGCTCGCTAGCCGGACGCTGCACAAAGATCTCGTCGCCAAGATGGATTAATTACACATGACGAAACCAGAAGCTTGGCAGTTGGAAGCCTCCAGTTATCCGATAACGCAAGTGTGCCAGACCCGCTTTCAAGATGTCGATCCTAACAGACATTTGAACAATGTGGCTTTCGCCAGTCTGTTTGAACATGCGCGAGTGAGGCTCAATCGGGAACTCCGACCCTGGCAGGAACGACCGAAGAACGAGCGCAGCATGGTGGCCGCCGTCACCATAAACTATCTGCGCGAGGGGTCTTATCCTGATGATGTGACCGTCTGCTCGGGTGTCAGCAGGATTGGCACTTCAAGCTATGTGATTGCACAGGCGATGTTCCAGCATGACAAATGCATTGCCACTTGTGACAGCGTCATCGTCTGCCGAACCGATGGTGAAGGGAAACCCCTGCGACCGGAAGTCGTCGATGCCCTTCAAAAAATGCAGACCAAAAACTAGTCTACAAAATTGGCAGCGCGCTTTTGCATGAAAGCGTATACTGCTTCCACCTGATTGGGTGTCCGGCTGACTTTATCCTGACCCACTGATTCCGCCATCAGGATTTCATCCTCATTCATGTCCGGCAATTTGTTGATTAGCGCTTTGGCAATCTGCACAGCCTGTGGGTGCTTACCCGCAATCTCCGTCGCAATTTCCATCGCCTTAGCATGTGGATCATCCGAAAGATGCGTTACAAAGCCCAATTCCTTGCCTTCTTCACCTGAAAAAATGCGATTGGTATAGGTCAGCTCACGCAGCACATCGTCGCGGACAAAGCTGCGCCATGTCGTGTAGCTGCCCATATCAGGGATCAGTCCCCAGCGCATTTCCATGATCGACATCTTCGCGTCCGGCGCGACCACGCGGATATCAGCAGCGCTGGCAAATTGCAGTCCGCCGCCGATACAAGGGCCGTGAACCGCAGCGATAACCGGCGCTTTCAGTTTGCGCCAAAGCAGCACAATATGCTGGAATTTGTTGGCATTCCCAAATGTGCGCTCGGCAAGCGTGTGCTTCAATGGAGATTTATCACCGCCGTCATCTTCTGATGCAGCAGCAGCAGAGGCAGCAAAATTGGCCATATCAAGGCCCGCACAAAAGGCTTTGCCTTCTCCGGAAAGAACGATAGCGCGGATGCCTTCCATCGCCGCCAATTTCTCTCCAGCCTCAACGATCGCGTCAATCTGCACTCCATCTAGCGCGTTCATCTTTTCTGGACGATTGAACCGAACATCGGCAATATGGTTTTCAACTTTGATAGTGACGCGTTCTGACATTTTTTGCTCCTAGAATAGAAGGTCCTGATCTGAGTTTAACTGTTCAATTAACACACGGCAATACGCGATAGAGCTTTCAAGTCAACTCAGCTGAGTATCCTTGAAATGCACCGAAAATATTGTAGTTTCACATCAAAACTACAGGAGATTCCCCCAATGACCTTCAATATCATTGATTTTCTAATCGGCTTTTTGCTGATGAACGCGATGCCACATATGCTTTTTGGCTTGATGAACATCAGATTTTTTAGCGCCTTTGGATTTAGCCCACTTGGCAATCTCGCATATGCAGAGTTGAACATCATTGCGGCCTTGACGTTGTTCCATTTTCAATATGGGATTTCTTCGCTAACCGATCAGGGCTTTATTGTGGGTGCATTGGCTATGTTGACAATTTACATGCTCACTGGAAAATTCTTCTTCAATCGTTTTCAAAAACCAGTTTCAACTTAGCTATTTCAGTTTGATGGCTTGTTGAACAAGTGGCAATTGGTCATTGCCAAAATACATCCGTTCCTTATCACCAAAAGGCACAAAGATACTTGGCGAACCATAAGAACCGCGAGCAATTGCTTCCTCGGTATTTGCTCGCAGGCGATCCTTGATCTCCTGTTCCTGTGTCTTGGCCGCAAGCGTTTGTCCGTCAAGTCCCACTTCGTTGGCAATAGCGATCAACACCGCCGGATCATCGAGGTTCCGTTGATCACCATAGTAAGCGTCAAAAGCCGCCGTAGCGAACTTGTGCAATGCCGCTTGATCCTCCTCCAGCGCACAGCAAAGTCGCATTGCATGAACCGATTTCACCGGATGATGTTCACTGGGAAAATTCATTGGTACACCGGCCAGCGCAGCCCAGTCTTTCAATACGCGAAAGCTATGCACAAACTTGATATGGTCCGGATTTTCTCGGGCGGCATAAACCGTTTGGTTCACAGCGTTAAACACGCCGCCGACCAAAAAAGGCCGCCAGACAATTTCAGCACCACTATCGGCAATAATCGGTTGGATATTATGAAAGGCTACCCGCGTCCAAGGCGAGGAGAGGTCGAAAAAGAAGTCGATTTTTTTGGTCATGTATCATCCTTTGTGCTGCCGAGCTGATCATAGAAAATAGCTTATCTTTTTGAGCCATGTTTTCAATCGGGTTCTTTGCATTTGTTGTCCTAGATCAAGGCTATTCTCCCACGATTGTGGGAATAATTCGAGTAACAAAGGAGCCCCAACCATGACCTCAGAACTTCTAATCGCAACCGACCTCACCGCACGGGGAGATCGACCATTTGAACGCGCAAAACTGCTGGCCGACCAGTGGCAGGCCAATCGGACAATCTTGTTCGTCAACGGCGGAAAGACCGAGGTTGACAAGGATAAAGTCGATGCCTTGCTGAAACGCAACTATCGCGACGATGCCAATGGATGCGGGGTGGTGATTGAAAAAGGAAAACCGCCTAAGATTATCGCCAATACGGCTACGGCTCAGGAAAGTGACCTGATCATCGTCGGGGCCGCTCGGCACAATAATATGTCCGACTTTTTCCTAGGCACGGCCGTTGATCATCTGGTCCATCACGCAACTACACCGGTGTTAGTCGTGAAAGAACGGCCACTTGGTCAGTATAAAAAGATAATGGTCGCAGCCGACTTTTCCGAGTTTTCCGTCAATGCACTTAATACTGCCCTGCAATTTTTTCCCGAGGCGAGTGTTGAAATTGTTCACGCCTATCATGTTGCCTATGAAGCCTGGCTCAAGTCCGATGGCGTCGCTGAAGAGATGTGCGCTGAGGCGGAAAAGGAGCTAACCGAATTTATGGCTGGCATGGGTTTGTCCGAAGCCGATCAAGCCAGAGTGACCCCACGCCTGGTCGAAGGCAACTTGCACCAATCCATCCATAGAATATTGAACGCAGGCGAAATCGACCTCCTTGTGCTTGGTACACATGGACGCAGCGGTTTTGCCAAGGCCACAATCGGAAGCCGCGCTAGCGAGATGCTAAACTGGTCTCCGGTCGATGTACTGATGGTTGGAAAGCCAGCCCAATAGCTGACTTCACCCTTTGCTGAGGAATTTCTTGATGCTCCGTGCGGCTTGCCGAATGCGTTGTTCATTCTCGACCATCGCCAGCCGCACATAGCCTTCGCCTTCATCACCAAAGCCGGTCCCGGGCGACACCGCCACGCCGGCTTCGGCGATTAGCTGCTTGGCAAATTCCATCGAGCCTTGTTCCTTGAACTGCTCGGGAATGGGTGCCCACGCAAACATGCTGGCCTCAGGAGATGGGATATCCCAACCCGCGCGGCCAAAGCTTTCGACCATCACATCACGGCGGCTTTTGTATAGCGCTCGATTTTCATCGATAATATCTTGCGGTCCATTGAGAGCGGCGGTGGCAGCAACTTGAATAGGCGTGAAAGCGCCATAATCGAGATAGGATTTCACCCGCGTCAAAGCGCTGATCAGTTGTTGATTACCCACCGCAAAGCCCATGCGCCATCCGGGCATCGAATAGGTTTTCGACATGCTGGTAAACTCAACCACGCAATCCTTCGCACCTTCAATTTGGAGCATCGACGGTGTCGGTGTATCGCCGAAATAAATTTCAGCATAAGCCAGATCGCTGATCACCCACAATTTATGCTCGCGTGCGAAATCGACGACCTTTTGATAGAAATCGAGGTCAGCGACGTAAGCAGTCGGATTGCTGGGATAGCCCATAACCAGCACTGATGGTTTGGGTACCGAATAGCTCATCGCATATTCAAGACGAGTGAAGAAATCCGGTCCGGGCGCAGCGGGAATAGAACGAATTGCAGCCCCTGCGATGATAAACCCAAATGTATGAATCGGATAGCTGGGATTGGGTGCAAGGATCACGTCTCCAGGCGCGGTAATGGCTTGCGCGAGATTCGCCAAGCCTTCCTTGGAACCCAAAGTCACGACAACTTCACTATCCATATCCAAATCAACATCGAATCGACGTTTATAGTATGCGGCCTGGGCCTTACGCAGGCCTTTTATCCCTTTCGACGCTGAGTAACGATGCGCGGTAGGATCATTTGCTGTCTCAGACAGTTTGTCGATTACATGCTGCGCCGGCGCACCGTCTGGATTGCCCATTCCCAGATCAATAATATCCGCTCCCGCCGCTCGCGCTTCCGCCTTCATCGCGTTTACTTCAGCAAACACATAAGGTGGTAGACGTTTAATGCGGTAGAATTCTTCAGACATTATCCCTTGGCTTTCCATTGTTTCATTTCAGGAGCGCGAAGCCTTGCGGAATTTTATTTCAAATGTCGAGGATTCTGTGAGCACTACCCCATAGAGAATTTGTTATTCCCGTGCGCAACGGCGTGCACGGTTTGCCCCTTCATCTGCGTCGACTTGCTTCGAATAGTATCAAGGAAATGCCAGGTCGAACTAGCGGAGTCAGGCGTAAGCGAGACGGTCATATAGCCACGACTGTCCGTATTGGCCCAATGTAACTGTTCATTAGCACCTCGAAGTGCCTTGGAAACATCATCCGGATTGGTGCCTTTGAAGAAATTTTCAAAGCCGGGCGACGTAACGCTATGTCCAGCCATTTCCACGCCAACGGGTGTTCCATCCACATCCAAATTGAAGGCCCAGCCATTATGACTGTCACCCGTTAGTACCAGCAAATCGGCGTTGGCGTTGGCGATATCCTTTAAAATACGCTGCCGCGCCACAGGATAACCATCCCAAGCATCCATGTTAAAGGGTAAACCGGCCTGTGCCGCCATCTGTCCCACTTTCACGCGGGCCTGTACAAAAGGCGGCGCGTTGGGGTCGAGCCAGTCGCCCGTTTCCTGTGGCGAGCGCAAATTGCCCATAATGCATTGCTGCGCCCAAACCTGCCATTTTGTGCCACTCGCTTTGGATTGGCGCATGGCTGAGCCCAACCAAGCTTCTTGACTAGTTCCTAGCATTTGCCGGGAGGGATCCTGCCAAACATCATCCCGGAACTTTGCCAGTGCTGGCGGAATATCGGTTTGTCCGCGAAGGGCATCAGCAATCTCCGCCGGATGATCACGGCCGCTAATCCGGCTTTCGGTCATAAAAATGGTTGCCAGATCACCGATTTGATATTCGCTCCAATAGGGTTCATCAACAGATCGGTCACGGACGGGCAGCCATTCACGGTATACTTGTTCGGCAACACGTTTACGCATGCCCCAGTCGCCTTCGCTGCTATCATGATTTTGCGCACCATCACGGTGGGCATCATTGGTAAATTCATGATCATCCCACATTGCTATCATCGGGAAAAGCTGGTGCAGTCGTTGCAAGTCGGGATCGTTGCGATAGGCAGCATAGCGCAGCCGATAGTCCGCTAGCTGGATCATCTCATGAGACGGCGCAACCACACGCCCTGCCAGCGCTTCTTTTTCGGACGGATATGTTCCCGTCCCATATTCATAGAGATAATCACCGGTATGAACGATCAAATCGAGATCGTTGCGCGTCGCCGCATGGGCATAGGCATTGAAATAACCAAAAGGCATATTGGAACAGCTGAATACGCCCAAATTGAATTTCGATGTCGGACCTTCGGGTAGCGTTCTGGTTCGCCCAATCGGCGAAGTTGCCCCATCGGGCCCGATGAAGCGATAGAAATACCAGCGTCCCGGCGTAAGATCAGAAACAACAACCTTGGCAATATGATCGCGGCCTGCTTTCGCAGTGACGGTCATGACGGCACTGGCTTTTTGGGTATAGTGAAAATCAGCTCTATCCGCGACTTGGACCGATAGCTCGGCATCGCCGTCCGCAACATACCGCGTCCAGAGCAGTACCGATGTCTGCGATGGCTCACCGCTGGCGACACCATGCGTAAAACCTTTGGTACCAATCAATTCCGCCGAAGCGGGCATCGACAATGCTCCAAGCCCAAAAGTACCCAGTGCCATTAACTGGCGGCGATCAATATTGACGGTCATATTTTTTATCCCAAAACGCCCAATGTCAGTAAAATAAAGAAGAACAGTAATATGCTGATAAACGTGAAAATGAACAGGAATATGACACGCGCAAAAGATTCTATTCTCGACAGCGAATAAGCATGTCGCAATTGGCGATACATATGAAATGGCGGGTAAAATATCAGCAAGCCAACCCAAATGCCTTCTGCAACACCAATAGCCGCAAGCACCGCGCAGGTTATGAATAACAAGGACATGAAAGCGATGGAATAAGTCGCAAAGACGCTATGATCATAAAAGTGATATCCGCGCCGACCAAGCATGGTCAGCCAAACAAACGGAACCGAAATCGGGATTAGCAACCATGCAAATTTATATCCGTTTGCCTTTAGCTTATAGAGCAATAAGTCTGGGTTGGAGGTCACTTTTTCCACCGAATCTCTAAGCCACTGATCAGCTTCTGGTGATCCGGTAGTGATCTGACTAGTATCGGTCAGGATATTTCCATCTTGAATATCCTGCATCCCTTCCTGAAGTTTTTCCAAATCTTCATCGCTGTAGTTGCCAAGTTGTGTGTCACCATCAGAGAGCTTTACCTCTGGGTAAGGAGCGACCTCATCTGTCATCGTCGCCAATATGTTGCGCCCCTTTTTGAGGTCCAGAATCTCGTTCTCCAAAGTTACGCGATTTTCTAGAGTTGCCTGTGAAAGCTGCTCGGTCTTTGTTTCTATCTGATCGTCAATTTGGCTGGCCTGTACAACGATACCGTTGTCGATGCTCTGGTCTAAGATGTCATCACTTGAGGATGAGAAAGGGTCCCCCAAAAAAGAAAACACAGCAAACATCATGAATATGGAGAACAGGAACAGTGCCATAGGCGAGATAAACTTCGCTCGCTCACCGCGCACGTAACGCCGCGTTAGATCACCGGGTTTCCACGCAAGCAAAGGTAAAGTCCGCCAAAACTTACCTTCGAAATGCAGGACACCATGCAATATGTCATGCCACAGAGCACCAATAGAACGATGCACATGCAACGGTTGTCCGCAGTTGTCGCAATATTTACCAGAAACAAGTGTCCCACAATTAAGGCAGTTACCCGCAGCATCGCCTTCCGCACCGACAAGCTTGCCCTCATCATCCACCGCTTTCGCGACCAAACTGCCTTCCACAGCAGCGCCGATTGCTTCGATATCATCCGACATAGCCAGATTGTTGGGTATTTCAGCACCAAAGGCAAGTCGCTTTTGCGAGTCTCAATATTGGTCGCGACGCCTTACCCAAGCCATGGGGAATGTCAGTTCGTCTTCATCCCTGCCCTTGGGCGTAAGATCGATAAGCTGATAAACCGGGTTTATCGGATCCAGACCTCGCGCATAGGTTGAATAGGTTCGATAAATACGACCCGCCTCGTCCTTGGCAAATACCGAGAAGCCCGGGGCTTCGCCCGGTGGGTGAATGGTTTGTCCAAAATTATATTCGGCCTTGCCATTTTTTACCTGCTCAGACGTGAAAGAAACACCGAAATCAAAATTAAAGTCGCTATCCAGTGATGAAACCCATGGAATGCTCCACCCCATCCGCTCGCGATACGTCAATAGCTTTTCAAGCGGCCCTCTAGAGATCGCAGCATAGGCGGTGCCCCGGGCAGCCAAATGGTCAAGAGTACCATTAACGCCATCAACCCAAAAGGAACAGCTTGGGCAACCTTCTTCCCAGTCAGGCCCGAACATAAAATGTTGTACTACGAGTTGATCGTGCTGACCGAAAAGGTCGGTTAAGGAAATCTGGCCGTTTTCACCTTCGAACAGATAGTTTTTCGTCACCAGCATCCACGGTAAATTTCGACGCACAGCGGTCACCTCATCGCGCAGACGGGTGAGATCCTTCTCCTTCTGGACAAGAGACACACGAACCTCTCTCCATTTTTCCTCAGAAACAATATCAGGCATTACATATCCATCGCTTCGGCGACTTCGACCGTGCCACCATTTTGCAGGGCCGGACAGCCTTTAGCCATTTCAATAGCTGCATCCATATCCGGTGCATTGACCAGCGAATAGCCTGACAAGGGATTGGCGCCGCCGTCATCAGCAACACTATTGGCTGATACGGTTTTTGAAGGTCCAACTGGGTTGCCAAAATCTACTGCATTGTCCCCCATGCCGCCAAGCCACGATTGCCACCGTTCCATTTCTTTGGCTCCTTCTTCGGGCGTTTCCGGCATGCTACCGCCATGATAAGCAAATACAAATTTGGGCATATTCTCTCTCCTTGTTTTTGTTGGGGAAATAGTTCTACTAGATAAAGACATTGTCGAGTTTTCCGAGTGAAGAACTCCAGCCACCATTGTGGTTGATGGCACTTTCTTCGTCCTCGAGTCCGGTATGACGCAAAGTGAATTTGACCCCTTCGCCTTCCCGCTCGATAATATAGGCAACTTCGCTTTCATGACCGCGGACATCATCGTCATCATGCCAGGCCCAAGTGAAGCGGACGGCGTGAGGCGGATCATATTCCAGTATCTCACCAGTAACTTTGTGGCGTGCGCCGGAATCGTCACCAAGCATAATCACCATCCAGGAACCGGAACTCCCAAAAGCCAGATGCTCCGTTTGCACCGTCGTACCTTCTGGACCCCACCAATTGGCCATATGTTGCTCTTCGGTGAGGTAGGCGAACAATGTTTCAGGATCCGTCTTATAGTGCTTTTCAATGATCACTTCGGCCATTTGGTTTTACCCTTTTTTTATTGTCTTCATCGATGAGGGCTTCCAGCCGATCGAGGCTGCTGTCCCAGAATTTTCTGTGGTCCATTACCCAGCTCGATATCTGCTGCACTGCATCGGGACGAACCGAATAAATCCGCCTTTGCTTGTCGCTGCGTTGTTCCAAAAGGCCCGCTTCGCGCAAAACTTTCAAATGACGCGAAAAGGCCGGAGGTGATATCGGTGCGGTATCTGCAATATCACCGGCGCTAAGCTCACCTTCCTTCAACAAGCGATCAACGATGGCAAACCGGGTAGGGTCGCCAAGTGCTGCAAATACGGAAGTAAGCTGGGTCATAAATTTCCATTATTTAACTGATTCGTTATTTAACATATATGTTATATATTAGAAGTCAACTGAAGTACCGCCACCAAAATTGCAATTTTTCTAATTTTACGTTATATCATTACACATCGATCAGGAGATGAAGGATGGAAATCAGGGAAAATAAGCGATTTTATAGACAAGCTACCCCATCTGGCGACAAGCCGATGGCAGAACTCAACATAACTCCATTAATAGATGTGTTACTTGTCCTTCTCGTGATGCTAATGCTTTCCATTCCACTCGCAACGCATAAGGTTGATATTAATATCCCACCTCCCTCACCGGGTATCGGTGAGCCAGTGGTCAACACAATTCGCCTGAACGCGACTGGTACGACATTCTGGAATGGTACGCCGATGGACAGTGATCGCCTCGAGCAAATGCTGTCGCGAATGGCGCGCAATCCAATTGATACAGTCCTGCATTTTGAAGCTGAACCGACCGCTCGCTATGAACGGTTTGATCAGGTCGTTGCCATGATCAAGCGTGCTGGCGTTCAAAGCGTTGGTTTTGCAGATAACAAACAATATGCGCATTGGGGAAAAGCTAAGTGATTTTGACTCTGGCCCATCGGCCTGACATGATTGGAGCCAATGGAGGAACCCATCATGATCGCCCCTGCCCTGTTCGACTTTCTGAGGGACCTGAAAGAAAACAATAACCGTGAGTGGTTCAAGTCACAAAAAACACGGTACGAAACTGAGGTGGTTGATCCGGTCACTGAATTTATTGAGAATATGGCCCCTCGTGTTGGCAAGATCAGTTCGCATATCGTCGTTGACCCAAGACCCAATGGCGGCAGCCGTTTTCGCATCTATCGCGACACACGTTTTTCCAAGGACAAGAGTCCCTATAAAACACAAGTGGGTTGTCAGTTTCGGCATGAAGCCGGAAAAGACGCCCATGCTCCCGGTTTCTATGTACACCTTTCACCCGGCGAAGTCTTTTTCGGAGGAGGAGTGTGGGGACCAAAAGGGGACGCGCTGCGTTCTATTCGCCAGCGTATCGTCGACAAGCCTGAAGCTTGGAAAAAAGCAACCAGGGGCCTGGATTTGCGCGGCGATCAATTGGTGCGTGCCCCTAAGGGCTTTGATCCCGAACATCCATTGCTTGAAGATCTACGTCGGAAAAGCTTCTTCAGTTTTCACGATACGGATGAAGATCTCGTCACTTCTGATGGTTTTGAAAAAGCGGTAGAAAAGCAGTTTAAAAAGGTCGCTCCACTCATGGAGTTTGTCGCAAACTCTTTGGGATTACCATTCTAGTTTAGCTTTTCGTGAAAGTTAAAATATGCGCCGTGGTCAACGCTTCGAGGCCTCCATCTATTCCCATATGTTGGGCGGTCCTAGCCGTCAGTTCATCAATTATTTTTTCGATGATTGCATCACCATCCGGGTCTTCAGGATCAACTACCGGCTGTAACGATCCATCTGACCCCGGACGACCGAGGAACAGTAAGTCGAACAGCACAAATGATCGAACATCTGGCAGTTTGGTAAGCAACTCCCTGCGCTTGAGACTATCAATACAGAGATTTGCTGACTCAGCAATTTTCTCTATCTCATCACGATCACCTAGTGAAAACGGTCCGAATGGAACGAGATCAGAGCCTAGATGATCCGCAACAATATTCTCGAACGCTCCGAACACGGGATTGCCATCATTCGCAGCCGTCCAAACAGCGACGGCCAATGTTCCACCTGGTCTCAATACCCTGATAGCTTCCTTTAGCGCAGCAGCCTTGTCGGGGAAAAATTGCAAACCTTGTTGGCATATAGCCGTATCAAAAGTGTCGTCTTCAAAAGGCAAGTCCAAAGCTGAAGCAACCTGAAAATTTACTTTTGGAGCCAGCCCTTTTTCCTTCTGAAGCGCGATTGCTTTTTCAATCATCGGCGGCGCAACATCAATGGCCTGAATCTGCGATACTTCCGACAGTTCAGCGAGTTTTCTGGATATGACGCCGGTTCCGCAAGCGATATCAAGACAAACATCGGTCGGACGAGCCGCTTCAATCAGCACATCAGCCCATGGGGAAAACAAACCATCTGCAAGATAGGTTTCATATAGATCCGGCGGAGTTCTACCGGCAACAAAATCACGAATTAGTGGCATATACTGATCCTCAAACGGAATTTGGGCTTGATCGATTGTAGCACGTTTTGGGGTCGTGGAAGAAATCTAGATAAGCAAAGTCTAGCTTTCCCATCCAGCCTTCCCTAAATGCACCATCATGCATTTCTTGGATCAAGCCAAAATCTATGTCAGCTCGGGACAGGGCGGGCCCGGCGCTGTCAGTTTCCGACGTGAAAAATATATCCAATATGGCGGTCCCGATGGCGGCAACGGCGGTAAAGGTGGCGATGTTATCTTTGTGGCTGCCGAAGGCCTAAATACGCTGATCGACTTTCGTTACGCACAGCATTTCAAAGCGCAGCGCGGCAAAGGCGGTGCGGGCAAAAACAAGACCGGCGCAGGTGGTGACGATAAAATCATCAAAATTCCAGTCGGCACACAGATATTGTCCGAGGATAAAGAGCATGTACTCTACGATTTCACCAAAGAAGGTCAGCGGGAACTCTTTCTCGAAGGTGGCATTGGCGGTCGCGGTAATGCCAGTTATAAAAGCTCAACCAATCGCGCACCTCGCCAACATCAACCGGGCGAGCTGGGTGAAGAAGCGGCGCTGTGGCTGCGGCTCAAACTAATTGCGGACGCTGGACTAGTTGGCCTGCCCAATGCCGGCAAATCAACATTGATCAATACGATTAGCAATACCAAGGCGAAGGTCGGCGCCTATCCATTCACGACAATCCACCCGCAACTGGGTGTAGTACATCACAAGATGCGCGAGTTTGTTCTGGCAGACATTCCTGGCCTGATTGCCGGGGCCGCCGAAGGTGCAGGCATTGGCGACCGCTTCCTGGGTCATATTGAGCGCTGCAAGGTGCTGGTTCACCTGATCGATGCAACTGGCGATAATCCGGTTGAGGCTTGGAAAACCATCAACAGCGAACTCAAAGAATATGGCGGCGGATTGGAAAATAAGGCACAGATTCTAGCGCTTAACAAAGCCGATTTGCTCGACGACGAGTTAATGGAATCAGTCGCTGAAGACTTGCGAACTGCCGGTGCAGAGCGAATATTGCCGATTTCCGGCGCGACCGCCGAGGGGTTGGAAGCGGTTCTCGACAAGCTACTGGAAGCCATTGGCGAGAATAGTTCGATAGAGAAAAAAGAGCAGGAAGCCGATAGTGAACATTTGGATGATGACAAGCCTGCCAAGGATTGGTCTCCTTTGTGAGCTCGGAATTACCATCAATGCCCGCAAGCTTGAAATGGACCTTCCGCGTCATCGACTGGACCATGCTGCTCTACTGGTCGCTGATTTCTCTCGCTGCACTAAGCGTCATCGCACTACCCTCGTCTATGATGTATGATGGCTATGGTACTCCCTTCGTTGATGCATGGAATTGGTCCTTCGCGCCATTGGATGTATTATTTGCATTATTGGGTTTGATCGCCGTTCGTCTTCATAGCAAAGGCGATACCCGCTGGTACGCAATGGCGATCGCCTCACTTAGTCTGACCTTCTGCGCCGGGTTGATGGCGGTTGGCTTTTGGACAATCAAAGGCGAGTTTAACCCCTCCTGGTGGATTCCAAATTTACTGTTGATGATTTTGCCAATCTATTGGTTTTTCAAATTTTTTGCGATCCAATCTAATGTGACAAACACGCAATGACCAAACCGACTAAACATAAGAAACTGATAGTTAAAATCGGCTCGTCGTTGCTTGTTGGCCAAGATGGTGAGCCACGTCGCGACTGGCTTAAAACGCTGGTTCAGGATATCGCAAAACGCCATTCCAGCGGCACATCCATTATCATCGTTTCATCCGGTTCCATCGCTTTGGGCGCGCGCAAGCTTGGCCTTGAAAAAGGTGGACGCGCCGGCCTTGCTGATGCTCAGGCAGCGGCCAGCGTTGGCCAGATTGCGCTAAGCAGTCTTTGGTCTGAACTCTTGGCAGGACATGATATCTCAGCCGCGCAAATGCTGCTGACACTAGATGATATGGAGGATCGAAAGCGTTATCTCAACGCGACCGCAACGTTGGAAAAACTCATTGAAAACCGTGCTATTCCAGTGATTAATGAAAATGACAGCGTTGCAACCGATGAAATTCGCTTTGGCGATAATGACCGGCTAGCGGCGCGAGTTGCGCAAGCCGCCGGAGCTGACCGTGTTATCCTGCTTTCCGATGTAGACGGATTATACGATCGAGCACCGGGTAGTGAAACCGAAGGACAGTTTATCGGCCTTGTCGAACAAGTGGATGATTCCATCATGGCGATGGCGGAAAGCGAAAGTTCCTCCGGTCTGGGATCCGGCGGCATGGTATCAAAACTGGAGGCGGCACGCATCGCCAATCTGGCCGGGATCGAGCTGTCGATCATATCCGGAAAAGAAGACCATCCACTCGAGCGCTATGAGCTATCCAAAGTTGGGACCCGGTTCGTTGCGGGTGATGGCAGCAGCGCGCGCAAGGCATGGTTAGGCGGCAGGCTTACCTCATCCGGTTCAATCACAGTTGATGCAGGCGCGGTAAAAGCCTTGTCAGCTGAAGGCAGCCTGCTAGCCGCGGGTATCATCACCATTGAAGGTCAGTTTGAACGCAGCGATGTCGTTGAAATTCTCAATGAAGGCGGTCAGATCATCGCCCGCGGTCTGGCGGAATATGATGCATTGGATTGCGCCAAGATAATCGGTCGCCGCAGCAGTGAGTTAGAAGCCTTGCTTGGCTATGCACCACGCAGTGCAGTTGTCCATCGTAACCAAATGGTATTGGTCTAAACGGCATGACCGAAGCTAAACAGAAAACCATCGCGATGACCGGAGCCACCGGTTTTGTTGGTAGCCGGTTTTTGGATATGGCCGTGAAAAATGGCTATTTTGTGCGCGCTTTAACCCGTAAAAAACAGGATGATCGCCCAAACGTCACCTGGATAAGGGGCGCGTTGGACAAAAAGCGCAGCCTGGATAATCTTTGCGATGGCGCCCAAGTCATCGTTCATATTGCAGGGGTAGTGAATGCCCCCGATCGCCAAACATTCGAGGCGGCCAATATTGATGGTACATTGTCCATGGTCGAGGCAGCAAAACAGGCTGGTGCACAGCGCTTTATCCATATTTCTTCGCTAGCGGCAACCCAACCAAATCTTTCCATCTATGGAGAGTCGAAAGCCAAAGCCGAAAAAATCGTTGCATCCAGCGGCCTTGATTGGACGATTATTCGCCCGCCTTGGGTTTATGGCCCCGGTGACAAAGACACATTGGATTTGTTCAAGTCTGCGAAATTTGGATTTGTTCCCATTCCGCCCGACAAGGACGGAAAATTGTCCGTGATTCACGTGGACGACTTATGTGCTTCCATTAGTGCAGTTATTCCTCCGCATGAGGATTTGACCGCTCAGATATTTGAAGTGGATGACGGAGCGACCGAACCTTGGACTCAGAGCGTATTTGCCAAGGCCATTGGTTCCTCGCTTGGCAAGCAAATCAAACCGATTGGCACGCCTAAACCATTATTGGGCTTTGGCGCCAAATTGGATCGGCTCTTTCGCCGCAATCGCGCAAAACTAACCGAAGACCGGGTTAGTTATTTTTGTCACGATGATTGGTCTATCAATTCCAAAAAACGTCTCCCCGAACGGATTTGGAAACCCAAAATTGATACTGAAAAGGGGCTGCAGAAAACTGCGCGTTGGTATCGCCAAAATGATTGGCTCTAACGGTTCACTTTTTCGATAGCTGAACATTCTCCAAAAACGGCCCATAAGGCTATCAGTGGAGGATAACATGACCAAAATGACAACTGCTGATAGACCGGTTCACAGTTTCGATATCTATCAAGAACCGGCGATAAAAGTTGATGTTCACGATGCGTTTTTGAATCTAAAAGAAACTGCTCCACCACTATTTTGGACTCCCGCAAATGGCGGGCATTGGATCGTGACTGATGGCGATCTGATGATCGAATTGCTGCGGCAACCCAATATTTTCTCCAATCAAAATTTTTCCATTCCGCATCAACCAAATGTCCCGAAGACCATTCCTCTTTCGCTCGATCCGCCAGAGCATCGCCCATACCGGCAGTTACTGCGTCCTTTCTTTGAAAAAAAGGCCATTGCTCCACTCAACGCCCGGATCCAGGAATGGGCAGATCGTTTGATCGGGGCCGTCAAAGACAACGGTGAATGCGAGTTTATTGAGACGGTCGGTTCTCGTTTTCCGGTATCAGTGTTTATGGAAATGCTAGGTCTGTCGATGGATCGATTTGATGAGTTCCGTGCGTTGGTCAGCAGAAATTTCGAAGTGGCTGGGACCGAAGAGGCAATGGAGGCCCAAATGGCTATTGTCGCGGTGCTCGCCGAATTTGTGAAGGAGCGACAAGCAGATCCCAAGGATGACATGATGAGCAATATCATCCGATCCGATATTAATGGACGCGCTTTGTCCTATGATGAATTGCTTTCTATCGCTCACTTATTGTTCCTTGCCGGCTTAGACACTGTGGTCAATGCACTAAGCTTCTCCATGAAACATCTGGCAGGGGACGATGCCTTGCAAAAGCGCATTGTCGATGACCCTCAGTGCATCCCCGATGTTACCGAAGAATTGTTACGCCGATACAGTTTCGTCAATCTGCCGCGCATGATCACCGAAGACACGCAGCTTGGGGGACAGACACTTTTAAAGGGCGAGAAACTGATTTGTCCGCTTGCTATGATAGGTTGGGAGGAAAGGCTCAACGAGGATCCGATGGCCGTTTCGATCGATCGCAAAGCTTATCGCCACGGAGCTTTTGGTTCCGGAATCCACACTTGCATCGGCCTGCATCTGGCCCGAATGGAGCTTCATGTGTTCTTTGAGACATGGTTCCGAGAGATTGGACATTTCAGATTGACGGAGAATAAGCCAGCTGGTGCGATGCGCGGAGGTGTCGTCTGGGCGATTGAAGATTTATGGCTCAGTTGGAATGGAAGGCTCTAGGCCGGAGCCAGCGGTCCCGTAAATTGCTCCATCAGAAAAGTGACAAATGTCAGCGACAAACCGATCAGGAAAATGCGGTACGCAAATCCCAGATAGCGATATTTCTTTTTCTCCAGCACCACACCCATTTGATAGATGTCACGCATCATTGTCCGGTAGACCTGTTCTTGACTACCAAGGTTTTCCGCCAGCAGTTTGGCCTTAAATTCTTCCTCTGAAACCTTCGAAAATGCTCCGAAGAAAAGCATGTTTGGATTGGCTCCAGGTCTAATTTTGGTGGCAGGCATAACCGCCAACGCCGCCAGACCAGCCGCGCAGAAGGCGGATATCGCCAATATCAAGAGCGGGAGAGAAAAACTGCTGGCATGGCTTTGTCCAATCGCCAGCGTGAACACCACAAAAGTTGCGCCTATCAACATATTTGCCTTGTGATCCGCCATCAGGCTCAATTGCACGTGATGTTGTTGCGTGGTGCGTAAAAGCTGAATGACTTCGGCTGGCCACTCTTCCGCGGGTGCTTCGTTATCAATCCCCATAATTGCCTCCTGCCGATGGCAATCTCGCACATTCGGCCATTTTGAGCAAGTTAACGCCCCTTTTCCGCCTTATTCACTTGCCAATGGGGCGCATCCATTGGCAAAGGTCAATGCATGTAATTTTTGGGAAAAAAATATGGCAAGTCGCGAAGAAATTATGGCCAAGGTCGGTGAACTGATCGGGCCGTTCAACAACAAAGGTGTCGAATTGAAGGAGGACACTACGTTTCAGGGTGATCTGGAATGGGATAGTCTGACCGTCATGGATTTTGTGGCCGCCGTTGAAGACGAATATGACATCATCATCACAATGAATATGCAGGCAGAGATCGAGAATATCGGACAGCTCGCAGACGCTGTTGCGAAATTGATGGATGATTGAACAATAACAAACTCGTCATGCTGGACTTGATTCAGCATCTCATGAAACCTTCTCCAATCGATGGGGATCCTGAAACCGGTTCAGGATGCTGATGGGATAACAGAAATGACCGACTTACTCAGTAAATTTGATCCCCTGATCCAAGAGCGGGAGACACTTCTCTCAACGGGCGTAAAAGATCCGTACGCGCTGGTGATGGAACAGGTGAAATCACCAACTGTTGCAATATGCAACGGCAAGGAAACGATCCTTCTCGGCACATATAACTATATGGGCATGACTTTCGATGATGATGTTCGCGAGGCGGGTGTCCGGGCGCTCGAAGAATTTGGCTCCGGAACGACGGGCAGCCGTGTTTTAAACGGCACCTATTCAGGCCACAAGGAATGCGAAGAAGCGCTGAAAGAGTTTTACGACATGGACCATGCGATGGTCTTTTCAACTGGATATCAAGCCAATTTGGGGATTATCTCTACGCTGGCCGGCAAAGGGGATTATGTCATCCTCGACATAGACAGCCATGCGTCAATTTACGACGGCTGCGCGATGGGCAATGCTGAAATTGTGGCCTTCCGTCATAATGATGTCGAAGCGTTAGAAAAGCGCCTGAAACGCTTACCTGAAGATGCCGGAAAGCTGGTCGTTCTCGAAGGCGTCTATTCGATGCTTGGTGATGTAGCGCCGCTCAAGGAAATGATCCGTATCTGCAAAGAAAATGGTGCAATGACCCTGGTTGATGAGGCGCATAGCATGGGCTTCATCGGCGACAATGGACGCGGTGTGGTCGAAGCGCAAGGCGTGATTGATGATGTTGATTTCATCATCGGCACATTTAGCAAATCCGTGGGAACAGTTGGCGGTTTCTGCGTATCCAATCACCCGAAATTCGAAATATTGCGACTGGCTTGCCGTCCCTATGTCTTCACCGCCTCACTCCCGCCTAGTGTTGTCGCGACAGCAGCGACGAGTATTCGCAAGTTAATGCATAGCGGCAATAAGCGCGCACATTTGTGGGAAAATAGCAAAAAGCTCCACAAGGGCCTGCGCGATCTCGGTTTCGAAATCGGTACGCCCGAGGCACAAAGCGCGATCATCGCGGTCATCATGCCGGATATGGAGCGCGGTGCGATGATGTGGCAGGCGCTTTTGGAGGAAGGGCTCTACGTAAACTTAGCTAGACCGCCAGCAACACCGGCAAATATGACATTGCTCCGCTGTTCGCTGTGCGCGGAACATACCAGCGAGCAGGTCGATCAGATTTTGGGCATGTTTGAAGCGGCTGGGAAAGCGGTGGGGGCAATCTAGCGTGGGAGCACCCATTCTTGTCGAACAACGCGGCGCGATTGAAATTCTGTCACTTAATCGCGGTGACAAGCTCAACACAATGAACGAAGAGATGATCTTCGCGCTGCAAGATTATTTTCGCGAGTTGCAAAAACGCCTTGATGTTCGGGTAGTTATTTTTCGCGCAGAAGGTCGGGCCTTTTGTGCTGGCCTGGACATCGGCGCCTGGAGCAAAGACGATGACCAGGGGAAAGTCCAACAGGCATGGAAAACACAGCGCGCCATTGCAACAGTAATGCAATTGATGCGGCAATGCCCGCAACCGATTATCGCTTTGGCTCAGGGGCCGGCGTGTGGCGGGGGCTTCTCTTTATTACTGTCCAGCGATGTTCGTTATGGCGCACCTAACCTAAAAATGAATGCTGCTTATATCAAGATTGGTCTCGGCGGCTGCGATATGGGTAGCAGCTATTTTCTGCCGAGACTGGTCGGCTCCAGCCTTGCCAGCGAATTGATCCTGACCGGACGCTTTATTCATGCCGATCGTGCCGAGAAATATGGTTTGATTAGTGAAGTGGTTGAAGAAGACGAATTGCTCTCCGCCGGTTTAACGCTAGCCGAGGAAATGCTCGACACCGCGCCGATGGGACTACGTCTGTCAAAGGATGCGCTCAATCGCAATATTGATGCGCAGAGTTTCGAAGCAGCTTTGGCCATTGAAGACCGCCAACAAGTCATGCTCGCTATGACCGACGACAGCCGCGAAGCTGCCAAAGCATTCTTTGCGAAACGGAAGCCGGATTATAAGGATCGTTAGGCCTACCTTGCAAAACTGGGGTGTCCCTTTGTACGCCCCCCCCCCGGAACACCTTCCCAAAATGGTTCTGCATGGCGTTTGTATAATGACGCAGTTTGATTGGGGTCGTAGTCGGTAAAGTCTATGCATTGACGTAAATATCGAATTATTGCCAAGGTAGCATCAAAAACACCATCAATCTCTTGGAACGATTCTTCGATCATTGCCAATGCGGTAGAATCCAAATTCCGCTAATCATGCGCTAGCTTTTTATCACGCTGGGTTTTCAACCGTTTAAGGTTACTACGCTTTGCCCCACCCTCATCATACTCTTCAATTCTATCTATACATTTCTGGTGATCAATTTTTAGCTGATCAACCTTTTCTCGGGCAAACCGCGCTTCACTCTCTTCCAAATTCTTTTGAATTTTCTTTTGCTCTTCCTTTGAGAACTCTTGCAAGTTCATAGAATGAGTAGGACCTGAACCTACGACCTTCTGGTTATGAGCGCTGTGGGATTTTCTACTAACTGGTTCTTTTTATTACGTAGTATACCGCATTTCTACCGCGTTCGCTTGACTGTTCGCAAGTGTTTTGCCTGTGTGTCTACGCAGGTTTTCGCAGCAATGCTCAGTCCCTTGCTTACTATTTGCTTACTGTAGCAGCTGCGACTTGAATCCGAGTTGAAGCCAGATAATGGTCAAAGGATTGGTTTCCGATGATGAAATAAACGCAGGTGCTCTTGACGGTTTTGTACTGTCCCTCGAAAAGCAAAGATATGGCGTCTACTGGCTTGATCATGTGCAGATGTACGCGCAATCACAAACCGATCAATCGACTTATGAGACTTTTCTCGGCCAAAGGGTCACTGACAAATTCCGAACCATCATGGTGAATCCCGGTCTCTTTCTCACTGCCTTGATGCAGGGCCTGACCAAGATGGGAGCAAAGCTTTGGACGAAGAAATCTAACGCGCTTAGAGATTTAGCAAGATTGTCCTATCCAACTCTTGTCAATTGCTTCGGACTGGGAGCAGACTTATTGTTCGGTGACGAGAATATGTTCCCTATTCGCGGGCAGCTAACACCGCTGAAGCCTCAGCCGGGAATTGATTACAGTTATATCAGTCGCGGACCAAATGGAGTGCTCTATATGTTTCCTAGGCGTGGAAACATCGGGCTGGGCGGGCCCCATCAGCGCGACAACGACCAATTGCAAGCCGAGCCAACTGAGACTGAACGGCAGCTACGCGAGCATACGGATTTGATGGCAAAGTTTAGCGGAGTTCCGAGGATCAACCCAGACGACATTCAAATCTGATTGGCAAGGCGGAACCACCTCGTAATAGTAACGACCTTTATCCGGGGGGCGGATCTTCTGTTAAACTGAAATCCCTATTGTTGTAGTCGAAACTTTGTGCCCACGTAGCAACGCACTTCGTTCCCCCTCTCAAGCTCTCTACTTTGTTGCCATAAGCTCTTCTTAGACTTGCTCCGTTCCATTTCTTGCTGCTCTTCAAATATCAAAACCAGCTTCAATCGGGCAATTTCTTTGTTGGCAAATTGAGATCGTTGAACCTGCGATATCGAAGATTTTCCTGTTGGAAGGTGCTGGCTTTACTCCGACATACCAATTTTTGCGTCTGTGTTTGGGGCGAAATGGGCTTTGTCCAATCCAGCGGATACTGCCCGTTCTTTCCGCCGCGAAAGCTTCACAGCCTTTTCCCGCCAACGAAAGCAGCAAGGATGCAGAAGCCTCTTTTTCGCCGTCGACAATTTCGCAAGAAAGCCCCAACGTATTAGCCTCTTTTGCGAATGTTTCTGCCAGTCGGGACACGACCCAATGACATTCTTTCGGCCCTTTTCCGGCCGTTATGTGCAGGATGATATTGCTCATTTGCGCCTCGTTTTATAGGTGGTAATCGGTCGTAAAATCGCAACAACGTGGATCAATCTGGCGTGCACCAGATCATCAATCACACTTTCGATATTCTTGTAGGCTTGTGGCGCTTCTTCAAAAATCAGGTTTCTGTCTTCGCAAATCACACGGCCTCCCAAGTCCGTGCGTTCCAGATCAGATCGTTTTATTCGTTTGCCGAGTTTGGTCTTTGCATCTCGACGTGTCCATTTTCGGCCGGCACCATGGGCTAGTGAGTATAGAGATAAGTCGGCATCTTTGGTTTTCGGCGCCACCAGATAAGTCATAGTTCCCCTCGATCCCGGGATAACAACCAACCCCTTGTCAGCAGGAGCGGCACCCTTGCGGTGCAGCCAGCCATCTTCGTGCGGGGTCACGCTATTGTGGAAAATATCAAGTTTTCGATCTGCCTGTGCACTTAGCCTGCCGAGGAAACGCTCTGCTATAATATTGCGATTCAACTCTGCCCAACGCATAGCTTGATCGTGTTTTTGGCGATAGTTTTGGAATGGCGCACTGCCTGCGGCCAATCCCGATATGTTTAAGCGATGAATATGATCCTGCAATATCGCCTGACCTAGGCCCCGGGAACCGCTGTGTACTAGCAACAGGATATGGCTGGCATCAAAGCCGTACTGCTGAAAAATGGCCTCATCAACGACGCTCTCTACACGTTGAAATTCTGCGAAATGATTACCACCCCCGATCGTACCTAGAGTGTCAGCATCCAACTCTGGAGGCAGATTAACTTGTTCAAGGCGTGCGTGGTGATCACCAGACCACGGCGTTTCGAGATCGGTTAGCTTTTTCACTATTTTGTCGAGTTTGAATTTCCGGATTGGCAAATCTGTTTGCCATAGAGCCATGCCGCAACCGATGTCATTGCCAACAAGATGCGGATAGATATGGCTGGGTGACCAGAAAGCAGCGCCAATAGGTATCCCCCGCCCGGCATGGAGATCAGGAAGTCCAACCGCGCGTTCTATCCCTTCCAAAGCCGCAGTTTGGTGCAACTGATCAATAGCTTGCTGATCAATCCAACTTTTGCTGGAGGCAATAATTTGAACCTTCTTGTGCGTCATCAGAAACCGATCCTTTGACCACTATCTGGCTTCAACTCGGATTCACGGCGCAACGCCGCAAGAATTGCTTCACCGCTTTGATCTGGTCGATGGCGCAACTGTCTTTTTACTACGGCAAAATCGCCTGGCGTCAGGTTTTGCAAGTCAACCAGGTCCGCTGGTGGATCGAGATCATAGAATTTTCGAAAAGCACTATTCGCCAATTCCCTGCTCAGTGGTTTCAATTCGACTTTGAAATCAAAACGCCGCAATGTTGCCGGATCGAGCCGGTCAGCATTGTTGGTTGCCGCCAATACTGGGTAATCATGACGATCAAGCCAGGACAGAAGTTCATTTACTTGTCCCACTTCCCAATTGGCATTTGCCGTTGAACGATCGAACATAAGGGAATCCGCCTCGTCGAAAAACAACACACCTTGGTTTTCGCGCGCATCCGCAAATGCATCCGCAATATTGGCTTCGGTTTCACCGACCCATTTCGATAGCAAATCCGAAGCACGTTTCTCCAAAAGCGGGCGATCCAGTTGCCGCGCAAAGTGGTGAGCAAGCGCGGTCTTTCCGGTTCCCGGGGGGCCGGAAAGCAGCAAAGATACATCGAAAATTTGCCCTTGCGCAATCTGTTCAACGAGCGTGGCGATAGGGGGTTCTGACTGGTAGAGGCTCATATCAATGACCGGCTTTTTGCCAATTGGCAATTCGCCACCACGCAGCGCCTTGACCAGTGAGGTTGCTGACTGGCTGCTTTGCGGAGAAGCGCCAGCCAGACGCGTTGCCCGCGCTGCAGTGCGCAAAATCGTTGCGGTTTCAGGTGCCGATTCCACCAGTTTTTGTGTCTCGGACGATAGCGGGACACGCTCGTCTTTTGCGATGCGTTCATAAATCCGCGCGCTGGTCTTCCGCGAAGGATAGTCAAGTTTTAGCACGTAACTCATCCGGCGGATGATCGCGTCATCGACATTGCCAATAGCATTGGTGGTCCAGATGATTGGAACAGCGTTGGTTTCCAGCAGGCGGTTGATGAATACCTTGCTGCCATCGCGCTGCGCCATCCAGTCGCCGGCCCCCGGGCGCGCATTACCAATAAAATCCTCCATTTCATCAAACAGCAAGATCGCCTCACCCGTTCCGGCGAGCTTCTCTTTGCCATCCAAAACCCGCTGCGCGAGTGCAAGCGCGCTCACACGGTCATAGCGATTTGGTTCGTCGCCATCCTCGTCCACTTCCCCAACAGCATGCAGCCGCAGGCCTCCCGCTGCAGCGAGAACGCGCGCCAATTCAGTTTTGCCTGTACCCGGTGGACCATGGATCAGGATGTTGATGCCCGGCGCTTTTTCTTTTGCTGCACCCTTGATCAAATCCTGCATGAACACAGCGTCGGCAACATGATCAAAATCAGCCAGATCCAATCTGGTTGACTGGCGCGGACCTACCAGCGCATCAATCAAACCTTCGCCAAGTGCTGGCGCTCGGTCGAGCAGTTTTTCCAGGGTCCATTGGACATCGACCTGAGTCTCGCCATACCGGTTTGCCTGAAATCCAACAAGCCCCAGCCGCAATACCGGGCTGCGGCGAACGAAACGAACCGCATCATGGCTTTCCGCACCGGATAGCTCTCCGAGAAAAATCGGAAGGTCCAATCCTTCACAGGAAGCAATAGTTGCAAGCGTGCTGACCCGCGAAAGCCTATCGCAGGCGATCAGCAGTGCAAGCAGAGTATGATCACGTTCATCAAGCGCCAATATCCCGTCCAATCCGTCTGCCAATTGCATGACATAGGGTGTTGGCGTTTCGGGCAAGCACCAATGCTGGATTGCCTCCATCAACGCATTCCAGTCTTCCAGTTTCTTTTTTCGAACGCCAAGGTCGAGCCAACCCATATTGTTGAGTGACCATTCTTTCAGCGCTTTGGCAATCGGAGCTTCCCCCGATGCATTTTTGCCCATGTGCAGCAACATGCTGCGAACAATTTGATACTCGTTCATAATATCCCAATTTCTAACGGACGCAGAACCGCGCGCAGAAAAGGCACGGAACGAATCCGGTCAAATATGATTTGATTTAAGAGGTGCGGCGCTCGATCTCAGATCACGCCGCAGCATACGGGATATGCTAGGGCAATGATCGGAAATCGCCGGGCCGTGAGCCCCATGTTTTGCGTATTTCCAACAATGCATTTCTCCAATTTTGCTCACAGATTGATTGCAAGCGAAAGCGGCGGATAGCGACGTTGATCGAGAAAATCAACAAACTAATTTCAACTGCAACCAATTCTCATTTCATAGTTACAAGAAATTCGCCGCTATCCTGCTGATCGAAGGTTGTTTTTCGCCCGGTGAATTTCTCGATAACATCCGCGTTGGTCCGGCTATGCTGGCTTGGTTTCACGGTTGTGAAAGACCCGCCGCCGGCAAGAGCGAATGGCAGCATCATCTGGTCCGCAAGATAAGGCCCGGCAAAGGCATTGCTTGCCAGATATCCTTTCATCCGGTTAGCTGCCGTCTTGGCCAGTCGTTCCGCCTTGAGGCCAAATTTGCCAAATCCAGCGACTACCTCACTCACGTTTTCAAACGCCGCCTCCAGGATCAGGATGTTTCCCGGTCCTTGATCTTCGGGGAGCTGGCGCACACCGATCGCACCTTCTTCCCAATCAAGGACTTTCTGTGCGGCATTTACCTCACGGTCTGCGATATCAAACGGCAGCCCTGCGAAAAATGCAGTGCCTTTTGTGGACCATAATCTACCGCGATCGATACAGTCAATGCGCTGGAGCGGTGACGGTTCGATATCAATCTCAATCCGCCCGCCACCCTGCGGATAAAAACCATGTCGGACCAGTTTCGTAGAAACCTGTGGCCCCATGCGATTGATGAGCGGTAGGAACGCGCGCTCGATAAAATCAAACGGCGGTGCCATCAGGTTATGTGTTCCCCCTTCAAGGACAACATGCGAAGGTCCATCCGCAAAGATCAGCGCGGGCAGGATAGTCTGTAGCACCAGATTGGTGCTGCCAGCCGTGCCTACCGCGAATTTATAATTGCCAGCCTTGATCGCTCCCGGACGGAAGTGAATTTCCGACGCGCCGATTTCCAGGCCATCACATTCGGAGGCACTAACCGAACAGGCAGCCTCCAATGACGTCAGATGCTGCCGCATCAGACCCGGTTTCTCGCGTTTGCCGCGAATTTTTGTAATCTGAAAAGGCTCTCCTGTAACGAGGGCTAGCGACGCAGAGCTCCGCAGAACCTGCCCGCCACCTTCTCCTTCCGAGCCATCAATTTTGATCATGAGTTTACCAATTCCAAAAATATTGTTTCTGCGCGCTTATAAAAACCCGCTTCATCGCCGGTTTGTTCGACAACTTCGGACGCGCACGCTAATTCTTCATTTATCAGAGCATCAATCGCCGGTTTCCTGGCGCCATTGCTTTTTTCGTTTGTTGTCTTCTTAGCTTTAATCAGCTCATCGATATCGCTTATTATGCTCGCAGATAAATCTGTAGCATCTACCAGCGCCTGCAAATCCATTGGTGGTCGCTCACCGGGATGATTGCGCAAAAAACGGATCGCCAAAGCGGGGCGCAGTGAATAGAAATATTTCTTCACCGGAACGTCACCGGGCTTTGCCATCCAACGGTCAGCATTGTTCTTCCCAAGATTGGCATAGTGATGTGCCAGTGCGCGTCCGTTCAAAACACCATCAGCCAGGTCACTGAGTTTTGTGACAACGGGATGGTCTTCCCGATATCGAATTGGAGATCCAATCCATTCGCTAACAACTGCATTGGATTTCAACAATAGGCCAAGCGCCTTGCGAATATCCCAGCCATTGAGATCGATTTCATCGACAATCGGCCGCTCAATCACATCCCGGCCGGGGCGCAAACTGAGATACCAGTCTCGCTTTTGTACATAGATAAATCGTATGTCATAGTCGCTATCGGGAGAAGGAAAACCCCAAGCCCGTGACCCTGATTCGATGGCCATCAAAATTTGAACGCCTTCCGTAGCCTCGATTTTGGCCAGACGCTTCTCAATTTCTGTCTGAACAGTTTTAGGAATGTCGGTAATATTGACTTTGGACATTGTATCCCTCCCCCAAGCCTGTGTGTGAAGGGTCACCCCTTCACACACACAACCTGTTTCAGCGTATGAACGATCTCAACAAGATCATCCTGCGCGGCCATGACCGCTTCGATCGGCTTGTAAGCTTTTGGCGTCTCGTCCAGCACTCCGATATCCTTCCGGCATTCTACGCCTTTGGTATCTTCGATATGCTCTTCGAGCGTCACTGCTTTCTTGGCCTCTGTCCGGGACATCACCCGGCCAGCACCATGGCTACAGCTTTCAAAGCTCTCGCGGTTGCCAAGACCCCGAACAATGAACGATTTCGCGCCCATCGATCCGGGAATGATACCCATCATTCCCTTTGAGGCACGCACGGCGCCTTTCCGGGTAATCAGCACATCCTCACCAAAATGCCACTCACGATTGACGTAATTATGGTGACAGTTAATCGCCTCCACATCCGCATCAAACGGTTTCGCAATCTGACCGCGCAGCGCCTTAATGACATTTTTCATCATCATCTGACGATTTGCCATCGCAAAATCCTGCGCCCATTCAACCGCTTCGACATAGTCATCAAAGTGATCTGTCCCTTCCGGGAAATAGGCAAGATTCTGATCTGGCAGATTGATATGCCATTTGCGCATATCCTTCTTGGCCAGTTCAATGAACTGCGAACCAATCGCGTTACCTACACCACGCGATCCGCTGTGCAGCATGATCCAGACGCGGTCCTCCGTATCCAGACAAAGCTCGATAAAGTGGTTGCCTGTACCAAGCGTACCCAGATGCTTGATGTTGTTGGTTTTCACGAACCGCGGATATTTATCCGTGATCCGGTCGAACCGCGCCGACAGCGGTGCCCATGCATCGGTGATCTCTTTTTGCGGATCACCCCATGAACCCTTGTCCCGGCGGCCACGTCCAACCGACCGGCCATGCGGTACGGCGGCTTCAATCGCTGACCGGATGCCTTCCAGATTGTCCGGAAGATCATTCGCCATCAGCGACGTCTGTGCGGCCATCATACCGCAGCCGATATCAACACCGACTGCCGCTGGAATAACCGCACCCTTGGTTGGGATAACGGCACCAACGGTAGCGCCAATTCCCACATGTACATCGGGCATCGCGCACATATGTTTATAGATAAACGGCATCTGCGCCGCTTTCGAAAGCTGGACGCGGGCGCCATCATCAACCGGAACACCGCGTGTCCACATTTTGATCGGATGGCCGCCTTCAACGTCTACAAATTCATATCTCATATCGACCATTGCAGGCCTCCTTGTCATTTTCTTTAGCAGCAGATCGCTGCGAGGACAGGTTCTTCAATTGGCGGAGAAAGTCCTCTGGAGCGGCTGGCCCATTCCAGCCGCTCCGGTTTCCGCTGCACCTGGCCAACCATGTTTGACCAATTGACCGGGCACACATAGCTTTGCACCGACTGTGCCAAAACAGATGGTTTGATCTTGAAAGCAGCCTAAAATATTGTTTTTACAGACCAATTATTTGCATTCTCCCGAATTCACAAAATCTTCGAAATTCGCGATTTCATTTTTTCTTATATATTTATCTAGTATTATAGATTACTGTATCACCATGAAACCACTTGTTGTAATTGGATTTTTAGGTTCTACTCTCGACGCTGGGAAATTTGGACCGTCGCGCTGGAACAAATGGCGGCCATCGGTATCGCTCACCATGCACGAAGATATTCGTGTCGATCGCTTCGTGCTCATCCACGGAAATCAGCACAAACGATTGGCTGATCAGATCTCTGAAGACATAGGTTCGGTCTCTCCGGAGACAGAGGTTGATCAAACAGTATTGGAGTTTGATGATCCTTGGGAGTTTGAAGAGGTCTACGGCAAGCTTCTTGATTTTACTCGCTCCTACCCCTTCAATCCCGACAAGGAAGATTATCTAATCCACATAACGACGGGGACCCACGTCGTTCAGATCTGCCTCTTCTTATTGACTGAGGCTCGCTTCCTCCCCGGTCGGCTGTTACAATCGCAGCCAGGCGCACGCGTGAATGGGTCTTATCCCGGCAAGATTAGTATGATTGATCTGGATCTGTCTCGCTATGACAGCATCGCCTCGCGCTTTGCAGCCCAAGTTGAGGAAGGAACATCCTTCCTGAAATCCGGCATTGAGACCAAAAACAAGGCGTTCAATACTCTCATCGACGAAATCGAACAGGTTGCCGGCCGGTCGCGGGCACCTATTCTTCTAACAGGTCCGACCGGTGCAGGTAAGAGCCAATTGGCCAAACGGATTTTTGAACTCAAGAAACTCAAGCATCAGGTGTCCGGTCAATTTGTTGAAGTGAACTGCGCTACTCTTCGCGGCGACAGCGCAATGTCCGCCCTGTTCGGCCACAACAAGGGCGCATTTACCGGAGCAGCTAGTGATCGATCAGGATTACTCAGAACAGCGGATAAAGGCATCTTGTTTCTGGATGAGATCGGCGAGCTCGGTGCAGACGAACAGGCTATGATCTTACGCGCGATTGAGGAAAAAAGGTTTCTGCCCGTTGGTGCTGATACTGAAGTATCTTCAGATTTTCAGCTGATCGCAGGTACCAACAAGGATCTTGCTCGATCAGTCGCCGATGGCCAGTTTCGTGACGACTTACTGGCCAGACTCAATCTTTGGACATTTAATCTTCCAGGATTGGCTGACCGAAAGGAGGACATTGAGCCCAATCTTGATTTTGAACTTGATCGATTTGCAGAACGTGAAGGAAACCGTGTTACTTTCAATAAGGAAGCTCGAACCGCTTACCTCAGATTTGCGACATCTGCGGCTGCTTTGTGGTTAGGTAACTTCAGAGACCTGGCAGCGAGTATCACTCGAATGGCGACGCTATCTCCGTCCGGCCGGATTGATAAAGATGCTGTTGGACTGGAGATCGCGAAACTGGAGGCATTGTGGGCGACCGGTGGTTCTGGCGATCTGGACGATCTCAAATCGCTTTTGGATGAGCAGAAACGTAACGAACTCGATCCATTCGATCGAGCACAACTCGTCGAGGTCGCCAAAGTGTGCCGGCAAAGCAAGTCTTTGTCCGAAGCCGGCCGCATGCTCTTTTCAGAGTCGCGGAAAAAGAGAAAAAGTTCCAATGACGCTGATAGATTGCGAAAATATCTGGCGCGCTTTGGCCTGACATGGACGGATATCAATCCATGACCGAAGGATCGAAACAAAGGCCAACCGTACTATTCGACATTGATGGCACACTAGCTGATATTGAGCATCGCAGGCAGCTTGTGCAATGCGATAAACCGGACTGGAAATCGTTCAATGCGCAAATGGGAGACGACACCCCCAATTGGCCAATTGTCAATCTTTACCGTTCACTCTGGAACACTCGTCAATATGATCTGATCCTGGTTACCGGCCGCAATGAAACTTATCGGAAGGTGACAGAGCAATGGCTGACCTGGAACGAAATTCCGTTCGGCGAAATGTATATGCGGGCCGACAATGACTTTCGCGGCGATCACATCATCAAAGAGGAAATCCTAGGACGCTTGCTCTCGCTCGGTAAGCAAATCCTGTTTGTGGTCGATGACAGGCAGCAGGTTGTTGATATGTGGCGGCGTAATGGGATCACGGTATTGCAATGTGATGTGGGGGATTTTTAGTATCCAAAGAGAACAACGCAAAGCTGTGTGTCTGCCTCTGGGCCGTTAGCGGACTGTCTGGTTTGAGAAGATCAAAGTTAGAAAGCTGACCTACTGGTATCGACCCAGATGCGGACGTCAGCATAGACATTCTCTTTCGATGGCCTAGTAGCCACACAATCTTTCCATATGTTAAATATTCACTTGACCTCAAGTTAACTTGAGGAATTACAAGCGTGCGGAAGGAGATTCATCAGTGCAAATTTCATCCACTTTTGACGGGGGTAATATCGCTGTCGTAGACGCCTCAAACCCGAGTAATATTCAACTGAATATAAATCCGGACAGCCATACAGACTGTTATCAGTGGTTCTACTTTCGGATCACAGGAGCAAAAAACCAACCCCTTTGCCTCCGTATAGAGAATGCGGGTGGAGCGTATGTTGGGTCCTGGGATGATTATCAAGCCGTTGTATCAAGTGACCGAGAAAATTGGGTTAGAACAGAGACAAGCTATGACAATGGAGTCCTGTCCATTTTGCATACGCCTATATGCAACATAGCATATGTCGCTTTTTTTGCTCCTTACACTATGGAACGCCATGCTGACCTGATTGCAAAGACACTCGGCACTGGATTGGCCGATTTGGAAGTGCTCGGTCAAACTCTAGAAGGACGCAGCCTTGATCTTCTCACAGTAGGAACTCCAAGCCAAGATAAACTCATTTTTTGGGTGACAGCTCGTCAACATCCCGGTGAAACGATGGCAGAATGGTGGATTGAGGGTTTTTTGGAACGATTGCTAGATTTGCGAGATGAGGAGGCAATACGTCTTCGCGAGAATTCCGTGTTCTACATTGTTCCCAATATGAACCCCGACGGCAGTTACCGAGGGCATTTGCGAACAAATGCGGCGGGCGTTGATCTAAACCGGGCTTGGAAAGCACCAACGTTGGATCATAGTCCAGAAGTGTTTCATACGCGAGAACGAATGTTCGCGACCAAGCCTGACTTTATTCTGGACGTGCACGGAGTTGAATCCATAAAACATGCCTTCATCGTTGGTCCGGAAGGCCCAGCCGGGTTAAAAAACCCGATAGCCCAACTGACTGATGATTATAAAAAAGAACTGGGTGTTGCAAACATTGATTTCCAAACTCTGGCCGGGTTCGATACCGATCCCAATGAGGCTGATGATACAATCGCATCCAACTTTCTAGGAGAGTATTTTGGTTGTCTATGCATGACACTAGAGATGCCGTTCAAGGACACGACGCACACACCCGATCCAAAATATGGTTGGTCGACGGCGCGGTCGATGAAGATGGGACGGGACAGTGTAACCGCAATGGCCAACATTATTGATCGACTTCGAGAAGAACAAAAAGCGTGGAGATAGAAACCTGGGCTGCATTTGCGATGGTCAGCTTTTCACTGTTAGCAGCACCCGGCCCCATCTCACTACTAATCGTGTCCTGTACGCTTAGTTTCGGACGAAATCGTGCAGCTGCGATTATTCCCGGCTCTATTCTTGGGGACTTTGTGACAATGTCCTTGTCGTTGGTCGGGGCGGGCATTGTTGTTACAAAATACCCATTTCTTTTTGATTTTCTCAAATTTGGCGGAGCGATTATCCTGTTTGTCATCGGCTTCAGCACTTTTGCGAAGGCCAGAAAGAAAATCTATATGGGTGGAGCGTTTGAACGAGCTACCGCTTCAAGTTTATTCCTTAAAGGATTTGTTCTTTCTGCACTACATCCCAGCGGCTTTGTTTTCTTCACCGCATTTGCACCACAATTTATAGAGCCATCTGGTTCCTTTATGAAACAAGCCGCTCTATTAATTATAACGTTTCTATCAATCGCTGGTTTGACAGGATTTATTTGGTTGTTTGGTGCGAGTTATATCCGCAAAATGGTTGTACAAACCGGTGTGCTAAGGAATTTTCAAAAGTTCAACGGTCTGCTTTTGATGGGCTTCTCAGTCATCTTGATGATTTTACTAATGATCAGCTAAAGCTTTTTTTACATATAAACCATACAAAATCAGGAGTTTTAATGCCACATTTCGTAATAGATTGTTCTGCCGAAATTCTATCCATTCACAATGAAGACACTATCAATGAGCAAGTACATATTGTTGCAAATTCAACAGGTTTGTTTGATGAAAGCGACATAAAGGTCAGAGTAAATCCATTTCAAACCTATATTGTAGGCAACAGGAAAGAGAATTTCATCCATGTCTTTTCAAACATAATGGAAGGCCGAACAGCAGAACAAAAAGCTGGCCTTTCCATGGGCATTGCCAAAAAACTAACGGAGATGTTCCCCGAAGTTCCGAATATAGCAGTGAATGTAAACGACTTTGAGAAAGCGACCTATTTCAATAGAAGTATGCTGTAGTGGACTATGCACAAGTCAATCGAGCCGCATGCTCGCCGTTATTTGTGTTCAGAAGCGCTCCTTAGCATAAACCAGTACGTCCATAAGATTAGCATCAACTGTAAGGGTGCTCTGACGAACAAATATACCGGACCCCATAAATGTCCTCCCATTCCAATATGGTTCAAAGCTGCGTAGACATTCACTGGAAAGAACCCAATCAGCACAGCAATACATACCCATCCGATAGGCCGTCGCCACCTCGGGATGGCTGCTGAAATGGCCAACGAGAGCGCAATTGCGAACTCGAGCAATCCTGTCACGTAAACGAGCGGTATGGGTGCTGGAACCCATGATGGTAACATCTGGGACATGGGTACGGTAAGGATGAAATGTCCGATGCCAAAGAAAGTAAACGCTATGCTAAGGCCAATAATGCCGCCGATTTTCGCACCATGCGAGCCACTATTCTTGCGAAGCACGAGAAATGGAATTATCAGTATCGAGACAATAATCAAAGGCGTTAGCATTGGTCCTCACCCATATTGATCATAATTTTCATGCCAGTTTCTCAACCGTTTTGATTTATGCCAAAGTGAAACCATCATTTGGCAAATGCAGCAAATTCTCAGCTTCACGAACGATTTCCTTCAAAATGGCGGCGGCAGGCTTCACTTCGTTGATGAGCCCCGCGACTTCGCCGACAAAGGCATTGGCTATTGAGGTATTTCCGGTGGACAACGCCTCATGCCATCTTGCCGCTTCATCAGAAATACAGGCTTCGAGACCTTTTGTATCACTATGCCATTTGTTGACGAACTTGTTTGTCAGAACGCGCGCGTCATATCTGTACGGCCAATTAATCTTACGAACTATGTCAACAACATTGGTACGAATGGTTCCATCGCCATCAGCTTCAATGGCTGCCTGTAACATTTTTGGGTGTACCAGTGCTTCTTCTGATGCCCAAAAGCGCGAACCTATCAGCACGCCATCTGCGCCCAACATCAATGCAGCCGCAAGACCGCGCCCGTCGCCGATACCACCGGCTGCGCATAACAATATATCCGGTGCATTGTTGAAGATATAATCTGCAATTTCTGGCACCAGCGTAAAAGTCGCCCGCTTTTCCCCATGTCCGCCAGCTTCAGTTCCTTGGGCGACAATGATATCGGCTCCAACATCAATGGCATGTTTGGCGTCACGC
The DNA here is from genome assembly GCA_039978835.1 of Parasphingorhabdus sp. GTDB lineage: Bacteria > Pseudomonadota > Alphaproteobacteria > Sphingomonadales > Sphingomonadaceae > Parasphingorhabdus. The sequence continues at coordinate 1,976,767 of JBDWAQ010000005.1, forward strand.
AAAGTTTGTACTTGGCAGATTAATGGAATGTCAGCCGCTTTGATCGTTTCGGTGAACGATGCCGGATTGCCGAAAGACAGAAAGATTGCAGCAGGTTTTCGTTCCAGAACCTCGTCGAGCAGCTGAGGTTGGTCCTTCAAAGCCCATGTAATAAAGCCGCACCCAATTTTTTGATTTCCGGCGACTTCAAATTGTTTCGAAATCCAGTCTGCATCTCCATAGGCGCCGCCAATCAAACCGAACCCTCCCGCATTCGATACCGCAGCCGCCAGTTTACCGCCTGCAGCAAATGCCATCGGTGCCTGAATAACCGGATGCTGGATACCGAGCATTTTTGTGAGTTTCGTGGTGATCATGGTGGTCACTTCGCTTTTTAAGTCTCATTCAGCGCGGCTGTAAGGCTCACTTCTCAAAGAAGCGAGCTTGCTAAAGCCGTTATTTGGCGTTCTGTTTCCGGAACTCTGGAACTGGCAATCCTCCAATTCCCCAATCTTCCAAGCCGACTTCATCAATAACGACAACGGTCGTCGCGGGGTCCTTGCTCAAAACGCGTTGCAGCAGCTCTGTCGTTCCCTTGATTAATTCGGCCTTCTCTTCGTTTGACGGGCCGCTGCCATTTGGTCCACCTTCTTTAGTGATCTTGATGTTAACGTAGGGCATTCAGGCCTCCTTGGTTTTGGGTATGTACGTGAAAATCTTGGTCATGATCCGCCAACCGTTATGGTCATGGGTCAACGTCAGAAAATCGAGATATTCACGCTCCATCATGGTCATGGAAGCCCGCACAAAGGCCATTTTCGAACCACCGAACTCAATCGAGAAAATCCGATCCTCACGCGGTTGCTGAGTCTCAGCAGGCGGCGTGCGCCTGTCGACCATTTCAAAGTATCGGGCGAGCGATCTGTTCATGTAATCACCCTCAATCATATTCACATAGCGGGCATCAGGGTGAAAAACCTCTGCTAATATTTTGGTATCGGCATGATAAAGGCCGTCGAAATAGCCCTGCATCACCCGGTTAACTTCAAAGAAAGCTTGTGAATCAAGCATCAGATTAATCCCTCAGCCTTCATGGCGACCTGTGTTGCAGGGCGTTTGGATACACGGTCTACGAATGCCGCGATATGAGGCCATCTGGTCAGATCGATTCCAACGGAATTTGACCAATTGCTCACAACGAATAAATATGCATCAGCGACAGAAAAACTGTTGCCGACGAGATAGTCTCTTCCATCATTCAATATCTCGTTCAGATAGTCGAACTTGCTCGCAACATTGACACCAGCCTTCTCTTTGTCGACATCCGACGCCGTGTCGGAAAAGAAAGGTCCAAAGGCCTTGTGCAACTCGGAACCTGTATAGCTTAGATATTCCTGAACGCGCGTACGTTCGATCGACCCGGCTTTCGGTGCCAAACTACTCTCAGGGTTTTGATCGGCGACATATTGCAGCACGGCTGCCCCTTCGGTCAGAACGGACTCATCAGAAAGCTCAAGGGCCGGAACATATCCTTTCGGGTTTATGGACTTGTAGTCCTTGCCCGACTTTGTGCAGCCAGCTTCTGTGTCAACTTCGTCAACTTCAAATGGAGCACCTGCTTCATACAGGGTAATATGGGTAGCGAGAGAACATGCTCCCGGTTTGTAGTAGAGTTTCATTTGTTGGTTCCTTCAGTACGGACATTTTTAGTCACAGACAGAAAGGTAGCGACCCACATGATTTATAGATAATATTGATTAATCATCATAATGATCTTAAAAATGGATCATTATTCTTCGTGCCGGAGACCCAGATTGACCTATGAACAACTGCTCACCCTACATGCCATCGTAACAGAGGGGACGTTCCGATCAGCGGCTGATAAGTTGAACAAATCCCAATCTGCAGTCAGTCACATGCTGAAAAAGCTCGAGTTGGAAATTGATCTCTCTCTCTTGTCGCGCGAAGAATATCGCCCAAAACTCACCCATGCCGGCGAAGTCTTTTACCGATATGCAACACGTGTAATACAAGAAATGCAGGAGTTGCGCAGCGTTGCGGAAAAGCTGAATGCAAAACAGGAGGCGGAAGTTCACCTGACGGTCACCGCAACATACCCATTACCCCCAATTTTGGAACTTATCGGCCCGATCAAAGCCGAATATCCAGCGACACATATTCGCCTATCGCGTGAAAGCATGGGCGGAGCCGTTGAACGGCTTTTGCGTGACGATGCCGATATTATTATTGCGACAATGGATGGTGTCCCAGTTAATGAGGTCGAAGCGGTTCCGTTTGCCGATGTGACAATCATGCCGGTGGCCCACCCGAACCTTGAACCCGCAAAAAGCAAACATATGAAAACAATCAGCGATATGCAGAGCCATACACAGGTTGTGGTCGCACACAGCGGGAGTGAGGCCTTTTCCCAAAGCCGGGATATTCTGCCTGGTGGACTACGCTGGACAGTATCTGATTTCGCTGCGAAGAAAGAAATCCTGCTTGCCGGGTTGGGATGGGGCGGCATTCCAATTCATATGATTGAAGACGAATTGAGAAATGGAACCCTAGTCCCTCTTAACGTCGAGGGCTATCAACCGCGGCAATCAAATTTGTTCCAAATCCGCCGAAGAGACAAGGGTATCGGAATCGTTGCTGAGACGATGTGGCAGCGGATGCTGGTTTCATAATCAAACCGCACCAAAGCCAGCGAGATCGAAAGTGGACAACATGACGCGCTAGAACGCCTTCAACGGGACGGGCACTATCTAACCTCCACACAGCATCAGACGCATTGAGCTGTTCTCAGTTGGTTTGAATATGTGTTTCTCCCCATTTTTTAAGTGAATTTAAGATTGGTTCTAACGTTATACCTTTGGAGGTCAGACTATACTCAACTTTGGGCGGTACAACCGGGTAAACTTTTCGGTTCACCAACCCTGAATTTTCTAGTTCACGCAATTGTTTCGTTAACATCCGCTGTGTGACGGAGCCCATTTCCCGTTGTAATTCACTAAATCTTTTTGTGCCTTTTAGCAGGTGAAACAAAATCACGCCTTTCCATTTGCCGCCAATCGTTTCCAATGCCGCTTCGACAGGGCAGCCGTCCGCACAACTATGGTCATTATGTGATGTCATGACTTTTAGTATCCTTTTTGTCTGTATGTATCAAAACTGTGCGTACTTGCCAATATAGCAGAACGTTGCCACCTGTCCTCCAGATATAACTGGAGTTTAGAATGCAAACTGATCATAGAAATAAATTATACGTTGTTACGGGCGTTAGCGGGCGCACTGGCTCGGCTGCAGCTCACGCTTTGCTCAGAGCAGGAAAGTGCGTGCGCGTTGTGGTGCGCGACGCGTCGAAGGGACGCTTATGGGCTCGTTTAGGAGCAGAAGTTGTTTTCGCGGACTTCACTGACTTACGAGCTTTAAGCAGTGCATTTTCTGGTGCGGATAGTGCTTACATAATTAGTCCGCCACAATATGCGTCGAATGACCTTTTCGAACAGGCGGACATTATGGCACATAATATCGCTGAAGCTGTCGCCAATTCGCAGTTAAAAAAAATTGTAGCTCTGTCATCAATAGGTGCTGACAGAACAAGTGACACCGGATGGATTGCCATGAACAGAACTCTTGAGACGTGTTTAAGTCGAACTGGGGTGCCCGTAACCTTTCTTCGTGCCGCATATTTCATGGAGAATTGGAGCCCTTTGGTTCAGGCCGCTGCACATGGAGAACTACTCAGTTTTCTTGCACCGCTTGAGCGGAAGATACCAATGATCGCCACCGAAGATATTGGGCGCATCGCTGCTCAAGCGCTATGTGACGACTGGCGCAAAGTAAGGATAATTGAGCTGGAAGGCCCGGCCAGATATTCTCCTGAAGATGTTGCAAATAGTTTGTCGCAGGCGCTTTCCAAAACAGTAGTTCCTATTGAGCTACCAGAAACTGCCTGGCCGGAGGCGCTGTCTGATACAGGTTTTTCGGCCATCGCGTTGAATGGATTTGTCGAGATGACCAAGAGTCTTAACTCGGGACATATTGGCTTTGCCAAAAATGTCGATACCGATCACAGAACTGGAACTGTTTCACTCGAAACTGCCATTGGTGCGATGGTGTCTTCGATTGGGACTGGCGGCGTAACAACCGTAGTTTCAGAGCCTCTGCTTTGACAGGGTTGTTACCCGTGCTTTGTGAAATGTCCGCTTTCGGGATATAGCAGAAACCATCAAAAGGTTCGAAATTGGAGCGCATTGCGGATGTCGGCGCATATATCCGCTGTTGGGTCGTTGTCCGTCAGGCCGGTTTTGGCGCTAAGATCAATCTAGCTGCCAGTCAGCTACCGAAACATGCCCGAGTGTTGCAGAGCGGCGGATAATTGGGGTGGTAGCAGACGCTCAAAATCGCACTGTGCAATGTCCGCTATATCCCAAAAGCGGGCATTGGCGTGCGCTTTCAAGAGCGACCGGAGATGGGGGTGAAAGCGGACATTTAGTCGCTCAGGATATGGTAAAGCTCTCTATTATGTTTATCGACTGAACGCGCCATTCATTCATGTAGCTAGTGCCTTTGATCGTGATGTGTTTTGGGTTTGGCCCGAGTTCATGCTCTCCCACTGTGGCAGTAAAGCAGTCGTATGCGTCGCCAATACAGTTTTCCGAACTGACGGCGTCTATTTCGTGCAATCTGAGTTCACTCAAAAAAGCTCTAATGTCACTTTGACATTCTTTGCCGTCATATGTGGTGCACGAAAGATCATAAGATAATGAGCCATCTCGCCCTGCTTCATCGATCGCCAGCGAGAGTAGGATGGCAAGGTCTTGGGCGTCTAGAACACTATCGCTGACCGGAAAATATGAACGGGTGTGATTGGCAGGAACCTGATCGCACATTCTTCCTCGAAAGTCGTCCCAATCGAAGTTGTCTTTCTGGAAAATCGGGCCCTCAACTCCGTACCTGGGCGACACATCAACAGAGCTTATCGTACCGTCGTCATTGAACGAGATTTCATATCTTTCGCTTCTACACAGTCCAAAGGCTGAGCCCCAGGGTTCAGGTCGAGCGAAAAGGGTGATGCGCCGCATCGGGTCGTCGTCTGCTGAGTAGTACTGCCATCTGTCATGGTGTCGGTCGACAAAGCCGATCCTAGAAGAAAGAGCGCCAACAAGCCGCTTGGAAAGACTTTGGTCGCTTTCATACTTAAGATCGGCAAACACAAAACGACCTTCAACAGGCCTGTAGCCCGAAGGCGCTTCTACTGCGCGCTGTTCAAATGAAACCGACCGAAATTTCTCCCAATTCGGTTCAACATACTCATACTCAATGCCGACCATTGATCGTTCAGGCACTCTACCACAACCGAGTGTAGTGGCAACAATCGTCATAGAAAGGAGTGAAACTACAGTCGGCTTTGGCATTGTGGTGTTTTGCCATGCTTTCGTAATGTCTGCAAATGGGTCGTAAGCGGAAGGGCTGCATTTGAACTCCTAGCGTCCGCTTTTGCGCCCCAAGCAGACTTTAGGCTTGTGACCGCAATATCCCGAAAGCGGACATTAGAAAACAGCCGGAAGCCCAAATTCGAACGGTACCGCACTGAAACATCGGAACCTGATGATCGCTTGCCAGTTGTTTGTGTATTTGTTACGCAAAATCATGCGAAATGAATGATTCAGAAAT